>NC_007509.1 GCF_000012945.1 Burkholderia lata
GCGACTGCTGTGCGCTGTGGCAATGCAATCGCGCATGCCTTGATCACGGAAAAGCCGAATCGTGGTCGTTTATGGGAGGAACCGTCACTTGAACCGCGTCGACTGGCAACGCAACACACAGTTCGACTGCTGATGCTGTGATCGCGATTGATCTGATAACAGTCAAATCAAGCGTCGGCGTGCCGGCAACCCCACCTATGAAACAGTCTCGGGTACCTCACACCGCACTGCACCGCGCGTACATGAGCCGTCCTCGTCACCGAAGCGCGGGTACACCGACCGTTTCCTGTTTCCACCACAGCGCGTGTCGGCGCGCGCCGACACGCGCCACACAGTTCGTCCTGCCTGTGACCGTCGAGCGGCATCCACGTTTTCTCCCATACGTGTATCCCAATTCCGCTCTCACGTTGACGCCACATTTTTCGCGGCGCGGTTATGATGCACAGGTCCCGAGCGCGGCATGACAACCGATCGGGGCAGGGGCGGTATCTCGATGGTCTTTCAATCCGTGATAAACCAGAAAAGAGAGTTCAGCGATGCGAATCCAGATCAGAAAACTCACGCTGGCTGCTACTGCAGCCGCGTTCCTGTTCGGCTCGGCAGTTCCTGCTTTTGCGCAGACCGACGCCAGCGCGCCCGCGGCACAGGACGCGAAGGCAGCGAAGAGCCAGGCACGCAAGGCGGCCAGGGCCCAACGCAAGGCAGAGCACAAGGCGGCACGTGCGAAGAACACCGCCGAGCTGAAGAAACTCGAAGACGCTGGTTACAAGCCGGCGGCCAATGATCCGAACTATCCGCAGAACCTGCAGAACGCGCAGAAGAAGGCTGCCGGCGCTGGTCAGTAAGCGTCGTCCGGCGGCAAGCCACGGTTCGATCCGCGGCTTGCCGCGTGCGTCGCGGCCTCGCGGCGCACATCGAAAACGACATTCCAGGTATCGACAAACGCAAACGCAATCCATACGCTTGCATCATTTGATTCGGATTCCTGCGTGTCTTGGCGCGCGCGACCCGCACACCGACGCGGTCAGCTCGGCCCCAGCGGCGCAGCCGCATTTCCCGTCACCTTCAGCCATTCCTTGAACGCCCGCACCGCTTCGTCGTTCGCGCGTGCGGACGCCACGTACGTGAAGTAACGCCACGGCGGCAGCGCCGGTTCGCTGAACGGCTGTACGAGCCGACCTTCGGCGATGTCGTCTGCGACGAGCGCGATCGGCCCCATCGCGACGCCGAGCCCGTCGAGCGCGCCTTGCAGCGTCAGGTAGAAATGCTCGAGCGTGAGCGAGTGGCGCGGCACGAGATTCGGCTGCCCGGCTGCCGCGAGCCATTCGGGCCACATGCCGGGATAGGTGGCCGCGTGCAGCAGCGTGAAGCCGGCGAGATCGGCGGGCGTATGCAACGGCCGCCCCTCGAGCAGCTTCGGCGCACACACCGGCAGCCGGACTTCGGACAGGAATTCCTCGGCAACGTAACCGTCGATGGCCTGTGGGCCGCCGCGAACGATCAGGTCGACCTTGTCGCGCAGCTTGTCGATCGGCTCGTTCGACGTCGACAGCCGCACCTCGATGGCCGGATGGGCGACCTGGAACGACGACAGCTTCGGCACCAGCCAGCGCAACGAAAACGTCGCGGGTGCGCTCACGCGCAGCACGCGCTGCTGCGCATGGCCGAAATGCTGTGCGGTGGCGAGCGCGATCCGGTCGAACGACGCGCCGACCTCGGCGAGATACGCGCGGCCCGAGTCGGTCAGCTCGACCCGCCGGTTATGGCGCTCGAACAGCGGGCGTCCGAGCCACGCCTCCAGCTGCTGCACGTGCCGGCTGATCGCGCCATGGGTCACGCACAGTTCGTCCGCGGCCAGCGTGAAACTGCCGAGGCGCGCGGCGGCTTCGAACGCACGCAGGGAATTCAGCGGAGGGAGTCGTCGGGCCATGGCATCTTTCGTGTGAAATTTACTCACACGATGGTTCAGGATTAATCGTTTGATCGGGTGCTTAAGCTCCGCCAATATGGCACACAAACGGCCGGCTCGGCCGAACGATTGTCTGAATTTCTCACATGGAGTGCGGAGCATGCCGAACGTGGTGGTCGTGGGCGCCCAATGGGGCGACGAAGGTAAGGGGCGCGTCGTGGACTGGCTGGCGGCACAGGCCGATCTCGTTGCACGCTACAACGGCGGCCACAACGCGGGTCATACGCTGGTGGTCGGCGGCAAGACGTACAAGCTCGCGCTCCTGCCGAGCGGCGTCGTGCGCGGCAAGCGCGGCGTGATCGGCAACGGGGTGGCGCTCGATCCGGAAGCGCTGCTCGCGGAAATCGGCCGGATGGCCGAGCTCGGGCTGTCGGTGACGCCGGACAACCTGTCGATCGCCGAGAACGCGACGCTGGTGCTGCCGATCCACCGCGCGATCGACCAGGCTCAGGAGCGCTTGCGCCGCGAGCCGATCGGCACCACGCTGCGCGGGATCGGGCCGGCCTACGAGGACAAGGTCGGGCGCCGCGGGCTGCGCGTCGGCGATCTCGCGGAACCGGGCCGGCTCGCCGCCAAACTGGATGTGCTCGTCGACCATCACAACGCGTGGTTCCGCGGCCTGGGGCTCGACGAGTATTCCCGCGACGCGATGCTGGCGACGCTGGTCGACCTTGCGCCGCGGATCCTGCCGTTCGTGCGCCCCGTCTGGGCCGATCTCAACGACGCGACCGACCGCGGCGAGCGCATCCTGTTTGAAGGGTCCCAAGCCGTGATGCTGGACATCGACTGGGGCACGTACCCGTTCGTGACGTCGTCCGGCACCGTTGCATCGGCGGCGGCGGCCGGCACGGGGCTGGGTGCGTCGAAGCTCGGCCACGTGCTGGGCGTCACCAAGGCGTATGCGACGCGGGTTGGCGGCGGCCCGTTCCTCACCGAGCTGTCCGACGCGACCGGCGAAACGCTGCGCGCGCGCGGGCAGGAGTTCGGCGTGAATACCGGCCGGCCACGCCGCTGCGGGTGGCTCGATGCCGCGCAGCTGCGTCAGGCCGTCAGGATCTCGGGCATCGATTCGCTGGCGCTCACCAAGCTCGACGTACTCGACGGTTTCGAGTCGATCGAGCTGTGCGTCGGCTACGAATTCGATGGCGCGCGGGTCGATCATCTGCCCGCGAGCCTCGATGCGCAGTCGCGCGCGAAGCCGGTGTACGAGCGGTTCGACGGCTGGCGCGGTACCGTGAAGGGGGTACGTGAACGTGCGGCGCTGCCGCGCGCCGCGCAGGATTTCATTGCACGCGTCGAAGCGGTCGCGGGCGCACCGGTCTCGATGATCACGACCGGCGCGGAGCGCGACGACACGATCGTGTTGCGCAATCCGTTCGATGCGGCCGCCGGGGCGTAATGCGTCAACCATGCCGTGAATCGCGGGGCGGCACCGTGGTCGCCGGGTAGTTTTTGCCGATCCGATGCCGCTCGTGTGCCGGCGCGACCGGTCGCGCATTCGCTCGGGCCGGACATCGCGCACACGGCGACTCGGCGACTCGATTCGGCGTCCGGATTACGCCGCATACGGCGAACTGGACACGTCAGCACTGCTGCTGTACTGTTCCGCACAATTCGCGCCAGACCGGCCTGCGCCGGAGCCGCCGGCACCGTGGCCGCGCGGTGGCGCGACGTGATCTCAATCCCGGGGACAGGTCGATGGACACGTTACAGATGATGCGCATTTTCGTCCGGGTGGCGGAGGAGGGCAGCTTCACAAGCGCGGCCCAGCGCCTGGACATCACGACGGCCTACGCCTCGCGGTCGGTCGCGCAGCTCGAAACGCACCTGCGCACGCGCCTGCTCAACCGCAGCACGCGCCGCATCGCGCTGACCGACGCCGGGCAGCGCTATCTCGACCGCTGCCAGCGCATCCTCGGTTATATCGAAGAAGCGGAATCCGAGGCGGCCGACGCACAGGCAAAGCCGTCCGGACGGCTGCATGTCCATGCGACGACGAGCTTTGGCCAGGCCTACGTGGTGCCCGCGGTCGTGCGATACCGGCAGCGCTATCCATCGGTCGCGGTCGAGCTGACGCTGTCGCAGCACGTGCCCGACATCATCGACGAAGGCTACGACGTGTCGCTGCAGTTGAGCGCGACGGAGTTGCCCGATTCGGGGCTCGTGTCACAGCGGCTCGGTGAGGTGCACAGCGTGTTGTGCGCGTCGCCCGCGTATCTGAAGGAGCGCGGTACGCCGCGCACGGTGCGCGAGCTCGACGGCCATGCGTGCCTGCAGATCGTCACGCCCGTGTTTCCACGTGATCGCTGGCATCTCGACGGCCCCGACGGCCCCGAAACGTTCGACCTGCCGTTGCCGGATTTCCAGGTGAACATCGCCGATGCGCTCGGCGCCGCACTGCGCGCGGGCCTTGGCATCGGTTCGCTGCCGATGTCGTCGGCATTGCCCGCGCTGGCGAGCGGCGCGCTGGTGCGCGTGCTGCCCGACTACCGGTTGCAGAAGCTGACGGTCTACACGCTGTATGCATCGCGTCAGTATCTCGACGCGAAGATCCGTACGTTCGTCGATTTCCTGCGCGAATGCGTGCCCGAAATGCTGGCCACCGACGAGGCTGCGCTGCACGCGTCCTGCAAGTCCTGAGGTCATGCTGTCGGCATATGAGCACGGCGCCGTGCATCGATCGCACGAATAATATGTAGTCCTGTATTTGAGGCGGATATCGGCCGCCTCGTCACGACGGCCCGGGCAATGACGCGCGGATAACCGGCGTGCCCTTATGAAAGCGCTTGCTTTCGATATCGAACATCGTTGGTTCGGTGCGTGGCGCCAACCCCCTAGAATCGGTTCGACCGGCTTCATCGCATGCGTGCGCAAAGCTGCATCCTCTTCATCGAACCCGATACGACATGGCAGACCAACACTCCACAACCCGCCGCCGGCTCCTGCATGCCGGCCTGGCCATCGCGGCGGGCGCCGCCGTGCATCCGGGCTTCGCGCTGGCGAGCACGGCCGGCGTGCGTACGTTGCGCATCGGCTATCAGAAAGGGCCACTCAGCCTGTTGAAGGCACGCGGTACGCTGCAGAGCAAGCTCGCGACACTCGGCGTGACCGTCACGTGGACCGAGTTTCCGTCCGGTCCGCCGCAGCTCGAGGCATTGAACGCGGGATCGATCGACTTCGGCGATGTCGGTGAGGCACCGCCGATCTTCGCGCTCGCGGCCGGCGCACCACTCGTCTATTACGCGCAGACGCCGGCCGGCCCCGCAGCCGAGGCGTTGGTGGTCGCGAAGGATTCGCCGGTCAAGACCTTTGCGGACCTGCGCGGCAAGCGCATCGCGCTGGTGAAGGGATCGAACACGCACTTCCTGCTGGTCCGGCTGCTGCAGGCGGCCAAGCTCAACTATGCCGACATCTCGCCGGTCTGGCTGTCACCGTCCGATGCGCGCGCCGCATTCGAGAATCGCTCGGTCGATGCGTGGATCATCTGGGATCCGTTTCTCGCGGTAGTCCAGCAGGCGTTCGGTGCACGCATCGTCGCGGATGGCACCGGGCTCGTCGAGAATCGCGGCTACTACTTTGCGTCGCGCACGTATGCGCAGCACAATGCCGACGTGCTGGACGTGGCCGTGTCGGAATTGACGGCAGTCCAGCGATGGCTCGATGCGAACCGCGCGCAGGGCGCGGCCGAGTTCTCGAAGCTGTGGGGGATTCCGGAGCCCGCGGTAGCGCTCGCGTTTCGCCGCGCGCGCTTCGGCGTCGAGCCCGTCACGCGCGACACGCTCGCGTATCAGCAGCGCATCGCCGACGTGTTCTACCAGGCCGGCGTGCTGCCGAAGCGCGTCGACGTCAGCCTGGCCGCGCCACCCGCGCTCGCTTGAAGGTGCTGCCGGTCAACGGCGGAACGGCAGTGCGACGTCGTCCGGAATCGGGCACACGTACGGCCGGCCGCCGCGCCGCTCGAGCAATTCGGCCTTCGCCTGCGCGAGCGTGTCCGGTGCGCCGAGCAGGTCGATCGCGGTCGCGGCCATCGTCTTCGCTGCAAGCAGCATGCCCTTGTGCGCGAGCGGCGTCTTGCCTTGCGCAACCCACTGCCACGAGTGCGGCGGCGTGCCGAACGCGTAGCAGCTCGTATGGCATTGCGCGGTCGGCGTGACCCAGCTCACGTCGCCGACGTCGGTCGAGCCGCAGATCGGGCGGCCCTTGCCCGGCTCGTACGGATCGATTCCGTCGAACAACGCTTTCGGATTACGCCACGCCTGGTTCAGCGAACGCGATGACGTTTCGATATCCTGAGCAGTGAGCGTCTGGCGCTGGTACGTATCGGCAAGCGCGGCGTCGTCCGCGTCGAAGCCGGCGGTGCCGATCGACTGCAGATGCCGGTACATGACCTGGTTCAGCACGGCGTTTTCCAGCAGGTTCGAGCAGGCCTTGTCGAACACGATCTCGAGCCGGCAATCGGTCATCATCGCCGCGCCGCGCGCGACGTTCTTCACGCGCTCGAACAGCTCGGCCGCCTGGTCGTTGCGGGCCGCGCGCACGAGGTACAGCACTTCCGCATTGGCCTGCACGACGTTCGGCGACAAGCCACCCGTGTTCGTCACCGCATAGTGCACGCGCGCTTCGGGCAGCATGTGTTCGCGCAGGTAGTTGACGCCCACGTTCATCAGCTCGACGGCATCCAGCGCGCTGCGGCCGAGATGCGGCGACGCGGCGGCGTGCGACGCCTTGCCCGTGAAGCGGAAGTACGCCTGGATGTTCGCGAGCGAACCGGCCGGAAAGATGCCGGTGTACACGTGCGGGTGCCACGACAGCGCGGCGTCGAGATCGTCGAACACGCCGGCGCGCGCCATGAACGTCTTGCCGGAACCGCCTTCCTCGGCCGGGCAGCCGTAGAAGCGCACGGTGCCGGGCTGGCCCGTGCGTTCGAGATGCGCCTTCACCGCTGTCGCGGCGAGATGCGCGGCGGTGCCGAGCAGGTGGTGGCCGCAGCCGTGGCCATTGCCGTTCGAGATCTCGCCCGACGGCTGGCAGGTGAGTGCGCCGGCTTCCTGGCTGAGCCCGGACAACGCATCGTATTCGCCGAGGATGCCGATCACGGGGCCGCCGTCGCCGGCTTCGGCGACGAACGCGGTCGGAATGTCGGCCACGCCGCGCGTCACGCGAAAGCCGGCTTCTTCCAGCATCCGGATGTGCAGGTCGGTCGACGCGAATTCCTCGTAGCGCAACTCGGCGAGGTTCCAGATCCGGTCGGACAGCTCGGTGAATTGTGCACGCTGGCTGTCGATGAAATCGAGGGCGAGTGAAGTCATGAATTGCTCCTGTGAAGAGACTGGCGCGGTCAGAATTTCTGCCGGAGGCCAAGGGCGAAGACGGTGCTGCTCATGCCGGGGGCGGACATCGGTGCGGAGCCGAACGACAGCGCCGACTGTCCGGTGTTTCTGAAGCCGCCGAGCCGTACGTACACACCGGTGAGTTTCGAGAACTGGTAGTCGTAGCCGAGCAGCGCACCGAGCGCGTGGCTCGCCTGGCCGGCGATCGTGCGATACGCGAGGTCGGCGCGGATCGCGTGCGGGCCGCGCTGCCAGATCGCACCCAGCGAATAGACCTGTGCGACGAGCGTGCCGGGCGCGGTGGGGCGCATCAGCGTGTACGCGAACGACGCGAGTGTCGGACCGAACGCATACGACGCGCTGGCCATCACCGAATCGGTGCGCGGGCCGTCGGGGGCGCCGCCCGGCGTCGACGACGTGGCGGCCCACATCGCGTTGTATGCACCGCTCAGCATCACCGGGCCGCGTGCGAAATTGGCGACGGCCCCGGCGTTGCTGGCGATCGGGCTCGCGCCTGCCGCGTTGCGGAACGCGTAGAGCACGGTGACGTCGAGCCCGCCGTAGGTCGGCGTCTTGTAGCTGATCGCGTTCTCGATGCGCCCGGGCAGCGACGCGGCACCGCGCCCGAGATCGCTGCCGATCAGCGCGGTGCTCGCGAACGGCGACAACTGGCCGACGAGATAGAACGGATCGGCCGCTTCCGGCACGATCGCCGGATACTGCTTGCCGAGCTTGATCGTCCCCCAGTCCGCGGAGCCGATCGCGACGTTGGCTTCGCGGTTGTAGAACGATGCTGCGCTCTGCGGGCGCCCGGACATCAGGTCGAAGCCGCTTTCGAGGCGGAAGCTCGCGCGCAGGCCACCGCCGAGATCCTCGCTGCCGATGAAGCCGAAGCGCGACGTCGACGCACCGCCGCTCATCAGGCCGACGCTCGTCTGGCTGCCGATGCGCGCGTATTGCAGGAAGCTGTCGAGCGCGCCGTAGATCTGTACGTTGGCGCGGGCCGGCGCGGCCCACATGCAGGTTGCCGCGCAGCACGCGGCCATCAGGGTTGAATTGCGCACGTTTGTCTCGTGATGTCGCGATCGTCGGCGCGCGAATCGCAGGCGTGCAAGGGCCCGCCCGCGCACGCGTCGACGTCGCGGATTCTGTTGTCTGATAGTGGGTGGCGCGGCCGGTATCCGGCGTCGCCGTGAATGAAGCGGCGCGCTGTTCAGCGGCCGTCGTGATGCGAGTCGGCCGGGCGTTCGCGGAAGCGCCATAGCGCGATCATGCTGACGGCGCCGCACGCGAGCACGTACCACGCGGGCGACATCGGATCGCCGGTGCGATGCAGCAGCCACGTGACGTTGAACTGCGCGAAGCCGCCGAAGATCGTCACGCCGAAGCTGTAGATCGTTGCGAGCGCGGTGGCGCGCACGCGCGGCGGGAACGCCTCCATGATCAGCAGCAGGAACGCGGAACTGCCTGCGGTGGCGAAGGCCATCACGACGGTGACGATCGCGACCATCAGCCCCACCGACGGCGCGGCGATCAGCAGCCGGAAGGCGGGATACACGCACGCGAGCGACAGCAGCCACGTGACGGCGATCATCGGCTTGCGGCGCGGCAGGCGATCGATGATCCACAGCCCCGACACGAGCGCGGCGACGATCATCGCAAGCCCCGACGCGCAGCCGGCGAGCAGCGACGTCGCCATCGGCAGGTGAAGCGTGCGTACCGCATAGGCGGGCATGTAGAACACGAAGATGTAGAGCGTCGACGTGCCGCCGATGATCATCAGCGTGCCGAGCACGACGCGGCCGAGGTAGCGCGTGAACACTTCGCGCACCGCGCTGCCGTCGGCATCGTGCGTCGGCACATGCGTTTCGTCGAGATGCCGGCGGATGTAGAAGCCGACCGGGCCGAGCAGCAGGCCGAGCAGGAACGGCACGCGCCAGCCCCAGCTTTCGAGCGCGTCTGCCGACAGCACGGCCGACAGCAGCGCACCGCTGAGCGCGCCGAGCAGCGCCGCGACGCCCTGGCTGATCATTTGCCAGCTCACCATGAAGCCGCGGCCGGACAGCGGACCCGATTCCATCAGGAAGGTAGTCGACGCACCGATTTCGCCGCCGGCCGACAGGCCTTGCAGCAGCCGGCCGATCACGACCAGCACCGGCGCGACGACGCCGATGTGCGCATAGGACGGCGTCAGCGCGATCAGCGCGGTGCCCGCGATCATCAGCTGGATCGTCAGCGTCAGCGCCGCGCGCCGGCCTGCGCGATCGGCGTAGTTGCCGATCAGCACGCCACCGAGCGGGCGCATCACGAAGCCGACGCCGAAGGTCGCCATCGCGAGCAGCAGTGGCCCGGCGCCCGAGTCGACCGGAAAGAACGTCTTGCCGATCAGCGCGGCGAAGTAGCTGAACACGGTGAAGTCGAACATCTCGAGCGCGTTGCCGGCCGAGGTGGCGATGATCGTCCGGGTCTGCGCCGAGCGGCGGCGCGGGGCAGGCGGCGCGTCGACGAGCGGCGTGGCGGCGTCTTGCATCGGGGATGTCTCCATGGGTATCGGTATCGTGAGCGCCGCATGGATCGTCAGGCATCCTGCGAGAGCTGGCCGCATGTTAAGACCCGGCAAAACATCGCGATACGCGCAAATTTTTATCCTGATAACATTTGTTTATCTCCTGATGCCTTTCGTCCGTCTCGTCCATTCGTGTTGTCTCTTAGAAAAGATGTCCGCAGTCTCAATAAGTTGTCTTTGAATAAAAAGTGGCCCGTTCTGGGGCATGAGCTCAATCTGCGGTGTCTTGGGCAGAATATTTAGTCAATTTTTGGGGAAAGAAGATCTTGACGCATTCTTTCATCGTGACGTTGCATCGTTGATGCATCAGTAATTAACGAGTGCGGCGGGCCTACTCTCGACGTATGTGCGAGGGCCGAGACGTTCTTTGCTACCAAAAGATCGAGACGGGAAGGGGTCTCTGAAAGCATGGCGCTGTAATCCATGAAATGGGGCCGTGCCGGCCCGTGGTCGAGTCTGATCATCGTTCCGACAGTCGTCGACCAGATTGAGTCGTGCTATGTTTATGCGCCGGAACAAGTAAAAGCCACTGGACCATGGGCCAACAACAAGACCTGTACGACCGCTGGAAACGGGCGAAAGCGCAACTGAACGACCTGTTCAAGAAGCCTGAAAACACACTCATCGTTCACTACTCTTGCGAGAGTTTCTACGACCAGACCAAGGCGGACTCGCCACGTGTCACATCGATCGCAGTAAGAAACCTGCAATCCGGGCAGACGCATTCGTTTTCGATCCATTTTGCTGCTGAGCGCGCTCATGCTCTCGACCAGATTGAAAATCGGTACGACGAGTTTGAGCAGGCGATGCTGACGGACTTTTTTGCGTTCGCTCGCGACCATCAGTTTCACACCTGGCTGCACTGGAACATGCGAGACATGAACTATGGTTTCCCGGCGCTGGAACACCGTGCGGCGGTGTTGGGCTCACAAAGTTTCCACATCGACGAGAAGCAACTGGTGGACTTGTCTCGCGTGCTCATTGCGATCTACGGAAACAAGTACACGGGTCACCCACGCATCCAGTCGCTCATGGAAAAGAACCACATCACGCCCCGCGATTTCATGGTCGGACAGAGCGAGGCCGACGCGTTCGAGCAGAAGCGGTTCTTGGACATGCACCGTTCAACCCTGTCGAAAGTCGACGTGTTCGCCAACTTCGCGGAGCGCGCGCATAGCGGGACGCTGAAAACCAATGCCAACTGGTTCGAGCGGAACGGGCGCTCGTTCAAAGCCGGAATCGAAAAGATCAGGGAGCATTGGTTCTGGGGGGCGTTGATTGCCGTGGGTTTTGGAGCCTGGAACTACCGCGATCAAATCGTCCAGATTTGGGGCTGGGCCTTGAAACATCTGGGGCACGGCTGACGGACGAAACCCGCACCGTGTGCGATCAGCGGTACTGCTTGACGTGCTACATTCCTCGACAAAACAACGGGGGATGAACGTGCGAAGTTTCAACAGCGTGGTGGACGAGGCGCGGTTGGTCGCCAGTCCGGCTGAGACGGTGGCCAAATACCTTGAAGATCGCGGCGTGCAGGTCGCAAAGCAGCCGTTCAGCGATACGGTTGACGAGCAGTTCGAACAGGCGCTGCTAGAACGGCACGATCCACTGATCGATCTCGCCCTTGCACGATGGTGCTGCTACCTTCCGACAGGGCGGGCCTTGCTTGCCGCCAACGCTGGTGATGGCACGCATGCCCTTGCCATCCGTTTGTCTCTTCTCTCGAACGTTGCCGTCGGTGCGAGCTTTATGAGCAACGGGCCGATGGAGTTCTTCGCCAACAGCCCGATGGACTGGTTCCCGTCTGCAACGGATGAGGAACTGACTGCTTTTTTTAAGAATCCATCCCTGAGCAACGAGTTTTTTGAAGCGTTTTTCAACGGCGGTCCATCCTGGACATGCCTCTCGGAGCCGCAGCGTTTGACCGCACTACGCGCTGTGACGGGTAATCCTCGCATGAGGATACCTTACGATCAGGCGTTCGCTGACGGTTACGCCGAGTTCTTGCATAACAAGGTGTTTGAGGCCGCCTGGAACATGGCGACGACTGTGCCAAACACCCGTGTTTGGGCATTTACGCTAGGGTGGCTGTTCGATGTTTTGCTTCCCGTCGGCCACGGCATCGATGACCCCCTGACCTCTGCGGCCCGATGGACGCCCGACGATGACGAGGGTATCAAACACGGGTCACTCTCATCGTTCCAAAACGTTCGCAAGGGGCTTGCGCGTCTTGCCTTGGCGAAGAATGCCAAGCGGACGGATGAGTTCCTGACGAGCGACGATCCTGCTCTGCGTGCAGCGGTGTACGCATCGAGTCCGTTGAGCACGGACCAGATAGCATGTGCCGTTGAGCGCGACGGCGCCATGGGGTTCGACGAGATGGTGCGCAACACGAAGTTGTGGCGCGAGCAAGAGCATCGCGACGCGCTGCGTGCAGCTTCCTGGGTGGTGATCAACGCCGATTCACACTCCGATCTGCTGCCGCACAACCTCTTCACCAGGATGCGGGAACGGATGGAACATGAGCATCCATCGTGGTTCAGCAACGTGGTAGCCTGTGATCCCGATGATCTAGACTTGCCGGCAACTCGGGCAGATATGCATCGCGTGCTCGAAACGTTGACGGGCTCGAACACCGGTCTCGGACTCCAACAGGTCAGCGCTTCCATCCAGGCGCTGAACAAGCGCCTGGGCTGGGTTTGGTGGTTCTCGTTGGGCGCGTTGCTTGCTACCGCCAGCCATTGGTTGTAACGGACCACATCGGCCAAACAAGAAACGGGGCCTCGCGGCCCCATTGTCGTTTACTGGTTCCCGATGCCGCGCTCGGTCTCCCTGACCTGCTCGCGTTGCTTCTTGCGCATCCATGCCTCGGTGATCACCGGCCTCATACCGTATCGCGAGTAACCATCAAAGTTTTGGATGAGTGTCTTGACCGCGTTGGTGTCATAGAGCAGGCAGACGTCTAAGACACGTTCCGTCAACCTGTGGCTTAGTGCCGCCTGCTTTCGAAGATTCCATCATCTCCAGAGCCCAGCAAGCTCTAGATCGCGAGTGGCTTGCCAGCGAATTCCTCGATTTGGTTTGCTGTGACCAATTCCTGATCTGCAGCCCATTCGTTGCAGTAGCGGAGCATGGCCAAGGCATCCGAACGTGTGGCTCGAAACATAGCCTGACCAGACTTTCCGACGGCTGACACATAAGGATGCCGGTTGTCCTCCACCAGGACGGCCTCGAGCATCGGTCCATATAGTGCCGATAGTCGTACATGAGAATGGCGTTTGGCGATTCGCTCGTGAATCTCCATCCCGGCGATGTCAAGATCGCCCCAGAAGGTGATGTTGGGGTGATTGAGCAACTCTCTTGCAGAGGGTGTTCTAGATCCCTCACGTACCAATGTCACAGCACTGTAGAAATACTCCTCGACCATGCCCGCGAGTTGGTTGCCGAAATCCTCCGATGCTTTGCTCAATCCGAAACCAAAGGTGGCGATAAATGCGCAGTGCTCAATAGCCGATGTCGTGACTGCCAGTTCAAAAGCTGCCGGATTTTCCACCAGCACTACTGCCTCAGGATTGGATGCCCCGGCGGTGATGACATAGGGAGGATGGTAGGGAAATCTAGAAAGATCGATACCGAACGCTTTGATGGCGCGGGCCCCTAGTTTGCTCAACATCTTCGATGAGCCTCGCAGATACCTTGCACTTACCAAGTAGGCAGGACTGCCGGCGAGTGCGAGCTGATCCTCACGTAGCCGAATAAGTCCGTCAAGGATTTTAGGGAATTCCGAGGCGTCCATGTCAGCTAGGCTGGCCCCGCACTCGAACAGCGCATCGCGGTCGGAATCGGAAAGCCGCTCGCAAGTAATCAGGGCATCTTTCCAACCCTCGGCCCAGGATGGTGGCGGCAGCGGCGGCAAGTTCACTTTCACGCGACCCACTGGATTACCGGTTCCTGACCACGAGCTTGCTTCGATCCACCCGCGCGTTCGCATGTCCTTGAAACCGGCCCGAATTGCTGCCGCGTCCAGGCCAGTCGCGTGTGTCAGCCGGTCGATCAACGTACCACCCTGCAAGACGGTGCTCTTACGGGTCTGTTGCCTCAGTACATTGACGAGTTTTTCTATGTTTTCGGCCGCCATGATGTCCTAGCTGCTGAATTGCGATCCGAACACGCCTAGCGAGCCGGGCGGAGCCTTATGCGGGTCGACCGTGAGCCACGAATGCTTGCCGCCGTTCGCGCGATATGGCCGCCCGACGAAGTACGCGGGGAATATCTTAGGGTTGTTGATGTATCTCGGGTGATGGATCATCCCGATTAACTGGAAATGGCCGGCAGACAGACGAAGCGACTCCATCGCCGAATCGATCATGTCGTCGTGACTGAGATTGGAGAAGAGTCCATCCAGGATGACAAAGTACCGCTCCTTGCGAAGCGCGGCACGGTTTTGCCGCCTCATGCCACCCGCTTGATCGATTGCCTGCCGCAGGCGGAACTCGGCGAGCTTCGCGATCCACATCAGACTAATCGCGGTCCGCATGCCCTCGCTCAACCCCTTCGAAGTCAAAGGGTGCTGCCCGCCTTCCCAGATGGAGGGATGGCGAAACTCCACACTGACATCGGAGAACAGCGAGCGATAGACTTCGGTGCGCAGTTCGTCGAGTGCACGCTTGCGGTGTCGTTTCTCAGCGACCAGGGAGCTGGAATCAGCTTTTCGTCGCATTTCGGCCTCGATGTTGCTATAGAGGTGATCCAGAAGATCGCCAATCTTATCTTCGGTTATGACGTTTGCGTTGACGTAGAAGCGAGAAGTCGGAGTCGTCGTCATCGCCTCATCCAGAATTGACAGAGCCCGTTCTGCGTCCTTTGCCAATATCGTCAGCATCTCTGTTGTCTTGTCGCGGGCAAATTCGAGGCTTGTGGTCGCCTGCTGTAGTAGCGCTCTATTGCTCGCAAGACTGACCTCTATCTGAGTCTTCATTTCCAGCGGTGCATCAAAGCGATCCTGACTTAGCAACCATTCGGCGTTGAGTACAGATAGTCCTCTCCGAGTTCCAGTGATGATCTCCGTGCAGAAGCTACTCTTGCGATCCTGGTATTCGCGGGTCAGGCGTTCGGTAAGGCGTCTTGCTTGAGCGATGTCTTTGGACTGTCCTGCTAACCCCAGTTCACCAGCCAAACGGCTGATCGTGCGAATATCATCGAGGAAGAACGGATCGCCATCTGCACGTTCGAGCTTACCGCGTATCGAATCGGCGTGCTGATAAAGCGCGGTATTCTCAAAACGGGGGGCACCTTCAGTCACCGCGGCGCGAATTTCGTTGAGGCTGTTCGATACCGCACGGAACTCGCCCAACAGCTGGCAGGCTGCTTCATGTAGGGCATCCTGATAGTTCTTCAGCGTGTCGCGCCTCTCTATTTTTTCCTCTACGACTAAACGATCCTGTTCCTGCTGTCGATTCGCCTCCGTCACCTTAATTTCCACGCTGGCTTTGCGAGTAAGCAATTCCTGTTCGCTTGTCTGGCCATCTCTGGTTGCATTGACGTAACGTTGGGCGTGAGGGAACTGACTCTGGTAGCTTTTCCGTGCATCTGCGCGACGTTTGTCGATTTCCAGAGATATGCGTGATTCTTCATGAGTCTCCATGAACGCAAGATCTTTGCTCTCGCTGAAGCTTACCAACGCTTCGAGATATTGCTTGTTCTCGAGGTAAGCTGCCGATGCGTTTGATTCAGTGTCGCGTGCCGTGGATAAATGATTTTCGTCTTCGTTGACGTTGTGAGTTGCCGAGACAATCTTCGTTGCTATCGCACTGAGTTTTTCCGTACTGACCTTAACTACGTTCTCAAGTCGCACAACTTCCGCATCACCATCAACGTCCCGGTATCGACGCATCGCGCTGACCGCGGCATGTATGTCGTCTTGATCTCTCGCCTCGTACCATTCTCGCGAGCGCCGTAGATCCTCGGCTTCTTCGGCGATTTTCTGAAGATCCTGAGTGGCTTTTTGAAGCGCATCGACGCCGTGCTCTGCCAACAAAGCCTGATAGCGACGCATATCCATGATGACTTCACGCACGGTGTCGGAATTGCGCGCCTCGTGCCATTCTCGTGCTTGCCTCAAGACGTCAGCTTGCTCATCGAGTTGATGCAATTCCTCCTCAATCCGTTCTGCAACATTCTCGCCGTGCTGCCTGATGAGCGATTGGTATTCGCGTGTATTCTGAATACTGTCCAGTGCTTCAGAGGAATTCCGAGCCAAGACATCGGGCAACTGCTTGCGCAGTTCTTTGAATCGCTCGGAACTCGCAGTCAGTTCTGTCTCTGCATTGGATGTTTCGGCCCGTGCAGCATCGCGGGCGAGCAGCACGGATGGGGACGTCTCCGAGAGGTGGCCAAGTGCCTCTTCCTCTCGCGCGAGCAGCTCCCGAAGCTCACTGAGCCGTTGCTTGGCCAAAGTTCGCTCTTCTTCCACGGCGGCTGGATTCAGGAGGCAATGCACCAGGCGTGTCTTGATGCCGGCAAGCCACGTATATGCACATTCGCCTTCCAGGGCCAGTGCCGGTGCGTCGCTCTCCATTACGTCCCTTAACCGGCTGGCGATTAGGACGGGCATCATGAACTGACCATCATGCAGGATGCGAGCGGCCTCGGCCGCCTCCTCGATGGATTCCACGACCGGCGCAAATAGCAACGCGGAGAAGTGCGTTAGCCATTGCTGTTTCACGGTAGGTGGGCAGTGACTCTCGACGAAGATGTGAAGTGGAACGAACGGAACCGCTTCGTCGAGAAGAGCATGGGCGCAAGCTACATCTTCCGGTCGGGCCACCGGATCGGACATCAACTCAGCGAGTTGGCGTTCTGCCGTCAGGATCTGCTGGTTGTATTGGGCAATTTGACGAAGTCGTGTCGCGCGCTGTGATTCCATATCAGCGAGCCATGCGGCAGCGGTCCAACCTGGATGCTCGTCGCGAAACAGGTTGAGCCTGGACACTTGAGATCCGAGCGACTCGACGACGGCTTCGGTCAGAGCGATATCTTTCTGCAAGTCGGCACGCTCCTGGCCGGGATCGAGCATCGTTGGATCGGTGTTCCCGAAAATCCGGTGGAATATCTCGACGAACGATTTCAAGCTCTGGATGCGCGTATGGAGTGCATCGGCCGCGCCTCGCCTCGCTCCTAGTGCTTTTTCTTGGGTAGAGATATTTTGAAGAGCACCGGAAATGTCGATGCTCTCTGCATCCGCATCACCGAACAGTTCGCGGTAGCGCGGAACAGTCAGCGAGAGCACTGAAATCGTGTGCAAGAATCGTTCACGCTCCTCACGGCGCTGCGCGAGCGCTTTCTCGTCGTCGGTAATCTCTTTGATGTTCCCGCGGATGTCAATGTCATGGGGCAACGTATCGCCGAACCACTTCGTGTAGGCAGGCTGATGTGATTGCAACTCGAGCAGTACGTCAAGCTGCTGCTGATTTTGCTTGTATTGCCCCTCCTGTTCCACCTTCGACACATTGAGCTGGGCTAATTCTGCCTTGGAACGCTCCAAACGTTGCTCAGCGTGGGTCCGGTCGTCCCGAGTACTGGTGGCCCGTGCGGATAACTCCTCTAGCCGGGTGCGCGCTGGGATACCGGCGTTCTTCTGGCAGAAGGCTCGGTGGCTGTCGAAGATACTTTCGAGGCTGCCGACGCGCTTGTCGTGGTCCGATAGGGCGCCTTCTGCTGCGCGAAGCTCTTTTTTGACCTGGTCAGTGAGCAACTCGGGGGCGTTTAACTCGTCCGAAGTGAAATGGCCGCTCGTGGCCAAATCCTCGTAAGCCCCCTTGGCTTGGTCGTATTTCGTAATCCTGTCGCTCAATTCTCTGACTTCGATCTCCCACTCGACGATTTCACTCGCCCGACATCTTATTTCTTCCTGATGCTGCTTGATTTCTGTCGCAAGCCGACGTGCGATCGTGCGGTAGCTATTGGTGTCGGCAGTGTTTTCCACCCAGGCGAACGCCTGCTTGAGTGTGTCGGTGGCTCCGGCTAGTCTTGCCGTGCCGACTTCTCGCAGTAGCGGCACAAGTTCAAGGGCGGTGTCCAATGTGTAGCCTTTTCGGGCGTAACCACCGCCTTTGGGGCTTGTCTTCAGATCGAGATTGCAAGCAAAATCAATGACTTGCGTTTGATCTACTTCTTGCTTCAAGAGGCGCTGTCGTCCAGAAACTTGGTTTAGAGCACTCGCCTCGACATTCGTAAGCTTTTCGAGGCCTGCATCCAGGATCATTGCCCCATATATCTTGTCGATCACAATGTAGGGTACGATCTCGCCCACGCGTCCGGACGGCTGTCGACGTACATCCAGCAGTCCTGGAAGCGGATCGTTACGCACAAAATGCCAGACCAGCGCACCGTCGCGGGCGATGTTCGCGATTAGCCTTTGATACTCGCCATGGCCCTCGTTGGCCTTCTCGCCGGCGATCACCAAGCCGGCGAGATCGTGCACGATTCCTTCCTGTTCCCTTATGACTTGTTGTTCCTGTTCCGCTTTGATGGTGGCTGACGCCATCTTGCTGAAATGGGCATACAACAAGTCCTCGAAATTCTCCCGCGGATCGTCGGGATCGCTTTCCGGTTCACTGGTTGATATAAGGAGTTCCTGCGCAATAACTGTCCGGAAAAACGCCTGATCGAAGCTTTCGTCGCCATCCACCTCGACCTGATGAAGCTGAGCGGACTTGTCGCCGCCGCCGGCAAGATGGAACTTGACCTGCTGTGCTAGCACGCGGCTCGGGATGTGGCTGGTGATGAGGGAGCGCCACTCGTGCACCGACGAAATATTCCACGTGCCGCCTACGAGCTTCACGACCTGCTGCACCTCCGCCTCGTGATGATACAAATATCCGCCTTCAGTACGATCGAAGACCGGGCAGTCTTCCAAAACGCCCCGGTAGTAGTAGAACCTCGGTTCGTCGCCCTGATAAGCACACAGACCGAATACATGATGATCGTTCTTGTTGGGAAGGTCTTTGGGGTCCAGCAAACCTTCGTCGAGATTCAGGTCAGTCTGTGAAAGATCGTCCTGCAAGTCCCATAACTGAACGCGGATATGAGACGGGGCGCCACATCGACGGGGGGTAAACAGCGGTAGGGCGATACCCTTGAGTTTGGTGTCGCGGCTCAGCAAATAGAGCAACGCGGAGATCATGTTGGTTTTCCCGTGGCCGTTCGGGATGTTGATCGCGGTCGAGTACTTTAGCGGCGAGAATTCCACGACCCGCATGGCAGGTTTGCGGTCCCTGCTGTCCGGGTTGCTGTAGGTCAGAAAATTGACATACTGGATGCGTGCTATCAGCGACATGATTCGCTATCCTCTATATTGAGTCAATGTCAATTCCGGTCAAAATCGACGTAGCCATCTTGTACTTCTTCGAGCTGGCATCTGTCACGAACTGCTGCAACCCGCGCTCGTAATTCCGCTTGATCTCATATGCAGAAAGTAATGTCTGTTGATACAGATCTTTGGCGATGGTTGTGAGGAGTCCGGCGTCGAGCATGAGGTTCACGAAGCGCCTGCAGCGTCGCTCTCCCTCGGCGTGGCTGGCTTTCTCGAACGTTTTGAATACTGCATCGGCAGGAACTTCATTGCGATCCAAACCTTGTCGCAAGTCCTCGAAATGGCTGCGGACTCGGCCGAGGAATACATCGAAGTCGAACATACCTTTAGGATAGGTCTGCATCTGAGATGGCGAGCGTTCCTGGTCTGTATAGATGAGATCGAGGTGGACTAACCACAGATGGACGAACCACGCTGCTGCCTCCCGGGCGGGCTCGTTTCCTTTCTCTCGCATCGCTTCGATCACGACTCCGGGTGAAAGGACGCCAGGAGGTTCGCCCTTCCCTATATCTCGAGCCAACAGAAAGACGCGGCCACCTTTGGGTAAGGCCGGAATTGCATCCCAGTCGAAATCGACGAACCCCAACCGCATTCCGGCGAACATCCGGTCGAGCGAGCGCCGTTCGTCGGGAATCATGGACGTCAGCAGTTTGGCCACCGCTCTCTCTTCGTCGCTGCTGCGTCCGCTGGCGGGGCGTGTTTCGACGATGCGGTGCTGGAGCAGATACGCAACGACTCGTCCAATATCTTCCGTGTCCACTACGCCTCCTCCATGACCATGACTAAGTTATCAAATGTCAGTCGTCCGATAGCGTCGCTTTCAAAAACATCACGACCACTGCCGAGGCGCACAACGATATTCAAGTCGGCACCGAGCATCGACGGGTCACAGTAAGTGCCGATCAATGCGCTTAGATCGTTCATGCCACTCGAACCGAGTCGAATCCACTCGTGCTTCAGGGCATCCGTGAGGGAAAGTGGCCCTCGGCGAAGCTCGGTGAGAATCGCCGCGCCGTGTTCCGCAACGAAGCTGATAGCCCTGACACCAATGTCTTCCGTGCCATGGGCGTCTACGTCTTCTTCCCGGGTATCGGCAATCTGTCGAGGTTCGACGATCCCAAGGAAGTCGAAGATGCAGGGCATGGGTTGCCTTAAAGACGTTGGGCCGAAAGAGCAGATCAATGCAAAATACAGCCGTTCCTGGAATGGTTGGGCAGCCAGTGATGTGGACAGATCGATGAAGGACACGGTTTGGCATACGGGGCCGTCTACGGCGAGACTCTCGTCGACAAGTTGTGTGAACGACTCCAGCAGCTTGAGCGTTTGTTCCGCGACCCGTCGTAAGTGCTCAATTGCGTATCCGTGACCGAAAGACGGTTTGCCGATCCGATCCATCGCGCCGATCCAGGCTTGAAATTCGTTTCTTGTCGATTGAAGGGAAAGGAATTCGCTGGCCTCCATGAGGATCTCGGTGGCCTCTTCGATTTGCTCCTTGATGACTTCTCCCCGCTCCTTGAAGAACGCCTGAACGCCATTCAGTCGACCGCCTTCCCGGCGAGATTCGATTTCGAGCCTGAACGCCCTCAGGACATCGATAATGGCGGCCGAGAGTTCGGTGATCTTCCAGAAATCACGGGCTTTGATTGCCGTAAGGAGGTTCTTCGCAGATCCGGCAATGTAGGCGATGTCACGCACATTTGCCGCCAGTCCCGACGCGGTCCGACCAGCTGGCGCGAGGCGATAGGCATCCGCCGTCCGCGAACGCTCGACGAGATTGGTCTCTTTCGTCGAATTGATCGGCCTGCCTCCATTGTCCATCCGCTCGACGAACCATAGTTCCGCAGGTGTCGTGAGCACGGACAAGACAAACCTTACATCCTCATCGGTAAGCCCGGCAATTCGCTTCTGGAGCGCTTCACGGACCTCCGTTCCGGAGACAAACCCACCCACGACCTCGTTTTCGCGTTCGCGCAAATACTCGATCACTGTCAGGCCTACATCTAGCCATAGCCCGTTCTGGTTCCCCGTCCGAGCTTCTCGATACAAATCGTATTGGCTCGCCGCATGACCGGCCGTGCGATTGCTATCATGCAAATCGATCAGACGAGCAGTTGATGCAATGAGGGGAATCCAGTCCATTATGTTTTTGTGGTGGGCAGTCTGTTCGATTCTCTTCCGTCGATAAATAATATGTCGTGTAAAGCTACATATCGATCAACCTAACAGGTCGTACTAGGCTCCGCAACCTGTTAACTTCGACAGTTCTCTCGTATGTCTAAAGATATCTCGTCACCTGCTGCGGCCGATCTCCCCTTCACGGTTCGTCAGCGGCTGGAGCACATTGAACGATGCTTGCTCTGGAAGGGGGAACTGCAGCGTGCCGATCTCGTGGATCGCTTTGGTGTGAATCCTGCCCAGGCGGCAACCGATTTCAGCACCTATATGGCAGTTGCCGTCGGCAACATGGACTACAACAAATCGCGAAAGCGGTATTTGCCAACCCCCGGCTTTAAACCGAGGTTCATTCAGCCCCAATCACTAGACGAGTTTGTGCCGATGGCGTCGTCGTTGGTGCGAGTTGAGCCTTGGCCTTTGCCGCAGCGCGCAGCTTCTTCTGAGACGCTGCAAGCTGTAGTCAGGGCGATTCGCGAGAAGGAGGCGCTGGAAGTCCGCTATCAGTCCATGACGGATCCGAAGTCTTCGTGGCGCTGGCTTTCGCCTCATGCATTTGCGTCCGACGGAGAGCGGTGGCATGTGCGTGCCTTCTGTCATAAGCATGAGGAGTTTCGTGACTTCGTTCTTGGTCGCATCATCGCCACTCGACGGACTAGGTCGACCGATGTGGTCGCGGATCAGGATACCGATTGGCAGACTTTTGCGACCGTCATCGTGAAACCGAATCCTCAACTATCCGAAGAGCAGTGCGCAGCCATCGCGGCCGAGTACAACATGCCGCGAAGCCAGAAAATGGAATTACGGCTGCGACGCTCGATGCTTTTCTATTTGGAAGCTCGGTTCATGCCAAAACCCGACTGGGTGGCAGAAGCACATCAATTGATTGTGGCGGAAATCAAGTAGGGTTTGCGCAACAACGATCTGGTGATATGACCAACTAGCACAAGCAGCGGACGAGAGGCATGTACGCTGCCAGCTTCGATGCTGGGTTTTTCCCGCGGCGTCACCAGATCGTGAATGATCGGGCTCGGAGGCAAGCAAAGCCGCCCCAGGCGACAACCGACTGATCGCGGGTACACCGGGTCTAAGCATTTCGGCGAGACCCGTCGTATGTCACGTGGGCAATTGTTGCTCTACGTAGGCGGCGTCTTGTCAAATCCCTCCGCCATAGGTGCGTGGCAGAATCAATCTGACATGCGGACCTTTGGAGAACATCGTACGTGTACTCGTCATCGAAGACGACGCCAGCATCGCGACCAACCTCTACGACCATCCGGAGGGTGCCGGCTACGGGGTCGACATGGCCATGAGCGGCCCTGCCGGCCGGAAGCTGGCCGTGTCGCAGACCTGGGACGCAATCCTGCTCGGCACGTCGCTACCGGGCATGGACGGGCTGACGTTGTGCCGCAAGCTGCGCGAAGAGAATCATCGTGATACGCCGGTGCTGATGCTGATGGCGAGGGGCACGCTGGATGACAAGCTCGACGGGTTTGGCCACGGCGCCGACGATTATCTCGTCAAGCCGTTCTCGCTCAAGG
The DNA here is from genome assembly GCF_000012945.1 of Burkholderia lata. NCBI lineage: Bacteria > Pseudomonadati > Pseudomonadota > Betaproteobacteria > Burkholderiales > Burkholderiaceae > Burkholderia > Burkholderia lata. Next base: position 22,952 of record NC_007509.1, read on the forward strand.
AAGTCGGCGCGCGTCTCGGCGCACTGGTCAAGGGCTACCGCGGGCAGGTTGCCGAGATCGCGCTGTGTTGGGCCCCTGGTTCCCTGATGCTTCCTGGCCAAGATGCTTGTTGTCTCGCGCCCGTAGTCTTGGACCAGCGCAACTGACGACGGCTGGTTGGGCCTGAACAGTGACACTACCCTGAATGCTTACCATCCGAGGACATCGGGACGATTGGTTCCGCGGCCCGTAAATCGATTGTTCGTGAGCGTGTTGCGGATCAGGGCCGCTTCGGTGAATTCGATCCCTAAATCGCACTTGAGATCGTTATTACTTATTGTCGAACTCTGTCCGCTGGTTCGGATGCATACGGGCGCCTCGATGACTGAGTTGGTCACTACCACCGACCATCCCCGAATTCCAACAGAGTCTGAGATGACGTGAACATTGTTGAAATACACGCCGCTGACCGGCCCCCTGATTATTTCGCGCCCCATCTCATCCCGCTGCTTCCCATCTGATTGTTTCTGAGGCTGCTGCGCTACGGCCAAAGGATGTGCGCTTAACGAGGCGGACATCACGATCAGAAGTATGAAGCGCATGTAGCCATCCCGCGAATGATCTGACTGCACAAGGTTCCCTAGGTCTGGTAAGTCGCATCGATACGTGACGCAAAGACCGTGGATGCGAACGCATCATATCGGAACCATAGAGGCCATGCCAGCCTCGCTCAAAGGTCCAGATCCGAATCAACGACTTGTGTCGTTGCGGGATGTGCTTGCCTTTAACGTGCGGGTGGTTCGAGTCAGAAACATGCTCAGTCAAGAGCAACTCGGATTCGCGGCCGACCTGGACCGAACGTTCATTAGCCAGGTGGAGCGGGCGCGAATTAATGTGTCCCTGGATAATATTGAACGCATAGCGCGCGCATTGGGCGTAGCTGCTTACATTTTGCTTCAACGCCCAGATGAGACACCGGCCCTGGTCGCAGAAACCCAGCCGAAGTAGTAGTCACCTCATTCGAAGGCCGGCCCAGAGGTGAGATTGGAGCGCAGAGACACGCGCGTTCAGACTCACGCTGAAGCGATTCCTCATCGCACGGGCATCAGGTCGACTCCGCACGTCATTTTCAATCCAGCTCAACTTGCACTAAAAGTGTAACTTTCGCGCAACGGACTTGTGCTGGCCGGCGGGCGCCGTTCATCTGTCGCCGGATATCTGTGCGTGGTTTGAACACCTATAGATCAATTTTTCGCGATTTCCCCATCGGTTACGCCCAGAAGTTTAACGAATGAATTGACCCTATTCGGGAAACGCACGAGCCGGCACTTGTACAAAAAGGGAAATTATTTTCTTCTTCTTTTCGGCGTTTCCGTAACTCGGTAGTCTATTTTTTGCTCTCGGGAGGCTTCTTCTGCCGCCCATGTCTTGCAGAAAAAGAAAAAATTTACTTGTCCGCCGGCTGGGTCACCACATACATTGAGAGATAGGACACGTATAGGTGCAAGGCGATGACTCCGTTTTCAAATGCATTGGTGTACTACCGAAAGCGAGCAGGTCTTAGCCAGACGAACGTGGCCAAGCAACTTGGGGTCGCGATTCAATATCTATGGAAGCTCGAGCGTGCGATTAAGCCGCCGCCGTCGACCGAGCAAATCGAGCGGATTGCAGCAGTACTCGGCATGACCGAGGCCGACATTGCTTCACTGCTCGAGGCCGCACTCGACTCGCAGAGGAGGGTGCGGCTACCTGACGACCTGCATTCCGATACATTGCGTCTGATCAATCGCCTGGTGCGAGCATCGACGCGTCTGAACGTTGACGAAGTCACCATGCTTGATGAACTGGTGACGAGGCTGGACCGGTAACGTCATCAGAAAATGCTCTTCCTCATCAACCTATTGATTTAGGAGTACTGCCTATTCGATAAAAAAGAAAAAACCAACCCTTTACGACGGATTGGTTCTTTCGACCCGGTGAGTCGGGAAATACTGATGCCTTGGTGACTTCAGTATAGCTCCCTTCTCGTTCGCGTCAAGCCCCAGCTCGTCTCCTCGTCGCGTGGAAATGACATCCGCGCGGCCGGCGCTCGTCCATTCGGACTGGCGCCCCCACATCCACGCGCCCTGAAGGGCGCAGGAGACATCATCATGCCTTCGTACGATACACGCAGTGGCGGGAATTTTCGAGGTTTCACGCCTTCCGTCAAAAACGCTTGCTCGATGCCTTGGTACTCGCTTGCCGAAGAGGCGTCGACCCTCTTGCTCGAATTTAGTCCGGACGTACTGCGCTTTCGCGGTGCGCAAGATAGAACATTTCTTCTTCGCGAGGCCGGCCAGACTTTTCGATACACGCCCGACTACCAAATTGTGCGTCGCGACGGTTCGACTGTATTCGTCGAAGCCAAGCCTGCAAAGGATTTACAGAAGCCTTCAGTGCAGGCTCGTATGGCGCGTGCGAGAGCCGTCCTCGCGGAGCATGGATACGCCCTCTTCATCTGGGATGAACGTACCTACATCTGCGGCACGCGCCACGAGACTCTGCGGCTCTTGCGGCCGTGGCGGGGGCGGATGTCGGCCGAACGGATTCGGGAAGCACAGTGGCTCGTTGAAAAGACGCATCCGAAAACTTTCCGAAACCTTGTGCATCTGGCCCGTACGCGTGATGTCGCGTTGACATGGATCGCCAACGGCGCCGCGGGTATCGATCTCGATGTGCCGCTGACCTCCGACGCAGCCATTTACGTCGCTCCTTCGGAGGTGCGCCATGCAGAAATTTTTGCTTAAACGTGGCGTCGAATTCCAGGAGGGCGAATACGTCTGGCGCGTTCAGGGTGGACTTCCCGATGGTCGAATCGAATTCAGCTCTGACTATAACTCGCCGATACGCATACCCGAAACTGAAGTCTGGGAACGACACAGCAACGGGCGATGGTCGGTCAGAATCGAGTCGCTGCTCGAGACGGGAGCGTCGCCGATCATAGTCGCTCGGCGAGACGTTTCGACCTTCGAAGAAAAAGATATCGTTGTGATGCGCGCGAGGCTTGTCTACCTGAGAGCTGTCGAGGAAGCGAAATGTTCGCGCGTTCGCGAGGTCGAAACCGTCATCAGACGGGTAGCGTGCGAAGTTGGTGCATTAACGCCACCAAACTATCGAACCTTCTGTCGCTGGAAAAAGCGCTATCAGCATTCACGTGATGTCATGGACGTGGTGCCGCGACATGAAAACAAGGGGCGACGTGAAATCCTTGAGGGTCCGCTGCTCACGCTGGTAGAAGATGTCATCGAAACGCACTACCTGAACGACCAGAAACTGAACGTTGCTCGATTGTTCGATCGTGTAGAGGAGGCCATTGCCTTACAGAACGAACGCGATCCTGAAAATCCGTTGCCAACGATCAGTAGAGCGACGATTTATCGTCATGTCGAGAAACTGAACAGCTATCTCGTTACCGCGGCCCGGGAGGGTCGCACCGAAGCACTGAAGCGATATCGACCAGTGTTTCGTCGCCTCAAGACAAAAAGACTTAACGAACGGTGGGAGATCGACCACACGCCGGTGGACTTGATGTGCGTCTGCGAACGAACGCGCATGGTCATCGTTCGGCCGGTTCTGACGGTGATCATCGACGCGCACACTCGCATGGTGATGGGATTCCATATCGGAGCGCGCTCGCCCGGTCAAGAGGAGGTCGGATGGGCAATGCGAATGGCCATGCTCAGCAAGCGTGATCTGTTGAATCGACTAGGCATGGGACATCTTGAATGGCGGGCGCGAGGCGTGGCCGAGATGGTCGTCGGTGACAACGCGTGGGAATTCCATGGATCGGCCATGCGCGCAGGCTGCGACGAGCTGGGGATTTCACTCATGTACTGCCCAAAGCGGGCACCATGGTTCAAGGGCCGCGTCGAGCGGTTCATGCGCACGATATCGGAACAACTCTTCCATACGATTCCTGGGACAACTTGGTCGAATACCACGGAACGTGGAGAGTACCCGTCCGAGAAGCTTGCGTGTGTCTCCCTCGACGAGCTGACCGCGCTGGTGGTGCGCTGGATTGTGGAGTGCTATCAGCACGCGCCGCATCGTGGCCTGAAGAACAAGACGCCGCTTCAGGCCTGGCAGGAAAGTGCACGGCTGACACCCATCTACATGCCGGCCGATCCCGACCAACTCTCCATCGCGTTCTCGGACGACATCATGCGTCCGATCACGAATAGCGGTGTGACGTTTGATCACCTGTCTTACAACTCCAGCGCGTTGCAGTTGCTCCGTCACAGCATCCCGGAATGCGAAAAGGTCAAGGTTCGGTATTTCAACGAGCAGACCGGCTATGTCTACGTCTATGACACACGACAGAAGGAATACTTTCGCGTTGATTGTACCGATCCGGATTACACGAAGGACTTGACCAGATGGATGCACAACGAAGTCACCGACGGCATGCGCAACAGCCGCATCGATATCAGCTCTGTCTCGCTTCGGAAAGCACGTATTCGTCTCGCGGACGACATTGCTAGGGCGGAGCTTGATCAGAAACTCAAGAAGCGTAAATGGGTTGCGCAGATCAAGGGGAAGTCGAGCAAGGATCCTGTGTCGGGAGTCGATGGTGGAATGGGCGTGGACGATTCCGTCAGATCCGATCAAGTGGATCCAGCGGTCGTCAAATTCAATAGTATTCCTGAATTTTTGGTCATGAAGCGTACAGAGCGGTAAGGAGAAAATCATGAAGCGATTTAATGTCCGTAAAAGCATCGTCGAACACCCCGACTTCGTTGCTGCGCTCAAGAGTATCGAGGACATCCACCAGTGGCTGCGGGAATCTGGCGAAGCCGGTTGTCTGGCGACGGTCGGGGAGTCCGGCGCTGGGAAGTCCACCGTACTCGAATGCTATCGAGCTCGGTTTCCGATGCGGGAGGAGGTGCTACGCAGGCACGTACCGGTTCTGTATGTCATCGTGCCTGCCGTACCAACCGTCAGGTCGCTGGCCGAAGCCATTCTGATTGCTCTCGGCGAGCTTCCGCAAGCCGGTCAATCGAGTGCTCGCTTGACCGAACAGATTGTCAAATTGGTGCACGGTTGTGGCGTGGAGATCATCATGCTCGACGAATTTCAGCATTTTGTCGAAGGCGATCGTCGTTCGTTGAGGCAGGTCTCGAACTGGTTGAAGGTGCTTCTGGATCGGCTTCCGACAGCGGTCGTGCTTTCAGGGCTACCGTCGCTGCTTGGGGTGCTGAGGGTCAACGGACAATTGAGGCGTCGGTTTTCACGCGTGACGGAGATTCGGCCATTCGATGTTAGCACCCAGGAAGGCGCAGAGACATTTATTGGTGTTATGCAGGCACTCGCCAAAGATATGCCCCTGCCGATGGTGGATATCACCGATAAGCGAGTTGCGATGAAGTTGTATTACGCGACTGCAGGCTTGGTGGACTACATCTGCAAGCTGTTGAACGGCGCGTGCCTGATTGCCGAGCGACGCGGAGCGAAAAATGTCGGTCTGAATGACTTTGCAGAGGCGTTTCTCATCCACATCTGGAAGGACGCTCCGCCGGCACGCAATCCGTTCGATGCGAGGTTCAAGGGGGGACCGCTCGACAAGCCTGGTGAGCCGTTTGCGGGAGACGTGCAATGACGACCCCTCTTCTTCTTAGCGTTGCACCGCATCGCGGCGAGTCGCTCTCCTCGTTGCTACACCGCGTTGCCGAAGTCAATGGGTTGAGTGGGCCAGGAATGGTGCTGCGACGAGCGGGCGTGGCCGCTGTTCGGCCGCGCTTTCCCTCGGACGCTGATGCGCTTGCCAGAGTTTGCCGGCTTTCTCCAAAGTTGGTACGGGCGATCACGCCATTGACGGTGGGAGCGATCGACCGTAACGGAACGAAGCACGTCAAGGTCGGCATGTACGGCCATTGGGTCGAACCGAGTTTGGTTATGGTTGGAGAGAACGAGCGCGTGTGTCCGGCATGCATCGCGGAACACAAACATGTGCTTGGCGTGAACGCTTACGTATTCGCGACAAGCTGTGCCGTTCACGGTGTACGCCTTCTGGACCGCTGTCCGAACTGCAAACGTGAGTTGTCGTGCTTGCGCCTCAGTCTAACGCGTTGTCAATGCGGAAGTGATCTCGGCTCGGCAACGTGTCAGCCCGTGGAGCAGGGCGAAATGATGATAGCGAGACTCATCGACCGACGTTGGCGCATGAGCTTTGAGCGAGATGTGCCAAGTTTCCCGCACGATGCACCACTGGATTTTCGGGCACTTGATCTCGGAGAACTCCTGCGTGCGTTGTCGTTTCTCTATCGCACAAGTGGCGCGACAAACGGGTCACCGGACAAGGGGTTGAGGTCGAAGGCTATTCATGAACTTGCTCCTCGAATGCAGAAAGTCGGACGTGTGATGTTGAATTGGCCAATTGGCTTCACTGAGCTCGTGAAGGCAGAGCGGCTATATCGGCCTCGCTCAGTGTCTCGCGTGGTCGTGGCGCGAAGCGTTGAACATATCTCGTTGCGCTTGTTTACGGAGCTCCCCGAGCCGAAGTTCGCGTTCCTCCACACCGCACTTGTCGATGCGATTGATCGCAATGTGACTCGAGCCGTATAACACGGCCTTGTAGATGGACGGTGGCGATCCGATTTGGGTCGGATTGCTGCCGGCTTCGACATGAAACATTGAAGCTGGCGAGGTGAACATCATGAACGCGTGTCGTTGTGGCGCATGTAGATCCGATTGCATGATCAAGCGTTTGCCCGATGACGTCTGGAATAGGCTTGTGAGCCTTGTACAACAAATGGTCGATGAGTCCGGTGAGCCGGAGGGATTCGACGCGAGAAAGTGGTTGTGCACATGGCTGCACGAGGAGGTGCCATCGCTCGGATGGAAGAAGCCTGTTGCCTATCTCGATACCACTGATGGCGAGGCGCTGGTGATCGCGACGCTGAAGAGTTTGCAGTCAGGTGCCTATCGTTAGTGAGAACGTTGAACTGATCGTGAGTTAGATATGGAAAATCGTAGGTTTGGTTCTTGTCCCGCTGGTCTTACGAAGTCGACGTTGCGGCAACCGCTAGCGTTTCGCGTCGAATCCTATCTCGACGAGTCGCTATCGTCGGTACTTATGCGTCTGGTCGATGTGAATGGTCTTCAAAGTGTTGGAGCGTTACTGCGCAGCACCGGTTGCGTTGCTGTTGATGGTCCGGCACGCAGAAGATGTTCGATTGTCTTGCATGGCAGCGGTGTCCAGGGCGATTGGTGTACTACCTCAGGTGATCCGTAGGCGCTGCCATTGCAGTGGAGCGTCTGAAATCCATTCGTGCTGGAAGTGCATCACGAACTAGACCTACTTTCGGCCTGTGCCGCCCGCAGGACCTTAGACTGCATCGAGGAAAAGCCGTCGCTTCGCGTAATCCTGTGCTGAGCATATTCACGAATCCCGGCCGACCTTCATGCAGGTCGTGGATCTCGCGGTGCGCGTGCGCCATACACGCGGTTTCTGAGACGGTGCTACCGCGATACAGCTCGTCGTAGCCGGCGAATTGAGTGACATGCTTCTGCCGATGCTCGCCGCGCCAATCGGGCGTGGACCGAGCCCCATCGACTGCCGTCATTGGACCGTATTGCCCAGCTTGATCGCAATGTCGAGCTTCGAGATCCAACTGACGTCGTCCAGGCGCGCGCCGAGAATATTCTCGATGCGCTCCAAGCGGTAGTTGAGTGTATTGGGGTGGATCCCCAATACACTCGCGGTTGCCTTTCGTCGCTGAAGCTGATCGAAGTAGGTTCGAAGCGTTTTGAGCAAGTCGGGTTCGCGGGCGAGTCGTTCGATCAGAGATGTCAGGTAGGCAAACGCACGTTTCGTGCCGCGTATGCATTCCTCTACGGCGATTTCGGAATACAGGCGCACGCGTTCCTCGTTGAGATGGTTCCGACCGAAACTGAGCGCCCGGCCAGCCTCATCGGCGGACATGGCCCAGCCAGACGCGCCTTCGCCTGGCAGGCCGACGCCGATCGCCTTGACTTCAGGTAGCGTATCTGCGATCGATGCAATCTGCTTGGCCATCTGAAGATCGTTCGCCCCGATCATCGCTTCGGGCCGCACGGGGATCCACATGAGCAATTGTTCGCGAAACCAGATGTCGAAAATATTGTCGACGGGGAGTCTGAGGCACTGGGCGGCTGCCGCCACGATGCGGTCGATCTCATTCCTGATGGTGGCCGAATTGTTGTCGATCAACTCGATGTCGATGGCCAAGGCCACTCTCGGCACTGCCACGTCGAGGCGTAGCGCCGCGGCGGTTTTATTGAATCCCTCTGTGTCGTCGGGGAAGTTGAGAATGATGCCATGCAGCTGATAGCGCAACGATTCTCGCCAGCGGGCCTGTTTGTATTGCTCTTCCAGAAAGGTCTGCGCGATTTCCTGCGACAGGATGTCACAGAACTCGAGCAGATACGGTGAGATTCGGAGCAGAAGTTCGTCGCGAAGGGCGTCGTTCTCCCCGGCCACTCCGATATAGACGCACCACAGTTCGCGAGATCCGAGCCGGAATGCGCGCAACAATGCTTCAAGCGGAACACCTTGGTAGACGCGTCGGCGTCCGTGTGCGCGGAACCCTTCAAGCGCCTCCTCGGATGGCATCTTGCCCGATACGAGGCTGTCGAGCCAGAGCTTTGACGACAAGACGATCGTATCCCGGACATCAAGCAGCGTCGTCGCATCGAGGTCGGCATAGGGCTTGATGTTCATCAGGGTGTTGTACACGCGTTCGACGAAGGTATCGTTGTGCTCGGCAACGCTAGCGGTCCACTGACGCAGGGTTGGGGAGATTTCGGGGATGGCGGTTGTCATACGATTTCGCTCCTAGCGAAGGCTCCGCGCGGTCGGGCAATGCTCCCGGTTGCTTGAATGGTACGTCCGGGGCGATCGTGCTGCTGAAGATAAATGACACAAAGGTTCACGAAGCAGGGTGGGAAATCCAGCAGGCATGATTGGGTGCTACGAATTGATTGACCCCGGTATGCGTAATGTCTCGATGTCGGGCGCTGCGACAACAGGCCCAATCGGTCATGTCGACCGGCTGGGCCTGTTGTCGGTGGATGCGGTGCGCGACGTCAGCGCAGCTTCGCGACGTCCTGCTCGGTCACCTTCGCGGCCGGATTGCCGAACTGCCCGGTTAGGTAGTTCGTCAGCGCGGCGATCTGCGCATCCGACAGCTCGTGGCGGAACGCCGGCATCCCGACGTCCTCGCTGCCGGCCTTGCGTTCCACGCCGTTCAGGATCACCTGCACGAGGTTGGTCGGATTCGATGCGCCGACCGTCGAGTTGTGGAACAGCGGCGGGTAATAGCCGTCCGGCGTGCCCTTGCCCTGCATCTGGTGACAGGTCGCGCAGTTGCCGAGATAGAGCCGTGCCGGATCGATGCCCGACGACGCGAGCGCGACGCCGCGCAGCGTCAGGCCATCTTCGGCCGGCTTGCCCCACGACGAGCGCGACTGCTTCGCATCGCCGCTGGCGACGGCCGGTACCGTGCGAATGTACGTCGAGATCGCGCCGATGTCGGCTTCCGTCATCTTCGAGAAGCTGTGCTCGACCGCCTCGGCCATCGGGCCGGCCGCCTGCGCGAGACCCGGCACGCTACCGGTGCGCAGATACTGGACGAGCTGCTGCTGCGTCCAGCCGCCGATCCCCGCGTTGGCGTCGGACGTGATGTTGTAGCCGTCCCAGCCCGCGAGCACCGAGCCCGACAGGAAGCTGCCGCCCGTCTCGTCGAGCGACTTCTCCTGCATCGCGATGCCGCGCGGCGTGTGGCACGTGCTGCAGTGAGCGAGACCCTGGACGAGATACGAGCCGCGGTTCCACTCGGCGCTCTGCGCCGGCTTCGGTTCGTATGCGCCGTCCTTCAGGAACAGCCAGTTCCAGATTTTCAGCGGCCAGCGCATGCTCAGCAGCGCGGGGATCTCGTTCTTCGGCGGCGCCTGCTTGACCGGCTCGACGCCGTGCATGAAGTACGCGTACAGCGCCTGCACGTCGTCGTCGTTGATCTTCGCGTACGACACGTACGGCATCGCCGGATACAGGTTGTCGCCGTTCTTCGACACCCCGTGGCGCACCGCGCGCTCGAAGTCCTCGGCCGACCAGTTGCCGATGCCCGTCTCGGGATCGGGCGTGATGTTGCTCGTGTAGATCTTGCCGAGCATCGGGATCGGCATGCCGAGACCGCCCGCGAACGGCTTGCCGCCCTTCGCGGTGTGGCACGCCATGCAGTCGCCCGCGACCGCGAGATATTCGCCGCGCTTGACCAGCGCCGGATCGGCCGCATCGGCCGCGCGTACGAGACCCGGCAGCGCAAGGCAGCCGGCGAGGAGGAAGGTGAGAGTAGATTTCCGCACGGTCAGACTTCCTTCTTCAGCGTGTCCGACATCCGCAGCGCAAGCGCCGCGATCGTCAGCGTCACGTTCACCGTACCGACGGTCGGCATCGTCGAGCTGCTCGAGATGAACAGGTTCGGATGGTCGAACGTGCGGCAGTCCTTGTCGACGACCGAGTCGCGTGCATCCGCGCCCATGATCGTCGCGCCCGTGATGTGATTGTTCGGCGCGAACTCGTCGTTGAAGACGACTTCGGTGCCGCCCAGCACCTTCGCGGCCGTCGCGTAGACCTCGCGCGTGTGCACGGCGCCGCGCTTCACGTAATCGTCGATCGCATACGTGATCTCGGGGCGCGGAATGCCGACCGCGTCGGTGGCCGTCTTGCTCGGCACAATGCGGTTCTCGGGTTGCGGCAGGATTTCGTGGAAGCAGTCGAACTGCACGAAGCGCGCGGAACGGTCGCGGATCTGCGCGTCGAGCTCCTCGGGCTTCATCAGCTTGCCGCCCTTGAAAATCTTCTGCGTTTCCTGGTTGATGCGCGACATGTTCGACAGGTGGATCTTCTTCGCGGCTTCGTTCGCGCGGAACGGGCCGTCGCGGAAACCGATCAGCGACGTCATCTCCTGCGGGCCGCGGCCCGGCCACAGCTTCTCGTTCGCGTAGAACGACACGCCGGTGCCCGGGTGGTCCATCAGGTTGCGGCCGACCATGTCCGAGCTGTTCGCGACACCGTTCGGGAAATCGCGGTTCGCGGACATCAGCAGGATCTTCGGCGTCTCGATGCCGTTCGCGGCGATCACGAAGTACTTGCCTTCGACGCGGTGGTCGGCGCCCGTCTTGTCCTTGTAGACCGCGGCGGTGATGCGCTTGTCCGGCCCGGTCTCGAGCTTGTAGACGACCGCGCTGTCGATCAGCTTCGCGCCGGCCTGCTCGGCCTTCTCGACGTGCACGATGCCGTTGTACATCGCGCCGATCGGGCAGATCGGCATGCAGTTGTTGTTCCCGCAACAAGTCGGCCGGCCGTCGTACGGGCGGCTGTTGCGCGCCACAGGCTCGGTCACCACGTGGAACTTCGGGTCATAGCCGTTGAGCGCGCTCTTGATCGTCTGCTCGTTGAACGACAACGGCAGCGGCGGCATCGGGTACGGCTCCTTGCGCGGCGAGTACAGGTCTTCCTCGGGGCCCGGGCCCCACACGCCGAGTTCCTCTTCGGCGCGCTGGTAGTAATGCTCGATATCGTCGTACTGGATCGGCCAGTCGCGGCCGACGCCGTACACCGTCTTCATCTTGAAGTCGTTCGGGATGAAGCGCCATGCCGACGCGGCCCAGTGCCACGTCGTGCCGCCCACCGCGCGGATGTACTGCGAGTTGAACTTGTGCTCGCCCTTCAGGATCAGGTAGTCGTTCGGCGGGCCGTACTCCGGATGCGGCGCCCACGCGCTCGACGGGTACGGCGCCATGAAATCGGTCTTGTCGACCTGGTTGCGAAAGCGTTCGACGATTTCCCAGCGCGGCATGCGCGGGCCGGCTTCCAGCAGGATCACGGACTTGCCCGCCATCGCGAGCTGGTGTGCAACGATCGCGCCTGCGACACCCGACCCGACGACGACGATGTCGGCCTTTTGCGTATCGGTATCGGCCATCAGGCTTGCCTCTCGATCGGTTTTTCGGCCCAGAAGCCGGGTTTGTTGGGGCAATACGACGGGATCACGAGCGTATCGGATACGACGCTGAACATTAATGCTTCTTCGTAGGTAATCACGACGTTGTCGACGATGCCGAGATACCACGCTTCAAGAATCTTCAGCGCGAGTGCTTCCTGATCGGGATTCAGCGAACCGGACGCGAGTGCGCTGGCGAGTTGCGGCAGGCTGTCGGCCGTCTTGAACGAGCCCTTCTGCAAGGCCTGCAGGAAGCGCTGGCCGAGCACGCGGCTCAACCCCTTCTTGCCTGTCAATGCTTCGGAGAGCGTCATGAACGTATCGAGCGGCGCGGTGCCGGGATCGTCTGCCAGGGCCCGCAACGCCAGCGAGCCGGTGAGGCCCGCCGCCGTCAGCGCCAGTGCGCCCTGCAGCCATTGACGCCGCGTAATGCCTGTTACGGCTGCGTCGATATCGCGACGCGGGTGGGGAACCGTTTTGTTGGTCATGTTGGGGATTTTCAGGTAGTCATATGACAAGCAAAAAAACGAAATCAGTAATGCGTTACATCCGTTTCACGCGCTTTGCCGCGAAACACGTGATACTGCATTGCGTTGTAGACGAGGAGGATGGGCAAGATGATGATGGTGCCGACGAGTGCGAACAGCTGGCTCGAATGGCTCGACGAGGCGTCCCAGATCGACAGCGACGGCGGCACGATGTTCGGCCATATGCTGATCACAAATCCCGTGTAGCCGAGGAAGACCAGTCCGAACATCAGCAGGAGTGGCGTGGCCTCGTGCTCGCGCTTCACCGTGTGGAAGATGCCCCACACGCACGCGATGACGAGGATCGGCACCGGCAGGAACCAGCCCAGGTTGCCGCTGCCGAACCAGCGATGCGCGACGGCCGGCAGCCCGAGCACGGTCCACAGGCTGACCACGCCCATCACGGCGAGCAGCACGCCCGCGAGCGGCTTCATCAGGAGCCGCATCTTGCGCTGCAGCTCACCGTCGACCTTCAGGATCAGCCAGCCGCAGCCGAGCGTCGCATACGTGACGAGCACGCCGATCCCGCACAGCAGGCTGAACGGCGACAGCCAGTCGAACGGCCCGCCCGCGAACTGGTTGTTCTCGATCTTGATGCCCTGCAGCAGCGAACCGAGCACGATCCCCTGACAGAACGCGGCAAGCGCCGAGCCGCCGATGAACGCGAGATCCCACATGTGTTGCGTGCGCGTGGCCTTCGCGCGCAGCTCGAACGCCGCGCCGCGGAAGATCAGCCCGACCAGCATCAGCACGAGCGGCAGGTAGTTCGCCGGCAGCAGCGTCGAATACACGACCGGGAATGCGCCATAGAGCCCCGCACCGCCGAGCACCAGGAACGTCTCGTTGCCGTCCCACACCGGCGCGACGGTGTCGAGCATCACTTCGCGCTCGGCCTTCGCATCGAAGAACGGAAACAGCAGGCCGATACCGAGATCGAAGCCGTCCAGCATCACGTAGATGAATACGCCGAGGCCGATGATCGCGGCCCAAACGACAGGAAGATCGATTTGCATGGCTTACTCCGCTTCGGTCACGTTCAGCGGCGTGGACAGCGCGCTCTTGCGCAGCCCCGGATGCCGGTGCAGCTCGATATACCCGGCCTGGGCAGCCGGCCCGCGCTTCATCAGTTTCATCATGTAGTAGATACCCGTTCCGAACACCAGGAAATACACGACCACGAAGATCAGCAGCGACACGCCGACCTGCTGCGCACTGAGCGGCGCGACGGAATCGACGGTGCGCAGCACGCCGTACACGGTCCATGGCTGCCGCCCGACCTCGGTGGTGATCCAGCCCGCCAGCAGCGCGAGGATGCCCGACGGCCCCATCGCCACCACGAACCACTGGAACCAGCGCGTTTCATACAGACGCCCGCCCTTTCTCAGCAGCAGCCCGAGCAGCGCGGTGAGCAGCATCAGCATCCCGAGGCCCGCCATGATCCGGAACGTCCAGAACACGATCGGCGAATACGGGCGGTCCTGCGGCGGGAATTCCTTCAGCCCGCGAATCTCGCCGTCCCAGCTGTGCGTGAGGATCAGGCTGCCGAGGTGCGGCACCTGGATCGCATAGCGCGTGGTTTCGGCCTGCATGTCGGGCAACCCGAAGAGATTCAGCGCGGTGCCGCCCTTCTCGGTTTCCCACAGCCCCTCGATCGCCGCGATCTTCGCCGGCTGGTATTCGCGCGTGTTCAGCCCGTGCGCATCGCCGACGACGATCTGGATTGGCGCGAGGATCAGCAGCATCCACAGCGCCATCGAGAAGCTGCGCTTCACCGGCTCGTCGCGGCGCCCCTTCAGCAGGTGCCACGCGCCGCACGCGGCGACGATGAAGCCCGCGACGATGAACGCCGCGATCGTCATGTGCACGAGCCGGTACGGGAACGACGGATTGAAGACGATCTTGAACCAGTCGACCGGCACGACGAGGCCGTTCTCGATCTTGTAGCCCTGCGGCGTCTGCATGAAGCTGTTCGACGCGAGAATCCAGAACGTCGAGATCAGCGTGCCGACCGCGACCATCAGCGTCGCGAAGAAGTGTGCGCGCGGGCTGACGCGCTGCCAGCCGAACAGCATCACGCCGAGGAAGCCGGCTTCGAGGAAGAACGCCGTCAACACTTCATAGGTGAGCAGCGGGCCCGTGATGTTGCCCGCGACGCGCGAGAAGCCGGCCCAGTTGGTGCCGAACTCGTACGCCATCACGACGCCGGAGACCACGCCCATCCCGAAGCCGATCGCGAAGATCTTCGACCAGAACTGGAACATGGATTTGTAGACGGCATCGCCGGTGACGAGGTAGCGCCATTCCAGCACCGCCAGGAAGCTCGCCATACCGATACTGATCGCGGGAAACACGATGTGGAACGACACCGTGAACGCGAACTGCAACCGGGCGAGATGAAATGCGTCGAAGATATCCATCACCGCTCCATCTTCAGTTCAAAAGTTTCGTTCTTATAATCAATAGCGGTTCGCGCAGTCAATATAAATATCATCAAATCATTAGGCGAAATGCTGCGTGGATTGTATCGAAGAGCAATCCGCCGGATCGCTCTAGGGACTTCGGTACGGTCGAATATTCCGCGAGGTGATCGATCCGTGCGCATGTCGCAAACGCATTGAGAACGGCTCGCTACAAGTCGTGAGATGGAAGTCAAATTGCTTTTGATTTCAGCCGATTGTTATTTGCAACAAAGCAATTTGTTACTTCTCACAATTTTGTGAGAACGCACAATTCGAATGGTTTATTTAACGGTTTTATCGAACTGGTGATCCGATTACTATCTTGGCGCGATGCTTGGAGGCAGGAAGGGCCCCAGGGCCCCAGGCTTTTTGGGCGGTGTGTCCGAGCCTTATCCAATCGCGTTCATTCGATGATCGAATCAACCTTGTGGCATGGCAGCCATGCTGCCTTCGTCCGTTGCCTTGCATATTTTTCTGATGCGTTCGTCTACCGTCCTGAGTTTCATTTCGATCGCGGCCAGCCTGTTGCTCGGAGGGTGTGTGCCAGCGCCGTCGGTCGCCGTATTCGGCGCTGCTTTTCCGGACTGGCTGTTCTGCATTGTTGTCGGCGTGCTGGGGGCCGGAATCGTTCACGTCGTGCTGGGCAAGCGTGGCAAACGCGCGTTGCTCGCGCCGCTGGCGATCAGCTATCCCGCCCTGTGTGCGTTGCTTGCCATGGCCTTCTGGCTGCTCTTCTTTCCTCACTGATTCCTCGTACCTTATGTCTGACGCTTCTGGCGCATCGCGCAAAAAGTCCCTGCCTGCGTGGCTTATTGTGGTGGCCACACTGGTGCTGCTCGGTGTTGTTGTGTGGCGTCTCGATCAGGCGCTGACGACCGACGATGCCTATGTCTATGCCGACACGATCAACGTCGTACCGGAAGTGACCGGCAAGATCGTCGAGATGCCAGTGCGCGATAACCAGCCGGTGAAGCGGGGAGACTTATTGTTCCGGATCGATCCGCGACCGTACCAGGATGCGCTCAATCAGGCGCGTGCAAGGTTGGTCACGCTCGAAAGGCAGATTGGACTCACGCAGCGTACGGTCAATGCGCAGCAGTACAACGCCGATTCCGTTAAGGCAGCGGTTGAGCGCTCGCGCGCCCAGGCCGTGCAGGCGGCGGATACGCTGCATCGCATGGAGCCGCTGCTTGCGCCGGGCTATATGTCGGCGGAAGATGTCGATCGGGCGCGCACCGCGGAGCGGGCGGCGCAGGCGGAGTTGAACGCAGCGATGCTGCAGGCGCAGCAGGCGTCCGCGGCGGTGAGCGGCGTGGACGCATTGGTCGCGCAGCGTGCCGAAGTCGAAGCGCAGATCGCGATTGCGGAGCTGAACCTCGAGTTCACCGAAGTCCGCGCACCGTTCGACGGTCGGGTGGCCTCACTGCGCACGACAGTCGGGCAATTCGCGTCGGCGCTCAAGCCAGTCTTTACTCTGATCGATATACGTCACTGGTACGTGATCGCGAATTTCCGCGAAACCGATCTGAAAGGCGTGCGAGCAGGGACATCGGCGACCGTTTATCTCCTAAGCGACACCGGCAAGCATTTCGACGGCGAGGTCGATTCGATCAGCTACGGCGTGCTGCCCGACGACGGTGGCGTGGTCCAGGAAGGTTTGCCGCGTGTGGCGCGAAGCATCAACTGGGTGCACGTGTCGCAGCGTTTCCCTGTCAAGATCGCGGTTCGAAATCCGAACCCGGAAACGTTCCGCATTGGCACGTCGGCGGTGGCCACACTGAGGCGCGATGCCTCCGCCCGCGGCGCGGCTCAGTGAGCATCGCATGAGCACTGAGCAATTCGCATCGAGCAATCTTCAACGCCTTGCTGGCTTCATTGGCGGCGAAGTCCGGCCGTACCCGGGGCGCATGAATGTGATGCTGCGTTGCCTGCTGACCAGCGCGCTTGTCATCGTCACGTCGATGGCGCTGCAGGTGCCACTTCTGCCGGTGTCACTGATCGTGGTGTTCTTCGTGACGCAGTCGAACGTCGTGGTGACGCGCTTGACCGGCGTGCTGTTCGTCGTCGGGTCGACGATTGCCGTAGGCAGCACGATTCTGGTGCTCAAGTTCACCTACGACTATCCATTGCTACGGATCCTGTTGGCTGGCACGCTGGTCTTTCTCAGCGTTTATATGATGCGGGTGGCAAAGATTGGTGTCGTGTTCTTTATTGTCGGGCTCACTGTCATTTACGGGCAAACATTCGTCGATAGTACCGACCAGGCCGAACTGCTGGTGCGCGCGGAGTTGTGGGCGTGGGTCGCAGTCACCTATGCGATTGCGCTGACGCTCCTGATCAATACGCTGTTCCTGCCCGTCGAACCCATGCGGCAACTTTGCAGCGCTATGGGCGGTCAGCTG
Organism: Burkholderia lata; assembly: GCF_000012945.1. Lineage (NCBI taxonomy): Bacteria > Pseudomonadati > Pseudomonadota > Betaproteobacteria > Burkholderiales > Burkholderiaceae > Burkholderia > Burkholderia lata. Next base: position 40,339 of record NC_007509.1, read on the forward strand.
AAAGCAATCGACACAAGTCTGGCAGGACTCGAGCATTGGGCGTTGGTGGCGAGTGCGCCCGGAGCGTATGAAATCCAGGTTGGCGCGTTGACGCTCAAGAAGCTGCTCCGCTTCGCGACGATGCGTGATGCCGCGTATCGCGCAAACCAGGCGTTGCATTTGGCGCGGGTGGCGACTGTGTCGCGTCTGTATGCTGCGACTGGCCATCTGCCGGCTTCGTCAGCAGGATTGACGGTCGACGCGATTCCTGTGCTGCGTGATGCCATACAGCGACTTGCTGATGCGGTGGAGGCGGATGGTCAATTCGTTGCGCCCGGAGCATTGATTGATCTGGGGGGGGATGGGTTGCCCGGCGCGCTTGCGGAAATGCGCGACGCGTTGCTGGAGTTCTCTGGGCGATCGGCTGCACCACAGGGCGTTCAATCGCCAGCCGAAAAGGAGCGATTGCTTGTGCCGGACGCCGTCACCAATCCGGTCTACGCCCAGTTCGCATTGAAGACGCTGATGGCGGCCATGATCAGCTATCTCTTCTACATTGCGACCGACTGGCAAGGTATTCACACGATGATGCTGACCTGTCTGATCGTAGCGCAACCCAGCCTCGGCTCCTCGGTCCAGCGCGCGGTGTTGCGGATCGGCGGTGCCGCCGTCGGTAGTGTACTGGCGCTCGCAATGGTCGTCTGGGTTATGCCGCATCTTGATGGGGTTGTCGGGTTGCTGATGATGGTCTTGCCCGTGATCGCGCTGGCCGCCTGGGTCTCGGCTGGTTCGGAGCACATCAGCTACGCTGGTACCCAGATCATGTTTACGTTTTCGCTGGCCGTGCTAGAGCAATTCGGCCCCGCCATTAATCTGACTGAAATCCGCGACCGGATGATCGGAATTTTGTTCGGCGTCGCCGTATCGGCAGTCGTTCATGCGTGTCTGTGGCCTGAGGCCGAAGGCGAAGCACTGCGTCAGCGTGCTGCGAAGCTGCTGCGACGGATTGGCGCGCAGCTTCGTTCGGATGGGACGGGGCCGATCCCAGTCACCCTGTGGGCCGAGTTGAGTGACAGCGAAGCGATGTCGGCGCGAGTCGCGCTGGAACCGGGGTGGCAGATGGCGGACGGAGAGCAGGAAAGTCTGACTTTGCGCATGCAGACTTTGCTCGCCCGGGTCCGGGAAATTCTGCTGGCAACCGACGCCTTCGGCGCAGAGCGCAATGCACAGAAATTGCCAGGCGGGATCGCTACCGCGACGACTGCGTTTCAGGCCGAGCTGGCCGGATTGCTCGACGGCTATGCAAGCGCGTTGGCTGAGCGTCCGCTGACGATCAATGCGCCGCCTTGTGCGTCGCTGGCGGCACTGTCGGATTGCTGCGCGGCCGAACTGTCGACCCTGCCGACCGATGCGTTGCGGGCCGCATACGACCGGTTGCTGACCCGCGCAAGCAACCTCGCCGTCCAGGTCGCGGGCCTGCCGGCCTGGGCGCCGGGATCTGTCGGTACCGTATTGACTTCCCGAGCTTCATAAGCATGACTGATTCATTGATTCGATCCTTCTGTCTGTTGTTGCGTCATATCGCTGTCACCGCGCTTCTGTGCGGCTCGGCCGCGTGCGCATTGATCCATCGCGACGTGAAGCCGTCGGCGACGCTCGATCCCGAGCGCATTCGCATTGCCAACGACATTCATTTGGCGAACGACGGCTGGCCGTCGGCACGCTGGTGGATGCGGTACGGCGATCCGCAACTGGACGCGCTGGTCGATCGCGCGCTTGCGGATTCGCCTACGATAGCGAGTGCCCATTCGAGGGTCTCGCAGGCCAAGGCCGACGTCGACCTGGTAAAGGCGGGCACCAGTCTGCAGGTGAGCGCGCTCGGATCGGTGAACCGGGAGCGTGTGTCGAGCAACGGCTTCCTGAGCGCCTATTCAGGCAACCAGCCAATGTTGGGGGCGAGTGGTCCGTGGTACACGGAAGGTGTCGTCGGCCTTGGTGCAAGTCTCGACGTCGATATCTGGGGCAAGCAGCGCGCCCAAGTGGCGGCGGCACTGGGCGTTCACAATGCGCGGGTGGTCGAGACGTCGGCGATCGAGCTGGAAATCTCGGCCGACGTCGCGCAGATTTACTACGGAATTCAGACTACCTATCATCTCATCGATCTGCTGGAGCAACTGCACGACATTGTGACGTTCTCAATGAACGCGCACGCCGCTCGTGCTTCGCGTGGGCTCGAACCGCAGACGCAGACGGAGATCGCTCGCTCGCAAAAACTGGCGACAGAGCGGCAGATCGTGGCTGCCCGAGGGCGCATCCAGCAACTACGCGAATCGTTGCGCGCGCTGATAGGTGCGGGGGCGGTGGATCTTGCAGAGATTCGGCCCGTGGCGTTGCCGACACCGCCGTCGTCGTTGCCTGCGACGCTCTCGTTCGAACTGCTGGCGCGGCGCCCGGACCTGCAGGCGATGCGTTGGTATGTCGAAGGGTCTTTCGACAAGATCGATGCAGCTAAGGCCGCGTTCTATCCGAGCTTCGATATCAAGGCATTCTTCGGCGTCAACGCATTGCATTTGGGCGACCTGTTCACGCACGCGAGCCAGCAGATCAATCTCGTTCCAGGCCTGTACCTGCCGATATTTGACGGAGGTCGACTCAACGCGAACCTTGGCGGCGCCCGTAGCGCAAGCAATCTGCTGATTCTGCAGTACAACCAGGCGATTCTTAACGCCGTACGCGATATCGCCACAACGGGCAGCCAGCTGCAGGACCTCGATGCCGAGGCGAAGCTGCAAACAGAGAAGATCCAGGCGACGACGTTTTCCCAGGACAGCGCCGACGCCCAATATCAGCGCGGCTTGGCGAGCCGGTTGACTGCGGTCGAGGCGAAGCAGGCCGTGATCCTGGAGCGGGTCGCGCTGCTCGACCTCGACGGCCGGCGAATCGGCCAAGACATCGCGTTGACCAAGGCGCTAGGCGGTGGCTACCGGTCGGATGCGCCAGTTGTGCTGAACCCACGGTAATGCAGATCATGTCCGGCGAATCGTTACGACCGACTTTTTGTGACGTGCCGTTTGAGGCGGACGGCTTTCGCACGATGCAGAGCGTCCAGCTCATGATCCGGAACGTGGTGAACCAGAGAATGCTGATAGCACTCGGAGTTCAGTTTTCGCAGGGCAGTGCGCTCGTACATCTTGCGCGCAGCGACACGATGTCGTGTCAGGCACTCGCGAATTTGCTCGGCTGTGGGACGAGCCGCCTCACGCGTCTTGCGCAGGACCTCGAACGTCGCGCGCTGATTGTGCGGCGGCGAAACGGCCAAGACCGCCGTGCGCTGGATCTATCGCTCACGTCTAGGGGAATGGAGATTGCGGAGCGGGTCCCGTTTGTGGTGTCGGAGGCCGAGCAGGTCGTGCTGGGACGATTGTCAATGGAGGAGAGGATGATCCTCAAACGGTTTCTCCAGCGGATCCTCCGTGAGATCGACGCATGACTCGACATGCCGCGACCCCGAGTAACCGACCGGGCTCGACTCATACGTCGGCGATTGGCGACCTGCTCTACGAAACCATTCGAAGGAGTGTCATTTTATGTCGTGTGTCGTGTTGATCGCCCACCAGACTTGCGGCACGTCATTGAGCAAACCATCGCTCGTTGGCAAGGTGCTCGCACACTGCCCGCGTCGCAATGTGAGCGGTTGAATCGCACAGGCACGTCATGGCTGGACCGGGTTTTTGTCATCACGCTCGTCGCTTTGATCACGTCAAGTTCGCTGATATGAAAGGGCTAGGTTGCCCTATCGATGACTAAGGACCGCTAGGGTCCCAAGAAGCATATTCGCTTTCGTTTTAGGGGGAATCAAATGAAAACGCATTGTGTGCTGTCTGGACGTGCTGCCCCTGTTCTTATGCTGTCGATAGAGTGCGTTGCTGTTGCCTATGCCGATGGCGACGCCCCGTTGCGGTCGTGTTCGAGCGACGTTGCTGTCCGGGTCGTTCAGCAGCAAGTCTATGTGCCCGTTCACGCGTACGAGAGTGCTCTGAACAAGGGGGCACGTCAGCCTTGAGTTTCGTGCCGACCGAGCCGGTTCGCCGGCATCCTGGCCGTCTTCGAAGGAGCCAACCGATCACATCACCGACTGATCAGCGTCCAAACAGGGTGGGGAATTCTACTTCGATACTTCTGGGAAAGTTGTGTCCGAAGTTGACACACGGCCGTCGTGCATACGCACCATCATAAGGGTGCGGCAGTGATTGAGAACGGCAGACCCATCACTAATCTAAGAATGGGACGTCTCACGCTGCATAAGATGAATGGCCGCTGGAGGATCGTGTTGTACACATTCAATACTGACCCCGTACAGGGCGATCGCTGAGTTGGCATGGGTCGGCGGAGGGCTAATAGGGCCTAACGCGTGGGTTGCGGATTGACTGTTGCTATCCTGACTCGAGCGTAAGCGAGTGTGTTTACGATTTGGCAATCGGCAGCATGATGCATGGAAATGTGCGCCGCATATCGTTTAGGTATTCGGAGCTATGGTACGCATGAAGATGCGACATCGAACATCGTATTTTTACACGTGCATTGCCCCGCCTGATTGTGGAATTTCCCCATATTTTTTGTGTGACTATAAACGTCATAAAAATCAGTAGATGGCAGCTCTAGATATCGTTTCCGCGATGCGAATTTTCGTACGCGTCATAGAGCGTGGCAGCATTTCGATGGCTGCTCGCGATTTGGATATGGGGCAGTCTACAGTCAGTGAGCGTATCAACAGGCTTGAAGAGTATCTCGGGATCCCCCTGCTATATCGCCACGCACGCACGTTGACGCGGACCAGCGACGGACAGGCCTTTTATGCATGCTGCAAGGCAGCCCTGAGCGCGGTGGACGACGCGCTTGCGGTGGCGCAAGAGCACCGCGAAATACGTGGCATGTTTCGAATAAGTGCGCCGCAGAGTTTGGGTGAGATCATCATGCCGGCAGTTCTGTTAGAGATTAAGGCACAGTACCCGGATCTGTATATCGATTTGGACCTCAACGATTCGATCGTCGACCCGGTCACGGCGGGCGTGGACATCTCACTACGACTTGGTCGACCAGTCGAAGGTCGGGGGGCTAAGTACCGTATGGGTCATGTTCGTCGCAAGCTTGTCGCCGCTCCTTCTTACCTTGCGCGCTATCCCGAGATTGAGGATCCGCACGGACTGAGTCAGCATCCGTTTATCCGGGTGCGCGGCGTCTATGGAGACAGGTTGCTGGAGCTCGACGACAGCAGGGGCGAGTCGATTTCTATTAGCTTAGACCTCGGTATGACCGTCAGCCATTGGCGAGCGGCACGTGAACTCTTGTTAGGTGGAGCAGGGATCGGCGTCTTGCAGTTGCCTGCTTGCCTCGACGCATTGACCGACGGGCGATTGCAGCAGATCCTTCCGGATTACACGGTGCCTGGGTTTGATCTGCATTTGATCCTCCCGGTGACCCGACCGATTCCAGCCAAAACGCGCGCTATTCTCCAAATCTTGGAACACCAACTACCAGCCCGACTGGCCGGGTGAGACGGATCAGGCACTTAGTACTGCAGGAAGATTGGACGCATGCACCGATCTACGCAGGCTTCATCTCGCGAGCGAATTTATCTATCGTGTATTGTCGTATTGCTCTGAATTGTTTCCCCGAGCCACAATGGACTGTGGTTGCTTACCTCTCCGGTTGGGTTATCCGAGCCCCGGTAGGGCCAACTGAGGGCAGCCACGACCTCGTTCCCTGCAGAGGGTTGGCCCGTGGTGACTATATCCCACGGGCTTTTTTTTGTACTTGATTCATACAAAAAGAATCGTGATTTACCGATGTGCGTGCAATAAGGATTTGCAGTGTTCCATTGTAAGGAAGTCGACAATATTTTTACGAAGTAAATGCGTATATTAGATATCCTGACAGCTATGCGCGCATTCGTCAGAGTTGTCGAGTGCGGCAGTATTTCCGACGCCGCGCATGGATTGGGTATGGGACAATCCACAGTCAGCGAGCGATTGGATCGGCTCGAACGTCATCTCGGCTTGCCACTGTTGTTTCGCCACGCGCGCACACTGACCTGCACGGACGATGGTCAGATTTTCTACGAGCGCAGTAAGAGAGCGATCGCCCTGATTGAAATCGCGATGGGTGTCAGCCGGGAGCAACATGACGTTCGCGGAATATTCAAGTTGGCTGCGCCCCATGCCTTTGGTGAAATTGTTCTGGCGGGGATTATGGTCGATATCCGCAAGCGGTACCCCGAGCTGAGCGTGGAGTTGGTCCTCGAAGATGCGGTGATAGATCCCGCCACTGCAGGCGTAGACCTCTCGTTGAGGCTGGGCCAACCTGGAGTTGCAGCGCAGGATTCTTATTACTTGGGTCACGTCCATCGTACGCTGGTCGCTTCCCCTGTCTATCTCGCGAAGCATGCGCCGATTAGTGAGCCCTCAGAGCTTGCCGATCATCCATTCATTCGAGCGCGTGGTATCTATAACGCTCGGGACATTGAACTGATCGCTGCGGATTCTGCGATGGTGAAGGTCCGCGTCAATGTTGCATTTTCTGTTAATCACTGGCGTCCGGCTCGCGAGCATTTAATTGCCGGATTTGGCATTGGTATTCTCCAGCGGAGGGTGTGTGCTGAAGCAATCGCTGACGGGCGATTGCAACAGATTCTCCCCGAATACAACGTATCTGGTCTTGATCTACATGCGGTTCTGCCTGTTGCGCGGCCGTTGCCTCCCAAGACGCGCGCCATTCTCAGTATTATCGAAGAGTGCTTGCCGGGGCAACTGGCTCAGGCTCGTGCCTAGCCTCATTTGGAAGCACGAGTATCGAGCAAACAAGTCTTTGACAGACGGTATCGTATGTGTGCCGTAGTTGCCCTCCACCCAATGAACCTTCCGATCCGCGGAAAAATTGGCATCGATCGTGCGAAAGAATTGCAGGAATTCATTACTACGATCGTGACGATGTAATGCCCCGATGACTTCGTCGGTGGCATTGTCCAGCGCGGCAAACGAGGTGGTGGTGCGGTGGCGCATGTAGTCGTCGGCTCGATGCTTGGGAATTCGGGGTGCCGATGGCGGTATGGGTTGCGTGTGGTCCAACGCCTCGATCTGGCTCTACTCGTCGACGCATAGCGCCATCACCTTCAGCGGCGGATAGAGGTGTAGGCCGACGATGTCGCGAACATCATCGACGAACGGCGGATCGCTTGAGAGCTTGAAGGTCTTCTGCTGATGCGGCTGCAAGCCGGCGGCTCGCCGGATTCACGGCACGGCCGCCTGCGAAAGGCTCATCTCCTGAGCCATCGCGCGCGTACTCCAGTGTCTTTGCGGTAACGGCATCGATACTCGATCGATCTAGGTGGACCCGGAAGACCATCCTGTCGATGCGTCGCATAGCGCTCACGCCACTTCGAATTCATTTGCTGGGTGAGCCGCATTTTTCCCTCGACCGTCTGGTTGTCAATGTCCTCGGAACAGGCCAGCACGATTTGCGCTCGCAATGGGGGTGACCTTGATTTCCGTGCTCGCTTCCGGTTAGGCGACTTTAGGCCTGGCAAGGTCTTGCCTTGCGGCCCCCAATAACTACTCCGACAAAACAATGGGTTAGTGTCTACCCTCCGCGAACGAAGCAGAGAGCGTCTCCAGGTATGGCCGCATACAAGATGGGCGTCCCTCGACCGGCGGTCCTAGTTCATCTCGTCGTTAGGCGCTCCGGTTGGTTGACGGATTGGGGTGCCGGCCGCGATGCTCGGCAAGATCCGCTTTGCGTACAATGCCACCGGAAAGTTGAAGGGGCCGCGCAAGTTAATGCCCTCGATATGAGTGGGAGCAATTATCCGGAGTTGCTCGGTTGCGATCAGCTGCCCATGGCTATCCTTGATTCCATATTTCTACTATTATCGAATAATGGAAACAAATCGGACTATTGCCGCTCTTGCGGCGCTCGCACACGAATCCCGGCTCGCCGTGTTTCGTGCACTCGTGCAGGCAGGCCCGGAAGGCCTGCCGGCCGGGCAGATAGCCACGTTGCTGGACGTGCCGCCGTCGTCCCTGTCCTTTCATCTGAAGGAACTGGCGCATGCGCAACTCGTCACCAGCCGCCAGGAAGGCCGCTTCGTCTTCTACTGCGCGAACTTCGCGACGATGAACGGCCTGCTGGCTTACCTCACGGAGAACTGTTGCGGCGGCAATCCGTGCTCGCCGGTGTCCGCATGCCCGACGTCGGGCACCCGCCAATCCTGATTCGCATTCGCATGCCTCCGCCCATGACGACGAACATCCTGATCCTCTGCACCCACAACTCGGCGCGCAGCGTGCTTGCCGAGGGCATGCTCAATCACTGGGCTGCGAAGCTCGGCAAGGACGTGCGTGCCTACAGCGCCGGAAGTGCGCCGAGCGGTCGCCTCAATCCGTTCGCGCTGGAAGCGTTGACGAACGCCGGCATCGACGTCGACGGATACCGCAGCAAGAGCTGGGACGAGTTCGTCGGCGACGGTGTGCCTGAAATGCGCGTCGTCATCACGGTGTGCGACAGCGCGGCAGCAGAGACTTGCCCATACTGGCCCGGCAGCCCCGTCAAAGTGCACTGGGGCTACGCCGATCCGTCGAATGCGGCGGGTGGCGACGACGGAAGGCGCCTCGCATTCGAACTCACACGCCAAGCGATCGGCTATCGGATGCTGCAGTTGCTGGCACTGCCGCTGGATCGAATGAACGACGCCGAACTCCAGACGGCGCTGATCGAGATCTCGCAAAACTGATCATTTGCATGGCGGTCTGCCGAACCGAGCGGTCGCCCACGACTTCACGATTGAACACCGTCCCATGAACACGTCCAACGTCGCCCCGCCGGGAAAGGTCGTCGCAAAGCCTTCCATCAATTTCTTCGAGCGCTACCTGACGGTGTGGGTCGCACTGTGCATCGTCGCCGGCATCGCGCTCGGCCAGGTGCTGCCCGGCCTGTTCCAGCAGATCGGCCGGATCGAGTACGCGCAGGTCAACCTGCCCGTCGGGTTGCTGATTTGGGTGATGATCATCCCAATGCTGGTCAAGGTCGACTTCGGCGCGTTGCATGAAGTGCGTCGGCACGTCAAAGGCATCGGCGTCACGCTCGTCGTGAACTGGCTCGTCAAGCCATTCTCGATGGCGTTCCTCGGCTGGCTGTTCATCCGCCATCTGTTTGCGCCGATGCTGCCGGCGGACCAGCTCGACAGCTACATCGCAGGACTGATCCTGCTGGCCGCCGCACCTTGCACGGCGATGGTGTTCGTCTGGAGCCGGCTGACCGGCGGCGATCCGCTGTTCACGCTGTCGCAGGTCGCGTTGAACGACAGCATCATGGTGATCGCGTTCACGCCGCTGGTGGGTCTGCTGTTGGGGATGTCGGCGATCACGGTGCCGTGGGCGACGCTGCTCACGTCGGTCGTGCTCTACATCGTCATCCCGGTGATCCTCGCGCAGATCTGGCGCAAGGTGTTGCTGGCGAGGAGGCAGGCGGCGTTCGACGCGGCCATGGCGAAGATCGGCCCGTGGTCGATCGCAGCGCTGCTGGCCACGCTCGTGCTGCTGTTCGCGTTCCAGGGCGAAGCGATCCTGACGCAGCCGCTGGTGATCGCGCTGCTCGCCGTGCCGATCCTGATCCAGGTGTTCTTCAATTCGGCGCTCGCGTACTGGCTCAATCGTGCGGTCGGCGAGAAACACGACATCGCATGCCCATCGGCGCTGATCGGTGCGTCGAACTTCTTCGAGCTGGCGGTCGCGGCCGCGATCAGCCTGTTCGGCTTCCACTCCGGTGCGGCGCTTGCGACTGTCGTGGGCGTGCTCATCGAAGTGCCGGTCATGCTGCTCGTCGTGCGCATCGTCAACCAGTCGAAGGGCTGGTACGAGTGCCGCACTTGATACGAACGGAGGAATCTCGACATGACTGCCATCACGATCTATCACAACCCCGACTGCGACACGTCGCGCAACACGCTGGCCTTGATCCGCAACAGCGGCGAGGAACCCGCCGTTATCGAATACCTCGAGACACCGCCGCCGCGCGAAACGTTGGTCAAGCTGTTGGCCGACGCGGGCCTGACCGTGCGCGAGGTGCTGCGTGAGAAGGGCACGCCTTATGCGGAACTTGGCCTGGGCGATCCGAAGTGGACCGATGGGCAGTTGCTCGACTTCATCGAGCAGTACCCGATTCTGATGAATCGGCCCGTCGTGGTCACACCGATCGGCACGAAGCTGTGCCGGCCGTCGGAAGCCGTCCTGGACATCTTGCCGAACCCGCAGAAAGGACCGTTCACCAAGGAAGACGGCGAGGTCGTGATCCGTGCGGAGGGCGAGCGTGTCTGAGCAACTGAAAGACCTGCCGCAGCTCGACGCAGCGCTGTTCCGCGTGCCGGATGCCGTTCGACTGCGGCCTGCCTCGCCGTCGACACACCCACCTCGGCTCCTGCTGCTGTACGGGTCGCTGCGCGAGCGTTCGTTCAGCCGCCTGCTGGTCGAGGAAGCCGGCCGGCTGCTCACGGCGATGGGTGCAGAGGTGCGCGTGTTCAATCCGAGTGGCCTGCCACTGCCCGATGACGCGCCCGAGCATCACCCGAAGGTGGTCGAGCTTCGCGAACTGGTGATGTGGTCTGAAGGGATGGCGTGGTGCTCGCCGGAGCGGCACGGCGCGATGACCGGGATCATGAAGTCGCAGATCGACTGGATTCCGCTGTCGGTTGGCGCGGTCCGGCCCACGCAAGGCAAGACGCTGGCGGTGATGCAGGTGAGCGGCGGGTCGCAGTCGTTCAACGCCGTGAACCAGATGCGTGTGCTGGGGCGCTGGATGCGCATGCTGACCATCCCTAACCAGTCGTCGGTCGCCAAGGCGTTCGCCGAATTCGACGAAGCCGGGCGAATGAAACCGTCGTCCTATTACGATCGCGTTGTCGACGTCATGGAAGAGTTGGTGAAGTTCACCTTGCTGACCAGAGACATCGGCCCGTACCTGGTCGACCGATACAGCGAGCGGAAGGAAAGCGCCGAGGCGCTGTCGAATCGCGTGAATCAGCGGAGCATCTAGATCCCGATCAAAGGAGTGACAAATGGAGATCCGTCCCGCCACGGTCGACGACCTGGCGTCGATTGAAGCCCTGCTGCATCAGTGCGGTCTGCCCGTCATCGGTGTGAGCGATCATTTGCAGGATTTTGTGGTCGCGATGGACGGTTCGACGATGTGCGGGTGCGGTGGCATCGAGCGCTACGACGACGCTGCGCTTTTGCGCTCCATCGCGGTGGCGGAGCATGCCCGGGATGCTGGATTGGGGCAGCGTATCGTGTCGCGGCTGGTCGCCGCGTGTCATTTGCTGCAAGTCAGGTCGCTGGTGCTCCTCACAACGACGGCGGAAGACTATTTCGCCCGTCTTGGTTTCGTGTGCGTCGCGCGCGATGACGTACCGCACCTGGTGCGGACGTCGAGCAAATTCCAGGGGGTATGTCCAGGCTCGGCCGTTTCGATGCTGCGGGTTCTGTAGTCTTCGAGACAGGCGTCGGCCGATCGACGCGACGCTTCAGGGGGATTGAATGGCCCCGCACCGCGTGGCGAAGGCAGGGCGCCTTGCCGCGGCGAGCGGACCCAGGCGCCGATCGATCACCACCTGAACCGATCACCCGCCAACCTGGAATGTGCGCCCCAACCGTCGGGGTGATATGTCACGCTAGGGATGTAGACCGGGGTGGGCGTCGGATTGCTTGCCACCGGACGACTGACGTTGGGTATGAGACTCGGCCACGCCCAAGGGTTGCCCACATGCAGTATATTCCGCGCCGGGGCAACGACGTGGCTGGCCGTTCCCGCACGTGAGCTTATCGAATGACCGGGCTGTACGACGACCAGGGCGACCAGCAGCGGTATTGAAATGCCGTCCACTTCTCCTCACCGATTCAGGTTGATGGGGTCAATCCACGCAGCGACCGGAGCAGCGACCGATGAAAGCACTTTGCACTACCCGTCACGCGCGCCTATATTTTAGGTCACGTGATGACATGATTCCAGAAAACTCCCGGTGTTCACGGAGTTCGTGATGGCAGCAAGCAATCGAAAGGCCGGCGCAAGCGCCACGAAACACGACCTCGAGCAGCTATCCGAATTTCGCTACCGGCTGCGGCGTTTCCTGCGTTTCTCGGAGGAAATCCTGCGGGCCGAGGGGCTGACGCCGTTGCAATACATGCTGATGTTGCACACCTGTGCGTTTCCGGACCGCTCGTGGGCGACGGTCGGCGAGATAGCCGAGCGGCTGCAGGCGTCCTCGCATGGCACGGTGGCGCTCATCACGCGCTGCGAAGCAGCCGGGCTCGTCCGGCGCCAGACGAGCGAGCAGGATCGGAGGCAAGCGGAGATCCATCTGACGGAAAAAGGGGCGGAATGCTTGCGCAAGGTTGCGGCCTTGCACAAGTCGGAAATTCAGTCGTTCGGCTGGGCTTTCCATGACGTCACCGATATCAACTGAACGCGCGACAGCAACGTGCGCGGATTCGCCGGGACGGCCGATATGTATCGGTCGTCGCGACGACGGGCAGGGCGGGAGAACGAACACACACGCAGCAGGGGGAGGTCGTTTGCAAGGAGTGGCATATGAGCACGACCTCGAGCCTCAATCTGGAAGGCAAGCTCCGGCGTGACGCCGGAATCATCGGGCTGTTGTTCGCCAGCACGACCAGCATGGTCGGTTCCGGCTGGTTGTTCGGCGCCTATCACGCATCGCGCATCGCCGGCCCGCTGAGCATCGGCAGTTGGGTGCTCGGCGCGATCATCATCATGCTGATCGCACTGTGTTTCGCCGAACTCGCGGCGATGTTTCCGCGCAGCGGCGCACTGGTGCACATGAGCCATGCGAGTCATGGCGTCGGGCTGGGCCGTATCTGGTGCGGTCTCCTGTTTCTGGCATACGTGCCGGTTCCGGCGGTCGAGGCGGAGGCGATCGTCACGTACGCGAACAACTATCTCCCCTGGTTCATCCAGCCCGGAAGCGCAGGCTTGCTGACGGCTGTCGGCTTCGTCGCATGCGCCGGCCTGCTCGGCATCATGGCATTGTTGAACCTGATGGTGATCCGCTGGCTGCTCAGCGTGAACTCGACCATTACGTGGTGGAAGATACTCGTGCCGCTTCTGACGATTGCCGGCTTGCTGGGCGCGAGCACGCACTGGGGCGTGATGCACGCGGCGCCGGGCAGCTACCATGTGTCCGGCATGTTCACCGCGCTGCCGGCCGCCGGCATCGTCTTCAGCTATCTGGGTTTTCGAACGGCGATCGACCTGGGCGGCGAAAGCGCCAATCCGCATCGAAACATTCCGCTGGCCGTGATCGGCGCGGTCCTTCTGGCGGCCGTCATCTACATCCTGCTGCAGGTCGCATTCATCTACGCGCTTGCGCCGGCCGATCTTGCCGCCGGTTGGAACAACCTCAGCTTCAAGGGCGAAATGGGGCCGTTCGCAGGGCTCGCAACGACCCTCGGCATGGGATGGATGGCCACGCTGCTGTACATCGACGCCTACGTGTCGCCTGGGGGCACTGGCCTGATGTACGTCACCGGCGGCTCGCGCATCCTGTTCGCGGCCGGAGAACTGGACGCTGGCCCACGCATGCTGACGCGGTTGAATGCCAACAGGATTCCCTGGGTTGCCGTACTGATCATGTGGGCGGTCGGTGTGCTGTTCCTGATGCCGTTCCCGGCGTGGCAGCAGATGGTGAGCTATATCACGTCGATCACCGTGCTCACGTATGGGCTGGGGCCGATCGCGCTGCTTGTCCTGCGACGTAACGTACCGGAGCTGCAGCGGCCGTTCCGCATGAGCGGGGCCGGGTTGATCGCGCCGCTCGCATTCGTGTGCAGCAACCTCGTCATCTACTGGACCGGCTTCAAGACCAACAACTTCCTGTTCTCGCTGGTGGCGATCGGCTTCGTCCTCTACGCGCTTCACCATCACGTCGTGTTGCGCCGTAGCGCGCGTGACTTTGGCTGGAAGCACATCGCGTGGTTGCTCCCGTGGTTCGGCGGGCTGTGGCTGTTGTCATGGATGGGTGGTATCGGCGGCGGCCTGGGCGTCATCGGATTCGGCTGGGACATTCTGCTGGTCGCCGCCTGGAGCGTGGTGGTGCTCGTGCTGGCCGTGCGCAGTGCGCTCGATGCCGGCGAGACGTTGGAGATGATGGGGCGCATGAACGAGACCAGTTGACGGATCGACACACACTCGACACAGGCGGGCGCCATGACATCGGGATCGACAGGAGGAGAGGACGGCGCGGCCGGCGAACTCGCATCGCTTCGCGTGGAAACCGGTCGCGTCCAGCGCGCGTCGCAAACGGAAGACGACGCGTCGCCGATCGACATGTATCGCCTGAGTTGCCTCGGGATCGTGGTCGGCGTCGTCACCGGAATCGGCGCCGTGGCTTTTCGCGGCTTGATCGGTTTCGTGCACAACGCGTTTTTCCTCGGCCGGTTTTCGGCCTCGTACAACGCGAGCGAGTTCACGCCCACTTCCGTATGGGGGGCGTTCGTCATACTCGTGCCGGTTGTCGGTGGCCTGGTTGTGACGTGGCTCGTCTGCACCTTTGCGCCGGAAGCGAAGGGGCACGGCGTGCCCGAGGTGATGGACGCGATCTACTTCAAGCGCGGCGTGATTCGGCCGGTGGTCGCGATCGTGAAATCTCTGGCGTCCGCGTTCGCCATCGGCACCGGCGCGGCGGTCGGTAGAGAAGGGCCAATCATTCAGATCGGTTCGGCGCTCGGCTCGACGCTCGGGCAAGCGGTCAGGATGACCACCGGCCAGCGCATCACGCTCGTGGCAGCGGGTGCGGGTGCCGGGATCGCCGCGACGTTCAATACGCCGATCGGCGGCGTCCTGTTCGCGACCGAGCTGATGATGCCGGAGATCAGCGTGAACACGTTCCTTCCCGTTGCGCTCGCGACCGGCACGGCCACCTTCGTCGGACGGTTGTTTTTCGGCAGTGCGCCGGCATTTCTGGTGCCGGCCCAACTGGGTGCGATTCCCGATCGTCCGGGCAGTGTGCTGACACTCCTGCTGTATGCGGCGCTCGGCATCGTCACCGGTGTCGGCGCAGCCATGCTGACCCATGGTCTTCATGTTGCGGAGGATATCTTCGAGCGCATTCCGGGCCGCTATGCACGTCACGCGCTGGGGATGTTGCTCGTCGGCGTGACGATCTACTTGCTGATGCGCTTCGCCGGGCACTACTACGTAGAAGGCGTGGGATATGCAACGATTCAGGCGCTGCTTTACGGACAGCTCGGCGGTGGCCTGTTTCTGATCACGCTGGCGCTCTGCAAGACCCTCGCAACGTCGATCAGTCTGGGCTCGGGATCCTCTGGCGGTGTCTTCTCGCCGTCGCTGTTCATCGGTGCGGCATTGGGCGCGGCGTTCGCCGCATCCGTCCAGGCCGTATCAGCACGCCTGCGTTCGCGATGGTCGGGATGGGGGCGATGGTGGGCGGGGGAACCGGTGCGGCGATGACGGCGGTCGCGATGATCTTCGAGATGACCCGCGACTACGACATCGTGCTGCCCATGATCATCGCCGTTGCGGTCAGCCTTGCGACCCGGCGCCTGCTTTGCCGCGAAAGCATCTATACGCTCAAGCTCGTGCGTCGCGGTCACGTGATTCCGAACGCGTTGCATGCCAACATGTTCCTCGTCCAGAACGCGGCGCAAGTGATGGAGACGGACGTGCTCGTGCAGGACGCCGAGGTACTGTTCCGCGACATTCTGGGCAATCTGGACGGCCCGCCGTTCCGCCACGTGGTCGTTACGCGATCGGGCCGGATCGACGGTGTGCTTCGCATCAACACGGGGTTGCGCCGGGCGATCTCGCACGACCATCCGTCGGTGACGCTCGGTATGCTCGCTCAACGCAATTTCATCGTGGTCGCGCCGGGTGAAGCGGCATTCGATGTGATCAGCAAGCTGCGCCAGAAGCACGCAACCATGGCGGTGGTCGTCACCCAGCCCGAAGAAGAGGGCGCAATGGAGGTGGTCGGGGTCATTGCCAAGGAACACATCGCAGACGCGGTGGCGAGCAGCATCAGGATCTTTCCCGAGAACCAGCGCGGAACGCAGCGCAGCCTGCGGTCAGGGAAACAGCACGGTGACAGCCATGCGTCGACGCGGGCCGAAGCGCATGCCGGCAAGGAGGGGCAGCATGAAACTCAGCGTTGAGCTGGCCGTTCTGCGCCGGCGCCTTGCGGTGGCCCTGCATCTCGACGACTGGAAGGAAGTGTTGGCCGGCAACCTGCAAGACGAGGCGAGTGACGATCGCGAGTGGGTCATCGTCTACCGAACGGCGAATGGATATTGTTGTCTTTACCGGGGGCGGCCGGTCGAGTTCGATGAACTCCCCGATGTGCAGTCGTGGTCCGCCGAGATGGATGTCCGGACCTACTTCATGGGCTTGTGACCGCGATATCGGTGCCGAACCGTTCTGTCGGTCAATGCGTGGCGCGAGCGGGCTCCCGCCACGCTGGCGCTTCATCGATAAACGATATCCGCGCGACGATTCTGTGCCCACGACGCTTCGTCGTGGCCCAATGCAACCGGCTTCTCCTTGCCGAAGCTGACTGCCTCGATCTGTGCATCGGGTACGCCGAGCGTTTCCAGTGTGCGAAGCACGGCCTGCGACCGGCGCTCGCCCAACGCGAGGTTGTACTCACTGGTGCCACGTTCGTCGGTATTCCCCTGGATCAAGATGTGCCGGCCTGGATGAAGGCGCAGATAGTCGGCGTGTGCCTGCAGAAGCGACTGGTACTCAGGCTTCACTTCATAGCTGTCGAAATCGAAATAGATGCTGCGTTTTGCGAGCGGGCTGTTGGGGTTGTTCAATTCGTCAGCCATGGTCGATGGCGTCCCGATCGCCTGACCATTTGCGGTTCCCTGATTCATCATGCCGGCAGTACTGGGCGTCTTTGTCGCGGAGTGGCATCCACCGAACAGCACAAGGGCCAACAGCACCGCATATCGCGTCAAGCTTTTCATCACTGGTCTCCCGAAGAGGGCGTTCGATCGAACGGAATGGGTCGCAGATCAACGGAACGGGGCGCGGCATCACTGCCGGAAGCACAGTGAACGGAGCTGCTCCTGTTTGACGGGCGACGGTGTTTTGTAAATGAATTGAAGGGTGATTCGAAAGACTTTCTTGGTCACATGGTGGGTGAATACAGCCACGTTAACCAGATTAGGAGAAATGTCACATCGTGACTAGTTGCCATGTTACGATGCGGAAATTCTGCGAAATCGTGAATTCAGATGTGCTCCCTCAGCTCGCGTCACTCGACGTCCGGTCGTCCCGATACGAAAGGCCGGGGCGAGCTTCTTGAACCCGGCTACCCAGCTGGGTTTTTTTGTCCGTTGTTGGATCCGTTCGGTAAATCGCGTCAACGATGTCCCAGTCGTCCATCGTGTCTTCCCGCATGACCGCGCCCGAATTGCGCGCGACCACGTCGCTCGCGGCGATCTTCGCGCTGCGCATGCTCGGCCTGTTCATGATCATGCCGGTGTTCTCGGTCTACGCGAAAACCATCCCGGGCGGCGACAACGTGCTGCTCGTCGGCATCGCGCTCGGGGCCTACGGCGTCACACAGTCGCTGTTCTATATCTTTTACGGCTGGGCGTCCGACAAGTTCGGCCGCAAGCCGGTGATCGCCACGGGCCTCGTGATCTTCGCGATCGGCAGCTTCGTCGCCGCGTCCGCGCACGACATCACGTGGATCATCGTCGGCCGGGTGATCCAGGGGATGGGCGCGGTGTCGTCCGCGGTGCTCGCGTTCATCGCCGACCTGACCTCCGAGCAGAACCGCACGAAGGCGATGGCGATGGTCGGCGGGTCGATCGGCGTATCGTTCGCGGTCGCGATCGTCGGTGCGCCGATCGTGTTCCACTGGGTCGGGATGAGCGGGCTGTTCGCGATCGTCGGCGTGCTGTCGATCCTCGCGATCGGCGTCGTGCTGTGGATCGTGCCCGACGCGGCGAAGCCCGTGCACGTGCCCGCACCGTTCGCCGAGGTGCTGCACAACGTCGAGCTGCTGCGCCTGAACTTCGGCGTGCTGGTGCTGCACGCGACGCAGACGGCGCTGTTTCTCGTCGTGCCCCGCCTGCTCGTCGACGGCGGCCTGCCGGTCGCCGCGCACTGGAAGGTCTACCTGCCGGTGATGGGGCTCGCGTTCGTGATGATGGTCCCGGCGATCATCGTCGCGGAAAAACGGGGCAAGATGAAGCCGGTGCTGCTCGGCGGCATCCTGGCTATCCTGATCGGCCAATTGCTGCTGGGCAGCGCGCCGCATACCATCCTGATTGTGGCGGCGGTTCTTTTCGTCTACTTCCTTGGTTTCAACATCCTGGAAGCGTCGCAGCCGTCGCTCGTGTCGAAGCTTGCGCCCGGCTCGCGCAAGGGCGCGGCCACGGGCGTCTACAACACCACGCAGTCGATCGGGCTCGCGCTCGGCGGCATCGTGGGCGGCTGGCTGCTCAAGCAAGGCGGCCCGAACATGGTGTTTCTGATGTGTGCCGGCATGGTTGCAGTATGGTTGGCGATCGCATTCGGCATGAAGCCGCCGCCGCGGCGAGCCTGAACGATCCGGACAGCGTTTGAAAATGAACAAGACTGACGAGTGGGCAGGGGGAGACCGATGATCCGCATTTCCGCGCTCGCAGATCGACGCGCGTTGCTGCATGCGCGGCGTCTGTGGCTTCACTATGGCGTGTTCTGGCTGGGTGCGGTGGCGGTCGGCCTTGTCGCGGTGCTTTACGCGAAGCTGATCGATTTCGGCTACGCGGTGTTTCTGGGCTATGCCGCCGAACATGCATGGTTGCCGCTGATCGTCACGCCGCTGATCGGTGCGGTGACGGTCTGGCTGACGCGGAGATTCTTCGATGGTGCGGAGGGGAGCGGCATTCCACAGGTGATTGCCATGCTGCATGCGCCGGGCAACACGGGTGCGCGGCTGCTCAAGTTCCGGATCCTGATCGGGAAGATACTCGTCTCGTTCCTGGCCATTCTCGGCGGGTTCACGATCGGCCGCGAAGGCCCGACGATTCACGTCGGGGCCGCACTCATGTTCAACCTGCGGCAGTTTTATCCTCAGCGGTTTCGGGCGATTCGCCCGGGCGTGCTCGAGCACCGGCTGGCCCTCGCGGGCGCGGCGGCAGGCCTTTCCGCCGCGTTCAATGCACCGCTTGCCGGTGTCGTGTTCGCGATCGAGGAACTCACGCGCAGTTTCGAACAACGGACGAGTGGCGTGCTGATCACGGCGATCATCTTCGCCGGTATCGTGTCGCTCGGCATTCAGGGTAACTACGTTTATTTCGGTACGATCGACGTAGGGGCGCACCTGCCTCAGTCGCTGGCGCTTGCGGTCATCCTCATCGGTGTGATCGCGGGCGTCATGGGCGGAATCTTCTGCTGGTTGTTGCTCAACACGCGACGCTGGATGCCGCGACGGCTTCAGGATTTTCGTGCCGGCCAGCCCGTGCTGTTCGGCGCGGCGTGCGGGCTGGTCGTCGCGGTCGTCGGTGTGGCGACGCACGGCCATACGTTCGGCAGCGGATACGCGGAAGCCCGGAGCATGCTCGAAAGCCACACGAACGTGAGCGTGCTGTACCCGGTGTTCAAGATGGTTTCGATGATCGGCTCGTACCTGCCCGGCGCGCCGGGCGGGTTGTTTGCACCGTCGCTCGCGATCGGTGCCGGGATCGGCAACACGCTGCATACCCTGTTCTCGGGCATGCAGCTGCAGATGCTGATCGCGCTTGGCATGGTCGGCTATCTTGCGGCGGTCACGCAGAGCCCGATCACTGCGTTCGTGATCGTCATCGAGATGATCAACGGCCACGCACTCGTCATCTCGTTGATGGCCACGGCGCTGATCGCCAGCCGCGTGTCGCGATTCTTTGCTCCGCCGCTGTACGAAGCGTTGTCGACACGCTATTTTCCCGCTGACCACCGATGACCTTCCGGGGCATTGTTCCAGGGCATAGAAGATCATTAACCGCGTTCGTCTCGACTCGTGATAGGCCTGCTGAGCCTTCTTGCCACGTTGATGCTGACCACGCCTCGATTTCGCGTACAGCGGGAATATCGTCAATTTCCTGCTTGGCTTCGAATGATGGATCATGACGATCGCAGCAGCAAACGCGCTGATCTTCTTCGCGACGGAATCTCCGGTGTCGTATGGCATATTGCATTTTCTTGATGCATTCTCGAGCGGATTCGGGATGCCAGTCATCGCGGTTGCAGAGATGAGGTCCTTCACGCATGGCCACCGGCTGTCGGTGGGGCAGGACGCGCATTTTTTCGTGATGGCGGCGGCCGGCGCGATCGCTCTGGTGGCAACCGGGTCCGCTCAAAGCGTGCTGCCGTAAAAGCCATCCAACTGATTCCGCCGCTCACCCCAACGCCAGTTGCACCAGTAAAACGCCATTGAGCGCGAGTACGAGGAGCGTCCCGAGCACCGCACTGACTGTCGTCACCCGACGGTTCATGTGTCGCCCCATCAAATCGCGGCGCGACGTAAACCACACCAACGCGATCATCGGCACCGGTAGCGCGATACTCAGCATGACTTGGCTCAGTACAAGCGCGCGGGTCGCGTCGACTCCGCTTGCCACCACGATAAAAGCTGGCGCCATCGTAACAAGCCGTCGCACCCACACCGGGATACGGAACCCGACGAAGCCTTGCATGATCATCTGGCCTGCCATCGTGCCGACGACCGAACTCGAAATTCCCGATGCAATCAGCGCGGTGAGAAAAAGCCCTGCGGCTGCACCGCCGAGCAGTGGCGTCAACGTGCGCCACGCGGTCTCGATGCTCGCGATGTCCGCGTGCCCCAGATGAAACGCGCTCGATGCCATGATCACCATCGCCATGTTGATCAACCCGGCGATGCCGAGCGCCACCACCACCTCGACATTCGAGAATGCAAGCAGCTGCGAGCATTCTCGATCGTTGCGCGGCCTCACTCGGTTCTGCGTCAGTCCGGAATGCAGGAACAACACATGCGGCATGACCGTCGCGCCAATGATGCCCACGGAGATCGTCAATGCATTGCTATCCGGTATGCTCGGCGTAACCGAGTGCAGGGCCACCGATGGCCAGTGCACGGGCGCAATCAGCAGTTCTGCAAGATACGACAAACCGATCACGCCAATCAGTGCCGCGATCGCGAGTTCCAAAGGCCGGAAACCGAGCTTCTCGAATTGCAGCAGGCCGTAGGTCACAGCGGCCGTAATCAGCATGCTCGGGATCATCGGCAGATGCAGCAGCAACGACACGCCTATCGCTCCGCCCACGAACTCGGCCAGATCGGTCGCCATTGCGGCGACCTCGCTCATTCCCCACATTGCTATCACCCAGCGCCGTGGCAATGAATCGCGGCACAGCTCCGCGAGATTGCGGCCCGTGACCAGCCCGAGCTTTGCCGAGAGCGACTGAAACAACATCGCGACGACGTTCGCAAGTGCCACCACCCACAGCAGCGTATAGCCATAGCCTGCGCCAGCCTGAATGTTGGTCGCAAAGTTTCCGGGATCCATATAGGCAATCGACGCGACCACTGCGGGCCCCGCAAACGACAACACCGTTCTTGCGCCGCGCCGGCGTCCCGCCAGCGTTTCGCGAATGTCGGAGCAGGTTTGCTCGGTCAGCGTCTTGGGCACGACTGCCTGGATCATCGCTTCGTTCATGACTGCTCCTGTACGTCGTCAACCTTCTCCGTTGCAGTGTTGGAGCCGCGACGCATCGAGCCGACGCCGCGGGTTCCGCATATGCGCCGCTCATGCACTCATGTTGAGCGAGCCGTTCACGCCATTCGGGAAAAAGCCGCCTTTCATCGCTGCAGTGCTCGTCAGGTACACGATGTTGAGCACGTTGCCGTAGCCGCGACTGTAGGCAAGGCCGTTGCTGTCGAGCGGTACGATGTTCGACGAGCCTGGGGTACTGCCGGTGATGCCCTGGTCGTCGTTTCCAACCTGATCGAGGCTTGCGCGCGCGGCGGAAATTGCATTGGCCGCGTTGACGAGGCTCGTCATGTCGACACCTTTCGCGAAGAGCACGGTCCGCACGAGGCCGGCATGATAGGCCTCCGCGGCGAGAATCCCTGCCGCCGCCTCGAGGAAGGTCTTGTTGGTGATCAGCGGCGATGCGCCTTTGTAGGCCGTGACGCCGACGTCTTCGAAGATGAACGCGCCAAGCAGGAAGTTGTTGTCGCTTGCATAAGGATTGAAGGCTACGCCCGAACCAACGAGTCCAGCGGCTCGCGCGGCAACCGAGAACGCACCGTTCGGATCGGTGCCGCCAATATCGATCGCGGGCTGGGCAACCGCAGCCGATCCGAGTGCGGTGCGCAGGAACGTAACGTGCTCGCGCTCGTCCTTCGCGATTTCGTTGGCATAGGCTTGAACAACCGGATCCTGAAAAGGCACCTGCTGTCCAGGAATTACCGCACCCGGCGTGCCTACACCGGTGACCATGCCGGCCGGCAAGCCGCTACCGGTGGTCGCGTACGTGTAGAACTGCGACTCGAGGTATTCGAGGTTCAATGCAAAGTTGAGAATTTCCGCATCGGTGGGCGCACCTGCAGCGGTTGCGTCGACTCCCGAGCCTCCGCCACACGCGCTGATGAGCGTGCCGCCCATCAGCCCGAGGCCGAGTCCGCCCGCGTTCCTGAAAAACTGCCGGCGCTGCAAACGACGTTCGACGCGGCGGTCAAACACATCGATAAGTGCTGACGAATCGGTTTTGACATCAGACATGACCATGCTCCTCAAGAGATTCGCAGGAAAGCCGCAAGACTCGCGATCACGCTGCATGCGCGGAGAAAAAGAGACAGCAGATGCGACGCAATGACGCAAATCGCGGACGCAAAGACTCCCTTCCGTTCCGCACTGAACGAAAACATATTGCATTGGGAAAGCGAGTCCTCGACGGCTTATACGGAGCGGCGGATTCGCCGGATGCAGTCTCTTTGAATAATTATTAGGATATCGATCGAATATAGACGACGCTGGACTGCTGAGTGCCGACTGGACAGGAGCTGCATATTTTTAGGCAACGGATGAATCCAATCCATGCCGCGGACCGTATGGGAGTTCAACGCAGCGCAATCAGGCGCTGCTCGTTGAGGAGAACCATCATGAAACGCACTGTTTTGTTTTCCGCTGTCGCACTGTCGGTGATCGCGATCAACGTGCTCGCTGCGGGCGGGACCGTGATGGTCGGCGGTCAAGCCATGTATCCAACCAAGGACATCGTCGACAACGCCGTCAATTCGGCGGACCATACCACGCTGGTTGCTGCGGTGAAGGCCGCCGGGCTCGTCGACACACTGAAAGGTGCCGGTCCCTTTACGGTGTTCGCGCCGACCAACGAAGCGTTTGCAGCGCTTCCGGCCGGAACTGTGGACAACCTCGTCAAGCCTGAAAACAAGGCAATACTGACTCGCATCCTCACCTATCACGTGTTACCGGGGCGCTACGACTTCCGCAAGCTCGACCAGGCAATCAGGGAAGGAGGCGGCAAAGCGGAACTGAAGACCGTCAACGGGGAGACGCTGGTGTTCTCGGAAAATGGTCCGCATAATATTGTCGTGATGGACGCGGCAGGGCACACCGCCGACATTTCGACCTATGACGTCTACCAGAGCAATGGCGTCATCATGGTGGTCGACAAGGTGCTGATGCCGAAGTGAGCAGCGTGTTCATATACGACGTGGCTGCACATTATTCGTCGAACCGCGTTTTTCTGTCGTTTCTATTTTTTGATCGAGGTTGCGTGCTTGGCCCCCAGTTTCACGCGCAGCGAGCTCATCACCGATGTCCGCCCTGGCGTGAGGGAACGCGAAGGGCGTCGAGGACGATTGCGTCGAGGATTGGCCAGACCGGTGAGTCGGGTATGACCTCGTCGAGGTGGTTGGCATCAGGGACGACAATTGCCCGGGCAGATCCCCCTGCTCGCTGAACGAGCGCCACATACCGGCGCGCCAGACCGGGCGGTGCGACCGAGTCGAGTGCGCCGGTAATGGCGATCACGTTCATATCGTTCGGCACCAGCGATGCAGGCGACGTGTCGGACAGCACATCCGGACGCAACTCGCTGGGCATGCCGGTCAAGGCAGCGATATCGATACCACATGATTCCCGTATCGCATTCGCATCGCTCCTCAAGTCCAGTAGGCCGCCCAGGCTGACTACCGTCGGGATCGAGAGCGGACGTGGTACAAACAATGCGCTGCCCCGCGGCAAACGGGCTCGCGAGGCGGCCCATACCGCAAGTTGGGCGCCTGCCGAATGCCCGACTGCAACGACTCTGCTGCTATCGAGATCGAGCGAGGCAGCCTGGACATCCAGAAGGTCGACAGCCGCTCCGATATCCTGATACGTCCCGGGATAGCCTCCCCCTGGCTCGTCGATCCGGCGGTACTCCACATTCCATACCGCGATGCCTTGCCTTGCGAGTTGCGCGGCCAGCACGCGAAGTTGCAGGCGTCCGCCATAACGGCTTTGCCAGCAACCGCCGTGAACCAGGATCGCGACCGGAAACGGGCCTTGACCCGGCGGGCGGAAAAAATCGACAACCTGCGAAGGCGCCGGTCCGTAGTGTACGACCGTGTCCGGAGTGGGCCCGTGCATCACGAGGTAGGTTTCTAGGCTGACGGGTTCCGCTCGCGCCCCGGCGACGGCGGATAACAGCAGCGCTGTCAATATCCGACACGGGGACGTCAACACTTTCCGCGGAAGCGAGCGGCGCCACGACCTCCCTGTCCAGCCGGAGCGCATTTACTGGTCTTTTGCCTTGGGGGCCGCATTCATCTTCGACGGATCCGGACTTGAATCGGCGCCGTCGTGCCGGTTGGCAGGCGCCATGCGTGGGTGAACGGGCCAAGGGCTGGTCGGACCCGAAACGGGATCACCCTGATAGGTCATGCCAGCCGTTGCAGCGCCATGTGCATTTCCTGAACCTTGCCCCGCGTGCGCAGCGGTGCTGCATGCCAGGCCAACGAGGATTGTCGCCATAGCTGTTTGCGCTTTCATCGCGTGCTCCTAGGATTATGCTGTCGGGACGACAGTGCAACTAATTACGGTAGAAGCCTCTTTGCGGATGCATTTCCTTTCGGGAGATTGGGCGCGAGCATCGCAAGTTTTCGGAGATGCCGTGTGCTATCGAAAAGGTGGCGTTCTTCGCCACATGACTGGAGGTACGTAAAAACGAGGAAAGGTCAGCGCGTTGGTCGTTTGGTTGGAGGTGCGCGAGCGCTGATGTCTAGCGTTAGCTAAGGTTCATGGCGCGTGCCGTCCAGACGGCGAGCCAACCAGACGGCCGAGGGTAGCAATATCCCCCAGCCGCACCCGAGCAGTACCCAAGCGGCCGGGCTTGCGATTTGTACGGCGCCGAGAGTCGCGCCTGCACGAAACGAGAGCGGGCCGGCGACGGCGCCGAGCAACGCGGCAGTCAGCCAGCGCTCGCGCAGCCAGCGAAGGGAGACGTTCAGCTGCGTGGAAAATAGCACCCACAGACCCGCGATCCAGTATGGCGCTGCGCCCTCCAGCAGGACGCCGTTCGGGTAGCGCAACCAGCCCGTCGCAACGGGCACGGCGTCCCAGCTCCAGCCGAGCGCTGTGACGATCGCCATCAATGCAGCTTCGCGGGCGTGGGCACGGGCGCGCAGAAGGTGGGCGCCCGCAAGCAGACCCGCACACAGCGTACCGATCCAGCCGCGCCCGTGCGCTGCACTCAGCACGCAGACGAACCAGCCGGCTTGCGACAGCGCGAGATAGGCGGCAGTCTCGGCCGCAGCGGAACGAATCATGGGCCGACACGCGCCCGACATGACGGCGGTGGTCTTCGCGGGCTCTCTCATCTCGTCGTCAACCGCCCGGGTCGCCGAGCAACTGGCGGCGAAGCGATCCCGCACGGGTGCGCGGATCGAGCCAGATGTCGAAGAACGCGCGCGCGAAGTCCGGATCGGCAACATCGGCCGTGAGGCGGCCGTTCGTGTAGAAGCGTGCGCCCTGGCCCGGCAGGTAAACGCCGCAGAGCACATCGCCGCGCAGCACGTCGGTGAAGGCGCGCGCGATGTCGGCGCGCCATGCGTCACGGGTCGCTGCGGGCAGCGGCGCAGGGGCGAGACGCTCGATCTCGCTCATGCCGGTGGAGACGAGCCGTTCGCCTTTCACGTCGTGGCGGTATGTGAGCGAGAGGGCGAACGGCGTGTCGAATGCCGCGGGCGCGCGGGGTGCCCAAAGCTGCGCGTCATACAGGCAGATACCAAGTACGCAGAATCGGCCGGACCCGATCAGACGCGCCGGCG
The DNA here is from genome assembly GCF_000012945.1 of Burkholderia lata. Classification (NCBI taxonomy): domain Bacteria; kingdom Pseudomonadati; phylum Pseudomonadota; class Betaproteobacteria; order Burkholderiales; family Burkholderiaceae; genus Burkholderia; species Burkholderia lata. Next base: position 66,689 of record NC_007509.1, read on the forward strand.
CCACGTCGTCGACACAACCGGCTCTCGCCACCTGTGTCGTGGCGAACGCTGCCACGGCCACGACGATCGCAAGTCTACGCGCCATGTCGGTCTCCCGACGAGACGACAAAATGCATCACGTCCGTGCGTCGCTCGGCGAACCCCGCTTCGCAATAGGCGAGATACAGGCGCCAGGTGCGGATGAAGGTGTCGTCGAACCCTTGTGCACGCACGGCGTCGAGGTGATCCTCGAACGCGGCCCGCCAGGCGCGCAGGGTGCGTGCATAGTCGAGTCCGAACGCGAGCACGGGTTCGGCGGCGAGACCCGCGCGGCGCGCCGCCTCGATAAAGCGTCCGGGGCTCGGCAGCATGCCGCCCGGAAAGATGAACTCGCGGATGAAGTCGCTCGACGCGCGGTAGGCCTCGAACTGCGAATCGTCGATCGTGATCGACTGAATCAGCGCCCGCGCGCCCACCTTCAGGCGCTGCCTGAGCGTGTCGAAATACACCGGCCAGAATGCTTCGCCCACGGCTTCGAACATTTCGATCGACACGATCGCATCGTATTGTCCGTCGATATCGCGGTAGTCGCGCAACTCGACCGTCACGAGATCGGACAGCCCCGCGCGTGCGATCCGCTCGACCGCCAGCACGTATTGCGCGCCCGAGATCGTCAGCGCATGCACGCGGATGCCCTGGCGTGCGGCGTGCATCGCGAAGCCGCCCCAGCCGCAGCCGATCTCGAGCACGTGCATGCCGGCGCGCAGGCCGAGCGACTCGACGATGCGCTGGTATTTCGCCGCCTGCGCATCGGCGAGCGGGCGCTGCTCGTCGCCGTCGAAACAGGCGCTCGAATACGTCCACGTGTCGTCGAGCCACAGTCCGTAGAAGCGGTTGCCGAGATCGTAGTGCGCGTGGATGTTGCGGCGGCTGCCGGCGCGCGTATTCATCCGCAGCCGGTGGCGCAGTGCATACCAGACGCGGGCGAGGCGGCCGCCCGTGAGCGTCTGCGCGATCGCCGGCTCGTTGCGGATCGCCAGGCGCAGCAGCGTGACGAGGTCGGGGGTGTCGACCCGGCATGCGCGGTACGCCTCGGCGAACCCGATGTCGCCCGCACGCAGGATCGCGCGGCACGCCCGCCAGTCGTGGATCTGTAGTGTCGCGGCCGGCTGGCGATGCGGATCGCCGAATACGTGTTGCGCACCGTCGGGCGTCACGAGCGTCAGGTGCCCGTGCCGGAGGCGTCGCAGCAGCGCGACGAACAGCCGGGGCGAGAGCGGCATCGCCGGTTGCGACGCGCACGAGAGCAGATGCAGCAGGGTCATGGGCGGACCTCGTGATCGGACATCGCTGGACTGCATGGCGGCGAGGCCTGCACGGGCGGGGACGCGGGCGCGTCCCCGGAGGGCGGCTGGGCCGGGGGCGTCCTGCCGTGGAACGGCACGCGCTTGAGCCAGAGCCGCAGCGCTTGCCAATGGATGCGGACGACGACGGCGAGCGCATTGAGCGGCTGCCGCGTGAGCGCGCGCCACGCGCGCGCGGCGGTCAGCGGTTGGGCCCGCATGCCGAGCGCGGTACGCAGCAGCAGGCCGCCGTCGTCGCGGTAGTCGATGGCGACGAGCAGGCGGTCTCCGCACTGCCGCACACGAAACGCGTAATGCCCGACGACGTCGCAGAAAGGCGATACGTGAAACGTCTTGCGGCACACGAGCACGGTGCCGCCGCCGATCGGCGCGTGGCACGGCGCGCTCAGCAGGTAACCGTGGTGCGCGCCGAATGTGTTGCGCACATCGGCATACAGCGCGCGGAGCCGGCCCGCACGGTCGTAGCAGTACCAGAAGCTCACCGGATTGAATGCGTGGCCGAACATGCGCGGAATCGTCTGCAGCCAGATCGGGCCATCGGCCGGAATGCCGGCTTCGGCGAGGCGGGCACGCATCCACGGTGCAAGTGGCCGGCCGTCGCGCGGGCCGTAGTCGCGCGACGCGAGGCCGAGCGGCCGCCAGCGGTCGATGCCGAACCAGCGGCCGTCGATCTCGTGGAGCCGCTCGACGTCGCAGCAGACCTGGAAGAGCGGATACGTGAACGCGTGGCGCACGGGCCGTAGCCGTTCGTGCGTCACGTACCCGACGAGAAGCCGCGCGGCGCTGCCGTCGCGTGCGAACGGCGCATTCATGACGTGGCCCAGGCCGGCTTCACGCCGAAATCGTCGACCACGCGCAATGCGGATTTCAGGCCGTCCTCGTGAAAGCCGTAGCCGGTCCACGCACCCGCGAACCACGTGCGGCGCCGCCCCTGCAGCGCGGGCAGGCGTTGCTGAGCATCGACGGCGGCGAGATCGAGCAGCGGATGCTCGTAATCGTAGCTACCGAGCTGCGTGCCGGGCGCGGGCGCGTCGACCGGATTCAGCGTGACGACGACCGGCGTGCGGAATGGCAGCGGCTGCAGCTGGTTGATCAGGTAGCTGACGCACACGGGCGATGCACCGCCGGCGGCCGGCGCGGTACGGCGGCTCAGGTAGTTCCACGCCGACCAGACGCGCCGCCGGCGCGGCAGCAACGCCGTATCGGTATGCAGCACCGCGACGTTGTGCCGGTAGCGCACGGCGCCCAGCACGCCGCGCTCGGCGTCGCTGGCGTCCGCGAGCAGCCGCAGGCTGGTCGGCGCGTGGCACGCGAGCACGACGGCGTCGAACCGCTCATGGCCGGCCGCGTCGGTCGCCACCGTGACGCCGTGTTCGTCGCGCAGAATCGTGCGAACCGGCGTGTTCACGCGGACGTCGTCGAGCGTCGCGGCAATGCGCTCGACGTACCGCCGCGCGCCACCGGCGATCGTGCGCCAGGGCGGGCGGTCGTTGACCTGCAGCAGCGCATGGTTCAGGCAGAAGCGCAGGAACGTCGCCGCCGGAAACCGCAGGATGTCGTCGGCGTTGCTCGACCAGATCGCGGCCGCCATCGGCAGCAGGTAGTGCTCCTGGAACGATGTGCCGTAGCCGCCCGCGGCGAGCAGCTCGCCGACCGACAGACGCTGGCGGTGCGCCGTTTCGAGGTGACGCTGCGCGGATGCGTTGAAGCGCAGGATGTCGCGCAGCATGCCGAGGAACGACGGCGAGAACAGGTTGCGGCGTTGCGCGAACACCGTGTTGAGGTTGCTGCCGGCCCATTCGAGCCGGCCGCCGTCGACCGAAACCGAGAACGACATGTCGCTCGGATGCGCAGCCACGCCGATTTCGTCGAGCAGCGCGATCAGGTTCGGATAGGTCCGCTCGTTGAAGACGAGGAACCCGGTATCGACCGGATGGCTCGCGCCGTCGAGTTCGATATCGACGGTGTGGGTATGGCCGCCGAGGTAGTCGGCCGCCTCGAACAGCGTCACGCGGTGACGGCGGGCGAGCAGGTAAGCGCTCGCCAGGCCGGCGATGCCGGCGCCGACGACGGCGATCCGCCGCCCGGGCGGCGAGGCAGTGGGGTGCGGATGCATCGCGATGGGTCTCCAGCAGGCGCGTGAGTGGTCTCGGTAGCGGCTTTTCACCAGATACGGAGCAAAGCGGGCGGCGGATGCGCGGGGCCCGGTCAGTCGCGCTCGCCCGGCGATGCGAAGCCCGGCTGGCCGATCTGCCCGGGTGTTTGCGGCACGCGCCTGAAGCGCGACGTGTCGTAGCCCATCGCGTCGAGCCGGGCGAGCAGCGCGCGGTACGTCGCGTCCTCCATCGTCGGCGTGCGCGAGAAGATCCAGCCGAGCGTCTTGCCCGGGTAGCCGAGGATCGTGTAGCGATAGCCGGGATCGACGTAGAGCGTCAATTGCGTGACGTACACCGGCCAGAACAATCGCACGCGCCATTCGCCGCCTGCGCTGCCCGGTGTCACGGAATCGACGAAGCGGTAGCGTTTCTCGGGCTGGTCGAAGCCGCCTTTCCGGCCGACGAATGCGTCGTCGATCCGGCCGTCCGCGCGCAGCGTCCACTCGGCCCGGCTGCCGACGTAATCGCGTTCCGCGAGATACGGGATGTTGGCGATCACGTACCAGCGGCCCATGTAGCGCGGCAGGTCGACGGGCACGGTCGACAGCGGCACGGCGGCGCGCGGGTTCGGGTTCGGGGGCGTGCCGGGGCAGCCGGCGGCGGCGAGCGCGAGACCCGGCGCGAGCAGGACGGCGACGCGGCGGACGATGCGATACGGCATGAAGCACCTCATCTGCGCGCCGGCCGTTTGTCGAACAGGTAATGGGCGACACCCCATTCCTGGCCGCCGGCATAGCCGAACAATTCGGCGACCGCCATGTAGAACATCCGCCAGCGCTGGAATCCGACGCGCGCGTCGGCGCCGTAGACCGCTTCGAGCATCGGCATGACCCGGCCGCGCGCGGCATCGAGCGACGCGAGCCACTGGTTGGCCGTGCGGGCATAGTGCGTGCCGTCGAGCCACCACTGGCGGGCGATGCGCACGTCGTCCTGGAAGTGCAGCAGCAGATCGGCGGACGGCATCGTGCCGCCGGTGAAGAAGTGGCGTGACATCCAGTCGGACCCGTCGCGCGCCGTGAAGTGATAGGCGAGGAGCCGGTGCGCGAACAGGTGCACGAAGAGCTTGCCGTCGTCGGGCATCCAGCGGGCGATTTTCGACAGCAACTGCCCGTAGTTCTTCATGTGCTCGAACATCTCGATCGACAGCACGCGGTCGAACCCCGCTTCGCCGGAGGCGAAATCGAATTCGGCCACGTTGCCCGTGACGATCCGCAGGTTGGTCAGCCCGCGGCGGGCTGCGCACTGCTCGATGAAACCGCGTTGACCGTGCGAATTCGACAGGCCGACGATCCGTGCGCGGGGATAGCGCTCCGCCAGCCACAGCGCCAGGGAGCCCCAGCCGCAGCCGAGATCGAGGATGCGCTGTCCGTCCGCGAGTTCGGCACGCCGTGCGGTCAAGCCGAGCATCGCGTCCTCCGCCTGCGCGAGCGTCTCGTCGCCGCCCGGGTAATAGCCGCACGAATATTTCAGCCGGGGGCCGAGATGGGCTTCGAAGAAGGCACCGGGCACCTCGTAATGCTGCGTGTTGGCCGCTTGCGTCTCGACCGCGATCGGGCTCGCGCGCAGTTCGCGCAGCAGCGTGTCGTGGGCCATCGCGCGCCGCTCGCCGTCGTCGGCGTGTTCGTCGCGCAGGCGTTGTCGCATCAGCGCACGCATCCCGGCGCGGATCAGCGGATCCGGCAGCCAGCCGCGCTCACAGCAGCGGATCAGCCAGGTGTCGCCGGGCGCGGCAATCCCGGCAGGCGACGGTTGCGAGGCGGTAGCGGTCATGATCGCGTGCTCCTGTCTTCGGGACGATCCGGTCCGGTGCGGGAAGGGGGCGCGGCCCGCGCGGGCGGCCACGGGATCAGCGCGCTGGTCGTGCGCATGTATTCGCGATAGCCCGGGCGGGTGTCGACGAGGCGGGCTTCGAGCAGCGGCAAGCCGGACACCCTGAGCAGCAGCCATGCCATCAGGAACGGCGGCAGCAGGGCCAGCGCGCCCCACGGCATGCCGATCGCCAGGACCGTGTAGGCAAACCAGTGCAGGCATTCGAAAAAGTAGTTGGGGTGTCGCGAATAGCGCCACCAGCCGGCCCGGCAGACCTGGCCGCGTTGGCCGGGATCGGCCAGGAAGCGCTTGAGCTGGCGATCGGCGGCCGTCTCTCCTGCCACGGCGGCGAACCAGATCGCGACCGCGGCGGCAAGCGCGAACCGGGACGGGGCTGCCGCGCTGTAGGCGGGGACGAAGAACGCAACGGACAGCGCCATCGAGATCAGCGCCTGCAACTGGAACAGCCAGAACAGGTTGCGCGCGGCCGCATCGCCCCATTGCAGGCGAAATTGCCGGTAGCGCACATCTTCCGGCTGCCCGTGATTGCGGTGCCACAGGTGCCGCGCGAGCCGCAGCCCCCAAAGGCCGCCGCCCAGTGCGACGAGCGCGCGGTTCAATTCCGCGCCGGTGCCGAATCCGGCGGCGAGCACGGCCACGCCGCCGAGCGTCGCGGCCCAGACCGGGTCGATCATGCCGGCGTTGCGCGAGCGCAGCTGAACGATCCACACGGCCGTGAACGCGAGTATCAGTCCGACGAAAGCGGCGAGGGCGACGGCGGCGGCAGGCATGCGGGCTCCGTGGACGGGATAATCGTCATATACGGAGCCGGAGGCCGGATGGATGCGATTCAGCCGCGTGATGTACGCTTGCCGCGCTTGCGGCAAGCGCTCCGGGCGGTCGGCGCAAAGGGGCAGTGCTCGTTACGCGGCGTGTAACGTGCCGGTAGCGAGCACCGGGCCGGTTGGTTGACCAGTCGGCGAGCCGCCGCTCGGCTCGATCGACACGGCAAGCACCGCGCGTGCGCTGAGTTGCGCGACGACCGCGGGCGGCAGCGTCATTGACGCGGGCGCGTCGGGCGGGAAGACACCGAGAGAAATCGGTTTCGCGTTCGGTGGAATCAGCCAGAGCTCTGTCGAGCGGTTCACGGCAATCGTCGGCTTGTCGGCCGGCACTACGACCATCCGGGCGCGCGGTAGATCAACCGTGGCAGTCCAGTGCGCGACACCATCCGAGCGGGAAATGGTAGCCACCATGTAGTTGCTTTCGACGGCGGTTGTACGCTGTGACGCTTCCCGAACCCATACCAAATTGATCGCAAGCAGTCCCAGCGCGGCAGCGCTCGCGCTAATGCCGACCCAGCGCCACAGGTTCACGCTATTCCACCAGCCACCCGTCGGCGCTGCGCCGCGTGCGGACGATCTAAGGAGGAACCCGACATCCCGCTGAATCCGTGTCCAGACGTGACCGGGCGGCTCGACGGGCGCAATGTCTTCGGCAAGAGGAGCTAGACGGCGCTGCCAGCGCTCGAGCGTGGATTTCAACGCCGGGTCGGCATCGACGGCATGCTCGAGTGCGCGACGCGCGTCGGCGTCGAGCAAACCGAGAGCGTATTCCGCGCAACGCAGTTCAGGATCGTGATCGGCCGGCGTATTCATTGCTCCAGACATTCCTTCAACTGCATCAGGCTACGCCGGATCCAGCTTTTCATGGTTCCAAGCGGTACACGCAGTCGCACCGCCAACTCACTGTAGGTCGCACCGCTGAAAAAGGCTTCACGCACTGCGCGGCGCTGGGGCGGCTCGAGCCATTCCAGGCAGCGCTCGAGGCGCTGCCGCTCCTGGCTTGCTTCCGCCAGCGCGGCGGGCGTCGGGGCCTCGTCGGGAAGGTCGAGCACCTGTTCCTCGTCAAGCGGCACCTCGCGATGCTGCCGCAACCGATCGATCGTCCGGTTGCGCGCCAGCGCGATGAGCCAGGTCATTGCTCCACCGCGTACGGGGTCGAATGTATCGGCGCGGCGCCACGCGGTGGCGTAGACCTCCTGGAGCAGATCCTCCGCCTCACCCTGATCGTGGAGCATGCGGATGACGATACCGAAAACGCGTGACGACGTCAGCCGGTACAGCTCGGCGAACGCCGCCTGATCGCCTCGCGCGACCTGCAGCATGACTTGATTCAGATGCGCACGACGCGCGGCATCGGCGTCGCCATCGTGCGAAGGGGCTGACGAGCCAAAGCGCTCGGCACTATCCGGCGTGTCGTTCATGCGGGGGAAGGGGCGTGGATCGCCTCGGCGTGAATATCGTGCCGAATATAGCACTGCCGAACGCAGTCGATCGGGCAATCGGCGGCTGACAAGCTGGACGTTGTGCATGGCGATAGCCCGTAGGATCGTGCTGCTAAGACATACGAGAGAGTCGGTCGGACGGATGCAGACGAGGGCATGCGCCAGAGTCGCGTCGGGCGACGCGCTGCAGGAAGCACCGCGCCGTTCGATCGCGGGCACGAATGGCGGGCAAGGTACCGGCACATGTGGCATCGTGCCGGCCGATACGCGCCGGACGGGTGGACTAGATGCTGCCGCGATTGCGCGAGTCCACGGCGACCACCGTGGGCGACTCCGCCAGCGAGACAAAGCTTCGGGTGGCGCCGTCGAGCGCGTCGATGCCTCCCGTCTCGATGTCGTAGACCCAGCCGTGCAGGTTCATGCGCCCTTGCTCGAGCGCGAGCGCGACCGACGGATGGGTACGGAGGTTGGCAAGTTGCGCGATGACGTTTTCGCGGACGAGGCCATCGAGCTTCGCGCGCGGCGTATCGTATTCATGCGCTGCGTTGATGACCTTCGCGGCATCGGCGTGGCGCAGCCAGTTCGCGACGGCCGGCAGATTGTCGAGGCAGGTACAGCGCGAAATCGCGCCCATTGCGCCGCAATCGGAATGGCCGCAGATCACAATGTCGCGGACGCCGAGCACGGCAACCGCGTATTCGACCGTGGCCGATACACCGCCGGGTTCGGGGCCGTACGACGGCACGATATTGCCCGCGTTGCGAATCACGAACAGTTCCCCAGGCTCGCGTTGCGTGAGCAGCTCGGGCACGACGCGGCTGTCCGAACACGTGACGAACAGCGCTTTGGGGTTCTGTGACGTCGCGAGTTGCTTGAAAAGCTCGACACGTTGCGGGTAGATGTCGCGCTGAAAGCGCAGAAAACCGTCGATGACGTCACGCATGGCTGCTCCAGGACTACGAATGCTACAGGTTCAGATCGCCGGCGCAGTCGGGTTCGATTGCGCGGCGCGCGCTATTATGCCGACGTCGAGCGGGCGTGGAAATAGCGTGTGGGGGCTTATGATGCCTGGCCGGGGACCGCAGTCACGATCGAAACGTGGGTTTCGCTATCTTATATTTGACATAAGGTGAACTAGCGATTTTTTAGGGTCGCAAGAGAATTCTAGGTCGAGCAAGCTCCTTGCTTATGTACGCCACCTAGTCTCAAAGACGACAGCTCGCGCAGCGTGAGCGCATCGGCTCGTTTTCGTTCCGACACCATTCTTAGGCGATCGACACCTGCAGCCGCCATCCCGACTTTCCCCGTAGCACCTCATTTTTTACCTCGCTACGCTGGGCCGCTCTCGTCATCGATGCGGAGTGGCTGATGGACCACTGGCGATTGGCTTATCTCGGGATCCGGCAGGTGCCGCGCGAGCTGAGCGAGTTCGAGCTCGCCACATTCTTCACGTTCTCCAAGCGCGAGCGTGTTGCCATTGATTCACGACGCACCGATCTCTTTCGGCTCGCAGTCGCGTTGCACATCGGTTTTCTTCGCATGACCGGTCGGCCGCTCGGCTCGTACAAGCAGATTCCCACGGTTCTCTGGCGACATCTTGGACGACAGCTGAATGTGAAGCCGCCAGACCTTGGCACTTTACGTTCACTTTACGATGGCAACCTCAAGACCTTATCCGACCACCAGCGCTTTGCTCGGGATGCCATCAATTTTCGAGCCGTCGCGGAACATCAACGTCGGTATGTCATCCGTTGGCTCAAAGAACAACTCACCGGCCGCCCCGAACGCGGCCAGTTGACGAACGATCTCAAACGTTGGTTCTACGACCATCGCATCGTGATACCACCGGAGCGCATGCTCAGGCAGTTTGTCGTCCAGGCCGTACGCGACATTGAGGGGCAACTGCATGGCGCGCTCGAGTCTGCCGTCGGTATGGAAAAACTCGAGAGTTGGGCGCGAGTACTGGCGCAGCCCCATGGAGAACATTCAAGTCTCCAGCGGTGGCTGTGGGCCGTCCCGCTGCGCAACTCGACCCATCAGATGAGCGAGATCCTCGACAAAGTCAATTTGCTCACGATGCACGAGGTGGCAACGCGTTGGCCGGTTGAATGCAACGATGCCATGGTGCGCCACTACGCCCGCCGTTGTGCAAGCCGTCCGCCATCGATCAGCAAGCGAATCGAACCCCAAAGCCGACGAATCGAAGCCGCCTGCTTCATGCGGTATTCCCTCTGTATTGCGACTGATCAGGTACTCGAGATGCTCCGGCGATGGGTACTGAAGGTTGTCAACGACACGTCACGCGAAGTGGATGCGATGCGGATGAAGGCCGCGGATCAACTCCGCGAGTTCGCGCTTGCCGTCAAAGCACTTGCCAATGATGAAACCCTCTCGCGCGAACAGCTCGGGGAGAAGCTTTGTCTGCTTGCAGACGATGTTTTGCAACCGCATCCCACCAGCCGTCGGAGCCAGATCCGGCAGTGCCTGGTCCGAAAGCGGTACTACGCCCGTAACCTTTTGAATCGGATCGTGCAGCTGCCGTTCGAGGCCGAGGGTGCTCATCCTGTAGTCGATGCGCTCTCGTTACTACGTGTGCTATATCGACGTCGCGCTTATCTCCTGCCCGACGGGGTCAATATCAGGCTTGGGCGCACGTGGCGCGAGGCGATCGATGGTTACGATCGGCTGCGGGCCATGGTTGCTTTCGAGTGGGCCACCCTCTTTGCGCTCCGTGTCGCCCTGCGCAACGGCTCGGTTTTCATCAACCACAGCTTCTCGTTCAGAAGTCAGTCGCATATGCTGATCTCGCCCGAGCAGTGGCAGGCAAAGCGCAATAATCACTACGGACACCTCGGCCTGCCCCAAGACCCGAACGAATTTCTCGGGCCGATCCTTGAGCAGCTCGATAAGCGCCTTGCTCTACTCGACGATGCGGTGGTCAATGGTTCGATCCGCGTGGATACTGCTGTCCACCTCGACCCGTTGGCTGCGCAGGATCCAGACGCACAAACCGATCAACTTCGCCGCCAGATCTTCGAAGCACATCCGCCTGGCCAATTTCCCGAGATCATCCTCGAGATCGATAGTGCGACACGCTTCAGTTGGATCCTGCTCGGACGCGAGCCGCGGTCACGCACCGAGTTACTGATGGTGTATTCGGCGATACTGGCTCACGGGACCTCGCTGACGGCTGCTGATATTTCTCGGATGGTCCCGGAGGTGTCAACCGAAGCGATTCGCCAAATGATGAAGCGTCTCGCGGACGAACGAATGCTGCGTGCAGCCGCCGACGCCGTTCTCGAGTTCATGCACGAGCACCCAATCGCCGCCCACTGGGGCCGAGCCGATCTCGCATCGTCTGACATGATGTCGCTGGAGACAACCCGGACGATTTGGCGAGCACGTGCAGACCCTCGTCGCCGTACGGCATCCATCGGGATGTACACGCATGTGCTGGATCGTTGGGGCATTTTCTACGACCAGCCCATCATCCTGAATGAGCGACAAGCAGGCGCAGCAATCGAGGGCGTCGTCCGGCAAAGCGCAACCAAGGACATCGCTCAACTCGCCGTCGATACGCACGGTTACACCGATTTCGCGATGGGCGTGTCCCGGGCACTTGGCTTTGATTTATGCCCTCGCCTGTCACACCTTCGTGACCGACGTCTGCACGTGCCTCGCAGTCAGGTGGTGCCGGCGCGGCTCGCAGGGGTCACGGATCGCGACGTCCGACTCGGTCTCATCGTTGACGTGTGGGACGAATTCGTGAGGATCGCCGCATCAATTCGCTCTGGCCAATGCACGGCGGTCGAAGCGATTGCCAGATTCGGATCAGCTGCTCGAGGGCAGGCTGTGTACGATGGCGGCGTTCACATCGGCCGCCTATTCAGAAGTATTTTTCTGATCGACTACTTCACCAATGCCTCTTTCCGGTCGGAGTTGCAACATGCCCTGAATCGGGGAGAAGCCGTGCATACCGTGCAACGCGCAATTCACATCGGTCGCATTCCGGTGGAGCTAGCTCGGCGCCAGGAATCGCTCGCGGCAGTGTCGTCGGCGTTGACCCTGCTCTCGAACATCTTGATGGCCTGGAATACCACCCACATGCAACGAGCCCTGGAGAACATCGAAGCTACCCGGGGGCAGCCGATCGCGGCCGAGCAACTCCGGCGAATCGCCCCAACTCATATCGAGGGCATCAACTTGCGCGGCACCTTCAATTTTCCCGTGTCACTGTACGCAAAGCGGATCTTGCCGAGCATCGCGGCCGACAACCCCATTCCGTCAACCAGTCGGAGCGCCTAACGACGGGGTGAACTGGCGCCGCCGGTGAAGGGACCTCTCATCTTCGATTCACCTCGTCCGGAGACACCCTCTGCTTCGATAGCGTAGGGTAGACACTAAGCCATTGTTTTATCGGAATTAATATTTAGGGCCGCAAGGCAAGGCCTTGTCGGGCCTAAAAGCGCCTAACCGGAAAAACGCATGAAAATCAAAGGCGCCCCCAATGCCAATGTCTGCGCCGTCTTGCGGCACGTCGTCGGGTCCATGAACTGCTCGCATTCCGTCCGGCTCCGCACGGGCTCAGCCTTGGGCTTCCGCTCATTGGTGCCTCTTCCAGTTCTCGACATTCACTGCACGTTACTTCGGGCGGGAAATAACCCTGCGCATTTCTAACGCGTGGCATAGGGGTTATTGGTCGAGCCTGCGAAGTCGATCTAATTTTGTATGGCGTATTGCATGTCTAAATAAAATAATTAATTCGCGTGCGTAGTTAAATTTCAGAAATTGTCAAGATTGATTTTTTTGAGTAGTTAGTTTGAGTGTGCGATTGTATTTATCGTGTTATTCGTCGCGAAGTTTTGCAAAAACAGAAATCACAAGGTGGACCGTGATTTGGCGACCTAGTATTCTTCGCTGCGAAAATGCATCGGATCGTGGATTGAATGTTTTGTGTGCGCTATGGAATTTGTTTATATGAAAATCAATAGTCCTAATTTTTATACTTAATTCACGGGAAACGGTAGGTGATCGTTATATGAACAAGATATATCGCTCTCTTTGGAATGACGCACTTGGTGCTTGGATCGCTGTTCAGGAAAATGGTAAGGCGAGAGGGAGGCTGGGGCGTAGCAGTCGGCGCGGCGCCATGCTGTCGTCTATTGCCACTGTCGGGATGGTGACTGCTTCGCTCGCGACGGCACAGACCACGGTGTCGGGCTCGGCGAACAATGGCGGATCTGGACGGACCGCGTCCACCGACTCGACGTGTGGTCAAAATTTCGTTAATCGGAATAACCCCGGAAACCCACCGTCGAGCGGCAGCACTTATATGCTCCAGAGCGGTTGCTCGACAGCGGTGGGTAACAATGCGAAGGCAACATCCGCGGGTACTGCGCTGGGTGATCGTGCCAACGCGAGCGTTGGCGGTGTTGCACTCGGCGTGGGAGCGTCGAGTACTCAAAACTCGAGTGTCGCAATTGGGGTAGTGGCGCTTTCCCGCGGCAACACCAGTATTGCGATTGGACGCCAGTCGGCCGCCACTGCCGACTTCTCGACCGCAATCGGCAACGTCGCCTATGCGAGTGGTGTGAGTGGCATCGCAATGGGGGATTCCGCGCTCGCATCGGGATATCGGTCGGTTGCGATTGGTTCGGCCGACACAAATCTCGCCGGGAACGACGGCATATCGACGGGCGCGAACTACGATCCGAATACTCAAACCCGCGCGAGTGGGGCACGGACCGTTGCACTCGGCGCGGGTGCCGTGGCCGCGCCTGACGACAGCGTAGCACTTGGCTCGAATAGTGTTGGCGAGTCGAATGCACAAGGTCCTGCGGCTTTTAGCGGTGATGCCATTCCAGTGAATGGGGCGGTATCCGTCGGTCAAGCGGGTGCCGAACGCCAAATCAAGAATGTTGCTGGCGGGACGGTGGGTACCGATGCCGTCAACGTCAATCAACTTACCGCAGTGAGTAACAGTGCGGTGAAGTACGACAAGAATCCGGACGGATCAATCAACTACAACAGCGTGACGTTGAATCCGGGCGGTTCGCTCACGACGATGACGAACCTTGCTGCGGGCGACATCTCGCAGAACAGCAAGGATGCCGTCAATGGTTCGCAGCTGTATCAGACCAATCAAACGGTGTCGACGCTTGGCAACAATGCGGCGTCGGTGATCGGTGGTGGTGCCTCTTACGATCCGTCGACGGGTCAGATGACTGGTCCGACGTTCAGCATCGCGGGTGGCAAGCAAACCAACCTGAGCGATGCGATCAACGCGCTGAATCAGGGGTGGAACGTAACAACGGGCGGCAACACAAGCGGGGCTTCCGTGACGGCGGTGCAGCCTGGTTCGACCGTCACGTTCAACGGCGGCAAGAATATCGCGCTTGCGCAGAACGGTGCGGATATCACGATCGCAACGAGCGATACGCCGACCTTTACGAGCGTCGGTATCGACAACGGAGGACCGACGCTATCAGGATCTGGCTTGAACATGGCGGGCAAAAAGATCACGAACGTTGCGACGGGTGATGTTTCATCGAGCAGCAAGGATGCCGTCAATGGTTCGCAGCTGTATCAGACCAATCAAACGGTGTCGACGCTTGGCAACAATGCGGCGTCGGTGATCGGTGGTGGTGCCTCTTACGATCCGTCGACGGGTCAGATGACTGGTCCGACGTTCAGCATCGCGGGTGGCAAGCAAACCAACCTGAGCGATGCGATCAACGCGCTGAATCAGGGGTGGAACGTAACAACGGGCGGCAACACAAGCGGGGCTTCCGTGACGGCGGTGCAGCCTGGTTCGACCGTCACGTTCAACGGCGGCAAGAATATCGCGCTTGCGCAGAACGGTGCGGATATCACGATCGCAACGAGCGATACGCCGACCTTTACGAGCGTCGGTATCGACAACGGAGGACCGACGCTATCAGGATCTGGCTTGAACATGGCGGGCAAAAAGATCACGAATGTCGCAGCGGGTGAGGTTTCATCGAGCAGCGCGGATGCGATCAATGGTTCGCAGCTTTACCAGGTGGAGCAAGCCCAGCAGCAGGCGAATGACCAGGCGGTGAAGTACGACAAGAATCCGGACGGATCGATCAACTACAGCAGCGTGACGTTGAATCCGGGCGGCTCGCCCACGACGATGACGAACCTCGCGGCGGGCAACATCTCGCAGAACAGCAAGGATGCCGTCAATGGTTCGCAGCTGTATCAGACCAATCAAACGGTGTCGACGCTTGGCAACAATGCGGCGGCGGTGATCGGTGGTGGTGCCTCTTACGATCCGTCGACGGGTCAGATGACCGGTCCGACGTTCAGCATCGCGGGTGGCAAGCAAACCAACCTGAGCGATGCGATCAATGCGCTGAATCAGGGATGGAACGTAACAACGGGCGGTAACACGAGCGGGTCGTCCGTGACGGCGGTGCAGCCTGGTTCGACCGTCACGTTCAACGGCGGCAAGAATATCGCGCTTACGCAGAACGGTGCTGATATCACGATCGCAACGAGCGATACGCCGACCTTTACGAGCGTCGGTATCGACAACGGAGGACCGACGCTATCAGGATCTGGCTTGAACATGGCGGGCAAAAAGATCACGAACGTTGCGACGGGTGATGTTTCATCGAGCAGCACGGACGCGATTAATGGTTCGCAGCTTTACCAGGTGGAGCAAGCGCAGCAGCAGGCGAATGACCAAGCGGTGAAGTATGACAAGAATCCGGACGGATCAATCAACTACAACAGCGTGACGTTGGGCGGCACGCCGAGTACGGACGGGGGTAAGACGGGCGGGACGAAGCTGTCGAATCTCGCACAGGGGGATCTGTCCGAAAAGAGCGCGGATGCCGTCAATGGTGCGCAGCTTTATCAGACGAACCAAAACGTAGCGAACCTCGGACAGCAGGTAGCGAATATCTCGAATGGTGGTGGCATCAAGTACTTTCACGCTAACGGTGGCACCACCAATTCGCTGCCAGATTCGCAGGCGGTCGGTGCGGGCAGCGCGGCGATCGGGCCTGGTGCGACTGCGGCCGGTGATACCTCGGTTGCGATCGGTAACAATGCGAGCGCCAAGAGGGATGGCGACGTTGCACTCGGATCTGGCTCCGTTGCAGACCGCGGCGCGGAAAAGTATACCGGCAAATATTCTGGAGCACAGAACGATACGGCTGGCACGGTATCAGTCGGTGCATCGGGTCAGGAGCGCACGATCAGTAATGTCGCGGACGGTAAGGAGGCGACTGATGCGGTGAATCTGCGGCAGCTCGACGGGGCCGTGCAGGCCGCCAACGGCTATACGAATCAGCAAGTGAAGGACGTTCAAGGCTCGGTCGCGAACGTGACAAACAACGTGCAGCAGTTGCAGAGCGATATGTCGAGCGTCAAAACGGGTTCGGCCGGGATGTTTCAGACCGGTCAGGACGATGCGACCGCACCCCGGGCGTCCGGGAAGCAATCAACTGCCGGCGGTGCGGGTGCAGTTGCTTCGGGCAATAGCAGCACGGCGTTGGGAAATGGCGCGAAAGCGTCGAGTAACGATTCCGTCGCGCTCGGTGCCCGCGCACAGGCCTCGGGGAGTAACTCGTTGGCGCTCGGTGCTGGCTCCGTGGCGGATCGCAACAATTCGGTATCGGTGGGTGCACCGGGGCATGAACGACAGATTACAAATGTCGCGCCGGGTACCGCGCCGACCGATGCCGTCAATTTGGGTCAGTTGAATGTGGCATTGAATCAGACGGCAGGTCAACTGCAACAAGGCATCAACGACACGGCTCGCAAGGCCTATTCGGGCGTCGCAGCTGCAACGGCGCTGACGATGATTCCCGACGTCGATAAAGACAAGGTGCTATCGGTGGGTGTGGGCGTGGGTTCATACCAAGGCTACAGTGCGGTCGCGCTTGGCGCCACGGCACGGATTACCGAGAACATCAAGATGCGTGCGGGCGCGTCTCTGGGCGGGAGCGGTACTGCGATTGGGATGGGGGCGTCGATGCAGTGGTGAGCGCATCGCAGGGTGTGATTCCACGCCCCGTGTTCGGACGGGTTTCATGCTTTCCAATTCGAGGACGGTCAGTCGGTATGGCCGACCAAGAAGAGCTTGTGCTCTGATCGGCGTGTCGAGATTTTGTAATGTCGTCCGCCTTTCATTTAGGCGCGGCGGTATCGGGCCGTAGCGATTGACCGTTGAACACGGTTGACCGGCTTCTGCAACGGGCAAATAGGCGGTGCTGGACGGCATGGGTTGATTCGTCAAGCACCGCTGCCCCTCAACCATCAAGGGTGCTCGGCGCTGAATTCGGAGGCCCTCTACCGCTGTATCGGGGACGAATCTTTACGCCTGTGGGGCGAGGATATCGGAGCTGACGCCTGAGAGTGAGATGGACTTTGCGAGTGTGGGTGCTGTTGCTAGTGAATGTGTAGGAAGTGTCCACCAGAGCGGAGCCATACGCCGACGAAATACCGATGGATTCAGAGCAGGCAAGACGTATCGGACAGATCGTCGTGGAAATACTTTGATATAACCATTTTTCTATCTGAATTTACCTTCTAGGTATTTAAGGTGGCTTTTTTATGAGAATTGCGATACTCGGGCCTGATCCTGTCGCGCGTGGTTTTGCGAAGGAGGCGCTAGTGAGAGTTGGTCACGTATGTCAAACGTTTTCATCGGGGAACGAGATAATTCGTCAACTCCGTCGTGAAACGTACGATCTTCTGATACTCGATTGGTTGGTGACCGATATTTCGGGTGAAGAGGTCATGCTATGGGCGCATAAAAATCTACCTGGACGTGTACCCGTTATATTTTTGAGTAAGCGCGGACGTGACGAAGATCTCGTTCGGATTCTTGCTGCTGGAGCAGATGGGTATTTGGTTAAGCCGATATCCGGTGATGTTTTGGCGGCATACGTCAATGCTCTCGCGCGATCCATTGCGGGAGTTGATTTGAAAGGCAGGCTAAGCGTTAGGGAGTTTGAGTTTGATCTTCGAAGGAAGATCTTGCTCGCGAATGGTGCGTGTGTGGAGACAACACCTAAGGAATTTGATATTGCTTTATTATTTTTTAGAAACTTGGGTAACTCGGTGTCTCGTGGTCACTTGTTGGATATTGTTTGGAGGCAGCATCCTGTTTCGGTGTCTCGAACTGTCGATACTCATATATCGAATGTTAGAACAAAACTAAATCTTAATCCTGAAAATGGTTATGTTTTCAAGCCGATTTATGGATTTGGGTATATTCTAGATTTGGTGAGGTGAAGTTGATGCGATAGGTTGAAATATAATTTGTCGGATGTGATTGGTGTGATTTCGGTTGCTTGGCTGCGATGATATGTATCGTCTTAAATTTGGTTGATGTGACTTGTGTAATCGACTCGGTTGTTTGAACATCTTTGTCCATGCGGGTTTCTGCATGGCGTCGGCCTAATATGCGATGGTGATTGGGAACTATGCTACTGCCGCGGGACGGCGTCGGTCGCGACCGGCAACAACGCGGTCGCCCGTGCGCAAAAGCGATATCGCGACCGGCATTGCAGCTGCCTGGGCGGAACAAATTGGTCTGGTCCTTTGATTGATAACTGGCGCTCCAGTAGTACCCAGCGGACTGTCAACGTGTCGGTGGAAATGATAGCAGTGGGTGCGCCGGGCGCACGATTGGCGATGGCGCCACCGGGAAGCAATCTCCGATCAATAGTCTCGGTTCGCAATTGCAACAGACCAATGCTATGGCTCGCCAGAGGATTGCGGCGGTCGGTGTGATGGCCTCGATTCCGCAATTCGATCCGGGATGCACTGTTCGGCACGGGCGTGGGGGCATCGACGTTCCAGAGGCAAAAGGCGATGGCCGTCAGCTTGCAGATGCGGATTACTGAAAACCTGAAGGCATTGCTCGATGGCGGCTTTAGCGGATCGCAGCGGGTGGTTGGCGCCGGCATGTTGTACCAGTTGAAATAACCGGGGCGAGTAATTGAGGACTGACAGATGAATTCGACCCGTATGGGTTTTGAATCGGCTACCACCGATCACGAACCTGGAGAGTGACTATGCTGAAATCCCTTGTGTCGGTAGCGTTGGCTGTTTCGACGCTTGCGGCGTGTTCATCCGCATCCGGCCCAACCTTCAACGCGTATGCGGTCGATCTTGCCGACGGATCCCGAGCTTTTCGTGTCGAGTGCCACGGTCTCTTCGAGCCGTTGAGTGCGTGTATGCGTGAAGCACAACGCGTGTGTGGCGATCAGCCGGTTCGGCTGCTTGATCAGCAGCAGCGGCTGAGCGATCCGGTGCAGAAAATCGATGATACAGACGCCATGACCTTTCAGTGTGGAGCACCACCACAGCCTGTAGTAGCGACGCCGGTGCCGGTCGAAGAAAAGCCTATCGTATTGGCAGCGGATGCTCTGTTCGCATTCGACGAGGGCGATGTCGATGCAATCAATCCAGAAGGGCGAGCCGAGTTAGATGAGATTGCAGCGAAGCTGATCGCCATGCCGGCCGTTCGTCACATTGATGTCGCGGGATACACGGATCGATTGGGCTCGAAAGAGTACAACGTCGCCTTGTCACAGCGCAGAGCCGAGGTCGTGAAGTGGTATCTGACAAGCCGGGGCGTGACCGCAGCGATCGATGCGCGTGGCCATGGCAAGGTGCTTCCTGGTACCTCATGCGAGATGCACATTCGTGCGGAATTGATTCGCTGTCTATCTCCCGATCGTCGTGTCGAGATACGAGCGAGTCACGCGCAATAGTCGTTTGCCCGCAGTGGGGAGTGGCATTCCACACTCCGGTCGGTTTCAGACATTGTTGCCATATTCGTTTGAGTTCCGCCTCGTCTTGAGGGCTACGAGTAGGAGGCAGTCGACTACATGCAATACGACGGAGACTTTGTGTTCTCGCTTGTCAATCGGAAGCGTACGGGGCGCTGCGCCCATCGAAATATCAGCATGACATGGTCAACGTTTGATGCGTTGACCGAGGAGTCAAGAATGCAGCGCGTACCACTCGGTGAGGTGGTCCGCCGTGGCATTGAGGCATTGCAACGGCTTCGCCGGCAGACGGGAGAAAATCAATGTGATTGGAATATCGCTGCCGATTGGGGAACGGTGATGTTGATACGGGAACAGGGCTCGATGGTTAAATTGCTTCGTGTGAAGCGATTGGCGGGCACACAGCGTACCAGTTCGGTGTTCATTGGGGAGTTCAAGGCGAGCGAGGGTATCCCACCTTCACTTGTCATCCTGCTTACGTCGGACGAAATATCTTCTCTGGAGCGCTGGTTAAGTGCGTACTGGGCGAGCCGTAGTGCTGATGGCGAGCATGCAGGGTAGGCGGCATGGTAGTTGCAGCGCTACCGCTGTGCTCAGGGACGGAAACAGCATAGTGGGCCGCGTAACGATGCCGATCGCAGTTTCGTGTCAGGCGCTGTCAGGCCGGCGAGGCCGGCCAGATCAGATGAGGAGATGAAGCTCTTGTCGTGAGCGGCCGCCACTTCGACGGCGCCTTCGTTGGTATTCAGATCCTCCGGCCTCAATTCGAGCTGCCCGGTCTGCATGCGGCGCAGTTTTGCGATCGTGGCTTCAGGTGCTCGATGACAATACCCTTCAATCCGACTGGGGGCCTAGAATCATCAATCGGCAATATCATCAAAGATACTTCTCGTGCCGTGCTTCTCCTCTGAATGCTCCACGGCTCCGAGAACTCTCGGACCCACCTTCGGCTCCGGTGGCTCTGTTTCGGAGATCCACTTGTTCACAAGATCGATTTCTTTGTCAATGAGATTGACCAGTTGTTCGTCTTCGCCAAACCGCTTCTTGAGGGTGCCGAACGATTCGAGGATTCCCTGCATGTGTTCATCCGGCGCGTCAGAAGACAGGTGACTGCTCTGCGCATTGATCCGGACATCCTGCAGCTTGGGAAGCAAATCCGTTCTGACCGCTTCCACCAGTTCGTCAAACTCGCTGTCCTGGAACACACTCCGCACACTAGGATCATCCAGCGCATACAGATCTTCGCCCTCGACGGCATAAGTGCTCACCGTCTCGACGAATGCCTTGCGGGCCTCCTCAGGAAGAAGGCCGAATTCATGCAAGCGCACGGCAAGATCAACTTCGGGAACTGCACTGAGACTCAGACCCGGCTTGGCCACGCGCTGCAAGACATCTGGAGATTGCTCAAGATACGCTGCTAGGAAATCCTTCGAACAGCGATTGGCGAGAAACCGATAGAGCGTCCACCGAGCACCCCACGATGACATCCACTCAACCTTGTACTGGTTGCTGCTCGAGAAGTCCCTTAGACGCTCCATCATCGCCGGAAACAGCGACTTGGGAATGATGACAGCCTTCTCGACACCGACCTTCCCACATGTGACTTGAGACAGAAGATTCTCGGTGGAACTGCCGCTGAGAAAGATGCCAAGCAGGTCCGGGCTGAAAGCCAGGGTCGCGGCGTAGGCATCGCCGATCGTCGGATGCTTGAATCGCCATACCGGCTGGTCGTCCACATGCATGTGTGTCACGAGACTGCCATTAAGTGCATCGAGCGCCTGAATACACTCTCCCAACGTACTGCCCAGCCTCTCGATGGCGGTTTGCTCGGCGCCTTGCAACATGATCGGACTTTCAAGATGGTCCTTTCTCATGTAGATCAGGCCCAGCGCTGCTTTGCTGCTCGCGTCCAGTCCCTGGATCACTTCGAGAAGAAGCTGTTCCCGCTTTTCCACGAACGCGCCCAAATGGTATTTGCCAAGGTAGAGATCTTTTGTAAACAAGGTGTCTGCAATACGTCGTGCGGTCTCTGGAATGAAGCGCGGATGCGCAGCCATGTACTCCAAGTGAGGTCGGATGGCGACTCGGAATTCGGTGGTCTGCTTGCCCAGCTTGAGGTGGTTATAAAGAATCTGCTGCTTTTCCAAGTCGGACAGATCATGTACATCGATCACAACCTGGCTCTCGCCGAGCAGAGGAAATGCGCTTTCCTTGAGATCGTGGCGGGCCCTGTTGTAGATGTAGTCTCTGGACGTCATGACTATCTTGGCACCTCGGCGCAGCATGGTCTTGACCTGCGCCAACGAGTGGTTCCAGCCATGCACCAGCGGTGATTCGTATTGCGTTACGCCGAATGCGTCATCGATCCAGAAGAACTGCGAAGGTTCGTCAACATTCCACCGCTCCACGATTTTGGCCGGGTCGGCCAGTTTGAGAACCGACGACTTCCATTTGTCGGCGGCCGCCATCGCCAGCATCGAGGCGATTGTCGTCTTGCCTGCAGCCGGTTCACCGATTAGCAAGACGAACCCATGCTCGTCGAGCGCATTGACGGCCTTGCGGTAGGACTCCGTGATGACGACCTTGGCTAGATCATCACGTAAAGACTCAAGGACGGCGCGAGCCTGAGCGTAGGCGCGCTGGTCCAGAATCTGGCTCAGATCGCCCAAGCCATAGACGCGGGGCACAAGCATCCGCAGCCGCGTGTTCTCTCTAATCTGGTCCTCGATCCAGGTGGACCCGCATATCAGCACGTCCCTCACTCCGGCGCCGCTCAGCGCAGATTTGATCTGAGCCTCCTGTTTTGCGGACACGCCGGCGTTCGTCATCAGGATGTAGACATCACAAAGTCCGTCGGAAACGAGCTTTCGGACTTTTGGAATCTCATCCGCGATGCTGGACTTCGTCAGCAAACTGCCTGGCTTGCTGGAAAATTTGCATTGGATGACGAAGTTACCGCTGAAGTGCTGTTTTGATGACGGGGTCCAGCTTCCCGCGAAAGCACCATCGCGCCCAGCATCGTTCGAATCCAAGAATGACTGCACCGTCTGCCCAAGAACTTCCCGGGCGATGGTGAGGCAAAGCTGCTGGAAGCTGTTCCACCCCAGTCGGTGCAGGTCATACATGTTCAAGCGTTTTCCAAAAGTGACTCAACTGAAGATACTGCCGGCCTTTGGCCTCGTCTTTTCCCATTCCGTACGGGCCTTCTTGTAGTCCGACTTGATCGCATCGAAATAGGCCAATTCGCTCTTGACAGAATCGATTGTGAGCGGCATCTCATAGAAGTCTTCAGAATGAGAATGTGCGTCGATGTAGCGCGATAGCACAACCATTCGATCATGAACGCGCGCCGCAATCGCTTCGTCGAAGTACACCTGATTCACCGTGTAGGGGATGTTCTCCCGCCAACGCCGCACCACGTTATGGAACAGCTTCTTCTGGATGAAGTCCTCATAGGCGGTTCGCAGACTGCCACAGGCCTTCTCCAATGCGTCCCGCTGAGGGTCGCCCACCAAGGTCCGCGACGACTCGTAGTGCCCCTTCGCCCGGTCATGCGCAGCCCCTTCATAGTGTTCGTGTGGAAAGGCCAGCCGATCGATGACTCCGGGCGAATTGGTATCATCGCGCCAAACGGTGCGTCCGGCGAACGCCACCCCCTTCTCCTCGGCAGCCGTCGCGAGATAGTTTGTGAACAAGATGTCGTGCGTGAAGACGATGACCTGTCTCCGATCGGCTTCGGTCACCAGCCGCTGCGCGATCGCCTCCTTGCGCACGTGATCCATCGACGTTACTGGATCGTCGAAGATTACCCCTGCGCAAGCGCCGTTGAGTTCCACCTCTGTCAAAAAGTCGGCTAACGCAGCTGCCGTCTGCTCTCCCTCGCTGAGCACTTGCGAAGGATCGACTCCGGTCATCCCGGCGTTGGCAATTTCGATCTTCCGTTCCGTGGTCCCTGCCTCGCCGGCAAACTTGAATTGCACCGGTAGCGTCAGCTGAAGCGCGGTGCAGTTCTCAGTGAATCGAGCGATGAAACCCTGTGCAACGAGTTCCTTGGCCAGGGCCTTCTGCTTGCTTGTGACGTCGCGCTGGATGGTGGGCAGGCTGCGGAGACATGCATTCGCTTTTGCCACCCATTTCAGGTCTTCGACTGCGTCTCCCACGGCAACGTACTGGCCGGCCAACCACTGTCGGTCCTTGAGCAGTTGCAACTCCAGAAGCAGCGCGTCGATCAACACCTGAGGATCGCTCTGCCGGAGCTTTACGTTGTCTTGATCCAGCCGATCTGCAAGCGCGGACACTCGGTCCGAGATGGCGTCATACGCGAGCAACGACAGTGCCGGACCTATCTCTGTCGCCACTGCATTGCTTAGCACGCCCACAACGGTACGAAAGCCCTCAACGTGCCCGACAATCGCCGCCGTCAGTGCCGCATCGAGTTCTTCCACGGTGCGCCGTGCGGCACTCTCCTCGTCGAAAAAAGACAGTCCTACCTCGCCCAGAGCGATGCTGTGCGATTTCAGCGTGCGCCGAGTGGCAGCGAGCTGAGCTTCCACATCGCTGGTGGCCGTCTGGTAGAACTTGGTCAGGCGATCCGCACTGGCGGCATCCAAAGTTTGTTGGCATAGCACGCAGCGCGCACCGTCCGTCTGCGGAGGAAATGGGGCGCCTGGATACGCTTCCTCGCCATAGGTGATCGCAGCGGCCAGCAGATCCAGCCACGCACGGGTTCCGACAGGTTGAACCGGCTCGCCGCCAAAACGGGCAGCCGACAGCGCAGCGCGTTGCTCCACCAGCGCCGTTATACGCGCCGCCGCTTCAGCGATGCCTTGCACGAGCGACGGCTGGATCGATTGCGCTAGGGCACCGATGGACGCGTGGACGGCCTTCAGGTCGGCAATACGCTGTTCGTTCCTCTTGATGATCTCCTGCGGGTCCGTGGTGCGCAACTCGACCAATTTTTGTTCGATCGCAGAGAGCCGGGCAGCTTCGGCGTCACCATACACCGCAAGCTCTTGAAGTCGAGCCAGATCCGTCTTTGCAGTGAGGGCAGAGAGTGCCGTCGCGACTTCGGATGTGCTGTTCTGGATGACGAATTTGTCGGCGGCAGGCGTGCGCCGCATGATCTGGTCTCGGAGTTTGGTCTGCAGTTCGGTGAATGCCGCCACCATGCGCGGAAATACATCGAACAGGTACGGCATGACCTGGAACGCGTTGCGGCCGTCCAGATGCACGCTTACGCAGGTTGAGTCGAAGACCGCGAAGCCATCGCGCATTCGCTGGCAGGGTTCCTGATGAACAAAGTTCACGGCGGAACCATCGTCGAAGGAGAACTTCGCAGTTGGCTTCGGCTGCTTGCTCTTCACAAGCTTCACATCGCCCAAGATCCCAATATCCTTCGATCGCGTAAAGCACGCGGATTTCAGCACCCGTGCATAGCCAGACTTTCCGGCCCCATTGGGTCCGTAGATCACCGTGAGCTTGGGTCCGAAGCTTAGCGTTTCACCGGCGGCCAGCGCGTTGACGCCGGAGACGCCTGTCATCGTCGTCAAGGTACTGACCACTGTAGGAGCATCTGGCTGGAACTGAGGAGGTTCCGGGTCCCAAGCAACGCGGGCCGCGTCGGGGCCAGCCAGGTTTTGGTCAATCAGGTACTCAGAGAAAACATCATCGAGCACGGCGTCGGGCAGTTCAACGTCCTCCACCAATTTGCTCAGCAGGAAATGCTGCCAGGTCGGAAGTGTCTTGCCCCAAACGGACAGGGCGTCAAAGATGTTGAACGTCGGCTGAGCCATGATGCTTCACCCTCCAATTCAAGTACACGCAGCTAAGCTCAGATAGCTCTGCCTGAAGGGATCCTGCTGCTCCGGGCTGTCGGGTATCGCGTGAACCAGAGGTGGCTAGAGCAAGGTATGCAACAACCATGCGCTACACGCCGTACCACTTTCCAAAGGATTAACGAACCGAAGAGGTTTATTCTTGAATCTGAAAGCGATCGCGGTTTTTGGCGTCTTTGATCCAGGCGGGTGCGCGGCCGCGGCCTGACCAGGTCGCACCAGTCTTGGGGTCGCGATACTTTGCGTCGACTACCGCCTTCGCAGAGCGGCCACGCTGTTTGCCGAAGATGTCTTTCTCGGTCACTCCGTACTCTGCAACTTTTGCGCGGATTTCTTCAACAACCGCTTGAAATTCCGCAACACGGGCAGCCTCGGTTTGCTCCGCAAGAGCATCCATCTTGGCTTTCAGTTCTTTGTAAGTCGCCATACCTTTCTCCTTTGACTATGTACGCATGATAGCGTGTTCAGCATGAAGATCCATTTCGTGAATCATGCCTGCATCGCCTTCTTCCAATCGATTTCAAAGCCCATTGCGTCCAACTCGCGGCAAAGGGCGCTCTTCCAATCCCCTACATTCATCGAGTGCCAGATGACACCAAGGTAGTCGCTGGGGATTTCCGGATCCCCGCGCTTCAATGCACACACCTTTTCTCGGCCAAGTCGTCCTATGAAAAAGCCGAGTTCAAGCAGGACGTTTTGTCGGACACGGGGTTGCGGATGGCCTCCCTTCACACATCCCTCATCGTCTGGCGTTAGCAGCACAACGGCGAAGCTGACATCGCTGTACGCGTCGATCTTTTCGAGAATCGTGTGTCCCTGGTTGGCCTGTTCGTGCAGGATGTCCTTTGGCAAGGTTGCGAAGCGAGTCCTCAAGTGTCCGTGTTGCCGATGCTAACATTCAAGTAGTTGGTGCAGGTGACTAAGTGTGAGAAAGGGCAACAGCTTCGCGCTTTCAGATTCCACCAATCGACTCACTGTATTGTTATGGTAACGACGAGTCGCGCGAACGTACAGATGACGCGGAACCTTCCGGCGAAACGGTCGATCCTGTCGGCTTCCAACGCGCGCTTCGGGTACGAGACATGTCGCCATGTAAGCGTCGCTGGATGATAAAACGATTTTTCCGACGTCACCGCCATCCTTCATTCACGAAAGTCGGGTCTTAGCCTGTCGTAACTGAATCAATCGCTTCATCGAGACAGCGCGACGATGAGTGACCGCGGAGGCTTCGACTCCTAAGCGGCCGATGGTGCCCCGCAACATATTGCGCGATATCACCGTGTCCTAAGGGGGTATGTACTTACGGTCGGCGCTCCATAGACAAATGGACGTGAGAATCCTGAGTTGTACGCAAATAGATCACAGAGGCCAAATGCAGTTTCGCGCAAAACAGATTGCTCCTCCTAAGGAGTGGGGAACATTTGAGGATTTGTGCCACGCCTTATTCAAGCGAGTATGGCGGGATCCGTTCGCGCAAAAAAATGGGCGGAGGGGGCAGGCTCAGCACGGTGTCGATGTCTTCGGCTCTCCCGGCGGCGACCGCTCATCGTACTGGGGTGTTCAGTGCAAGGGAAAAGATTGCAACTACGGCAGTAAGGCTGAATGGTCCGAAGTATTGTTGGAAGTTGCCAAAGCGGAAAAATTCTCCCCTCGGCTGGAAAAGTGGATATTTGCTACCACAGCTCCGACCGATGCGCTTTTGCAAAAGGCTGCTCGGGAACTGTCAGTCGCGCGTAGGGCAGAAGGCCTGTTCAGTGTCGACGTACTGGGTTGGGAGGAAATCCAGGCGTTGATGGCTGACGTTCCTGGAGTGATAACTGAGTTTTATCCCGAGCACGCCGATCACCTACCGCAGGTGATTGAGGCACTGCGTGCCGTGCCTTTGCTCGAAGCAAAGGTCGTGGACCTAGTCGAAAGGATCGAGGCGACGCTACTTAAGCCTCCGAATCTCCATGGCAGCGCAGTTTGGGAGGCAGTGACATTTGATGGCGACCGCGGATTGGGGCCAGCGCTAATGGGCTATGCGCTGGGGCCGTCTGACGCCGTGGCCTGTCCGTGTTTGATCGAGGTGGGCACTGTTCAGGCGCAACTGAGGGTCGCCTATTCAGCACGTCTCATTGGCGAGCCTGGCGCAGGAAAATCGATCTGCTCGTATCAAGCTGCGAGGGAGCTTGCGAGTGGCGGCTTCGAAGTGCTGCGCTTGCTTGATCCCCAAGCCGATAGTATCGCGTTGGAGGCGGTGTTGCCCGACAAACCCCGTCTGTATCTTATTGACGATGCTCACCTCCTCAAACCTCACATTCTCAGTCGAATCGAGAATCAGGCCTGTCCGTCTCGTCTCGTCCTTTCAACGCACAACGTTGTCGGGCGCCTCGGGCATCGAGGAGCGATTACACTCGATGCAAAGCGTGCGGTGAAGACAATCGCAGCTGCGCTACGAGCTGATCTGCCAAAGACGCTAGAAGCTGTACGCCTCGCCGACGACGACGTGGGCGAGCGCATGTTGGACGCTGATCTCGGTGAGCGCCTGGAACATGCGGAAGCCGTTGCGGACCGTCCGTGGCAATTCTGTTTCGTGCTTGGGGGTGGCTGGCGTCGGTCCAAGCAAGCGGCAGATTCCGCACGTCTAGCGGCGGCCGATCTCGTCTTGGCAGCGGTCGCGATGCGCCAGATGGTGTCTCGCGATGCCCGTGCGATGCCGGCAGAGATCATGGAGGTTTGTGAGCGCGTGGGCATCAACTCGAGCGTAGTTGAGCAAGGATTGGAGTGGTTGGAGAGGGAAAGACTAATAGTCGGCGCCACGGATTGTCGGACACCGCACCAGCGCTTCGCGTCGGTTGTGCTCAAACGTATTTTGGAGGGGCAGGATACGAGCGGGCGCGACAAGATTGCCAGAATGATCGAAAGTGTATTGTGCGATTCCCACTATCCATTTGCCGGTTTGCGGGTCCTGATACATGAGCTTAGCTTCGGCGATCGCTATAGTTGGACGCATCTTCTCGGGCAACCAGCGGTCGAGGCTGCGGTGGCACGCTGCTGGATAGCCGCAGGTTCGGATCGCAACTTCGCGGCGCTCGCCCTTTCAGACTTGTGGGATTTCATGGGGGGCGGGGCAGCCGCCGTCGTGGGCCCGCACGTGAGCACACTGGCAAAATGGATTTCCAGCCCAAGCGACAGCGCTTACGGACTCGGTCACCTCCTGAACGCTCTCACTCGGATTAATCAAGAGGTTGCCGAGAAAGTCATCGCAAAGGTCGATTCAGTAGCAATTGCAGCGGCTTATTCCAACGCCAATCCCGAGACGGCATATGGCTTGGCCGATCTTCTGTGTGCTGTTGCCAACGTTAAGGTCGATGATGTCAATGCCAAGATCCGGGCCGCTATTGATCGAAACAGACTGCGTGAGCTTGCTAAGCACGAGGGCTTTTTGGAAGATGCTTTCGTCTTCTCGAAATTCTGCGCTTCGGTGGTTTGGTGGGAGGAGGATCTGGCGCTCGAGATGGCCGAACTTTTCGTCCCAACGGCACAGCAAGTCCTGTCTAAGGATCCCGTTGAAGGCTTTGAACAGCTCAGTCAGGATTTCGCTTCAACGGTGCTTCGTGTATTCGATGTGCTGGGAGTATATGTTGGAAAGTGGAGACCGACTCGCCGCCAGTGGGCGATCGCGCGGCGAATCTGCGAGAAAATTGATCCCAAGCAGGCTGCGGAACATATCTCGACAGTGCGTCCTCGGAATTTTCAGTCAGCGGGTTTCTTTCTTCATTTTCTCTTCCAGTCGGCACCGCGGAAATACGAGACGGTCTTACAACAGATCGACTGGGACAAGCTTGATCTAGCTATCGGTGACGATTGGAGGGATATGCCCCATGATACCGAGGTGCTTTTGAGTACGCTCTATTCGGGTACGCTTGCGCAGCAACTGGTACAGAATTTCATCTCCACAAGGTCAAACCGGATCGTACATTTTCCGCCACGCTTACTGCTGATGGCGCCCGAGGTCGGCTTCACGCATTTAGCCAACGGTGGCCTACTACGTCTTGCACAACTTGACCACGTGAATTGGACCGACGGTGGCATTGCCTTGGTCCTCATCGCAGAGACGCACCCCGAATTGACCGAGAGGGCGGTTACGCCATTCATTGATGTGATAGCGCACGGGCTGATGAAATATAACCGCGATTTTACTGGACCAGCGGAGGGTTTTGTTCGCGTTGTGATTGAACATGCACCTGCCACTTGGCGCGCAGTCTTGGGCAAACTTGATCCTGTAACGATAGAGAAGAACTTCGCCGAATGTCTCAAAGGGAATGCAGATCATCGGCGCACAGTTGCTGCTGTCATCGAGTCTGCGATAGTGCTGGATGACCCTGTTGGTCATGCGGCCCGACGCATACGGGCGCGATTTCCCAAGGCTTCAACTGCGCCGACTGATACGCCGCATTTCGGCAGGTCGCGACGTCGGTCAGGCTAGCTGCGCAACTGACAGCAGCTTTCGATCCACTTGCGTAAACAGAAGATGAGGCGATTGCAGTTGTGCTGGAAAGCACCGGTGCAGTCGATTGCCGCCCTTGGCGGAGGTTGGAATTTGTTGTAGTTGGTCCAAATCACCCGCAGTGGTGAATAATTGTTCAATCGCAGGTCCAACGCTCACTCGATGGTTGCGGCACGGTCGCCAATGTTTGCTCTGTCGATCTCTGTGTCGCGAGGAAGGTGCCTAAACCCAACAGGCATCGAGTCTTCGACAGCATGCCCGATATGATCTGATCATTCACCTAAGTGCGCGAAATCCGGCTTCCTCATTTGCCGTCCGCGCTGCAGATTGGCACGCGGGACAGGTCCAGGTACCTGACTGTACGAAGCCGGAATCGTGTGAGCAGCTATTGCGCCGGGCCGAGTGGGTCGGGCTTGCCGAGAAACGATGGAAGTGCCGGGATAGCTAACTGCGACATATGACCGGCGGAAACCGACCCGTGAGCGCTGTTGGCGGCGAAACGCGTCGATCACGTATCAAAAGTCGTAACAGTCATTCGCATGTGCATACCGTGGGTATCGTTGCACCCGCAGAAATTGCTGCATGTATTAGAATCTCATCCAAGAAAATATGCCGTCCCACCCAGGCTGTTACGCCCTTTGGGGTCGCGGATGGTCGACAGGGGTTCGGGGTCACCGTGAACAATTCGTCCTTCTAAGACGAAGTCGATCGCGAACATAACCAAAATAGCTGCGGCAGCCTGAGGGCGCGGTATGCACGATCTACTTCTCGGATTCGAGAAATTCAAAAACATCTCGCTTGGCGACCCGTTCTTCGACTCCCTAAAGTCCGACTACGATGAATTTGGCGAGTGGTTTCTGAAAAAAAGCGAGCACCAGGCCTACACGTTCCGAAACAAAGCGGGGCTACTCGACGGGTTCTTGTATCTTAAGCAGGAAGATGGGCCGGTTCTGGACAGCACGCCACCGCTTCCCGGCGCGCGCAGGCTGAAAATTGGCACGTTCAAGATTAACCCGCACGGCACACGGCTTGGCGAGCGGTTCATCAAGAGGGCGTTCGACGTTGCAGTTCATGCGCGCGTGGATGCCATATATGTAACGATTTTTGCAAAACACAAAGCACTCGTCGATCTGTTCTTTCGTTACGGTTTTTTGCAGAAGGCGATCAAACAGACGGCAAACGGCCAGGAGCTGGTTCTTGAGCGCCGCCTAGATCTGGTATTCAAGGATGTCGTGCTGGACTATCCGCGCATCCCTATCGGAACCGGGCGTCATTTCGTTCTGTCGCTGTACCCGCAATGGCATTCCCGTCTGCTTCCCGATTCCCTGCTCAGGACCGAGAGCTCGTCGATCCTTCAAGACATCTCGCACACGAACAGCATCCATAAAATTTATCTGGCGGCAATGAGCGGCGTCGAACAACTGCGCAGGGGTGACACGCTACTGATTTACCGCACCGCGGAAGGCGGGTCTGCCTACTACACCTCGGTCGTCACTTCGCTATGCGTGGTTGAGGAATTGACAAATGTCAAGAACTTTGCAACGGTCGAGCAGTTTTTGGCGTACTGTGCACCGTACAGCATTTTCTCTGAGCTGGAGCTGCGCAACTTTTACAAGAGCAGGCGGTACCCGTGGGTCATCCGGTTCACATACAATCTTGCGCTTAGCCGGCGGCCGAACCGTAAGGCACTGGTCGAGCAGGTTGGCATGAACCCGGGCATGTACTGGGGCTTCTTCCAGATATCAACGCTGCAACTTAAACATATTCTCCAGCTTTCCAGTGACTATGAAAAAGCGAGTTCTCTTGTCTATTCATCCTGAGTACGCGAATGCAATTTTTGCGGGGGAAAAGGGATTTGAATTTCGGCGGGTGATTTTCAAAGAGGACGTGAGCGAGGTCGTTGTCTACGCAACCTCTCCGATTTCGCGCGTCATCGGGTGCTTCAAGATCGAGGAGATTTACCAGGACACGCCCGGCGAACTTTGGGTCAAGACTGAGGCCCGAGCCGGGGTCACTCGGGAAATGTTCGATTCGTATTTCAAAGATCGCGTGAAAGCTTTTGCGATCAAGGTTTCCGAGCCGACCCGCTTCTCTCGGCCGCAACCCTTGTCCAAGTATCTGCCGTCCAATACGCCGCCGCAGTCGTTCTGCTACATCTGAAGCTCATGGCAACCAGTTACGCAACTTCGACCTTCGGCTTGCTTTGTTTTGCCCGCGGCGGCCAGCCGCCATCCACTCCGGCTGCGGCACATCCTCCGTCCACTGCAACACTGCCCGAGCTCCATCTAAACATATGGGAGCGTGACCCGGATCGACATTCAAAAAATCCGGACTCCTTTTTGGATGTTGGCCTGATGCTGGATCTTGGCGAACACGCGGACTCTATTGAGCTGGTCCTTCCGCAGAAGATGCCCGTAACATCGATCGTTGACTTGTCCCCAACGATTGCACAGGCCCAGGCGATCCCCGCGATATTTAATGAAAGCTGGGCGATCGCACACGTGGGGTCCCAAGGTTCAGACTCGGTCGTTTACGATCCAGCCAACGGAGACAGGAGCTTCGCCGTGGTCAGCATCACCGGGGCAATCACGGAAACCCGGCACGCCGGACATGATGCGTTGTCCATTTCCGTATCTGAGCTGATTTTACGGGCAAACGCCGTGGCTCAGTTGACGGGGCGAGATATCGAGCGAGTGTACGTGCGCTTTCGACTGCTCGAGTTCAAGAAGCAGTATTACTGTGTTGGCGCTGGGGAGCGAGCAAACGCTTGGTGGCAACCCTCTTGGCAGAGAACGGAGGACATTGATTTTCGTCTGAACGTCAGGCGCGGTGCGCCTCCGCGCCTTGAAAGCCAGATTGGCCGATTTCTCGAGTTCTCGAAGGTTCACCTTTTCCTGATGCGCTCCCGCGACAAGGACATCGTAT
The DNA here is from genome assembly GCF_000012945.1 of Burkholderia lata. Taxonomy (NCBI): domain Bacteria; kingdom Pseudomonadati; phylum Pseudomonadota; class Betaproteobacteria; order Burkholderiales; family Burkholderiaceae; genus Burkholderia; species Burkholderia lata. The sequence goes on from NC_007509.1 coordinate 99,312, forward strand.
TTCAGGACAAACTGTTCAAGGCCTCCCGGTCTCTTGAAGACGAAGAGTTCTGGGCACAATATTCCATATACGGCACGCAGTTGTCCCGCGATGACAGTCTCAAGCGTGTGCAAAACAGCCTGGGTTATCATTGGAAGGCTGCGGGTTCCGAGCCAGTGAAAGAGTTTGGGACTCTGGCAAGGTTCAAGATTGTCGAATTCGGGGTCGGGAAGTTTGTGGCAGTGGCGATGATTGTCGGCGCGATGGGAAGCATGCTCTGGGATGGTACAAAGGGTCTGTACGGCTTGGTGACAAGTCACGGTAGCGAGCGTGCGACGATGACCAGTTCTGTGGAGGTTGGGACTGCCGGTCGCGCAGCTAACCAGCGGCCTGCTGCGAGTGGAGTCAAGCTGCCGACAGAAAGGAAGGAGGGCGGATGAGCTATCTGATAACGAAAGCTTCTCTTGAGCAAAGTCCTTGGCTGCTGGACGAAGCGTTGAGGCTTGCATCCGAAGACGTCGAGTTCTTACGGTTTAGCTACCCCCAGTTCGATCATTGGTTTGCGACAAAGGTCATACCGGGAATCCACGATGGCGAGCGCACGCTGTTGTTAGAGCGACGCGGATCCGTCACCGTCGGATTCCTGATCGTGAAGCATACGGCCGTTGAAAAGAAACTGTGTACGCTTCGCGTCCGCCCCGACTTTGTGAGCAAGGGACTGGGCGTGCGTCTCTTCCAGACCGCCTTTCACCTGCTCGAGACGGAGCAACCGCTATTGTCGGTATCCGCGCCGGCAGCGCCGAAGTTTGAGCGTCTTTTCAGGTACTTCGGCTTCGCACAAGAAGCCGTGTACCAGGGGCGATATCTTCCGGATGTGGACGAATATTCGTATAACGGCCTTCTGGATCCTGCATACATGTTCCACGATCAGCGCGCGAATTCGGAAGATCGCGCGTTACCGTCGATTCACGACAGGCAGCATCTCGCGTGCAGGCTTTAGACGAGTGAGAGCGATGGCAGTTGACGATGGTATGGAGCTGGGATGTGGGCACCGAATGTGTTAAGTCCTCTCCGGCCATTACGGTTCACGACGCAGTCTCAATTGTGCGCTACATTCGAATGAGGCGGACGAACTACCGTTCACGGCACTCGGGTCCGAAATACACAGTTTCTGAGCGGACGCCCAGTTGGTTGGGCACGAAAAACAAATGCCCGCTCAACAAGCGGGCATTTGAAGAGGTGGGGCAGGCAACATACCGCGGAACGACGTCCAGCCCAGTATGCCCCGCTCCCTGTTTGCTGCTGCTGAGCCTAGGTCAGCTATGGCTTTAGAGTAATCGCTATTTTTCAGGACCGCAACGTAGGCATTCCTTCTCATCCGGCCGCGCCTGCCTCGAGCGAAACGACGTAGCGAAGTACGTCGTCCACGCGTCCTTCCGACACTAGCTCTTCAGCCGTTTTGTAGTCGAAGGTCGGCAACGGCTCATTGCGATACCAGAAGAGCGTGCTCTGTATGTCCCCAGAGGTATCGTTTGCAGCTCGGATGATCCGGATCGCTTCCCGAAGATACTTTTGCACACTTTCGGAGCCAGCCAAACGGCTTACCGTATTGCGATGCACATGGGCCAGCCTTGCGAGTGTTTGCATATCGATATGCAGGGCGGCCGCGAAGCGTCGCGCCGAGACGATCGGCGCGACGCTTTCCGAGTCCCTCAAAGATGCCATGAACTGGTCGAAATCGAGGGGCGGCGTCGAGTTTGGGGCTAGATCGTGGTTCATGGCAGGTTACCCGAAGCACACTATCTGCACATTTATAGCACAAAGAGTACCGACTGCACTGGTCGCCGAAACCCTTATCCATGGCGCTCTTGGTCGCCAAGGTCGGTCGAGATACCTTCGCAGGGCCGCGACATTCCCAAGGACGACTTTTCTGAGAATTCCCGGGGCCACGGACATCATTTCTGAGACGAGAGGCATGTAGATTTCTCAAAAAAGATGTCCAAGCCCTTGATCTGTCGAGGGGACCAAAGACACCTTTTCTGAGAGCCCACAATTCGTCGCATGAAACTTCACCAGCTCCGCGCGCTCGTGGCCGTTGCCCGCTCGGGCAGCATCCATGAAGCCGCGCGCACCCTGCATCTCACGCAACCTGCGGTCACGCGCTCGCTGCGCGATCTCGAGGACGAACTCGGGCTGATGCTGGTCGCCCGCAGTTCGTCGGGCGTGACGCTGACCGATGCGGGGCGTGCGATGCTGCGGCGGGCCGAACTGGTCGTCAACGAGGTTGCGCGCACCGAGGAGGAAATGGCGCAGTTGCGCGAGAACCGGCAAGGCCGGCTCGCGATCGGGATGACGCCGCTGGCGGGCATCACGGTGCTGCCGGCTGCGTACAACCGCTTTCGCCGCGCGATGCCTGACGTCCAGCTCGAATTCGTCGAGGGCAGCCCGTCGCAACTGGTCGAGCAGCTGAAGAACGGTGCACTCGATTTCGCGCTGGGTGCGGGCGCGGATGCGCAGGACTTCACGTCCGTGCGCTGCGAGCATCTCGACTCGTTTCCGATGTGGTTCGCGGTGAGCCGCAAGGGCAAGCTTGCCGGTGCGACTTCGCTGGCCGACCTGCAGGACGCGGAGTGGCTGCATACGGGGCCATCCACCGAATTCCGCGCGTTTCTTGCGGAGCTGTTCGCGCAGGCCGGCCTGCCGGCGCCGCGCCGCGTGACACGCTGCGCGTCGCAGACGCTGTTCTACGCACTGGCCGTCAACAGCGACGTGGTGACGGCATGGACGCAGCTCGCACTACGCGGGGAGGATGCATCCGATACGCTGAAGACGCTCGATCTCGTCGGGCAGCCGCCCGCGCGCAACCTCTATCTGCTGTTCCGCGACAGCGCGGTGCTCACGGCGTCGGCCGAGTATTTCGTGCGTTGCATCGACGAAGCCGTGCAGGCCGAGCGCGCGAATGCCGGCGGGACGAAGCGCGGGACGCGCTCGCGTGCGCCGCGCGCGTGAGGTGCCGGCTTACGGCGCGACGCGGGATAGCGGCACCGCTTCGTCGCGCAGTTTCAGCACATCGCGGCCAGGCGCATCGCCGAACAGGCGTGCGTATTCGCGGCTGAACTGCGACGCGCTCACATAGCCGACACTGCGGCATGCCTGCCGCGCATCCATCGCCGACACGCACATCAGGCGGCGTGCCTCCTGCAGCCGCAGTACCTTTTGGCATTGCAACGGGCTCATCGACGTGACCGCACGGAAGTGGTGATGGAAGGTCGACGGGCTCATGTCCACCTGCCGCGCGAGCGACTCGACGGTCATCGGATCGAGGTAGTGGTCGCGAATCCAGGCGACGGCGCGCGAGATGCGTTGTGTCGTCGAATCGGCCAGGCCGATCTGCGCGACGCGCGCACCCGACGGGCCGCGCAGCAGCCGGATGAGGATTTCGTCGACGATCAGCGGCGCGAGCAGGTCGATGTCGTCGGGTTGCGCGATCAGTTGCATCAGGCGCACGACGGCGTCGACGATTTCAGGCTGTGCATCGTGCGTATCGAGCGCGCTGCAGTCGACCGCCTTCGGCAGCCCCAGCGGAAACACGCGCGGCGTGAGCGCCACGATGCGGGCCGGGTCGAGCTCCAGTTGCGCATAAAGGAACGGCTCGGCCGGGCTCGCGCGCGTCACGCGGCCGGTGACGGGCAGGTCGGCAGTTGCCACCAGCATCCGCGATTCGTCGATCACGTAGGTGTCGTCGCCGACCTGTGTCGATTTCGCGCCTTGCCCGACGATGCTCAGGCACGCGTGGAGCACGCCATGGTTCCAGTGCGGCGGCGACGCAGACGCGCGCGCGATGCGCATGCCGCGTACCGGGAGATCGAACATGCCGTCGTGCGGTGCGTAGGCAGCGATCAGCGCAGCGAGCCGGGCGGTGGGCGCCCGGGCAGGAGACTGAGTGTCGTGATCGGGCGTGATGCGCTGTAGCGGCGGCGTTCGGGCGTCGATTTCCATAATGCGTGAGCGGATGGCGGAGTGATCAGTGCAAGGTGCGCGGCTGTGATTTCGTGTTGGTGTCCCGGCAGGGGGGGCCGGCATGGCGGTCACATCGTACGGCGAGTCGCGCACACGCGATTGCCTAAACCTGTGGGAAATTAGCCCGATCATCCGGATCTGCATGGCCGGCGACCGCATCGCGCGTCGCTGCGCGGTGTGCAGCGCACAAATTCGGAAATTAAGGCAAAACAATCGCAGGATCGGGCAAGCCAATTTCCGGCGGTTTCCATACCATTGCACCTGCTGAAACAAACGTGATCCAGTGCACTCGGGCGATGCAGGCATGACTGCCGCATGGCCGGCGAATGCCGCCGGCGTTGTCGCTGCGAACCACTGGAAAAGACTCAGGACTGCTATTCGAATGTTCATGCATCGGGCCAGCCGAGGCCGGCTTGCGTCCGTTGCGTGCCGGCGCGCGTCTGGCGCGAGCGTGCCGACCGACCCGGTGTAGCCGGCGTCGGTGCCGCCGCATTGGCCGAGCCGCTGCATGCCGGTCGCGATGCTGCGACGGGGCGCGCGTCAAGGCAGTCGACCGCGCAGGGGAATCCGGACAAATGGACCAACTTCAATCGATTCGGGCATTCGTGACGGTGGCAAGGGAAGGCGGCTTTCGCCGGGCGGCGACGCGGCTGCGCGTGTCGACGGCGATGGCGAGCCGGCTGGTCGATGCGCTCGAGACGCGCCTTGGCGCACGCCTGCTGCAACGCAGCACCTGCCACCAGTCGCTGACGGAAATCGGTGAGCTGTATCTCGCGCGTGTCGAGCGGATTCTCGGTGCGATCGACGAGATCGATGGTCGTGTCGTTGCGATGGGCAGCAAACCGGAAGGCGAACTCCGCATTGCCGCGCCGGTCGCGTTCGGGCTCAGCCAGTTGAGCGCATTGCTCGATCGCTTCGTGAACCGGTTTCCGGACGTGCGGCCGACCGTGACGCTGACCGATGCCCATGTCGACCTGACATCCGAAGACATCGATGTCGCGTTCCTGACCGACGGCATGCCGGTGACAGGTGCGCATGCGCTGCACACGCTGGCCGCCTACGAATCCGTGCGCGTCGCGGCGCCGTCTTATGTCGACGCGCATGGCGGCGCGGCTGCGTCGGGCGACTGGCCGGATATCACGGCCGTGCGGCTCGATCTGCCGGCGACCGGCGAAGACGATGCGGCTGCGTTTCGACCCGACACGACGCCCGGAGGCAGTCCGGGCGTCGGCCATCTCGATATGGCGCGGCGGCTGGCCGTGGCCGGCATGGGCGCTGCGGTGCTGCCCGCGTATCTCGTCGACGCCGATCTGGTGGCCGGCACGCTGGTGCGCGTTGCACAGATTCGCCCGCTCGCGCCCGTCACGCTGAAGCTCGCGCATGCGCGCACTGCGCATCTGCCGGCCGCTGCACGGGTATTCATCGAATTTGCCGGCGCTGCATTCCGGCCCGCGAGCTAACGGCCCGGTTGGTCGCCGCAACAATGCCCGCCCGCCAGGGCCGCGGGCTCATGGTTCTTTTTTCCACGGAAGCAGTTCGACGAACGAACGCTCCGCAGGGCGCAACGCACGCCCGAAATACGCGACCGCAGCTGCGGCAAACAGGAAGCGACAGCATTCCGGCCGCGCGTGCAGGTCACGAGGAGATCTGGTGATTCCCATTGAAGGTCGTCTATTTGTGAGAGGTCGCTCCATGCGCGTCGAACGGGTTCCATACCGCTTAATCACTGCTGCAACGGCTGCCGTTTTTCTGGCCGCGTGCGGAAAAAAAGAATCGGCACCGCCGCCGCAAACGCCGGAAGTCGGCGTCGTCACCGTCCAGCCGCAGGCCGTGCCGGCGGTAACGGAACTGCCGGGTCGCACCAGCGCGTTCCTCGTCGCACAGGTGCGTGCGCGGGTCGACGGCATCGTGCTGCGCCGCGAATTCACCGAAGGCACCGACGTCAAGGCCGGTCAGCGCCTCTACAAGATCGACCCGGCACCGTACGTTGCCGCGCTGAACAGCGCAAAGGCGACGCTCGCAAGGGCACAGGCGAACCTCGTCACGCAGAACGCGCTGGTCGCACGTTACAAGGTGCTGGTGGCCGCGAACGCGGTCAGCAAGCAGGACTACGACAACGCAGTGGCCACGCAAGGGCAGGCCGCGGCGGACGTCGCAGCCGGCAAGGCGGCGGTCGATACCGCACAGATCAACCTCGGCTATACCGATGTCGTCTCGCCGGTTTCGGGCCGCGTCGGCATCTCGCAGGTGACGCCGGGCGCGTATGTGCAGGCGAGCCAGGCGACGCTGATGTCGACGGTGCAGCAGCTCGACCCCGTGTACGTGGACCTCACGCAGTCGAGCCTCGACGGGCTGAAGCTGCGCCAGGACGTGCAGAGCGGCAAGCTGAAAACGAGCGGCCCGGGCGCGGCGAAGGTGTCGCTGATCCTGGAAGACGGCAAGACCTATTCGGAGCCGGGCAAGCTGCAGTTCTCGGACGTGACGGTCGACCAGACCACCGGCTCGGTGACGATTCGCGCGATCTTCCCGAACCCGGGCCGCGTGCTGCTGCCGGGCATGTTCGTGCGTGCACGGATCGAGGAAGGCGTGAACGAGAACGCGTTCCTGGTGCCGCAGATCGGCGTGACGCATGACCAGAAGGGGCAGGCGATCGCACTGGTCGTGAACGCGGCCAACAAGGTCGAGACACGTCCGTTGACGACGGCCGGCACGTATGGCCAGGACTGGGTCGTCGAAGGCGGTCTGGAAGCGGGCGATCACGTGATCGTGCAGGGCGTCGACAAGGTGCGTCCGGGCGCGACCGTTAAAACGGTCGCCGCGCAGCTCGCACCGGCGCCGGACGCTGCGTCCGGCACACCGGCAAGCGCCGCGAATGCGTCCGGCGTCGCGCCGGCGAGCAACGCCGCCAATGCTGCCGCGCGTTCGACCGCCGCGTCGACCGCGCAATAACGAGGAGTCCGTTTCATGGCCAAGTTCTTTATCGATCGCCCGATCTTTGCGTGGGTGATCGCGATCGTGCTGATGCTGGCCGGCGTCGCATCGATCTTCAAGATGCCGATCGCGCAGTATCCGACGATCGCACCGCCGACGATCCAGATCCAGGCGAACTATCCGGGCGCTTCCGCGAAGACGGTGGAAGACACGGTGACGCAGGTGATCGAGCAGCAGATGAGCGGTCTCGACAACTTCCTGTACATGTCGTCGACCAGCGATGACTCGGGTAACGCGACGATCACGCTGACCTTCTCGCCGGGTACGAATCCGGACGTCGCGCAGGTGCAGGTGCAGAACAAGCTGTCGCTTGCGACGCCGAACCTGCCGCAGGTCGTGCAGCAGCTCGGCATGCAGGTCACGAAGTCGAGCAGCAACTGGCTGATGTGGTTCGCGTTCAATTCCGACGACGGCAGCATGTCGAAGGAGGACCTGACGAACTATGTGGCGTCGCACGTGCTTGATCCGCTCAGCCGCGTGAACGGCGTCGGCCAGACGCTGCTGCTCGGTTCGCAGTTTTCGATGCGCATCTGGCTCGACCCGGTCAAGCTGACCAACTACAGCCTCACGCCGACCGACGTGTCGGCCGCGATCACGCAGCAGAATGTGCAGATCGCGGGCGGCCAGATCGGCGGCACGCCGGCGAAGCCGGGCACGATGCTGCAGGCGACGATCACCGAATCGACGCTGCTGCGCACGCCCGAGCAGTTCGGCAACATCCTGCTGAAGGTCAACCAGGACGGTTCGCAGGTTCGCCTGAAGGACGTCGGCCGCGCGGCGCTCGGCTCCGAGAACTACACGTTCGACACGAAGTACATGGGGCAGCCGACGGCTGGCCTCGGCATCCAGCTCGCGACCGGCGCGAACGCGCTGGCGACCGCGACCGCGCTGCGGGCGAAGATCGACGAACTGTCGAAGTATTTCCCGCACGGTCTCGTCGTCCACTATCCGTACGACACGACGCCGTTCGTGCGCCTGTCGATCGAGGAAGTGGTCAAGACGCTGCTCGAAGGGATCGTGCTTGTGTTCCTCGTGATGTACCTGTTCCTGCAGAACCTGCGGGCAACGATCATCCCGACGATCGCGGTGCCGGTCGTGCTGCTCGGTACGTTCGCGATCATGGGCGTCGCCGGCTTCTCGATCAACACGCTGTCGATGTTCGGCCTCGTGCTTGCCATCGGCCTGCTGGTCGACGATGCGATCGTGGTCGTGGAGAACGTCGAGCGCGTGATGGCCGAGGAGGGACTGTCACCGAAGGAGGCGACCCGCAAGGCGATGGGCCAGATCACCGGCGCACTCGTCGGCGTGGCGCTCGTGTTGTCGGCGGTGTTCGTGCCGGTGGCGTTCTCGGGTGGCTCGGTCGGCGCGATCTATCGTCAGTTCTCGCTGACGATCGTGTCGGCAATGGTGCTGTCGGTGCTCGTCGCGTTGATTCTGACGCCGGCACTGTGCGCGACGATCCTCAAGCCGATCCCGCAAGGGCATCACGAGGAGAAGAAGGGCTTCTTCGGCTGGTTCAACCGCACGTTCGACCGCAGCCGCGATCGCTATACGGGGGGCGTGAATCACGTGATCCGTCGCTCGGGACGCTGGCTGGTGATCTACCTGGCCGTGTTCATCGCGGTCGGCGTGATGTTCGTGCGCCTGCCGAAGTCGTTCCTGCCGGATGAAGACCAGGGCTACATGTTCATGATCGTGCAGACGCCGTCCGGCTCCACGCAGGAAACGACCGGCAAGACGCTCGACAACATCAACACGTACCTGACCACCACCGAGAAGGACGTGGTCGACTCGGTGTTCACGGTCAATGGCTTCAGCTTTGCGGGCCGCGGCCAGAACGCCGGTCTCGTGTTCGTGAAGCTGAAACCGTACGAGCATCGCCAGCGTTCGGACCAGAAGGTGCAGGCGCTGATCGGTCGGACCTTCGCGCACTACTCGCAGTACAAGGATGCGATGGTGATCCCGTTCAACCCGCCGTCGATTCCCGAACTCGGGACGGCTGCCGGCTTCGACTTCGAGCTGACGGACAACGCCGGTCTCGGCCACGAAGCGCTGATGGCCGCGCGCGGGCAGTTGCTCGGGATGGCCGCGAAGGATCCCGCGCTGGCACTCGTGCGCCCGAACGGCCTGAACGATACGCCGCAGTACAAGGTCGACATCGATCGCGAGAAGGCGAACGCGCTCGGTGTGACGGCTGCTGCGATCGACCAGACGTTCTCGATCGCGTGGGCGTCGCAGTATGTGAACAACTTCCTCGATATGGATGGCCGGATCAAGAAGGTGTACGTGCAGTCGGACGCGCCGTTCCGGATGACGCCGGAAGACATGAACATCTGGTACGTGCGCAATAGCGCGGGCGGCATGGTGCCGTTCAGTGCGTTCTCGACCGGCCACTGGAGCTACGGTTCGCCGAAGCTCGAGCGCTACAACGGCGTGTCGTCGATCGAGATCCAGGGGCAGGCCGCGGAAGGCAAGTCGACCGGCCAGGCGATGGCTGCAATGGAAGCGCTCGCGAGCAAGCTGCCGGAAGGTATCGGCTACTCGTGGACGGGTCTGTCGTTCCAGGAAATACAGTCCGGCTCGCAGGCGCCGATCCTGTACGCGATCTCGATCCTCGTCGTGTTCCTGTGTCTCGCGGCGCTGTATGAAAGCTGGTCGATTCCGTTCTCGGTGATCATGGTGGTGCCGCTCGGTGTGGTCGGCGCGCTGCTCGCGACGATGCTGCGTGGGCTCGAGAACGACGTGTTCTTCCAGGTCGGCCTGCTGACCACCGTGGGCCTGTCCGCGAAGAACGCGATCCTGATCGTCGAGTTCGCACGCGAATTGCAGACGAGAGAGAACATGGGGCCGGTGCGCGCGGCGATCGAGGCGGCGCGTCTGCGGCTGCGTCCGATCCTGATGACGTCGCTCGCGTTCATGCTCGGCGTGCTGCCGCTTGCGATCAGCAACGGCGCGGGTTCGGCCAGCCAGCATGCAATCGGCACGGGTGTGATCGGCGGGATGATCACGGCGACGTTCCTCGCGATTTTCATGATCCCGATGTTCTTCGTGCGGGTTCGTGCGATCTTCAGCGGCGAGACGGAAAACGTCGACGACGCATGGCGTCTCGTGCAGGGCGACCTGCAGCGCGGTCACGACGACGCACACGATTCGAAGGGGCAGTAACGATGCAAAAACACGCTTTGACTGCAACCGCGGCCGCCCTGGCTGCCGCGTTGTTCGCCACGGGCTGCACGATGGCGCCGCATTACAAGCGGCCCGATGCGCCCGTCGCGCAGACGTACCCGGCCGGTGGCGTCTACGCGACGCAGCCGGGTGCGACCGGCGCGCGCAGCGCGAACGGCCAGGCGGCGACCGCCATCGGCTGGCGCGAGTTCTTCGTCGATCCGCGCCTGCAGCGGCTGATCGAGATCGCGCTGAAAAACAACCGCGACCTGCGCGTGTCGGTGCTGAACATCGAGGCGGCGCGCGCGCAGTACCAGATCACGCGCGCGGGGTTGTTCCCGACGCTCGACGGCATCGGTACCGGCAGCCGTCAGCGATTGCCGAATGCGCTGACCTCGGTGTCGGGCCGGAATATCACGACGACCTACAACGTCGGGCTGTCGGCGTCGTGGGAGCTCGACCTGTTCGGCCGTGTGCAGAGCCTGAAGGACCAGGCACTCGCGCAGTACCTGTCGACGTCTTATGCGCGGCAAGCGCAGGAGATCTCGCTGGTATCGCAGGTGGCTGACCAATACCTGACGCTGCTGTCGAGCGACGATCTACTGAAGGTCACGGAGGATACGCTGAAGTCCGCGCAGGCCTCGTACAACCTGACGAAGCTGAAGTTCGACAACGGCACGGGCTCCGAGCTCGACCTGCGTCAGGCGCAGACGGTGGTCGAGACGGCGCTCGCGAGCCAGCAGTCGCAGGCGCGCGACCGTGCGCAGGCGCTGAACTATCTGGTGCTGCTGATCGGCGAGCCGCTGCCGGACGACCTGCCGGCAGGCATGCCGCTCGACGCGCAGAACCTGCTGACGGACGTGCCGGCAGGCCTTCCGTCGGACCTGCTGACGCGTCGTCCCGACGTGATGCAGGCCGAGCAGACGCTTCTGGCCGCGAATGCGAACATCGGTGCGGCGCGCGCGGCGTTCTTCCCGAAGATCTCGCTGACGGCCGCGTTCGGCACGGCCAGCCCGACGCTTGGCGGCCTGTTCAAGGCCGGCACCGCGGCGTGGTCGTTCGCGCCGAACATCGCGCTGCCGATCTTCGAAGGCGGCTCGAACCTCGCGAACCTCGATCTTGCACACGTGCAGAAGCGCATCGAGATCGCGAGCTACGAGAAGGCGATCCAGTCGGCATTCCGCGAAGTGTCGGATGGCCTCGCCGCACGCGGCACGTACGATCAGCAGATCGCGGCGCTGGAGCGCAACGAGCATGCGCAGCAGCGACGTTTCGACCTGTCGGACCTGCGCTACAAGAACGGCGTCGACAGCTACCTGTCGGTGTTGACTGCGCAGACGGATCTGTACAACGCGCAGCAGTCGCTGATCAGCGCACGTCTGGCACGCTGGACGAACCTGGTCACCCTGTACCGCGCGCTGGGCGGTGGGTGGGTCGAGCGGGCCGGCGAGACGCCGCGCGCGCCGGATGCACCGGTCGACTACGACAGGGCGGCTGCTCCGGCGCCCGCGTCGGCAGTAGCGACGAACGGGTAAGCAAGACCAAGGGCAGGGGCAAGCCACGCCCCCTGTTCGCAGAGGCTGCCCGACGCGAAAACGAAAACGCCACGGATGAAAATCCGTGGCGTTTCTTTTTACGCAGCCAAAGTAGCCGCGCGCATTGGACGCGGCGTTACGTTACCCCTGCTTTTCCCAAAGCGTGCGGCCGAAGAACGTCAGCGTACGATCCCACGCCGTTTGCGACCACACCGGATCGAACTGCGTGCCAGCGATGCGGCCGGGGCCGACGGCCGTTTCGTTCGCGAATGCGTGATGCGCGAGATAGCGATGGAATTCGACATTGACCTTCGCATCGGTCAGCTTCTTTTCGAGCGCATCGACCTGGTCGATCGCGAAGAATGCGTCCTGCGTGGCCCAGTGGCCCATCAGCGGCACCTTGAGCTTGGCCGGATCGAGGTAGTCGAGCGGCGGGAAGCCGTACCACGTGACGCCAGCGTCCGCATCGGCGAACTGCAGCGACAGCAGCGTGAGTGCGCCGCCCATGCAGTAACCCGTCACCGCGACCCGCGAGGCCAGCGTCTTCAGATGCGTCACGGCGCCCGGAATGTCCTGCGAAGCTGCGTCGCCGAAATCGAGCCCGGTCATCAGGTGATGCGCCTCCTCTTCCTCGACCGTCGATTTGCCGCGATACAGGTCGGGCACGAGCGCGAAGTAGCCGCAGCGCGCGAGGCGATCCGCGACGCCGCGGATCTGGTCGTTCAGCCCCCACCATTCCTGGATGACGACGACCGCGGGCGCGCCTTCGGTCTTTGCCGGCGTGGCGAGATAGCCCTGCAGTTCCTGGCCGTCCGGGCGTCGAAACGTGATCATGGAACCGGATGTTTGAGACATGAAACCGCTCCTTTTCGAAAAATGCGATGAGTGCGGCATCGGGGCCGGCCCGCGGGCACGGCGACGATCGGGCAAGCCGGGCGTCGTGGTTCCGCTCGCGTTCGTTTCGGCCGGCACCGACCACGCGGCCATTCTATGCGCAAACACCAGCTACCGTCGTGAACGGAGCCGCGCGGTATGCGATCCGCAAGATCGCATCGATCGGGAGCACGCAATCCGTTCCGGGAGCGGACGACCGGAAAGCAAACACCCCGCCCCGATGAACGGGAGCGGGGTGTTTCGTCTGCAGCGCGCGTATCGGAATACGCGGGCGCGTGTCCGGCTTACTGGCCGAAATACACGGAGTCGCGGCCATCCTGCTTGACTGCGATCGCGCGGCCGGCGCGTACGCCAGCGGCGGCTTGCGCGCCGTAGCCGGTTTCATCGGCGTTCGTCACGCGAGCCTGGGCGGTCTGCAGTGCGCGCGGGTAATACTGATCGGAGACTTCGGGCTTGTAGCCGGCCTGTTCGAGCTGGACGAGTTCCGCGCGCACCTGGGCACGCGTCAGCTGGCCCGACGGGTTCGATTGTGCAAATGCGCCGTACGAGGCGGACAGGGCGGTTGCGGCGACGACTGCGTAGATGAACGACTTCATGATGACCTCCGGTTTCATTGATTTCGCGCTTCGCTTGTTGCGTTCAGCGGTTGATTGCATCGTAGCGATCGCGCTACCGGTCGGAAATACGCGTTCCAGCGATTAATTATTGCAACTGGGTAAACGATCCGAGCAGGCGGGTGTTTCGTCTGATGATTGCGAGGGCGTCCGGTGCCTGGCAGGGACTGCGGATGGACCTTCGAGTGGGGCAATGTCGTCGATCGGCCGGGGCCACACAACGATCAGTTGAATCGCATTCCGAAATATTTGAACGAGGCCTTCGATATCGGCCGCGCCGTCCGTGCGCACTGCCGCGTCACTCGACCACGACCGCCTGCCGTTTCCGGTATTCGGCAGGTGTGATTCCGACATGCCGGGTGAACGACCGCCTGAGCGTATCGACATTCGCGAAGCCGCATTTCGCGGCGACCTGTTTCGGCGTGTCGTGGCCGTTCTCGAGCAAGTGGCGGGCGGCCGAAATGCGGGTCGCCTCGACCCATGCGGCCGGCGTCATGCCGACTTCCGCACGGAACAGCCGTGCGAAGTGACGCGGACTCATGCCCGCATGCTTCGCCATTTCCGCCACCGAATGCTCGAGCTCCGGATTTGCCGCGATCCAGCGCTGGACCTCCTGCAGTACCGAACGCCCGGCGGGGCGCGCCTCGCCCTTGCGGCTGAACTGGAGTTGCCCGCCCGGGCGCTTGAAGAACATGACCAGTTGCGCGGCGACGCGCCGCGCGATCTCGCGTCCGAGATCTTCCTCGACCAGCGCGAGCGCGAGGTCGAGCCCGGCCGTGACGCCGGCGCCGGTACGCAGCTTGCCGTCGCGCACGTACAGTGCGTCCGCGTCGACAGCGAGCGACGGATAGGCTTCGGCAAGCGCGTCGGCGGCGGCCCAGTGCGTGGTCAGGTGACGCCCTTTCAGCAGGCCGGTGGCCGCTAGGATGAATGCGCCGGTGCAGATCGAGCCGTAGCGCTTGCTCTGCACGGCTGCCGCTCGCAGCCACGCGAGGACGTCGGTGCGCAGTGCGATCCGGCCGGCGCTCGGCGCACCGGCGACCAGCAGCGTGTCGATGCGCTCAGGAATGTCGGGAACGATCCAGTCGGGCAGCAACTGCGCACCGGACGAACTGCGGATCGGACCGGACTCGCTTGCAATGATCCGCAACGTATAGAACGGCTTCCCGCATTCGGCGTTCGCTTGCGCGAAGACGTCGAGCGGTGCGGAGACATCGAGCAGTTGAACGCCCGGAACGGCGAAAATTCCTACGACCTTCGGCATGATCGATTGCATGGCGTGTCGAACGTGACGGGTAGCAGTATAGAGGCGCCAGCGGCGCATGACGCGGGCTGATGAGCCTGTTTCCGGCGTTCTTCTTGCCGCGCGGATACCGTGTCCGTCCGTCGCACAAAATGGCAGGATTTGACGTATTGCGTCTATTGAAGACAGCTATCGGACTCCGGAAAATCAAGGGTGTTTCCAATGGAGGTCGATCATGACTGAGAACGTTGCAGGCATCACCATTCCCGATAGCCAACTGACGCGCGAGATCACCGAGCTCGTTCGCGATACCGCGTCTCCGTTGCTGTTCCATCATTCCAGCCGGGTGTTCTATTTCGCGGCGCTCGCGGGCCAGCGGCGCGGGCTGAAATACGATCCCGAGCTGCTCTACTGCGGCTGCATGTTCCACGACATGGGGCTCACGCACAAACACAGCAGCGCGTGCGAGCGTTTCGAGGTGGACGGCGCCAACGCCGCCCGCGATTTCCTGAAGGGCAAGGGCATCTCGCAGCAGGATATCGACGTCGTGTGGACCTCGATCGCGTTGCATACCACGCCGGGTATCCCGCAGCACATGCATCCGGTGATCGCGCTCGTTACCGCAGGCGTCGAGATGGACGTGCTGGGCCTGACGTATCCGGAATACAGCGACGTCGAGCGCGAGGCCGTCGTTCGTGCGCATCCGCGTACGCCGCACTTCAAGGAGGACATCATTCAGGCGTTCTACGACGGGATCAAGCACAAGCCTGACACGACATTCGGCAACGTAAAGGCCGACGTGCTCGCAGACAAGGATCCGCATTTCCACGCGGGCAATTTCTGCAGCGTGATCCGGTCGTCCGCGTGGGCCGGCTGATCGGCTTGCTTATGGCACACGATCCCCGGCACTGAGTAGGGGGAAACAAGAGCCGGGGTTGCAATATTGATCAGGAGTCCAATCATGTAGTGAAAGCAGGACGCTCGAGAACCGACTCGCGCCTGCGGCGAGCGTGTCCATTCAGCATCGCTCCTGTTGCATGGCGGTTCGTCTGTCCGGACATCGGCCGGCATCAGTCGACTGGCGGAATCCTGCCTTCCGACAAGGTCTGGATAAGCCGGGCGCGACGTCGCTCGAGATCCGCCAACTGACGCTCGATGGCTGCGAGGCGTTGCTGCTGGACCTCGGTGACCTGATCGCACGAGCGCGCGCCTTCGATCAGAAGCATGCAGTCGGGAAAGCCGCGAATGTCGTCGATGGTGAAACCGGTCGCAATCATGCGCTGAATCTGCCTGACCTGTGTGACTGCCTTGTCGGGAAACATGCGGTAGCCGTTACTTGCACGTACCGACGCGAGCAAGCCATGTTCGTCGTAGTGCCGGATCGACCGCACGCTTGCGCCGGTATGTTGCGAGAGCGCCCCGATCGTCAGCCATTTCTGCATGAGTATCGTGTCCATGAAAGTCAGCCTGGCACATGCCGCTTGACTCTCACATCAGTGTAAGGGTTGAGACTCGGAGAACTGCTCACTTCCGAGGACTTTTTCATGCGGATCCGATCGCTGATTGATTTGCTGAACGCAGTAGTAACGGCGGCAATACTGATTACGTCGGTGCCAAGTGCCGTGGCTGCGCCCAAAAGCTACATGGTTACGTCGAAAGACGGCGTAAGACTTGCGGTTCAGGAAGACGGCAACCCCGATGGCCGACCGGTGATCCTGATTCACGGTCTGCTCGGCAGTCGTTTGGACTGGGACGGGCAAGTGCAGAGCGCCGAATTGCGCCACTACCGCATCATTACCTATGATCTGCGCGGCCATGGTCTCTCGGACAAGCCGTCCGGAGCTGCGCCGTATCGCGATGGACGTCGTTGGGCCGATGACCTTGATGCCGTCGTCAAGGGCGCGCATGCGCGCAAACCCGTTGTGGTCGGTTGGTCGCTGGGTGGCGTGGTGATATCCAACTACCTCGCAGCCTACGGGGACCGCGACGTCGCAGGTGCCGTCTTTGTCGATGGTGTGGTCGAACTCGCACCTGGTCAAATCGTCGATCATCCCGAGGTTTATCGCGATATGAATTCGCCGGATCTGAAAACGCATTTGGACGGCGAGCGCAGATTCTTGGAATTTTGCTTCAACCATCGACCGGGTGCGGAGACCTTCAGCCGGCTTCTTGCCAATGCCGCGATGGCATCGTGGGATATGCAGCGGGCAATCCCGACGATGACGGTTTCCGCTGCCGAGGGGCTCGGCGCAGCGCGCGTACCGCTGCGTTTTGTCTACGGCGGTCACGACGCACTGGTCGATACGCGCAAGACGCTTGCACGTGCGATCACGCTGAATTCACGGATCGCCACCAAGGTATATGCCGATTCGGGCCACGCGCCGTTTATCGAGGAGCCCGACCGGTTCAACTACGACCTGGCGGCGTTCGTCAGGTCGGCGTCCGGTCGCTGAAGCCGTCGTGCACCAGCGGGGAAGGATGGCAAACGAAGTCGGACGAACCGCGGACAAGGACTTCTTTCCCGGTTCTGTCAGCCTCGATCGAGCGATTTCGCCATCTCGCGAATCTGCGCGTGGCTACGGGGACTGTTCACGCCCATCTTATCGTCGGAACGCTAATCGATAAAAAAGTTGTTACGTGACAACCATGTGATGTTTGCATGGACTTTATATACTGAATAAATACAACCTTCAGCCGAAGCGAATCTTCGATTCGCGGCCGTACTCACCTGCTTTCAGACCGGCGACGCCCGCCCGCCGCTGCTCTCACGAAGGCTTCGCCGGGTGCCACCTGCGCCCTCCAACCCGTTTCCGCTTATTTCCGGCAAAACGCCTATAATGATTGGGCAAATTGCCGGGAGAGGTCATGAGCACCATCGCTTTCCATCCTTCGGGTGTCGCGCATCCGCGTCAGGCCGAATTCACGATTCTCGAGCAGCTGTTGGCGATCCGTGTCCGATCAGGGGCCGATCTTGCCGAGCTGGCGAGCGCACGCGTCGACGTCTCGGTGATCGACCGTCTGTCCGAGCGCGGGCTGAAATCCGACGAGCTGGCCTTCATCATTCCGCGCCGCACGCTGAGCCATCGTCGCCAGGCGCACGAACGCCTGTCGCAGGAGGAATCCGACAAGGCGATCCGTCTCGCGCGCATCGTCGCGCAGGCGACGGCCACGTTCGGCGACCAGGACAAGGCGATGGCGTGGCTGCGCAACGGGCTCCAGCGCTTCGGCGGCCGCACGTCGCTCGACATGGCGAGCACCGAGCATGGCGCGCGGCTCGTCGAGGAAGTCCTCACGCAGATCGACGAGGGGTACTTCGCTTGACGACGCTGTGGCGGATCAGCAATTTCGCCGACCTGAAAGGCATCGGCGGGTTGCGCGCCGGCGGGCGCTGGCATTTTGCCGGGCAGCCCGTCGTGTATCTCGCCGAGCATCCGGCGCTCGCGCTGCTCGAGACGCTCGTTCATTTCGAAATCGCCACGGTCGCGCAGCTGCCGAGCGGATACCAGTTGCTTCGCGTCGAGGTGGCCGATTCGGTCGATATCGCCGAAATCGCGGAGGGCGACGCGCCTGACGACTGGCGAACCAACATCGACTGGACCCGCAGCGCCGGCACCGAGTGGCTGCACACACAGCCGAGTGCGCTGCTGCGCGTGCCGAGCGTCGTCGTGCCGCACGCGCACAACTTCCTGCTGAATCCGCTGCATCCGGCCGCTTCCGAGGCCCGTGTCGCGGAAGTCATGCAATCGCCGTACGACACTCGAATTCTGCGGCTGATCCAGTCGAAGCAGGGCGAATAGGGCGCCGATCGACACGCGATCCGCGCCGGGCGCGGGTGGGATCAGCGCTCGTGTGCGGCGCGATCAGCAGCCGCGTCGGGCGGCAGCGTCTGCCGGATGCGCGTGACCGTTCGCGTGCTGACGAGACCCAGCATCGCACTGACGTCGGCATGCGCGTGACCTGCAAGCAACTGGCGGCGTGCATACGTATTGCGCAGCACGCGCGGGCTCAGGTCCGCCGCGTGGAAGCCGATCGCGGTCAACGCGTCGCGCACCACAAGCAGCAGGAACATGTCGTTCATCGCGCCACCGCCGCGCGGCGCGGGAAACAGCAACGCGGATGCCGGTGCGTCTGGCGAGCGCACGCGCCATGCGGCGAGCGGCGCCAGCGCAAATTCGGCGAGCGCGATCCGGCGTGCCGGCCGTGCCCGATCGCGCGGCACGGATAGCGCAGGCGGCCGCGCGTCGAGATCGGGCGCGCCGCAGGTTGTCGCGCGTATCTCGGCCGACGTGATGCCGCTCGCAAGCAGCAGCGCGACGATCGCGCGATTCCTGCAGTCGGCCGGCGTGTCGCCCGCTCGTGGCTGCACATGGCGCTGCAGCGCCGTGTCGGCATCGGGCGGCAGGTAGCACGGTTCGGGCTCACCGTCCGGCCATGCGAGATCCCGCGTCGTCCGGCCGGCCGGATGGAGCGTGCGCACACCGGCTTCGACCAGATGCCGGCTCAGCCGGTCGATCAGCTTCGCGTAGCGCACGCGGGTTGACGTGCCGGGCGCGCAGGTACGCTCGAGTTCCGCCAGGAAGGCGGCGACGTGGTCGGGCCCGAACGTGGCGAGCGACACGCGCTGTGCAATCAGGTAACGCAGGAACCGTTCGAACATCGCGACGTGCTGCACGACCGATCGCGGCGCGAACGGCCGGCGATCGGCGCCAGTCGCGGCGGTTTCCTGCCACGCGCGGAAGGCGCCAACGGGGTCGTGAATCCAGCGATTCGTGTCCATGCACGATTTATAGCCGGACGCGGTGACGCCGGCAATCGTCCCGATGTCCTTCCGGCCGCCGGGCCCGATGCAAGCGACGCGTCAGTGCGCGGTACGCGTGTCGTCGATGCCGTCGTTGTTCATCGTCAGGTAGACGAGCACGAGCAGCAGCGTGATGAAGAAGCGGAACGCGTCCGGCACGCCGTTCCATTGCTTCGACATCCACATGCCAAACCACTCGCCGCCGACCGACATGAAGGCGACCTGCCACGTGAGGAAGCCGAGCGTCAGGCCGGCGATCGCATACGCCTTGGCCGCACGGAATGCAGCATCGCCGGTGCGTCGCGCGCGCAGCAGACGGGCTCCGCCGATCCAGCACAGCACGGCCGTCAGCGCTTCCATCGAGATGATGCCGATATAGCCGACGTGATGAACCCACGTCGTACCGATCGCGCGATACATGATCCCGTTGCCGGGGAACGTGGTGTCCATCAGGAACACGTGATGCACGAACGCGAAATTCGTCGCGTAGTCGGTGATGTTGCCGAACGCGACGAGCGATGCGAAAAAAGCCATGGCAAGCACCATGGCTGCCTTGGAAAGACGAACTATCACAATGGACTCCGAAATGAATGGGCAGGCGAAAGCGCGACCGCGCGGCGATCAGCCGGCGTTCGGGGCGATTCCTGCATGAGCGTGTCCGGCGGAGCCGGCGGTTTGCGTGCGTGGCACGGCGGCGCGGAGATCGGGACTGGAAAACCTGAAGCCGGGGCGGCGTCGAGGAGACGCACGCGCCGGCTGGATCGAGTGCCCGCGCCAGGAGGGAGCGGCGATTGTCGGTCGAACCTCGAGCGTCGTCAAGCGGGGCCTGCGCGCGTATCGCGCTGCCGGCCGTCGCCGTTATGCGTCGCGCGAAGGCGCAGTTGCCGCTACCGTGCCTGCCTGTCCCCTTGTCCGCGCCAATGCAGCGAACGCCAGTTGCGTCGCAATGGCCGCGAGCGTGCCGGCCGCCATGCCGTTGCCGAGCACGATCTGCACCGGCGTACCGAAATGGCGATACAGGTTCGGCACCAGGATCGGCGCAAGGCCGACGACGAGCGCGGCCGCGAGCGTGTACTGGTTGGCGCGAGCGTGCAGGTCGACGCTGGCGAGCAGCCGGATGCCCATCACGCCGATCATCGCGAATACGACCAGCGCGGTGCCGCCGACCACGGCGGCCGGAATCGCATACGCGAGCCGCGCGAGCGGTGCGAACAGCGCGATGACGATCAGGATTGCACCGGCGGCAGCCGTCACGTAGCGTGAGCGCACGCCGGTCGTTTGCACGACACCGATATTCTCGGCGCTGGTCACGATCAGCGGCGTGCCGAACAGCGCACCGGCGAACGACGCCAGTGCATCGCCGCGTATCGTCTTCGGCACGTCACGCGACAGCGAGATCGGCTTGCCGCACGTTTCGCCGACGGCGACCGTCTGCGCGGTGGCCTCGGCCATCGAGATCGCGGTGAAGATCAGCAGCGGCAGCGCGGCCAGCACGTCGAAGCGCGGCATCCCGAACGGCAGCCATACCGGATGCGTGAACAGCGGGCCGCGCCACACGTCGGCGAGCGCCGGCATCGCATCGAGCGCCCAGCCGAGCGTGGCACCGGCCATCAGGCCGATCAGCACCGCGAGCCGCCCGAGCGTGCCGCGGAACGTACCGGCCACGACGACGGTGGCGACGATCGTCGCCAGCGCGAGACCGAGCGCGCGTGGCTGAGCGAAATCGGCCGAACCGGGTTGGCCGACGACGATCGTCGCGTAGATCCGGATCAGGTTGACCGACACGAGCAACAGCATCGCACCGACGACGATGCGCGGAAAGAGCCGCAGGCAGCGTGTGAAGACGGGCAGCAGCACCCAGTAGAACGCGCTGGCGAGCAACGCCGCGCCGGCCGCCGTCGGCAGGCCCGATTGCGCGGCGATGCCGGCGAACAGCATCGTCGGTGCGCCGCCGGGCACCATCACGAACGGCATGCGTGCGCCGATCGGCCCGGCGCCGAGCGATTGGAGCAGCGTGCCGATCCCGCACGCGAAGAACGTCGCGCCGATCAGCTGGACCGTCAGCTCCGCGGGCAGCGCGAGCACTTTTGCGATCAGGAACACGGCCGTGATCGGGGACGCGGCCATCGACAACACGTGCTGCAGCCCGAACAGCACGAGCTGCCATGCGGGCAGCCGTGCGTCGACGGGCGTTGAGGTCGGATCGTGCGACACGGCGGGCCCCTTCGAAGCGAACGGCGACGAGCGCCGGAAACCGGCGAAGAACGGAAGGTCAGTCCCGCAGCCAGGGCAGTTGCGCGGCGCTGTAGCGGAATGTCTGGAACACACTGTTGAGCTGGCCCGGCCCAGTCTTGCGCGCGGCTTCGTCCGGGTATTCGGCGAACCACGGAATCACGTATTCCCAGACGACCTCGCCAGCGGGCGTCACTTCGAACAGCCTGCCCGTCGATGATTCCGTGACGTGCGTGTTGCCGTTCGGCAAGCGCTGCGCGTTGCCCATGAACGGCGTGTAGAACAGGTTCACGACGTCGTCCGCGTACGACCACACGACGCGCTGCGTCGCCGGATCGATCTCGACGACGCGCGAAAACACGACGTGCGTGCCGTGGCGGAAATTGCCGTTGTCGAATGCGAGGATGTTGCCGTTCGCGAGCGGCACCGGCGCATGCTGGTGCGACACGACGTCGGGCCCGATCCGCAGGTCGACGCGGCCGGTTGCGCGGTCCACGCCGATGATGCCCGACGTCGTGCGCAGGCTCATCAGCACGCGGCCGTTCGCATCGACCGCGAGGCCGTTGACGAGCGGCCAGTGATAGCGCCCGAAGCCGGCTGCGATCGGGAAATCCTCGGGCCGCAGATGGTCGCGCGCATGCCATTCCCAGACGATCTGCCCGGCCCGGTTGACTTCCCGGATCACGTCCGAATACATCACCTCGTCGTCGCCGTGCGGCGTGCCGCCCGGCACGCGCCGCGCGAACGCGGCGTCGACCGGCTCGCACGCGGCATAGAGCAGGTTGCCGTTCGGCAGCCACTGCGCATCGTGGTGGTGCGCGGGATCCTCGTAGCGCCACACGGTTTCGCCTTGCGGCGTGACTTCGTAGAAGTCGCCGCCATGCCACATCGACCACGGCGCATAGCGTGATTCGGATTGCGGATGATTGCCGTTGTAGCCGAGGTTGCCGTTCGCGAGGATGACCGCATGGCGTCCGGGGCGCACGGGCATTTTCCACTGATGGGCGACCTCGCCGTCGATGCCGACGAGATAGACGTTGCCGTCGGCCGTCTGCGGCGCGATGAGCGTATAGCCGCCCGCTGACAGGGCGGGATCGTGGGCGATGAGGCCGACGCCACGGCGGCGCTGGGTAATCTGGTCGACGGTTGTCACTGCGGTCTCCATTCGAATCGGACACGGGGATGCAGCGGAATCTAGACGATCCGGACGGTCAGTAAAATCGGATTATTCTTGACGCCCTGTTCGGAAAAATCTAACGGACCTCTTATGCGTTCGATATCGCAGACATTCCGCTGTTTCGACGAAGTCGCGAGACGTGGCTCGATTCGCAAGGCGGCCGACGCGCTGCACCTGACCGCTGCGGCGGTGCACCAGCAGATCCGCAATCTCGAGGAGCAGGTCGGCGTACCGCTGTTCGACCGGCTGCCGCGCGGCATGCAGTTGACGCTGGCCGGCGAGATCGTGATCGCGGCAGTGCGGCGCGGCCAGCGCGATTTCGACAATGCGCTCACGCAGGTCGAGGACCTGCGCGCGCTGCGACGCGGGCACGTGAACCTGGCGGTGCCCGCATCCACCGCGGAAAAGCTCGTGCCCGACGCGATCCTTGCCGCGATGCAGCGCTACCCGGGTGTCACGTACAGCGTGCGCTCGGGAAACGGCGAGAGCATCGTGCGCTGGGTCGAGACGGGCGAGGCCGACATCGGCTATGCGCTGCGCCGGCGCACGTCGGCGGGCGTCGTCGAAGTGCGCGCGTTCGCTCAGCCGCTGGGCGTCGTCACGGCACCGGGCCATCCGCTCGCGGCGTCCGGCGGCAAGGTACGGATGCGAGACTGCTTCGCGCATCCGCTGATCCTGATGACACCCGACACGGAACTGCGCGCGATGTTCGACCAGATCGATGCGCGACAGCCGCGCAACGTGCGGCCGCTGGTCGAGACGGGTTCGGTGCCGATGGTGCGGCGTCTTGTGGCCGAAGGCGCGGGCGTCGGCTTCCTGATTGCCGAGAACGTCGCGGAAGACGTGGCCGCCGGCCGGCTCGCATGGACGCCGCTTGCCGATGCGGGGGCGCGCTCGTTCAGCTGCATCTACCAGCGGGCGGACATGAGCGCGACCGTCGCGATGACGATGTTCCTTGCGTTCTTCTCCGAGACGATCGAAGCCATGGAAAGCGGCTTCGCGCCCGACGGCCGGGCAGCCGGCAAGCGCCGTCGGGCAGCAAAGTAAGAGAGCCGCGACGCAACGATATCGGCCGCGCAAGCGCATCGCACTGCGATGCAGTGCAGCACGCGAACCCCCATGCGAGATCGGCGACGTTGCGTACGCAACGTCCGGTCGCATTACGTCATTCCCTTATTGCGGAAAAAATTTTGTTCATGGGACTATCGAACGCGTTGCCGGCGCACCGAGGGGGTCGCAGGCAGCGTGATGTCCATCGCAACGACCTACAAGAACATCGGCAGACAATGAACAGAACAGCGATTTTTCCGTATGCGTCCGCGTTGCTCGCGGCCGCCCTGTTGACGGCATGCGGCGGCGACGTCGAGAACGAAGCAGCCCGCACGCCGACACCTTCCACCGATGCGAGCTGCCTCGCGGTCGACAACAGCGGTGCGACGGTCGTGGTCGGCTCGAACCAGCCGGGCGACCCGTCGTTGCCGGAAGCGTCGTCGGGTTATCGCACCGGGATGAAACCGGTCTACGCGAAGACCTATCTGGTGGCCACGTCCAACGCGTACGCAAGCGCGGCCGGTTGCGCGGTGCTGAAGAAAGGCGGTACGGCCGCCGACGCGGCGGTTGCCGTGCAGGCCGTGCTTGGCCTGACCGTACCCGAAGCGACGGGCCTTGGCTCGGGCGGCGTGCTGCTCTACTACGATGCGCGCGGCAAGACGCTGCAGGCGTACGACGGCCGGGAAACCGCGCCAGCCGCCGCGACGGAGAACTACCTGCGCTACGTCGACGACGCGACCGACCAGTCCGCGCCGCTGCCGAACGCACGGGCGAGCGGCCGCTCGATCGGCACGATCGGCGTGCCGAGGCTCATCGAGGCGCTGCAGCAGGATCACGGCCGGCTGCCGTGGCAGAACCTGTTCGGCGATGCGATCACGCTCGCGACCAACGGCTTCCCGATCGGTGGCCGGCTCGCCGATGCGATCGCGGCGAACGCTGCGAACCTGAAGCGCGACCCCGAGGCCGCCGCGTATTTCCTGAATGCGGACGGTTCGCCGAAGACGCTCGGCACCGTGCTGAAGAATCCCGCGTATGCGCACACGCTGACGCTGATGGCGCAGTCGGGTGCGAATGCGCTGTACACGGGGCAGATCGCGCAGGACATCGTCGCGAAGATTGCCACGACGAAGGGCGCGGACGGTTCGACGCTCACGCCGGGAAAGACGACCGTTGCGGATCTGGCCGCGTACCAGGCGAAGCGTCGCACGCCCGTGTGCACGACCTATCGCAGCTACTGGGTATGCGGGATGCCGCCGCCGTCGTCGGGCGGCATTGCGGTCGCGTCGGCGCTCGGCATTCTCGAGAATTACGACCTGAAGTCGCTGAAGCCGACGGCGATCGATCTCGAAGGCGGCAAGCCGACCGTCGCGGGCGTGCACCTCGTCACCGAGGCCGAGCGGCTCGCGTATGCCGACCGCGACAAGTACGTGGCCGATACGGATTTCGTGCCGCTGCCGGGCGGCACGTGGGATACGCTGCTGAACAAGCCGTACCTGAAATCGCGTGCGGCGCTGATCGACCCGACCAAGAGCATGGGTACCGCACAGCCCGGCAATCTCGGCGCGGTGCCGCTCGGTGTCGACACGACGCTGATCGAGCACGGCACGAACCAGTTCACGATCGTCGACGGCGACGGCAACGTGCTGAGCGCAACGACGACGGTCGAGTCGAGCATGGGCTCGTTCCACATGACCAACGGCTTCCTGCTGAACAACCAGTTGACCGACTTTTCCGCGAACCCGGTCGACAGCGCGGGCAATCCGGTGGCCAACCGCCTGCAGCCGGGCAAGCGGCCGCGCAGTTCGATGGCGCCGACGATCGTGTTCGGGCAGGCCGCGGACGGCTCGCGTGGCGATTTCGTGATGGCGACCGGTTCGCCGGGCGGCGGCACGATTCCGCAATATGTGGTCAAGACGCTCGTCGGCGCGCTTGACTGGGGGCTCGACGCGCAGCAGTCCGCGGGGCTCGTCGACTTCGGCGCGAGCAACAGCCCGACGACCACGATCGGCGGCGAGCACCCGAACGTCAACACGGCGAACAACGGGGCGAACGATCCGCTGATCACGGGGCTGCTCGCGCTCGGGCACAAGGTGTCGACGTCCGCACAGGCGAGCGGCGTCAATACGGTGATGCGCGTGACGGTCGGCCAGTCGCCCGCGTTGCAGGGCGGCACCGATCCGCGGCGTGAAGGCGTCGTGCTCGGCGATACGTTCCGGCCGTAATCGGGCGGTACGCGCACGGCCCCGATCTGCCCGCATTCACCGGCGGGCCATCGGGGCCGCACATCGTGAAGGAGTCGGCATGACGAACGCGCATCTGCTTGAAATGGACGCCATCCTGTCGGTGCCGGGCTTTTTCGACTTCCTCGGCGACCTGGATTGCGACCGCGCGCTGGACAGTCGCGATGCCGAGCCGTTCGATACGCAATGGATGACGTCGTTCGACGAAGTCGACGACGATCCAGGCGCAGCGGTCGACCGGCCGGCCGTAAGCGTGCTGAGGGAAAAGGCGTTCAAGCTCGCGTTCGGCGCGTCGGGGAACGCCGCTGTGGCGGCTTGCGTATCCGACGATATCGAACTCATCGCGAGGAGCAGGTTGTCGGGCAGCATCGACGGCTGGCCGACGCACGTTCTTTGGCATGCTTATAGAAGCGGCCGGTTTCCCTGCTAGCCGTTTCGCTTGCCTGGTTTCTCGATCCGTTGCGATCGATCGCATTGCCGTCGCGGAATGCTCCGCGTGGTGCGCCTCCCAGGTTCATCCAGTCCACCAATCAATCCCGCCGCAAGCCGCCGATTGTCAAACAGTGTGAGTCAATCGTCAGCATTTGCAACGGAAGTAACAGTCCCCGCAAAACAATCGTTTTGCTCGTCCGCGCCGCTACATTAGCTCCACCTGCCGCACGTCGTGGCAAGGCATGCGACAAGCCGCATGAAGGCGGCCCGCAGCAACAACGTCTTTGGGGAGAATGACCATGAACAAGATTCGTACGATTCTGGTGGGTGCTGCACTGACGGCGATGGCGACTTCGGCTGCGTTCGCACAGACGGCCCAGACCGGTGCCCAGGGTTCCGCAGGTGTCGGCGCGCAGGTTCAGACGCCGCTGCTCGGTGGCGGCGTGGGCGTGCAGGCTGGCGCCGGCGCGAATGCGGCAGGCTCGGGTTCGGGTGCGGGCAACGCCGTGGGCGGCGCACTGAACGGCGTCGGCAAGACGGTCGGCGGCGTGGGCTCGGCAGCCGGCAATGCAGTGGGCGGCGCGACGCATGCGGTCGGTTCGGCAGCGGGCACCGCGAAGGATGCCGCCGCATCGGCCGTCCACTCGACGAAATCGCACGTGAAGCACGTCGCAGGCACGGCGAAGAGCCACGCGCAAGGCGCGGTGTCGACGGCAGGTGACGTCGCAGGCGGCGCGAAGGCGAAGGCCGGTGAGGCGCTCGAAGGCGCAACGAACTCGGTGCAGGGTGGCGCATCGGTCGGCGTGAAGGGTTCGGCGTCGGCGCAGGGCGGCGCGCTGTAAGCGTCACGCTTCCCGACACAGCCCGGCCCGCTTCGATGCGGGCCGGGTTTTTTTTTATTGGCGCGCGCGGCGCGCCGTTCATCCCGTTCTCGATATCAGTTCATCCGGCTACGCAGATTCGGCAACGCAAAGTCCGAGATCGAACATGCCTGATCCTGCCGAGGGGACATGGCATCACTCGCACCCATCCAACACCCGCCCCGACGCTCAACGCACAGAGCCGCCGTGATTGGCCATGTCTGCATTGCGCGCGGTGAGCAATGCGATCAGGCCGTCGATGCCGTGCTTGCCGATTTCGTCGCTGAATTGCTGGCGATAAATCTGCACAAGCCACACGCCGAGCAGATTGAGGTCGTAGACGCGCCAGCCGTTCGCCGTGCGATAAAGGCGATAGTCGATCTCGACCGGTTGCCCGTTATAGATCGCGACCGTGCGGACGACTGTATCGGCGCGATTGGCGTCACCGTGTGTGCCGGGATACTGAAATTTCTGATCGGGCGTGAGCAAGCCCAGTGCGCCTGAATACGTGTGAATCAGCAGACGCTGGAATTGTGCGGTGAGTTCGTCCTGTTGCGCGGGCGTGGCCTCGCGCCAGTGGCGTCCCGTCGCCAGACGCGTGGTGCGGCGAATATCCGTGTACGGAAGGATGTCGCGGTTGACGATATCCATGATGCGTGACGTATCCGCGGGATCGATCGCGCGTTTGCGCAATTCGTCCTGCACTTTCTCGGTCGCGGTTTGAATCAATACGCCCGGATCGGTTTGATCCTCGATATGCACATAGTTGCCGCTGTCGCTCGCGCTACAGATTGCCGGGCAGGCCATCGAGCCCAACACAAGCGAACAGCAGACGATGAGTTTTCGGGAATGGTTTCGCATCTTTGCATTGAAAGTGTGCTGCGACAGGGGTGCATTGGTGCGGCAGCCAACTTCAATGAAGTTGGCTGCCGTCAATACAGGAACGCGGCGGCACGCAGTGAACTGTGGCAAAGACGGAGCATGGCGGCCGTGTACGTGATGTCACGCGGTTTCTTGCTCGAAACGACGCCGTGCGGCGTTCCATGTGTTTCAGTTGCGCCGGGGAATAGGGCGGTCGTCGCCAAAGCGTGTCGTGCGATAAGGTGGAGCATGCACCGATAGCCGGATCGCGTCGAGATGGACGGGCGGCAACATATCGTTTCACCTTGCGAAGCGATGCGCGAGTCGTCAGTATTCACGCGCGTCCCGGATGCGAGCCATATTTCGAAGTACGGAACATGGCATCGACAAGAACGCGGACGCGCTCATCCGTTTCCGCTCAGTGCCGCGAGTGCGGCGCTGTCCGCTTCCAGCGCTCGCGGAATCAGCGCATGCAGCGCTTCGATGAAGGTCTTGATTTTCGCATCGAGGTATTGTCGAGACGGGTACAGGACGTGTGCGGTCAGCGGCTGTAACGTATGTTCGGGCAGCACACGCACAAGGGCGCCGCTGCGCATCGCCGGCAATGCGGTCGGCATCGGAACCGCGCCAATACCCGCTTCTTCGCGCAATGCCGTCGCGAGCGCGTCGGCGCCGTTGACCAGGAACGACGCCGGCGGCAGACGAAACGGCTCGTCCCCGTGCGGCCCGTCGAAATGCCAGAGATCGTGCGGAAACAACGACGACACGATCGGCACGCACTGGTGTCCGTCGAGGTCGGCGACACTGCGCGGCAGGCCGTGTCGCGCAAGATACGACGGCGACGCGCAAAGCACGCTGTGCAGTACGCCGAGCCGCTGTGAGATAAGACCCGAATCGGGCAGTGTCGTTGCGGTCAGTTGCAGCGACACGTCGTAGCCTTCTTCGAGCATGTCCGGCACCTTCTGGGACAGCGTCAGGTCGACCGACACCGCCGGATGCTGCTTGCGGAACGCGACGACGGCCGGCACGACGTACGACTGCCCGAAGCTCGTCGGGCTGTGAACGCGCAGGCGACCCGACGGGCGCGCTTGCGCATCTGCCGCCTCTGCCTCGGCTTCGTCAATCGATGCAAATATTTGCTCGCAACGCCGCATATAGCGCTCGCCGGCTTCCGTCAGTGCGATACGACGCGTCGAACGATTGAAGAGACGCGCGCGCAAGTGCGTTTCCAGCGCGCTGATTGCGCGCGATACATATGAAGTCGTCGTGTTCATGCGTGACGCCGCGCCGGTGAAGCTGCCCTCTTCGGCGACGCGTACGAATGCCTTCATGCTCTGCAGTATGTCCACGATTCGTCTGTTGTTGATCCGGCAGAATGCGGGTATCGGATGAAACCCGAAAAGATCTGTCGAAGAGAGTTAATGTGCCGCTAGCAAGCGTGAGGGTCGAGGATAGTCGGGGATGGGGATTTTCCCGCCGCGCTATTGTACGGACTCTCTTCAACGGTTGCGCTGAGACGGGTACTTGCGCGACAAGCCCCTTGCAGCGTGGATGGCCGGCTCTTGATAATCCGCTTCGGCGCGCTGACGAGGGCAGACTCGCCGGGCGCGGTGGTTCGCGTCGGTTTCTGATACTCCAAATGCGATTCAAAGGGATAGCGTGATAAAGGCGATCTTCTTCGACTACGATGGGGTGCTGACGACGGATAGAACCGGGTCGGTCACGACAATCCGATACCTGAGCGGACAGTTCGGCGTCGAGTACGACATTCTTCGGAATGCCTTTGCTCGCCATAACGCGGACCTGTTGCTTGGAAAGACGACGCACAACGCGATATGGCGAGCCGTCTGTGAGTCGGTTCGGCATGAGCTCGATTTCGGCTGGCTTGAAGCGGCATTTTTGAGCACGCCGGCGAACGCCGGAATGTTTGACCTCGCTCGACGCCTGGAACCGTTTTATGCGCTGGGAATCATCACGGATAACAAGAAGGACCGAATCGATTGTCTGCGGAAGGCTCAGCGGCTCGACGATCTGTTCGATCCGATTGTCGTGTCCGCGGAAAGAGGATCAGGCAAGGAAGGGGCTGCAGTATTCGAGTACGCATTAGGCTGTCTCGATGTGAAGCCGGAAGAAGCCATTTTTATCGACAACACACCCGAAAACCTGATTGCCCCGAGACAGTTGGGCATGCACGCGATCCTGCACGATGACAGCCGGAACGATATCGACGGATTGATCGCGACGTTGACGACGGAATTCGATCTCAGGTTGAGCTGACATCGCGTACCTGTTCGTGCTGCCGGTTGGGCTCGTCGCTGGTGCGCCGTGCGACGTCACCGGCACGGGCCCGCGACGGGCGGCGTGCGCGCCCCCTGCCCATTGCCGGTCCGCCATGCTTAAATAGCGGGGCTCCCGGTTGCCGGGCCGCCGCAATCGCGGCGCCGGCCGATACGGGCCAGCATGTCCGATCGACATCGTGACGACAGACGACACCAAAACGCCGTTCCGGCCAGTCCGGCGCGGCCCGATAACATTCCGAGGCTTCACGTCATGACCATCCTGTTCCGTCTTCTCGCGCTCGCCTGCGCGCTCTGGCTGGCCGCCTGCGCAGCGCCGCCCCCGCCGCCCGCCAGCACCAGTGCGTCCGCCGCTGCACCGGATGCCAGCGAACGCCGCGGGCTCGGCACTGCGTGGGGCGAGTCGGTACGATCCGAAACCCGCCAGGTCGATTTCGAACGCGCGGATCCGGCGAAGCCGACGGATCTCGCATCGGTCTACTACAACGATGCGTTGCCCGGACACCCGGCCGCGTCCCAGGTTCGCCGGTTGCCGACGCGTGTCGCGCTTGCCAACGGCGACATCGCGCTGTCGTTTACGGACGAAAAGGGTGCGCCGTTGCGTCTGGCGCGCAGCGATGGCCGCTGGCACATGGCGGGCGTCGAAGGTTCGCGCTACATGATCGTGTTGCGCAACCAGGGGCGCCGCACCTTCGAGGTCGTGTCGAGCGTCGACGGGCTGGACGTGCTGTCGGGCCGGCCGGGCAGCTATACGAACGGCGGTTACGTGCTGTATCCGGGTCGCACGCTGACGATCGAGGGCTTCCGCAAGAGCCGCGACGAAGTCGCCGCGTTTCGCTTCGCGGCAGTGCCCGACAGTTATGTCGCGAATTCCAAGTACGGCGATGCCGCGAACGTCGGCGTGATCGGCGTCGCGGTGTTCGCACAGAAGGAGAGTGAGGAGGAAGCGCTGCGCCGCAACGCGAATCCGTTCCCGGGCAATGACAACGGCTATGCGCCGCCGCCGGTGCCGCGCGGCGAGTGACGGCGCCTCGTGGATCAGCCGCGTGCGTCGTGACGAACGATGCACGCGGTGCGCTCCCGATTCGGGGCTGCCCGAACGGCATGCCCGCGCATGCGATGAACTTCACGACAATCCTGCGCGATTCATGCGGACACGGATCAACCCGACGAAATCGGTTGCGTTGAAGCTCGCGGCGCTGGCGCTGCTGGCCTCGAATGCGGTCGTTGCCTGCGCCGAAACGCCGGCCCCCGAATCGGTGCGGCTCGCCAACGGTCACGAAATCGAATGGGTGCGCCCGGGGTTGGTCGACGTCGATGCAGCCCGCCACCAGAAATCGGCACTGATCGTGCCGGCCGCGCTCCGCCGCGTATTGCGCGATGCATCGAGCCTCGCGTTCCCGTCGGACCATGCGAAGCGGATCGACGGCAAAGACTATCTGCTGGTCGTCGTCAACCGATCGTCGAATAGCAAACCGACCGGATATTGCGGCGCGGGCGAAGAAGGGGCGCTATATGTGCTGGAACTGCACCGCGCCCGTGCGGTGTCGCGCTTTTCGCTGCCGGTTCAAAGCTGCGTCGACTCCATTTCGCTCGACACCCATGATGGAGCGCAATCGCCTTACCTGGCGATCGCGTGGCGCGAAGACCCGATCGGCATCGACATCCGGTGGGAATATCTCGCGCACGGCGGTGCAACGCATCGCGTCTATCGTTTCGTGAACGGCACGTTTGTCGAGGCTGAGGTTCCGCAGTCGCGCGGCCGGGCTGCGGCACAATAGCCGTTCGAATGCGCATCGCGTGCTTCCCCACGTTCCGGATCGACGGAGAGCCTCATGTCGTTACCCGCTTTCAGGTACCATCCCGACCCGCTGGCAACGGGCAGCGCGATCCGCTCGGACGCGCGCTGTGCGTGTTGCGGCGTTGCGCGCGGTTACGTGTACGCCGGCCCCGTGTATGCGGTCGACGAGTATGAGCAATGCATCTGCCCGTGGTGTATCGCCGACGGCTCGGCGCACGCGCGGTTCGACGCAATCTTTACCGACACGGACGGCATCGGTGGCGGCGAATGGGACGAAGTGCCCGACGCGGTCGTCGACGAAATCGCCTGTCGCACGCCGGGCTTTCAGGGCTGGCAGCAGGAACGGTGGTGGACGCATTGCGGCGACGGCGGGCAGTTCATCGGCCGTGCGGGCGCCGGCGAACTGACCACGCTCGGCCCGCAGGCCGTTGCGTCGATTCGGGAGTCGGCCGGACTCGACGAGGGCGCCGAGTGGGAGCGCTTCTTTGCCGCACTCGACAAGGACGGCTCGCCGACAGCGTATATGTTTCGCTGTATCCATTGCGGCGAACTCGGCGGCTACCAGGATTGCGACTGATGGCCTGGTTGGCGGCATCGCACCGCGATCGCAGGCCCTATCGTCATGAAACAGAGGAATCTTCGTGAAGTTCATCCACGCGGCAGACATACACCTTGACAGCCCGTTGCACGGCCTTAGCGCGTATCCCGACGCGCCGGCCGCGCAGTTGCGCAACGCGTCGCGCGAGGCGCTGCGGCAACTCGTGGATCGTGCGATCGAAGAGGAAGTCGCGTTCCTCGTGATCGCCGGCGACCTGTACGACGGCGACTGGAAGGACCACAACACGGGCATCTTCTTCGGCCAGCAGATGGGGCGCCTGCGCAAGGCGGGCATCCGCGCGTTCGTCCTCGGCGGCAACCACGATGCCGAAAGCGAGATGACGAAGAAGCTGACGCTGCCCGACAACGTCACCGTGTTCGGCCACCGCAAGGCGGAAACCCACAAGCTGCCGGAATTCGACGTCGCGCTGCACGGGCAGAGCTTCAAGGACAAGGCCGTCGTCGACAACCTCGCGATCGGCTATCCGGACCCGGTGCCCGGTTACTACAACATCGGCGTGCTGCACACGGCACTCGAAGGCTATGCGGCGCACGCGAACTATGCGCCGTGCACGCTGGCCGAACTGCACGCGAAAGGCTACGACTACTGGGCGCTCGGCCACGTGCACGAATTCCAGCAATGGTCGGGGCCGTCCACCGTGGTGTTTCCCGGCAACCTGCAGGGGCGCCATATCCGCGAGACGGGCCGTCGCGGCGCGGTGCTCGTGACGGTCGAGCAAGGCCGCACGCAGGTCGAGCGGCTGTATCTCGACGTGCTGCGCTGGGAAGCCGTGTCGGTGGACGCGTCCGACTGCTTCACCGTTGCCGACCTTTCGAGAAAGATCGGCCAGTCGCTGGAAGCGCTGCTGACTGTCGACGGCCATGTGCCGCGCGCGGTGCGCGTGACGGTCACGGGGCGCACCCCCGCGCATGGCCTCTTTTTCGGACGCGCGCCGCAGTTGCGTGCGGAGGTGCTGAACCAGATCGGCATTATCGGCAACGAGCGTCTGTGGCTCGAGAAGGTCCGGCTCGCGACGTCCGCGGCCGATCATCAGCCGGGCGAAAGCGAGCAGCTTGAAGCGTTGGAGGACCTGAAGCAGATCCTGGCCGACGCCGCGCGCGATCCGGATTTCCTCGAACTGCTTGAGCGCGACCTGAAACCATTCGTCGGCAAGGTGCGCAGCGACGTGAAGGAAGAGGTGCCGTTGTTGACGATGGCACGCGCGGGCGAGCTCACGGCGCTCGTCGAGCAGGTCGGGCCGGCGTTGCTGGCGCGGCTGGCGAGGGGGGAGTAAGCGATGCGGATCAACCAGCTCGATCTGATCAAGTACGGCAAGTTCACCGACGAGACGCTGCGTTTCCCGTCGTCCGGCGAGGATTTCCATGTGATCGTGGGGCCGAACGAGGCCGGCAAGTCGACGATCCGCACGGCTGTATCGGAGTTGCTGTTCGGGATGAAGCTGCAGACGCCGCTCGATTTCCTGCACAGCACGCCCGAACTGCGGATCGGCGGCGTGCTGGGGAGCGGCACGGGCGAACTCGCGTTCCACCGCGCACGCGGGCGCAGTCCGCTGCGAACCCCCGCCGATGACAAACTCCCCGACGACTTTCTGGCCGCTGTTCTCGACGGCGCCACGCGCGAATTCTTCGAGCAGATGTTCGGGCTCGACCACGGGCGTCTGGTCGACGGCGGCCGGAGCATTCTCGACGCATCCGACAAGCTCGGCCAGGTGCTGTTCGAATCGGCGGCGGGTGTCGGCAGTCTCGGGCCGGTGCGCGAAGAGCTCGATGCGCGTTCGGTCGAGCTCTGGGCGCCGCGCCGCAGCGGCAGCGCGTTTGCACTCGCAGAAACGTCGTTCAACGAAGCCGTGACCGAACTGAAGACGGTTCAGGTGCGCACGCGCGACTGGGTCGAACGCAAGGACGCGCGCGAAGCGGTCGAACAGCAGATCGAGCAGGCGCGCGCGGAGCAGCGTCGGCTCGAAGCGCTGCGCTCGAAGCTCGAACGCGTGCGGCGGCTGGCACCGTACCTGAAGGAGCTGACGGTCAAGGACGCGGCGCTGGTGGAACTGGGCGCGGTCGTCGAGTTGCCGCCCACCGCGTATGCGGATCTGCTGAAGGCGCAGGGCGATCTCGCGGCCGAACAGAAGGTGCTCGAGGAACGGCGTGCCGACCTGCTCGCGAAGCGGCAGACGCGCGATGCGATCGACGCCGACGCCGACACGCTGGCGCTCGAAGCCGACATCGAAGCGCTCGACCGGCTGCGCGGTGCGTGCATGAATCACGCGCAGGATCTGCTGTTGCTCGGCGCGGATGTCGAGCGTCACCTGGCCGCTGCATTCGCTGCGGCCGCCCAGCTCGACTGGCCGACGGACGAAGCGTCGCTGCGTGCGTCGCTGCCGACCGCGCTGTCGCTGAAGACCGTTGCAAACCTGTTGCGTGAACACGGCGCGCTGCATCAGGCGCTTGCCGGCGCACGGGAGTCGCTCGATGAACGCACGCGCGAGCTTGCGCAGGTGCAGGAACAACAGGCGCGCCTGTCGACCGTCGATGTGCCGGAGGCGCTGCGTGCGGCGCTGGCCGATGCGCAGGGTTTTCGCAACAGTGGCCAGCGCGAGCAGGCGCTCGAACATGAAATCGCCGCCGCCGAACGCACACTGTCCGGCGCACTCGATGCGCTCGGCCAGTGGCGCATGCCGGTCGATGCGCTGCGTGCACTCGACGTGCCGTCGGCGGCGCGGCTCGGCACACTGCTGAAAGAGGACAGCGAACGCGCGAGCGCGGTCGCTGCGGCACGCGACGCACGGGACGGCACGCTTGAAGAGCTCGAGCGGCTCGAACTGCAGGAGAAGCATTTCGCGGAGAACCACAAGGTCGTCACGACCGCCGACGTGCTGGCGGCGCGTGCGCGGCGCGACGGCGCGTGGGGCGATATCCGCAGCGGCGCGGTCGATCTCGCAACGGGCGCACCGGCAGTCGACGACGCGATTCGCCTCGCGGACGAACTCGTCGATGCACAGCTCGGCGCGACGCAGGCGGCGGCGACGTTGCAGTCGCTGCGTCAGCAGGTCGAATCCGCACGTGCCGGCGTGACGCGCAGGCAGGCCGCATTGGACGAGCGCGAACATGAGCTCGCCGCGCATCGCGACGCATGGGCCGCGCTCGCGACGACGGCAGCGGTGCCCGGCATGCCGCTGGCGGCGATGGGCGACTGGCTCGCGAAGCGCGATGCGGTGTTCGCTGCGCAGGCCGACCTCGACCGGCAGCGCCGCGAATTCGACACGATTCGCGCCGCGCGGGCTGGTGCCGAAACCACGTTGCGCGCTGCGCTGCGCACCGTGTCGCGAGGCGGCGAGTCGGACGGCCTGACGGCACTCGTCGCGATCGCCGAGACGTTCGTACAGTCGGCCGAGAAAGCGCTCGCGCAGCAGGACAGCCTGGAGGATCGCGCGCGGGAAGCGGAACGCGGATGTGCGACGGCGCAGTCGCGCGCCGGCCACGCGCAGACGGCCTACGATGCGTGGCACGCGCAATGGCGCGACGCGCTGGCCGACGCAAAACTGTCCACGAGTGCGGCGACGCTGGCGGCGGCGGAAGGTGCGCTGGGGCTCGCCAACGCGGTGACGACCGAACTGGCCGATGCCGACGCGCCACGCAACCGGATCGCGGCGATCCGCGCGGAGCTGGCCGCGCTCGAGGCGGGCGCAAGGCGGCTTGCCGAAGCGCTCGCGCCGGAATGGCTGACGAGCGGCGACTGGCCGGACGTCGCGCGCCGGCTGACGATGCGCCTTTCGAGTGCCCGGGAAATCGCGCGTGCGATCGGTCGTGCCGATGAAGCCGTGCGGCAGGCCGACGGCAAGGTCGCGGACGCGGCTGCCGCGGTGGCGGGGGCCGATGCGCGCATCCAGCCGCTGCTGCAACTGGCCGGCGTTGCGTCGATCGACGCGGCGCTGCCGCTGGCCGAACGCTCGGATCGCCAGCGCCAGCTTCGGCAGTCGGTCGATGCCGCGCACGAGGCACTGGTGCGCGATGGTGACGGCCTGTCCCGATCCGCCGTCGAAGCGGAAGTCGCGGAGCAGGACATCGCCGACGTACCGGCGCACCTCGAAGCGGTGAAGCAGTCGCTCGGCGATGTCGGCAAGCGGCTGAACGAGCTTGCACAGCAGCAGGTCGTGGCCGATCAGGCGTTCGGTGCGATCGACGGCCAGGCGAACGCGGCCGTTGCCGAGTCGAAACGGCAGGAAGCGCTGGCCGCGATGGGCGATGCAGCCGAACAGTATCTGGAGGCGGCCACGGCGAGCCGGTTGCTGAAGTGGGCGACGGATCGCTATCGCGACCAGAAGCAGGGGCCGATGCTCAGGCGCGCGGGCGAGATCTTTGCCGGGCTCACGCTGGGCGAATTCGCACGGCTGACCGTCGATACCGAACGGACGCCGCCCGCACTCTATGCACGACGGTCGAAGGGCGCATCGGTCGAGGTCGCCGGGTTGAGCGAAGGGACGCGTGACCAGTTGTTCCTCGCGCTGCGGATCGCGGCGCTGGAGCTGCAGCTCGGCAGCCGGACCGCGCTGCCGTTCGTGGCCGACGACCTGTTCATCAACTTCGACGATGCGCGCGCGAAGGCCGGCCTCGATGCGCTGCGCGATCTGTCGACGCGAACCCAGGTGTTGTTCCTGACGCACCACGACCACCTGCTGCCGCTCGTGAGGGACGTATTCGGCGCGCGGGTCAACGTGGTCGAGTTGCAGCGCGCGCCGGTGGGTGCGTGATGCGGTGCGTGCAGGGATGCTTGCGCACGGGCAGGGTCATCGCGTACAGGTAGTATGTGCGGTTCCGAAATACACGCGGCCGGTTCGGCCGGTCGCGGGTCTGGCCACACGAGGGGTGAATATGAAAAAGCTGGTAGCCGCTATTGCGTTCGCGGCGGACAAGCATCGCAATCAGCGCCGCAAGGATGAAGAAGCGTCGCCGTACATCAATCATCCGATCGCGCTTGCCGACGTGCTGGCCAACGAGGCCGGCGTCGAGGACGAGCGCGTGATCGTCGCGGCCGTGCTGCACGATACGGTCGAGGATACCGAGACGACCGAGCAGGAATTGCTGCGGCTGTTCGGCAAGGACGTGGCGGACATCGTGATGGAAGTCACCGACGACAAGTCGTTGCCGAAGGAGGAGCGCAAGCGCCTGCAGGTCGAGCATGCGTCGACCATCAGCCGGCGCGCGAAGCTCGTGAAGCTGGCCGACAAGATCTGCAACCTGCGTGACATCGCGCGGCACCCGCCCGCGGACTGGCCGCTTGAACGCAAGCAGGCGTACTTCGACTGGGCGAAGTCGGTCGTCGATCCGATGCGCGGCGTGCATCCCGGCCTCGAAGCGATCTTCGACACCGCGTACGACGCACGGCCGGCGGATTGAGGCGTCCGCATGCGATCGGCTCGATCCATTGAATCCGCCGCGCGGCAATCGCTGGCCGTGGCGGGCGTCGATGTGGGCGGCGAAAAGAAGCAATGCGATCTCGTGATCCTGCGCGGACAGGCGGTCGTCTGCCGCGAGGCACGGATCGCACCCGAGGCGGTGCCTGCGCTGTGCCTTGCCCATGACGTCGTGGCCGTGGGTGTCGACGCACCGAGCCTGTGGTGGACGGGGAGCGGGCGCCGGGCGGCCGAACAGGCGCTCGCGCGCGAGCGGATCTCGTGTTTTCCGACGCCGTCGCGGGAGCAGGCGGTTGCGAGCACGTCAGGCTTCTTCGACTGGATGTTCATGGGAGAGCGTGTCTACCGCGCGCTCGCGGATGCCTATCCGCTATTGACCGACGCCTGCTATGCGGGCGGGCGCGCGAGCTTCGAAACCTATCCTTATGCGATTACCTGCGCGATGCTGGGTCGGGACGTCGCATCGGCGAAGCAGAAACGCAACCAGCGCCGGCAATTGCTGGAGCGACTGGGAGTCGACGTGTCGACGCTGAAGTCCGTCGATGCGCGAGACGCGACCCTTTGCGCGTTGACGGCGCAATGTGTCATCGACGGGAATGCACACGCGTATGGCGATGCGGAGGGTGGATATATCCGCGTGCCGATCGTGAACGAGACAATCGTTCTCGACGCACTGTAGTCGTGTCGCGCGTCCCGGGCGAGAGGCGCAGCGAAAAGGTGAGCTTTTGCGGGAGGGGCGTGGCCAGTGTGACGACTGAGGCGTCACGCTGCGACTTTCGGCCGGCCAGCATCGGGATGGCTGACGCACACGACATGATGCCGGTGCGCGACGCGATCCCGAGCGGCGTGACTTAATCCTCGAGGATGGCCTTCGGCACGCTGGACAGGTCGCAGGCTTGTGCCTGTTCGAAGTAGCCGTCGGCATCGTTGATCATCACGACGGCGACGTCGATCAACTCGTCGAGCCGTTGCAGCAGCGATTCACGCCACTCGATGTCTTCGTCGCGCTCGGGCGTCTTGTCCAGTTGCTCGATGATCGAGTCGGCGGTCTGCAGGAAAGGAATCGCCTGCTGATAGTTTTCGATCGAGACCATCGCTGCATTGCGCGCGCCGACGAGTCGCTCGCGGTGCTCGTCCGCCAGTTCGGATTCGCCGCTGATCCGCGGCAATACATCCGAGATGCGTTGCAGAAGCGGCGGCGCCTGTTCTTCCAGGATGATGGCGCGCTCGCGCAGCGCTGCATATTCGTCGCGAAGGTCGGCGTCGCCGGGTTGAGTGGTGCTGTCCATCGTGGATATGAGTGCGTGGTTCGGTCGCGGCATGATACTCGACCGCACCCGATTCCTTGCTCGTTTCGCGACATCATATATAGGGGGACGAGAGGCATACGTCACATCAATAGAGGGCGGCCCGTGTTGCGATGCCGGGTCCGTCGAGCCCCACGCCCCCGTGCGCGTCAGCGCACGGGGGCTTTTTCAAACTTTTTTCACAAAGGGGCTTGCGCAGATGGGGGCGGGTGCTTAGAATCACGCCTCTTTCGCGCTAACGGAAACGCAGCGCGGAAGAGGGAAGCAGGGTTGGCGGTGTGCTGGAGTCTGGAGCGCGCAACTGGCCTGGAAGTTGAGCCCCGCAGTCGCAACGATGTAGTGAAAAAAGTTGTTGACGAAATGCGAAACACGGTTCATAATCTCGCTTCTCTGCTGCTGAAAACGCAGCGCTGCTGAGAAACACGAAGTTCCTCGCAGAAACGCTCTTTAAAAATTAACAGCCGATAAGTGTGGGCGCTTGATGGAAGCGAGCTGATCCTCGGATCAGATAGCGAAAGTATCAAGAGTCTCACACTAAAGTAAGTCAGGTTTATGAAGCAATTCATATTCCTGTCAGCTTTGAGTGAGCGACCGGTTCTTAACTGAACCGAAAACAGTAACAGGTTTAAACTGAAGAGTTTGATCCTGGCTCAGATTGAACGCTGGCGGCATGCCTTACACATGCAAGTCGAACGGCAGCACGGGTGCTTGCACCTGGTGGCGAGTGGCGAACGGGTGAGTAATACATCGGAACATGTCCTGTAGTGGGGGATAGCCCGGCGAAAGCCGGATTAATACCGCATACGATCTACGGATGAAAGCGGGGGACCTTCGGGCCTCGCGCTATAGGGTTGGCCGATGGCTGATTAGCTAGTTGGTGGGGTAAAGGCCTACCAAGGCGACGATCAGTAGCTGGTCTGAGAGGACGACCAGCCACACTGGGACTGAGACACGGCCCAGACTCCTACGGGAGGCAGCAGTGGGGAATTTTGGACAATGGGCGAAAGCCTGATCCAGCAATGCCGCGTGTGTGAAGAAGGCCTTCGGGTTGTAAAGCACTTTTGTCCGGAAAGAAATCCTTGGCTCTAATACAGTCGGGGGATGACGGTACCGGAAGAATAAGCACCGGCTAACTACGTGCCAGCAGCCGCGGTAATACGTAGGGTGCGAGCGTTAATCGGAATTACTGGGCGTAAAGCGTGCGCAGGCGGTTTGCTAAGACCGATGTGAAATCCCCGGGCTCAACCTGGGAACTGCATTGGTGACTGGCAGGCTAGAGTATGGCAGAGGGGGGTAGAATTCCACGTGTAGCAGTGAAATGCGTAGAGATGTGGAGGAATACCGATGGCGAAGGCAGCCCCCTGGGCCAATACTGACGCTCATGCACGAAAGCGTGGGGAGCAAACAGGATTAGATACCCTGGTAGTCCACGCCCTAAACGATGTCAACTAGTTGTTGGGGATTCATTTCCTTAGTAACGTAGCTAACGCGTGAAGTTGACCGCCTGGGGAGTACGGTCGCAAGATTAAAACTCAAAGGAATTGACGGGGACCCGCACAAGCGGTGGATGATGTGGATTAATTCGATGCAACGCGAAAAACCTTACCTACCCTTGACATGGTCGGAATTCCGCTGAGAGGTGGGAGTGCTCGAAAGAGAACCGGCGCACAGGTGCTGCATGGCTGTCGTCAGCTCGTGTCGTGAGATGTTGGGTTAAGTCCCGCAACGAGCGCAACCCTTGT
Source organism: Burkholderia lata (assembly GCF_000012945.1). Classification (NCBI taxonomy): domain Bacteria; kingdom Pseudomonadati; phylum Pseudomonadota; class Betaproteobacteria; order Burkholderiales; family Burkholderiaceae; genus Burkholderia; species Burkholderia lata. The sequence continues at coordinate 140,579 of NC_007509.1, forward strand.
CCTTAGTTGCTACGCAAGAGCACTCTAAGGAGACTGCCGGTGACAAACCGGAGGAAGGTGGGGATGACGTCAAGTCCTCATGGCCCTTATGGGTAGGGCTTCACACGTCATACAATGGTCGGAACAGAGGGTCGCCAACCCGCGAGGGGGAGCTAATCCCAGAAAACCGATCGTAGTCCGGATTGCACTCTGCAACTCGAGTGCATGAAGCTGGAATCGCTAGTAATCGCGGATCAGCATGCCGCGGTGAATACGTTCCCGGGTCTTGTACACACCGCCCGTCACACCATGGGAGTGGGTTTTACCAGAAGTGGCTAGTCTAACCGCAAGGAGGACGGTCACCACGGTAGGATTCATGACTGGGGTGAAGTCGTAACAAGGTAGCCGTATCGGAAGGTGCGGCTGGATCACCTCCTTTCCAGAGCTATCTCGCAAAGTTGAGCGCTCACGCTTATCGGCTGTAAATTTAAAGACAGACTCAGGGGTCTGTAGCTCAGTCGGTTAGAGCACCGTCTTGATAAGGCGGGGGTCGTTGGTTCGAATCCAACCAGACCCACCAATGTCTTGTCTGACGTGTCGGTGATCGGTAGCGCTTCAGCGCTTGCGAGCACCTCATGCCGACAGGCTGTAGGTACCTGAGATCATCTGTACTCATGGGGGGCATAGCTCAGCTGGGAGAGCACCTGCTTTGCAAGCAGGGGGTCGTCGGTTCGATCCCGTCTGCCTCCACCAATCTTCAATGACAAGCGTTCGACTTGGGTCGAATCTTTGTCATTGGCGATTGAGCCAGTCAGATTGATATGAGTAAAACCATATCGGCTGTCGTTCTTTAACAATCTGGAAGAAGTAAGTAATTTGGATAGCGGAAGCGTCTATGAGATGGACGTGAAAACTATCCGGGTTGTGATTGTATCGATGTATCTCAAGATGATTCGAACTCTATGTTTGACTCAATTGGAATACGGCACAAATGCGAGAACTCAACCTGTAACGACTGTCGAGAGACAGACTCGTTATAGGGTCAAGCGAACAAGTGCATGTGGTGGATGCCTTGGCGATCACAGGCGATGAAGGACGCGGTAGCCTGCGAAAAGCTACGGGGAGCTGGCAAACAAGCTTTGATCCGTAGATGTCCGAATGGGGAAACCCACTCCTTTTGGAGTATCCATGGCTGAATACATAGGCCATGCGAAGCGAACGCGGTGAACTGAAACATCTAAGTAACCGCAGGAAAAGAAATCAACCGAGATTCCCAAAGTAGTGGCGAGCGAAATGGGATGAGCCTTGTACTCTTTATTTGTATTGTTAGCCGAACGCTCTGGAAAGTGCGGCCATAGCGGGTGATAGCCCCGTAGGCGAAAACAGTATGAAAGAACTAAGTGTACGACAAGTAGGGCGGGACACGTGAAATCCTGTCTGAAGATGGGGGGACCATCCTCCAAGGCTAAATACTCGTGATCGACCGATAGTGAACCAGTACCGTGAGGGAAAGGCGAAAAGAACCCCGGGAGGGGAGTGAAATAGATCCTGAAACCGCATGCATACAAACAGTCGGAGCCTCGTAAGGGGTGACGGCGTACCTTTTGTATAATGGGTCAGCGACTTACGTTCAGTAGCAAGCTTAACCGTATAGGGCAGGCGTAGCGAAAGCGAGTCCGAATAGGGCGTTCAGTTGCTGGGCGTAGACCCGAAACCAAGTGATCTATCCATGGCCAGGATGAAGGTGCGGTAACACGTACTGGAGGTCCGAACCCACTAACGTTGAAAAGTTAGGGGATGAGCTGTGGATAGGGGTGAAAGGCTAAACAAACTTGGAAATAGCTGGTTCTCTCCGAAAACTATTTAGGTAGTGCCTCGTGTCTCACCTTCGGGGGTAGAGCACTGTCATGGTTGGGGGGTCTATTGCAGATTACCCCGCCATAGCAAACTCCGAATACCGAAGAGTGCAATCACGGGAGACAGACATCGGGTGCTAACGTCCGGTGTCAAGAGGGAAACAACCCAGACCGCCAGCTAAGGTCCCCAAATATAGCTAAGTGGGAAACGAAGTGGGAAGGCTAAAACAGTCAGGAGGTTGGCTTAGAAGCAGCCACCCTTTAAAGAAAGCGTAATAGCTCACTGATCGAGTCGTCCTGCGCGGAAGATGTAACGGGGCTAAGCTATATACCGAAGCTGCGGATGCGTGCTTTGCACGCATGGTAGGAGAGCGTTCTGTAAGCCTGCGAAGGTGTCTCGGAAGGGATGCTGGAGGTATCAGAAGTGCGAATGCTGACATGAGTAGCGATAAAGGGGGTGAAAGGCCCCCTCGCCGTAAGCCCAAGGTTTCCTACGCAACGTTCATCGGCGTAGGGTGAGTCGGCCCCTAAGGCGAGGCAGAAATGCGTAGCTGATGGGAAGCAGGTCAATATTCCTGCACCATTGTTAGATGCGATGGGGGGACGGATCGCGGAAGGTTGTCCGGGTGTTGGAAGTCCCGGTCGCTGCATTGGAGAAGGCGCTTAGGCAAATCCGGGCGCGGAATTCAAGGGTGTGGCGCGAGCTCCTTAGGGAGCGAAGCAATTGGAAGTGGTTCCAAGAAAAGCCTCTAAGCTTCAGTCTAATGATGACCGTACCGCAAACCGACACAGGTGGGCGAGATGAGTATTCTAAGGCGCTTGAGAGAACTCGGGAGAAGGAACTCGGCAAATTGGTACCGTAACTTCGGGATAAGGTACGCCCTTGTAGCTTGATGCCCCTGCGGGCAAAGGGTGAAGGGGTTGCAATAAACTGGTGGCTGCGACTGTTTAATAAAAACACAGCACTCTGCAAACACGAAAGTGGACGTATAGGGTGTGACGCCTGCCCGGTGCCGGAAGATTAAATGATGGGGTGCAAGCTCTTGATTGAAGTCCCGGTAAACGGCGGCCGTAACTATAACGGTCCTAAGGTAGCGAAATTCCTTGTCGGGTAAGTTCCGACCTGCACGAATGGCGTAACGATGGCCACACTGTCTCCTCCCGAGACTCAGCGAAGTTGAAGTGTTTGTGATGATGCAATCTACCCGCGGCTAGACGGAAAGACCCCATGAACCTTTACTGTAGCTTTGCATTGGACTTTGAACCGATCTGTGTAGGATAGGTGGGAGGCTATGAAACCGGAACGCTAGTTTCGGTGGAGCCGTCCTTGAAATACCACCCTGGTTTGTTTGAGGTTCTAACCTTGGCCCGTGATCCGGGTCGGGGACAGTGCATGGTAGGCAGTTTGACTGGGGCGGTCTCCTCCCAAAGCGTAACGGAGGAGTACGAAGGTACGCTAGGTACGGTCGGAAATCGTGCTGATAGTGCAATGGCATAAGCGTGCTTAACTGCGAGACCGACAAGTCGAGCAGGTGCGAAAGCAGGTCATAGTGATCCGGTGGTTCTGTATGGAAGGGCCATCGCTCAACGGATAAAAGGTACTCTGGGGATAACAGGCTGATACCGCCCAAGAGTTCATATCGACGGCGGTGTTTGGCACCTCGATGTCGGCTCATCTCATCCTGGGGCTGTAGCCGGTCCCAAGGGTATGGCTGTTCGCCATTTAAAGAGGTACGTGAGCTGGGTTTAAAACGTCGTGAGACAGTTTGGTCCCTATCTGCCGTGGGCGTTGGATATTTGAAGGGGGCTGCTCCTAGTACGAGAGGACCGGAGTGGACGAACCTCTGGTGTACCGGTTGTCACGCCAGTGGCATCGCCGGGTAGCTATGTTCGGAAGAGATAACCGCTGAAAGCATCTAAGCGGGAAACTCGCCTTAAGATGAGATATCCCTGGGGACTAGATCCCCTTGAAGGGTCGTTCGAGACCAGGACGTTGATAGGTCAGGTGTGTAAGCGCAGTAATGCGTTCAGCTAACTGATACTAATTGCCCGTAAGGCTTGATCCTATAACAAGTCTGTCTCGCGCTGAACACAGCGCGTCGGACTGGTTGATTCTCGTGTGTGATACACACAACTCAAAATTACTGCTTCTTCCAAGATTGGTTGTGCTGCGAAGCCAGCGCAACAACCCCTTTTGCCTGATGACCATAGCGAGTCGGTCCCACCCCTTCCCATCCCGAACAGGACCGTGAAACGACTCTACGCCGATGATAGTGCGGATTCCCGTGTGAAAGTAGGTAATCGTCAGGCTCCCTAAGCCAAGAACCCCCGCCCGAAAGGCGGGGGTTTTTGCATTTCGGCGGCAGAAATGCACCAAGGATCGGGACGGGCGGCCAGGCTGGAGCTGGGGCGCCGAATGCGCCGATCCAGGCACCTGCCGTTCTCGAGCGATCCATGACACCGTCGCCACGCAAATCTTTAGGTGCGTTTCGTTGCGCTCCACATCAATCTGGCTGAAGCCGAAGCGTCGAATGAGTCGATTCGGGTCTCCATTGTTCTCGAGCGGTCGACAGCTCTGCGCCACTAATCAAACCGATCGAGCTGGCCCCGCACTCGTGGCTGGCGCTGGCCGAAACCCACATTCAAACATCCATCCTCCGGCTATTGCCCCCAGACAATGTAGTACCGTCTTCAGGAGCCACACAGGCCGGCCTGTTCATCAGTGAGGAGATGCCGATGCGCGTAATTGCAGAAGAGCCGTGGAGTTGGTTCCTGTTGGAGGAGGACGGGAAGCTATATCTGGACGTACTGGTTGAACACAGCGCTGTCTCATTTAGCGCAACGTCCGAACTCAGTCCTGAACAGGCGACGCGCTACGCCCACGAAGGCATCCGTTACCTGTGCGACCTCTCGACCGCAATGCGCCATAAGGCATTGATGCGCGAATGGTCCGCGCCACCCCTTCCTCCTGATTGGGAAGCGCGTTCAATTACTGCGATCCATGAATGGCAAAAGCGCCGCAACGGATAGCGCCGGGCACCCGATTTTCGCGATGTATCGGATGAACGATGTTCTTGATTTTCTGCGCGGCGCAATTTCGAGCGATGGCGTCGTTCTTTATCCCGAGATCCCACCGCACAAACGCTTCGACGGCGTCCCGATTCAAGAAACGACGACCGTAAATTCGACCCCCGATTCAAAGTCGAGGGTTGTGGTCGAATACCGCGGGCCGTCGTCGAGGTAGTGCTTATACGGTCGAACAGCGTCCTCGGCCGTGTACATGTTGTCGGCAAGTACGACAGAACCCGGGCGCAGCAGGCGCTCGATCTGCTTGAACAGTTTCAGATAGGCATCGGCCCATACGTCGATAAAGACCATGTCGAACGTACCGTCCAGTTCGGCAACGGTCTCGAATACGTCGCCTTCCCGCATGTCGACATAGGCGTCCAGGCCAGCCGTCCTGACGTGAGCGCGCAAATGTGCGCACTTGAGCGCATCGCGTTCGGTCGCGACGACCATGCCACGGCCCAACGTGCGCAGCGCTTCGGCGAAATACAGCGTGGACACGCCGCATGAACTGCCGAGTTCGAGGATTCTCGCCGGCCGTTGCGAGAGCACCATGTTGCGTAAAAATTTTCCCGTTTCCGGGGACACGGCCAACGACAGCGGACTGCCTTCCGGGGACTCGAAGTCGTCGCTGGACAGCCCGAACGTTTCGAGAAACCGTCCCCGCAGACGAGGGGCGATCGCTTCGTATTCCTCGGCTAACGACAGGAAATCCTCATTCGATCCCTGGAACTGCGCACGGGCGCGGGCGACGATTTCGGTTCGACTCTCTTCGTGGAGCCTTTGCAGAAGGGCGATGGTGGGTGAAGCCATATGCGTTCCTTGAGGAGATTGATCCGGTCGACGATGTATCCAACGACTGCTTTTCCCGTCAGGGTTTCTGCGCCGTCGTTCAATATCGGCGCTACACGGATGGCGCTATGCCGTTCGGGCGAGCGTGATGGCGCGTTCGGGACACGCCGTCACGCAAAGTCCGCATGACCGGCAGGCATACGCATTCGGCGTGTAGGCGACCTTCATTCCATGCACGCGCAGCTTCAGGCGATGCATCAGATCGAGGCCCTGGAAATCGGTCTGGTCGATGCGTCGGATCTCGAACACGTGCTCGGGGCAAACCGCGACGCAATCGCCTTTGCCTTCGCAGCGTTTCAGATCGACGACCGGCGCAATCACCCCCGGCTGCTGTTTGCAGTCGCCCGTTGATTCATCACGCACGTTCACTCTCCCGTGGGTCGGTTGCTGCGGGATCGCCACGCGGTCCGGAAATGCTCGCGCTCCTCGGGTGTCATGGATTCCCACTTGCGCCAGTGGCGTCGACCGCGCCAGCCGTGATGCCCGCGGAATCCGCCGAACAGGATGCGGCTCAACACGAGCAGGCCCAACGCATGGGCGAAGTCGATCGTACGGGCGCCGACGAAGAGCGCCGGAATCACCCAGTTCCATAACATCATGACGACCCATCCGAGCACGCCGATCGCGACCAACACGAGCAGCGCCTTGCCTGCACATCTGATTCGGAAATTCATCTGTCGATTCCTCTAGGTGTTATCCAATTCGTCATAAATGGGCTGCAGCCGGGCACGTAAATGCAGGACCGCATAGCGTTTGCGAGCGAGCAGCGTATTGAGCGCGACACCGCTTTGCGCGGCCATTTCCTTGAAAGACTGACCCTCCAGCTCGTGTGCGATAAAGACGTCACGCTGATTCGTCGGCAACTCGTCGAGCGCATCCTGTAAGGCCTTGAGCACGAGCGTCCGAGCGTAGAGTGCTTCGGGGCCGGCATCATGCGCCGGTAGCGCGAGGTCGAGGCGATACTCGCTGTTCGCGTCATCGTCGACCTCCGACAGGTCGGCCAGCGGCTGCTCCTTCTTCTTGCGAAAGCGGTCGACGATTCGGTTGCGCGCGGCACGGAAAAGCCACGCGCTCACCTGTTCAATGGGCGCTGGAAGTCGATACGCTTGTACGAACTCGTGAAACACATCCTGCAGGATGTCCTCGGCATCGTCCGGGTCGCGTATCCGGCGCCGGATAAATTTCACTAGCCTCGTTCGTTCACGCATCACTGTCGCTGTGATGTCGCGGTCTGGGTCGGTCATCATGTGCGAAGTGGGTGGCGATTCCATGCGCTTGAAGACGTTTCAGGCGCGCGAATATTGTGGCGAGCGTAAAAATCTGCAGCTGAGCGCATCGGCTTTGCGGACATACCCTTTATCGCTGACCCAGCCTGGGGAACAGGAATCGTAGGCGTCCCATCAAACATGCCTGCGAGAGAAAGGAATGGGTACCTCATCCCGTCTCTCTGCTTCGATACGCTGAACCGCATGCCTTCCTGCCGCCGCCCATGAGGCAGTCGACCGGATCGTGAGGCAGATGGATCTTCAGCCCTTCGCCGAACGGGAACGTGGCAACCGCCCGTGCATCCGGACGATCGTCGCCGGTTCATCAAGGCTCCCCGCTACGCGCCCCAGCCAGTCGGCGCGGTATCCGGTCTTGCCGGATCAGCCCCTCCGCTCCCCACTCCGCGGTTCCGCCGATCCGTTACCCGCACTGGTCTGGCCAGTCAGGCCTTAAGTTCCCGCAACCGCAGTCGTTAAGTCGTTAAACAGGACGTTGCCTGTTTTCGGAGACCTCATTCATATAACGCGGTAACGGAGATCGAAGTCATCATGTTGTCCTCGATTCGTGCTCGGATACTTGCGACCTGCGTCGCCATCGTGGTCACGGCGCTGGCCGTGACAGGCGGCTTGGTCTATTACGTCGTCAAGCAACACAACGACGAGACAATCGACCAGAATCACAAGTCGATCCTCGCCGGGCATGCGCTTGCGATCAACGAATGGGTGGCCAGCAGAGGCCGGGAGACCCAGGCACTCGCGGACACGATCGCGATCGGCGAGGGCGACCCGCTGCCGGCGCTGAAGCTGCTTGGCAAGTCGGGTGGCTTCGAGGTGTTGACGCTCGGCCTGCCGGACAAGACTGCGTTCTCGAACGTGCCGCTCGCGCCCGGCTACGACCCGACAGCACGCCCATGGTACAAGCAGGCGGTCAGTGCCGGCAGCCTGGTCGTGACGGCACTCTACCGTGATGCAACGACCGGCAAGCCCGCTGTTGCGTTCGCGGTGCCCGTGGTGCGCGACGGCACGGTGAAGGGCGTGCTGGCCGCCAGCCTGTTCATGGAGAGCGTGAGCTCGATCGTGACCTCGGTACACCCGACACCCGCGAGCTTTGCATTTCTGGTGGACAAGGGCGGGCGCGTGATTGCGTCGGCCAAGACCGACCTCATCATGAAGCCGGCAACCGGTCTTTCACCTGCATTCGATGCCGACCACCTGGGCGCGCTGCAAACGGCATCCGAGCCCGTCGCCGTCGACATCGACGGCGCCACCAAGCTGGTGCGAGCACAGCCGATCGCCGGTACCGATTGGTCCCTCGTGCTCGCGCTCGACAAGGCGGACGTGACGGCCGGCATGCGCGCAGTCGCGACGACGACGCTGGCGGCGATCCTGATCGTTGCGGTGATCGCGGCCGCACTCGTCGGCGCGATGACGAACGCGGCCTTCAAGCGCATCCTGCTGGTTCGCGACGCGCTCACGGATGTCTCGAGCGGCAGCGGCGACCTGACGAAACGCCTGCCCGCGGACGGCGCGGACGAAGCCGCGCAGATCGCGCATGCGTTCAACCTGTTCGCCGAAAAGATCAGTACGATCCTGCTGCAGATCCGCGAGTTCAGCGAATCCGTCAACCTCGCGAGCGCCGAGATCGCGCAGGGCAACCAGGATCTGTCGGGCCGCACCGAACATGCTGCATCGAGCTTGCAGGAAACCGCCGCTGCGCTCGAGGAAATCGCCGGCACGGCCCGCAACTCGGCCGATGCGGCGAGCCAGGTGAGCCATCTGGCGGAATCGGCGTCGGACGTCGCGGTGCGCGGCGGCGCGGTCGTCAGCGAGGTCGTTTCGACGATGAACGAGATCACGCAAGCGTCGAGCGAGATCGCCAACATCGTCGGCGTGATCGACGGCATCGCGTTCCAGACCAACATTCTCGCGTTGAACGCTGCCGTCGAGGCCGCACGTGCGAACGAGCACGGCCGAGGCTTCGCCGTCGTCGCGGGCGAAGTGCGTGCGCTCGCGCAGCGCAGCGCGCAGGCCGCCAAGGAAATCAAGCAGTTGATTCACTCGTCGGTCGAGAAGATCGAGGGGGGCTCCGGGCTCGTCCAGACGGCCGGTGCGACGATGAACGAAATCGTCGAGGGCGTGCGCAGCATCACGAGCGTGATTGCGGAAATTACCGTCGCCGCCAAGGAGCAGAGCACGGGGCTCGAGCAGGTGAATCAGGCGGTGTCGCATCTCGACAATGCGACGCAGCAGAACGCGGCGCTCGTCGAGCAGTCGGCGGCGGCCGCGACGTTGCTGCGCGAGCAGGCCGCCAGGCTCGCGCAGACGGTCGGCGAGTTCAAGCTCGAGGACAGCCGCGCGATGAAGTTGCAGTCAGCCTGAGAAGGGGCGATGCCGGGTACGTCTCGCGGCGGCGCCGGCGGACGTTGCAATCAGATCGTGATCCTCAAGATCGGGAAGAACCTGCCCGGGACGACGCTCGATTCCTTTTCGCCGATTTTTTCAGCGCCGAGCGCCAGATAGAACGGAACCGCATTGGGGTCCGCTTCGATCACGAAGCTTCTGATCCCTCTCGCAGCGCTTTCCCTGCGGACCTCTTCCCACAGCGCTCGGGCGACACCGCGGCCCATGTGGTCGGGATGAACGAACAGCCATCCGGGCGTCGGGCGATCCGATTCCGAAGATGCCCTGACCCAGAACCCGATGATTGCCTCGCCGGATTCCGCGACGTAACCGATCGACCCGTCGATCGTCTCCGGTGCAATCGTGAGATCGCTCTGCCACAAGTCGAGCCAGTCCTTCGGATAGCCCCAGTGCGCCTTCGAAATGCGAGCCAGTCGCGTGAGGTCGTCCGCGTCCGCGGTACGGGCAGCACGTATGGTGAATGGTGGGTGCATCTCGTCTCCTGTCATGAACGATACCTTCGTCGAGGTATCGTCCGGCTCGCATGGACTCCATTCCGGATTTGCCGCTCGCCTGCTCGAAGGAAGGCCGAGCGCGACGTGGCTACGTGACCTGCGATGCATGCCCGGCGGCGACGCGCCAGCCGGCGGGCGATCGCCGCCACAGCCGAGTATAGGCAAACACGCCGTCGAACGCCGCGCCGTCGAAATGGCCGGCGAGTGTCGCCTTCGTCGTGGTCAGGATCATTTCCCCGATCGCGCATGCGCGGGTTTCCTGCACATCGAGTCTGTCGAGACGCAGCAGCTTCGCGCGATGCGTCGCCAGGTCGTCCTCCTTCGAGATGACTTGTCCGGTCGGAACGGTGAACACCAGATTGTCGTCCAGCAACGCATCGAGCGCTTCGACATCGTTGGTCAGCATCGCGGCACGAAGCGCGGCTTCGCTGGGTTCGATGGCGGTACGGATTGCATCCATTTCAGGGCCTCGCATCGTCTCTGAAGGTTTGTGGTTCCACTCATACCGGCAAGCAACGGCAGCAACAAACATACCGCACTGACGGATACCGTCTACCGCGCGTTCGACAGTGATTGACGCCGGACGAGCATCACCACGCAGATACCGATCGACGCAATGACGTTGACGGCCGGATAGAACGCAACCGCGACGCTCCACGTGCTCAGCGCCAGCAACGCCAGCGCGTACTTGAGCACGCACAGCGCGAAATACGCGAGGCTCTCGCTCCACGGATCGCGGATCGTCTTGCGGACGGTCGGGCCGAGGCCCGCAAGCTCGATCAGCGTGACCAGACAGATCGAGATCGTCGGGTCGTCGGTCAGTATCCACAGCGGAATGGCCGACAGGGCCGCTATCAGGAAAAGCCAGTCGATGCGTGTCCAGCCGCGCTCGCCGCGAAAGAGGCTTGCCACCAGCGTCAGAAAGCATGTAACGGCGATTGCTGCCGTGCACCACGCGGACGGCCCCGCACCTGCGACGAACTGGCCGGCAGCCGCGATCGCCGTGACGACCGACCACACGAGCCATGTGAACAGGTGCGGACGAACCGTGCGCCGGTAGATCGCGAGCGCATACGGAATCGCCGCCAGCAAAGACACGGCCGTTCCGATCGCGCCAAAGATCGAAGCGGCGCCCTGATCGACACTCATCATCGACGCATCCTCGTTCGCGCAGGCCGACCAGTATGTGGTCGGACGGGCCGGGGTGCAACGTCGTCCCGGCCTGGTGTCGCAGCGGGAGCCGCCTCGTATCGCGACAGAAGGCCGGTGCGATCGCACGCAAACAAACGGCACCGGGATCGTGACGTGGCAGGAAAACCCACTGCACGACTGCAGGATGAATAGAAATAACCTCTTCAATGAGAAGAAAAAGTGTTCTTTCAAATCTCTTTTTGATGACCGACAGTTTGCCAACCGGACGACTGCGGCGATGCGCGGCGGTCATGGGTGTCGGTCGTGCCCGCTGGCGTCTTTCGTCGGGTCGAGTTCAGGCGGAGAACAACGCACAAACGCCTGGTCGTCAAAACGGAGTCTTGAATGAACCCAACTTCAGCAGAAAATCATCAGCACGCGGACTGGAGACGTCTTGCGGCGCATGTGGTCCCGAGAACGCTCGCACATATCGGCGGCTGCAGCGTGCCGGCCCGAAGCGGCCGGACGTTCGCCGCGATCAACCCGGCGACGGAGGCCGTCATCGCGGAAGTCGCGTCGTGCGATGCGCCGGACGTCGACGACGCGGTACGTGCCGCGCGTCACGCGTTCGAATCCGGCGCCTGGTCGCGCTGCGCGCCGGCAGAGCGCAAGCGTGTGCTTTGCCGGCTTGGCGAACTCATCGCATCGCACGGTGCGGAACTCGCGCTGCTCGACTCGCTCAACATGGGCAAGCGTGTGGCGGATGCGTTCAGTATCGACGTGCCAGCCGCAGGCGGTCTGTTCAGCTGGTACGGCGAAGCGGTAGACAAACTGCATGGCGAAGTCGCGTCGACCGACCCCGGCAACCTCGCGGTCGTCACGCGCGAACCGCTGGGCGTCGTCGGCGCCGTGGTGCCGTGGAATTTCCCGCTCGACATGGTCGCGTGGAAGGTGGCGCCGGCGCTGGCGGCCGGCAACAGCGTCGTGCTGAAGCCGGCGGAACAATCGCCGCTGTCCGCATTGCGTCTCGCGGAACTGGCGCTCGAGGCCGGCCTGCCGCCGGGCGTGCTGAACGTCGTGCCGGGCTATGGCGAGACCGCGGGGCGCGCGCTCGGGCTGCATCCCGACGTGGACGTGCTCGCCTTCACGGGATCGACGGCCGTCGGCAAGAAATTCCTCGAGTACGCCGCGCAGTCGAACATGAAGCAGGTGTGGCTTGAGTGCGGCGGCAAGAGCCCGAACCTGGTCTTCGACGATACGGACGATCTCGACCTGGCCGCACGCAAGGCGTGCTTCGGCATTTTCTTCAACCAGGGCGAGGTGTGTTCCGCCAACTCGAGGCTGCTGGTTCAGCGTTCGATTCACGATGCGTTCGTCGACCGGCTGATTGCGCATGCCGCTGCGTTCATGCCCGGTGATCCGCTCGATCCGTCGAGCGGGATGGGCGCCATCGTCGACGAGCAGCAGCATCGACGCGTGCGCGAGTGGATTGCACGCGGCCGCGATAGCGCAACGCTCGCGATCGGCGGAGGCGCGCCGCGCGTCGACGGCAAGGGTTACTTCATCGAGCCGACGATCTTCATCGACGTGAAGCACGACGACGCCATCGCACGCGAGGAGATCTTCGGGCCGGTGCTGTCGGTGATGGCGTTCGACACCGAGGACGAGGCCGTCCGGCTCGCGAACGACTCGATCTATGGCCTTGCCGCGTCGCTCTGGACCGGCAGCCTGTCGCGCGCGCACCGTGTGTCGGGCCGGTTGCGCGCCGGCACGGTGTCCGTCAACACGGTCGATGCGCTGAGCGCACAGACGCCGTTCGGCGGGTTCCGCCAGTCGGGCTTCGGCCGCGATCTTTCGCTGCATGCGATCGACAAGTACACGGGCCTCAAGACGACCTGGATCAGTTACTGATTCGATGCGGCGGGCCGCAAGCGGTGGCGCCGCGCAACACGACAACGCTTTTCATCCACAAAACGAACCGGAGACTCGCCTATGAATGCGCCCAACTTTCCGCATCGTACGACGCAGGACTATCAACGCAGCGACGCCGCGCATCATCTGCATGCGTTCGTCGACCAGAAGGCGCTGAACGAGGAAGGCGCGCGCGTGATGGTGCGCGGCGAAGGTGTCCATCTATGGGACAACGACGGCAACCGATACCTGGACGGCATGTCCGGGCTGTGGTGTACCAACGTCGGCTATGGGCGGCCAGAGCTGGTCGATGCCGCCGCGCGGCAGATGAAGGAACTGTCCTACTACAACATGTTCTTTCATACGACGCACCCGTCGGTGATCGAACTGTCGGAGCGTCTGTTTGCGCTGCTCGGCAATCGCTTCAGTCATGTGGTGTATACCAATTCGGGATCCGAATCGAATGAGGTGCTGATTCGCACTGTGCGGCGGTTCTGGGACGTGATGGGCAAGCCGGAGAAGAAGGTGCTGATCGGCCGCGTGAACGGCTATCACGGGTCGACGGTGGGCAGCGCGTCGCTGGGCGGCATGGCGTTCATGCATGAAATGGGCGACCTGCCGATTCCGAACATCACGCACGTGGACGAACCGTACTGGTACGCGAACGGCGGCGACCTGAGCCCCGAGGCATTCGGCAAGCAGGCGGCGCTGTCGCTCGAGCGCAAGATCCTCGAGATCGGCGCGGACCGCGTTGCCGCGTTCGTCGCGGAGCCATTCCAGGGGGCGGGCGGGATGATCTTTCCGCCGGATGGCTACTGGCAGGAGATCGAGCGCATCTGTCGTCAGTACGACGTGCTGCTCTGCGCGGACGAAGTGATCGGCGGTTTCGGCCGGACCGGCGAGTGGTTCGCGCACCGCCACTTCGGCTTCGAACCGGACCTGATCTGCGTGGCCAAGGGGCTGACCTCGGGCTACGTGCCGATGGGCGGGCTGATCATGAGCCGGCGCGTCGGCGATGCATTGGTCGACAAGGGCGGCGTTTACGCGCATGGGCTGACCTATTCGGGGCACCCGGTCGCGGCCGCCGTCGCACTGGCCAACCTCGACGTGCTCGAGCGCGAAGGCCTCGTCGAGCGGACGAAGACGGATACCGGGCCCTACCTGCAGAAGGCGCTGCGCGATGCGTTCGGCAGCCATCCGCTCGTCGGCGAGGTCCAGGGCGTGGGCGCGGTCGGCGCGATCCAGTTCGCGAAGAACAAGGCGACGCGCGAGCGCTTTGCGAACGAGGCCGACCTGACCTGGCACAGCCGGACGGTCGGGTTTGAACTCGGCGCGATCGTGCGTTCGACGAACGGCCGACTGATCGTTGCGCCGCCGCTGGTGATCGATCACGCGCAAATCGATGAACTGGTCGACACGATGCGCAAGGCCGTGGATGCCACCGCGCGCGAAGTGCTCGGGATCGACTGCTGACGGGTTGAGCGGCGCGCTTTCGCCCGATGGGAGTCGGGCGGGAGCGCACCGAACCACAGGATCCGATTCGGAGACGAGCCGACTGCGTGCGGCCACCGGAGTGGCAATCCGACAGGTTGAAGATTGGGCTTTGTGGGCGGTGGTCGCGATAAGGCAATGCGTCGCTGACCGCTCATTGATAAGGAATGCAAATGGTGTGGCCGGTTTGTTGAAGCGCGTGTGCTTCGAGTCGGTCACGCATTCCGGGTTACCCGCCAGCCCCTGAATCCACGAACATCACAACAGAAACAAGGAGACGAAATGAGTCAGGGCGAGTCCATTGCTCATCTCGAGGAAAGCACCATCCAGCCGATTCCGCTGACCGAGCGGCACGGCAGCGCGAAGGACCTGTTCACGATCTGGTTCGGGTCGAACATCATGATGCTGACGATCGTCACCGGATCGCTCTCGACCACGGTGTTCAAACAGCCGTTCTGGTGGGCGGCGCTCGCCACGCTTGTCGGCAGCCTGATCGGCGCGGTGTTCATGGCGCTGCATTCCGCGCAGGGGCCGCAGCTTGGCGTGCCGCAGATGATCCAGACCCGCGGGCAGTTCGGGTCGTTCGGCGCGCTGCTCGTGGTCGCGCTGGTCGTCGTGATGTATGTCGGCTTCTTCGCGTCGAACTGCGTGTTCGGCGGGCAGGCACTGCACAGCCTGAGTGCCGACATTCCGCTCGATGCGGGCGTCGTGGTGATCGGCCTGATCAGCCTGCTCGGATCGATCTACGGCTACAAGCTGATCCACGCGTATGCGCGACTGCTGAGCTGGTGCTCGGGCAGCGTGCTCGTGCTGGCGTTCGTGTGGATCATTTTCGTGCACGGATTGCCCGCCGATACGTTCTCGAAGCATTCGCTGAACCTGTCAGGCTTCCTGGGCGCGATGTCGGTCGCCGCGCTGTGGCAGATCGCCTATGCGCCTTACGTGTCGGACTATTCGCGCTACCTGCCGCCCGATACCGGGCCGCGCACGGCGTTCTGGTCGAGTTACTGGGGCTGCGTGCTCGGCTCGTTTTTCCCGATGCTGCTCGGTTGCCTAGTGGGCCTTGCGACGCCCGACGGCAATGTCGTGAGCGGCCTCACGGGCCTTACGCAAGGGATCAGCGTGCTCGTGATCGTCGTGCTGTCGTTCGGCATTGCTGCCAGCAATGCGATGGAACTGTATTGCGGTGCGCTGTCGGCGATTACCGTGCTGCAGACACTCTTTCCGTCGTGGTCGGGCAAGGCGCGTGCGCGGGCGATTACCGCGATCGTTCTGTGCGGCGTCGCGCTCGCGATCGCGCTGTTCGGGCAGAACAATTTCCTCGCCGGTTACACGAACTTCATCCTGCTGCTGCTGTACGTGCTCGTGCCGTGGACCGCGATCAACCTCGTCGACTACTACCTCGTGTGTCACGGCGAGTACGACGTCGATTCGTTCTTCCGGCAGGATGGCGGTATCTACGGACGCTTCAATACGATCGCCGTCGGTTCGTATGTCATCGGCATCGTCGCGCAGGCGCCGTTCATGGCGACCGATCTCTATACGGGAGAACTGGCGAGCCGGCTCGGCGGCGCGGATGTGTCGTGGATCGTCGGGTTGTCGCTGACGTCGCTCGTCTACTACGCGGGGTGCAAGCTGTTCTCGCGACCGCTGCAGGGCGTTGCCGCGAGCGTTGACGGGGTTTCCCGGTGAGTCTGCGGCAGGTTACAGCACGAATGTCCGCAGGCGTTCGGCGTGGGCTTCGAGGCCGTCGAGGCCGAGGTAGTGGCTGAGCTTGCCGGTGCGGACCTCGGCGATGTCGGCAGTGAACTTGCGCAGCAGCGTTGCACTCGCCGTGCGGTAGGCGGCCTCCGTATCAACGCCTTGTGCCGCCAGTGCCGCGCCGATCAGGCGCGCGCTGTCGGCGCCGCCGCCGGCGACACAGCGCGCCATCGCGTCGACATCGGGTTGTGCACCGGCGTCGAGCAGCGCGCGCATCAGCGCGGCCGGTACGTTGCCGGACGCGGACTCCAGCGAATCCGGCGCGACCGGCGCGCCGGATTCGAGCAACGCGGCCGCGGCGGCAAACTTCTTGCGCCGCAGCGCGTAGTCGGTCGGGATCGAGCTGTTGGCGAGCGCCGTGCCGAGATTCGCGACGAGCGGCGCCAGTTGCAGGGTGAGCGCCGTGTCGTCGTGGTCGATCGCGTCTCGCAACGCCTGGCGCGCGAGGGCGGGTTGGGCAGCGAGCGTGCCGGCGGCGAGCGGCGTGCGCCAGTCGATCATGGCCCGGCGATAGAACGCGATCAGCTTGTCTGCCAGTGGTTCGGACAGGCCATGCCCGGCGCGGCGTTCATCGACATACTCAAGAAACGTCATGCCGGTTCCACTGTCGCCGGGTTCCAGCGGATCCGTGTTCAGCTGCAGCGCGCCGAATGCCGCGTACAGGTCCGGCGCAATCGTGGCGAGGCCATCCTCATGCATCGCGCCGCGCCACGCAGGCGGCAGCCCCTGTTTCCACGCGAGCACGTGGCCGCAATCTTTTGCGTCGGGTTCCGTCACGATGTAGATGCGGTCGCAGTACTCGAATCCGCCGAACGGCAATACGTCGAGCTTGCCGCTCCAGGCGCGCGAATCCTCCTCGGCGGCTTCCTCGGCCAGTTCGAGTTCGTGGTCGATCCAGCCCTGCAGGTCGCGGTAGCCGTTGCTGTCGTTGTAGAACAGCTCACCCCAGCTGATCCCTTCGATGTGTCCGTTCATCTCCAGCGTCAGGTCGTAGTCGAGGCTGCCGCCGGCCGTCGTGCGCCACAAATCGAGCAGCGCGGGCGGGATGTCGCCGTGGCAGCGGGCCTGCACGGTCGCGATCTGGTCAGCCGGCATCGGTGGTTGCGCGTCGAAGATCACGCGGTCGGCAAACAGTACGATGCCGTGCGCGCGCAGGTCGGCCAGTTCAGCGTCGGAAAAGTGGGTTGCTTGCATCGGAGCGGGAGCGGTAGTGGTGGGTCGGATGTTGCCGTCGCTCATGGATTGCGAACGGCAGTCGATAGATCGCATCCTAGCAGCGTCACGTGAGCGCTTCTGTGTCGGCTGGGCATTCAGCATTGACGACGGCCTGCCGCATCATCCGCTCGCCACCCCCGGTTCCCCCTCCGCCGCATGCACATCCCGCCGGAACGCACCAGGACTCGTGCCCGTCCATTTCCGGAACGCGCGATGAAACGCGCTCGGCTCGGTAAACCCGAGCTCGGCCGCGATCTCCGCCACGCTGAGCGCATCCCCGCGCAACAGCGACTGCGCCAGCGCGCCGCGCAGCTCGTCCTTGATCGCCGCGAAGCTTTGCCCTTCGCTGCGCAGACGCCGCCGCAGCGTCGCGGGCGTCGTGCCGAGGCGCACGGCCAGCGTGTCGAAGTCGGGCCACTCCGCCGCCGGTAGCGTTTTCAGTTGCGCGCGCGTCTTCGCGACCCAGCCCGTGTCGTGCCGGTAGCGAACCAGCAGGTTGCCGGGCGCGCCGCGCAGGAAAGTCTTCAACGCCTGCTCGGAGCGGATCGTCGGCAGCGCAAGGTACGCGGCGTTGAACGCGAGCCGGCTGTCGGGCCGGTCGAAATGCACGGGCACGCCGAAGAACTGGTGATAGTCGCTGCGCTGGTCGGGGCTCGGGCACGCGAAGTCGATGCGCTGGAGCGGGATGCGCCGGCCGATCAGCCAGCACGCGACGCCGAGGAGGATCAGCCAGAACGTCCGGTACGCGAACGCCGGGTAGGGCGCGCCCGTCTGCGTCAGCACGATCTGCGCCTGCCCGTCGGCCACGACAAGCTCGCCATGCGGCTCGTCCAGCACCACGCGCAGGAACTGCAGCGCGCGCCGCAGCGCCTTCTCGAGCGTGCCGGCGTGCAGCACCGCATGGCACAGCAGCGTGAAGCTGCCATGCCGCATCGGGCGTGCGGCGAGGCCGAAGAACTCGTCGTCGAGCGCACCGGCGATCGCGAGCCACAGCCGGCCGTACTGCTGCGGCGTGACAGGCTCGCGCACGGCGGCCGGCAGGCCGGCGGTGCGTAGCACGGGCTCCGTCGGAAGCCCTTGCCGGCGCAGGCACGCGAGCGCGTCGTCGACGAAATCCGGCGAAATCATCTGCGGCCCCATTTTCCTGCGTCCTCCCGACATGGCAAAAGCGATCACGATTCTAGATTCTGTTTGTCATTGATTGCAATGTGCGGGCTGTCTACTATCGAACTATCCCCGTCGCGCCCCTGGCTCGCCGGCGGGCATAACGCACAGGAGACACGCATGTCTGATGGAGCTACCGCCCAAGCGGTGCCGGCCTACGCCGACGCCGTGGCCCGGTTCAGTATCGAGACCGCCGCGCAGCAACTGCACGGCGACCTGGAGCGCAGCCTGAACGCGTGCGTGGAATGCTGCGACCGGCACGCATCGGCGGACGCGGTCGCGCTCGACTGGATCGACGCCGGCGGGCAGCACCACCGCTACACGTTTGCGCAGATGAAGGCGCTGTCGGCACGCGTCGCGAACCTGCTGGTCGCGCAGGGCGTGAAGCCGGGCGACGTGGTGGCGGGCCTGTTGCCGCGCACGCCGGAACTCGTCGCGACGATCCTCGGCACGTGGCGCGCGGGCGCCGTCTACCAGCCGCTGTTCACCGCGTTCGGCCCGAAAGCGATCGAGCACCGGCTGCGCATGAGCGACGCGCGCCTGGTCGTGACCAACGTCGCGAATCGCGCGAAGCTCGACGAGATCGCCGGTTGCCCGAGCGTTGCGACGGTGCGCGAGCCGGGCGAGACGCTGCCGGAACGCGACATCGATTTCCGCGTGGCGCTCGACGCGCAGCCCGACACGTTCGAACCGGTGCTGCGCAAGGGCACGGACCTGTTCATGATGATGTCGACGTCGGGCACGACGGGTTTGCCGAAAGGCGTGCCGGTGCCGCTGCGCGCGCTGCTCGCATTCGGTGCGTACATGCGCGAGGCGGTGGACCTGCGTGCCGGCGACCGGTTCTGGAACATCGCCGATCCGGGCTGGGCGTACGGCCTCTATTACGCGATCACGGGCCCGCTGCTGCTGGGCCACGCGACGACGCTCTACGAAGGCGGTTTCACGGTCGACA
Source organism: Burkholderia lata (assembly GCF_000012945.1). NCBI lineage: Bacteria > Pseudomonadati > Pseudomonadota > Betaproteobacteria > Burkholderiales > Burkholderiaceae > Burkholderia > Burkholderia lata. The sequence continues at coordinate 160,137 of NC_007509.1, forward strand.
GCACGTACGACGTGATCGAACGGCTCGGGATCACGAGCCTCGCCGGTTCGCCGACGGCCTACCGGATGCTGATGGCGGCCGGGACGGAAGCGGCGGCGCGGCTGAAGGGCAAGCTGCGCGTGGTCAGCAGCGCGGGCGAACCGCTGAATCCGGAAGTCGTGCGCTGGTTCGACGCGGCGCTCGGCGCGCCGATCTACGATCACTACGGCCAGACCGAACTCGGGATGGTCGTGAACAATCACCACGGCCTCGCACATGCGGTCCACGCCGGTTCCGCGGGCTTCGCGATGCCGGGCTACCGCGTCGCGGTGCTCGACGACGCGAGCCGCGAGCTCGGTCCGGGCGAGCCCGGCAACCTGGCGATCGATATCGCGCGCTCGCCGCTGCTGTGGTTCCACGGCTACTGGCAGCAGGACACGCCGGCGATCGCGGGCGGCTATTACAGGACCGGCGACAACGTCGAACTGGAACCGGACGGCACCGTGAGCTTCATCGGCCGCGCGGACGACGTGATCACGTCGTCGGGCTACCGGATCGGCCCGTTCGACGTGGAAAGCGCGCTGATCGAGCATCCGGCCGTGAGCGAGGCTGCCGTCATCGGCGTGCCCGATGCGGAGCGCACGGAGATCGTCAAGGCGTTCGTCGTGCTGTCGAAAGACTACGAAGGCACGCCGGCACTGGCCGAAGAACTGAGCCTGCATGTGAAGCGGCGGCTGTCCGCCCACGCCTATCCGCGCGCGATCGACTTCGTCGACGCGCTGCCGAAAACCCCGAGCGGCAAGATCCAGCGCTTCGTGTTGCGCAAGATGGAAGCCGAGAAGGTCGCTCAACCCTGAACACAACCTGTACGGATTGCGAATGGATATCAAGGATCGTGTTTTTCTGATTACGGGCGCCGGTTCGGGCCTCGGCGCCGCGGTGGCGCGCATGGTGGTCGCGGAAGGCGGCAAGGCCGTACTGCTGGACGTCAACGAAGAGGCCGGTGCCGGCCTCGCGCACGAACTCGGTGCGGCCGCACGCTTCGTGAAGACCGACGTGACGAGCGAAGCCGACGGCCAGGCGGCCGTCGCCGCCGCGCGTGACGCGTTTGGCCGCATCGACGCGCTCGTCAACTGCGCGGGCGTCGCGCCGGGCGAGAAGGTGGTGGGCCGCGAGGGTCCGCATTCGCTGGACCGCTTCGCACGTGCGGTGTCGATCAACCTGGTCGGCACGTTCAACATGATCCGGCTGGCCGCCGAAGCGATGTCGAAGCAGGACGCCAATGCGGAAGGCGAGCGCGGCGTGATCGTCAACACCGCGTCGGTCGCGGCGTTCGACGGGCAGATCGGGCAGGCCGCGTATGCGGCGTCGAAGAGCGGCGTGGTGGGCATGACGCTGCCGATCGCGCGCGAGCTCGCGCGGTTCGGTATTCGCGTGGTGACGGTCGCACCGGGCATCTTCGCGACGCCGATGATGGCCGGCATGCCGCAGGACGTGCAGGACGCGCTCGGCAAGAGCGTGCCGTTCCCGCCGCGGCTCGGCCGCCCGGAAGAATTTGCGGCGCTGGTGCGCCACATCGCCGAGAACACGATGCTGAACGGCGAAGTCATCCGTCTCGATGGCGCGTTGCGCATGGCACCGCGCTGACACTGGAGGAAGCGAATCATGACGACTCAGGATCCGATCGTAATCGTTGGTATGGCGCGTACGCCGATGGGTGGTTTTCAGGGCGACCTGGCGGCCGCCAGCGCGAGCGACCTTGGCGCGGTAGCGATTCGCGCGGCGCTCGAGCGCGCGAACGTGCCGGCCGAACGCATCGATGAAATCGTGTTCGGCTGCGTGCTGCCGGCGGGCCAGGGCCAGGCGCCGGCGCGGCAGGCCGCGCTGAAGGCCGGGCTGCCACTCGCGGCGGGCGCGACCACGGTCAACAAGATGTGCGGCTCGGGGATGAAGGCCGCAATGTTCGCGCACGACCTGCTGCTGGCGGACTCGGCCGGTGTCGCCGTCGCGGGCGGGATGGAGAGCATGACGAATGCGCCGTACCTGCTGCCGAAGGCGCGCGCGGGGATGCGCATGGGTCACGGGCAGGTGCTCGATCACATGTTCCTCGACGGGCTCGAGGACGCGTACGAGAAGGGCCGTCTGATGGGCACGTTCGCCGAGGATTGCGCGCAGGCGTACCAGTTCACGCGCGAGGCTCAGGATGCGTTCGCGATCGCATCGCTGACGCGTGCGCAGCGTGCGATCGCCGACGGGCATTTCGTGTCGGAAATCGCACCGGTGACCGTGAAGGCCGGCAAGAGCGAAACCGTCGTGTCGATCGACGAGCAGCCGGGCAACGCGAAGCTCGACAAGATTCCGACGCTGAAGCCGGCCTTCCGCGAAGGCGGCACGGTGACGGCCGCGAACGCGTCGTCGATCTCGGACGGCGCGGCCGCGCTCGTGATGATGCGCCGCTCGGAAGCCGAGCGCCTCGGCCTCACGCCGAAGGCCGTGATCGTCGGGCATTCGACCTACGCGGACAAGCCGGGCCTGTTCGCGACCGCGCCGATCGGCGCGCTGCGCAAGCTGTCGGAGAAAACCGGCTGGAACCTGCGCGACGTCGACCTGTTCGAGATCAACGAAGCATTCGCCGTGGTGCCGATGGCAGCGATGCGCGATCTCGACCTGCCGCACGAGAAGGTCAACGTGCATGGCGGCGCGTGCGCGCTCGGCCATCCGATCGGTGCATCGGGCGCGCGCGTGATGGTGACGCTGCTGGCCGCGCTTGAAACGTATGGGATGAAGCGCGGCGTCGCGTCGCTGTGCATCGGCGGTGGCGAGGCGACGGCGATCGCGATCGAGCGCATCGTCTAACGCACGACGTGTAACGCATCGCCCGTACGCTGCGATGCGGGCAACGGGTATCGCACGGGAAACACCTGTGCGATACCCGTTTTGCTTTTCGCGGATCGCGTTGTCGCGCTAATCCTTCGCGTGCGGCGACACCGCCCCGCACGCACGAATCACGAGTTGCACGACCTGTTCGGTCTTCTCGTCGAACGCCTTCTGCGTGAACGTGCGCTTGCCGCTCAGCGCGCGGATCTGCGCATCGAAATCCGCGTAGTGCTGCGTGGTGGCCCAGATCAGGTACATCAGCGCATGCGCGTCGATTGGCGCAAGCAGGCCGCGCGCGATCCAGCCGTCGATGACCTTCACGCGTGTATCGAACCACGGCTTCACGCGTTCCGACAGGATGTCCTGCATGTGCTCCGCACCGTGGATGATCTCGTTGGCCCAGACCTTCGAGCCGAGCGGACGCCGCCGCGACAGCGCCATCTTCGCGCGCACGTAGGCACCGATCGCTTCGACGGGATCGTCGTCGGCCTCGAACGAACCGGCCGCGCGATGCCAGTCCTCGAACAGGTCGTCGAGCACGCGGCGGTACAACGCAAGCTTCGTCGGGAAGTAGTAATGCAGGTTGGCTTTCGGCAGGCCGGCGCGCTCCGCGATCATCGCGGTGCTCGCGCCGTCGAGCCCGCGTTCCGCGAACACGGCCTCCGCACAGGCGAGCAGATGCGCTTCGTTGGACTCGCGGATGTGCGCCTTGCGTCGCCGCAAAGGCGCGGGCGTTTCGTCGCTGTCGGTGACTTCGGTTGCCGCCTCGTCATGTCTCATCGTTGCCCTCGCGCGGCGGGCGTGCCGCGTTGGGCTTCATTCTAGCCGCTGATTCGCATCGAACGCACGCGTACTGATATCGCGCATTCATCGCCATGCTGCGTTGCGGTGGCACGTTTCTCGCTCCATTCGCTCACGCAAGAAAGAGATTGATTTGGTGATTTTGATCGTCTAAAACCTGTCCAATCGGACAGGATTCGACGAGCGGCGGAAACCTTTCAACCGGATTCGTCGGACGATCTTCGCGAACGATCGGGGCATGCACCGCGCTTGGGCGGCGTTGCCCCGAAACAGGCATGACACGCACCGGCACAGACCGGGCTGACGATATCACCGACCCCACAGGAGCGATACGAATGAACGCGGTATCGGAAACAGTGAAGCGGGCAGCTTTCGACACGTCGATCAAGGTCGACGGCAAGCGGTTGTGGGACAGCCTGATGGAAGTCGCGAAGATCGGTGCGACGCCGAAGGGCGGCGTGTGCCGCCTCGCGCTGACCGATCTCGACAAGGCCGGCCGCGACCTGATCGTCGGCTGGGCGAAGGCCGCCGGCTGCACGGTGACGGTCGATACGATGGGCAACGTGTTCATGCGCCGCGCGGGCCGCGTGGCCGATGCGGCGCCGGTCGTCACGGGCTCGCATGCGGATTCGCAGCCGACGGGCGGCCGCTTCGACGGCATCTACGGCGTGCTCGGCGGCCTCGAAGTGATTCGCAGTCTCAACGATCACGGCATCGAGACCGAGCATCCGGTCGAGGTCGTGATCTGGACCAACGAGGAAGGCTCGCGCTTCGCGCCCGCGATGGTCGCCTCCGGTGTATTCGCGGGTGTGTTCCCGCTCGAATACGGGCTGTCGCGCAAGGATGTGGACGGCAAGACGATCGGCGAGGAGCTGGCGCGTATCGGCTACGCGGGCGACGTGCCGTGCGGCGGACGCAAGCTGCACGCGGCATTCGAACTGCATATCGAGCAGGGGCCGATTCTCGAGGCGGAGTGCAAGACGATCGGCGTCGTGACCGACGCGCAGGGGCAGCGCTGGTACGAGATCACGTTCACGGGCCAGGAAGCGCACGCGGGGCCGACGCCGATGCCGCGTCGCCGCGATGCGCTGCTCGGCGCGTCGCGCGTGGTCGATCTCGTCAACCGGATCGGCCTCGATCATGCGCCGTTCGGCTGCGCAACGGTCGGCATGATGCAGGTCTACCCGAACTCGCGCAACGTGATTCCCGGCCGCGTGTTCTTCACCGTCGATTTCCGTCATCCGGACGACGCGGTGCTCGCGAAGATGGATGCCGCGCTGCGTGACGGCGTGGCGCGCATCGCAGCCGATATCGGGCTCGAAACCGAGCTCGAGCAGATTTTCTACTACAAGCCGGTCGCGTTCGACGCTGCCTGCGTGGAAGCCGTGCGCAGTGCGGCCGATCGCTTCGGCTTCTCGCATCGCGACATCGTGTCGGGTGCCGGTCACGATGCGTGCTATCTCGCGCAGGTCGCGCCGACGTCGATGGTGTTCGTGCCGTGTGTCGACGGCATCAGCCACAACGAGATCGAGGACGCGACGCCCGCATGGATCGAGGCCGGCGCGAACGTGCTGCTGCACGCGATGCTGTCGCGCGCATGCGAGCCGGCTTCATGACGCCAGGACCGTAGCAGCCGGCAGGTTGCTCGACGCCTGACAGCCTGACCGTAGCATTCCTAAGCACGACCGCCCCGACTGTGCATTCGCAGCCGGCGGGGACGGCTTTGTCTCCACCCAGTCGAAGGAACGCGTATGACCACCAAGCCAACCGGCGATATCGCCGCGCATCGCCTGTCGTCCACGCAACTCTCGTGCGAATTCGCCGATATCGCGCCGCTGCTCGATCCGACTGCCGCCGCGGCCGCCGCCAGCCGCTGCCATTACTGCTACGACGCGCCGTGCGTGCAGGCCTGCCCGACGCAGATCGACATCCCGAGCTTCATCCGCAAGATCGGCAACGGCAACCTGAAGGGCGCCGCGACCGACATCCTGTCGGCGAATCCGCTCGGCGGGATGTGCGCACGTGTGTGTCCGACCGAGATCCTGTGCGAAGGCGCATGCGTGCGCAATCACCAGGACGCACAGCCCGTCGCGATCGGTGCGCTGCAGCGGCATGCAACCGACTGGGCGATGGAGACCGGCGCGGTGCGCTTCACCCGCGCGCCGGACACGGGCCGCCATGTCGTGGTGGTCGGCGCGGGGCCGGCCGGGCTCGCATGCGCGCACCGGCTCGCGCTCGCCGGGCACCGCGTCACGCTGTTCGATGCGCGCCCGAAGGGCGGCGGCCTCAATGAATACGGGATCGCCGCATACAAGACCGTCGACGATTTCGCGCAGCGTGAGGTCGAGTGGCTGCTGTCGGTGGGCGGCATCACGTTGAAAACCGGTGTCGCGCTCGGCCACGACATCACGCTCGACGCGCTGCGCGAGCAGCACGACGCGGTGTTTCTCGCGATGGGGCTTGGCGGCGTGCGTGCGCTTTCGATCGATGGCGAGCAACTGGGCGGCGTGATGAACGCGGTCGACTTCATCGTGCAGGTGCGGCAAGCCGATGCGCTGGAGAACGTGGCGGTCGGGCGGCGCGTGGTCGTGATCGGCGGCGGCAACACGGCCATCGACGCGGCGGTGCAGAGCCGCAAGCTCGGCGCCGAGCGCGTGACGATGGTGTACCGGCGCGGCGTGGACGCGATGAGCGCGACGTGGGCCGAGCGCGAATTTGCGCAGAAGAGCGGCGTCACGCTCGTCACGCATGCGAAGCCGGTGCGCATGGCGGGGGAGAACGGGCAGGTGACGGGTGTCGAGTTCGAGGCGGCATCGGGCGAGCGCTTCACCGTCGATGCGGACATGGTGCTGAAGGCGATCGGCCAGACGCTGGTGCCGGACGCCATCGACGCCGCGCTGCTGACGGCGGACGGTGCGCGCATCGCGGTGGATGCGGACGGGCACACCGCATGGCCCGACGTGTGGGCCGGCGGCGACTGTGCGGCGACGGGTGGCGTCGACCTCACGGTGCAGGCCGTGCAGGACGGCAAGCGCGCGGCCGCTTCGATCGATGCGACGCTCGCACAACGCGACGCGAAGGCTGCGTGACCGCACGACGCGCGTCACTCGCCATCAGCACCACGAGCACAACGAACACGACCCCACTCTCACGGAGCCGAACATGGCCGACCTTCGCTGCACCATCGCGGGCATCACTTCGCCGAATCCCTTCTGGCTGGCGTCCGCGCCGCCGACCGACAAGGCCTACAACGTGAACCGCGCGTTCGAGGCGGGCTGGGGCGGTGTCGTCTGGAAGACGCTCGGGCTCGATCCGCATGTCGTCAACGTCAGTTCGCGCTATGGCGCCGTGCAGTGGAACGGCCAGCGCATCGCGGGGCTGAACAACATCGAGCTGATCACGGACCGTCCGCTCGACGTGAACCTGAGAGAGATCGCGCAGGTGAAGCGCGACTGGCCGGACCGCGCGCTGATCGTGTCGCTGATGGTGCCGTGCAACGAGCGTGACTGGAAATGGATCCTGCCGCTCGTCGAGGATACGGGCGCCGACGCGGTCGAGCTGAACTTCGGCTGCCCGCACGGGATGAGCGAGCGCGGGATGGGCGCGGCGGTCGGACAGGTACCCGAATATGTGGAGATGGTCACGCGCTGGGTGAAGGAAGGCACGAAACTGCCGTGCCTCGTGAAGCTCACGCCGAACATCAGCGACATCCGGATGGGGTCGCGCGCCGCGTACAAGGGCGGCGCGGACGGCGTGTCGCTGATCAACACGATCAACTCGATCGTCGCGGTCGATCTCGACCACATGGCGCCGATGCCGATGGTCGACGGCAAGGGTACGCACGGCGGCTATTGCGGCCCGGCGGTCAAGCCGATCGCGTTGAACATGGTCGCGGAGATCGCACGCGATCCGGAAACGCCGAACCTGCCGATCTCGGGCATCGGCGGCATCTCGAGCTGGCGCGACGCGGCGGAGTTCATGGTGCTTGGCGCCGGCAGCGTGCAGGTGTGCACCGCCGCGATGCACTACGGCTTCCGGATCGTGTCGGACCTGGCCGACGGGCTGTCGAACTGGATGGACGAGAAGGGCTACGCGACGCTCGACGACATCCGCGGCCGCGCGGTGCCGAACGTGACCGACTGGAAATACCTGAACCTGAAGTACGACATCAAGGCGCGCATCGACCAGGACCGTTGCATCCAGTGCGGGCTGTGCCATATTGCGTGCGAGGACACGTCGCACCAGGCGATCACGGCGACGAAGGATGGCGTGCGCCACTTCGAAGTGGTGGACTCGGAATGCGTCGGGTGCAATCTTTGCATGCATGTGTGTCCGGTCGAGCAATGCATCACGATGGAGCGGGTCGATTCGGGTGACTACGCGAACTGGACCACGCATCCGAACAATCCGGCGAGCGCGGAGGCGGGGGCGAGTGCAGGCGCGGCGGCACCCGAGAAGCACGCGAAGAAGGCTGCTTGACGGCATCCGGCGATGCGGGCCATCCTGCATCGCCGCCTTTCGTTCCACCCGGGCCGGCATCGCATGATGCCGGCGCTGACGTTTCAGTGGAGTGCGTTCCATGAATCACGCAGCGAATCCCGCCGATCCCGATAGCGCCGCGGCGCAGGGCGGCAGCCTGTACAACGACGATCTCGCGCCGACGACGCCGGCGCAGCGCACGTGGAAGTGGTATCACTTCGCGGCGCTGTGGGTCGGGATGGTGATGAACATCGCGTCGTACATGCTCGCGGCCGGGCTGATCCAGGAAGGCATGTCGCCGTGGCAGGCGGTGACGACCGTGTTGCTCGGCAACCTGATCGTGCTCGTGCCGATGCTGCTGATCGGCCATGCGGGCACGAAGCACGGGATTCCGTACGCGGTGCTCGTGCGCGCGTCGTTCGGCACGCAGGGCGCGAAGCTGCCGGCGCTGCTGCGGGCGATCGTCGCGTGCGGCTGGTACGGGATCCAGACCTGGCTCGGCGGCAGTGCGATCTATACGCTGCTGAACATCCTGACCGGCAACGCGTTGCACGGCGCCGCGCTGCCGGTCATCGGCATCGGGTTCGGGCAGCTCGCGTGCTTCCTCGTGTTCTGGGCGCTGCAGCTCTACTTCATCTGGCACGGCACCGATTCGATCCGCTGGCTCGAGAGCTGGTCCGCGCCGATCAAGGTCGTGATGTGCGTGGCGCTCGTGTGGTGGGCGACGTCGAAGGCGGGCGGCTTCGGCACGATGCTGTCGGCACCGTCGCAGTTCGCGGCGGGCGGCAAGAAGGCCGGGCTGTTCTGGGCGACCTTCTGGCCGGGCCTGACCGCGATGGTCGGCTTCTGGGCGACCCTTGCGCTGAACATTCCCGACTTCACGCGCTTCGCGCATTCGCAGCGCGACCAGGTGATCGGGCAGTCGATCGGGCTGCCGTTGCCGATGGCGTTGCTGTCGGTGGTATCGGTCGTCGTGACGTCGGCGACCGTCGTGATCTACGGCAACGCGATCTGGGATCCGATCGACCTGACGAGCCGGATGACGGGCATCGGCGTGGGCATCGCGCTCGTGATCCTCACGCTCGACACGATGTGCTGCAACCTCGCCGCGAATCTCGTCGGCCCGGCCTACGACTTCTCGAGCCTGTGGCCGAAGGCGATCTCGTATCGCACCGGCGGGATGATCACCGCGACGATCGCGATCGTGATGATGCCGTGGAAAATCCTCGCGACGACGGACGGCTATATCTTCACCTGGCTCGTCGGCTATTCGGCGCTGCTCGGGCCGGTGGCGGGGATCCTGATGGTCGACTACTTCCTGATTCGCGGCACGCGGCTCGACACGCGCGCGCTGTTCGACGAGCGCGGCGGCTTCAGCTACGCGCGCGGCTGGAATCCGGCGGCGCTGGCCGCGCTCGCGGTCGGCGTGCTGCCGAACCTGCCCGGTTTCCTGCACACGGCGTTTCCGGCGTCGTTTCCGAACGTGCCGGCGTTCTTCAACACGCTTTACACGTATGCGTGGTTCGTCGGCCTCGTGCTGGCGTCGTGCGTGTACGGCACCTGGATGAAGTGGCGCGCCGGACAGCACGCGCAGATCGCGAGCGCATGACGCGCGCGATGCGTGTGATGTGCCTGATGCGCTTGATGCGGCACCCGACAGTCAACGAGGAGGCAACCCAATGGCAATCCTGATTCGTGGCGGCACCGTGGTCGATGCGGACCGCTCCTATCGCGCGGACGTGCTCTGCGCAGCCCCGGAGGACGGCGGCACGATCCTGCAGATCGCCGAGCAGATCGACGCACCGGCCGGCGCGACCGTCGTCGATGCGCATGACCAGTACGTGATGCCGGGCGGCATCGATCCGCATACGCATATGGAACTGCCGTTCATGGGCACGACCGCGAGCGACGATTTCTACACGGGTACGGCCGCCGGGCTTTCGGGCGGCACGACGAGCATCATCGACTTCGTGATCCCGAGCCCGAAGCAGTCGCTGATGGACGCGTTCCACGCCTGGCGCGGCTGGGCCGAGAAGGCGGCGGCCGACTACGGTTTCCACGTGGCCGTGACGTGGTGGGACGAGAGCGTGCACCGCGACATGGGCACGCTCGTGCGCGAGCACGGCGTGTCGAGCTTCAAGCACTTCATGGCGTACAAGAACGCGATCATGGCCGACGACGAGGTGCTCGTGAACAGCTTCTCGCGTGCGCTCGAACTCGGTGCGCTGCCGACCGTGCACGCGGAGAACGGCGAGCTCGTGTTCCAGCTGCAGAAGGCGCTGCTCGCGCGCGGGATGACGGGGCCGGAGGCGCATCCGCTGTCGCGGCCGCCGGAGGTCGAGGGCGAGGCCGCGAACCGCGCGATCCGCATCGCGCAGGTGCTCGGCGTGCCCGTGTATATCGTGCATGTGTCCGCGAAGGATGCGGTCGATGCGATCGCGCGTGCGCGCAGCGAAGGGCTGCGCGTGTTCGGCGAGGTGCTGCCGGGCCACCTGGTGATCGACGAGGCCGTCTATCGCGATCCGGACTGGACGCGTGCGGCCGCGCACGTGATGAGCCCGCCGTTCCGCTCGGCCGAGCATCGCGAGGCACTGTGGCGCGGGCTGCAGGCGGGGCAACTGCATACGACGGCGACCGACCACTGCGTGTTCTGCGCATCGCAGAAGGCGATGGGCCGCGAGGATTTCACGAAGATCCCGAACGGCTGCGGCGGTGTCGAGGATCGCATGTCGGTGCTGTGGCATCACGGCGTGAATCACGGCCGCATCACGCCGAACGAGTTCGTGCGGATCACGTCGGCGAACGCCGCGCAGATCTTCAACCTGTATCCACGCAAGGGTGCCGTGCAGGTGGGTGCCGATGCCGACCTCGTCGTGTGGGACCCGGCCGCGACGAAGACGATCTCGGTGAAGACCCATCATCAGCAGGTCGACTTCAACGTGTTCGAGGGGATGACGGTGCAGGGCGTCGCGACGCACACGCTCACGCGCGGTGCACTGGCGTGGGCCGACGGTGACTTGCGCGCCGTGCGCGGCGCGGGCCGCTATCTGAAGCGTCCGCCGGCGGCCAGTTACTACGAGGCCGCGCGGATCGCGAACCGGTTGCGCGAACCGCATCCGGTCGAACGCACCGGTTGAACGTTGCGTAGCGCGCGGGGCGTGTCGGTTCGAGCGACACGCTCCGCGCGTGAACCTGTTTTCCCGTTCGTGCGGGCACCCCTCCGGCCCGAATTCCCCTCTCCGCATCCCGACAATTCTCTCAATATTTGGGACGAATTGCGTGTGATCTCGTCTTTCCAATCCCTCGGTACATAGAAGAACTGAGCAAGTTGATGCGGCACACGATGTCGCGCAAATGCGACCATTTTGTTTGCGTTGTCGCCATGCATGCCGGCGAGTAATATCCACCGACGGCGTTGCGCAGGCGTGCCGGGCCGCCCGCCGAACAGTCCAATAACATTGAGAGCAAGGAGTACGAGGTGGATATTCTGCGCAGTCTCCTGGGTATGCTGTTCCTGCTGATGGTTGCCTATCTGCTGTCGAACAACCGGCGCGCGGTGAGCGGCCGGACCATGATCGCCGCGCTGTGCACGCAACTGGCGATCGGTGCGCTGGTGCTGTTCGTGCCGGCGGGACGCACGGCGCTGGCGGGCGCCGCGAACGGCGTCAATCGCGTGCTCGACATGGGTAATCACGGCATCGCATTCGTATTCGGCGGGCTGGTCGACAGCCGGATGTTCCAGCTGTTCGGCGACGGCGGGTTCGTGTTCGGCCTGCGCGTGCTGCCGATGATCATCTTCGTGACCGCGCTGATCGCGGTGCTGTACTACATCGGCGTGATGAAGTGGATCGTCGCGATCCTCGGTGCCGCGCTCGCGAAATTGCTCGGCGTGAGCCGCATCGAGGCGTGCTCGGCGGTGGCGACGATCTTTCTCGGGCAGAGCGAGATGCCCGCGCTCGTGAAGCCGTTCGTGCGGAACATGACGAGTGCCGAGATTTTCACGGTGATGGCGAGCGGCATGGCGTCGGTCGCGGGCTCGGTGCTGGTCGGCTACGCCGGCCTCGGCGTGAGGATGGAATACCTGCTCGCCGCATCGTTCATGGCGGTGCCGGGCGGGCTGCTGTTCGGCAAGCTGCTGTATCCGACGGTCGAGCCGAGCCGCGTCGTGGTCGACGGGCTCGACTTCGACGACAAGCGGGCCGCCAACGTGATCGAGGCGGCGGCGTCCGGCGCGTCGGTCGGGCTGCGGATCGCGATCAACGTCGGCGCGATGCTGATCGCGTTCGTGGGGCTCATCGCGCTGATGAACCTGATCGTCGGCGGCGTGGCCGCGTTCGCGGGCTTTCCGCAGATCACGCTGGTCGGTATCATCGGCCACCTGTTCGCGCCGCTCGCGTGGATCATCGGCGTGCCGTGGAACGACGCGGCGCTGGCCGGCAACTTCATCGGCGAGAAACTGATCTTCAACGAGTTCGTCGCGTATGGCGACCTGTCGCCGTACCTGAAGGGCGGCGCGCACGTCGCGGCGGCCGGCCTGCAGGTGCTCGACCCGAAGACGCTCGCGATCGTGTCGTTCGCACTGTGCGGCTTCGCGAACTTCTCGTCGATCGCGATTCTCGCCGGCGGCTTCAGCGCGGTCGCGCCCGAGCGCCGCTCGGAAGTCGCGCGGCACGGCCTGCGCGCGCTGACGGCCGCGACGCTGTCGAACCTGATGAGCGCCGCAATCGCCGGCCTGTTCTTTTCCCTGCATTGAGCCCGCAGCGGCCATCGACCGATCGAGGAGAGGCAACGATGTTTTTACCGCAGGAATTCATTCGCCAGAAGCGCAACCGGCAGGCACTCGATCGCGACGGGATCGCCGCGTTCGTGCGCGGCGTGACCGACGGCAGCGTGACCGAGGGCCAGGTGGCCGCGTTCGCGATGGCCGTGTATTTCAACGACCTGAGCACCGACGAGCGCGTCGCGCTGACGCTCGCGCAGCGCGACTCGGGCGACGTGCTCGACTGGCATGCGCTGGAGCTCGACGGGCCGGTGATCGACAAGCACTCGACCGGCGGCGTCGGCGATGTCGTGTCGCTGATGCTCGGGCCGATGGTGGCCGCGTGCGGCGGCTACGTGCCGATGATCTCGGGGCGCGGGCTCGGCCACACCGGCGGCACGCTCGACAAGTTGAGCGCGATTCCCGGTTACAACGTGACGCCCGATACGGACGCGTTTCGCCGTGCGGTGCGCGACGTCGGCGTCGCGATCATCGGACAGACCGCACGGCTGGCGCCGGCCGACATGCGCATCTATGCGATTCGCGACGTGACGGCGACCGTCGAGTCGGTCGCGATGATCACCGCGTCGATCCTGTCGAAGAAGCTCGCGGCCGGGCTCGACGGGCTCGTGATGGACGTCAAGGTCGGCTCCGGCGCATTCATGCCGACCGCCGAGCAATCGGCGGAACTGGCCCGCAGCATCGTCGACGTCGGTAACGGCGCCGGCATGAAGACGACCGCGATCCTGACCGACATGAACCAGTCGCTCGCGCCATGCGCGGGCAATGCACTCGAAGTGGCGTGCGCGATCGACTACCTGACGGGCAAGTCGCGTCCGGCCCGCCTGCATGACGTCACGATGGCGCTGTCGGCGGAGCTGCTCGTCACCGGCGGGCTGGCGCACGACGTCGCAGACGCGCGCGCGAAGTTGCTGCGCGCGCTCGATTCGGGTGCGGCAGCGGAACGCTTCGCGAGGATGGTCACGGCGCTCGGCGGCCCTGCGGACCTGATCGACGCACCTGCTCGTCATCTCGCGCGGGCGAAGGTGGTCGTGCCGGTTCCGGCGCGCGCGAGCGGCGTGGTGCAGCGGGTCGATTGCCGCGCGCTCGGGCTGGCGGTCGTCGCGCTCGGCGGTGGCCGCACGCGTGCGGCGGATGCGATCGACTACAGTGTCGGCCTGACGGCGCTCGCGGAGATCGGGCAGCGTGTTGAAGCCGACCAGCCGCTCGGTTACGTGCATGCCCGTGACGCCGCCGCCGCGGCGCATGCGGTGGACACGATCCAGCGCAGCTACGTGCTGGGTGAGGCGGGTGACGCGCCGCCGACCATTTATCAGCAGATCGGCTGAGCGATCGCCGGCGCCGGCGATCGCTTCACGTCACGGGAGTATCGCGACGGCCGGGGTTTGGCCGCGCCGATACATCCCGGCACACAATCGGAGGCACGACGAGATGGAACGACACGAACTGATCGAAGCGGCGAAGGCGGCGCGCGAACGCGCGTATGCGCCGTATTCGCGCTTCAAGGTCGGCGCGGCGCTGCAGGCGCGCGACGGGACGATTTTTCACGGCTGCAATGTCGAGAACGCGTCCTACGGACTCTGCAACTGTGCGGAACGCACGGCGATATTCTCGGCCATCGCCGCAGGTTATCGTCCGGGGGATTTCACGCGGCTCGCAGTCGTCGGCGACACGGACGGCCCGATCGCGCCATGCGGCGCGTGCCGCCAGGTGATCATCGAGATCGGCACGCCCGACATCGAAGTGATCCTGGCCAACCTGAAAGGGGCCGTCGAGGTGACGACGGCCCACGCATTGCTGCCGGGCGCGTTCCGGTTGTAACGGCGCGCCACGTCACGCGCCACTCACGTCACGCGCCGTCGCGCATGTCGCGGATCGGGATCACCGTGCGCGCGCCGCACTGGCGCAGCAGGTCGCGCAGTTCGTTGATGACCGGAAACACCTCGTGGTTCCAGTCGGCGCCTTGGGCGTCGTGCGCTTCCTGCTCGCGCTCGACGATCCAGCGATCCTCGCGGAAGATCCGCTCGGTGAACCAGACGAGCAGCGGCCACGCGAGATCGAGCGCGAACGGGATGCCGGGCTTGTGGATCGACAGTAGTCCGAACGTGCGGTTGGTGCGCTGCTCGGCGTCGAGCGGCACGTAGACGATCCACAGGTCCATCACGAGCGTGCCTTCGCTCGAACGGATCTGCAGCGTCTGGTACGGATAGCCGGTGCGTACCGTCATCACGCTCTTGTCGGACTGGTCGGCCGGCTTCTTGCTCGCGCCGAACACGAGGGCTTCGCCCACCGGCTGCTTGCCTTCCATCCGCGCGAACGTGTAGTCGACCTCGACCCAGTCGTCGCCGCGGCGCCGGCCCACCGAGCGCGCGCGCATCTGCCCCATCTGCTTGCGATGCAGGAACTGATGGTTCATGTCCATCAGGTTCTCGTGCATGAACGAGTAGTGGCATTTGACTTCGCGGCCGAAGCGGCGCGTCTTGTACGCGCGGTCGTCCGCCGATTCGAGCGCGGGGAACGGCCGGGTGTCGGCGAGCGTCGCATCGCCCGGGAACACGAAGATCAGCCCGTGCGCTTCGCGGCACGGATACGCGCGCACGCCGTTGGGCAGGCGCTCGCGGCCGAGGTACGGCACGTCGACGCAGCGGCCGCTGTCGCACGCGTAGGTCCAGCCGTGATAGCAGCAGCGCAGCGTCTCGCCGCTCACGACGCCGGCGTGCAGCGGCACCTGGCGGTGCGCGCAACGATCCTCGAGCGCGTACACGGCGCCGGATTCGGTGCGCACGAGCACGATCGGATCGCCGGCAAAGTGCACGCCGAGCGTCTTGCCGCGTTTCAGCTCGCGCGACCACGCGAGCGGATACCAGTGATCGGGATGGATCGGCACGCGGCGCAGGTCGCGCACGGCCGCGCCGGAAGAGGGTTCTCCAAGGGTGCCGCTGTCAGGAATGGGCACTGCGCGCATGCGTGACGTCTCCGGGCTGGACTGGGATTCCGGGCGCCGCGCGATGCGGCGGGGATCTGGAGAAGTCTACGCGAAGTTGCCTGTCGCGGCGGACGCGATGCGGGTTTGCCCCGGCAAGGCGGCCGCGGTTTCGTTGATGCAGCGCAAACCGGGCCGAAGGCGGCGCGCGCTGGCCGCGCGTGGCCGCTCGGCGGGTGTCACCCCGTCACGCAGCCGCTTCCCGGTCACGAGCGCGCGTCGCGCCACAGCACGGCGTCGGTGCGGTACAGCGCCGGGAAGTGCTGCTTCAGCCCGGTGATCTTCGGCATGTCGTTGTACGCGATGTACGGCGCGTCGGGATGCAGTTCGAGGTAGTTCTGGTGATAGGCCTCGGCCGGGTAGAACCCCTTGTAGTCCTCGACCCGCGTGACGACGGGTGCCGGAAACACGTGCGCGGTGCCGAGCTGCGCGATGTACGCGGTCGCGACCGCGCGTTGCTGCGCGGTGGTCGGGAAGATCGCCGACCGGTATTGCGACCCTTCGTCGGGGCCCTGCCGGTTGAGCTCGGTCGGATCGTGCGCGACCGAGAAGAACACCTGCAGCAGCCGGCCGTACGTGATCTGCGTCGGGTCGTAGACGATGCGAACCGATTCCGCGTGCCCGGTCAGCCCAGAGCCGACGAGCGCGTAGTGCGCGGTTTCGGACGCGCCGCCCGCATAGCCGGCCGTGACCTGCTTCACGCCCTTCACGTGCTCGAACACGCCCTGCACGCCCCAGAAGCAGCCGCCGGCGAGCACGGCCGTCTCGTCGTGCGAGGTGCCGGGCGTTTCGTCGAGCGTCGGGGCGGGCACGGTGCGCATCGGCTCGGCGGAATTGACGATGCGCTGGTAGCCGAACACGGCGGCGGCCGCGATGGCGATCGCGCCGATGCGGCGCAGCATCGCCGTGCGCCGTTGCGGTGCGGGACCGCGGGGGGAGGTGGTGTTCACGGTGTGCTCCTTCGAAAGGCGGTATGGAAAGCGAGTGGCCCGGAGGCGGCGCCGGTGCGCCGCGTCCTGCCGGGATCAGCCGAACGTGAACGCATACGCATTCACGCCGGGATCGAGAAACTCGATCGCGAACGTGCGGTCGGCGATCGCGCCGGGCTGACGGACCAGCTGGTACAGGCGCTGCCCGGTCACGGTGCCGTAGCCTTGCGCATCGACGTCGGTGCCGTGCGCGTTGCCGGGCGCGGCACCGTCGATCGTCACGCGAAAGCGCACGGGCTGGCCGTTCGCGCCCGGGCCGAGGACGAGGTGCAGGTCGCGGGCGTGGAAGCGGTAGACGATCCGTCCCGACGGTGCGTCGAGCGACGCGCGTTCGGCGCCGACCTGCCACGTGCCGGCGAGGCCCCAGTCGTTGAGATCGGGGTGTGCCGGCGCGTCGTAGCGGTGCGCCGCATCGCGCACGGCGCCGCCCGGCGACGTGAAGCTCTCCGCACGTGCGTAGCCGACATAGGTTTCGGGCGAACGGACGTCCGCGGCGTCGGCCGCTGCGAGCGCACCTTTCGCGGGTGCGCCGGCGAGCCCGAGCGGCACGTTCAGCGCTTCCGGATGGCCGGCCTCGGCGAGCAGCGACTGGATCGCACGCTCCGATTGCGCGTATTCGCCTTCGCCGAAGTGGTGATGGCGGATGCGCCCTTGCGCGTCGATGAAGTAGTGCGCGGGCCAGTATTCGTTGCCGAACGCGCGCCAGATCGAATAACCGTTGTCGATCGCGACCGGGTAGTCGATGCCGAGGTCGTGCACGGCCTTCTTCACGTTGCCGATGTCGCGCTCGAACGCGAACTCCGGTGCGTGCACACCGATCACGACGAGCCCGTACGGCGCGTACTTGCGTGCCCACGCGGTCGTGTACGGCAGCGTGCGCAGGCAGTTGATGCACGAGTAGGTCCAGAAGTCGACCAGCACGACCTTGCCGCGCAGGCCGGCCGCCGTCAGCGGCGGCGAGTTCAGCCACTGCACCGCGCCGTCGAGCGACGGCAGTTTGCCTTCGACGGGCAGCGCGGCAGGCGTCGCGTCGACCGCGCGCATCATCGCGCTGCCGGCCATTGCGCCGCCGGCCTGCGCGCCATCGGCAGCCGCGGCCATCATCGCGCCGCCGCTCGTGTTGTCGGCGGCTTTGCCGGTTGCGGACACGGTTGCGGACATCGCCGCCGGTGCGCCGTTCGAACGCCCGCCGAGCCGGTCGACGAGCTTCGTTTCGAGTCCGCCGGTCGTGACGGTCGACAACTGGGCGAGCGCGCCCGTATCGAGGCCGAGCGCGATCGCGCCGACGCCCGCCAGCAGCGCCACGCCGATCCCGCGCTTGATCCATTCGCCGGCGCCGAGCGAGCGCTTCATCGCGGCGAACACCTTGCCGCCGATCACGAGCGCGACGCCGAGCGACGTCGCCGCGCCGGCCGCGTACGCGACCAGCAGCAGCGTCGTGCCGACGCTGGCACCGCGCAATGCGGCGCCGGTCAGCACGAGCCCGAGGATCGGGCCCGCGCACGGCGCCCACAACAGGCCGGTCGCGACGCCGAGCAGCAGCGACGAAGCGGGGCCGGCCGGGCGGCCGTCGCGTTGCGCGAGGCCCGTGAGCCGGTTGCCGGCGGCGACGAGCGGGCGCGTCAGGTGCTCCGCGAGGCGCGGCATCAGCAGCGTCAGCCCGAATACCGCGAGCAGCACGATCGCGACCCAGCGGCCGGCCTGGTTGGCCTGTGCAACCCAGCCGCCGCCGACGGCCGCGAGCGTCGCGACGACGGCGAACGTGAGCGCCATGCCGGCGAGCAGCGGCAGGCCGGTGCGCACGAACGGCTGGTCGGCGCGCGCGAACACGAACGGCAGCACGGGCAGGATGCACGGGCTCAGGATCGTGAGCACGCCGCCGAGGTAGGCAAGGACGATGAGCAGCATGGTGCGTTCTCCAGTCGGTCGGGAGTGGGGCCGGATCAGGCGGCGGCCGGGTGGAAGGTGAGCGCGAGGCCGTTCATGCAGTAGCGCAGGCCGGTCGGCTGCGGGCCGTCGTCGAACACGTGGCCGAGATGGCCGCCGCAGCGGCGGCAGTGCACTTCGGTGCGGATCATCCCGAACGACGCGTCGGTGGTGGTGGCGACCGCGTGGTCGAGCGGCTTCCAGAAGCTTGGCCAGCCGGTATGGCTGTCGAACTTGGTGGCCGACGAGAACAGCGAGAGGGCGCAGCCGGCGCACGCGAACGTGCCTTGCCGGTGCTCGTCGTTCAGCGGGCTGGTGTACGGCCGTTCGGTGCCGGCTTCGCGCAGGACCGAGTACTGGGCGGGCGTGAGCCGGCGATGCCATTCGGCGTCGCTGAGGGTGACCTCGAAAGGGGCGGCCGTTTGCGGCGTGGCGGGCGGCGCGGCGAACGCGCGGCCGACCAGCGCGCGGCGGCCGACGGACGACAGCGTCGCGAGCACGGCGAGGCCGGTGGCGCCGGCGAACAGCAGATGTCTGCGGGTGGGCATGATGGGCTCCTGGCGGCAGGTCCTGAAAATATGCGCCCATCGTAGTCAGCGGCCGGTGTCGAAGTCCTCACGGAAAGTTAAATGAATTGTGAGACTTTCCGGGGGGATCCGGCCAGGTCCGTTGAAATCCATCAAAGCCCCGTCTGACAGGGGCTTTCGGGAAGTTTGTGGTCAGCCAAGTTCCGCGGAAATCCTCCGCGAGCCGCAACCTTGTAGGTTTTTTTTAGTGTTCGCGATGTGGGGGAGACTCGGTTTAGAGATACGCGGACCGACCTCGTTGCGATATCAAAGGACGACGATCATGGGTGCGCTGACGGTTAGACAAATCGAAGCTGCAAACGCGATCGGGAAACTGTATCTCCTCTCGGACGGGCGCGGGCGGTTCCTGCGCATCGGCCCGGATGGCTCGAAAACCACGCTCGTTCGCGTCAGCATTGATGGCAAGCAACGCGACAAGCCGCTCGGCAAGGCGTGGGGGCGCACCATGACCGATTCGAGCGCCCCCTGGTCTGAGCAATTTCCTCAGAATTTTTGATCGATACCGACCGCAACACCGAGTTGGCTGTGGCCGGTCTGTCCGACGGACGCGTAGTTGTTCAGGCCGAGTGAACTGCCACCATTGTTTCGGGCGGTACCGACGTTCGCATACATCATCGTGCGCTTCGAGAGCGAGTAGAGTGTTCCCGCGACGAAGATCATCGGGTGTGCGTCGCACCCCTGGTAGTCGTAACGGCCGCCGATCGCGTACACCTGCAGGAAAGGGGTAATGAACACGTTGCCGGCCAGCCAATATACGGTGCCGCGGGGCGTGAGTTGCAGGTCGCCCGTCACCCGGGTGACGTTGGCCATCACCGCGAATTTCGCTGCGTTGTACCGTGCGGCGAATGCGTAGCGGTTGTCGATGCGCGACGACAGGTCGCCCGTCTCCGTCACCATGCCGCGAGCCTGCTCGTACGTCGCCGTCGCCGTGAAGCGATTGACCGTATATTCGAGTGCGGCACCGATATATCGCCCGGCCAGCGCGTTGCCCGGTTCCTGCTGGCCGAAACCGTACATGGCTTCGGTGGTGAAACCCGCGAAACGGCTCGACGTGAACTTCGCCGAATTGTTCACGCGGATCGTCGCCAGCGGAATGGCATTGAGCGACAGGGCCGAATAGGCCGCGAAAAAAGTCGGGTCGTAGTAGATCCCTCTGTCGAACTGCACGCTGTACTGGCGTCCGAACGTCAACTTCCCGATGCTGCCGTCAACGCCCACCCACGCCTGGCGATTGAAAAGCGTGTTGGCCACGACCATCGATCCGGTCGCCGAATTGAAGCCATTCTCGAGCTGGAACACGGCTTTCACGCCGCCTCCGAGGTCTTCGACGCCTCTGAAGCCGAAACGCGATGGCAAATACGCGCTCGGCGCCATCCCGATCGATCGATGCCCTGCGCTATCCGCATGGGTGAGATATTGAATCCCCGTGTCGACAAGCCCGTACAGGGTGACGGAACTTTGAGCCATTGCAAGGCCAGGAATCGACATTAAAAGTAGTTGTACGAATCGTTTCATCGAAAAATTGTCGCCTGTTGAAATCAGCAATCCCGGTGGATTTCCGAACAGCAAAAGCAGGACGGCGGCAGAGCCGGAATTTATCGACATCGGGTCTGGCGGATTGCCCGACCGGACACCGGCTTCTGCTACAGATGGCTGCGGCGCGCGATCGACCCGGTCGGCAATGACCGGATGATCGGACGCACCGCAGCCGGCACGCTCATTGCGAGGCCAACGTCCGGGGCTTGGCCGCGCCCAGCAGGTAATGGATCGCCGCGACCGTAGCGATGTTGGCGGCCAGGCACGGCAAACCCAGGTTGATGCCGCCGAGCTGAACCTTCCCGAGATACAGCGCCAACGCGAGACCTTGTCCAACGAGCATGCCTGCCGTCACCGCCACCGGCCGGATACGCAGCGAGAACAGCACGGCGATCAGGCCCGGGAAGAACTGGGTGACGCCGTAATAGGTGACGTTGATCAGCGTAAGCATCAGCGTGGGTGCTGCAGACGTCATCGCAATGGACACACCGAGGTACACGAAAATGACGATCTTCGCCGCCCCTGTTTGCCGTTGCGACGGCAGCGACGGCAGCAGGTTGCGGCTCACGATCGGGCCGATCGCGAGACACATGCTGGTCAGCACGAGCAGGCCGGAGAGCGCTGCCGCCGCTGCGACGAGCCCGAGCATCCACGACGGGAGCAACGCATTCGCGGCAGCGAAGAACGCTTCGTTCGGCGAGCGGAGATGCAGGTTCTGGCTGATTGCGTAGTACGCGGCGATGACGAGGAACGGATACATCAGCATATAGAGCGGCATCGCGATCTGCGAGCGTCGGATCGTGTCGGCGCTTTTCGCGGTGAAGAAAATCTGCACACCGAACGGCATCGCAAGGAAGCCGAGCGATTGCAGCAGGATCGTGCTCATCGAGAACCGCAGCTGTTCCGCATTCATCTGGTTGCCCACGTGCAGGCTCGCTGCGTGGAACACCTCCGTCACGCCGACGTGTCCCGCCACGGCCAGGCCCGTGATCACGATCGCCAGGACCATCAGGATGTCCTTCAACACGGCGACGTACGCCGACGAACGGATACCGGCGATCATGATGTATAGAAACGCGAGCACACCAGCGATCAGCACCATGTGCAGCGGCTCGAATTGCCAGCCCAGGCCACGAAACGCGGCAACGAGGCCCGTGAACTGCAGTTGAGCCATCGGCAGCAGAAACACGATCGACGACAGCGCGACGACGAACTCGGTCGAGCGGCTTCGGAAATAGCCGCCGAACAGGTCCGCAAGCGTAATCGCGTTGTAGCGCTGCCCTGCTTCCCAGATCTTCGGGCCGAGAAAATAGCCGAGCGGGTAGGCGAGCAGAATGTAGCCGAGGAACCAGATCCCGTAGGTCGGCCCCTTCGCATAGATGCCGCCCGCGAAGCCGACCATCGTCGCGACGCTGTAAATCTCGCCCGCTGCCAGGAAGAAGACGAGAAATGCACCGAACTGCCGCGATGCGACGAAGAAATCGTGCACGCTCTGCTTGCCTACGCCTCGGCGCGAGTAAAGCGCGAGGCAGAACGACAGGAGGATGAAACCCGTGAATACCACAGACGACATGTGATTCTCCGCGAAATCAGACATCAAGCCGCGCCGCATCGGCCGCCGGCTTGTCGAAACAGCGCCAGCAGACGTACAGGCATGCGGACGTCAGCACAAACCACGCGAACATCCACGCGTAGATGAACGGCACGCCGAACACGTACGCATCGACGGACGAGACCCAGGGCAGCAAACCCAATACGCCGAGATAAGGCACGGCGATGCCGATCAGAAACTTGGGCATGGCCTGTCACGCCTCCTGTCGCGCTGCACCGACCGGATCGATCGGCGTGCAGATGCCGGCGCGCGCTTCGATCGCCTCGCCGGCCGCCAGACACAGCGCTTCCTGGAAGCGACCCGCAACGATCTGGATGCCCGTCGGCACACCATCGCGAACGCCGGTTGGCACCGACAGTCCCGGCAGGCCGAGGAGCGCCGTCGCAAGCAGCGGGCCTTGCGCATCGAGGATGCGCCGGAACACGTCGTCGCCTCGTTGGTCTTCGTCGATCGCGAACGGCTGCTCGCACGACACGGGCATCAGCAGCAGCGGGTATTGCTGGAAGAAGGCCTGCCATTCGCGCAGCAGGCCCGTGCGCTGGGCGAGCCCGTTCATGTAGCCGGCCAGGTCGAGCGGTGTCGCGAGGCGACGCTGGCTCGCGAACGTGTTGCGAATCGCCTGGTCGCCATGCGTCTCGATCGTCTTGCCCAAGCCGCTCACCGCCTCGTTGGTGACGAGGGCGAGCCAGAGGTCGCTCGCCTCGTTCAACCGCGGCGGCACGACTTCCTCGACCAGGCATCCGGCATCTTCGAGCCAGCGTGCCGCCTGACGCACGGCGTCGGCCACGACGGGGTCGGTCGGCACGCCCGGGATCGATGGGCATACGGCAACGCGTGCGGGGAACCGTGCAGTCGATGCGGGGCCGCCGTCCGGCGCGACGGGCATCCACCACGCGTCCCGCGAATCGGGCGCGGCCATCGCCGACAGTGCAAGACGCAGGTCGCCGACCGTGCGCGCCAGCGGCCCCTGAACCGACGCGAGCTGAACGGCGAGCGTCCGGTCATGCGACTGCGTCGGGTTGTAGGCCGGCACGCGGCCCGAGGTCGGGCGCAGGCCAGCGACGCCGCACGCGTAGGCCGGGTAACGGATCGATCCGCCGAGATCGTTGCCGTGCGCGATCGGGCCGATGCCGGCCGCAACGGCCGCCGCCGCGCCGCCGCTCGAGCCGCCCGGCGTCAGGCCCGGATGCCACGGGTTCAACGTGCGGCCGTACAGGTCGTTGTCCGTAAACCAGCGGTACGAGAACGCCGGTGCGTTATTGCGTCCGATGATGATGGCGCCGGCCTTGCGCAGGTTCGCCACCACGGGGCTGTCCTCGTGCGCGACGAGGTTCCCGAAGGCCTTCACGCCGTTGGTCGTCGCGAAGCCGGCCATGTCGACGTTCACCTTGACGGTCACCGGCACGCCGTGCAGCGGACCGGTCGGTTCTCGTCGCGCAACCGCTTCGTCGGCTGCCGTGGCGGCGGCCAACGCGCTGTCGGCAAGCACGTCGACGATCGCGTTGATCCGCGGATTGACGTCCTCGAGCCGCTGCAGGCAACTCTGCACGAGTTCCTTCGACGACACGTCGCGGCGCGCGACGAGCGCCGTCATTTCAGTTGCGCTCAGGCGCCACAATTGCTGTTCCATGTCTCGCTCCTTCTTGTTCTACATCGTTATGGTTGGCCGCGAACGCCCGACCGGGCACGCGTTGAAGGAAGCCTAACCGGACAGTATTGGTCGCATAAGACGAGCTTTTTTCGGCGAAGACAACTTGTGGTTGTCAGCGCCGCCGGAGCGCATGCGGCGCCGCGACCGCGTGGATCGGCCGCTCCGACGCGCATACGCGGATAGAATCTGGGCCGAACGACAGGGCGTCCGGCAGTCATGCCACGGCGTGAAATACAAGAATGCAGAACCGCGGCAGGAGACATGAAAGACCACCAATTGAAGGCGTGGCTTGCGCTGGTTGAAACCGGCAGCATTCGCGGCGCCGCGCGCCATCTTCACTTGAGCCAGGCGGCAGTCACCAAGGCGATCCGCGAACTGGAGCAGGACCTGGAGGCGCCGCTGATCTCGCGCAGCACGCGCGGCGTGACGCTGACGGAGTGCGGCCAGCAACTGACCGTGCGTGCACGGCTCGCCCAAGCCCAGCTGACGCTTGCGCGCCAGGATATCCGGCAGATTCTCGGCGGCAAGCATGGGCACGTATCCGTTGCCGTGACGCCGATGGTGTTTCTCGGCGTGCTGCCTGGCGTGATCGAGCGCTTCCGCAAGCGCATGCCGCTCGCGAAGCTCACGGTCGAGGAAGGGATGATGCCGCACGTCCTCCACGCGCTGCGCGACGGCTCGATCGATTTCGCAGTGGCGGCGCCAGCCGACGAGGAAGTCAAAGGCGAGTTCCATTTCGAACCGCTGCAGGTGATGGAGACGGTCGTGGCATGCCGGCGCGGACATCCGCTGGAGACAGCCACCGAATGGCATCAGCTTGTCGGCTGCACGTGGGTCATGAACCTGTCGCCAGGCAGCCAGCACAGCAACCTGCTCGACCATTTGCGGCGAACGCACCATGCGCTGCCGGATTCGATCGTCAGGGTCAATACGTTCGGCGTCGGCTGGAACCTGATGACGCGGAGCGACGCATTGCTTTCGTGTCCGGCCGAGATGCTCGCGGTGGAACCCTATGCCGCGCAGGCATGCCGGATCCCGTTGCGCATGGCGCTGCCGCCGCTCACGCTCGGCATCCTCAAGCTGCGCGATGCGCCGCTGTCGCTGGCCGCGGAGACGCTGGTCGCACTGTTCAGGCAAGACCTGGCGGATTGATCAGGGCGTCGAGCGATCAACGGTGACACGGTTGCCCGTGACGTTGTGCTTTGTGACCATGCATCCCCCGTCGATCGACGCTATGCCCGGATGCCGTACATCGAATCCATGACGCTTCGGTCTTCGTCACGCCCGCCTTTTAGTGTTCAGACTGGGGTAAGGGAAATCCGGTTTTGGGGGCTAGAGCGCAAAGCCTTGCTGGCATTGCCTTGGAACACATTCGCGATTCAACGTTAAATGAATCGTGATGAATGGGGTGTTCCGTGAGGGTGCGGTGGAATGCGTCGAAGCTCGAACTGGCGAGGGCCTTCGAACGGGTGAGTCACCGATGCTTGCCGAGCACGGGTTCGCGTTGCGATTTTTAGTGTTCGTCGAGCGGCGCGGCGAATCCGGACTTTGGCTTGCCGATCGAATCGGACTGGGGCACGAACGTTGTTTGAATGCGATCGCGCATCACACCGCGCGTCTGATGCGCAGCGCACTGTGCGCTGTCTTCGCTACCAAGCGATACGCGCCGAATGGGTGGTTTCGGCTTTTTGCAGCGCTTCGAGAACGCCCTGGTTGACGCGAACGCCGGTCGCGATCTCTGCAGTGGCGAACAGTTTGAGCAGTTGCACTGATACGCTCGCCGGGCTCGCGATCGCAGCAACACCACATCTACCTCGGCCACAAAAGCATAAGAAGAAACCCTGATTCGCGACGCGCCGCGATTGAGATCTCGACCTCCTGTCAGGATTGCCAGCTTGCTCACACACCGCCGCTCGCATGTAATTCGACCGCAGCGACTAGCTCAGCGTGAGACGGACGACGACGCATCGCCAATTATGAAAATGGCGTCATCCATTCCGTTTTTCAAAGCCTCTCTGAAGTTCGCTCAGCAACTCGGCCATTGCTGCATCAATCGGGACCGTGATCTCACGGATCGCTGTAATCGATGTGCTTCCGGATGCCCTGGAGCCCCACATGCACGACGCAACGCAACGCTTCGACGTCATCGTTGTCGGTGGAGGGCCCATGGGCCTGGCGACCGCTTACCATCTCGGCAAGCGCAAGGCCAGGACGCTGGTGCTCGAGCAGTTCACCTTCGTGAACCAGCTTGGCAGCTCGGCCGGCGTGTCGCGCCAGTTCCGCATTCCCTATCCCGACGCCTACATGGTCAAGCTGGTCAAGCAGTCGATCCCCTATTGGGACGAATTGCAAAGCTTGACGCCGGTGCCGCTCATGGACACGGTCGGCACCTTGTGGTTCGGCGATCCGTCAGTCAAGTCGACAGAGGGCAATATCCCCGCCGCCGAGCAGGAGCTGAAGGCCGAAGGGGTTGCCTATGAAACGCTGGACGCGCACGAGTTGGAGAAGCGTTTTCACTTTCGCAATCTGCCGTCGACGTATACGGGACTCTTTCAGGCCCAGGGCGCCAGCATCGATCTCGCGGCCACGCAGCGGACGCTGCTCGACTGGAATGAGCGCTCTCCGTTCGTGCAGCTGTTGCAGGAGGCGCCGGTCATCGGCATCGAGCGTCGGCAGGGCCTCTTCGAAGTGAAGACGCCGCTTGGGACCTTCAGTGCCGAAAAGCTGGTGCTGACGCCGGGCCCCTATGCCGACGACGTGTTCAGGCTGCTGGGGTTCCGTATCGCGGCGACCTACTGGAACATGGCCTCGGCCTACTACCGCAAGACCCGGCCGGATATCCAGTACCCGACCTGGTTCGTTTTCCAGAACCCGGTGGGCGACAACGGCAATCAGTTCTACGGCTTCCCGGAGGTCGCCTGGAATTACCCGGGCTATATCCGTGTCGCGTCCGATTTCGTCCTCGCGCCGCTGACGTCCCCCGATCAGCGCACGCCCATTCCGAATCCTCAGGAGCTCGCGTTCACGGCCGAATGGGTCGGCGAGCACATGGAGGGTCTCGAGCCGGTTCCGCGCTTCACGTCGACCTGCCTCGTTGCACTCAGCAAGATCGCGAACAAGGAATTGCTGATCGACTTCGCGCCCGACTATGTGCCGAACCACCGCGACATCGTCATCTATGCGACCGGCTGGGCCGGAAAGTTCGTTCCGCTGCTAGGCGAAATTCTTTGCCAGTTGACCCTCGACGGTCACACCCCATTCGACATCTCGCACTTCTCCACCGGTAGCCGCTATTTCAACAAGCTGGCCTGAGCACAGGCCGCGCATCTACGGGAGCAGGACACCATGGCAAGCAAGACCTATTCGATCTTCGGGTGTGGTGCCGCCGGTCTGTACACGGCCTGGCGACTGTTGAACGGCCAGGCGCGAGCGGGGGGCGATCCGAATCGGCAGTTGCAGCAGGGCGACGTCCTGGAACTCTTCGACTGGGGCAAGTACGATTTTTCGCAGGAATTTCAGGGCACCCGTGCGCCCGGTGCCCGGGTCTGCACGTGGCACTACAAGAACAATCCCGACCATTCGTACCTCGAGTTGGGCGGCATGCGCTATTCGCAATGGAACGGCAAAAACGACGGTAAAGCACAGGGCCACCGGCTGGTCACGACGGTGATCGCCAAGCTCGGGCTCGACCGCTATGCCGTGCCTTTCAACGAATCGAGCGATCCCCTCTACTACCTGCGCGCCAGGAATCTCTATCAAAGCGATATTTCTTCGCGCAATCCGGCGCCGTACGCGGCCAACAACTTCGGTGCCGCGACCACGCCCGACCAGGGCTTCGCCGCCGTCGAAGCGGTGGCGGTCACGAGCACCAGTGGTCCGGGCACACGCAAGCAGTGGGATGCGTTCTATCAGCAAGGCCGCATCACGGCCGAACTGCCGTCGAGCTCCATCTTCCAGAAAGGCGATCTGCTCAAGGACATCGGCTACTGGAACCTGATGTACGACCAGCTCGGCTCGGAAGGCTATCAGTACGCCGCGGACGGCAACGGATACTCGTCCAACGTGATCAACTGGAATACCGCGGTCGCCTTCGAGGCGAACAACGAATTCACGCCGGGCAATCAGTACATGACGCTGACGACCGGCTACTCGGGCATGTTTCAAGCATTGTTTGCGGCCATCGAGCAGTTGGCGAGGCAGCGAGGCGTCACGCTTCAGTATTACCCGAACCAGCGGCTGCGCTCCATCCATGTCGAGAACGGCGTCGTCCATTACACGATCGCGACGCGGGAAGATCCCTACCGGGAGGCTGCCCGTCGGGCCACGGCGGCCGCCTGGCTGGCCATGCCGCGCGCGGCGCTCGAACAGGTTGCCCAGGGCTCCCGCTACGACGATCGGGGCGGACTGGACGTCCTGAACGACCGGAAGGTCAAGCTCTATCTCGAGTCGGCCATCATGCAGCCGTCTTACAAGGTCGGCATGTTCTTCGAGAAGGAATGGTGGCTGGACCCGGCTACGACCTATCCGCCCAAGATCAACGGCTATGAAGTGACGCACGCCGTGATCGCGTCGCTCAAGGAGCAGGACTTTCCGCCCGTGTTCGTGCACGCGATGTCCGGTTCGCACAAGATCCTGAATGTCCAGTTCGCGAGCGCCGACGCGCTGGTCAAGGCCGTGGAAGAAGCGGCCGGCGAGCGGATGACCGTCAAGCAGGAAACGTCGCTGCTCATCGCCGCAACGCGCAACACGATGGGACCGAGCGTGACCGACACGCCGATCCGCATGGTGGTCTACTTCGGCAATAACGCGGCTGACAAGCATGCAAAGCCGGTCTACGGCCTGCTGGCGTCCTACGACGACGAAACCTTCACCACGTTTTGGCGCGAGTTGGAGCTCGGGCCGAACGAAGAGCGGCATGTGCCGATCGCCGACGATATCCAGCCGCTGATCGGGCCGCGCAAGGTGCCCGACAGAATGGTCAAGATGCTGCGAAAGCAGCTGGCGGAATTGCACTTTGGGCCGAACTCGAACTATGCGGACGTGCCAGAGCCGCTGGAGGCGGCCTATGTCGACTGGTCGCTGCCGCCGTTCCGTGCCGGCTACCACGCGTGGGCCGCGCACTATGACGTTGCCGACGTCCAGCAAAAAATCCGCAAGCCGTCGCAGCTGATCGACGGCAAGGATGCGCCCATCTTCATCGTGGGGGAGTGCTACTCAAACGATCAGGCCTGGGTGGAAGGCGCCTATTGCACGGCGGAATCGGTGCTCAACGATTTCTTCGACATCGAGCCGTTGATCGATGATTCCGAGTACCCGTTCATCTGCAAGCCAATCTGATTGTTCGGCGCATGCGGTTGCAGTTGAACGTGCCGCGGTTCTCTATGGAGCGCCGGGGCCGGGAAAGACGAGCGGGCGGGGCGGCGACGCGCCCGCTCGATTGACCGCGCGTTGCGTCGAAAGACGTTTGGCGCGCATCAGTACCGAAATACGAGCCATTCCCTGCAGTACTGCACGACCCTCTATTTCAGACGTAGGTAATAAGGAGCGGCAATGCAATCTCTCAGACTGTGGCGGCATCTCGCGCCCGGCGGTTCATCCCCAGGGCGGCTTGCGCTTGGCAAGCTGGCCGCCGAAGGCCCTACCACCAAGCCTGTGCTCAACAATGAGCTATCGACGCGCGACTACGTCACCTACCTGCTGTCCATCGACGCGGAAATCGAGCATTGCCTGATGGTGCAGTACCTGTACGCCGGCTATTCGCTGGGCGGGCCGCAGGTGCCGGAGGCGTTTCGCGACACGGTCCGCAATTGGCAGGAGACCATCCTCGGCATCGCCAAGGAGGAGATGGGCCACCTGATCACGGTGCAGAACGTGCTGCGCCTGATCGGCTCGCCCTTGCATTTCGAGCGTGACGATTACCCGTGGGATACGCCGTTCTATCCGTTCCCTTTCATGCTCGAACCGCTGACGCTGGATTCGCTCGCGAAATACGTCTATACGGAGGCGCCGCCCGACTGGGACGGCGGCGAGCTGGGCGCGGATATCCGCCGGCGCGTCGGCGAGCAGGCATCCAATCCTCATCAGGTCGCCGAGCTGTTCGATACGCTGATTCCGCTCGTCAGGGACCACCTGCCCGATGAGGTCTTCCAGGCCGACACCTACCGCTGCCAGGCGGATTTCGCCGAATGGGGACGCGGGTACAAGGGCGGCCACAGGGGCGGCGGCGGTCGCGCTCCGGGCGGAACGCCGGACGTGCTCGTGATGCCCGCCACCTCGCGCGACGACGCGGTGAACGCGCTGGATAAAATCGCCCAGCAAGGGGAGGCGCCCCACGGCAAGGATCCCTCGCATTTCGTGCGCTTCCTGCGGATCTATGTCGAGATGCTTGCGGTCGTCGAAGGCGAGCTGTTCGGCGTCGACACCTGGCGTGCCGCACGCCCCGACGACTTTCTCGAGGAAGCCTGGACGGAAGCCTATCCGGCAGCGGCGGCCGATCTGCAGGCGGCGCAGGTAGACGAAACCTGGCGGCCTTCGCGGCCCGTCGCGGTCAATCCCTACGTGGCGCTCGACCCCGAGTTCGAGCCGGAGCTGGGGGGCACACCCGTGACGCCGATCACCGAGCCGGTGACCCAGCTGTGGGCGTCGCTGTTCAACCTGCGCTACCGCATGCTGCTGCAGTACCTGATCCACAGCTTCACGCTCTACGGCGGGCTCAATGCGGCCGGGCAGTTCACGCCGCGCGGCACGATCGTCAACGCGGCGTTCGGCGAGATGTACAACCTGCGCGCGCTCTCGGAGATCCTGATGCAGTCGCGCGTGTCGGCTGAGCCGGACGCGTCGCTCGCAGGGCCGCCGTTCCAGATGCCCTATACGCTCAACAGCCCGTTCGGCGAGGCGAACCGCTGGCGCGGGCACCTCGATCTGCTCGCGGCCTCGGAGAACCTCGTGGTGGAGTTGCTGGCCAACACCGATGCCGGGCGCCATCCGTATTTGCTCAGTCTGCGCGAAGCCGACAGGAACCTGGCCGCCGTCGCCAGGCGCATCCTGTCCGGCGAAGTCGACCTGGCGCTACTCTAGGAGCCGCACATGCCGATACTGGAACTCCGGATTTTGCCGCCCGTCGCGGTCGGCAGGCTGGGCGCCGCGGCGACGCCGCTGGAAGCGTTCGACCTCGTCGTCGATCCCGACAACCCGCTCGACTTTCGACGCATCGTGCCGTGCACCACGCTGGAAGTGGATCCCGAAAGCGGCGAGATCGCGAAGGCCTATGTGCCCGACACGATTCGCTTCAAGGACGAGAACAGGAAGGTGCGGCCGGTCGCGCCTTTTCTCGAAGTGTTTGCGCGCACGAGCGAGGCGCCCCATACGCTGCAGCCGCTCACGCTGCAATTGCTCGCGGCGGAACAACTCGATCTCGACGCGCTGCATTGGGATATCCATCTGGGCAACATCAAGATCTACCGCCGCACCAACGACCCGAACGACAAGATCCACGCGAACCTGACCGGCCTCAAGGACCACGCGCGGCACGCGATGCTGGGCCATTGCGAACATTTTCGTGCGGGGCGGCTTCTTCCGCTCGGTCACGTCCAGTTCGTCAAGCCGACGGCGCAGTTCCCCGAGATCCGCCTGCGCTACACCCCTGCCGCCGGTATCGTGTACGGCACGCGGCTGGTGCGCCGCACGTCGGACAAGGAACGCGAAAGCGAGCTGAAGCCCGATCCCGTCATCGATCGCGACGATCTCCTGCTCTACGCCGAGACGCCGGGCAAGTGGCTCGGCTTCAGGGAGGCGGGCGGCCCCACGAAGGCGCATCCCGCGCCGACCAACCCCGCGCAGATTTTTGCCGGATACGCCGACAAGGATGGCAATCAGGTCAGCTGGGGCTATCTCGACGACGAATGCGATGGCCACGTGCAAGTCGTGCTGACGAAGCGGGACGGCTCCACGCTGCGCGCGCACGGTTATATCGGCGCCGGGCCGCCGGCCTATGCGCCCGATACCATGCCAGTGCGCGTGGTGTCCGACGAGATGGAGCAGATTCTCCAGGGTATCCACGTCCCGGAAGAGAGCGTATCGATCGACGAAGCGACGGAGATCGTCCTGCGTGCGCTCGAAACGATCCGCCTCATGAACACCGCGGTCATGAACGGCAACCCGGTCAACGGCAGGCTCAACGTCGCGAGCACGATGGTGCGGCAGAACACGGCCGACTTCGAGCGCTATTACGAGCCGATCGCCGCCGAGTCGATCGTCGACAATCTCGCGCTGCGTGCGCTGCACGAGCGCGTGTTCAGCACGCTGGCGGCGGGTGGCGCGCCGTGGTTCGCCAGGCTGCTGCGCCAGCCCGAGGAGATCGGCGACCTGACCGCCGAGGGCTTGCGCAAGATGCCGGCCCTGATGCGCGGGGCCGATGGCCGTAGCCTGACGCTCACGCGCCGCCACATCAACCTGGTGATCAAGGCGGCGCGAGACGCGATGTTCGGACAACCTGATCCGAAGGGAGACAAGCATGTCGGTTAACGATCCGAACGTTCCGAAAGACCTCGAGCAGCCCGGCAACGGGGAGATCCGCGCGTCCAACCTGACCGCGCAGATTCACCATCGTGGCGTGGGCAACCCGGTCTCGGTGCTGCCGCGCACGGCGATTTCGAATTGCTTCCCGGGCCTGGAGTTCGATTTCCGCAATCTCTGGCGGCGCGCATTCGTCGGCATCACCCTGGTCGAGAACAACAACTACGTCATCGATGCGGAGCCGGGCTACGAGCATCTCAAGACGCGCCGCCTGCTGAGCTTCGACGGCCACAAGGTCGGCACGATGGTCCTCACGACAGGGCCGGTGCTGCCGGGCGGGGACCCTGTCACGCTGGCGAGCAAGCCGAATCCCAATGCGGTGTCGTTCATGGAGTGGTCGAACTCCATCGCCCGCATCGTGCATTTGCAGGGCAAGCCGGTCGAATGTGAATTCACGGCGCACGACAACGCGCTGGAAGAGGTGTACTACGACCACGGCAAAACCGAGACCCTGAAGGTGACGCTCACGCTGAGGCGCTTTTTCGAGGGCGACACCGCCAGCTTCAATCTCGAGATGCTGAAGCCGGGCGAGCTGACGCAAGGCCTCTGCGCACCCTGGCAGAACGACTATCGCGAATGCGCGTGCTACTACTGGGCCGCGTCGCGACCCGACTTCGTCAATGTCGAGCCGGGCGACGACGGGCTCGCGCGCGGCGACATGTGGTTCGCCAAGCGCCGCACGGGCACGTACGTGCCGGACAATCGCGTCGACACGCGGTTGTGGTCCTATGACGATCTGTTCCGGTCCTGGCAGGAGGATCTGCAGTTCGTGATTCGCGGCAAGGATGCCGATGAAACCTGACCGCGCCGTCGAGCCGCTCGCACCGCTGGCGTCGGCGATGGCGACGCGCATCGTCGCGGCGTCGCGCCCGCGGCATCCCGGGATCCACGTGGTCGAGGATGCGGAGGGCGCGCAACTGTTGCTCGTGAACGGAAGCCGCCTGTTTCATGTGCCACGCGATCTGCATGACGCGTTTCAGGCGGCGCTCGAGGACGGCGATGCGCAGGCCGTCGCCTCGCTGGTCGCGAGCCGCGGGCTCGACATGCGCCCGGCGATCGACGACGCGCCGTTGACCGAGATGCCGGTGCACGCGTTGTCGCTTGCCGTCGCGCAGAAATGCAATCTCGGCTGCACCTATTGCTACGCCCAGCAAGGGGAATTCGGCGGCAAGGCGAAGAACATGCCGCTCGAAACCGCGCTGGCGGCAGTCGACCTGCTGATCGAGCAGGCGAGCGAGGGCGGCAAGATCAATCTTGCCTTCATGGGCGGTGAGCCGCTCGCCAATCGCGCGGTGCTGCGCGCGGCGACCGTCCACGCGCGGGAGCGCGCCGATGCCCGCGGCATCCGATGCCAATTTTCGGTGACGACGAACGGCAGCCTGCTGCAGGAAGACGACGGCGCGTTCTTCGAAGAGCACGGCTTCGCTGTCACCGTCAGCCTCGACGGCCCCGCGCCCGTGCATGACCGCTTGCGTCCGTTCAAGGGCGGCATGGGCTCGTTCGATCACATCGTCGAGCGCGTGACGCCGTTGCTGGCGCGCCAGCGGCGCATGCAGGTCTCGGCGCGCGTGACCGTCACGCCGTTCAATCTCGACTTGCCGAGCACGCTCGATACGTTCGTCGACATGGGGTTCCACAGCGTCGGCTTCTCGCCGCTGCTGCGCGCGTCGAACGGCCGCGCGGAAATGGGCCCGGACGATATGGCGGACATGCTGCAAGGGATGATCGCCTGCGGGCTCGCGTTCGAGCAAAAGGTCATGCGCGGCGAGCGCTACCCGTTCTCGAACATGCAGAACGCGCTGAGAGAAATCCAGCGCGGCACGCATCGGCCGTATCCGTGCGGCGCAGGGGCCGGGTATTTGGGCGTCTCCGCCGATGGCGAGCTGGCGGCGTGTCACCGCTTCGTCGGCGACGAGGCCGGCGTCATGGGGCATCTCGCCACGGGCGTCGATCAGGCGCGCCAGACGATCTGGCTCGCCGAGCGTCACGTGCACCAGCAACAGCCCTGCAATACGTGCTGGGCACGCTATCTTTGCGGCGGCGGATGCCATCACGAGGTCCTCGAGCGCGGACGCAGCGCGTGCGACTACATCCGCGGCTGGCTGCACTATGCAATCGGCGCGCACGGCAGGCTCGCGCGCTATGCGCCGGCCTGGTTTGCCGGTTCGCCCGGCGCGTCGGCGAGCGGTGCGGGAACGGCGTGAATCGCACGTTCGACATGCTCGTGACCGGCGCCGGTCCCGCTGGCCTGTGCGCGGCGCTGCGCTTGAACCATCTCGGGCATCGCGTGCTGCTCGTCGAGCGAAGCCCGCTATGGCCGCGTCCGCAGATCGGGGAAGCGCTGACGCCGGGTGTCAGAAACATCATCGACTACCTCGACGCGGACGAGGTGCTCGAATCCGTTCCCATCGTCGCAGGCAAGCCCACGCGCGTACGCTGGACGAGCGAATCGATCGAGACGGTGGCGCACGACGGCGCCGTCGTGGAGCGCGCCGCATTCGATGCGGCGCTGCTGCGCCTGGCCGTGGCGCGCGGCGTGGACGTGCTGCGGCCGGCGAGCCTCGCGCAAGTCGACGGAGCGCCCGGTGCCTGGCGCGTGCAGATCGCTACGCCCGACGGGCTGCGGAGCGTCGAGGCACACGTGCTGCTCGATGCCCGGGGCCGGCAGAGCCGGCGCGAGCCGCAGCGCTTGCACGCGCGTCGGCTGTCCACGGTATGGGCCGAAGCCGCGATGGCAACACCGGCAGCGCATGCCGATGCCGCCACGCGCGTGGAAGCGCTCGATGATGGATGGATGTGGGGCGCTGCGCTGCCGGGCGGCCGTTACCGCGTGATGTTCACGTTCGATCCGTCCGCGCGGGACGACGCGCGCGAACGCGAGCCGGCATCGGTCTTGCGCAACGCCTGCACGCGAAGCGCCTTGTTCAAGGACATGGCAGGTGTGCGCTGGTGCGATTCGCCGCGCATGTGCGTATCGACGCCCTACGTCGACGCGCTCTCGTGGCAGGACGGACGCATCAAGCTCGGCGACGCGGCCTTCGCGCTCGACCCGATCTCGTCTTCGGGCGTCGAGAAGGCGATGCGCTTCTCGCTCCAGGCCGCTATCGCGATCAACACGTGGTGCCGCGCAAGCGATGCTTCGGAGCGCGAACTGGCGCAGCGCTTTTACGAATCGCGGCTGATCGAAGGCGCGGCGCGTCATCTCGCATGGACTGCCGGGTACTACCGTCAGGCATGGTGCGCCGAAGCGCCTTTCTGGCGCCTGCGCTCGGCGCCCGCATTGACGTCCGATACGGTTGCGACACCCTCGCTCGGCGACGAAACCGCGGCGCGCGTAGACCTCATGACGCACGCGCTGCAAGATGAATGGGCGCGCGTGCCGTCGGACCAGCCGCAGCCCGGCGAGCCCGCGCCTCCGCCTCCGTTGCCCTTGCACAGTCCGATCCGCTTCGCCCGCAATACCGGCATCGTCGTGGTGCCTTGCGCGACCGACGACCGCGTCACCGCGCATCCCGCCTTGCAGCATCCGAGTCTTGATCGACCCGTCGCGTTCTGGAATGGCGTGGCGCTGTTTCCGCTCCTCGACATGCTGACGCGGGCAACGCATCCGCTCGAGCTGATGGCGTTTCTCGGCAGGTCGATGGAAGCGGCCAGCGCGCAACAGCTGCTCGAATGGCTGTGGAGCAGGCAAATGGTCGAGCCCGCTGTCTTCGGCGCGTGAATGCCTGCTATTGGGCGGCGCGAGCACACTCGCTTCGCGAGCGCTTGTCCCGTCGTGCAGCGATATTTCCCGGACCATCGCTCGTCTGTTGCGGGAACGCGGTTTGAACTGTCGAGGCTTTCTGATGAACTGGCGAGCGCTCAGCACTGACTCAAGCGTGCTCGACGGAGCCATCGGGAGATGACGGCGGCTGCCAGGCGGTGGCCCAACATCACGGCGAGTTGACACGGTCTTCGCGACACATCTTTGCGTCGCAAACGGTGACGACTTTTTTCGGTCTGCGTTTCGCCAATTCGATCCGACGCATTGCAATTAAACGCAGCAAGCATCGCAAATAGGTTCAAAAAAATTAACGATCATCGCCAAAAAATCAAATGGCTAAAATATAAAAATAAATGATCTTGATGTTGAGTGACATGCCGATCGGAACTGGCGAAATTTCGGGAAGGCACTATCATCCAATGTGTATGGTCGTGTCGTTCCATCAACCCGATCCGGAGTGAAATTAAAAACATGGCTCAGACATATGCTGTCGTGCGCGATTCTTCGAAGAATTTCTTTATTGCCGTCAAGAATACTAAGGGGTTCTTTTTTCATACCGACAACAACGGCAACGGCGTTATCTATCAGAACGGCACCGTGATCAAGAACGGCCCTGGGGAGTCCGCGCTTCCCGGCGGAGGGCTGGCAGCGAACACCGATCCGGCGATCGGCGCGGCAAATGAATTTCAGGAGGAGACCGGCGTCGAGCTTCGCAATTTCGACGGAAAGTTGATGCCGAAAGAGTGGCATGGCGTGACGGGCAAGTACGAGTATTACGGCGTCTACTACCAGTTCTCGAGCGCGGTATTCAACGATATCAGCAGCAGGGCAAT
This sequence comes from Burkholderia lata, assembly GCF_000012945.1. NCBI lineage: Bacteria > Pseudomonadati > Pseudomonadota > Betaproteobacteria > Burkholderiales > Burkholderiaceae > Burkholderia > Burkholderia lata. The sequence continues at coordinate 197,507 of NC_007509.1, forward strand.
TGCCAACCTCAGGACGGGCGCCGACGCAGCTGCCGCTATTCGTAATGGGAAAATCAAAACCTACAAGGATATTTTCAAAACGTATCCAAATTGCCCGGCAGACAATGAACTCGCAACCGGCTCGGTCTGGAATCTCGATAGGGACTGGAGCAGGATTCAAGCATTGAACAACAGCCAAAGCACCAGCTGGTTCTACGAAATTCTCAAGAATCTCAAGAATAATATTTGATCAGGACGATTTCCCGGCTGGAACGAGCGAGTGAGCCGCATCGTGGCGACATGCTCCGCGTGTCGTCCCGATGTGCGGCGTCCACCTCATGGCAGGTGCACTGTCCGGTCGGAATCGGCGCGCATTCGCGCAGTGTCGCCGCGAATGCGTATCACGCACACGGCGTCGGACGCCGCCTTCCATCGAATTGGCGCTTTCCGGCAGGTTCGCTCGATTGACGATGCTGTCGAGCGGGAAATCCGATCCGTTTCAACTCTTCAAGAACGTGTTCCACCATCCCTGAGTCGCGCCAGGACGTGTCGAACCGTCGAAAAGACCCGCAGCAGTCAGGCAATTGTGTCAGGCCGGCCGAGGTGTACGTCGTGTGGTCGGATCGTTTCACGTCGACGAACCCATGCCACCGGCGTGACGCCACGCGTTGAATCGCCACGAACGCAGCACGCTCGCACGTTGGATCGCTGTGAATCAAGAAGAGCAGGCCCGCGCACGCGCTCTTCTGGTACTGGCGGACGCGCCCCAACACGTTGAAGCGATCATCGCTGCGCTTGGGGCGGCAACCGACACGTTGTCAGTCGAGGACGCCGATCCGCTTTGGGCACAATTGCAAGCCATCGCGCGAACGACTGGAATTGACAACACGGCACGCAGCACGGCTTATCACCGGGACGCGCGGGCTTGTCGCATCGTCTGGAACATTTCACGTCCGATTTCTGGTGTTTTTTTAGTGTTCGAACTGGAGTGACGAGCGGGCTCAAAAAGCTTCAACATGAAGATGTCGAGCTATGGCAACGATCTTTCGATGGTTGCCCTTGAGGACGATAGCCGCGTCCGGCATATGACGATTGCCAATTCGATCGCTCGCTGGGTCGCCAACACGTTCGACGCGCATAGGTGGCACTGCACGGAATGCGGTCGATTATTTTCGATGTGTCGCATGGAAATCGAATGAAGGACGCGTCGAAATTCTGGATGCTCAATCGGATAAGGCACAATACAACCGGAATCGGTGATCTGAAAAGGCCACGCTTGCGTGTGCCGAATCAAGCACGGCGGAAGCGCCCGCTATTTCTCGAAACAGAGGATGGAAAATCCTCCGTCCGGTGGAATGCAGGATTGAGGCGGCGCGACGACCGACGGCGGGGAACTCGACGGCTGCCGTGCAGGTTCCGGTTTCGACGAATCAGGCGTCGTCACCCGCTTCGAATCGATCGGTTCGAAGGGTAAATGCCAACGCAGTTATTTCAACTACATGGAGAAAAGAATGAAGAGGATCATGATCGGACTGGTTGCACTTGCCATGTCCGCAACCGGGTTTGCCAAGGAATGGACGACGATTCGCATTGGCGTCGACCCGTCTTATCCTCCGTTTGAATACAAGAAACCGTCTGGCGAATTGACGGGCTTCGGCGTGGATCTCGGCAATGAAGTGTGCAGGCGCCTCAACGCGAAATGCCTCTGGGTCGAAAATGCATTTGACGGCATGATTCCCGGCCTGAAGGCGCGGAAATTCGACGCGATCCTGTCGTCGATGTCGATGACGCCTGCGCGATTGAAGCAAATCGATTTCTCGAACAAGACGGCGCACGCACCGACGTTTCTTGTCGTGAAAAAGGGCTCGGGTATCCAGCCGACGCCGGCATCGCTCAACGGTAAAGCCATCGGCGTGCTGCAAGGCTCGATGCAGGAGACGTATGCGAAGGCGCATTGGGAAGGTGGCGGCGCGCGCATCCTGTCGTATCAGAACCAGGATCAGGTGTATGCCGACCTGACCAACGGCCGGCTCGATGCGGCGTTGCAAAACGGCGTCCAAGCATCGCGCGGCTTCTTGAATACGCCGCAAGGCAAGGACTACGCGTTCGCGGGCGGTGAGCTGAGCGATCCGAAGATTTTCGGACCGGGTCAGGGCATCGGCATTCGCAAGGACGACACGGACCTGAAGGACAAGATCAACACGGCGCTCGCCGCGATCCGTGCCGACGGGACGTATGACAAGATCGCCAGTCGCTATTTCAATTTCGACATCTACGGCAATTGAGCGCATGCGCGTTGCTCGCCGCCCAGCGGCACGGCAATCATGTCCTTCTCGATGACCTGTCCCAGCCGGATCCCGGCATCGAAGCCACGCTCGACGATATCGAATTCTTCCTCCGTGACGGTCACGTCGATGGTCACGTCGGGATAACGCTCGGCAAAGCTTGCCAGCAACGGGCCTGACAGGAAGGACTCGGCAATCGACGTGGCCGTGAGCCGAAGATGGCCGCGCGGCGCGTCGGTCGTGTCCGTTGCATCGAGCGCGCTGCCGATATCGACGAGCGGTCCCTCCAGCGACTGCACCAGTTGCGCGCCCGCGTCGGTCGATTGAACCGATCGCGGGGTGCGCACCACCAGCGCGACGCCGATCCCCGTCGTATGCGAGATCATGCCGCCGCGACTGGATTTACATCTGCTTGAAGAGGCCCGCACACGCACGACTGACCGGCAGAACGTCTCCGCTTCCGCGCAAATGGATGCGCTGGCGGCCAAGCAGGTCGCGTTCGATGTGATCGATCGCCGCATAGGCGACGATCACGCCGCGATGCACCTGCGCGAAACGCTCGGTATCGAGCCGCTGAAGCATTTCCCGGAGGGGCGTGCGGATCACGTGCCGCTCGCTCGCGGTCACGACCTCCGTGTATTTGTCCGCTGCCTGGAAATACAGCACTTCGTCCACCGAAACGAGCCGGGTCGTGTCCCGGAGGCCCACGGTTATCCAGCGAATGGGCGCCGCATCGCGCGGCTCGGCGGCATTGGCCAGGAGTTCGGTGTCGGTCGGGGCCGGGCCACCGCGCTGCAGCTTGACGATACAGCGGAGGAGGCGATCGTCGGCCACGGGTTTCAGCAAATAGTCGATCGCCGACTGGTCGAACGCCTGAACCGCGTACTCGTCGTAGGAGGTCACGAATACGACGTGCACGTGCGGGACCAGGCTCGCGATCTTCAGCCCGTCGATACCGGGCATCCGGATGTCGAGGAACGCGAAATCCGGGCGCTTTGCATTCAGTTCGGCGAGCGCGTCGACGCCGTTGCGCGGCATCCCCACGATCTCCAGCTCGGGCCACAGCGTGGCGAGGCGCGCGGCGAGCTCGGCGGACAGGTTGGGTTCGTCGTCGGCGATCAGGGCTGTCGGCATATCAGGCAATCGGGATCTGCAAGGTTGCGGTCACGCCCCGCATGGCGTCGGCGTTCGCGCCGACCGACACGCGGCCGCGCTCGCCATAAAGGCTGATCATCCGGGCGCGAATGTTCGCGAGTCCCACGCCGCCGTGGAGCTTCGTGCCGCCGTTGCCGAGCCCCACGCCGGTGTCGCTCACGCTCAGGACGAGCAGGCCGCCGTCGCGCGTGCCGCGAATGCGGACTTCGCCGCCGTCGACCGACGGCTCGATGCCGTGCAGCAACGCGTTCTCGACCAGGGGCTGCAGCAGGAGCGGCGACAGCGGCAGGGCCCGCAGCGCGTCCGGCACGTCGATCGTATAGCGCAGGCGTTCCTCGCCGAGCCGGATCGTCGCGATCTTCAATAGCGCCTCGACGAGTTCCAGTTCTTCCTCCAGCGTGGAGGTGGCCTTGCGCGTGCGCCCGAGGCTCGCGCGCAGATAGCGGTTCAGGCTGTCGAGCATCGTCGTCGCGCGGGCCGGGTCACGCTCGATCAGGCTCTGCACGTTCGCCAGCGTATTGAACAGGAAATGCGGCTCGATCTGGGCCTGCAGCAACGCGAGCCGCGCGGCCGTTTCGGCCTGGCGCGCCTCGGCGGCCTCGCGCCGCTGCGTCTCGAGCGACGTGCGCATGCGGGCGGCCTGCACGAACACCGAGACGAATGCGCAGGCTGCGCCGGCGACGATGAACGACGAGCCGTAGGCCAGCCAGACCTTGACGCCCGCATGCCCGATCAGGTGCGGGACGTGCCCGATCGTCGAGGCCGCGACTTCGAAACCGATGAACACGCTGGCCGGCGCGACGATCAGGATCTTCGGCACCAGCGCGAGCTTGCCGCGCACGAGGCGGTCGATGGCGACGCTGAGCAGCGTCGCGCTGAAACCGATGCCGTTCGCGACGACCAGGTACGGCAGCAGCGCCTCGTTGCGGCGCGTCGCCCAGAAGATCAGCCCGACCGCCGAGTTGAAACAGAACAGCCCCAGCAGCGAGCGGCCCCGTTGCGCGGGGCCGACGTGCGGTTCGAACGACAGGAAGGCGAACGGCTTGCTTGGCATGGGAGCGAGCGGGAGCGGATTGCGGAGATGGTAGCGTAATTCGCGACGGCAATGCGACCGGTGATCGGCGCTGGGCTGCGACGCGGGCGCGGCAGTCGGCACGGACGTTCGCCGGACCTGAGGGCCGTTCATCGGTCGATTTCCACCGTTCATCGCAACGCGCGGCGCGGGGTCCGGCCGGCCGCTATAGTCGCTGACATGTCCGCCGGTTGCGGCGCTTCCGTACAGGTACTCACCATGCCCCATTTCCCTGCCTACGTTTACGTCTTGTTCTGCGTGCTCGTCTATATCGGCGTGAAGCGCTGCTTCGTGCGCGAAGTCCGGCCCGTGCGTCCGCTCCTGTTTCCGGTCGTGTTCGTCGGTCTCGGCCTGTCGAGCCTCGGCCACCTGTTTCCCCGGGCGGGCGCCGATGCGTACGCGGCGGCTGTCGCGATGCTCGTGGTCGGCACCGCAGGCGGCTGGTTCCACGCGCGCCGCTGGCGCCTGCAGTTCAGGACCGGGCCGGAAGGCATGTTCGTGCGCCTGCCGGGCGACGCGAGCCTGCTGGTCACGCTGCTCCTGACGTTCGCCGCCGAGACGTTCATTCATTACGCGATCGCGACCTCGCGGCCGTGGGCGGCCACCGGCGCCTTCGCGGCCCTGTCGTTCGCGGTCTGGGGCGGGCTCGTCGGCATGCCGCTCGGCCGTGCGATCAACGTGGTGACGCGCAGCATCCGTCATGCGAACGGTGCGCCGGAGGAAGGCGGCGGGTCCGCGCTCGAGTCGCGCTGAGCGCGGCCGGAGCGCCGGCGAGGACGGATGTCGCGCGCCGTCGCGAATCCGGCAGGCCGCAGGGTCGCACCCGCCGTTCCCGCGTGAGCGCGGTCCGCGCGCCGCAACACACTGCCGAGCGTCACGCTGCCTGCCGCGCCCGACGCACTGCGCCGGGCGCGTCTTGCATGATGCGTGCCGGCGGTCACGCTTTCCTCGCTTCTCGCGTTTCCCTGTTCAAAAGAAAAACGTCGCGATCGCCTGCACGATCTCGCTTTGCGCCTGCGCGCCGTAGACGCTGCGCGCCGAGCCGTGGTTGCTCTGCCATTGCACGGCAAAGTCGGTGCGTGGCCAGTGATAGCGCGCTTCGAGCCACGTGAAGTAGCTGTGGTCGTCGAGGTTGTAGCGCGCCATCGCGGTCAGCCCCAGATGCTGGACGAAGACATCGGGCATCGATGCATAGACGAACAGCGAGCGCCGCGTCATCAGCTCCTGCGCGATGCTCGCTGAGTCGCGATAGCGCCAGTATCGCGACGGATCGTTTTGCAGCGCCCGCCATGCGGCGGCGCTCGCGCTGGCGCCGTCGTAGTCGTATTCGAGCGTCAGCGACAGTTTGTTCGCGAAGGTATGGGTGACGCCGGTCGCGAGCTTCGAGGTCCAGGACGATGCGGCCTGTGAGAAATCGGCGACCGCGCTGCCGCGGCCGATCGCGTATTCGAGGAACCCGACCGTCGCATCGTCGATCAGCGTGGTCGCGTTCACGCCCAGCTGCGGGGCGATGCCTTCGCCGCCGTACAGCAGCCACTGCGGCGAGAAGTTGCCGAACAGCCGTTGCGACCCGCTCAGCATGTAGCGGGTGCGCGCGTTCGTCGCGCCGAGATCGGGATTGAAGGTTGCTTCGTTCGGATGCGTGTCGAGCCGCGGCGACACCAGGGCCGTCATCGAGCCGCTGCTCCACAGCAACTGCCCGCGCGCCATCACGCTGCCGAGCCGGTTTTCGCGCAGGCTCTCGGGATCGATCGATACGACCGAGCGCAGCGCGCCGGCCTTGAAGAAGTCCGTGGGATTGAAGCCCGACGCGACGCCTTCGCGCAGGTTCACGCGGCCGACATCGACGATCGCGTTCGGGCTCGCCTGCCAGCTCACGTACGCCTGCTTCAGCGTGTCGACCGCGTTGTACTGCGACGTGCCCGCGCGCCATCCCGCATCGAAGCGATTCGACACGATCACCCGCCAGTTGCCGGACGTGCCGTCGTACGACAGCGTGTTCGACACGCGCGCGTTGTCGTTGAGCGTCACGGGCCCGGTCTGGCTCGCCGCCGTGTAGTTCGCGACGGCGGCCTCGAACGTGCCCCGCCAGTTGCCTGGCGTCACGGGCGCCGCCGTCGCCGTGTCGGCGAGCCGCAGCGCGTCGCCGTCCGCGTCGTCGGCCGCGACGGCGGCCTGCGCGGCCGCGAAGCCCGCCGCGCAGACCAGCACCGCGACCCGGGATCGCGCCATCGTCTAGTCGGCCTTGAAGCGGGACAGGTACGCGCGCTGCAGCCACGCGTCCGGAATGTCGCGCCACGCGTAGTCGGTGTAGCGCATCACCGTGACCCAGCTGGGATCGAGCCCGTCGATGATGACGGTTTCCGTCGGCCGCGCCGCGCCCAGCTGATCCTGGTAGTGCCGGTAGTACGCGATTTTCAGCACGCTGCCGCTGGCCGCGAAGAAGCGCGCCTTGACCGGCCGCTTCGTGTCGCTGGCAATCCACAGGTCGATCGCGTGATACGTGACGTCCGGCGCGCGCGCCGTCAGGTGCAGCCGGTAGCAGTGCCGGGTCTGGTGCTCGCCGTCCGCCACGTTCTCCTCGCCCGCGAGCGACGCGTCGTAGTCGTTTGCCCAGTTGACGGTCACGACGTCGCCGTTCGCGGCCTGGCCGAGCAGGCGCTGCTGCGGCGAGATCCGCACGCTGGCCTGGCTCGACGGATCGTAGAACCACAGATCGTTGCCGTTCTTGAGCATCAGCTTGTTCGCGTCGCGGGCCGGGGCGACGAACTGCACCAGCGTGCGGAACTGGCTGGTTGCCGGGTCCGCCTTCGAGTAGATCTTCAGCACCTCGGCGTCCGTCTGCTGTCCGTTGCGGAATTCGAGCAGCGTCGTCGTCAGGCCGAACGGCTTGTCGGGGTTGCGCACCGCGTCGCTTTGCGCGAGCAGCTGTTGCGCCGACGGCTCTGCCGCCGCGGCCGCGGTGGTGGCAATCGCGAGCAGCATCGCCGCGGTGCGCAGGATCGGGAGGGGGAATCTCATGGTGGCGGCTCCAGGTCAGGCGAAACGCAGCGCGTCCACGATCGGCAGGCGGGCGGCACGGTGCGCGGGCAGCCAGGCCGAGAGCGTCGCGACCACCGTCACGCCGAGCGCGTAGCGCGCGATCATCCCGAACTCGCCCCACACGCGTACCGACAGCGCGACCGGATCGGTCTGTCCGGGTGGTGTCCAGTGCAGGCCGGCGCGGTTGATCGCGACGCCCGCCGCCAGCGCGAGGACGGTGCCTGCCACCGCGCCGCAGAGGCCGAGCAGGCACCCTTCGCAGACGAACAGGCGGCGAATGCCGGCGCCACGCAGGCCGAGTGCGCGCAGCGTGCCGATCTCGTGCGTGCGCTCCATCACGGCCATGTTCATGGTGTTGCCGACCGTGAACAGCACGATCGTGGCGATCAAGACCGCGATGAAGCCGAAGATCGCGCCGAACATGCCGGTGACCTGGCCGTACTGCGGATTCAGCGTCGCGAAGCCGAGCACCTCGAGCGGCTCGCCCGCGAGCCGGGTGCGCAGCAGCGTCTGGATGCGCGCGCGCGCGGCGGGCAGATCGGCCGTGTGCTTCAACTGCACGACGATGGACGTCACCTTCGCACTCGGGCCGCTGCCGTAGACGAGTTGCTGCGCCTGCGGCAGATGCACCTGCACGAACAGGTCGTCGACCTGCTTGACGCCTTGCTTCTGCGCCGCGATCACCGACAGTTCGGCGACGTTCGGTGCGCCGTACGCGTTCGACGTCAGCAGCTCGAGACGGGCGAGCCCGCTGCGGTGCACGGGTTTCGCGGCGGCCTCGGCCTGCGAGAGCGACGCGATGTCGTCGGGCAGGTCCGACGCGCCGGCCGGGGCGGCCGTCACCGGATCGCGGCAATCGGGTACCCGCAGCGCGTCGCACAGGTGCAGCACGCGCGCGACGCCCGTGCCGATCACGGCGGCATTCGCGGCGCTGCCGGTCAGCGCGAGGGGCGTTGCCCGGTCGGCGAAACCGTAGTCGTTCCACTGTCGCATCCGGTTCTGGTCGGCCACGACGATCCCGCTGCCCGAGACGGTGCGCGAGACGCCCGCCGCGAAGTTGCCGGCGATGCCGTTGATCGCCAGCACCGGCGTCACGACCGTCACCTCGCGTGCGAGCTCGGGATCGCCGAGCACGGTGTCGATGATCTTCCGGTAGTCGGCGATCCCGTACGAGACGGGGTCGCCGCTGCCGTACAGGAAATAGTCGCGGTGCTGGATCTGCAGATGGCCACCCTGGCGCACGTAGCTGGTCTGGAGTCCGTAATTGATGTCGCGCGCATAGCCGCCGAACAGCAGGATCGCGGCCAGGCCGACGACCATCGCGAGCAGCGTGGTCGACGAGCGGCGGCGGTTGCGCAACAGGTTGCGGAAGGCGAGGACCCAGAGGCTCATTGGCAGGCCTCCTCGTGCAGGGTGGCCGAGCGGGTGTCGACGACGCGCCCGTCGCAGATCGTCGCGACATCGTCCGCGGCGGCGATCACCTGCGGGTCGTGCGATGAAAACACGAACGACGTTGCGCGTTCGCGCTGCATCGTGCGCATCAGCGCGATGATGGCCGCGCCCGTCGCGCTGTCCAGGTTGGCCGTCGGCTCGTCGGCCAGCACGAGCGCCGGCTCGGTGACGAGCGCGCGTGCGATCGCGACGCGCTGTTGCTGGCCGCCCGACAGCTGGCCGGGCCGGCGATTCGCCTTGTCGCCCATGCCGACGGCGTCGAGCAGCGCGAGCACCCGGTCGCGGCGCCGCGCGCGGGCGACGCCCAGCAGGGTCAGCGGATATTCGACGTTCTCGAACGCGCTGAACACGGGCAGCAGGTTGAACGACTGGAACACGAAGCCGACGTGGCGCGCGCGGAAATCGGCCAGCGCATTTTCGCGCATCGCATCGATTCGCTGGCCCGCGACCGTGATGGCGCCGCGCGTCGGGCGATCGATGCCGCCGAGCAGGTTGAGCAGCGTCGTCTTGCCGCTGCCGGACGGTCCCGACAGCACCGTGAAGCGGTTCGCGAGAATCTCGAGCGACGCGTCGTCGGCCGCCGCGACCGCGAGCGGTCCGGTTCCATAGGTTTTCGTGACATGACTCAAGCTGGCCGCCAACACGGACACCTCCCAGGGTATTCGATCGATGTCGCCACCTTAGCGGCAACCGCGCGCCCGCATGGCGCAGTGCGACGAACGGCGGAACGCGCGGACGAACGGCATTCCTCCCCGACGAACGGCGGGCGTCGGCGGGCGCTGTCGCGCACCGGCGCGGCGAGCGGGTCGCGGCCCGTCGGCGGCCGTCCCCCCGCGTTGCATTCCATCGGCTCCATGCGCGGTTCGTCGCCCGTTTCTGCAATTGGTCGCACGATCGTTTCTTCCGGCGACGAATCGATACACTCGCAGCCGATCAGCATTTGATCCGCACGACAACGGCCGACGTGAGAGCAGTCACCGGGGTGCGAGAAGCCGAAACATAGACATAACAAGGCATAAAAATGAGCGATACCAGGTTTGAGAGGGGGAGCGAGACAGCGCGGCCGGGCTTTCTTGCTCTTTGTCGAGTGGTCCGGGATCCGTCCGATCCCGCGCGTTTCGCGGGCGATGCCGATCCGCGGCGATATGGCGACTGGTCGAGCGCACAGCCGGCGTTGCTCGTCATCGAGGCGCTGCATCAGTTCGCGGTCAAGGCGTCGCGCACGATGCACGGCGCGCCGGCGCTGATGGTGCCGGCGCAGTTGCGCGAACTGACGCTGCACCGCGTCGACGGCTATCCGCGGCTGGCGCTGTCCGGCACGGTCGCGAAGCACGGCGACGGATACCGGGTCGACGTGTCGGCGCGCAATGCCGATGCCAATATGTATCCGGCCGTCGCGTCGGGTACCGTGTTCGTCGCGCTGATGCCGGCCCGCGTGCCCGCGTTCTCCGCGCCGGGAGCACGGCCATGATGCCGGCCACCGCGACGGCGGCGGCCATGATCACCGGCGAACAGTTCGGCGTGATCGACGTGGCGAACACCGCACCGCTCTTCGACGAGCACTTCGAGCAGTTTCCCGTGCTGCCCGGTTCGTTCAGCCTCAGCCTGGCGATCGGGATGCTGTTCGATGCGCTCGGCATCGAGGCGAACCGGCCGGCGCCGGCACTCACGCTCCGCAAGGTCAGTTTCATCTGCCCGGTACGGCCGGGCGAACGCCTGACCGCGCGCCTGCGACGCCTGCAGCAGGACGGGGCGCGCACCACCGCGCACGTCGAGCTGCGCAACGCGAACGGCCAGGGCGTGATGGACGGCATCCTCAGCTGGGAGCACGACGCATGACGAAGCTCGCCATCGTCACGGGCGGAACCCGCGGGATCGGACGCGCGATCGTCGACGCGTTGATCGCCGACGGCCACACCGTCTACTTCACCTACCGATCGAATCCCGAGCTGGCCGACGCACTGGAGCGCACGTACGACGGCGCGGCGCGCGCGTTCCGGGTCGACGGCGGCGACTGGGACGCGGTGCAGGCGTTCGCCGATCGCGTGAACGCGGAAGCGGCCGTCGACGTGCTCGTGAACAACGCGGGCATCAACGACGACGCGCTGCTGATCGGCAGCCCGTTCGCCCGCTACTGGGAGGCGTTGCGGATCAACCTCGGCGCGACGATGGCGTTCTGCCATGCGTTCGGCGACGGGATGCAGGCGCGCCGGCGCGGCGCGATCGTCAACGTCTCGTCGATCGCCGCGCGCAAGCCGAAGGCTGGCAACGGCGCGTACGGCGCGTCGAAAGCGGGGATCGAGCGTTTCACGAAGACGCTCGCGCTCGAGATGGCGCGCTTCGGCGTGCGCGTCAACGCGGTCGCACCGGGGTTCGTGCGCTCCGACCTGTTCGAGCGCTTCCTCGCGTCGCAGGACGCGGCGGCGTTCTATCGCCAGATTCCGATGCGAAAGATCCTCGAGCCCGACCAGGTCGCGCGCGCGGTCCTGCTGCTTGCGAACGGCTCGCTCGCAACGACCGGCAGCGTCGTCGATCTCGGCAATGGCGAAAACATCAGTGGCTGACCCAGTGACTCAAGGAGAGTGGACCATGAAGGAAGACATCAAGAACATCGTCGCGCAAATCCTCTATCTGAGCGGTCCCGAGCAGGTGACCGATTCCGCGTCGCTGTTCCGCGAGCTGAACATGAGCTCGATCGACTACGTCGACCTGTGCTACGAGCTCAAGGACAAGGTGGACAACCGCATCAGCCTCGAGAACCTGTGGCCGTTCAACCGGATGCTGCTCGATCCGCAATGCCACACCGGCACCGAGTGGACCGACGCCGGCTGGCAGCAGGTGTGCGACGTGATGAGCTGGAACGGCCACGAGAAATGCAGCCTGCAGGATCTCTACGAGCATTTCTCGGTGAACTACATCGAGCACCGCATCGCGCAGTTCAGCTGACCCGGGCGCTCCGCCCGCGTCGCAGGAACGCCGCACCGCGCGGTGCGGCATCGCGCACCCGCCCGGTTTTCGACTCACGTGAATGGGGACTTGCCATGTCGTACATCACCGGCCTCGGCATCGCGACGGCCGCTTTTCCCGACATCGCGTCGCTGCTGGACGTCGACTTCGCCGCGCGCGCGCCGCTCGCGCCGGCCGAGAAGCCCGGCGACTACGTGCGCGCCAACCTGCCGTTTCCGCTCGTGCAGCGCATGGCGCGCGAGGATCGTTCGCTGCTGAACCCGGGTTCGCGTCTCGCGTTGCAGGTGGCCGCCGAGGCGTTCGACGCGGCATCGGCCGGCCGGCCCTACACGGACGAAGAGCGCGAACGGTTCGCGGTATTCACGGGTGTCGAAGGCGAGGACGCGACGATGGCCGTGCTCACGCCGCTGCACGCGCGTCACGGCCTCGACGGCTGCGGCTACTTCGGCGAGGTCAAGGCGGACCTGAATCCGCTCGACATGCTGCGCCTGCTGACCACCAACGCGCTGTACCAGATATCGAAACTGTTCGGGCTGCGCGGCGAAGGCTATCCGCTGCAACGGATGTCGCTGACCAGCCTGTGCGCGCTCGAGGAAGCGCACCGGCAGATCGAGGGCGGCGCGATCGACCGGGCCGTCATCGCGGCCGTCGGCGACATGACGTCGGCCGACAACGTCGCGGCGTTCGAGAAGATGGGCCTGTTGCGTACGACGTCGCACCCGGTCGGCATCGTGCCCGCGTTCGGGGCCGTCGGCGCGGTTGTCGAACGCACGCCGCGCGACGGGTGCGCGCCTTGTGCGCAAGTGCTCGACGTTCACTCGCTGTACAAGCCCGACACGTCCGTGTCGAGCGCCGACTGGTCGCGGCTGTTCGCCCGCTTTCCCGGCGAGGCCGCGCTCGGCGTGCCGCACGTCGTGCTGTACCAGAACGGCGAGCCGTCGCTGGGCAAGGCGGAGCGTAACGCCGTTGAGCAGGCATGGCCGAATGCCGTCACGCATGCGTACAAGCCGCATGTCGGCTATACCGGGCGGGCGAACAACCTGATCGACCTGGTCCTCGCGATCGCGGATCCGGCCATTCCGGTCGGCGCGCCCGTGCTGGTCAACGGCATCGGCGTGTCGTCGGGCCTCGGTGCGATCCTGGTGCGCAAGCTGAGCGGGGTGGGGCGATGAAACCGCGATCGGACGCCATCGTCATCAGTGCATTCGGCGCCGTCACGCCGCTCGGCGGTAGCTACGCCGAACTGCATGCCGCGCTGCGCGAAGGCCGCTCCGGCATTCGCCGGATCGAGAAATTCGATTGCTCGACCTACACGACCCGGCACGCGGGCGTGCCCGACGAAGGCAACGAGCGCGTGCGCTGGCCTTCGACGCGGCGGATCGGGACCGAGCAACTGTACGGCGATCTGGCCGCCGCGCGGCTGCTCGCGCAGGCGCCGTTCGTCGTGCGCGACTATGCGCCGGAGCGCATCGGCTGCCTGGTCGGCGTCGACGTGCCGGCCACCGACGTGCAGAGCGCGCTCGAACTCGTCGACAAGGTCAACGGCGACAAATCGCGTGACGCGCTGATCCGCGTGCTGGTGTCGCACATGCGCATGAGCGAGTTCGTGAGCGGCGACGCGACCTCGGTGTTCGGCGCGATTCATCGCCACATTCCGTTCAGCGGCTGCGCGCTCGCGCACGTGGGCCTGTGCTCCGCGTCGCTGCAGGCGATCGGCATGGGCATGCTCGCGCTGCGCCAGGGGCGGGTCGACGCGGCCATCGTCGGCGGCGTGTCCGGCAAGGTCAATCCGCTCAATCTCGCGCGGCTCGAAGCGCTCGACGTGATCTCGACCGACGTGAATCTCGACCCCCGGCATCGTTCGCGGCCGTTCGACGTGCGTCGCTCGGGCTTCGTGCTCGCGGAAGGCGCGGTGCTGTTCCTGCTCGAGCGCGAATCGGCCGTGCGCGCCCGCGGCGATACGCCGCTCGCGCGCGTTGCCGGCTACGGGGCGAGCCTGGCCGCCGAGCACATCGTCATCCCGCACCTGCAGTCGCTCGAGATGCGGCTCGCGATGCGGCGCGCGCTCGACGATGCGGGATGCGCGCCGGCCGATATCGACTACGTCAACGCGCACGGAACGTCGACGGTGCTCAACGACAAGCACGAATCGGAGGCGATCCGCGCGATCTTCCCGACGCGGCCCGCGATTCCCGTCACCGCCAACAAGTCGCAGCACGGTCACCTGATCGCGACGGCGGGCGCGATGGAAGTGCTGAACACGGCGATCGGGCTGCGGGAGCGATTCATTCCGGCGACCATCAACCTCGACGAGCAGGCGCAGGAATGCCCCGTCAACGTGGTGCGCGCCCCGACGCCGAGCGACGCGCGGCGCGTGCTCAAGAACTCGTTCGGGATGGGCGGCCTCGCGGCCTCGCTCGTGCTGGAAGGAGCGGCTGCATGAAGTTCGCGTCGCTGCTTGCCCGGGAGGCGAACTGGCAGATCGTGCTGCACGGGGCGCGCCTGACGGCGGAAGACCTGCGCGCGCGGCTGCGGGCCGCGCGGCGTGCGCTCGGCGCGCTGGAGCCGCACCTGCTCGGGCGCGGTTGCCTGATCGCGGTCGGCTTCTCGGGGTTCGACTATTTCCTGTTCACGCTGCTCGCGTCGACGCTCGGCTGCCGGATCGTCCTGTGCGACCCGAAGATGCTGTCCGCCGCGCTGCGCCAGTACCGGCTCGATGCGCTCGCGGTCGTCGCGACCCGGTCGATCGCGTGCGACGGGCTGCCCGTCGTCGTGCTCGACCCGGCGTTGGCCGAAGCCGAGGCGTCCGGGCCCGACGCGTTCGCGTGGGCCGACGCCGGTGCGCCGCGCGCGCAGATCGTCTTCATGACGTCGGGCACGACGAGCGCGCCGAAGCTGGTCGTCTACGACGAAGCGCAACTCGTCGAGAATGCGCTGGCCGTCGGCCGCTATCTGGGCGTGCAGCCCGGTGACGGCGTGCTGTGCATGTTTCCGACGCACTACATGTACGGCTTCTCCACGATGATGAACGGCCTGCTGGCCGGCGCGACCGTCTGGCTCGAACGGGCGTCGCTGACCGCGCACGAGGTGCTCGGCTACCTGGGCAGCGGCCGGATCCGCTTCGTGCCGTTGATCCGCAGCATTGCCGAGCGCGTGTGCGACCTGGCCGAGGTGACGCCGGGCATGCGGTTCGACGGCATCGTCGTGCTCAATGCATCCGACCGCATCTACGCGGCGCAGGTGCGCCGCCTGCTCGCGCTCGGCGCGTGCGTGTGGAACAACTTCGGCCAGACCGAATCGGGGCCGCGGATCTTCGCGCTGCCGCTCACGCCGGACGATCTGCCGCACGTCGATTCGTACTGCTTCGAGGGCGTCCTTGCGCCCGGCCGCCCGATCGATCCGCGCATCGAGCTGTCGATCGTCGACGCGCAGGGCCGGCCGTGCGCACCGGGCGAGCCCGGCCATCTGCTTTACCGCACGCCGTATGCGATGCACGGCTATCTGCTGCCGGACGGCAGCGTGCGGCGCTTCACGACGCTCGAATCCGGCGACCTGGTGTTCCGCCGCGACGACGGGGTGGTGTTCTGGGTCGGCCGCCGGGACGAGACGGTCAAGTGCAACGGCCGGCTGATCAACGTCAGCCTGCTGCACCAGCATTTCGACGCGTTCGACGACATCGCGAAGAGCTATTTCCTCGCCGATCCGCAGACCGGCGCGCTGACGGTGTTCGTCGTGCCCGGCCTGACGCCGGCCGGTGCGGACGTGGATTTCAAGGCGCGCATCCTGAGCCGCTACCGGGCCGCGTTCCCGTTGTATCCGCGTATCGCCGACGTGCTGTTCGTCGACGACCTCCCGGTCACGAGCACCGGAAAGATCTCATTGCGTCTCCTGCGCGAAAGCGCATGACCGCGGCCTGAACCTGGAGCCCACGATGTCCGACCGCACGACCCGCTTCGATTCCTCGGCCGTGAGCGAAGCGCTTTCGTACGATGCCCGCTATGCGCATGTGCTGCCGACGGGCGTGGCCAGCTACGCGGCCTTCCGCACGCTGGTCGCGATCGAGACGGCCGACGACCTGAAGCGGCGCGTGCTCGACCATCTCGATCACGACGATCTGGCCGGCGCGACGTTCTACACCACGTCGGGCACGAGCGGCGACGTGAAGCTGCTGCTCAACGCGCCGGCGCGCAAGCGGCCCGACACGACCTATGGCCGGGCGCTCGCGAACGCGCTGGCGGGAACGGCGATCGCGCCGACGGACCGGGTGGCGAACCTGTTTACCGCCGGCGGCTTCTCCACGCTGTACGACGGCGTGAACCGGCTGCTGGAAGCGATCGGCGCGAACGTACTCCCGATCGGGCGGCTGGACGCCTACGGCGCCGATTTGCCGGCGATGCTGAACCTGATCGGCCGCGCCCGCCCGAACGTCCTGGTCGGCACGCCGACGAGCGTGCTGCAATGCCTGCGGCTGCTCGACGCGCACGGTGTCGATCTCGACGTCACGAAGATCCTCTACACCGGCGAGGCGTTCCCCGAGCGCAAGCGCGCGATCGTGCGGCGGCGCTGGCCCGATGCGGCATGCTTCGGGCTGTACGGCGCCACCGAAACGGGCTTTCTCGGCTATCACACGCCGCGCTGCGCGGAAGGGCATTACCACGTGCTCGACGACTGGTTCTTCCTCGAGGAGGAGGACGGGCAGCTCCTCGTGACGAGCCGCGCGAACCCTGGCCTCGCGATGCTGCGCTACCGGCTCGGCGATCGCGTGCGCGTCGGGCCGTCGGTGCGCTGCACGTGCGGCGAGGGCGGCTCGGTCGTCGTGCTGCAGGGCCGCGCGGATCAGCGCTTCAAGTTTGCGGGCAACCTCGTCAGCACCGAGCTGCTCGCGCAGCGGCTGGCGGCGTGCGTCGGCCGGCCGCTCGATTGCCAGTTTCGCCTGGACGCCGACGCGCACGGGCGCGACTGCCTGACCGTCGTGCTGGATCTGGGCGACGACGAACTCGCGCCGCTCGCGTCACGGCTGACCGACGCGCTGCTGGAGATCGAGGACGTGCGCGAATGCATCGACAAGGGCGAGGGTCGCCTCGACGTGCTCGGTCGCGACGCATTGCGCTACTCCGCGCGCCAGAAGCTGCCGCGCCTGATCGACGAGAGGCATGCCCATGTCTGACGATCGCGCCACCGTCGCGCCTGCCGCGCCCGCCACCTCTGCCACATCCACCGCCGCTGCCGCGTTGGCCTCGACGCGCGCGTCGCGGGCCGACCGCATGCGACAGTTCGTGGCCGAGGTGCGCGCGACCTGGCTGATGCTCTATCCGATGGTGCTGTCGTCGATTTTCGGCTACTGCATGACGCTGTTCGACTATCGCTGGATTCGCGACCTGCCGGCGGAGGACATGGCGCTGCTCGCGCTCGTCAACGGCAGCGTCGCGACGTTCCTGTTCCTGCTCGGCAAGAGCTTCGAGGAGTCGTTCGTCGCGGTGTTCGCCAAGGCGCCCCGCGAGGACCAGGGCCGGCTGTTCGTGCAGAGCCTGGTGTTCGCGGGCGCGATCGGCGTGCTGGTCGTGCTGGTGCTGATCGGCACGCGGGCACCGCTGATGACGTTCATTTCCGGCGGCCAGTTCCACGGCGAGCGCATGTTCGGCTATTACGCGCTCGTGATCGGCAGCTTTCCGCTCACGCTGCTCAGCACCGCGCTTTCCGCGGCGATGCGCACGTACGGCGATACCAAGTCGCCCGCCCGCATCAGCATCGCGTGCGGCGTGGTCAACAACATCCTCGATCCGCTGCTCGTGTTCGGGCTGTTCGGCCAGCATCCGTCGCTGCAGCTGTTCGGCCTCGCGCTGACCTCGTGGATCACCAAGAGCCTGTATCTCGGCTGGTGCGTCCGGTGTATCCGCCCGCGGCTGCGCCGCGAGCAGGTCGTGCTGCCGCGTCCCGGCGTGGAATGGCCGACGCAGCGACGGCTGCTGCGCATCTTCCTGCCCTCGGCCGCGCTCGAGGCGTTGACCTTTCTCGCGAATACGGCCGTCTATTCGCTGATCGCCCGCTATGGCGTGCGCGCGATCGGCGGGTACGGCATCGGCTTCGAATTGATGACGATCGGGTTCATCCTCATCAAGGGCCTGAGCATGGTGTTCATGATCCGGATCGGTCATCTCGTGCGCAGCCGGGCGCCGTCCCGTGCGGCACTGCAGTCGGTGATGCTGCTGGGCGTGCTGTTCACCGCGGCGATCAGCATCGCGTTCTTCCTGCTGCGCTCGCTCGCGCTGCGCTTTCTCGCGTCGGACGCGGGCGTGATCGCGGTTGCGTCCGCGCTGCTCGACTACGTGCCGCTGTTCGTCTTCAGCTATCTGCTGACGAACCTCGTGACCGGCTGCTTCCAGATTCTCGAACGCCCGGCGCGCGCGATGGCGCTCGGGCTGTTCTTTTCATGGGTCGTCACCCCGGGCGCGATCTACCTTGGCGTCACGCACCATCTCGCGCTCACGCAACTGTTCGCGCTGCTCGCGGGCGTGAGCGTCGTGCGCCAGGCCGTGTACCTGACGATTTTCCTGCGGCTCATGCGCAGGCTCGGCGCCGCGCCGGCCGCACCGCCGGCCGGCGCGCACGCCGCGGCCGGATGATTCCACGACCGTTGTATCCCTAGACCTCACGACCGGAGACCTGCATGCGTACCAATACCCCCGCCGAAGTCAACGCCGACACCTACGATCACTACGTCGACACGTTCACGCTCGAATGGAACCGCAATCTGGTGCAGCGCGTCGAGCACGAGCTCGCGCAGCGGCGCATCGCGTCGGGCCGGTTGCTCGATGTCGGCACCGGTACCGCGCGGACGCTGATCGAGCTGGCCCGCGTCCCGTCGCTCGCGCCGCTGGGCTTCGTCGGGGTCGACTACTACGACGACATGGTGCGGCGCGCCGAACAGAACGTGCGCGCGGAAGGGCTGGAAGGGCGTATCGACATACGCGCGGGCGACGTCCACGCGCTGCCGTTCGACGACGGGACGTTCGTCGCGGTGATCGGCCGCTCGGTCGTGCATCACTGGGCCGACCCTGTGGGCGCGTACCGGGAGATCTTCCGCACGCTGGCGCCCGGCGGTTTCGCGCTGATTCACGAACCCTGCAGCGATCCGGCGCCGGAGGCGCTCGCGTTCTTCAACGAGCGACGCGCGGCCGCGGGCGTTCATCCGGTCCATCTCGACGGCAAGTTCACCGTCGCGGAGTCGATCGGGCACCTGCACGAAGCCGGCATCGGCGAGCACGCCAGCGTATCGAAGGGATCGGGGATGCTCGCGATCGGCTTCGAGGTGCTGATCGCGAAACCGGCGCAGCAGTAAGCGGGGCCTCGCCGATGCGCACCGATCACGATCTGCCGGCGCCGGACGCCGCCCGTCCGCGCGCCGCACGCGACGAAAGCGAGATCGATGCGGTCTCGATCTCGCCCGACCGGCTTTCCGTACGCGGTGTCGATCTGCTGCAGCTGATCGAGTCCGTCGATTTCCCTGCCGCGATCCTGCATGTGCTCGCGGGCCGGATGCCGGACGCGGGCGACGTGCGCGCACTCGATCGCGCACTGGCGGCGCGGCTTGCCGACGACGGGCCGACCGACGACGGCCTGCTCGTCGCGCAACTGGCCCGCCGCCAGCGCCGGCCCGAGGTGTTCCTGGTCGCGGCGATCGCGGCCGGGCTGGCCGCCGGGCCGCGTGCGCGGCCGGTCGCCTGGCCCGACGCGTTGTCCGGTATCGGGCAGGGCGACGAGGTGGCGACGGGCCTGGGCATCGTCGCCGCGTTGCCGCGCCTGCTGGCGGTGTGGCGCGCGACGGACGACGAGACGCCGGCCCGGGTGCGACCGACGGACGTCGCGCGAGGTTTCAGCGCATCGGTGCTGGACTGCCTGTTCGGCGGCGAATCGAGCGACGCACAGGCCCGCCTGTTCGACGTCCTGCTGGTGGCGCTGCACGGCGGCTTCGGCCTCGTCGCGCCGACCATCGCGCTGCCGCGCTTCTCGGCGAGCACCTACGCAAGCATCGACCTGAACCTGATCGCGGGCTTGACGGGCAGTGGTTCCGCGCATGTGGGCGCGTGCAGCGACGCGACGCGGTTTCTCGCAAGCCTCGTCGGCCGGCCGCCTGCGGAGATTCGCGATCGCGTCGCGCAGCGCGTGCAGGCGGGCGACCGGATTCCCGGCTTCGGCCATCCGCTGCTCGAATGCGATCCGCGACCGGCCGCGCTCGAGCGCCACGCGGTACGGCTGGGTGTCGGCGGCGCGGCGTTCGATGCGTATCGGGCCGTATGCGGCGCGATGCAGGACCTGCGCGGGCTGCCGCCGAACATCGATGCGGCCGCCGCGGCGACCCTGCTCGAACTGGGGGTGCCCGCCGTGCTGGCCACGCCGGTGTTCCTGTTTGCGCGGATGCCGACGATGCTCGCGCACGCGTTGCAGAAGAAGGCGCACCCGCCGTTCGGCCAGACCCGGCCGGTGGCGCGCGAACGCCTCGCCGCGCTGCCGAAGGCCTGGATCTGACGCCGGCTCGCCGGCGCCCCTCAACCCGAGATTGGATCGACACCGACATGCTGACCAACCTGCCGCTGGCGCCGCATTGTGCGGCCAACGATACCCAGCAACGCATCGACTTCGTGAAGAGCCAGATCCATCGCTGGATCGACGAGATGTTCACGTCTCCCGACCGGCACGATCTGCGCGCGTGTTTCGCGAAGACGCTGCTGATCCGCAACTACCTGCTGTCCCCGGTGCTCGATGCGATCGAGACCGAGCGCTTCCTGCGCGACGCGACGGTGCGTGAGTACATGAAGCGCTTTCAGGCGCTGTCGCTCGACAACGAGGTCCGCTTCGAGCGGCAGATGAGCGACGTGCTGCGCGCGGGGCCGTCGAGCGAAGGGCTGCTCCTGATCATCAAGGAGTACTACGCCGAGATTTACCGGCTGCTCGCGCGAACCGAGATCTTCCTGTCGGACATGTCCGCCGATTCGACGGTGGCGATGGTCGGCTCCGGCGGGATGCCGCTGTCGATCCTGTTCATGCAGGCGTTCAGCGGCGCCCGCATCGTCGGGCTGGATCTCAGCGAGGAATCGCTCAGGACCGGCGAGCGGTTCGTCGATCACCTGTGCGCATCGAACCCCGCGCGCTATCGCCGCGCGGCGATCGAGATGGTTCACGCGGATGGCGCGGCGTACGACTACGGTGCGTGCGACATCGTCATCCTGTCGATTCATATCGAGAACAAGGTGGAGATCGTCGAACGGATCATCGAGACGGCGCCGCGCGATCGCAGCGTGATCGTGATCGAGCGACAGGTGCAGGGGCTCGGCCAGTATTTCTATCCGAACTACGGGTTCGATCCGGCCGGGCTGCCGCTCGTGAAGCAGGCCACGCTGTGCTCGTCGCTGCTGGTGAGCACGGCCTATCGGCTCGACTGGTAGGCGGGCGAGATGACGACGAACGAGATTCTTTCCGGCGGAATCGGCCTGTTCCATGCATGGGAGCGGCAGGTGCTCGCGCTTTACATGGACGCGTTTACGACGGGGTCGTATGCCGGTCACTACCTGGACGAGGCGGCGGAGCGCGGCTGGATCTACGGACTCTTCATCGAGCATGCCGCGCGTTGCCATCTGTGGGTGGCCGGCGACGCGCTGGCCGGTTTCCTGCTCTCCGCCGAAGCGGGCTACGACCGCAAATTGCCGGTGTCGCTGCGCGCCACGCTCGGCGACGGGCCCGTGATGTCGATCGCCGAACTGGCAGTCGCCCCGCACTGGCGCTCACGCGGGCTCGGCGAAGCGCTGGTGCGGCGCTGCATCGGCGAGGCAGCGCCCGGCTACCGCGACATCATCGTGCGCAGCAACAGCAATGCGCTCGCCGCGCACCGGCTTTACCAGCGGCTTGGGTTCGAACCGTTCGGCTCGGTACGCGTGGAAAACGAGATGCTCGCCGACGGGCGACGCGGCGTCGAGTGTGTCGACAAGCAGTATTTCCGGTATCGCGTGTAGCGGCTGGGTGGAAATGGCCGGTTTCGGGTGGCGTAGGCGGTCCGGCGGATCATCGGGATCCGCCGGACCGCGCCATCACCGCCTCATCGATTGAGCACCGAACTGGCCAGCGTTGCTGCGAACGTCAGCAACACGAGCGAAGAGCACCGCAACACGATAGACGCCAAGCGACCCTCCGCGCGATTCATGATCAGCAGCCGCCCCGACCGGGACCATAGAAGTCCGATCGGAATCAGGGTGATCAGAAATGCGCCCATCGACAACAAGAAGATCTCGAGCGATCTGAAGGCCGACTCCGGGAAGATTGCGCTTGAAAACAGCAAAGCCTTGGGGTTCATCAGGGTCGCAAGGAAAAGCGCCCGGAACCCGAGTGGCGCTGAGTCGGTAGCGCCAAAGTTGGCACCTTTAAGCCACATCTTCACTGCGAGGTAGAAGATGAAAAGGGAGCTGATCAACTTTACGCAACTGACGATCCACGGATATTGCGTCGCCAACGACCAGAGGAAAAATCCCCAGACGGTGATGGCTATTACATAGCCTGACGCCTCCGCCGCGACCAGCCTGCACGCACCACGCAGATTCAGCTTGAGCCCGGCAGAAAGCAGCAGCGTGTTTGTCGGCCCGGGTACCAGCAGCACGAGTGCGGCGTAGAACGACATTTTTAGCATGGGACTCAATGTCAGCATGGGCTAACCTCGTCTTTCCAACGATTTGCTTCGTGAAATTGCCGATGGTGCGATGGTTGCGAGTGGCGGAGCGTAAATCTGTCGCGAGTTAGCGGAATTTCGACGCGCGCACGATAACTTGATTTTTCGACGACGAGAACGATGGCGCGGCGCCGGCGGCAAAATAACCACCTTCATCGACTTCGCCATTCCGATGGGCCACGCCGGCAAAGCAGGAAATGGCATGCAAGGCGGTGGTGTCGGTACCCATATTTGTCAGGCCAGGCAGGTTCCCGGAATATCCGTCAGGGAATCATAGGTGCTGGGGCGTATCACTGACAACCCTTCTTCCTCGTGCTTGAGATCCTGAAATGCCGCGAGCGATTGCTTCATTTATTCATCGTGATAAATGAGGCCGGGCCGTGATTTATTCGGTACTCAATTTAGACCGGCGGATATGCAATAGTAATGGCTATTGATCCGGAAATTTTAAGGTTCCAGGTCGAAGTTTCCGTAATAATCGGATCCCTGTTTTCCTTCGTGTAATTTCTCCTTGTTCACGCATGGCAATGTGATCGTGCGTCACTGATGCGTATATTGGGCGTGCAAATGGGGATAGTTTAACGATCATGCATTAATCATGAAATTGATCACAAATTCCGGGTTTGATATCGCGCCGTTCCTTTGTGATGTGCATGGTGCTCAGTGTTGGGATGGCGTAATTAAATCCGTCGGAAAGCAAATAAAAATCCTGTCAAATTTATCAGTTTAATTTAAGTAATCGCCGACCTATTCTGAATGCGGATCAATTGGTCACCCTCACAGAGGTCCATTCGGGTTTTAAATCCTATGGGAACCGTGTCATGAGCAATCCGATCAAGAACATCGTCATCGTGGGCGGTGGCACCGCAGGCTGGATGTCCGCCTCGTACCTCGTCCGGGCGCTCCAGCAGCAGGCGAACATCACGCTCATCGAGTCCGAGGCGATCCCCCGGATCGGCGTGGGCGAGGCGACCATCCCGAATTTGCAGAAGGTGTTCTTCGACTTCCTCGGGATACCGGAGCGGGAGTGGATGCCCCAGGTGAACGGCGCGTTCAAGGCCGCCATCAAGTTCGTTAACTGGAGGAAGGCCCCCGACCGCTCGCGCGACGACCACTTCTACCATTTGTTCGGCAGCGTGCCGAACTGCGACGGCGTGCCGCTGACCCACTACTGGCTGCGCAAGCGCGAACAGGGCTTCCAGCAGCCGATGGAATACGCCTGCTATCCGCAACCCGACGCGCTCGATGCCAAGCTGGCACCGTGCCTGCCCGACGGCACCCGCCAGATGCCCCACGCGTGGCACTTCGACGCGCACCTGGTGGCCGATTTCCTGAAGCGCTGGGCCGTCGAACGCGGGGTGAAGCGCGTGGTCGACGAGGTCGTGGAGGTGCGCCTGAACGAGCGTGGCTTCATCTCCAGCCTGTCCACCAAGGAGGGTCGGACGCTGGAGGCGGACCTGTTCATCGACTGCTCCGGCATGCGGGGGCTCCTGATCAACCAGGCGCTGAAAGAGCCCTTCATCGACATGTCCGACTACCTGCTGTGCGACAGCGCGGTCGCCAGCGCGGTGCCCAACGACGACGCACGTGTGGGGATCGAGCCGTACACGTCCTCGATCGCGATGAACTCGGGGTGGACCTGGAAGATTCCGATGCTGGGCCGGTTCGGCAGCGGCTACGTGTTCTCGAGCAAGTTCACGTCGCGCGACCAGGCCACCGCCGACTTCCTCCATCTCTGGAACCTGTCGGACAAGCAGCCGCTCAACCAGATCAAGTTCCGGGTGGGGCGCAACGGGCGGGCGTGGGTCAACAACTGCGTCGCGATCGGGCTGTCGTCGTGCTTTCTGGAGCCGCTGGAATCGACGGGGATCTACTTCATCTACGCGGCGCTTTACCAGCTCGTGAAGCACTTCCCGGACACGTCGTTCGATCCGCGATTGAGAGAGGCATTCAACGCCGAGATCGTCTACATGTTCGACGACTGCCGGGATTTCGTGCAGGCGCACTATTTCACCACGTCGCGCGAAGACACACCGTTCTGGCGCGCGAACCGGCACGACCTGCGGCTCTCGGACGCCATCAAGGAGAAGGTCGAACGCTACAAGGCGGGGCTGCCGCTGACCACCACGTCGTTCGACGACGCCACGTACTACGAAACGTTCGACTTCGAATTCAAGAACTTCTGGTTGAACGGCAACTACTACTGCATCTTTGCCGGCCTGGGGATGCTGCCCGACCGGTCGCTGCCGCTCCTGCGGCACCGGCCAGAGTCGATCGACAAGGCCGAGGCGATGTTCGCCCGCATCCGGCGCGAGTCCGAGCGTCTGCGGACGAGCTTGCCGACGAACTACGACTACCTGCGGTCGCTGCGCGAGGGGGCGGGGCGGTCACGCAGCCAGCCCGGGCAGGCGGTCGCGGCGCCGGAGATCCAGTAGTGGAGCGCGCCCTGGGCCGGGTAGGCGCATGCGCGGCCACGCACGCCGCGGTGGCGGCCTGCGATCCGCTGCAGGCGCGGGCGCTCGTGCTGCAGCTGCCGGGCCTGAATCGCAAGAAGGACGTGCCCGGCATCGTCGGCCTGTTGCGCGATTTCCTTCCGGCGCATGGCG
Source organism: Burkholderia lata (assembly GCF_000012945.1). Lineage (NCBI taxonomy): Bacteria > Pseudomonadati > Pseudomonadota > Betaproteobacteria > Burkholderiales > Burkholderiaceae > Burkholderia > Burkholderia lata. The sequence goes on from NC_007509.1 coordinate 222,779, forward strand.
TGCCGTCCGGCTGGGGCTTCGTCGAAGCCGCCGCCGCGATGCGGGACATCGGGTTCTTCCTGGGGTCGCTCAAGCGGCACGGGCACGAGCCCGTGGACGTGGTGCCCGGGCTCGAGCCGGTGCTGCTCGACCTGGCGCGTGTGACCGACCTGCCGCCGCGCGAGACGCTCCTGCATGTGACGGTCTGGAACCCCGCGGCGGCCGACGCGCAGCGGAGCTACTCGGGGCTCAGCGACGAAGCGCACCTGCTCGAGAGCGTGCGCATCTCGATGGCGTCCCTCGAGGCGGCCATCGCGTTGACCGTCGAGCTGTCCGACGTGCCGCTGCGGTCGCCCGCGTTCGAGGAAGGGTGCGTCGAGCTGGCGGTCTACCTTCAGAAAATGGTCGACTCGATCGTTTACGCCTACCGCTTCATCTCGCCGCAAGTCTTCTACGACGAGCTCCGCCCCTTCTACGAACCGATTCGAGTCGGGGGCCAAAGCTACCTCGGCCCCGGTGCCGTGGAAATGCCCCTCTTCGTGCTGGAGCACGTCCTGTGGGGCTCGCAATCGGATCACCCGGCTTATCTGGAATTCAAGGAGACGTATCTGCCCTACGTGCTTCCCGCGTTCAGGGCGGTCTACGCCCGGTTCGCCGGGAGGCCGGCGCTCGTCGACCGCGTGCTCGCCGAGGCGCAGGCGGCGCGCGTGCGGGGCGAGCCTGTCGGGGCAGGGCTGGCAGCCCTCGAGCTGGTCCTCGAGATCCTGCTGCACTTCCGGGCGCCTCACCTCAAATTGGCGGAGCGGACGTACGAAGCCGGGCAAAGCGGCCCCGCGATCGGCAGCGGGGGGTATGCGCCCAGCATGCTCGGCGATCTGCTCACGCTTACGCGGGCCGTGCGGGCCCGCCTGCACGCCGCGCTCGACGAGCGCTGACACCCGACGCCTGACACCTGGCGCCCGACGCGTGCGGCCATGTGTTCCATCTCACCAGGAGAGCTTGCCCCCATGACTCAGAAGCGCACTGCGAACGAGCACGACAGCAACCACTTCGACGTGATCATCCTCGGCTCGGGCATGTCCGGCACCCAGATGGGGGCCATCCTGGCCAAACAGAAGTTTCGTGTCCTGATCGTCGAGGAGTCGTCGCACCCACGGTTCACGATCGGCGAATCGTCGATCCCCGAGACGTCGCTGATGAACCGCATCATCGCCGATCGCTACGGCATTCCGGAGCTGGACCACATCACGTCGTTCTATGCGACGCAGCGTTACGTCGCATCGAGCACGGGCATCAAGCGCAACTTCGGCTTCGTGTTCCACAAGCCCGGCCAGGAGCACGACCCGAAGGAGTTCACGCAGTGCGTCATTCCCGAGCTGCCGTGGGGGCCGGAGAGCCACTATTACCGGCAGGACGTCGACGCGTACCTGCTGCAAGCCGCGATCAAATACGGCTGCACGGTGCGCCAGAAGACGAGCGTGACCGACTACCACGCCGACAAGGACGGCGTCGCGGTGGCCACCGCCCAGGGCGAACGGTTCACCGGCCGGTACATGATCGACTGCGGGGGACCGCGCGCGCCGCTCGCGACGAAGTTCGGGCTCCGCGAAGAGCCGTGTCGCTTCAAGACGCATTCGCGCAGCCTCTACACGCACATGCTCGGGGTCAAGCCGTTCGACGACATCTTCAAGGTCAAGGGGCAGCGCTGGCGCTGGCACGAGGGGACCTTGCACCACATGTTCGAGGGCGGCTGGCTCTGGGTGATTCCGTTCAACAACCACGCGCGGTCGACCAACAACCTGGTGAGCGTCGGCCTGCAGCTCGACCCGCGGGTCCACCCGAAAACGGACATCCCCGCGCAGCAGGAATTCGACGAGTTTCTCGCGCGGTTCCCGAGCATCGGGGCGCAGTTCCGCGATGCCGTGCCGGTGCGCGACTGGGTCAAGACCGACCGCCTGCAGTTCTCGTCGAGCGCCTGCGTCGGCGATCGCTACTGCCTGATGCTGCACGCGAACGGGTTCATCGACCCGCTCTTCTCCCGCGGGCTCGAGAACACCGCGGTGACCATCCACGCGCTCGCGGCGCGCCTCATCAAGGCGCTGCGCGACGACGACTTCTCGCCCGAGCGCTTCGAGTACATCGAGCGCCTGCAGCAGAAGCTTCTGGACCACAACGACGATTTCGTCAGCTGCTGTTACACGGCGTTCTCGGATTTCCGCCTGTGGGACGCGTTCCACAGGCTGTGGGCGGTCGGCACGATCCTCGGACAGTTCCGGCTCGTGCAGGCCCACGCGAGGTTCCGTGCGTCGCGTAACGAGCGTGACCTCGATCACCTCGACGACAACGCCCCGTATCTCGGCTTCCTGTGCGCGGACATGGAGGGGTACTACCAGTTGTTCAACGACGCCAAAACCGAGGTCGAGGCCGTGAGCGCCGGGCGCAAGCCGGCCGGGGAGGCGGCGGCGCGGATTCACGTCCTCATCAACGAACGGGAGTTCGCCAAGCCGATGTTCGGCTTCGGGTACTGCATCACCGGGGCCAGGCCGCAGCTCAACAACTCGAAGTACAGCCTGGTGCCGGCGATGAAGCTGCTGCACTGGACGCAGACCAGCGCGCCGGCGGAGGTGAAGAAGTACTTCGACTACAACCCGATGTTCGCGCTGCTCAGGGCGTACGTCACGACCCGCATCGGCCTGGCGCTGAAGTAGCCGGCCGACACCGCCACGAGACCATGGACGACGTTCAATTTAAATTGCAGCAAGCGGATGCCGGCGCGCATCCCGCGGGGGCGTACGACGCGACCACGCGGCTCGCCGCGAGCTGGTACGTCGCGATGCGCTCGGACGACCTCAAGGACAAGCCGACGGCGTTGACGCTCTTCGGCCGGCCATGCGTCGCGTGGCGCGGCGCGACGGGGCGAGCCGTGGTGATGGACCGCCACTGCTCGCACCTCGGCGCGAACCTGGCCGACGGGCAGGTGAAGGACGGGTGCATTCAATGCCCGTTTCACCACTGGCAGTACGACGAGCAGGGCCAGTGCGTCCACATTCCGGGCCACAGTACGGAGGTGCGCCGGCTGGAGCCTGTCCCGCGCGGGGCGCGTCAGCCGACGTTGGTCACCGCCGAGCGGTACGGCTACGTGTGGGTTTGGTACGGCTCCCCGCAGCCGCTGCATCCGCTGCCTGAAATCGCCGCGGCCGACGTCGACAACGGCGACTTCATGCACCTGCACTTCGCGTTCGAGACGACGACGGCGGTGTTGCGGATCGTCGAGAACTTCTACGACGCGCAGCACGCGCACCCCGTCCATGCGCTCCCGATCTCGGCGTTCGAGCTCAAGCTCTTCGACGACTGGCGCCCGTGGCCGGAGGTCGAGTCACTGGCGCGGGCGGGCGCGTGGTTCGGCGCCGGGATCGACTTCACCGTGAACCGGTACTTCGGGCCCCTCGGCATGCTGTCGCGCGCGCTCGGCCTGAACATGTCGCAGATGAACCTGCACTTCGACGGCTACCCCGGCGGGTGCGTCATGACCGTTGCACTGGACGGTGAAGCCAAATACAAGCTGCTCCAGTGCGTGACGCCGGTGAGCGACGGCAAGAACGTCATGCACATGCTCATCTCGATCAAGAAGGTGGGCGGCCCGCTGCGCCGCGCGACCGACTTCGTGCTGTTCGGGCTGCAGACCCGGCAGGCCGCAGGGTACGACGTCAAGATCTGGAACGGGATGAAACCGGACGGCGGCGGCGCGTACAGCAAGTACGACAAGCTCGTGCTCAAGTACCGCGCGTTTTACCGGGGGTGGGTTGAACGTGTCGTCGCAGGTGAGCGGCAGGGCGTGAGTCGAAGGTCCTAGTCGATGCCGGCCCGATCAGCGAGCCGGCATCGACAACGCGTCAGCGCATCAATACGTCAAACCGTATCCGAACGGATACAGCGGATGCGCGGTATCGTGCGGCACGTCTTCCCGCTGCGCTGCGACTTCCGCCATCGACGACGGCAGCTCGAACGGCAGCTTCCCTTGCGGTTGACCTTTCCCTGTCAGCACGTCGAACAGCGCGGCATCGGTCACGCCGAAATTGGCGAGGATCGCGGTGGCCTTGTCCTGCACGTTGGTCAGGATCGCGGGGCGATCCATGTACACCGACACGATCGACTTCGGCGCAAGCGCGGCCTGCTTGATTGCCTCGTAGTCCGCACTACCGTCGACGAACGCGAGACTGCCTTCGTGCTGCATCGAGCCGAACATGTAGTTCGGGTGCAGCGTCTGATAGGGCGTGCTCACGCGGAGAATCGCCACGTCCGCGGCTTGCGGCGTATCGACGACCTGATACCCGTATTGCCGTGCGACCGCGGGATCGATACCGTACAGCCAGACTTTCTTGCCCGACGCCGTCATCGGCAGCAGCTTGCCGTTGTTCTGCAGCAGCACCATCGAGCGGCGCTGCGCATCGAGTGCCTGGGCCTGGAAGTCGGCGTTGCCGACGATCTTGCCGGCCGCGTCGGCATCGACATACGGATGATCGAACAAGCCTTGCTGGAATTTTTGCAGCAGGACGCGATAGGCCGATTCCGACAGACGGTCTTCCGACAACTGTCCGCGATTGACGGCGTCGATGAGGTCGCTCGGATCGTCGTCTCCGCCGAACTGGTCGATGCCGGCGTTGACCGCTCGCACGAAACGCTGCACGCGGGTCGCGCCTTCCATCCCCCAGGGCATGCCCAGTCCGACGAACGACGGGGACCCTGACGACACGCCGTTGATGCAATTCGCGTCGCAGTCGTCGGCAATCAGCCAGTCGGACACGATCACGCCCTTGAAGCCGTATTTCCCGCGCAGCAGGTCGGTCAGCAATGCCTTGTCGTAAGCGCCGCCGACGGGCTCCAGCGTGATGCCGTCGACCGTGACCGTCATGTCCGGTTCGGAGTAGGTCGGCATGACCGAGCCGACGTTGGCTGCGAAGGCGCCTTCGAACGGCTTCAGGTGGTAGGCGAAGTTGTTGCCCGGATAGGTCGCATAGCGACCGTAGTAGTTGTGGCTGTCGAACCCGAGTTTCTGCGCGCCATATCCGGCCCAGTGCTTGACGACGGCGATGACGCTATTGGCCTGAATGCCGTTGCTGCCGCCCTGGAAGCCTTCGATATAGGCCTGAACCTGCGTGCGCGCGAGATCGGCGTCCTCGCCGAAGGTGCCGTTGATGCGTGACCAACGCGGCTCGGTCGCCAGGTCGGCCTGCGGCGAAAGCGCTTCGGTCATGCCGACCGCGCGATACTCCTGGCGCGCGATATCGCCGAATTTTCGCGTGAGTGCCGCGTCGCCGATTGCGGCGAAGCCGAGCGTTTCCGGCCACTGCGAGAAGCCGCTACTGCCTGCACTTGCGCCGAGCGTGTACTGGAAATGGTTGCGCGGGTCGGAACTGATCGACACCGGGATGCCGAGCCGCGACTGCTCCGCCAGCGTCTGAATCTGGTTGGTTTGATCGGCCATGGTGTGCGCGTCGGCACTCATGCGCGTGATATAGGTGTTGACGCCCCGCTGATTGATGAGCGTCTTGAGTGCCGCCAGATCGTAAGCGGAGCCGGTGCCCGCACCGGTGGTGTCGTTCAGCACCGGCGCGGTGCCGTGCATCATCAGGCCGGCTTTCTCGGCCAGCGTGAGGCGGCCGACGAGGTCCCGCGCGCGCACGTCGGCGCTCAGCCGCCAGTCTTCGTAGGGTTCGAGCTGACCGCTCTTGTCCATGTCCTTGAACTTAAGGCCGTCCTTGGTGATCAGGTTCAAGGTCGTATAGCCAAAGTCCTGTTGCGTGACCGGCGTGGAAGAGGAATCGACGCCGCCGCAGGCAAACAGCCCCAGGGTGAGCGCGGTGCCCGACGCGGTCCATGCCGATCGGCGAATGGCTGATCTCGTGATACGTTGCATTCATGTCTCCTGAATCGGATTTTTTTAGGCGCGGCCGTGATGCGTGACAAATGGCCGCTGGCCACTTTACCGAGCTGTTTCAGGGGACGTTTTACCGGCGGGTGCAGTTTTTGCCCCGATGGGGCGCGATGTTTGAGGCAATGGGGGCGTCGGGCTTTCAAGCCGATCGGCCGGCACGGACAGGTCAGGCAGGATATCCGGGCGTGCTGAGCGACCGTGCGATAGGCGGTCGCTCATTGCCCTCCTTCATGGCGGGACTTTCGAACGATTCGGCGCGATGTGCGCGAGCGCCGGATCCGGTCGCCCGAGCCGGCGCAATCACACATTTCGTCGGGTCGTGCCGCATGCGTGAGATGCGGTATCCGCTCAGGCCGGAGCGCCACCCGCGCCACCCGCAACGCCCACGGCGCTCTTGCGTTCGTCAGCGATCCAGCCGCCGAACAACTGGATCTTCTGCTGCTGTTCCGCACCGTCCGGATACACGAAGAAATAGCCCATCCCCGTCGGCAACGACAGGTCGAACGGCATCACCAGCCGGTGCGCCGCCACGCTTTCGTCCACGAGCGTCCTGTCGCCGATCGCGACGCCGTAGCCGTCGATCGCCGCGTGCGTCGCGAGATCGAGCGTTTCGAAGCTCAAGCCGCGCGTCGAGTCGACGTGCGGCGCGCCCGCATGATCGAGCCACCGCTTCCAGTCCCGGTGATCGCGGGTCGGATGCAGCAACGTGTGGCCGGCCAGGTCGTCGAGGCTCGCGAGCGGCTGCCGGTCCGGCAAGCCCGGCGCGCAGACCGGCGTGAGCCGTTCTTCGAACAACGGGATCGCATGCATGTCGGGGCCGGCGCCGGCCGCGTAAATCACCGCCGCGTCGAACGGCTCCATGCGGAAGTCGACCTGATGATCCCAGGTGGTGGTGATCTGCACCTGCAGTTCGGGATGTTCGGCCTGGAACCGCATGATGCGCGGCAGCATCCACTGCATCATGCAGGTCGGCACCTTCAGTGCGAGTTCGGTACGCCTGCGCGAAAGGCGCATCGATACCTCCTCGATGCGCGCGAAGCTTTCGCGTACCGTCGGCAACAGGAGTTCGCCTTCGGCCGTCAGCGTCAGCCCCTTGGGCGTGCGCTTGAACAGCGCAAACTGATAGAAGCTCTCGAGCGCGAGGATTTGCCGGCTCACGGCCCCCTGGGTCAGGCACAGGTGCTCGGCGGCGCGCGTGAAGCTGCCGTGACGGGCAACGATGTCGAACACCTGCAGCGCGTTGAGGGAGGGAAGTCGTTTCATCGGTAGCGTCGGGGTGGAACGGGCGCGCGGCGGCGCGCCGCGGTATCGCTCAGTGCAGGATCTTCGCGAGGAAATCCTTCGCGCGTTCCGACTTCGGATTCGAGAAGAAATCGTCCTTGCGGTCGTCCTCGACGATCGCGCCCTTGTCCATGAAGATCACGCGATGGGCGACCTTCTTCGCGAAGCCCATCTCGTGCGTGACGACCATCATCGTCATCCCTTCCTGCGCGAGTTCGACCATCACGTCGAGCACTTCGTTGATCATCTCGGGGTCGAGCGCGGACGTCGGCTCGTCGAACAGCATCGCGATCGGGTCCATCGACAGCGCGCGCGCGATCGCGACACGCTGCTGCTGGCCGCCCGACAACTGGCCCGGGAACTTGTGCGCGTGCGCTTTCAGGCCGACGCGGTCGAGCAGCTTCAGGCCCTTCTCGTTCGCCTCGTCCTTGCCGCGGCCGAGCACCTTGACCTGCGCGAGCGTCAGGTTCTCGGTAATCGACAGGTGCGGGAACAGCTCGAAATGCTGGAACACCATCCCGACCTTCGAGCGCAGCTTCGACAGGTTCGTCTTCCTGTCGCCGACCGACTGGTCGTTCACGAGGATCTCGCCCTGCTGGAACGGCTCGAGGCCGTTCACGGTCTTGATCAGCGTGGATTTGCCCGAGCCCGACGGGCCACACACCACCACCACTTCGCCCTTCTTGACCTCGGTCGTGCAGTCGGTGAGGACCTGAAACTGGCCGTACCACTTCGAAACGTTGCTGATGGAAATCATGGAAGTTCCTGGATCGTAATGAAGCGCGCGCGGTGCCGGTTCAGCGTGCCTTCGCGACGCGATAGCGACGTTCGAGCACGCGGGCGTACCACGTCAGCGGGAAGCACATCGCGAAGTAGAGCAGCGCGACCATCGCGTAGATCGGAAACGGCTTGAATACCGCGTTGGTGATGATGTTGCCGGTCTTGGTCAGCTCGGTCAGCCCGATGATCGACGTCAGCGCGGTGCTTTTCACCGCCTGCACGAGGAAGCCGACGGTCGGCGGCAGCGCGATCTTCCACGCCTGCGGCCACACCACGTAGCGCAATTGCTGGGTCCACGTCATGCCGAGGCTGGCCGCCGCGTTCCACTGGCCGCGCGGTACCGCGTCGACGCAGCCGCGCCAGATGTCGGTCAGGTACGCGCTGGCGTTCAACGTCAGCACGACCGACGCGGCCACCCATGGCGTCACGTCGATGCCGATGAGCGGCAAGCCGAAGAAGCCAAGGAAGAGCTGCATCAGCAACGGCGTGCCCTGAAACAGCTCGACGTACAGGATCACGAAGCGACGCAGCGCGGCCGACGCCGAGATGCGCATCGCCAGCAGCGCGAACCCGGCGACGCTGCCGCCGACGAACGTGATCAGCGAAAGCAGCACGGTCCAGCGCGCGGCGAGCAGCAGGTTCCACGCAATGTCCTGGAAGGTGAATTCGATCATCGTGCACGCTCCGTGGGAAGGCGGGTTTCGGGAGAGCGGGCGCGCCACGTGAAGCGCGCAAACCGGGCGCGTTGGGGCGCGGCCGCCGCGCCGCGCTGGGTGCGGCCCGAGAACAGCCGCCGGCCGACGCGGTTGAGCAGCATGCGCAACGCGATCGACAGCAGCAGGTAGATCGCGGTCACGACGATGTAGATCTCGAACGCACGGAAGTTGCGCGACTGGATGTAGTTCGCCGCATAGGTCAGGTCGGGCACCGAGATCTGCGAGACGACCGCGGAGCCGAGCATGACGATCAGCACCTGCCCGAGCAGCGCGGGATACACGTTGGCGAGCGCCTGCGGCAGCACGACGTGACCGAACACCTGCCGGCCGTGCAGCCCGAGCGCGCGCGCCGCCTGCACTTGCCCGTGCGGCACCGATTCGATGCCGGCACGCAGGATCTCGACCGCGTACGCGCCCAGGTTGACCGTCATCGCCAGCACGGCCGCCTGCGCTTCGTCGATGTGCACGCCGATCCCGGGCAGCCCGAAAAAGATGAAGAACAGCTGGACCAGGAACGGCGTATTGCGGATCAGCTCGACGTAGGCCGCGACGAGCGCACGCGCCCAGCGCGGGCCGGCGAGCGCGACCCACGCCCCGGTGGTGCCGATCAGGCCGCCCAGCACGGTGGAGGCCGCGGTGAGGCCGAGCGTCACGCCGATGCCGCGCGCGAGCATGCCGGCGTAGAGGCCGAAATCGCTGAAGTCGAACACGTAGGTCATCGCGATGCCTTTCGTCGTGAATGCGGGGCGGGGGCGGCGCGCATTACAGGTCGGCCGGCAGGGCCGCGTGCAGCCACTTCTGCGACAGCGCATTCAGCGTGCCGCTCTTGCGGGCGCCGGCGATCGCGTCGTTGACCTTCTGCATCAGGCGCGGCTCGTTCTTGTTCAGGCCGACGTGGTCGGGCGAGCTGAACAGCGAGAACTTCTGCTCCGGATCGATCGACGGATGGCGCGCGATGATCGTCGCGCCGACGTCGTTGCCGACCACGAGCAACTGCGCCTGTCCCGACAGGAACGCCGCGATCGCACCGTTCGGGTCGTCGAAGCGCTTGATCGTCGCGCTCGGCGGCGCAACCTTGCTCACGCTCAGGTCCTCGAGCGTGCCGCGCGCAACCGCGACCGATTTGCCGGCGAGATCGGCGTTGCCCTTCACGGCCAGCGATTTCGGGCCGAACACGGCGAGGTAGTACGGCGCATACGCGTTCGAGAAGTCGATCACCTTCGCGCGTTCCGGCGTTTGTCCGACCGACAGCAGCATGTCGGTCTTGCGGTCGGCCAGATAGGCCATCCGGTTGTCGCCGGTGACCTGCACGAGTTCGACTTTCGCGTTGAGCGCCTTGCCGATCAGGTTCGCCATGTCGATGTCGTAGCCCAGCGGCTTCATGTCGGGGCCGATCGAGCCGAACGGCGGGTAGTCCTCGAACACGCCGATGCGCACGACGCCCGACTTCGCGATCGTGTCGAGTGCATCGGCATGCGCGAGCGGCGCGAACGCGGCAAGGCCCGCGGTGCCGGCGCAGGCGCAGAGGAGGACGGTACGGGCAAGCAGGCGCTGCACGCGGCGGGTGGCTTGGGACATTGCGTTCATGGTGAGATCCTCGTTGCTGCGCTGGACTGCGCGGGAGAACGGAAAAGGGAATCAGGCGCCGCGGGCGGCGATGAGCTTGCACGCATGGGCCGGCAGTTCAGCGAGCACCGGCATGCCGACGTGGAGGTCGGGCGTCTCGCGCGGCGTCGTCGCGGCCGTCAGCGTGAAGCCCCGGCAGTCGATCGTCGCTTCGATCGACGCACCGACGTCGCGCACGAACGTGATCGTGCCGGCCAGCGTATTCGGTGCCGAAGCCGGCTGGCCCGGACGCACGCAGACGTCCTCGGGACGAATCAGCAGGCGCACGCCATCGGTCGCGCGTGGCGCATCCGGCGCGCGCCGGATCGCGAGACGCTGGCCGCCCGGCAGGACGATGGCGTCGTCGCCGTCGCACGCGACCGGCAGGATGTTGCCGAGGCCGATGAAGTCGGCGACGAATTCGTTGACCGGATCGCGATAGATGTCGAGCGGCCGGCCGACCTGCTGGATCCGGCCTTTCTCCATCACGACGATCTCGTCGGCCATCGTCATCGCTTCGCGCTGGTCGTGCGTGACCATGATCGTCGTGATGCCGAGCCGTTGCTGGAGCAGCCGGATCTCGACCTGCATCGCCTCACGCAGCTTCGCGTCGAGTGCCGACAACGGTTCGTCGAGCAGCAGCAGGCGCGGCGACGAGGCGATCGCACGGGCAATCGCGACGCGCTGGCGCTGCCCGCCCGACAGTTGCGTGACAAGCCGGTCGGCCATGTGCGGCAGCTGGATCAGCTCGAGCAGTTCGGCGACACGCCGTGCCTGCGCGGCCTTGTCGGTCTTGCGCAACCGCAGCGGATACGCGATGTTCTGCGCGACCGTCATGTGCGGAAACAGCGCGAGCGACTGGAACACCATGCCGAAGTCGCGCTGGTTGGCGGGTACGCGCGTGAGGTCGCGGCCGGCGAACGTCAGCGTGCCGGAGGTCGGCGTTTCGAGGCCGGCGATGATCCGCATCAGCGTGGTCTTGCCGCAGCCGGACGGGCCGAGAAAGCAGACGAGCTTGCCGTCCGGCACCGACAGGTCGACGTGATCGACCGCATACGCCTGATGGAAGCGCTTCGTCACGTTCTGGAGGATGAGCTGGGTCATGAGGGTTCCTTGCACGGGCGAGGGCGAGGCGGTGCGCGCGTCAGAGCGCGACACCCTTGTCGCCGACGAGTTTTTCGAGCATCCAGATCAGCGCGAAGTCGATCGCGACGGTGAACACGGCGAAGCAGAACACGGTCGGGTCGAGCGACGAGACGGTGCGGCTGTAGAGCCAGACCGGCAGGGTCATCGTGTCGATGCTGTACAGGAAGAACGTCACCGTGAATTCGTTGAACGACACGATGAAGGCGAACAGCATCCCGGCGAGGATGCCGGGCCGCATCAGCGGCAGCACGACGTCGACGAGCGCGCGGCGCGGGCTCGCGCCCATCAGGCACGCGGCTTCCTCGAAATCGGGGCCGATCGACGCGACCGAGGCCGCACAGTTCTTCACCGTGAACGGCAGCGTCAGGATCACGTGCGCGACGACGAGCCGCGCGATGCCGAGTTCGACCGGCAGCGCGTTGAACACGATCAGCAGCGCGAGGCCGAGCATCACGAGCGGATAGACGATCGGCAACGCGACGAGCTGCTCGACGAGCGCCTTGCCGCGGAAGCGGTAGCGGGACAGCGCGTATGCCGCGGGCACCGACACGGCGGTCGCGATCAGCATCGTCGCGACCGCGACGACGAGGCTCGTCGTCAACGCGGCGCCCATCGACTGGGCACTGCCCGCATCGGACGACACGAACGTCTGCCAGGCAGCGCGGTACCAGTGCAGGCTGAACTCGCGCGGCGGGAATTCGAGCGTGCCCGAGGCGCCGAACGACATCGTGATCATCGTCAGGATCGGCAGCGACGCGAGCAACAGTACGAGCGTCGCGAGCCCGCCGGTGACGCGTCCGAGGCGGCCGGGCATGGGCGCGCGCAGGAGCAGGGCATTCATCGGTTCACCTCGTCGGCACGTTGCAGGGCGCGCACGAGGCGCTGCGAAACCGCCATCACGACGAGCGTCGCACCCATCAGCACGACGCCGGATGCCGAGGCGGCGGGCCAGTTGAGCAGCGGTGCGACCTGGTCGTGCACGAGCACGGCGAGCATCGGCACGCGCCGGCCGCCGAGCAGCAGCGGCACCGCGAACGCGCTGGCGTTGTACGCGAACACGAGCAGCGCGCCGGAGACGAGCCCGGGCATCGCGAGCGGCAGTGTCACGTGCCGCAGCGTTTGCCAGCGGCTCGCACCGAGCGTCGCGGCGGCTTCGTCGTACGCGCGGGACACCGCGCGCAGCGCGCTCGACAGCGGCAGCACGGCGAGCGGGAACGCGGTCTGGATCAGCCCGAGCAGCACGCCGTGCTCGCGGTACAGCAGCTGCAGCGGCCGCCCGATCACGCCGGTGGCCAGCAGCGCGCGGTTGAGCAACCCGGCCGGGCCGAGCATCACGAGCCAGCCATAGCCTTGCAGCAGCAGGTTCACGAGCAGCGGCAACAGCACGCCGGCGAGCAGCAACCGGCGCGCGAGCCGCGATTCGGTCCGCGCCATCGCGAGCGCCACCGGGATCGCCAGCAGCACCGCGCACACCATGCTCTCGAACGCGAGGCGCAGCGTGAGCCACAACGACTTCGTGAAGTACGGGTCCGCGAGGTCGAGGTAGTTCTGCAGCGTGAAGGTCCGCCATTCGTCGCCGGACACGCCGACGCTCATGCGCAATACCGTGACCGTCGCGGCGGCGAGCACCGCGAGGAACGCGAGGATCGGCGCAAGCAGCAGCCAGGGCGGCACGCCGGGCAGCGCGGGCGCGTCGGCGCCCGCACCGGCCGTTGCAACGCCGGCCGGCCCTGCGTCGTGGGGAGAGGACAGGGAGGCCATGTCGTTACGCCGAGAAGAGGCCCGTGTAGCGCTTGATCCAGGCCGGCTGGACCGCCGCGAGCGCCTTGTCGTCATGCAGCACGGCTTTCTCCGCGATCTGCTGCGGCGACGGCACGAACGCGCGGCTTGCCGCGGGAATCACGGCCTTGCCGTTCACGGGGCCGTTCAGGACGTCGGCCGCCATCCGGCCCTGTACGCCGGCGTCGAGCGAATGATTGATGAACGCGTGGATCAGGTCGAGGTCGCCCGGGTGCGCCTTCGGAATCACGGTGAACATCAGCTGCGTCGCGAAGCCTTCCTTCATCCCGTACGTCACGCCCATCTTGTAGTCGGGCTTGCGGATCTGGTCCGGGAAGAACGCGGGCGAATAGATGCCGCCGATGTCGAGCGAGCCCGTGCGGAACAGGTCGGCGACCTGGTTCGGGTTTTCGCCGAGGGTCATCACGCGGTCCTTCAGTTGCGCGAGCTTCCGGAATCCCGGGTCGATGTTCTGCTGCGAACCGCCGGCCAGCTTCGCCGCGATGATCGCGAGGTCGACCGCTTCGGCCCACTCGGGCGGCGGCAGGAACAGGCGGCCCGCATACTTCGGATCCCACAGTGCCTCGTAGCTCGACGGTGCGCTCTTGACGGTCGCCGTGTTGTAGATCAGCCCGTCCGACCACAGCAAATAGCCGATGCCGAAGCCGTTCGCGCCGGTGCGGTATTGCGGCGCGACGTCCTTCAGGTTCGGCAGCCGGTTCAGGTCCGGCTTCGCGAGCAGGCCCGCGTCCGCGAGACCGGACGCGCCGACGCCGGCGAGCGTGATGACGTCGTAGGTCGGCCGCTCGCCCGCGGCCTTGACCTTCGCGACCATCCCCGACGTGCCGTCCGCGCGATCGGCGATCACGCGTGCGCCGGTCTGCTTGCTGAAGCTTTCCGCGATGTTGCGCAGCGCGGCCGCGCCGGTATCGTCAGACCACGTGAGCAGGCGCAGCGTCTTGCCCGCGAAACTGCTCGTCTGTGCTTTCGCAGTACTGATGAATGGCATCGGAAGGGCGGATGCAGCGAGCGCCGTGCCGAGGGTTTTGATCACCTGCCTTCTGCCCGCCTTGAAGTGTTGCATGGCCGTCTCCTGATGAACGATGCCGTGTGGTCCGATGCCTGTCGCCGAACTGCGGCGCGGGGTGTGGATGAACTGTAGGGAGGTCAAATTTCCGCAACAAACGAAATATCCGCATGCGCGGCATGACATAAACGCATGGCGCGGCGACCTCAGCCGGCCGGCATCATGACCTGCTTGATCTCCTGAAATGCGGCGAGCCCGAACGGGCCGAGCTCGCGTCCGATGCTGCTGCGCTTGTAGCCACCCCATGAGGTTTGCGGATAGATCAGTTGCGGCGTGTTGATCCACACGACGCCCGCCTCGAGCGCGTCGGCGACCCGCCTGGCGCGTGCCGTGTCGCGTGTGACGACGGTTGCGACGAGCCCGTATTCGGTATCGTTGGCGGCCGCGATCGCCTCGTCCTCGGTGTCGAATGCGCGGACACACAGCACGGGCCCGAAGATTTCTTCACACCATAGCGAGCTGTCGGCCGGCACGTCGGCGAACAGCGCTGGCCTGATGAAATAGCCGGGGCCGTCGAGCGCATTGCCGCCCGTCACGAGCCGTGCGCCGTCGGCCCGGCCCTGCGCGATGTGACGCTGCACGCGCTCGTATTGCGCGCGGTTCGTCAACGGGCCCATCTGGACGCCGGGGGCGAACGGCGGGCCGACGACGGTCGCGTCGATGCGCTGCGCGAGGCGCGCGATCAGGTCGTCGGCAAGCGACGCGGCGACGAGCACGCGCGAGGTCGCCGAACACATCTGCCCGGCGTTGAACAGGCCGCCACCGGTGACGAGTTCAACCGCGTGGTCGAGATCGGCGTCGTCGAACACGACGATCGACGACTTGCCGCCGAGTTCGAGGCCGACGCCCTTGATCGTGTCCGCAGCCGTCTTCATGACCTGCGCACCGACGGCGGTGCTGCCGGTAAACGACACCTTCGCGACGCGCGGATGCGCGCACAGTCGGGCGCCGACGTCGTGGCCGGTGCCTGTCACGACGTTCAGCACGCCGGGCGGCAGCCCCGCTTCGGCGGCGATCGCGGCGAGTTCGAGCTCGGGCAGCGGCGTGATCTCGGACGGCTTCAGCACGACGGTGCAGCCGGCCGCGAGCGCGGGCGCGAGCTTCCATGCGGTCGTCACCATCGGGAAATTCCACGGCACGATCAGCGCGGCGACGCCGGCCGGCTCGCGCCGGATCCACGCGCGATGGTCCGCGTCGGGCAGCGCGATCTCGGTTTCGCCGTCGGTGTCGAGGCGCTCCGCGAGGCCCGCGTAGTAGTCGAAGGTGGCGATCACGTCCGCGACGTCGATCTCGGCTTCGGCGAGCGGCTTGCCATTGTTGAGCGACTGCAGTGTGGCGAGCCGCGTGCGACGGGCGTCGACGCCGCGCGCGATCGCGCGGAGCAGCGCCGCACGCATCGCACCCGTCGTGCGTTTCCAGCCGGGATACGCGCGCGACGCGGCTTGCACCGCGTGCTCGACGTCGGCCTCGCTCCCTGCGCTGACGTCGGCGAGCACGGCTTCCGTCGACGGATCGACGACGGGCAACGTCGCGCCGTCGACGCTCGCACGCCAGGCACCGTCGATGAAGTGGCGCGTGTGCAGCGGCGGATCGAACGCGAGATCGGGTGTTGTATTCATCGCTGCACCTGACCGAACCAGGTTGCCTCGTCGATTTCGATCACGGTCGGGATCGCGCGCGCCGCGGCGTCGCGCAGCGCGGCGGCCAGCGCGCCGGGTGTCGCGGCCGTGTGCGCCGCGCAGCCGAAGCCGCGTGCGAGCACCTGGAAATCGGGCGTATACGGATCGACGCCGACCGGCGTGATGTCGCGCGCAACCATGTATTTGCGGATCTCGCCGTAGCCGTGGTTGTTCCAGACGATCACGATCACCGGCAGCCGCGCCTCGACTGCGCTCGCCAGCTCCGGCAGCGTGAACTGCAGGCCGCCGTCGCCGATCAGGCACACGACCGGGCGCGCGGGCGCGGCGAGCTTGGCGCCGATCGCGGCGGGCAGCCCGTAGCCGAGCGTGCCGTAGCCGGTCGACGAGTTGAACCAGCTGCGCGGCGCCGGTGCATCGTGGGTGAAGTTGCCGACGTAGACGGGGCTGGTCGAATCGCCGGCGATGATCGCGCCGGGCAGCGTGGCGACGATCGTATCGATCAGCAGCGCTTGCGACTGGGCGGCGCTGTCGTGCGTCGCTGCGATCGCGGCACGCACGGCGGCCACCCGCGGCGCGCCCCAGCCGGCATCGGGTGTCGGTGCGGGCGTTTCGTGCAGGCGGGTCGACAACGCGCCGAGCGCCAGTTGCGAATCGCCGGCGATGGCGATCTCGGCGCGCGCGTTGCGCATCAGCTGTTGCGCGTCGATGTCGATGCGGATCAGCCGGCCGTCGATCGCGAAGCCGCCGTCGAACGTGACGTCGTAATCGGTTTCGCCCAGCTCGGTGCCGACGGCGAGTACCACGTCGGCGTCGCGGATCGCCGCACGGGTGGCCGGCAGCGACTGGGTCGAGCCGATCAGCAACGGGTGGCCGGCCGGCAGCAGCCCTTTCGCGTTGATCGTCAGCGCGACCGGCGCGTGCAGGCGTTCGGCGAGTTCGCGCAATTCCGCCGCCGCATGAATGGCGCCACCGCCTGCAAGGATCAGCGGCCGGCGCGCGTGCGCGAGCAGGTCGGCGGCGGCCGCGAGCGCATTCGCATCCGGTGCTGGCCGCGCGGGCAGCGCGGGCGGCGCGTCGGACAGCGCGGGCGCCGGCATCACGATCACGTCGAGCGGAATCTCGATATGCACGGGCCGCGGCCGCGCGCTGGCGAAGACCGCGAATGCGCGCGCAAGGACTTGCGGCAGGTCGGCGGCATCGAGCAGCGTGTGCGAGAACGCGGTGAGCCCTGCGAACACGTCGCGCTGGGACGGCAGCTCGTGCAGGCGGCCGTCGCCGCTGCCGAGTTCGCGTCGCGCGTTGACGCTCGAGATCACCAGCATCGGGATCGAATCCGCGTAGGCCTGTGCCATCGCGGTCGCGATATTGGTCATCCCCGGCCCGGTGATGATGAAGCACACGCCCGGCCGGCCCGTGACGCGTGCATAGCCGTCGGCCATGAAGCCGGCCCCCTGTTCGTGGCGCGGCGTCACGTGGCGGATCGACGAGGCGGCGAGGCCGCGATAGAGCTCGACGGTATGCACGCCGGGAATGCCGAACACGCATTCGACGCCGTGGCGTTCGAGGAGGTCGACGAGCGCTTCGCCGCACGTGCGGGGGCGGGCATGACAGGGCGCTGCCGTGGCCTTGCGGGCCCCGGCGATGGAGGAAACGGTGGCTGGATGGTTCATGGATCGTGGTGTGCCGATTGGGAGGGTGAGTGGCCCGAACCGCAAACGAGGGGGCATGGTGCGGATTGTCGGCGTCGATCCGGGGTGCCAACAATCGATTAGTTTTCATGCGCGGCATGAGTGCCGTGCATGGCGGCGTCGATTCGCGGTGCAGGTGGCGGACTGCGGATTTTCACGGAAGCTCGGGTTGCAACGCGCGTCGCACGGACATCCCGGCGCTGCATGACGGCATCGACATGTCTTGCGGGAAAGGGGAGCGAATCGACGAGGTTCCCGCCGATCAGCGCGGGTGGCTGCGCGGCCGGCGCATAGCGAGCGGCTGGCGCATGAATGGCGCACGAATGGCGCGCAGGCGGATGAACGGGCGCAAGGCGCAACCGGCGCAACCGGCCTCTTGCGCGGAGCTTTTGCCGACGATGGCGGGCCCGGGTTAACCGCGTACGCGACGCCAGTCGGCATGCGAAATCACATAGTCAACCTGAATATCCGCGGCGAGTGGCGCATAATATTTTGATGTCGACCCTTGGCTGGAAGAGGGTTTTATGCGCTGCACCCTATGCGGTTCCGAGAATCCTCCCGGTGCGAGGTTCTGCCAGGAATGCCAGGCCGTGCTGTCCCGCACGTGTCCGCATTGCGGACACGACGTAGCGCCGGTGGCCCGCTTCTGCAGCAACTGCGGGACGCCGCTGGCCGCACCCACGGCGGCCTCGCCGCCGTCCCGGCCATCGGGCCGGGAGCCGCCGCCGACTCCCGTTCATTACACGCCCGATCATCTTGCCGAGCGCATCCGTGCCGAACACGCGGCCATGGCCGCGCGCGGCGAACCCGCCGGTGAGCGCAAGACCGTGACCGCGCTGTTTGCCGACATGGCCGGGTCGACCGCGTTGATCCACGATCTCGATCCCGAAGTGGCGCATCGCCTGATCGTGCCCGTGGTCGAGCTGATGATGGAAGCGGTCCATTACTACGAGGGGTATGTCGCCAAATCGCTCGGCGATGGCATCCTCGCGCTGTTCGGCGCACCGATCGCCCACGAAGACCACGCGCAGCGCGCGCTTTTCGCTGCGTTGCGCATGCAGCAGGCGATGCGGCAGCATGGCGATCGCATTCGTCTGCAGGAAGGCATTCCTCTGCAGATTCGCGTCGGCGTTCACACCGGCGAGGTCGTCGTCCGCTCGATCCGCACCGACGACCTGCACACCGAATACGATCCGCTCGGGCATACGATCCACATCGCGTCGCGGATCGAGGGCATCGCGGCACCGACGTCGATTCTCGTCAGCGAGTCCACCCACAAGCTGGCCGAAGGCTATTTCGAGTTCAAGGCGCTGGGGGCGACGCAGCTCAAGGGTATTCCCGCGCCGCTGCGCGTCTACGAGGTGCTGGGCCTGGGTGCGTTGCGCACGCGCCTGCAACTGGCGGCGCATCGCGGTCTCGCGCGCTTCGTCGGCCGCGAAACGGAAATGGAACACCTGAACCGGGCGCGGGAGACCGTGAGCGCCGGACAGGGGCGCGTGGTCGGCGTGGCGGGGGACGCCGGCGTCGGCAAGTCTCGCCTGTTCCACGAGTTCAAGGAGCGTTCGCGGCGCGGCGCGCTGGTGCTGGAGACGTTTTCCGTATCGCACGGCAAGGCGTATTCCAATTTGCCGCTGATCGAACTCCTGAAGAATTATTTTCAGATCACGACACAGGACGACGAGCGGCGCTGCCGGGAAAAGGTGATCGGCAAGGCGCTCACGCTCGAGCGCAGTTTCGAGGACCTCGTGCCGTACGTCCTCTATCTGCTTGGCATCGGCGAAGGCGGGCCGGTACTCGTCGAGATGGATCCGCAGATCCGGCGCGAACGTACCTTCGACGCAATCAGGCAGCTTCTCGCGCGAGAGAGCCGGAATCAGCCGGTCCATCTGCTGTTCGAGGATCTGCAATGGCTGGACCGTGAAACGGAAGCCTTCCTCACCTACCTGATCGACCACGTGCCGGATGCTCGCATCCTGCTTCTGGTGAATTACCGGCCCGAGTATCAGCCCGCGTGGGTTCGTGCGGCGCATGGGAGCACCCTGCGGCTCGAACCGCTTGGTCCGGCCGATGCGCAAGGACTGCTCGCGGCGCTGCTCGGCGAGGATCGCACGCTCGTGCCGCTGAAACAGCTCATCCTGGAGAAGACGGAGGGCAACCCGTTCTTCATGGAGGAGGTGGTCCAGACGCTCGTCGAGGAGCGGTCGCTGCTCGGCGAGGCCGGGCGCTATCGCATCGTGGAGACGCCGGCCACGCTGCACATACCCACCACCGTGCAGGGCGTGCTCGCGGCCCGGATCGACCGGCTTCCGATCGACGAAAAGGAACTGCTGCAGGCGCTCGCGGTGATCGGCCACGAGTTTCCGTTCAGCCTGATCCGGCGCATTTGCGGCGAGGAGACGGCGCGGGACGACGAGCTGCGGCGGCTCCTCGCGCATCTGGAGGCGGCGGAGTTCATCTACGAGTGCCCCGCCTTTCCCGAAGTCAATTACTCGTTCAAGCACGCGCTGACCCAGGAGGTGGCAGGGCGCTCGTTGCTCACGGAGCGGCGTACCACGCTGCACGAGCGCACCGCGCATGCGATCGAGGTGCTGTTCCCGACACGCATCGCCGATTACTGCAGCGAACTTGCGCATCACTACAGTCAGAGCGGAAACGTTCCCAAGGCGGTCGAATACCTGCATCGCGCGGCTCAGCAGGCGTTGCGCCATGCGGCCCATCACGATGCGATGAATCATCTCGGCGCAGCGCTGGCGTTGTTGAAGGGCTTGCCCGACACACCGATGCGCGCGCATTCGGAGTTGGCATTGCTGCTTTCCCTCGGGCCCGTCTTGATGGATGTGCGCGGGTATGGCGCGAACGAGGTGGGCGAGGCCTATCGGCGCGCACTCGAATTGTGCGAGCGCACCGGAGAGGCATCGCAACGCTTCGCGACGCAATTGGGATTGCGGATACATCACGGGGTGCGCGGCGAGCATGCGCTCGGCCTGGAACTGGGCATGCAGATGCTCAGGACGGCGCGGGAGGCGAACGATCCGGGCCTGCTCATCGAGGCGCATAGCGCGCTGGGTTCGTGCCTGTTTTTCCTGGGCGATTTCGGCGCTACCCGCACCCACGCGGAACAGGCGCTCGCGCTCTACGATCCGGATCAGCATCAGGCACACGCGTTCGCACACGGGGTGGATCCCGGCATCCGGGCACTCTGTTTTCTCATGCTGACGTTGTGGATTCAGGGGTATCCCGACCAGGCGCTCACACGCAGCGTCGAAGCGCTTGCGCTCGCGCAAAAGCTCGCTCATGGGCCCTCTCTGGCGTTCAGCCTGACGTACACGGCGCACCTGCATCAACTGCGGCGCGAGCCGATGCTGGCCGCCGAGCGCGCGGAAGCGGTCATTGCCGTGTCGACCGAGCACGGATTGCCGTACTGGCTCGCGTGGGGGACGCTGCTGCGAGGCTGGGCGACGAGCGTGCAAGGAAGCCTCCAGGACGGTATTGCACAGATGCGGCTGGGCCTCGACGCGCAGCGGGCTGCCGGCGGCGAGGATCAACGTCCTTATGCCCTCGCGTTGCTCGCCGACAGTTACTGGCGCGCGGATGACGAGAAGGCCGCACGGGGCATGCTGGATGAGGCGATGGCGATCGTCGAAAAATCCGGCGAGCATTGCTACGAAGCCGAGCTGTACCGGCTCACGGGAATCTGTCTGGCCGGCACGGTCACCACGGCACCTGAACGCGACGACGAAGCCATCGACTGCTTTCACAGAGCGATTGCGCGCGCGCGCCGGCAAGGTGCCAGGGCGCTGGAACTGCGGGCAGCGTCGGACCTCGCCCGGCTATTGCAACGACAGGGACGGGCCGACGAGGCCAGGCAAGTGCTGTCCGACGTATACGCATGCTTCACGGAAGGCTTCGATACAAGCGACCTGCAAGAGGCAAAAGCGCTGCTGGACGCATTGGGCGCGTACGCAGGATGAATGGACCTGCGGCGGTCGACGACGCATCGTGTGACCACGCGCCGTCCTCGAACTGCCGCTGCTCGAGGAGACGGGCATGACAACCACGCACGCGAGACGCCGCCACGATGGTCCGCGCAAACCGATCACGCTGGCGCTGCAGGGTGGCGGGATGCACGGCGCATTCACTTGGGGCGTGCTCGATCGTCTGCTCGAAGACGGCAGGCTCGACATCGAGGGTGTCTGTGCAACCAGCGCCGGCGCGATGAACGCTGCCGTGCTTGCCTGCGGGCTGCTGAAAGGGGGCGAGGACGGTGCGCGCGAGGCGCTGCACGACTTCTGGGAGGCGGTCGCGCGATCGGCGGAGCGCTACAACCCGTTGCGCTGGGTGCCGTGGCTGAAGGGGACGCACAGCTTCGGGCTCGATCATTCGCCGCTTTATGCCTTCACTGACATGATGCTGCGCGTGTTCTCGCCGTATCAGTTCAATCCGAACAACCTGAATCCGCTGCGCGAAGTGCTCGAGAGCCAGGTCGACTTCGACGCGCTGCGCAAGCATTGCCCGATCCGGTTGTATCTCTGCGCCACCAACGTCGAGACGGGGAAGATCCGCATCTTCACCGGCGAGGATGTATGTGCCGACGCGGTGCTGGCATCGGCATGCGTGCCGACACTGTTCCAGGCAGTCGCGATCGATGGCGAGTACTACTGGGATGGCGGCTACATGGGCAATCCGGCCATCTATCCGCTTATCTACAATTGCGCGACGCGCGACGTCGTGATCGTGCACATCAATCCGCTCGTGCGCCGCGGGGTGCCCATCACGGCCGCGGAGATCCTGAACCGCATCAGCGAGATCAGTTTCAACTCGTCGCTGATGCGCGAGATGCGCGCGATCGCGTTCGTCACCGACCTGATCCAGCAGGGCACGATCAAGCGCGGCGAGATGAAGGAAATGCTGATCCATTCCATTCGCGCCGACGACGCGTTGAGCGCGTTGAGCGTATCGAGCAAGTACAACGCGGACTGGGGATTCCTGAGCGAGTTGCATGACCACGGACGACGCGAAGCCGATGCATGGCTCGCGCATCACTACGGAAACATCGGGCAGCGGTCGAGCATCGACATTCGCAGGGAATTTCTCTGAGTGCATGGCGGTAATGTCGGCGTGGGGCGAGCCTGTGCAGCCGCCACCGGCCAAGGAGCGAACGTGAACCAGACGCAGGAGCGGTTCGTTGCGTTGTGGTCGGGCAGCGGCGGGATCCATGCCGAGGAGGTCTATCGCTTGCTGGCGGAAGGCTATGCGGAGCCGATGCGGCATTACCACACGCTCGCACACGTGAAACGCTGCCTGCGTCATGTCGACCTCGCGCGCGGCGCGATGCCCGATCCGGATGCGGTCGAACTCGCGCTCTGGTTCCACGACGTGATTTACGTCCCGGGCGCGAAGAACAACGAGCAGCGCAGCGCCGACTGGTTCCGGCACCTGGCGGCGGGGCGAATCGGCGCGTGCGACCGGATCTGCGCGATGATTCTCGCGACGACCCACGTCGGAATCGCGGCGGAACTGGATACCCGTTTCGTGTGCGACATCGACCTGGCCGTGCTGGGTGCTTCTCGCAGCCGATTTCGCGAAGACGGCCGCCTGCTCCGGGCAGAGCGCCCCGATCTTGACGACCGGGCTTACGACCTTCATGAGCGGTCGATTCTTCGCTGGCTGCTCGTTCGTCCGCGCATCTATCTGACCGATTTTTTCTACACGCGTTGCGAATCGAGCGCGCGCCGGAACCTGAGCTGGCGGCTGGCGTTGCCGATTCAGGAGTAACGGCGACAGACAGTCCGATGCGCCAGGCCGCCTGCAGAGCAATCGGGAATGCTGTTCTCGATGAATGGGCGGTTCATTCCATTTCGCATTTGATGTCGAGCCCAATCCGGTTGGAATGAAAAATGATTCAAGTGTTTGATTCGAATTAAAAAACGATCCATGCGGGACGTTTATTTTTCCGATTTTTGTCGATAAGGTTCGATTCGGTGAAAGTGATTTGTCAGAAAGCATGACGATGAATCATCGCTTGCCGCGGTTTCATTTGGCCGCCGCTTTTGCCGATCCGTGTGCGCGCCGACACGTCGACAGGCATCTCTGCCCGGGATCTTGCGGCAGGCTCGACGTGCGCATATCCATTCCGACATCAATCGCATGAGGGCTCATGAACAAGATCATCCGCAGAGTGGCCGCTTCCGTGATGCCACGCTCGTTGGCCGGCGTGGCGCTGCTGGTCGCGGCGGCCGGTGCTCACGCGCACGGCCGTTTGACCGAACCGCCATCGCGCATCGTGCTGTGCACGCAAGGCCAGAATCCGGATTGCCCTGTCGACGCGTGGCACGCGAACGCGATGGAGAACGGCAAGTTCTTCCCCGCGACGCAAAGCGGCCTGTCCGATCCGTTTGCGCCGGCCGACGCGAAGAATGCCGCACCGCCGATCGACGGCGAAATCGCCGGCGCCAGCACGAATGGCCCGCTGCCCGTGCTGAACGAGCAGTCGCCGGGCCGCTGGCAGAAGATCCCGCTACGGCCGGGCGCGTTGCAGAATTTCAAATGGGAATTCAGCGCCGTGCACAAGACGCGTCGCTGGAACTACTTCATTACGCGCGCCGACTGGAACCCGTCGGAAAAGCTGACGCGCGCGCAGTTCGAGCCCACGCCGTTCTGCACGATCCAGAATCCCGGCCAGCCCTACTGGGATCCGAACGCGAACCTGGTGCCGCAGCAGCCGACCATTCACCAGTGCCGGTTGCCGATGCGTAGCGGTTACCACGTCATCCTCGCGGTCTGGGAGGTCGCGGATACGGCGATGGCGTTCTATCAGGTCGTCGACGCGACGTTCACTCATGGCGATACGACACGCAGCCCGTTCTGATACGGCCGCGACATGACGCGCCGGGCGACGCCCGGGGCGTCATGGATTGAAGAACGCCTGACACGGACGCGGTGGACCGCACCGACACGGCAACCGGTTACCCGGCGACCACCTGGTTGCGACCTAGATGCTTCGCGCGGTACAGGCGTTCGTCCGCCTTGCGCAGGATCGCGTCGATCGTTTCGCCATCCCGACCGAATTCGGACGCGCCGACGCTCACGGTGACCTTGATCGGTTCGCCGATGCCTGCCTCGAACGGCGCGCCCGCGATCGCCGCGCGGATGCGTTCGCCGATCGACTGGGCGGTGTCCAGCGCGGCTTGCGGCAGCAGCACCATGAATTCCTCTCCGCCCACCCGCGCGACGCCATCGTACGGCCGGATCGCATCGACGCATTTGTCGACGAAGCGTTGCAACACCTGATCGCCCGCCTGATGCCCGTAACTGTCGTTGATCGCCTTGAAGTGGTCGAGATCGAGCGCGAGCAACGAGAACGGCGCGCCATTGCGCTTGGCGCGGTGGATTTCCGCCTCCACGCTTTCGATGAATTGCCGCCGGTTGGTCGCGCCCGTGAGCGGGTCCGTGGCCGCCAGATGCTCGAGCTTTTCGTTGGTCCGTTGCAGCGCCTGCAGCGCGCGCTCCGTCCTGGCCATTGCTTCCCGCAACCGGGCAAACAGTTCCGCCTGGCTGTAGATCTTCGAAAACGAACGGGTCGTTTGAAAGGCCTGCACCACGCCGAAACTGAGCAGGAAGAAGCCGGCCGCGAAAATCGCATGCGCCAGCCACCACATGTGATTCCACGGCCGCCCGAGGATGAAGGCGAGCGACGAGAGCGCGAACGACGTGACCGAGATGCCGTAGATCGTCATCAGCGGCGAGCGGATGCGGCGCACGACCAGCGCGACGACGTTCACGACCGAGAGCAGCAGTGCGCCGCCCTCCATCGACAGGCGTACCCACAGGTTGCCGGCCATGGGGGAGAAAGCGATCACGGCGACCGCAACGTCGACGAGCCCGAACAGCGCGAGCCAGGGTAACCAGATGCGGGGATCGGCGCGGGTTGCCGCGCTGTCGGCCTTGCGGCTATAGGTGAGCTGCCCGACGAAGATCAGGATCGACATGGTCAGGCGCGACGCCGGCCCGTACAGCAGGAACAGCCAGATATTGTGATGCGCCATGCCGGTGAACGCGCCATGCAACGCATAGACGAGCGAAAAGCCCAGAAAGCCCAGCGTAAGCCAGCGCAGCAACGGCTCGCCCGACAGGCGATAGCAGCGCCAGCAGACATACGTGACGAACGCGCCTTCGAGCGTGGCGGCCGCAATCGCCAGTTCGTGAAAGGCGTGATTCTCGAATTTCAGCGACGGGTCCTGGAAGAAGTACAGGTAGGCGATCAGATACGCAGGCACCAGCGCGAAGCCGACCAGCAGGAGCCTCGCGTACACCCGGGTGACGACTTGGGCAGTGCGGGTCGACGCTTGGGTGGCGGCATTGACGGTCATGTTCGGCCTCCGGGTTCGGTGGATGCATCAAGGGCGGGAACGGCAACGTCACGTGATGACGGGTCGACCGTCAAAACAATGAGGCAAAAGCATGTCGTCTTAATTTCTCCGATTTGAACAATCGGCCAAATGGCTGCGAGATATCTGTTTGAATTATCGAATGGCGACAATTTCAATTTGGAAATGCGATCGCGTGAATATTTCGGATTTCGATATTGGTGGAAATAATCGATTCCAGGGTTGCTGCCTGATGATTATGTAGTATAACAAAGCGAAGCGACGGCGCCGGAGTGAAGCTTTACTACATTGGCTACCTCACGGGCGGGCGTGACAACCTCACGAAACCGCTTGCATCGCGTTGTTAAGGACATCCGGTCCCGAACGAAAGTGGGGGATGACATGTTTCATCAGTATTGGCCGAAGTCTTAGCGTTTTCCGTCGTTGATATAAAAAGCAGGATCAGTATAGAAATTTTTCATCGAATGGCAATTTGTAAGGTTGATTTCTTCTGAATTCGACCTGGGCGGAGCTTTGTCAATCGAAAGGGGGCGCCACGAACCAGATGCGGCGCCGCGGGCAGTTACACGGCGCTGAAAGGCCAGGACCTGGTCACCGGGGGACGCCAGGGTTGATTTGATGGCGATATTTGATCGGTAGTGCGTATCAATAATACTGGCGCTCGCCGTCATGGCGCGTGGCGGGTTTCCGTTACGCCCGTGTGGGCGGAGCGCATCTTCCTGAAATATTCTCCGGCACGGTTTGCGTGAAAGACCGGTGCCGGTCATGCGTCAAACACGATGAGGGCATGAAAATGAAGAGCAACCAAACCGGATTCATGAAGCGATCGACCTTGAGGGGCGCGCTGGCGCTTCTGCTGGCAGGGTCATTTTTCGGCACCGGCAGCGGCGCTGCCGCGGCGGGCGGGACGAGTACCGGCACGGCGCCGGCCTTCGTCTATAGCCCGTACAAGGACGCGACGATTTCGATGAACTGGAACACGAACGTCATCTCGACGAACGTCACGGGTCAGTTGAGCCCGGTGCTGTCGGTGCTGCCAACCGGTGTGCGTACGATGACGCTCGCATTCGCGACCGGTGAATGCGGCAGCGAGAACTGGGCGGGCGTCGACGGTGGCGCGATGGCGGCCGCCAATGTGCCGCTTTTCACCGCGGCCAACGTGAATTACGTGATTTCCACCGGTGGCGCGGCCGGCATGTTCACGTGCGGGACGGATGCGGGCATGACGGCCTTCATCAATCGCTATGCGTCGAGCAACCTGATCGGGATCGATTTCGATATCGAGGGTGGGCAGACGCAACAGGTGATCAACGATCTCGTCCAGCGTGTGGCAGTCGCCCAGCAGAATTATCCCGGCCTGCGCTTCAGCTTTACGCTGGCCACACTCGCCCCTTCCCAGCAAGGCGCGACCACGGCCAGTTCCTGGGGCCCCAGCGCACCCGACAGCTTCAACGTGTATGGCGACTGGGTCATGCAGGCGATCCAGGCGTACGGCCTGAAGAACTACACCATCGACCTGATGACGATGGACTACGGGTCGGCGAGTGCGGGGAACTGCGTGGTGGCGAGCGGCACCTGCCAGATGGGACAGTCTGCGATCCAGGCGGCAATGAACCTGCACGACCACTGGGGTGTGCCGTACAGCCAGATCGAGCTGACGCCGATGATCGGCGGCAACGATGTGGCCGGCGAAACCTTCACGCCGGCGGACGTGGATACCGTTGCGCAGTTCGTGAAACAGAATGGTCTCGTGGGTGTCCACTTCTGGTCGTTCGACCGTGACGTCGATTGCCCGCCCGGCGCCGCATCGTCGACGTGCAATTCGATCGGCGGTGTCGGTACGCTCGGTTACACGAACCGGTTTGCCAACGACCTCGCGCCCGGCCAATGAACGAAGATGGGCGAAGGAGGAGGCCACGTGGGCCGTCCGCATCATTGCGATGCGGTTTCCCGTGGTCTCCGGCTTCCGCGACCGGCAACCGGAGGAATGGCCGAGTGCCTCCGTTGAACGGCAACTACCGCTCAAATCGTCGAGGTCAACCGGTGAGCCCTCCTGACAAGGCGCGCGAGTGTCGACGGCCGGGCCGCCGACACTCGCCGGACGGGATCGTCGGGGCGGAGGGTCAGCGCCCGCCCCCGGACGACGCGCCACGCTTGTCGAAGAAATGCCCCATCAATTCGAGCAGCGGCCGGCGCCGCTTGGTCACGGCGAAGGCCCACTCGTGGGTCTGGCGCGGCACCTCGGCGGCCGAGACCGCGTCGAGGTGCCGTTGCGCGCGAGGCAGGTCGTACCACGGCAACCATGGATACGCATGATGGGCGACGTGAAGATTGAAATTCAGGATCACCCAGCGTGACCAGACGGGCACGTTGGCGCAGCTGTGCGAGACCACGTCCTGCTCCCAGAGCGGCGGGCGTGCCGCGTCGTCGGCCAGCAGCGGGATCTCGGCGTGATGCGGAAGGTTGAGCAGTTCGACGGCCATCAGCAACACGATCCACAGGATCGTCGAGAACGCGATGAGGCTGCCGAGCACACCCGCGCGATACGCCAGCGCGCCGACCGCCGCATAACCGGCCACGTAGACCGCGCTGAATGCAATCTCGGTGTTCGATTTCGCGCGGTTCGCCGGCGTATCGCGTTGCAGGAACGGCGTAATCCAGTGGCTCAGGAAATGATTGAACGCCATCATCGGGATCCAGTGCCGCCAGATGAATTCGAGCGTACGTGCGCCGCGTTCCGTCATCACGGAGAACTTCTGGATCATCTTGCGATTCTCCGGATCCCGTGACGGATGCGCGGTCCACGCGTGATGGCCCAGATGCGTCCTGCGCCGCGGCAGGTACGGCAAGCCGATGATCCATCCGCAGAGATGCCCGATGGCCTCGTTGCAACCGTGCGAACGCGATGCGGCGTTATGCAGTGCCTCGTGCATGATCAGATAGAGGTGAATCAGCGCGAGCATCGCGAGGACGAGTGCCGCGGGACGTCCGAGCCCGCCGGCAAGCCAAAGCATCCACGCAGCGGCAAGCAATGCGATATCGGCGAGCCACAGCGCGAGCGTGACGTTTCCCGTGGGCCCGTTCGGCAATGTCGCCTTGACCGCGCGCCATTCGTCTTTGGTCATGTACTACCTCGATTGAGTGGATGGATTGGGGAGGTGTCAGGCGGACAGGATGCGTTGGCCGATTTCGCGGTAGGCGGCATCGAGCATGTCGATGTGTTCGTCAAGTCCGTTCTTGCTCGCGAAGCCGTCGTCCCGCCGGGCGAGTAGCAGGCAGTCATAGCGCGCGCCACGGCTCCAGTGCCATGCCGGCAGATAGGCCGTGATGCGGAATCCGGCGTCAAGCATTGCCTTGACCAGTGTCAGCTTGTCGGCGAGGACGATCGCGCCAACATAGGTCGCCGTGCTTCGCCGTTTCAGGAAACGAAGCAGATCGGCCGCGACATCGCGCTCGGTCATGAACGGGCCGCCGACATGCTGGCAGAGATAGATCGCATCGGCCCGCTCGTCGGCGCGAAACGTGAAGCCATCCGAGCAGTCGTCCCCATGCCCCCAGAAGCAGGTATCGGGGTAGGGTTCCGGCGTACCCGCGAGACCGAGCGGTTCGAAGATCGCGCTGCGCAGAACCTCGGACTCGCGGAATATCGGGGAGCGCGGCAGGCCATGTCTGAAGCGCGGCGAGCGGAATTTTTCGATTGCGATGACGTGATGTTCACGCACGCCATGCGCGCTGTCGGGCGACCCGTCGTGTCCGACCACGACGCCATCGACATGACGCTGTAACGCGCGCAGCGCGATATCGGTGCGGGCAATCGCGAATGCCAGGTCATGATCCGCGGCCGGCATCGTGTCGATCGCGGATTGCATCAACGCCGACAGTACGCCCAGGTGACGATGGTGCCGGGAAATCATTGCGCGACCGTATTCCCATGAGCGATTCTGCGCGTTGTAGCTGACGCTCATGCAACCGATCGCGGCTTGCGTCTCCTCTTCGGCCACAAACCACAGCTCCGACTTGTTCGATACGGCGCTCCTCACGTAGCCCGCATCGAGACAGGGATGCGACGAGTCGCCATATTCCCGTTCGAACAGCGCGCAGATGCGTGATGTGTCCGACACCGTTCCGCGACGTATCCGCAATTGCCGGTGGCCGCTGTCGTTGGGCTTGACGCTATTCCTGCCTGCCATGTTGCTGCCAATTGAATTCATCGCGTTGCTTGCCCTGGTGATGGTTGATGGCTGCGCGAGTCGAGCGGCGACCTGCGCATCGTCGGCGACGACTTTAATTAGCATTACGTTTAATTGTCAAACAAATTTAATCGGCATAACCATTGTTAATTTCATTTGAACGATGAAGGTGATGGTTGTGGAAAATGAGAATGAAGTCGGAGGGCGAATGGTTGAGAGCCGCTTATGTGGCTGGTCTAGAGGTCGGGTGTCTCAGGTCGCCTGAAAAAGCGATCAAGAAATAAAATTGGAGCGCGAAAATTGCTGCTCGTGATTGAATAATTCGGTCGAGTGATTGGATTGGTGTAAATAAATTTTTGTGTGACATCGGTTCCAGTTATGGTTTTGAGAAACGCGCTTGTTTTATTTTTACTTTTTATGCATTAGTGGCGTTCATATAAGACTTCCAATTTTTTTCGGCCGTGGCCGACACGCTTCGGCGGTTCCTGGTCGTCGCGAGGTTGACGGCCTGCCGCCGTCCGCAGTGCCGACAAAAATCGACAAATCGGAACAGATGGGCATGGTGTTCCCGCCTACCATCCGCACGTATCTCGCGCATTCCCGTACCACTGCAGCATCGGCAGATGCCTCGCCCGCGTTGCGCTGCACGCGTCTTCCTCGCACCCTCGCATCCTGACAAGCCGCCAACAGGCAAAGGATTCGCCATGTCCGCAAGATCGTTCGCTTCATTCGTGCTGATGCTGCTGCTTGCGGCGTGCGGAGGCGACTCGGATTCGTCCGTGCCCGGCAGCGCGTTCGCGGCCGCTTCGGCACGTGCAGCGCAGGCCGCCGCGTGGAAGCCGCTCGTGCCCGGCACGAGCTGGCAATGGCAGATCGACGGCAACCGGATCAACGAGACAGTGCTGGACGGCGTGAACAACCCGCGCAAGATGTTCGACGTCGACATGGAGCTGACCGATGCGGGCACGATCCGGCGCCTGAAGGCGAAGGGCATCTATGTCGTCTGCTACATGGAGGTGGGCGGGCGGGAAGACACCCGAGGAGACGCCGGCAAGTTTCCGGACAGCGTGCTCGGCAACCCCGTCGAAGGATACGAGGATCATGAGCGCTGGCTGGACATTCGCCAGACCGCGATCCTGATGCCCCTGATGCTGGCGCGGCTCGACCAGGCGAAGCAAAAGGGCTGCGACGGCATCGAGCCGGACCTCGACGACAGCTATCGCCAGGAAACCGGCTTTCCGCTGACGCGCGACGATCAGCTGCGATACAACACGGCGCTGATCGCCGCCGCCCACGATCGCGGGATGTCGATGGGCCTCAAGAACGGCTCGGGTATCGCTGCCGCGATGGCGAAAGTGGCCGACTGGGCGCTCAACGAGCAATGCAACCGATTCCACGAGTGCGGCGACTATGCGAGCTTCATCGCACTGAACAAGGCCGTGTTCAATGTCGAGTACACGCGTCCGGACGGCATGAAACTCGCGGATTTCTGCCCGGCGGACAATCAGGCCAATTTCGACGGCATTCTGAAACTGTCGAGCGACACGCTCTCGGCGCTGCCGCGCGCGGCTTGCCGGTTCGAGTGAGCGGCGGGCGCGGATGACGGGCTTCTTCACGGCGAGGCGCGCGGGACTGCCGCGCGCGCGTCGGTCCTGACCGCTTCATCGCGGTCGAGTGTCGCGTGGTAGCCGCGGAACAGGCCGCACGCGACGCCGATTTCTGTCGGGCGAAGCCGCGGCCATTTCGCGAGCTCGCACGCGCGCGATGTTTTGCGTCAACGTGGATGGTCTGGCATCCCTGTCGGAGGATGTCTGCAGGATCGAGTCGTGTCTCGCCGAGCGCGATCGCTTCGACAGTGAAGTGATGACGACACTGGCATCGCGACGTGCTCGAACGGATCGCGCGGAGCCGGCTGATGCGCGAGTCGCCCGATCACGACGCCACGACGTCACGACGCACGGGTAGCGCGCATGACGCCGCGGGGCGATGTATGGTGAATCCCTTGCAACGGGTTTCGGCTCCGTACGGCGCGGGCTCGTGCATGGAATTCGCTTGCGTTCGCATGGATCCATTGCTATCACAGTGACACGGGTTGCAACGCCGCTACGGGCGTGGCCTTTTCATCTGCGTGAACCTGTCCACGAAAGGAATCGATCACAGTGACTGCGCCCATTGCCAAAAAAATCATGATCATTCGTCACGCGGAAAAGCCGGACGACAACGGCAAGCCGTACGGCGTGAACGCGAACGGGGAGCAGGACAAGGAGAGCCTGATTCCGCTGGGCTGGCAACGCGCCGGCGCGCTGGTTGCGTTGTTCGATCCCGCGCGCGGCCCGCTGCAGAGCGCGGTGCTCGCGAAGCCGGGCGTGCTGTTCGCGGCGGGCGTTGCGCCGCATGCGAAGAGCCGGCGGCCGACCGAGACGGTCACGCCGCTGAGCCAGCGCATACCGCTCAAGCTCGACACGACCTATACGAAAGGGCAGGAGGCCGACGTCGCGACGGCGGCGCAGCGCAGCCAGGGCGTCGTGCTGATCTGCTGGCAGCACGAGGACATCCCCGCGATCGCCGCCCATCTGCCGTTGTCGAACGGACCGGTGCCGTCGAAGTGGCCGGGCGAGCGTTTCGACATCGTCTGGGTGTTCGACCTGCAGCCGGGTACCGGGCGCTACGCGTTCAGCCAGGTGCCGCAGCAACTGCTGGCGGGCGACTTGCCGTCGGTCATTGCGTCGTGACGTGCGTGTATTTGCCGTGACGAAGTCGGCGAGGAACCCGCGAGGGCAATGATCGCCAGGCAGGGCGATGCGAAGCGCGGACCCAAGGGGAAGCAAGGTCGCGCGTGAGGCCGCCGGGCGGCCCCGGCTGCACGCTGGCACCCGGGACCGTCCGGCGTCTCGATCAGAACTTGTGACGCAGGCCCAGCGCGACGATCTCCTGCGATTTCGTGCCGGCGTAGCCGTACGAACCGATCGACGCCTGCGCATCCTGCGTGACCAGCTGCCCGCTCGCGTTCACGACCTGCTGCTGGCCGCTCGCATGCTGGTACGCGCCGATCAGGTAGAGGTCGGTACGCTTCGACAGCGAATAGTCGGCACCCACCGATACCTGGTGATACTTCGCGTCGACGTTGCCGCTCGCCTTCGTGTACGCATAGCCGATACCGAGCAGCAGCGGCGCCGATGCCTGGTACGTGACGAATGCGCGACCGGTGTTGTACTTCTGCGTGTTGGCGAAGCCGGCGAGCGAATCACCGTCGCGCCGGTACTGCGCGTTGCTGTAGCCGAGGCCCAGCGTGACCGGGCCGATCGCATACTGCCCCGCGACCTGTGCGATGCCGATGCTCTTCGCGCTCAGGTAGCCGCTGTTGATCGGGCCGTCGAAGATCGCGTCGGACGAACCGCTCCAGCCCGTGGCGCGTGCGACGCCGTTCACGTTGTTGGTGTAGAAGTAGCCGCCGGCGATGCCCAGCGGGCCGTTGTTGTACGCGGCTGCGATCGCGTACGTGAGGCCCGAGCCCGTCGAGCCGGCGACGCCGCCGAAGCCGTACATCGCTTCGACCTGCAGGCCGGACAGCACCGGCGACGTGTACTTGACCGTATTGCTCACGCGCAGGCTGTTGTCGTTGTTGTCGACGTCGCCCGGCGTCGCGAAGATGCCGCCGAAATAGTTGTCGCCGGTGACACCCTGAACCAGGTCGACGATCGGATCGTACTGGCGGCCCAGCGTGACGGTGCCGTACTGGCTGCTCTGCAGGCCGACGAACGCCTGGCGGCCGAACATGCGGCCGCCCTGGCCGAGGCGGCCCGTGCCCGAATTGAAGCCGCTTTCGAGCTGGAACACGGTCTTCAGCCCGCCGCCCAGATCCTCGCTGCCCTTCATGCCCCAGCGGCTGCCCGACAGGTTGCCGCTGCCCATTTGCCACAGATTGTTGCCGGTGCCGCTGTTGCCGTGAACGTACGTGATCGACGTGTCGATCACGCCGTACAGCGCGACGTTCGACTGTGCGTGCGCCACGCCGGCGACACCCAGCAGCGACAGCGAGAGAGCGGACAGTGCGAACTTCTTCATCGTTGAATTTTTCATGCGAGAGCGGTGCTTGTTTAATTAAGGACTGTGAATCAATTGAAAGGTCGATCCGAACGCTCGCGGCGATTCCGTCGACCCTCCGTTGTGTCCGTCGGCCGGATTCCCGATGACGCGATTTCCGGAGACACGGCAGTGTTGCGGCCCTTGGTGACATGCACATGAAAAACCACAAAAGAGCATTAATTGGCTGAAATTGCCACGTCGCGTTGCGGGCGACGGAGATCCGCTTCGGATGCGTGACAAGGCTGGGGGTGTGTTGCGTGGATTGCTGTTCCGATGGGCGAGCGCATCGTGTTCGAGCGATACAGTCACTGCTTTTCGACCGGTTATCCCTATGCCGACGGTGGAATCGATCAACGTGATTGGAGCGCGGGCGAATGCAGCGAGCCGACGGTTCGACGTAAACTTCCTCCGTGTCGTGAAATGGCAAAATATGCCAATTAATGCTTTTTTGTGGTTTTTCATTCGGATGTCATCTCGCGTCGCGATAGTGCGGAATCGGGCGCCAGTCCCGGGAGCGCACGGGTCCGTTCGCCTCGCACCCGGGAATACGTCCATGGGACGCGACCAGCAGCAACCGATGCGCTCGCCCCGAAGGGGCGGCGCGTGTCATCTCGACAGAAGGAAAGTGCAATCGTGAACGCTATCGCAGCGGCAGATTCTTATGACGTGGTCGTCGTCGGCGCCGGTATCGTCGGCCTCGCCCATGCCTATACGGCAGCACTCAAGGGGCTGCGCGTCTGTGTGATCGAACGCGACGCCGCCTGCGTGGGCGCGTCGATCCGCAATTTCGGCTTCGTTACCGTCACCGGGCAGCACGCCGAACACAGCTGGCGGCGTGCGCGAGCGAGCCGCGAGGTCTGGGCGGACGTCGCACCGCAAGCCGGCATCGACGTGCTGCACAAGGGCCTGCACCTGATTGCGCGTCGCCCCGAGGCGATGCACCTGATCGATGCCTTCATGCAGACCGGCATGGCCGACGGCTGCCGGGTCTTGACGCCCGGCGAAGCGGCGGCCGTGGCGCCGGAGTTGCGGCTGGACGGCGCGCAAGGCGTGCTGCACAGCCCGCATGAACTGCGCATCGAGCCGCGTACCGCGATCCCGCAGCTGGCCGCCTGGCTGGCGGAACGCTTCGACGTGCGGTTCCGCTACGGCGAGATGGTGCACGAGGTGCGCACGCCGACCGTGCGTACGTCGCGCGGCGTGGTGCACGCGGAGCGCGTGATCGTCTGCGGCAATGCGGACAGCCGTCACCTGTATGGCGACTGGTTCGCGCGGCACAAGGTGCGGCTGTGCCAGTTGCAGATGCTGCGCGTGCGGCCGCGCCGCCCGCTGGCGCTGCACGCCGCGGTGATGAGCGACCTGAGCCTGCTGCGTTACTCGGGTTTCGCGGCGCTGCCGGCCGCCGACGCATTGCGCACGCGCCTGAAGGCGGAAGAGCCCGTGTGCCTCGGATACGGCATCCACCTGATCGCGGTGCAGAGCGCCGACGGCAGTCTCGTGGTGGGCGATTCGCATGAATACGGCGCTGCACCGCTGCCGTTTGCGACGCAGGAGATCGATGCGCAGATCGTGCGCCTGCTGCACGAGACGCTCGAGATGCCGGAACTGGACATCGTCGAACGCTGGACCGGCAGCTATCCGTCGGCGGCCGATGCCGATTGCGTGATCGAGGTACCGGACGACGCTACACGTGTCGTCGTCGTGACGAGCGGGGCGGGGATGAGCACGGGTTTCGGGATCGCGCAGGATGTGTTTGCCGCTTGGTGAGCCGGGCCTGGAATGAGCTCGGCGCATCAAAAGGACTCGGGAGGACAATGGGCGGCAACGAGATCTGATCGCCGTGATGCGAAGGACAGCAGGTCTCCGTCCATCGAATGCGCCTGGCACTCTGACGATTCATGGTCGGAAGACGGCACGCTCCGCAAGATCACTGTTACGCGCTGCCAATGCACGGCCTGCGCGCGAACCGTATGGACGACCCATCGACCGGCAGATGAACTCCCCGGTCTCGACCGCCGCAGTCAGATCGACACCGGTTTCGATGCCGAGCCCCTGGAGCAGGTACAGCAGATCCTCGGTGGCGACGTTGCCCGTTGCACCTTTCGCATACGGGCATCCGCCGAGACCGGCGACGGACGAATGAAAGATCGTCAGCCCGGCCTGCAATTCATCGCATGGATTGCGTTGCGACGCGGAGTCGATCGGCCGCTCGGCCTCGCTCACGAAGCCGCGGGGCGGCTGGCCGCCGGCGACCTGACCCGGCAGCTCGCCGTGCAGCGCAGCGACGTGATCGGCGCGACGCTCGATTCGCTGAACGGCATCAATTCGGGGCTGACGAAGCTGTTTGCGGGCGTTCACGTCGCGACGGGGACGATTCATCTTGCCGCCGGCGAAGTCGCGGCGGGCGACCTGGACCTGTCGCGGCGCACGGAAGAGCAGGCCGCGTCGCTTCAGCAGACGGCGGCCAGCATGACGGAGCTCGCGCAAACGGTCAGGCAGAACGCCGAGCGCGCGCGTTAGGCTAACGCCGTTGCCGCGCGTGCCACCGATTCGGCACGTGCCGGCGATCAGTCGGCGCAACCTCAGCGCGAAGCTCGGCGCGAACAATCGCACGCAGGCAATCGCAATTGCGCGTCGCACGGGCCTGATCGGGTAACCGGTCGATCACCGGCGCGTGCCCGCCGCACGGGAGGCATGGCAATTTCCGCCAGCCGATCGCATAGATTGGCATCTTTCGCTCTCCAGATTTTCCATCGGGTGCCACACAATGGACCAGCCAGGGCCTGCTTACGGCTGTTGCACGCAGCGACGGCGAGATAGGGCCGGACGCGCGGCGGGAGACCCGCGCCTTCCGACAAACCTCATTTCCAGCAGTTCACCCCGATGACCGAAGCACTAATCTACGACCACGTCCGGACGCCACGTGGCAGGGGGCGCGCCGACTGCGCGCGACTCGAAATCACCGCGTTGCAGCTCGCCACGCAGGTGTGGGCGGCCGCGCGTGATTGCACGATGCTCGACATCGCGCTGGTCGACGACGTCGTGATTGGCATCGTGTCGCCGGTCGGCGAGCAGGGCGCCGTACTGCACAGATGCGCCGGCGCGGCCCGGTGCGGCCGCCGTCGACCGGATGGTCGACTCGTTCGGCCGAGCCGGCCGCGTGATGCGCCGGTGCCGGGCGCATACACCGCCGCTCCTGTCCGCGTCGCGTGTGTCGTCGTGCGAGGCGGGCATCCTGCCACGCGGGGAAGCCGGTGTGGCGAGCCCCGCATCACCCGAGAGAGCGAACCATGCAACAGGCATCCTCCGAGCCGCTGCGCTATCGCGTCGAACAGCAGGTCGCGCGCATTCACTTCAACCGTCCCGACGCGCTGAACGCGCTCGACGTGCCTACCGCGCGCGGCTTCGCGCAGGCCTGCCGCGCGGCGGCCGGCGACCCGACGGTACGCGCGGTCGTCATCAGCGGTGAGGGGCGTGCGTTTTCCGTGGGCGGTGACCTCGCCTGCATGCGTGAGGACCCCGTCGACGGCGCGGCGTTGCTGATCGATCCGATGCACGAAGGCATCGGCTTGCTGGCCGAAATGGATGCGCCCGTCGTCGCGAGCCTGGCCGGCCTCGTCGCGGGCGGCGGGCTGGGGGGCGCGCTCGCGGCCGATCTGGCGATCGCCGGCGCGGGCGCCCGCTTCAGCTTCGCCTATACGCAGGTGGGCGTCAGCCCAGACTGCTCGACGTCATGGCAACTGCCGCGTGTCGTCGGCCTGCGCCACGCGATGGAGATCGCATTGCTGGGCGATCGGCTCGACGCGGAAGCCGCGTTGCGGCTCGGGCTCGTCAACCGCGTGGTGCCTGATGACGCGCTCGAACAGGAAGTCGACGCGCTTGCGCAGCGGCTCGCGGCCGGCCCGACCCGCGCGTATGGGGAGACCAGGCGCCTGCTACGCGCGTCGTTCGATCGCCCGCTCGACGTACAGCTGGACGCCGAACGCAAAGCCTTTCTGCGCTGCGCGCGGACCGAGGATTTCACGGAAGGAATGAGCGCGTTTTTCGCGAAGCGCGCGCCGTGGTATTGCGGGCGATAGTGCGTAGCCGCGTGACGATCCACGCGCGCGAAAATCGTCGGAAGCGACGAAGAATGCGAATCAGGCCAGCCATAGACTGGAGTCAAACAAGTCAGGAGACGCGCAGATGATTGTCCGATCAGAGGCACCGTGCAAGACCGTCCCTGCGTCGCCATTCGACGCAGGCGCTTGCGTGCCGAATTCCCTTGAACACTGGGCGGCTGACCGCCCCGACGATATCGCGATCGTCGACGGCGACACGACCCTGACCTTCCGGGCGTGGAACGATGCCGCAGACCGCGCAGCCCGCGGCTTGCTCGATCTCGGCGCGCAACCGGGCGACATCATCGCGATCCGGTCGCAGATCCGCCACGAGTGGCAGATCGTGCACGCCGCCGCGGCCAAGCTCGGCTGTTCGGTGCTGCCGTTCAACTGGCGCCTCACGACGGTCGAGACCCGCTTCGTGCTGGAAGACAGTCGGGCCACCTTCCTGGTGTTCGACGACGACGATCCGGCCGTGTGCCTCGCCGCCAGCGAAGGTTTGCCGCTCAAGGCCCGGATCTCGCTCGGCGCCGGGCAGGCGCCCGATGTCGTTCGATTCGCAAACCTGATCGATACCCCGGCGCCGACGCACCTGTTTTCGACAGGTCGTCCGCCGCTGATCATCTACACGTCCGGCACGACCGGGCGGCCGAAAGGCGTTGCGATGATCCGTGCGGAAGTCACGCCCGAGATGCTCGAGTATGTGCAGAGCATCGAGGCGGTCGACCCGCAACGCGCGGGCGCCGTCACGCTGCTGACGCTGCCGATGCATCACGGCGCGGGCCCGAATCTCTGCTGGAACGCGCTACGCGCCGGCAACCCGATCGTGATGATGCGCCGCTTCGAGCCCGAGGCGGCCCTCGCCGTGATCGAGCGCTGGCGGGTCAACCACTGGACCGTCGTGCCGACGATGCTCAAGCGCGTCGCGTCGCTGGCGCCCGACGTGCTCGCCCGCTACGACATCTCGTCGATCCGCTCGATCCGGGTCGGCGCCGCACCCGTGCCGAGCACCGTGCGCGAATGGACCATCGGCCATTTCGGCCACGTACTGCACGAAGGCTACGGCGCAACCGAGGTCGGCATGATCGCGCACCTGCGTCCGGAAGACATGCAGCGCAAGCCCGGTTCGAGCGGCCTTCCGCATCGTCACGTGCACATCCGCATCAAGGACGAGTCAGGTCATGCGCTGCCGGCCGGCCAGGTCGGCGCGGTCTGGGTGAAATCACCGGTCGTGATCGACCGCTACCTGAACGGCCCGATGCTCGGCCGCGACGTGCTCGACAGCGACAGCTACTTCGCGGTGGGCGATGCCGGGTGGCTCGACGAAGACGGGTTCATCTACCTGAGCGACCGCATCAAGGACATGATCATTTCGGGCGGCGTGAACATCTATCCGGCCGAGATCGAGGCCGCGATGATCACGCATCCCGCTGTCCAGGACGTCGCAGTCATCGGGATTCCTGACGACGAGTTCGGCGAAGCGGTGAAGGCGTTCGTCGAGCTCAGGCCCGGCATGTCGCTCGATGCGGACACGCTGCAGGCGTTCATCCAGCCGTTACTGGCCTCGTACAAACGGCCGCGCACCATCGAATTCGTCGCGGAGCTGCCGCGCAGCACGATGGGCAAGGTGCTCAAGCGCGAACTGCGCAACCCCTTCTGGAAAAATCAGGAACGAAGCGTATGAATCAGGAACAGACGTTGTTTGATCTCGAGGGCCGTGTCGCACTGGTGACGGGTGCAGGACAGGGCGTCGGCAAGGGCATCGCGCAGATGCTCGCGGCGTTCGGCGCGTCGGTCGTGGTCAACGACTACTTCGTCGAGCGCGCGCAGGACGTGGCGGGCGAGATCGAGGCCGCCGGCGGCAAGGCAATCGCGGTGCAGGCCGACGTGACCGATTACGCCGGCGTCGAGCGCCTGTTCGATACGGCGAATCGGCACCTCGGCGGCGTCGACATTCTCGTCAACAATGCCGGCAATTCGGGTGCGCAGCCCGACCGGCGCGACAGCCGCAAGCCGTTCTGGGATACCGAGCCCGCGGACTGGCAGCGCTTCCTCGGCGTGAACCTCGACGGCGTGATGAACTGCTGCCGGCACGCGCTGCCCGGCATGGTGGAGCGCCAGCGCGGGCGGCTGATCACGATCATTTCCGACGCGGGCCGCTGCGGCGAAGGGCACGGGCTCGAGGCGTATTCGGCGGCGAAGGCCGGTGCGGCCGGGCTGACGCGCGGCATCGCGCGCAGTGCGGGGCGCTATGGCATCACGGCGAACAACATTGCGATTTCGGCGACTGAAACGCCTGCGATAACGGCGGCGCTCGACAACGCGGAATTCATGAAGAAGGTGCTTGCGTCGTACGTGATCCGCCGGGTCGGCCAGCCGACCGACATCGCGGCGATGGCGCTGTTCCTCGCGTCCGACGCGAGCAGCTGGATCACCGGGCAGACCTACCCGGTCAATGGCGGTTTCTCGTTCTCGATGTAAGGCGCGACGATGAACGAACCTCTCGTATTGACCGAACGCCGCGGCCCGATCCTGATCGTGACGATCAACCGGCCGCAAGCGAAGAACGCGTGCGATGCGGCCACCGCGCGCGCGATGAACGACGCGGCCGACCTGCTCGATGCCGACGACTCGCTGTTCGTCGGCATCGTGACCGGCGCGGGCGGCACTTTTTCCGCCGGCGCCGACCTGCGTGCGGTCGCACGCGGCGAAGCGGCGTCGACGCCGGAGCGAGGCGGCTTCGGCATCTTCCGGCGGCCGCCGTCGAAACCGGTGATCGCAGCCGTCGAGGGCGTCGCGGTGGGCGGCGGCATGGAGCTGTGCATGGCGTGCGACCTCGTCGTCGCGGCGAGCGATGCGCGCTTCGGCCTGCCGGAAGTGCGGCACAACGTGCTTGCGATCGGCGGCGGGCTGTTCCGTACCGTGCGGCGGATCCCGTACAACATCGCGATGGAATTCCTGCTGACCGGCGAAATGCAAGCCGCCGACACGATGCAGCGCTGGGGCTTCGTCAACCGCATCACCGAGCCGGGCGCGGCGCTCGCGGGCGCGATCGAGCTGGCGGAACGGATGCTCGTCAACGGGCCCACCGCGCTCGCGGCGACCAAGCAGGCGGTGCGCGCGTCGATCGACTGGCGGGAGGACGACGCCTGGACGCTGCAGATGCCGATCGCGAACCGGGCGCTCGAATCGGAAGACCGCAAGGAGGGCGTGCAGGCCTTCCTCGAGAAACGCAAGCCGGTGTGGAAGGGGCGTTGACGATGCGCGGCCTGCCTTCCCGGATCACGCAGCGCCTGCGACTGCCGCTCATCGCCGCGCCGATGCTGCGCGTGTCGGGCCCCGACCTCGTGATCACCGCGTGCCTGAACGGCGTGGTAGGCGCATTCCCGACCGCAAACGCGCGCAATCTCGACGAACTCGATGCGTGGCTGACGCGGATCGTCGCGACGCTCGCGCAGATGCCCGGCCGCGCCGCACCGTGGTGTCCGAACCTGATCATGCATCGCGACGCCGGCCGGCTGCGCGACGAAGTCGCGCTGATCGTCAGGCATTGCGTGGAGATGGCGATCACGAGCGTCGGTTCGCCGGCGCCGGTCATTCCGGCACTGCACGCAGCCGGCTGCCTCGTGTTCGCCGACGTCGCGTCGATTCGGCACGCGCGGCGTGCAATCGAAGCCGGTGCCGACGGCCTGGTCTTGCTGACCGCGGGGGCCGGCGGCCAGACCGGTTGGCTCAACGGCTTCGCGTTCGTGCGTGCGGTGCGTGCATTCTACGATGGACCGATCGTGCTTGCCGGCGGCGTGAGCGATGGCGCGGCGCTGTTCGCGGCGCGTGCGCTCGGATGCGATCTGGCGTACATGGGCACCCGCTTCATCGCGACCGACGAAAGCCTCGCGTCGGACGCCTACAAGACGATGCTCGTCGGGTCGGATGCCGACGACGTGATGCTGACGCGAGCGGTCACCGGGCTGCCGGCCAGCATGCTGCGGCCGTCGCTCGTCGCGGCCGGGCTTGATCCGGATGCCCTTGACGAATCGATCACGCCCGAGCGTGCGCGGGTGCTGTTCGGTCAGGCAAAGGACACCGAACGGCCGGCCCGCTGGAAAGACATCTGGAGTGCGGGACACGCGGTCGGTGGCGTATCGGGCGTGCAATCGGTCGAACACCTCGTCGCGACGACCGAGCGCGAGTACGACGCGGCGCGGGAACGGATGGCGGCCATTACAGGGGGGGCGCGATGACGATCGATTTCGGGCCCTCCTGGATGGACGAGGATCTCGAGCTGTA
Source organism: Burkholderia lata (assembly GCF_000012945.1). Lineage (NCBI taxonomy): Bacteria > Pseudomonadati > Pseudomonadota > Betaproteobacteria > Burkholderiales > Burkholderiaceae > Burkholderia > Burkholderia lata. The sequence goes on from NC_007509.1 coordinate 265,465, forward strand.
CCGCACGTCGGTGCGCCGCTTCGTCGAAAGCGAGATGCTGCCGGGCGACGAAGCGGCCAGGAAGCGCGGCCACGTCTGCCATGAGATCTGGCAGCGCGCGGGCGAGCCGGGTTTTCTTTGCACCGACATTCCGGACCGCGATGGGGGCGGCGACGGCGATTTTCGGCACGAGACCGTGCTGTACGAGGAAATGGCGCGCCGCAGCCTGACCGGCATGTGCCCGTCGATCCACTCGATCGTCGCGCATTACTTCCTGAATCACGGCACGGAAACGCAGAAGCATGTATACCACGCCGCGCATGGCGCGCGGCGAGATCGTCGGCGCGCTGGCGATGACCGAGCCGGGCGCCGGCTCCGACCTGCAGGCATTGCGAACGCGCGCCGAACGGGTCGGCGATCACTACGTGCTCAACGGCACGAAGACCTTCATCACGAATGGCCTCCTGGCGGGCGTCCTGCTCGTGGTCGCGAAGACCGATCCGGCGAAACGCGCGGGCGGCACGTCGATCCTGATCGTCGAGACCGAGGATTGCCCCGGTTTCCGCGTCGGGCGTCTGCTCGACAAGATCGGGCTGAAGGTGCAGGACACCTGCGAGCTGTTTTTCGACGACGTACGCGTGCCGACGGATCGCGTGCTCGGCGGTGTCGACGGGCAGGGCTTCTACCAGATCATGTTGGACCTGCCGTACGAGCGGCTGATCATCGGCGTGATGGCGGCCGCTGCGATGGAGGGCGCGTACGACGCGACGCTCGACTACGTGCGCAATCGCGAAGCGTTCGGGCGGCCGGTGGCTGAATTGCAGAACACGCGCTTCAAGCTCGCGGAGATCGCCACGACGATCAAGGCGACCCGCTGCTTCATCGACCGTTGCGTCGGGGATCTGGTCGCGGGGCGGCTGGACATCGCGACCGCGTCGATGGCGAAGCTGTGGGGTTCGGAGCAGCAGAATCGCGTCGTCGACGAATACCTGCAGCTGTTCGGCGGCTACGGCTTCATGAACGAATACTGATCGGCCGCATGTACGGCGACGCGAGCATCCAGCGCATCTACGGCGGCACGAGCGAAATCATGAAGGAAGTCATCGCGCGCGCGATGTGACGCCGCGCTTCATCACGATCGGAGATATGGACCATGTTGCCTTTGCTTGATCCCGCGCTCTATGCGGAAACGGGAACCGACGTGCTTCCCGGCGCGCCTGCGCTGCGGGCCGTGCGCGCACCCGGCGGGCAGATCAGCTTTCCGCCGCAGCGCTACGGCTGCCGGGTATCCGGCGCGAGCGGCGCCGAGCTCGAGGACGTGCTGCTGACCGGGCGCGGCCGCCTGCGCGCGTTCGCGACCGTGCACATCCATCCGAAACCCGTGCCGGCCGTGCCGTTCACGATCGTCGAAGTGGCGCTGGAAGACGGGCCGGTGGTGCGCGGCCTGCTGTCCGCCACGCAAGCGCTGCCGATCGAGCATGGCGCCGTGCTCGTGACGCGGCTCGAGGAGACCGTCGACGAAGCCGGGCAGGCCGTGCGCGCGCTGCGCTTCGTCGCCGCCGATCCCGCCTGACCTGACGCATTCCACTTTTCCATCATGGTCAAGACACTCTCGGAACTTCGGCCTGTCTACGTCGTCGGCGTAGGCTGGCATCGTTATCAGGAACCGACCGGCACGCCGTACGTCCAGCTCGGTCTCACCGCGGTCCGGCAGGCGCTTCAGGACGCGCGCGCGCAATGGGCGGCCGTCGACACCAGTTACGTCGGCACCGGCCGGCTCGGAATCGCGAGCGGCCGTCCGATGCTCAGCCACCTCGGCAGCAACGAAGGGTCGATCGTGCACATCGAGAATGCATCCGCGTCGGGTTCGGCGGCGTTCCGGCACGCATGCATCGAAGTCGCGGCCGGGCTCGCCGACATCGGCCTCGCGGTCGGTGTCGACAAGATCGACGGACCGACGCAGATCGCGCTGACGAAGACCGGTATAAGCGATCTCGCGCGCGACGCGATCGCGCCGTTTACGCACTACGCGCTGCTGACCGACGCGTACATGGCCCGGTACGGCGTCGGCATCGATGAGATCGCACGGGTCGCGGTGAAGAATCATCGCAACGGCGCATCGAATTCGAATGCACATCGCCAGAAGGTGCGCTCGCTGGACGACGTGCTGAATGCGCGCGCGGTGTCCGGCCAGTTGACGACGCTGCAGTGCTGCCCGGTCGGCGAAGGCGCGGCGGCAGTAGTCGTCGCGTCGGAAGAAGGCATCCGCCGGCACGGGCTCGATGCGGCGCGCGCGATTCGCGTCGCTTCGTCGGCGGCGATCAGCGAGACCGTCTACCCGGCCGGCGTCGATTTCGACGCGGAACTGACGCGCCGCGTCGGTAGCTGCGCGATGCAGCAGGCGCAGGTGCATCCGGTCGACCTCGACGTGCTGGAACTGCACGACGCGTTCGCGATCGAGGAACTGCAATACATCGAGGCGCTCGGCCTGTGCAACCCCGGCGACGCGGCACGCAAGCTGAAGGCGGGCGCCTACGACATCGGCGGCGAAATGGCGGTGAGCCCGTCCGGCGGGCTGATCGCGATGGGGCACCCGCTCGGGCCGACCGGGATCGGCCAGATCGGCGAAATCACGATGCAGTTGCGCGGCGAAGCCGGCGCGCGCCAGCATCGCGGCGCGAAAACGGGTCTCGCGCATATGGTTGGCCTCGGGGCCGTCGCCTATGCGCATGTACTGCGGCGTGACTGAGCGCATGCAGATATCGACAGATCCTCCCGGCGCGACGAGTCCGTCGCCAGCGTCGCGCCGTCCCGCTGATGCACGGCTGGTTTACCCGTTCTCGCGCGGCCGCGCGCCAGGCGCCATGCGTGAACTCGCGTTCGGCGTGCGCTGGATCAGGCTGCCGGTGTTGCTACACATCGGCGTGTGGGTGATCGCCGATGGCAACGGCTGGGCGATCGTCGATTGCGGGATGTTTACGGCCGAGACGGTCGCCGCGTGGGAATCGCTGCTCGACACGCTTTCGCGCCGCGTGCCCGACAGCGCGCTGGTGCTGCCCGCACACGGGCTGCCGTTTCGCGGACTGCACCTGCGGCTCGCACAGCTCGCGGCCGGGCACGCGAACGGGCTTCAGCGGCTGCGCGGCGCGTTGGCCGAGCCCGTGCGTGTTGTCGATCTGCTCGGCGCGCTGTTCCGGTGCACGCTCGACGGCTCGGCGTGGCAGTTGAGGCTGGCCTCCGGCGAATGCATTGCGCACCTGAATCGGCTGATCGCGCAGGGTGAAGTCGAGGCGGCGCGAGATGCGGGCGGGGTGGACTGGTACCGGCTGACAGATCGGTCCATGCGGGCGGGCACGAGAGCTGGCTGATCGGCGGCGTGTGGCTTGTGCCCGCCGCGCATCGGGTGGGCGCTGCCGGCATATTGGAGCGAACCAGGAGATGACATCCATGCAGGTGCGTAGCGATTTCTATATCGACGGCTGCTGGCAGCCGCCGGCGGGGCAACGCAAGCTCGACGTGATCAGTCCGCATTCGGAGGCGAGGATCGGACAGGCGCCCGAAGGCACACCGGCCGACATCGACGCAGCGGTTGCCGCCGCGCGTCGCGCATTCGATCACGGCCCGTGGCCGCGGCTCGCCTCATCGGCGCGCGCAGCGCACCTGCGTCGTTTCGCACAGGGCATCCGCGCGCGCAGCGCCGAGTTCGCGGTCGCGGTGTCGCGCGAGGGCGGTTTTCCGATCGCGACGTCGGAGCACGTCCATGTGTTGCGCGCCGCGGATTTCGTCGACTACTACGCGGACCTGATCGAGCGGTAGCCGTTCGAGGCCGCGCGCGAAGCGATGCAGTTCGATGCACGCGTCAGGCACCTGCCGGTTGGCGTGGTCGGCGCGATCGTCCCGTGGAACATTCCGATCCTCGGCGCGCTGTCGAAGCTCGGGCCCGCCCTGGCCGCCGGGTGCACGACGGTGCTCAAGCCGTCGCCCGACACGCCGCTCAGCAGCTTCCTGCTCGCAGAGGTCGCGCGGGCGGCCGACCTGCGGCCGGGCGTGTTCAATCTCGTGTCCGCCGGCACGGCCGGCAGCGTGCGGCTCGTCGAACATCCGGGCGTCGACAAGATCGCGTTCACCGGGAGCACGGCCGTCGGCAAGCAGATCGCGCGCGGTTGCGCGGATACGCTCAAGCGCTGCTCGCTCGAACTGGGTGGCAACGCGGCCGCCATCGTGCTGGACGACGCACCGCTCGAGCTGGTCGCGCAAGGGCTGCTGCTGACCGGCCTGATCAACAACAACGGCGAGGCGTGTATCGCGCAGCGCCGGATCTTCGTGCCGGAGGCGCTGCAATCTCGTTTCGTCGATGCGCTGCATGCGTCGGCCCAGGCCGTGCAGGTCGGCGACCCGGAGGATCCGAAGACGCAGCTCGGTCCGCTCGTCACGAAGGCGCACGCAGAACGCGTGCGCGGCTATATCGAGATCGGCAAGGATGAAGGCGCGTCAATGATTTCCGGCGGCGGCACGGTGCCGGGGCTCGGGCGCGAGCTGGGGCCGGAAGGGCTGGCGGAATATCTCGAAACCCAGGTCGTCCTGCGCCCGCTGGCGCACTGAGCCGAACAGGAGCACACCATGAAAATCACCGCAGCAGTCGTCGAACGAAAGAGCGGGTCATTCGTCCTGCAGGCGCTGGAACTCGAAGCGCCGCGCAACGGCGAAATCCTTGTCCGCATGGTCGCGGCGGGCATTCGAACCATTGCGGATCGCAGGGCGTGCTCAATCTGTCCGGCGCGCGGCCCGACGGCACGACCAGTCTGTCGCGCAACGGTCAAGCCGTTGCAGGGCAGTTTTTCCGGCAGTCGAGCTTCGCGACCCATTCGCTTGCGCACTGGAACAATGCGACGTAGATTCCGGCCGATCTCGACCTGAAGCTCGCCCCCGCGTCCGCGTGCGGCGTGATGACCGGGGCCGGCGCGGTGCTCAACGGGCTGAAACCCGACGCCGGCACGAGCATCGCGGTGTTCGGCTGTGGTCCGGTCGGGCTCGCCGCGATCCTCGCCGCGCGTACGGCCGGATGCGCGACGATCGTCGCGATCGATCGATCGATCGCACCGCGTTCGCGGCCCGAGATGGCCCGCGAACGCGGTGCGACGCACGTGATCGATGCCGGCGCGGGCAGTGCGGTCGCGACGATCTATTCGATCGTGCCGGGCGGCATGCATACCAGCATCGACGCGACCGGCGTCGCGGCGGCCAGTGCGGTTTGCTCGGCGTCTCGGCGTCTCGGCGAAGGGCGCGGAGGTGACGCTGAGCCAGCCGCACGTCGCGCTGGCGGGCGTCGGCATCCGCGGGTTCCCGAGTGGCCTGGCTGAACCGGACGTGTTGATTCCGCGCCTTATCGACCTGTATCTGCAAGACCGCGTCCCGATCGACCGGATCGCTTCGCACTTCCCGTTCTCGGAAATCGAGGTGGCGATGCAGGAGGCAGAGAGCGGGCGCGCAATCAAGCCGATCCTGCGGTTCGAGTGATATCGGGCGACGCACCGTGCCGCCGCGATGTGGCCTGATGGCGAGCCGGCGGCCACGGTTGCGGCTGTCGGCGACGTCAGTCGACCAGCCCGAGCCGCCGCCCGGCCGCGACGGCGCTCGTCCGGTTCGGTACGTTCAGCTTTGCGTTGATGTTGCGCAAGTGCGTGCGGACCGTGCTGTCCGACACGAACAGTTTCTCGGCCAGCGCACCGTTCGAATAGCCTTGCGCGAGCAGTTGCAGCACGCGAAGCTCTTTGCGCGTCAGCGATTCGGCAGGCAGAGCCGTGCCGTCTTCCGGCACGCTTGCCGGGGGCGCTTCGCGCTCGACGTCGAAGGGCGCGATGCATGCGTGCAGATACTCTTCCAGTAGCGGATCGCGTGCGCGCGTCGCGCCGTCCGCCTGGCAGCGCAGCGCCAGTTGCGCCGCGAGCGGACCCTCGTCGACGAGCATGCGGACGAAACCTTCGGCGCACAGCGTGCCGATCAGCGGGGCGGCGGCCGCGAGCGCGTCGCGCTCGTGTCGGGCGCGCAGCGACGCGAGGCATTCGAGCACCCGTAATTTCATTTCGCGCCAGCGCCGCCCGTCGGCGGCGGCCGCGCCGCGCGCCTGCGCGAGCGCGCGGGCCGCCGCGTCCGGATCGCCGAAGTGCAGTTGCCAGCGCAGCTTCGCGATCGTCAGCGTTTCCACTTCGTGCGCCGGAAAGCGCAATGCCTCGATGCGTGCCCAGGGCTCGGCAGCTGCCTCGGCGAGGTCGAGCTGCGAGCGCGACGCCTCGGCATTGCCCTGCAGCAGCAGCAATCTCGCACGCTCCAGGTGAGCGCTCGCCACGACGCGCGGCAGGCGGCGATCGTGGCCGAGCCGTTCGAGTTGCGCGAGCAGCAGGAAGGCCGGGTCGATATCGCCGCGCTGAAAGGCGAGGCGGGCCAGCATCGCGTAGCCAGCGATTGCGTGATCGGGCAGGCCGATGTCGCGCGCGAGCGGGACATAGACGTTGAGCAGCGGCTCCGCTTCGCTCACGCGGTCGGCTTCGTAGAGTGCACGCGCATACAGCAGGCCCGCCCACGCGTTGCCGTCGGTGAAGCCGGTCGCTTCATGACCGCCCGCGATGGTCGCGGCCAGGTGAAAGCGCGCGGTCGCCAGCCGGAGATGTCCTTCCTGAAGATCGAGCAGGCCTTCCGTCGCTTCGCTGTACATCCGGTTGAGCACGCTTTGCGGGTCGCCGAGTGATTTCGCCGCGCCCAGCAGACGGCGCGCTTCGTCGCGATGTCCCATTGTCGTTGCGACGTTGGCGACCAAGTTGACGAGCGAGCTGTGTGCGAACGGGTGTGCGTTCGGCAGCGCGGCGAGGCAGCACCGGCCTTCGTCGTACGCATCCTCGACGCGGTCGAGCGTGGCGAGCAAAGCGACGTGACATGCGCTTGCGTGCGCGCGCACCGTATCGGATGAGGCCGAGAGCCAGCCCGACGCGCCCAGCAGCGCCATCGCCTCACCCGGGCCGCGGGTCAGGCATACCGTCCATGCGTGAACGATGCCGACTTCAGCGTGGTCGGCCACGCAACCGGCCGGTAGCCGAGCGAACCAGCGAGCCAGCAGGCGCAACCTGCCCTGCGCGAGAAAGTCGATCGCATGGCGCTGCAACAGTGTCGAGGCGCAAACGAAAGCTTCCGCATCGAGCGCGTGATCGATCGCCGGCACTGGGTAGCCGTTCCGTTCGTACCAGTGCGAGGCGGCGAGATGCAGGCCAGGCACGCGGTCCGGATGCCGGCGCACGAGCTGCGCGCGCAGGAATTCCGCGAACAGGCTGTGAAACCGGTAGGCCGGTTCGTGCGCGTCAACACGTACGACGAACAGGCCGGCCTTCTCGAGCGTCTGCAGCATGTGCTCGCCGTCGACGCCGGGATTGAGCGCACTGCAGACCGGAACACTGAACTGGCGAAGCACGCTGCAGCGAAGCAGAAAGGCCTGCACCGGCTCGGACAGACTTCCGAGCACGTCCTCGATCAGGTATTCGGCGATCGCCTCGTGGGAGCCCGAGAAGCGATCGATGAGTGCACGCGTCGCGTCGCGATTCTCGAGTGCGAGCGACGCGAGCCTGAGCGCTGCCGGCCACCCCTCCGTCTTGCGCTGCAGGTGATCGAGATCCTCTACGCTGAGCGCCATGCCGGTCTGGCCGTTCAGCATTCGGTCGGTTTCCGCGAGCGAGAAGCGTAGCTGCTCCGCATCCAGTTCGAGGAGTTTCCCCTGGGTGCGCAGGCGTCCGAGCGGCAGGTGCGGTTGGCTGCGCGAGCCGATCACGATGCGTCCGTGCCGTGGCAGCCGATCGACGATTTCCTGAAACAGCGCGATGACGCCCTGATCGTGAATGGCTTCGAATTCGTCGACGAATAGCACGAATGGCGTGGCGTGTGCTGCGATCCGGTCGAATACCGCGAGCGTGACGTCCTCGATTGACGGCATGTTGCCCGATGTCGGGCGTTCGCCGCCCATGCGCAGCAGGCACAGATTCAGGACGTGCAGCACACGGGACGGATCGTTGTCGCCCTGATCGAGCGTGAGCCATCCGGTATCGAAGCCCAGCCGGCCGAAGCGCGCGAAGCATTGCGTCATGACGGTCGTCTTGCCGAAACCGGCCGGGGCGCGCACGAGCGTGAGCGTGGCCGACTGCGCCGAGCAGACAAGATCGCGCGGTGCGACGCGTGAGATATCGGTTGCGCCGGCGGTCGGTGGCGACAGTTTCGCGGCGATCCGGGCATCGAGGTGCGCGCCGGTATCCGCGTGCGATGCAAACGGCGCGGGCGCCGCAACCGACATGTCGAGCGGAGCCGCGAAAGGTCGGGACAGTGATTTCATGTTGGCGTCTCGGCGGCTCGCCATGCATGACGCTGGGCGTGTGCGGCAAGCTCATTCAAATCAACGGCGCAGACGGGTGACGATATGCGTCGTCGAGGAATCCGGTCGCAGGCGTGTTCACGCCGCGTTACGTTCCTCATCATCCCGGTTCCTGCGGGTGACATCGATCGTACCGGTGTGGAGCTGGCGGCGGTATGCCTAAAACCGCCATGAGCATTGGCGCGATGGGTCATTGCGGACCGCGCGCTGACCTCTTGAATAATCGGAGGGGCTGTAATCGGTTCGTTGGCTGAAACGGCTTCGCTGTTGCGGTCACGCTTGCGCGGCAGATCGCCTCTGCCGTGCTTTCCGTTCGACGAGCGCGGCGGACGAGGCGCGATCGGGCTGCAGCGCAATCGATGCTGATGGGCGTTGCGCGAGGTACGCCGGATCGATGCGTTCGCACGCATGTCGCGTGGTACCACGCCAAATGACGACGACGTCTGGCGATCGACTTCGCGGTCCGGCACCGGCCCGTCAAGTGGGTGCCGGACAGACAGGTTTGTCCGCACCCGCCGTTCGGCCGGGTCTTTTCCACGATGGCCGGAACCGGTCATCCGCGTGCCGACGCCAGGTCACCGATCAATCCGGATCTGAAGCTGGTCTGCCTCGCCGGAGCACCGGCACGCACATTCGCCGGCGGGCGACGCGCTGGCGAGGCGGGTGTTTCTCCGGTACAGTCGCCGCAGATATCGGGTGGTGGGGAGGCAGGAACATGATGGCCGACGTGAGCAAGGTCGATGGCTCGATCGCGATGCATTTCGTACGCGAGGCGATCAGGGTCGCGCGGGCACGGGGCATCGATGTGGAGCGCATCCTGCTGGCATCGGACATCGAATCGGCGTTTGTCGATCTCGATTTCGCGCGCGTGACGCCGCAACACTACGGTCGTATGTGGCTGCTGCTCGCGGAGCAAATGGACGACGAATTCTTCGGCATGGACAGTCATGCGGTGAGAGCGGGCAGCTTCGCGCTCGCGTGCCGCTGCGCGCTTGGCGCGACCAGTCTCGAGCATGCGCTGCATCGCTTCACGCACTTCTATCGGGTGGCAATGGACGATCTGTGGCCGAGCGTCGAACGTCGCGACGGCCGCGCGTGTCTCGTGTTGACGAGTCGTGCGGGAACGCCGCGCCCCTTTGCGCTTTGCATGATGTTCGTGATTCTGATCGGCGTATCAAGCTGGCTGGCCGGTCGTCGGATTCCAATCACGGATGTCGAGTTCGGTGTCGCGGTGACCGACCACGTTGACGAATACCGGATGCTGTTCGGCGCGGCGACGCGCTTCGACGGTACGCGCACGTTCGTTGCATTCGACGAAACTTTCCTCGATCTGCCGGTGATCCGCGACGCCGCGTCGCTTGCCGTGTTTCTGCACGGCGCACCGTCGAACATCCTGCGACGCTACCGCGATCGCGGTAGCGTCAGCGCGCGGATCCGGCAGCATTTGCGCGGCATCGATGTGGCTGAGTGGCCGGATTTTACGGGCGTCGCGAACGCGATGCATGTCGCCGAGCGCACCCTGTTCCGCCGCCTCAGTGCAGAAGGGCGTTCATACCAGCACATCAAGGACGAGTTGCGGCGCGACATGGCGGTGCACCTGCTCGGCAACTCGACGCTCGGCATCGGCGACATCGCCGCGCAGCTCGGTTTCTCAGAGCCGAGCGCGTTTCACCGGGCATTCCGCAAGTGGACGGGTGAGGGGCCGGGTGCGTATCGCGCCACGGTGACGAAGGGATAGCGGCGCCATCGATCATGCGCGAAAGCGCAGTGTCAGTGCGTGAGCAGCGGCCCACGACGCGAGCGAGACTGGCGAGCGTGCAGGGCATCTGGTACGGGCTCTTCGCCCGCACGCCGTCGCTTCGCGTCTGCATCACGATGAAGACGGTCGCCATCGCCATCCTGGGCAAGCCGGGATCGAAGCGCATCGAAATCCGCAATGCCGGGTAGACAGCCGAGCGAGGCTTGACGAGCTGGACGGCGGACATGGTGTCCGCGCGCCGCGGTGCAATCGCCGCGGCATGGATCGCGCGCAGCCGTTGAGAAGAGTCGGGCGAGCGTTCATGTACGGAGTGCCGAAAATCGATGATGCCCCTCTCTTTGAGTAGGCGCTCAGCACTTCGACATTCGAGACTGATGCGGTACGGGCAGGCAGGTCGCCGACCCTCGCTTGTGACAACAGGCGAGCGTCGCCGGCCGCGACCGGCATAGGCCGATGCAGCGATTGCCGGAACGTCCGGCGTGGCGTGCTGGCGAACCAAAGATCACTCATACGGAAGGCTGCGACAACCCCGGCCGCTCGGCGGCCGGGCATACCTTCATCGCACGACCCGCTCAATCCTCGTACAGATTCGGAAACTGCCCCGTCGTACTGATCACGGTGGTCCGCGTTTCCAGATACGGATCGAGCGCGTCGATGCCGTTCTCACGCCCCCAGCCGCTGGCCTTGAACCCGCCGTAAGGCGTCGACCAGCGCAGGAACGAGTAGGTGTTGACCCAGACCATGCCGGCGTCGATGCGGTTCGATACGCGATGCGCCCGTCCGACGTCGCGCGTCCAGAGGCCCGCGGTCAGCCCGTACGGCGTGTCGTTCGCGATCGCGATGGCCTCGTCCTCGCCGTCGAACGGAATCAGCGAGGCGATCGGCCCGAAGATTTCCTCGCGTGCGATCCGCATCTGGTTGGTCACGCCCGCGAACACCGTCGGCTCGACGAAATAGCCCGCGGCAAGCTCCGGCGTCGTGATCCGCCGGCCGCCGGTAACCAGCTCGGCGCCGTCCTGCTTGCCGGCGTCGACGTAAGACAGCGTCTTGGCCAGCTGCGTTTCATGCGACTGCGGACCCATGTGGTTCGAGTCGATCGACGGCAGGCCGACGCGTACCGCTTTCGCGCGGGTTCGGAACGCTTCGACGACGCGATCGTAGATCGGCCGCTCGACCAGCACGCGCGAGCCGAGCGCGCAGCTCTGGCCGGTGAGCCGCCAGGCCGATGCGGTGGCGGCGTTGATCGCGTTGTCGAGATCGGCATCCGCGAAGAGGATATGCGGCGCCTTGCCGCCGAGTTCGAACGTGAAGCGCTTCAGGTTGTCGGCCCCGTCGCGCACCATATGCTTCGCCGTCTGGCTGGCGCCCGTGAACGAGATCTTGTTGACGTCGGGATGCTTGACCAGATGCGCGCCGGCGGTACGCCCATAGCCGGGTACCACGTTGAACACGCCCGGCGGAAAGCCTGCTTCGTGAACCAGCCGTGCGAGCTCGAGTGCCGACACGGGGGTCTGCTCGGCGGGCTTCACGACGACGGTGCAACCGGCCGCGAGCGCCGCACCGACTTTGAGGCAGGTGGCGAGAAGCGGCGCGTTCCACGGAATGATCGCGCCCACGACGCCGATCGGGACGCGCGTCGTAAACGCATGGACACTGTCGTCGATCGGGATGGTCGCGCCTTGCGCCTTGTCCGCGAGCGATGCGAACCACTGGTACCACTGCACTTGCGCGGTGAGGCTCGCGCGATGTTCGCGGACGAGATTGCCGTTGTCGCGTGATTCGATGATCGCCAGCTCGGGGATTGCCGCGCTGAACAGATCCGCCAGGCGGCGCAGCAGTGCCGCGCGGACATGCCCCGGCGTGCTGCGCCAGGTGCCGTGGAACGCAGTGCGTGCCGCTTCGACCGCTCGATCGATGTCCTGCGGCCCGCCCATCGGCGCGATTGCCCAGGGCTGGCCGGTCGCCGGATCGATGCTCTCGGCCAGTTCGCCGTCGATCGGCTTGACCCACGCACCGTCGATGTACAGATGTTCGTAGCGCCTGAGCGGCGCATGATCTGTCGTGGCGAGCGATTCATTCAACATTCGATACTCCGGATAAGTCGTACGTCGTTCGGGAACATCTGCTGCGTGGCATCGGCTCGAACGAAGACATCTGGTTCAGCTGCTGTCGCAGCGTCGATACGTTGCACCGCGGCTCGGCTCGATGCAGGTCCGCGTGTCGCGACCGGTGCCGGGCCCGCGAGGCAGTTGCGTGCTCAGATGGGCGTGTCGGCCACGCCGCCGTCCGCGCGCAAGGCCGCGCCCGTGGTGGCCGACGCGAGCGGAGAGCAGGTGTAGAGCACGAGGTTGGCCACTTCGTCGACCGACTGGAAGCGACGCGTGATCGAGGACGGGCGCAGCGCATTGACCAGCTCCGCGCCCTGTTCCTCGATGGTCTTGCCGGTGCGACGGATCTCCGCTTCGAGGAAGGTCTGGACGCCTTCGCTCAACGTCGGCCCCGGCAGCACCGCGTTCACCGTGACGCCCGTGCCGGCCATGCGCTTCGCGAGGCCGCGCGAGATGCCGAGCAGCGCGGTCTTGGTCATCGTGTAATGCAGCATGTCGGGCGGCGTGCTGATCCCGCACTCGGAACTGATGAACACGACGCGGCCCCAGTCGCGTTTGCCCATCGCCGGCAGGTAGGCGCGCGACAGACGGATGCCGGACATCAGGTTGACGTCGAAATACCGTTGCCAGGCGGCGTCCGGAATGTCGAAGAAATCGGCGGTTTCGAAAATGGCCGCGTTGTTGACGAGGATGTCGCAGTCGGGCACTTGCGTGACGAGCCGGTCGCAGCCGGCAGCGGTTGAAAGATCGGCCGCCGCGCCGCGCACCTTCGCACCGGGAATCTCGGCCTTGATGGCCGCGACGGCCGCCGCGATCCGCTGCTCGTCGATGTCGTTCACGACGACGTCGGCACCGGATTCCGCGAGCTGCTTCGCAATGGCGCGGCCGATGCCCTGGGCTGCGCCGGTCACGACGGCAACCTTGCCGTTCAACGTTATCTGCATGATGTCTCCTGGGTTTTTTATTGCGTTGGCGCTGACGCGAAGCAATCGACGAACGCGATGAATTCGCCCGGTTCCGGCGATCGCTTGTTCCGAATGTCGTGTCTGAATGCGTCGAACGCGGATCCCGGTCCGATCTCGATCGGGAACCCGTCGACCGGATTCCGGGGCGGCTGTCGCTTCGCCGGACAAATGCGCCGCATGGCATCGTAAGTGACGGGTGCCGAACGGGGCATGCGGCTGCGTCCGCTTTTATTGCTAGATCGTACAAATCGGCATCGCGTGCGGTTTGCCGATGAATGCCGGTGCCCGGATCGTGCACGTCGTGTGACCGGATCGACGCGGCCATGTTTCCAAAGTACGGAATGCTCGCGCCGCTCGAATTGACTTTGCCGCGACGCACGAATCATCCTGACAACGCGCAGTTCGCTGCATATCCGGCGCGGATTTCACATCGCCGGCCACAATACATTTGCGTGGCGCGCCACCCGCATTCATTCGCGCATCGGGCAACGCACTCGACGCCGCAGCGTGAAGCGATCGACCGGCACGTCACGGCAGGAGACAGGCAATGAAGTTCGAGCGCGGCGCCGTTGCGTCGGCCCCCGTATCAACCGACGTCACCGCAACGATCGCCGCCCATGTCGCGCAGGTTGCGAACGGGCACCTGAGCGCCGCCGACACGGAAGCGTTGCGCCGGCTATTCCTCGACAACTTCATCGTGTCGCAATGGGGTGTGACCCGGCCGTGGACCGGCCAGATCGCGGAGTGGACGCGCCGCTTCGCGAACACCGGCGCGAGTCCCGTGCCGGGTTGCGAATGGACAGCAGAGGCGTCCGTTGCTGCATTGGTTCATGGCACGGCATCGCACAGCTACGAACTCGACGATACGCATAACGCGACGCTGAGCCATCCGGGCGCGGCCGTCATTCCCGCAGCACTCGCCGTGGCGGCGGACATCGACGCGTCGCAGGCACAGTTGTTCCGTGCTGTGGCAGCGGGCTACGAGGCGATGGCGCTGGTCGGCATCGCGGCGGGCGGCCTCGAGACCGTGCATCGCGGTTTCCACCCGACGGCGATCTTCGGGACATTCGGCGCCGCCACGGCGTGCGCGGCGCTGTACGCCTTTCAACGCGGCGAGCCGGTGACCGATGCGTTGCTGATTCGCGCATGGGGCCACGCGCTGTCGCAGGCGAGCGGATCGATGCAGTTTTCCGCGGAAGCATCCGGCGGCGAGGTGAAGCGGGTTCATGCGGGCTTCGCGGCGCGTAACGGCGTACTGGCCGCGGCGTTCGCGCAGATGGATGCGGTCACGGCACCGCGGCTCGCGGTCGAAGGCGTCTACGGGTTGGCTGCGTTGTTCGGTGGCCCGCTGCAAGCGGTCGTGCCGTCGGCGCGGTTGCAGATCCACGAGATCAGCTTCAAGCCGTACGCGTGTTGCCGCCTGTTCCATTCGACCATCGACGCGCTTGGGGAGCTGACCGACAACTTCAGCGTGCCGACCGCCGGCCTGCGCGAGATCGTCATCAGCGGTCCGCAACTGATCGCCGATCAGCACATGCTCGCGCGGCCGACGTCGACGATGGCCGCGCAATACAGTTGTCCGTATATCGTGGGCGCGACGCTCGCTTATGGCCCGTATCGCTACGACGTCTACGACGATGCGTTTCTCGACGATCCGCAGATCCGGCGAATCGCGGGGCTCGTGCGCTTCGAACTCAGCGAAGCGCTGACGCAGTACTACCCGACGCGGTTTGCCACCGGCGCGGCGATTCGTTTCGAGGACGGCGCGGCACGCTCGGCGATCGTGATCGACAGCGTCGGCACACCTGCACGGCCGCTGACCGTCGACCAGATCCTCGCGAAGGGCGACGGCCTTGCATCGCGGGCCCCGGCATCGGCGGCCACCGGCACGCAACTGGCCGCGCTGCTGTGGGACGACGCCCAGGGCAGTCGCGCCCTGGCGCAGGCATTCGCCCGGGCGTCGCACGAGGCGGGCCGGCAATGGAGGCAATCATGAGCATCGAGTCGACCACGCCATCGACGCCGGACGTGACCCGCAAGCCACTCCATGCGAGGCACATCGCGTTCGAGGCGTTCCGGCGCAGCGACGGCCTGTTCGAAGTCGAAGGGCAGGTCACGGATCGCAAGCCGCAAGACTTCACTCCGCCGAGCGGCCTGCGCGTGGTGCCGGCGAACGAGCCGATCCACGATATCGGCGTGCGGATCGTATTCGATCTCGACATGATCGTGCGAGCGGTCAGCACGTTCATTCGCGCGTACCCGTACCGCGAGTGTCCGGGTGGCGGCGAATCGCTGCAGGCGCTCGTCGGGCTGCGCATCGGCGCGGGCTGGAACGGCGAAGTACGCAAGCGCCTGCCGCCCGGCGACACCTGCACGCATCTGCGGGAAATCCTGATGCCGCTCGCGACGGCGGCCATTCAGGCCGTCAATCCGTTGCGCTCGCAAGCGTTGCTGGATGCGACCGATGCCGGCGGCAAGCCGCTCAAGATCGACAGTTGCTATGCGTACGGCGCGTCGCGGGAACTCGTGATGCAACGCTGGCCTGCGTTTCACCGGCCGGTGCGGGATTGAAACCGTCGTGCGATGGATGGGCTGACTCGATGCAGCGGACAGCATTCCCCATGGACCCGCTATCGGACATTCTTTCGCTGCTGAAACCCGGTAGCCAGTTCCACGCCGGGCTCGACGCCGCCGGCGCGTGGTCGTTCGCGTTTCCCGAATACGAGGGCATCAAGTTCGCCGCCGTGCTGCAAGGCGGCTGCTGGGCGATCATCGACGGCGTGGAGGCGCCCATCCGCTTCGAGAAAGGGGATTGCTTCCTGCTGAACCGCGGGCGCCGGATCGTGTTGTCCACCGACCTCGCACTCGAACCGCAAGACTCGACGGCCGTGATGGACGCGGTTGCGCGCGAGGGCATCGCCGTTCATAACGGCGGCGGCGAAGTCCTGCTGATCAGCGGGTTCTTCGGGTTTTCCGACCGGTATGCCGCGATGCCGTTCGACGCGCTGCCGCCGCTCATCAGTACGCCCCGGATGTCCAGCCAGGCAGAGGTGCTGCGCTGGTCGCTCGACCAGTTGACCTCCGAGCTGCGCGATCCGCAGCCTGGCGGCGCACTGGTGTCGAATCACCTGATGCACCTGATGCTCGTGCAGGTGTTGCGGCTTCACCTGATGACGTCGCCTGACGGCGCGGCGGACGGATGGTTCATGGCGCTGTCCGACCGGCGTATCGGTGCGGCCATCGGCGCGATTCACTCGAATCCGGCACACCACTGGACGCTGGAGGAACTGGCGCGCGTCGCCGGGCTGTCGCGGACGATTTTCGCGCAACGCTTCAAGGACCTGGTGGGCGCCACGACGATCCATTACCTGACGCGCTGGCGCATGCTGACGGCGGCGAACCGGCTGCGCAGCGGCGACGACACCATTGCGTCGATTGCGTTCTCCCTCGGCTACGAATCGGAGAGCGCCTTTTGCACGGCATTCAAGCGAACGATGTGTTGTTCGCCGACGCAATATCGCCGGCAGCCGTAGGGCGCCGGTGCGGCGATGCATGGCCGTCGAAGTCGCAATGGCACTCGTCGCGCCGGATTCTGCCTGCGCCATTCACCCTTCGATCTGTCAGGCGGCGCGCAACGCGCAGGCCGCGGGCAAGTCGCGACTGTCTCCGGGCAACCTGGGGGCGCCTCCTGATGCGGACAGGGCGGAAATTCGTACGATCGGAAAATAGAAGCGGACTATTGAGCAATGCCCGCTCGCCCGGCAAAAAATAACATCATGGTGTGTTCGATCAGGCAAGCCGGCGGAAGTCGGGCATCGGACGCCGGCTGACCGGCTTCGGCATGGATGCCGAAGCCTGAGCGACACACAAAAGTACAGATCAGGAGACAGCGGAATGGCAAGCAAGGATATGAGCCTCGAGGCGAAGATCGGTCGACTCGTCGACGGCCACGAGATCACGACGTTGATGTCGAAGTACTGCCACGGCATCGACAAGAAGGACGAAGCCATCTTCATGAGCATCTGGGCCGACGACGGCGTGTACGAACTGCCGCGCGGACAGACCAGCGGCATCGACGGGATTCGGCAACTCGTTCACAAGGTGTGGCGGGAAGTGCCGAAGTGCCACCACCACATCACCAATCCGCTGATCGATATCGACGGCGACCGCGCGACGGCGAAAACCGACGTGATCTATTACCGGCAAACCGACGACGGCGTGCTGCAACTGCTCTCGGGAACATACGCATTCCGGTTCGCGAGAATCGCCGGCGAGTGGAAGACGACCTATCTGAAGTTCGCGAGCTTCGACACGGTCAGCCCGGTCTTCAAGGAGAACATCGGCGGGTGATGCGCTGATTCGACGGTAACGCCGGCATCGGTCGGCGTTGCCGGGGGCGGGTCATGAATCTATTAAATATTTAGGAATCCGTGGCGAAGTGCCGGCGTCGATCATCGATGCCGGGCAGCAATCATTCTTGAATCAGCGAAGACAGAACAAGGAGGAGTGTGATGAATCACGATGCAACACCCGATTCGGGCCAATTGCCGAAAGGTTTCGAGGATCTCGAGCCGTTCCTGGCCGCATGGAGCACGCCGACGTCGCACGAACGATGGATACGCCGTGCGGCGATGCCATACGACGAGATCGTCAGGTTCTACGACGCGATGTTCGCACGGGCGGAGGAGGCGACCGCCTACCTGGAGCAGTTCCCGCTGGACGACATGCCGGAGCCGGCCGGGAACCTGTTTCGCCTGCTGCTTTCACTGTGCCACGCATCCGTTGCGGTCGAGATGCACCAGGCGCCCGGTATCAAGCACGCGCCGCCGCAACATGCACTGCAGATCGTGACGGGCTTCCAGCCTCACGGATGATTCCAGGCCGTCATCGACGGGAATGGCTTTGCACAAAAAATGAAGGAATGCAAATGAATAATCCGATGGATTTCAACGGAAGCTTCACCGAATCGGTTGGCCTGGAAACCGGCGCCGTGCCGACGTCGATTTATACCGACGCCGCACAGTACGAAGTCGAGCGCGAGCGGATCTTTCGTCGCGCGTGGCTGATGGTCGGGCGCGTCGAGCGCATCCCGAAGCCGGGCGATTTCTTTGTGAAGCAGCTTGCGGTGCTGAACGCATCGGTTATCGTCGCGCGCTCGGAAGACGGCACGATTCGCGCATTTCACAACGTCTGCGCACACCGTGCGAACATCGTCGAGCACCGCGCGTCCGGCAATGCGAAGCGCTTCGTGTGCCGATACCACAGCTGGGGATACGACAATGCCGGGCAACTGGCGCATGTGCCCGACGAATCCGGGTTCTTCGGCCTCGACAAGAAGAAATGCGGGCTGACACCGGTTGCCCTCGAGATCTGGGAAGGCTGGATCTTCATCAACCTCGCGACGGAACCGGAACTCAGCCTCGCGGAATTCCTCGGGCCGATTGCCGACGCGCTCACCGGCATCGAGTACCAGAACCCGGATCACCCGATCGTGCTGCGCGGAGAATTCAACGCGAACTGGAAGGCTGTCGCCGAGAATTTCAGCGAGGCCTATCACGTGGCATCGATTCACCCGAAGACGCTGGCGCCGTTCTACATCGGGCAACAGAACCCGTTCGGCAGGCCGATCAGCGTCCGGCTTCACGGCCCGCATCGCTCGATGTCGTGGTGGCTCAACCCGATCGCGCAGCCGTTCGCGAAATCGAAGGTCGCGCAATGGCTGTTCTCGGCCGACCATTCGGTGACGGGCACCCGCAAGGCGGGGCAGGTCAACTCGGTCGTCGAGCACAAGGGCGTGAACCCGACGAAGCACGAGCACTGGGCGAGCGACGTCAACTGGTTCTTCCCGAACTGGCACCTGCAGATCTCGGCCAATCAGTTCTGGACGCACGAGTTCTGGCCGACGTCGGCGTCGACGACCGTCTGGGAGGCGCGCTTCTACTACAAGAAGGCGACGACGGTCCGCGAGCGCCTGCAGCTCGAGCATTTCACGTCCCACATCACCGATTCGATGCTCGAGGACCTGGGCAACATCGAGAGCATGCAGGTCGGCATGGCGTCCGGCGCGAAGCCGGTCATCTACTTCAACGAGAGCGAGGTCCTGTGCCGTCACGGGATCGAGCAGGTCGTCAAATGGTCGGCGGCGCCGACGGCGAAAGGCGCGCTCGACTGACCGGGAAGGCGCCGATCTCGTCGGTCTCGCCAACGGCAACGGATCGGGCGAGGGGCGAGGCGGCCGGCGAGCGCATGGCGTCGCATCGTCGGCCGACCGGTTACCGGATCGCATCGTCAATCGGGCAAGAAAAATCAGGGTGAAGTGGCGGGCCGGCTCGGTCCCGAAGGTGGCGGTCACTGGCCGCGCCGGAAGGGCGCGTGTTCGCGCTCGCCGTTCCAGGAGGAGGCATGACGAGTGGGGTGGGCGGGCTGACAGTCCGCGTGGCGGCGAAACGTGAGGAAGCCGTCGGCATTTGCAGTTTCGAGCTGGTCAGCACGGACGGCCAGCCGATGCCGGCGTTTTCGGCCGGCTCGCATATCGACGTGGCGGTACCGGGCGGGCCGACGCGACAGTATTCGCTGTGCAACGCACCCGAAGAAGGACATCGCTATCAGATCTCGATACTGCGCGACCCGAACTCGCGCGGCGGATCGGCGGGCATGCACGATCGGGTGCAGGTGGGCGACGCGCTCGCGATCAGTGTTCCGAAAAACAACTTCCCGCTTGCGCACGATGCGACCCGCAGCCTGTTGATGGCAGGCGGCATCGGCGTGACGCCGATTCTCTGCATGGCGGAGCGGCTGGCGGCGATCGGTGCGCCGTTCGAGATGCACTACTGCTCGCGATCGCGTGCACGCACCGCATTTCTCGATCGCATTTCCCGCGCAACGTATGCGCGTCACGTGCAGTTCCATTTCGACGATCAACCGGATACCCCGGCATTCGATATCGCCGCGCGGCTCGCGCGGCCCGAGAGCGGAACGCACCTGTACGTGTGCGGGCCGACCGGGTTCATGGACGCGGTGCTGGGCGCGGCCCGCGCGGCCGGCTGGCCGGAAGCGCAGCTGCACTACGAGTTCTTTGCGGCCGGCGAACGCGTGGCGGCCGACAGCGACCGTTTCGAGGTCGAGGTGGCGAGTTCGGGGCAGGTGGTGACGGTCGAAGAGGACGAGTCGATCGTCCAGGCGCTCGCGAGGGTGGGGATCGAGATCGAGACGTCATGCGAGCAGGGCGTATGCCGTACGTGCGAGACGCGCGTACTGGCCGGCGAGCCGGATCATCGCGACGTGTGCCTCACGCCCGCGGAGCGGGCGGACAACGATCGATTGATGCCGTGCTGCTCGCGTTCGAAATCGGCACGGCTGGTGCTCGATCTGTAGGCCCGGGCGATCGCCGATCGCCCGGCAGGTTGATCCAACGAGGAGACACGTATGGGAATCAGGATGGTATGGCAGGCGGAAAACCGTTCGAACGACGCGGACTTCGGCGGCGTGCGCGAGACCTATGGCGCGATGCTGAAGTTCGCGCAGCAGATTGCGCGGCCGGACACCGAGATCACGCTGCGCTACATGGAGGACGCGCCGCGGGCGTTTGCGAACAACCTGCTTTATCCGCGCGCCGTCACGAAGGTTCAGGTGGTGAACAAGGTCGTCGATGCGGAGAAGGAGGGCTTCGATGCCGCGCTGGCCGGCGTCTGCATCATCGATGCGTATTCGCAGGAATGCCGGCAGGCGGTCAGGATGCCGGTGCTGGGCGGTGCGGAGTCGACGATGCTGATGGCGCAGCTGGTCGGCAAGAAGTTTGCGTGGGTGACGATCGCGCCCGCCTTCATCGAGCCGTTCGAAGCGCACATCCGGCTGCATGGCTGGGAGCACCGGGCCATCCGGAACCAGCCGGTGCGGGCGCTCGATCCGTCGTGCTGGCCCGCGATCGTCGATGCCGCGAACGGCAAGCCGGATCGATGGATCGAGATGTTCGACGAAGCCGCGCAGGCATGCGTGCGGGACGGTGCCGATACCGTGCTGTGCGGTTGCAATCCCGGCGGCGCGCTGCTTGCGCTCGCCGGCTATACCGAGGTGCGAGGGACGGGCGTGCCCGTGATCGTCGGCCCCGCGGCCATGGTGAAGCTGGCGGAGTCGATGGTCGACCTGAGGCGGAGCATCGGCCTGACCAAGTCGGAAGCGGTCGCTGGCGCCTATCGCACGACGCCGCCGCACATTCTCGAGGAACTTCAGGCGATGGGGAAGAAGCTGCTGGCATGACGCAGGGCGGCACTGGCCGAAGTCGCGGAGACGACGTCGCGGATGATTGCCGCGCCAGGCCATGTGCCACCGCTTGAGCGCAGAGAGCGGGGCGGGCCATCGCGGCCGGCCCCGTGAACGCCGGCCATCGGCCGTGCGACGGAAATCGGGCCGCCGATGCGTGGCCCGTGCCTGACCGGCAGGGCGACGGCAGGCGGCAGGAAGCAGGACGAGATGTACATCGATTCGGCTTCACCTCACATAACCGATTTATTTCGGATATCAAAATGATTACATGGTTCGGAGATCGTCACCTTTCGTCGACGCAAAAGCTGTTCGCGTTCGGCATCGCGATGCTGCCTGCTTGCGCATGCGCACAGAGCAGCGTCACTCTTTACGGAACGCTGGATGTCGGTCTTCTGTTCACGAACAAGACGCTGGGTTCGACGGCCCAGGGCAACGCGGGCAAGCAGTTCAGTCTCATCAACGCGGGGCTCGAGCCGTCCGCGTTCGGTTTGCAGGGGAAGGAGGACCTGGGCGGCGGGATGAAGATGACGTTCAAGCTGGAGAGCGGCGTCAGCCTCGTCAATGGCGGTTTCGACAACAGCAACGGCAATTTCTTCGGTCGCCAGGCGTGGCTCGCGCTCGATGGCGCATTCGGCCAGTTGAAGGCCGGCGTGCAGTATTCGCCTTTCGTGCTCGCGATTTACGAGTCGGATCCGCGCAATGCCGGACAGTTTGGCACCGCGTTTTCGGTGTACGCCGACCAGACGTTTTCCGGCACGTTCAATCCGAACGCCGTCACCTATACGAGCTCGCAGTTCGCCGGCTTCTCCACCAGCATCATGTATGCGCCCGGCGGGATGCCCGGGGATTTCCGCGCGGGGCAGCAGTATTCGGTCGCCGTTCGATACCAGTACAGCGGGCTGGTCGTGAATGCGGCGATGTACGACTCCAGTGAAGGAAAGAACAACGCCGGATTGACGACGTTCCAGCAGCCGTTCTCCGGTCGCATGATCGGCGTGCTCTACAACTTCGGCGCGTTCACGGCGAAGGGCTCGTTCACCAGCTACAAGGTCCCGACAACCGTCGCCAACGGTGTCGCGAGCGGGGGCGGCAACAACGTCTGGAACGTGGGGTTCGACTGTTACGTGCTCCCGCAGCTGAATATCAACTCTGGCTTGTGGTATGTCCGGGATCCGCACGATTCGGCCAATCATGGCCTCGTCGGGGCGCTGACCGCGCGATACTTCCTGTCGAAATCGACGTCGCTGTATGCGGAGATCGGGGCGGCCAACAATCACGGCCATGAGCGCCTCGGCCTGTCGATCGACAATGCGCTGTACGGCGTACCGGGTACGACAGTCGGTGCGGTTCTGGGAATCAACAAGCGGTTCTGATTGCGAGCATGGCGGGGGCGCGGTGAGCGGCAACGAGGGGTGCAGTGTCCGCATGCCTGGCTGCGACATGTCGCCACCCGACGCCCTTGCCGCATCGCTGTCATAATCCGCGCATCCGGCGGCAACCAGTGCCGCCGGATGCGCGTGCCCACCCATACCCATGTCCGACCTGTTTTCCGCTGAACCGCACCGTCCGCTGGCGGATGCGCTGCGCCCCACGTCGCTCGACGACGTGATCGGGCAGGCGCATCTGCTCGGCGCGGGCATGCCGCTGCGCCGGGCGTTCGAATCGGGCAAGCCGCATTCGATGATTTTCTGGGGGCCGCCCGGCGTCGGCAAGACGACGCTCGCGCGGCTGACCGCGCAGGCGTTCGACTGCGAGTTCGCCGCGCTGTCCGCGGTGCTCGGCGGCGTCAAGGACATTCGCGCCGTCACGGCGCGTGCGCAGCAGCTGTTCGACGAAGCCGGGCGCCGTACGATCGTGTTCGTCGACGAAATCCACCGCTTCAACGAAACGCAGCAGGGCGCGCTGCTGCCGTCCGTCACGTCCGGCGCCGTCGTGTTCATCGGCGCGACGACCGAAAACCCGAGTTTCGAAGTCAATCGCGCATTGCTTTCACGCGCACGGGTGTACGTGCTGAAACCGCTGGGCGACGACGCGTTGCGCGCGCTGTTTGTGCGTGCGCACGAGACCGCACTCGGCACGCTTTCGTTCGACGACGATGCGCTCGGCAAGCTGATCGACCAGGCGGACGGCGATGCGCGACGCTTCCTGAACCTGCTCGAACAGGTGCGGACAGCGTCAGCCTCGGCGGGGGTGACGACGATCGACGGCCGTTTCGTCGAGCACGCCACGACGAGCGGTGCGCGTCGCTTCGACAAGGGCGGCGAGCATTTCTACGATCAGATTTCGGCGCTGCACAAGTCGGTGCGCGGCTCGAACCCGGACGCCGCGCTGTATTGGCTGTGCCGGATGCTGGACGGCGGCACCGACCGCCGCTACCTCGCACGCCGGATCGTTGCGATCGCGTACGACGACATCGGGCTGGCCGACCCGACCGGGTTGCGGATCGCCGACGATGCGGCCAAGACCAGCGATCGGCTCGGCGCGCCCGAAGGCGATCTCGCGCTCGCGCAGGCCGTGCTGTATCTCGCGTGCGCGGCGAAAAGCAATGCCGGCGGGATGGCGCTGATGCAGGCGCGGGCCTTCGTGCGGCAGGACCAGCCTCGCGACGTGCCGGCGCATCTGCGTGACGTGCGTGCCGAATTGACGCAAGCGCTCGGGCATGCGTACCGGAATCCGCACGACGAGCGTGACGGCTACGCGGCAGGCGAAAGCTACCTGCCGGACGGCATGCGGGAACCGTATTGGTACGAGCCGGCACCGCGTGGTGTCGAGGCGAGGATCGCGGAGCGGCTGGACGGGTTGCGCCGGCTCGACCGGGAGGCGGGCAAGCGGCGCTGACGGGTGGTGGAAGTCGAGGCCGTGCGGGGGAGCGAGCCGGCGCTCAATGATCGGTGCAGATCTCCGCCCCGGACAGCACACCGCATTTCACGGCCGAGGTGGTACGAGAACCCGTCGCGGAGACCGGGAACGACTACTTCAGATACCGGTACGTGCCTGTTGTCTGCCCGAAGCCCGCGGCTCGCGGCGATACTGGACCACGAGCCGCGCTTTGAAGCGCGATCATACAGCCGTCAAGCGTGACGGCGCGCACCGCATTCGCCGCAGAACAGGTCGTCGGCGGCCATCGGTTTGTGGCACTGCGCGCACGCCGTGGCTGCGTCCGCGGCAGGCGATTCCGTATCCGACATTGGCAGCGATGCCGTCCCCGCTGCGCTCGCCGTGCCGGCGGCGTGCGAGTCGCGTGCTTTCGCGAGGTGATCGGCGGCGCGCTCGCGTGCCTGTTCGGCGTGGCGTTTCGCGTCCGCGACGTGCTGGCTCAGTTTCTCTTCCGTTGCGGAGAAATCGACGCCGCTGACCGTCTGCAGATAGATGAGGCACGTGCCGTTGACGAACGTCAGGAACGGAATCACGAGACCGATCGCAAACAGCAGGCCGTTGCCGAAGCCGTACGCGCCCAGATAGGCCATGCTGCGGTAGTCGAATCCGCCGCCTGCCGCATCTGCGCCAAGGCCGTAGGCGCTGGCGTGCCGGCCGAGGCCGCCCAAGCCGCCGAGCGTGCCCATCAGGCCGCCCAACGGGCTGGTGCCGGTTGCCGCCGAGATCGACGACGCGATCGCGGCGCCCGTGCCGAGAATGCCGAACACGATTGCGGACAGGACGCCGACGAGCAGCAGCAGCCCGAACATCCGGACGATCACGCCAAGCAACTGGCGGCGGCCGATCTGCAGCAGGCGGGCGGCGGTCTGCAGCGTCGAGTTGCCTTGCCAGATGGCGGGCGCAGCGAGCGGATAGCCGACGTACCCCATGCCGGCGAAGATCGCGCCCGCGACGATCGCCGCGACCGGATACGCGATCGCGTACAGCAGCGGGCCGACGCCCGGAATCTTGCAAACAAGGAACACGATCAGCAGCGCGAGCAGCAGCAGTATCCAGCCGGCCACGAGCAGCACGCCGATGCCGAGGAGGCGGTGGACGCTGAACGTCGCCTGCAGCAGCGCATCGACGAATCCGACCGACTCGGCCTGCGCATCGCGCATCAGCACGATGCCGACCGCGGAATAGCCGATCAGCGAGACAGCGAAGGTCGCGATGATGAACAGCAGGCCGAGCACGGGGCTGTGACCGAGTACCTGGATCGTGAGCATGCCCATCAGCATGCTGGCGACGAGCGCGAAAGCGGACATCGCGAGTGCGCGCCAGTTCGTGACGGCCTCGGCGGCGCGCAGCAGACCGAACTTCCCCGACACGGGGGCTTGATCGAGTGTTGACATCGTTGAATCTCCTTGCAGGTGCGGGCCGGTCAGTGTGCGGCGGGGGCATCGAGCAGCGCGACGACGGTGACGCCGTCGACCTGCGCGAGCTGGATGCTGGATTGCCGGGTCGAGCCCGGCTTGCCGTTCAGGTAGACCTGGCTTTTCAGCGTGTACGTGCCTTGCGGTGCTCCGGACGGCAGCTTCAGCGTGAAGCTGTTGTCGAATTCGCCGCTGCCCGGCGTCGCGTTGACGACCTTCTCGCCGCGCTTGAACTGCTCGCCCGACGGCGCGTAGACGGTCACGACTTCCTTGACTTCCTGAACGGGCTCGTTCGTGCCGGATACCGCGCGAATTTGCGAGGCCAGCTTGATCGGCTCGCCGGTCTTGACGGCGGAGCGCGGCGTCACGACCGTCGTGTAGGCATCGATCTTCGCGTAGGGCGGCAGGTTGTTGCGGTTGCTCGCGCGGTAATCGCGATCGACTTCGGCTGCCGTCTTCGTCTGCCGCGTCGCGACTTCGATCACGGCGCACGCGGCGAGCCCGGCGACCGCGCCGCCGATCGCACCCTTGGTGCCGCCGATCAGCGCGCCGACCAGCGCGCCGCCGGCGCCGAGCGCGGTACAGCGCAGCACGGATTCGGACGAGATCCCGCCGGTGCCGTTCTGGGTGGCGCAGCCGCTGGCGAGCAAGGTAACCGCGCAGGCCGCGGCGAGGGTTTTCTGGATTGTCATGTCGGTCTTCTCCGGCGCTTCATTCAAGTGTGCTGTTGTTGCGCAGTGCATCCATCTGCCGCGCCTTTGCCTTGTCGATGAGCGTCTTTGCCGGACGGTTGCCGGGCTCGATCGCAAGGACACTCTCCGCGGTCGCGATGGCCTTGTCGTACTGGCCGCGCGACAGATCTCCCTGCGCGCGTTTCAGCAGGCCGTCGACGGCGGGTGCGGCAGGGTTGGCCGCCGTGGACGGGCGGACAGGCGGTGTCGGATGCGGTTTGCTGCGCGGTACCTCCGCCACGGCGGTGGGTGCGGTCGGCGAGGGCGTGTCGTCCTGCAGTTTCGCGAAGGGCGACGGCTGCTGCGCGTTCGCGGATGCTGGCGGCGCGTTCGACGCCGGTGGCGTCGCGGGCACCGGAGCCGTCGCGATGTTCGTGACGACGGCCGGCCCCGAGGCAGGCGAGGTCATGGCTGCGGCGGCAGTGGCCGTATCGATCGGCGCGGACGCCGGTGCGTCGGTCGGCATCGTCGCAACGACCGCGCCGGCGGTGACGGAACCCGATCCTGTGACGCCCGATGCGGCGTCGGCCGTGAAGGCAGGAATCGTGGATGCGGCGACCGGTTCGGGCGTTGCAGGTGCGCTCGCCTGGCGGCCGTGCCACCAGAATGCGCCGCCCGCGCAGGCGATGGCGACTGCGACGCCGGCTGCGATGATCTTGAGTTTTGCCGACGTATCGTCGATTGTCGTCGCGGTCTGCGAAATCGGCCGGGGCACCACGCCGGATGCCGGGCGCATGGGTTCGGCCGACGCCGACGTTACATCGGCATCTGAAGCGTCGTGAGGTTTGAGAACCGCTTCGACGCCGTTTGTTTCGTCATCGACGAGTGCTGCTTCGATGTTCGCCGATGCACCGGCTGCCGCGGGCTGGGCATCCGTGATGACAGGCGAGACATGCGACGCAGCGACCGCGTCGCCGCGATGGTCTGCCGCTGTCATGTGCGCGGCGGTTGCCGCAGCGTCGTGCGATTGCAACGGGGCGTTTGCACGATCCGATACCGTGTCTGCGGTGTTCACCACCAGCGATTCGACACTGATGTCCGTTTGCGTATCCTGAGCGTCGACGGCGCCGTGTGCCGGCTCGTGAGCGGATTCCACAGCCCCGTATGCGGGTTGCCATGCCGGCTCGACCGGCGGCGCGGGCACCTCGACCTCGATCGCCCCGGCGTCATCGGCCGATGCGACGGGCGTCCCGCATTTGTTGCAGAAACGCTGGTTCGGCGTCAGAACGGCGTGGCAGCTCCGGCACGGTGCGCCGGCCGCTTCGGTCCGGATGGCCGCAACCGGTGTTCCGCATTGCTTGCAGAACTTGAGCCCGCCGGGCAGATCGGTTCCACAGTGGGTACACGCAGTCATAATAAGTAATCCTCTTCTTTTGATCGATCGACGTGACGTCGCCGTGCGGGCATGCACACGTTTGTCCGAATCGCGGGATGGCGGCGTATCGACGCGTGCTATGAAGGCGAGCGACGCGGCGCGGGCCGTTCAGCGCGGGATATCAGTCGGAATGGGCTCGGCCGCGCGGGAAGTGTCGGCGTAGAGAAGAAGAGATCCGGCCGACGTGAATTGGCACGTGCGGCCCAACGGATCCGGATGCCCCGGTATTGAATGGCGAGTTCAAGCTTTCCCCGTTTCAGTCGCCAGATTGAGTCCGGCTGACTGTTTTCATTATTTCGATTGATAATACAAATGGTCTTCTGCCGCGGATATTACACTGAAATTACGGGGCTTTGCCATCCGCAAGGGGCGTGACAGAGCGCGTTTTCGCGTGCAAACCCGATCGAACGCGCCGTGCGCACCGTCATCGGCCTGGGGCGTATTCATCGCCGCGACCCCTGCTTGCCGTGGCGCTCAAGGTCTCGCCGGCACACTCTGGCACCCGATCGTGGCCGGTGTCGTGCCACACGCTGCCATCTCTTGAACCGTTGGTTCGGCGCTCGCACGGCAACTGAGGCGTCCATTCCATGCGCTGACTTACCCGGTTCATCGGACCGTGGCCCTGGTCGGGCAAATGTCTACCTGCCTTTTAAAGCAGGCAGCGTGTCCTTCACGCAGTACGCCGCCGAGCAAATCTGTCGAGTTCTCGTTGCCAGCGCAGGCCCCGAGCGCTCCCCTTGCCTGGCGGTCACCACCTTGCGTGGCTATCTCCCACGCGTCACCGACAGCCCGTGCAACTACTGAGTTGCCGCGAAAAATGGTTTATGGTCAAATGACCATGTCAAGTGATCTACATGCCTGTTTCATCCCCAATTGGACGTCATCGCTCGAGCGTGGACGTTCCCAAGGTGGGCAAGATTGTGTGAACGCTTCAGGGGCGGCGCGGAATTCGGCGCACACCGGCCACCGGAAGTCCGGCGAAATCTTGGGGGGAGGGAGCAGGCGCCCGCGTATCGACACCTGAGCCGTTTTCGCCTGTCGGCTGAAAGTGCCTCGGTTGAAAAACAAGAATTTCTGGAGACAGTGCTCGTGGATGAACTGCACAGCAGGAAGAACGAAGTGATTGACCCCTCGGCGCTACGCGCCCGGCTGCGAGACGGCGCCCTGCTGGAGACGCGCGCCTGGCTGGCATCGGGATGGCAGGAAGGCACGGATGGTCGCTCGTTTCCCGTCACGAATCCGGCCACGGGTGACATCCTGGCTCGCGTTGCCAGCCTCGGCGCTGCGGAGGTTGAGCAAGCCATCGAATCGTCGGCGCTTGCACAGCAAGGCTGGCAGAAACGGACCAGCCACGAACGCGCAAAGCTGTTGCGCGCGTGGTTCGACTTGATCCTGGCGAATGCCGACGATCTCGCCTTGATCATGACGTCGGAGCAGGGCAAGCCGCTGGCAGAGGCCCGCGGCGAAATCACGTATGCCGCTTCTTTTGTGGAGTGGTTCGCCGAAGAAGCGAAGCGTGTCTACGGCGACGTCATGCCTCACCCGCAAGGTGACAAGCGCATCCTCGTCATCCGTCAGCCGATCGGCGTGTGTGCCGCGATCACGCCGTGGAATTTCCCGGCCGCGATGATCACGCGCAAGGTCGCGCCGGCACTGGCCGCGGGCTGTTCCATCATCGTGCGCCCGGCCGACCTGACGCCGCTGACGGCGCTTGCGCTTGCCGTCCTCGCCGAGCGAGCGGGCATTCCGGCGGGTGTCCTTCAAGTGGTGTGTGGCCCGTCGCGCGAGATCGGCGCGGTGCTGACGGCGAGCCCGGTGGTGCGCAAGCTTTCGTTCACCGGTTCGACCGAAGTGGGCCGCGTGCTCATGAGCCAATCGTCCGGAACGATCAAGCGGCTCTCTCTCGAGCTCGGCGGCAACGCACCTTTCATCGTGTTCGACGACGCGGATCTCGACGCAGCGATTGAAGGGGCGATGGCGTCGAAATACCGGAATAGCGGTCAGACCTGTGTTTGCGCCAATCGCTTTCTTGTCCAGGCAGGCATTCACGACCGTTTCGTCGAGGCGCTCACCCGGCGAGTCCAGGCGCTCAAGGTAGGGAACGGCATCGAGCCGGGCGTGCAGCAGGGGCCGCTGATCCAGAAGTCCGCCTGCGACCACCTGAATCAGCTGATCGACGATGCGGTAAGCAAGGGCGCACGCATCGTCACCGGCGGGAAAGGCCATCCGCTCGGGGGCACGTTTTTCGAGCCGACCGTCATTGCCGATGCGACGCCGGCCATGCGTCTCGCGCGCGAGGAGCTCTTCGGGCCCGTCGGCCCGGTGTTCCGCTTCGACGATGAAGCAGAAGCGATCGCGATGGCCAACGACACCGAGTACGGGCTCGCCGCCTATCTCTATACGCGTGACAACAGCCGCATCTGGCGTGTGGGCGAGGCACTCGAGTACGGCATGGTCGGCCTGAATACCGGCGTGATTTCCAACGAGGTCGCGCCGTTCGGCGGAGTCAAGCAATCGGGCCTGGGCCGGGAGGGTTCCCGTTATGGAATCGAGGAATACCTGGAAATCAAGTACATGTGCTCCCAGGTCTAACTGCCAAAGTCTGCATCAAGGAAACGTCAATGGAAATGTCCCCGCAATCGATGCTCTTCGAAACTGTTCCGTCCATTCTCCAGGAATGGGGGTGTGTACGCCGCTTGGGTCAGGTGATGGCGGCCTGGACGGAGCGCCGTCATGTCCTGATCGTGACCGACGCGGGGCTGCACAACGCCGGTGTGCTGGAACCGGCGAAAGCGTCGTTGGCAGCCGAGGGATTCCGTGTGGCGGTTTTTGATGAGGTCGTGGCCGACCCGCCGGAGAGCGTGGTCTCGCGCTGCGTCGAGTTCGCGCGCGGTGCGGAGGCGGATATCGTCATCGGCCTGGGCGGCGGCTCGTCGATGGACATTGCAAAACTGGCCGCCGTGCTCACCGTCTCGCGGCAATCGCTCGCGGAAATGTACGGAATCGGCAACGTGAAGGGCGCACGGCTGCCATTGGTGCAGATCCCTACGACGGCCGGTACCGGATCGGAAGTCACCAACATTTCCATCGTTTCGGTTAACGAAACAACCAAGATGGGCATCGTCTCACGTCAGCTGTATGCCGACAAAGTGATCCTGGACGCCGAATTGACGGTCGGTCTGCCGCGCAGCCATACCGCCGCGACGGGCATCGACGCGATGGTCCACGCCATCGAGGCCTATACCAGCAAGCACAAGAAGAATGCCCTCTCCGACGCGCTTGCGCGTGAGGCTCTGCGATTGCTGGTGAGCAACCTGATCCCGGCTTGCGAAAACGGTCACGACCGGCATGCACGCGAGGCAATGCTGCTGGGCGCCACGCTGGCGGGGCAGGCCTTCGCCAATGCCCCGGTGGCCGCGGTCCATGCGCTCGCGTATCCGTTGGGGGGCCATTTCCATATCCCGCATGGCTTGTCCAACGCATTGATGCTTGGCCCCGTGCTGCGATTCAACGCCGAAGCGGCCGCTTCGCATTATTCGGAACTGGCAGACGTCGTAAGCGTGGGTGGAACGGGCGACGCCACGGCGCGCACGGCGGCGTTCATCGCATTCCTGGAAGACCTGATGGACCGATCCGGCGCGCCGCGACGTCTGCGCGACGTGGGTGTCACGCAGGCGAGCCTGCCGACCCTGGCGGCCGATGCGATGAAGCAGCAGCGCCTGCTGTTGAACAATCCGGTCGTTGTCACGGAGTCGGACGCATTGCGCCTGTATGAACAGGCCTATTGAACCGACGCCGGAAAATCCGCAGTCGCCGTAATGTAAATAGAGAGAGTGCACCGTGAACAATGTAGAAAGGATTGAGCACCACGAGATCGTTATCCTGGGTGCAGGCTTCGGAGGCCTCGGCATGGCCGCTCGCATGAAGATCGCGGGCATCGACGACTTCGTCGTGCTGGAGAAGCGTCCCGATCTCGGCGGCGTCTGGCTGGACAATTCGTATCCCGGCGCGGCATGCGATACCGAATCGCACCTGTACTGCTACAGCTTCCATCCGCATTTGCGCGTGAGCGCCATGTATGCCGGCCGGAATGAGCTGCTGCACTATTTGAAATCGCTTGCCACGCGGTTCGACCTCGCAGAACACCTGCGATTCGACACCGAGATTCGCAGTGCCGAATGGGATGCAAGTGCAAGCGTCTGGCGGTTCGAGCTGAACGACGGTTCCCGGATGACCTCGCGATTCTTCGTGCCGGCCTGGGGGCAACTGAATCGCCCGATGATCCCGGCGGTGCGCGGCCTGGCGGATTTCAACGGCGAGTATTTCCACTCCGCCGAGTGGCGGCACGACGTGGACTTGACCGGCAAGCGCGTGGCAAGCATCGGCAACGCCGCCAGCGCCGTGCAGTATGTGCCGCTCATCGCGCCGAAGGTCGATCACCTGACGGTATTCCAGCGCAGCGCGAACTGGATCATGCCGCGCAACCAGATCGTCTTCTCGACGGAGCAGCTCGATACCTACGAGCGCGAGCCCCATCTTTTCGAAGAAAGCAGGAAATCGCTGCACGCGTTCCGCGAGTCCGGGTTCGAGCGGACACGGATGGGTTCGAACGCGCAGCTGGAAGGCAAGAGTCTCGCGTTGGCCCACCTTCATCGCCAGGTGCCCGACCCGGTCCTGCGCGAGCAGCTGACGCCGGACTATGAATACGCGTGCAAGCGGATTCTGCGATCGGACGACTACTATCCGGCGCTCATGCGCGACAACGTTGCGCTGGAAACGGCGGGGGTGGAGTCGTTCGTCGACGAAGGCATCGTGACCCGGGACGGCCGTCTGCTCCCGTTCGACGTGGTCGTGTTCGGAACCGGGTTCGAGAGCCAGGCGTTCCAGGGCAGCCTGCAGGTTCGCGGGACGGACCGCACGTTGGCCCAGGCTTGGGCAGACGGCCCGGAAGCCTATCTGGGCATGACCGTGCCGGGCTTCCCGAACATGTTCATGTTGTACGGGCCGAACACCAACCTGAACCACAACTCCATCGTGTCGATGCTCGAGATCCAGCAGAACTACATCATCGACGCGATCGGCGGCATGGCGTCGGCCGGCGTGAAGGCAGTCAGCGTCGACAGCGGCGTGTTCGACGCATACAACGACAAGCTGCAATCGGCGATGGCCGGCTCGGCGTTTTCGGCGGGCTGCTCGAGCTGGTACAAGAACGCACAAGGCAAGGTGATCAACAACTGGCCGGGCACGGTGGACGAGTACCGCGCGGCGACGCAATGGGATCAAAGCGTGTTCGCGGCGATCTGAGCGGAGAGGCACATGACATCAGTGCACTGGTTGCCGCTGACGGAGGTGGCTGACGATGCCCGGGACGCCGTTCGGGCGTTCCGCGAACTGGGCGGACGACACTACGGCAGCTTTTCCGTCGACCAGTCGCGCGTGAACTTCGTGCGTGCGTGCGAATTGAACGGCCTCACGGGCGACGAGGCGGTTGTCCACGAAGACATCGATGTTCCCGTCGCAGGCGGCAGCATTCGGGTACGGCTCTATCGCCCGCCCGCCGGGGCGAGTGCCGACGGCAACCCGCTTGTCGTCTTCATTCACGGCGGCGGGTGGGTGATCGGCAGCGTGGACACGCATGATGGCATCTGCCGGCATCTCGCACGGCATGGCGGGTGTGCCGTCGCTTCGGTGGAGTACCGGCTATCGCCGGAGCACCGGTGGCCGGTCCCGCTCGAAGACTGCGAGCAGGCATTGGACTATCTGACGGCCAACGCTGCTGCGCTCTCCATCAATGCGTCCCGGGTGATCCTGGCGGGCGACAGCGCCGGCGGCAATATGGCGACCCTCATCGCCAATGCGGCATCGGTGGCGGGGCCCGCGATCATCGGGCAGGTCCTGTTTTATCCCGTGACCGACCTGACGGCGTCACTTCCGTCATACCGGCGCATTCAAGGCGGATTTCCGCTTGTCGCCGAGTCGATGCTCTGGTTCCGGGAGCACTACGTGCCGGACGGCACGCCATTTGATCTTCCACGCCTGTCCCCGCTGCTGCATGCGGAAGGCCGGCGGCAGCCGCCGATGTTCATGGCAACGGTGGGGCTGGATCCGTTATGTGACGAAGGCATCGCCTACGCGTCATGCGCGGCCCGCGCCGGGAGCCAGGTCGAGCATCACCATCTGCCCGGGCACCATCACGGCATCGTCACCGCGGCCCGTGCTATCCCGGCAGCGAGATACCTGCTGGATCGCGCTGCTTCCTTCGTTCGGCGGCTCGCCGAAAAAGACGGTTGCGATGCTTGACGCTTCGATCGTCGCACAGGCATGGAGCATGCAACCTTCGCGACGGATCGTGTAATGGAAACTCCTGATTCAAATTATCCCTCGACTGCATAGACTGGGAACCGTTGGACTTGGTCAATTGATCATGTTCAGAGTGGCGGGTCAAATCGGGATGCGCACATCAATGACTCGCGTGCGTGTCCGGTCGGGTGCGTAGGTGGCTGCCTCGTGCTGGTTTGAAGCGGTGTCGCTGGCATACACGTGTGGGCGTATTTTTCCTCTGTAGTCACATGACCAAGTCGGATGATCTAGTCGTGCGGCGTTACGGATATTTTCAATAACTGGTCATCGGAGGGATCTCATGACTAAGAATCAAGCAGATTCGTGTTCGCCTGAGCACGTAGAGGTACTAATCATCGGGGCGGGGATCTCGGGGATCGATGCCGCTTGCCATCTCCGCATGAACCTGCCGGACCGCTCGTTCGCCATCCTGGAAGCGATGGATGGATTCGGCGGTACGTGGTGGACCCATCGCTACCCCGGCGCGCGTTCCGACAGCGACCTGTACACGTATGCGTTCGGCTTTCGCCCGTGGCAGGGCCGCTCGATCGCGACGGCAGACGAGATCCACAGCTATCTGGGCGATGTCATCAAGGAGTATGACCTCGGCTCGAAGATCCGCTACGGGCATCGTGTTCAAACGGTGAGCTGGTCAAGCGAACAGAAGCGCTGGACGGTCGAGGTATCGCGCAACGATACGGGCGAACACTTCTCGATCACCACCGACTTCCTGTGGCTGGGGGCCGGGTACTACGACCATCGCCAGGGCTTTACGCCGAAGTGGAACGGGTTCGATCGCTACAAGGGAACGGTCATTCACCCGCAGCACTGGCCGGAAGACCTCGACTATGCCGGCAAGCGCGTGGTCGTGATCGGCTCGGGCGCGACGGCCGCGACGCTGATTCCGGCGATGGCCGGCACCGCGGCGCACGTGACGATGCTGCAACGGTCGCCGACGTTCTTCACGGCGGTTCCCTGGACCCACCAGCTGGACGCGACGCTTCGCGAACTGAGCCTGCCCGAAGAATGGCGCTCCGAGATTCTGCGGCGTGCGCACCTGAAGCAGACGTTCGACCTGATCAACCTGGCCGCAGCGAACCCGGACGCCGTTCGCGACTGGCTGATCAACGAGACCCGGCAACAGCTGCCGGAAGGGTTCGACGTCGACAAGCACTTCAACCCCGGCTATCGCCCGTGGCAGCAGCGCGTGGCGGCGGTGCCCGAGGGCGACCTCTTCACGGCCATCCGGGACGGGAAAGCGTCCGTCGTGACGGACACCATCGAATCGTTCGACGAAAACGGCATCACGTTGGCGTCGGGCGAGCACCTGCAGGCGGACATCGTCGTGACGGCGACCGGCTTCGATATGAGCGCTTTCGGCCAGATCGCGTTTCACGTCGACGGCGATCCGGTCGACATGACCAAGCGGGTCTCGTATCGCGGAATGATGATCGAGGGTATCCCGAACATGGCGTTCATCTACGGCTACTACCGGTCGAGCTGGACGCTGCGCGCCGATCTCGTCTGCGAATTCACCTGCCGCGTCCTGGCGCATATGGACAAGGTGGGGGCGAAGACGGTGGAACCGCGCCTGCGCGCCGAAGACGCCGACATGCAGCGGCTGCCGTGGACGGACCCGAACAACTTCAATGCCGGGTACGTGATGCGGTCGCAACACCAGATGCACTCGCGTGGCGATCGCATGCCGTGGCAGCACCACTTCGAGTACGAGGAGGAGCGCCAGACCATTCCGGAATTGAGCCCGGATGCCGAAGTCCTCGTGTATCGCTGATCTCCGAGCAACGTTCGATTAAAGGTGAAGTTATGGCACTCGATTTGCACCTCGCTGGTTTTCTCGAATCCCTTGCCGGGTCCGGCGCGAAACCGCTGCCGCAGTCCAGCCCGGAAGAGGCTCGTGGATTGATGCAGCATCTGGCGCGCGCCGTTCGCGCACCGGAGGCCGTGGTCGACGTTCACGGCGTGGAAGACCTGACCGTTCCCGGCGCGACCGGATCGCTGCGGGCGCGGCTGTACCGTCCGACCCAGGAGCGCAATCTGCCGACGGTCGTCTATCTCCATGGCGGCGGATTCGTCATCGGCGATCTGGATACGCACGACAACATTTGCCGGGAGCTGGCGCGCGGCGCCAACGCGGTCGTCGTCTCGGTGGATTACCGGCTGGCGCCGGAGCATCCGTATCCGGCCGCGGCGGACGATGCGATTGCCGCCACCAAATGGGTCATCGCGAACGCGGGTGAGCTGGGCGGCAGCGACGTGGTGGCGGTGGCCGGAGACAGCGCCGGCGGCAATCTGGCCGCGGTCGTGACCCAGCAACTGCACGCCGACGGCATTTCGCTGTCCGCGCAGTTCCTGATCTACCCCGCGGTCGCGCAGGATCGCGCCGGCTTTCCTTCCTTCAAGGAAAACGGCGAAGGCTACTTTCTCGACCTCGAGACGATCGCCTGGTTCGAGCGACATTACGTGCTCGACGGTACCGACCGGGAGGATCCGCGACTGGCGCCGATCCGTGCGAAGGACCTTGCCGGGTTGCCGCCTGCCGTCATCCTGACCGCCGAATTCGATCCGCTGCGTGACGAGGGCGAGGCCTATGGCCGCTTGCTCCACGCGAGCGGCGTCAAGGTCGACACGATCCGGTGCGACGGCATGATTCACGGCTTCTTCGACATGGGGGCAATTTCCCCGGGCGCCCAGGCGTGGATCGAGAAGGGCATCGCGAGCTTTCGAAAGGTACTCGGCGGCGCGCAGCACCATTGATACGTTGGCGGGAGCGACTTGATTTCGCTTTTCGCCATTTCGTGGCCGCACGCGGTTCGATGGATGACCTCCAACGCTGCCGGTGCGGCCACGCAGTGCTGATGCATGACGGAATGAAGCCGATTGCGCAACGGCTCGGTGAGGCCGCGACGCGAGTGGCGGAATCGATGCATCAGGTAGTTGCTTGTGCAGCGTTCAGGCATCTATCCAGGACACAGACCCGTGAAGAACTCATTCGATTATCTTGTTGTAGGCGGCGGCTCGGCAGGCAGTGTGCTGGCTTCGCGTTTGACCGAAGACCCCGATGTGACGCTCTGCCTCTTCGAAGCCGGCGGCACCGGCGATGGATGGCCCATCAACGTGCCGGCCGCGCTGGTGCTGATGGTCCCGTCCCGGCTGAACAACTGGGCGTTCGAGACGGTGCCCCAAAAGGGGCTGCAGGGGCGACGCGGCTACCAGCCGCGCGGCAAGGCGTTGGGCGGATCGTCGGCGATCAATGCGATGGTGTACACGCGCGGCCATCATGCCGACTACGACGATTGGGCCGCGCTTGGCAACGAAGGCTGGGCCTGGAACGACGTCTTCCCCTATTTCAAGCGAAGCGAACACAACGAGCGCCTCGGCAATGAATGGCACGGGCGCGGCGGCCCGCTGTGGGTCAGCGACCTCAGGACGGGCAATCCGTTTCAGGGCCGTTGGCTGGAGGCCGCGCGTCAGTGCGGCTTGCCCATCACGGACGATTTCAACGGTGCGGAGCAGGAAGGCGTCGGCATCTACCAGGTGACCCAGAAGAATGGCGAGCGCTGGAGTGCGGCACGTGCCTATCTCTTTCCGCACATGAAGGCCCGCGGCAACCTGACGGTGGAGACGGGCGCGCAGGTCAGGCGCATCGTGTTCGACGGCAAACGGGCCGTTGGTGTCGAGGTCACGCGTGGGGGGAATGTCGAGACGGTCTGGGCGAAGAAGGAGGTGATCCTTTCCGCGGGCGCGTTTCAATCGCCTCAGTTGCTGATGTTGTCCGGCGTCGGGCCGAAGGACGAACTCGAGCGTCACGGGATCAAGGTCGTCGCCGATCTCCCGGGCGTGGGGGAGAACCTGCAGGATCACCCGGACTTCGTTGTCAGCTACAAGACGAACAGCCTGGACGCGCTGGGGGTATCGGTACGCGGCGGGATCAAGACGTTGCGCGACATCCGGCAATACCGGGCGTCGCGGGACGGCACGATGACGACCAACTTCGCGGAAGGCGGCGCCTTCCTGAAGACGCGTCCCGATCTGGAGCGACCGGACGTTCAGATGCACTTCGTCGTGGGGCCCGTCAGCGATCATGGAAGGAAGGTGCAGCTCGGACATGGTATTTCGTGTCACGTGTGCCTGCTGAGGCCGAAAAGCCGTGGATCGGTCAAGCTGCGAAGCGCCGATCCGCTGGACGCGCCGTTGATCGACCCGGCATTCCTCGAGCACGCGGATGATATCGAAGTCCTGCTCGAGGGCTACAAGCTGACCCGGCGGTTGATGGCGGCGCCCGCCATGTCCCAGTTCGTGACGGAAGACCTGTTCGCGTCCCGGTCGCGATCGGACGACGACATTCGTGCGTTGCTGCGCGAACGGACCGACACGGTGTACCACCCGGTAGGAACGTGTCGCATGGGGAACGATGCGCTCGCCGTCGTCGACGCTGAGTTGCGCGTACGGGGAACGGAAGGCTTGCGTGTGGTCGATGCCT
Organism: Burkholderia lata; assembly: GCF_000012945.1. Lineage (NCBI taxonomy): Bacteria > Pseudomonadati > Pseudomonadota > Betaproteobacteria > Burkholderiales > Burkholderiaceae > Burkholderia > Burkholderia lata. Next base: position 304,183 of record NC_007509.1, read on the forward strand.
CCATCATGCCGACGCTGGTGGGTGCGAACACGAATGCGCCGACTATCATGATTGGGGAGAAAGCCTCGGATCTGATCCGGAGGATCTCGCGATTCCCGGTTGCGATGTCGGCGTGAAATCCGGCATCGCGGTTTGACTGGCCCTCTCTCGTGCCGACCTGCGCCGGCACGAAGGCATCAAGCGGACACGGACGTTGCGAGCAAGGTGTATGCAGCGACGTCCGCTGCCTGAATGCAAGGGCCAACTGGCCGGTTGACGCGAGGCTGGACGCTGCTGGGGCATCTCGAGCCTCCTGGCGTCGAACGCTTGAGCCGCGAGGTCGGGCGACGCAGCCAACCGCCGATCATGAAAGCATCCTTGTTCCTGGAAGAACAAGGCGAGCACGAGGAACGCGATGTCGCCACCCGAAGCCCGGATGCCGGGTGGCGACCTGTGTGTGCCAACCACCGGAGAAAGACCGGTGCTTGCTTCGCGGCGATGCGTCGCCGCAACCAACGAACCAACGAACCAACGAACCCATCAGCCGATCGACCTTGCTCGGCGTCCGGCCTGTCCGGGTGCAGGAAATAGTCTTCCCCCGCCTCTATCCCGATGGCTTCGGCATGCGTCACGCCGAACGCTGCTTTCAACTCGTCGAGTCGTGCCAGCGAACCTTGACCCCATCCGGCGTCGAATGCTGCCCGGAAGGTGTTCACGCGCGCGAAAGGCGACGACTCGGAAATTCAAACATGCACTCGCTCATACTCATCGCGGATGACGCACCGGAAATGGCGTCAACGCTCGATACCTGCCTGACTCGCAACGGGTTTCGAACCTTTCAGACCAACACCTCCCAGGCCGTGCTTGCCACGCAACTGAACCTGAAGCCGGATCTGGTCATTCTCGACGTCCGTGAACTGTGTGCGGATACCCTGGACATGCTGGCCAGGCTTCGACGACAAAGCGATACCCCCATCGTCGTCATGTCGGCGTGTGATCTGGACGGGGAGCGGCTGCGTGCACTGCACGCCGGCGCTGACGACTACATCGTCAGGCCGTTCAACCCGGATGTAGTCGTCGCGCGATTGCTCACGATGCTTCGCCGCTCTGGTGCGCTCGCGCCTGAACGCCGTCTCCGGGTTGGCGCGCTCGAAGTCGATACGGAAAGCTATAGGGTGGGCGTGCGGACGTCCTCCGGTGAAGCGCCGGTTTCCGTGACACTCGTCGAATTCCGCCTGCTGGCCCACATGGCCAGGCTGCCGAATCGGGCATTTACGCGCATCGAATTGCTCAATGCATGCATGACAGACGTAAGCACATCCACACGCACCGTCGACAGCCACATGACCCGGCTACGGAAAAAGCTGGTGGCCGCAGGGGCGTCGGGCATCCTGGAATGCGTGCACGGCGTCGGCTATCGCCTGCAAAAAGCCGGCTGACGGGGAAGCGCGTCGCTCGCTCGTTGTCCGAATCCGCTGTTCGTCGCGTGTGTATGCGGCGCTCAGGTGTATGCCGCAGAGGTGGGTGCGCTACCGGTAGATCGTCGGCTCGGAGCCGTTGCGGCGGTTGCGCAGATCACCGATTTGATCTTTTGACCCTGCGCGTCATGAGGGATGCGGGCCGGCGGCGCGTCCGTATCCCGCTTATTCATCGCGTTACCGTTGCTCTCCAGAGTACGAGAACTCGATCGCCGTTTGACTCCACCACCCATCGCAGGTCAAGCAGGCATCGACACAGCGAGCCGCGTTTCACGATCACGGCTCGCTGTGCGAATCAAACATCCGGCAGTTACTGCGCGACGACCCCGTCGCGAGAAAAAACCAGCCACTTGTCGCCAGGCGAGGGGAGTGCCGCGGTGTACGTCGTCCCGGTCTGGGTGTTCAGGCGCTGGAACGTCTTTCCATCATCGGTGCTTTGAGCCTGCAGCCCGTCGACGCCCACTGCCAATACCGTGGAGCCTCGGGACGCGAGCGCGGTAATGGAATTTTTGGTGTCGAGCGTCGCGCGTGACCAGGTGTGGCCGTTGTCCTCGCTTCGCATCAACGTGCCGCGCAGCCCGCCGACCAGCAGCACACCATTGGGCAGCGCCACACCGCACCAGAACGACCCCTTGTACCCGGTCTCCACGTTCTCCCAGGTGTTGCCCTTATCCTTGGAGATGAAGAGTTGCCCCTTCTCGGCCGTAGCAAAGATCTCGCCATTGCTGTTCGAAAAAAGACCGAACAGATTCAGGTCCGACTTCTTGCCGTTCGGGAGAACGGCTTCCTTTTTTGTCCAGGTCTTGCCGCCGTCATCGGTGACGAGGATGAGCGACCAGAGTCCGACGGCCACGCCGTGGTCGGCATCGATGAAGTGAACGCCGAACAGCGGGCGATCCTCGGTCGTCGCGAGACGCTGAACCTCCCACGTCTCGCCGCCGTCGGTCGTCTTCAGGATCGCGCCCCAGTGGCCGACTGCCCACCCCGTCCGGGCGTCGATGAAACTGACGGACGTCAGTGTCGAGCTCACGGGCACCGCCTTGGCCTGGCGGTACGTCGCACCGCGGTTGTCGGACAGCAGGATGATGCCGTTTGCGCCGACACTTACCACCCGCTGGCCTGCCCACGTCGCATCCAGCACCGGGGACTGCGTCGCGATGCTGGACTGGACGGCCGGAACGGGCTTGAGTTCCGATGCGGATACCGCGCTTTGCATGCCGCCCAGCAGCGCGCCGAAGACGACGATACTGGCCGACAGGGAGAGAACCTTGCGATTCATGGTCATGGAATCCTCTTCTTCTTCAATGTGCGAGCAGGCCGGGTGCGCGCGCGGGCCGGCGGCGCGGGAAGATGCGCTCGAGCCAGACGGCGAAGGCGGGCAGGACCGTCATGGCCATGACCATGTTGACGATGAACATGAACGCCAGGAGCTTGCCCATGTCCGCCTGGAACTTGAGCTCGGAGAACGACCAGGTGGCGACGCCGATAGCGAGCGTGATGGCCGTAAAGATGGTGGCCGTCCCGATCTCGAGGATCGATTGTTCGAGCGCCTTGACGATGCCGACACCGTTGGCGAGATGCAGCTGCAGCCGGTTGTAGATATAGAACGCATAGTCGACGCCGATGCCCACCGCCAGCACCATCACGGGCAGCGTGGCGACGGTCAGGCCGATCTGCAGCTCCTTCATGAACCAGTAGCCGATGAACGTGCCGATCGTCAGTGGCAGGCAGCATGCGAGGACCGCGCGCAGGTCACGGTACGTGACGAGGACGAGCAGGACGATGGTCGTATAGACGTAAAGCATCATCGGCAATTCGCTGCGCTCGATTTCGTCGTTGACCGCGGCCAGCACGCCGGCGTTTCCGGAGGCGAGCCGGATCTTCACGCCCGGCAGCTTGTTCGTATCGCGGAAATGCTTCGCGGCGTTGATCACCTGGGTGATCGTGGTCGCCTTGTGGTCGGCCAGATAGATGTTCACCGCGGTCATGCTGCAGTCCTTGCGCATGACGCCGGGCGTGCGGGCCACCTCGCCGGCCAGCGATGAATAGTTGTCGGGGTCGATGGGGATCGCCGACATCTTGGGATTGCCTTCGTTGTACCCCTCGTTGTATTGCCGCAGCAACGACGAGAACGAAACGACCGACAACACGCCGGGGACGGCACGCATCGACCAGACGAAGCGATCCTGATAGGCACCGACTTCCACGTTGTTGCAAGACTGGGGAGGCGCTTCGAAGACGATGGAAATCCAGTCGAGGCCGACGTCGTAGCTCGACGCAATGGACACCGAATCCTTGTTGAACCGGGCGTCGGCGCGAAGCTCGGGCGCGCCTGCCTGCAGCGTGCCGACGACGCGATCCCGGCTTTCCCAGGCCGCCACGCAGAACACCACGACGGCCGCCAGCAGGATGATCGCGGCATTGCGCGGAATGGCGACTTTTGCGAGAACCCGGAGCACGCGGCCACGACGAGCGGCATGCAGCTCCGCATTCTTTGCATAATTGCCGTCGACCTTGAGCATCGACGCTGCCAGCGGGAGCATCACCAGGTTCGTGACGATCTTGTACGCCACGCCGAGCGACGCGGTGATCGCGAGCTCGCGAACCATCGGGATCGGAATCAGGATCAGCGTGACGAAGGAAACGAACGCGGTCACCAGGGCGAGCGTGCCGGGAATCAGCAGCCCGCTGAAGCTGGACCGAGCGGCTTGCTCGACCGACTTGCCATGGGAGATCTCGCGAACGATGAAATTGATCTGCTGGACGCCGTGCGACACGCCGATCGCGAACACGAGGAACGGAACCAGCACGCCCAACGGGTCGAGCCCGTAGCCGAGGAGATGCAGCGTGCCGAACTGCCAGACGAGCGAGACCAGCGAGCATGTCAGCGGCAGGATCGTCAGGCGAATGGAGCGGCAGTACCAGTAGACGGCCAACGCGGTCAGGAGCAGGGCGATCGCGCAGAACTTCAGGACGGACGATGCGCCGTTTGCGATATCGCCAATCTGTTTCGCGAAGCCGATGATCTGGATTTCATAGTTCGAATCCTCGAACTTCGATCGCAACTGCGCTTCGAGCGCCTGATCGAATGCCACATAGTCGACCCGCTCACCTTTGGCATCCAGCTCGTTGAGGTCGGCGGTGACCATTGCGCTGCTCTGGTCGCGCGACACGAGGCTGCCGACGAAGCCGCCCTGGGCCGTCGAGCGCGAAATGGCGCCGACCGTGTTGCTGTCGAGCTGATCGGGCGTCACGGTGCCGGGAATGAGCGGGTCGGCCCGGAATCCGTCTTCGGTAATCTCGTTGACGAACGAATTCGGAGTCCAGAGCGATTGAACGCTGCTGCGAGACACGTTCGGCAGGAACGTGACCGCCTGGGTGACTTCATACAGGCGCTTCAACGCATCCGGCGTCCAGATGCTGCCCTTGCGGGCCTTGACGACGACGATCAAACGGTTGGCGCCGAGCAGGTCGCCGCGATACTCGTTGAACGTCTGCGTGTATTCGTGGCCGAGCGGAAGCTGCTTCTCGAACCCGGCGTCCATGCGAAGCTTGACGGCGAAGCAGGCCATGACGACCGTGAAGAGAACCAGAAGCCCCAGAACGAGACGCCTGTGACCGAACAGCGTATTTTCCAGCGAATGAAGAATTCTTAGCAGCTTGCTGGGCCGGGCTGCGTCGGGAACAGGCGTTTGATTCATATTGACCTCAGAAATTTCGAGATGCGACGATTGCCACGAAGTCTCGATCACGTAGCGGGTTGGCCAGCGGGTTGGTCGGGCCCATGAAGCGCGTGTAGTTCAATGCGACCTGCCAGTTCGCCGGGTTCTGTATGAAATTCACATACAGGTTCATCGCCGTCACGCCGCGCATGAACTGGGCATTCACGTTCGGCGTATTGCCGAAGAGGCCGTAGCGGACGTAAATCCCCGGATTGACCTGCCACCCGGGAATGACCGTGCCGTCGTAAACCCAGTTGAAATCGACGTCGATCCCGCCGGAGTATTTCGTTCCCTGCGCACTACCCGGCGAGTTGAGTGCGCCGGTCGCGAACAGGTCATTGAACTCATTCCCCCACAGAAGCGCACCCGGAGAAATCGGCGACCCGCCATAGCTCTTGTGAAGCCCGGGATACGCAATGATCACCGTCTCGGTCGTCAGGGTGGCGGTCTGGGCGCCGAGCAGCTTGAGGAATGCACCGGAATTGCCCGGCTGGAGCGAGTAGAGGGTCGTCAGGTGCCACTGGAATCGCTTCTCGTCGACCCAGCAGTTCCCCCCTTGCGCGACGCATCCACTGGCCGGATTCAGCGGAACGGCGTCTCGCGGACGGTACGAGAGCTCGGTGCCGATCGCCCAGTCGCCAACCGGGAAGTTGGCGCTGACACCGATCATGTGACGGTCTTCCGGAAACCGGAAGATCGTCCCGCCCGTCGAACTCAGCGACACTTGCGGGAACTTGTCGTGGTACGCGATCGTGTAGAAACCGAGATTCAGGTCCGTTCCCGCGGGCTGGTAGCGAATGGAAAAACCATACTGCCCGCCGTTCTTCGGATGGACGGTCGAGACGCCATACGCGTTGTTGCCGGGCCCGACGATCTGATTCGACCAATAGCTGCCAACCGGGGGCAGGTAATTCTGGTTCCAGTTGCTCTGGATGTACCCTTCGACGTTCACGCCGTGACCCACGCCGGACGCGACGCTCAGGATCGGTGCAGGCAGGATGAATTCCTTGACCTGCGCGCCGGGTTGGGACGCGCGATTCACGTCGATCGCATTCGTCGCATTGACCCCGCCAACTTCCCAGATGCTTTCGCCCCAGCTGACGACCTGGTTACCCACGCGGATGCGCGCAATCTGGTCGCCGACGTTGAACTGCTTGCTGACCCACAGGTCGAGCAAGCGCGGCTTGAAGCGGATGTTCTTCTCGGCGTCGGACGAGAGCCCGCCGTTCAGGCTGGGTGGCGGGTTATAGAAAAGGTTCTGCCCGCTGGTGGCACCTGTGGTGTGGGTGCCGGAGTAGTCGTATTGCCAGGTGCCACGTGCCATGAACGTGAGCCCCTGCGACGGCATCTTCAGGAGCAGCTCGTGGCTGCCCTTGAGATAGCTCGTGAACGGATCGCCCTTGCCGTAGTTGATGTCGCCCTGGTCGGAAAGGCCGCTCAATTGACCGAGTCGGCCACCACCGGTCTGCGCACCGGTGGCCGCATTGTAGGTCGGCGAGACGAGATTGCTGCTCGGCGAGGCAGTGCGAATGCCGACGCCCGCCGATACCGTCGAATCGAAACTGCCTTCGACATTCCCGATCGTGAACGTGAAGGCGTGCGCGCTGCCGCACCCGAGGGCGACAAGCGCCGAGATCGCCGCGCGCACGAAGACCACGCTGGATCGGGGCTGTAATGAGGTGGTGGTAGCCATTTTGTTTCGGCCCCTGTCAACGCTCGCTCAACGCACGGAGATTGTCGGCGTTATAGAAGCTCGGCTTGTAGTGTTGATCCGCCGACGAATCGACCGACCACTTCGCGTCCCGTCCGGCCGCGAGCATCGAACCGTCCACGAGGTACCGGCCATCGACGAGGTTGTATTGAGCGAATGCGAGCGTGTCGCAGCTCCCCGTCTCATACACCGGGATGACGTAACCCTCGCGCACCTTCGAGATGTTGCCCTGCGCGTCGTAGTCCACCGCGCCGAGGTAGTTCCAGCTGTCTTCGTCGACGTAGAAGAGGCGCTTGGGCGCGGTATGGCGCATCCCCTGCTTGACCGTCGCTTCCACGACCCACACGCGATGGAGTTCGTAGCGACGCTTCGCCGGATTCACGAAGTCGGGGCCGTAGGCATCTTCAAATTTGTCCGAGAAGTCGTACATGCCCAGGTCGTTGTACGTCACGATCATTTCCTTCTTGCCGAGCAGCTTCCAGGAGAAGCGGTCCGTCTGTCCGGAGAAGACCAGCGCTTCATCCATGTTGTACTGGTTGTCGAAGCCGATCTGCGGTGCATCGTATGCATACGACGGCATGCGACGGGTGCGGCGCTGGCCCGGGAAGTAGTAGAAGACTTCGGTCGGCTTGCCGGCGTAGGTCGTAAAGATCGCGGCTTGGCCGGCAATGGCCGCCGGGGACTTGTACGCGTAGTAGGCGTTGCCTTCGACCTGATTGACCTTCGCGAACGTCGTGCCGGCCTTGTCACCCCACGGCTGGTAGATCCACGCGTCGGACACGTTCTTGATCCAGTCGGACGCGCCCTTGCGCGGGGAGACGACGGTGATGATGTCGCGCATCTCGACGCCGGCGCCGCGGTAGTGCAGCTTCGCGTTCCACATCACTTCCGCGCCGGTCTTGGGCGCAGGGAAGGGGTAGCCGGGAAGATGGGCATCGGAGAGTTCCGATCCGTCCGCGTTCATCTTGGCGAAGCCCGCGTTGTTCTTCGTGTTCTCTGCGACGAAATCGGGAACGCCGCACGTGCGCCGGGACGGATAGACCGGCATCGTGAAGCCCTTCAGGTTCTTCAGCAGTGCAATCTGGCCCGGGTTGAGCTTGTCCGCGTACTTGTCGACGTTGCTGGCGTCGATCGTGTACAGCGGCTTGTCGGACTTGTACTTGAAGAAATCCGCGCGGCGCTTGCCGTAACTCCATCCCGAGCCGACGTTGCCCACAGGTGTCCATGCGGGAATGCCGCTCGCGGTGCCGGCGATTTCGGCGCCCGACGGCGTATGAGATGCATCCGTCCCTTCCGCAAGCGCACCGGTCAAAGACATCGCGACTGCGGAAGCGATGACGGACAATTTCGCTGCCGATCGGATGAGCGAAGCAGATTTCTTGAAAGCATGAGTCTTGACCACGGCTATCTCCTTGACCTTGACCAGGTGACGTGCGCCCGCCAAAGGGTTGTGCATAGTGAATACGGATGAAGGTACCGATAGTCCTGTCCGTTTGTTAGCTATGCGAAATGAATTGGGGTGTGCTTGTACTTTGTTTTGTTGAATCACCGAACTCCAGGTCATCGCTATGACGTAGAAGTTCGTATTGCCCGGCACCTGTGTGGGGCGCCGGACGGTTCGTCAATGCATGCAGCTATTGGGCGCCCACCAGGGCCGGATGCGGCTTGTTCGACCGGATCGGCTTCGTACGCGCCACTTGTGAACGGCTTCTGGCTTCCGGCTTATGCCGGGACCGACGAGAAGTATTCAGCCGGCTGCGCGTGCCATCCTGCCCAGCGCTTCTCCCAGTAGAGGTTGTGAATCTTCTCGGAGATCGGGCCGGGGCCGTTGCGGTTGCCGAGCGGCTGATCGTCGATTGCGCTGACGGGCATGATCCCGCCTGCCGACGACGAGGTGAATGCTTCGTCAGCCTCGCGCAGCTGGGTCGCGGTGTACTTGCCGATGTTCACCTTGATGCCGAGCTCGGCGGCGATATCGAAGACGCTCTGGCGCGTGATGCCCAGCAGGCAGCCTTCGGCGGGCGTATAGAGCTCCCCGTTCTTGGCGAAAAACACGTTCGCACCGGCTGCTTCGGTGAGGTTGTCGCTTTCGTCGACGAGAACCGCCCAGTCCTTCTCCTGCGTCATGGCTTCGAACAGCGCGAGCTTCATGTCCATCCAGTGGAAGTTCTTGGCCGTGGGATCGACCGCCTTCGCGGAAATGCGGTTGTACAGCTTGCTGATCAGCAGGTTCGAGCCTCGCGTGCGGACCTCGTCGTCAGCCTGGAAGAAGAACGGCACGGCAAACGCGAACATCGCGTTCTTCATGGCGCCGCGGTCGCGGCGATCGACGCTCAGCGGGCCGCGGGTGACGCACCACCAGACGTACGCGTCCTTCAGGCCGGCGTTGCGCACGAGGTTGTGGAGAATCTCCTTGACCTGGTCGCGATTGAACGGATTCTCAAGGAAGAACTTCGCCGACGACTCTTCCATGCGCGTGAGGTGATCGTCGAGCCGGAAGAAGTTGCCCCGCGAGACGGTGACGACATCGTAGGCCGCGTCGGCATGCAGGAATCCTGCGTCGACGAGCGGGACGGTCGCTTCGGTGATGGGGACGTAGTTGCCGTCACAGAAGGCGCTGCCATCTTCGTAGCGGGGTTCATGCGGAGCGCGAGCATGCAGCGGGTTCTCGTGCATGATCTGCTGGACTTGAATGATTGCCATGGTAATTGCCTTTCGCTCCCGAGGGAGAGTTGTCGTTCGATGTTGACGTCAAAAGCGACCGGATCGCGGTGCGCTTCTTTGCGGATTGCTTACTGCCTGGCTATCCGGCGTGAAGTCTGCCATATGACTTGATCAAATGACCGTGTAGTAGAAAGTATTGCTCGAAAAATTCCTTGTCGATGAAGGTTAACCCTCTGTGATGCCTGCCTGGATACTTGAGTGGCGAGCAGACCTTTGCTTGCCGGCCGCGATGGTCGAATGTCCATTTCGGCAGACCAATCCGATCCGCTTGAGAACAGCGGTTTCGGCGTATCGCGAGCTTCGCTGGAAGTCGCTTGGTGGTCTCGTCCTCATCGTCATCCAGTCACACCCACTGCAGATCCTTTGCAACAGCGCGGCTGATCGTTCCCTGAAGCGTCGTACTTTGGAGAGCCGGTGGCAATACTGATTATTACTGAGTCGCCTGACTTGGCCAAATGATCAAAAAAGACGATAGTATGGGCATTCACGGGCGATCCGGCAGGCTGAGGGTTCGCCCCGATACCAACTGACATGGAGCGAGCAGATGCCGATTTTCGAAGCAGAACATCTCCGCAAGGCGTTCATAGGCGGCCGTTGGGTAGCGCCTGCGAACGGCGGCGTAGAGCACGACATCATCAATCCGGCGACGGGCGAAGTCTCCGGCGTGTTGCTGTTCTCCGACGAGGCCGATGTGAACCTGGCCGCGGAGGCGGCGCGCGACGCCTTCGCGGCATTCTCGAACACGCCCCTCGTCGAGCGGCTCAAGCTGCTCGAGCGCGTGATCGGTGCATACACCGAACGGTTGCAGGATATGGCCGACGCCATCACGCTCGAGATGGGCGCACCGATGGACGCTATCTCTCGCCCGCTTCAGGCGGCGCTGGGGCTCTGGCACCTCCATACGACCCTGGAAGTCGCGAAGCAGTATCCGTTTGAACGAACCCAGGGCACGTCGCGGATCGTCAAGGAGCCTGTGGGGGTGTGCGGGTTGATTACGCCCTGGAACTGGCCGATGAACCAGGTCATGTGCAAGGTGGCGCCGGCGCTGGTGGCGGGTTGCACGATCGTGTTGAAGCCCAGTCAGAATGCGCCGTACTCGGCCATCGTCCTCGCCGAGATCCTTGAGAAGGCCGGCGTCCCTCCCGGCGTATTCAATCTCGTGCAGGGCGCCGGGCAGCGCCTGGGCCGGGCCATTGCGTCCAGCCCGCTCTTCGACATGGTGTCGCTGACGGGTTCGACGAGCGCTGGCGTGGAGGTCGCTCAGGCCGCCGCGACGACGATCAAGCGGGTGACGCTGGAGCTGGGCGGCAAGTCGGCGAACATCATTCTGGATAGCGAAAACTTTCAGCAGGGCGTCACGCACGGGGTGCTCCAGATGATGGCCAATTCCGGCCAGACCTGCACCGCGCCGTCGCGCATGCTGGTGCCGGCACATCGGCTCGAGGAGGCGGAGCAGATCGCAGTCGCTGCGTGCGGGCAGGTCGTCGTCGGGGATCCGCGCGATCCGGGTACGACCATGGGGCCGATGGCGAACCAGCGCCAGCATCAAAAGGTGCAGGAGATGATCCGGGTGGGAATCGACGAGGGCGCGATGCTCCTGTCGGGCGGGCTCGGCAATCCCTCCGGGCTTGAACGCGGCTACTACGTCAAGCCGACGGTGTTCAGCCGCGTGAACAATCGCATGAAGATCGCAACCGAGGAGATTTTCGGCCCCGTATTGGTGATCATCCCCTATCGGGATGAATCGGACGCCGTCACCATCGCCAACGACTCGCCGTATGGATTGTCCGGCTACGTCTATGGAGACTCGATCGAACAGGCGGAGCGCGTCGCCAGAAAATTGCGGACCGGGATGGTGCATTTGAACGGCGCGGCCGTCGATATCGCGGCGCCGTTCGGTGGGTACAAGCAATCCGGCAACGGACGAGAGTGGGGCTACGCCGGTATCGAGGAGTTCCTGGAGACGAAGTCGATGTTCGGCGCGACGCCGGGCGCCGTCAGCTAGCGGGAATCGACGACGGGCGTCCGACAGGATGCGGACGTCCGTCTACGGGAAGGTGGCAAGATCGGAGCGTGCGATGAGGCGGAGCGCTGACGGGTGCTGTCGGGCTGCCGGCTATGGGTGCAATGATGCGCTGCGCCGACGCTCAAGCCTGTACCGTCGAGCTCGAGAGGGAGGTGGCAAACGCCTCCAGCGCTGAACTTGCATGATCCAGGTTCGCCCTGAGCTGGTGGATATTCGTGTCCCCTTGCCAACTATTCAGCAATCCGTCGATCAGGATGATGCTCATTCTGGCGACGGATTCGATCGCGCCATGGTTGACCTGTGGCGCGCACTTGCCGAGGTAAGCGATCGTTCGCTCGAGCGTCTGGACATAGGTTTTCAACGCGAAATCGGGGCGATGACGCTCGGCCCACTGGATCAGTTCAGACTGTGCTCGGGCGTACGACGGATGCTGCACGAGCCATTCGACCATTTTGCGCAACTGCCATCCGGCGAGTTCGCCGAAAGAGCGAAATTCGCTGTCAGCGGGGGCGTTCATCGCGAGAAGATCGAACAGGGATTCGTAAACGGCGTCGAACAGATCGTCCTTGGTATGGAATACATAATGCAGGGATGCCAGAGGGCAACCTGCGGCTTCAGCGATTCGCCGCGTGGTGGCTCCAGCGACGCCGTGCGCGGCGATGACTTCAACGGCAGCGTCAACAAAATCTTGTCGCCGCAACGCAGCGCGAACTCTTGTCATTGATAAACTCCGGTACCCGAAAATCCTCTTCCGCTCACGTGATACACAGGTGTAGTGTCTATCCGTGATACATGGTCAAACGACCATAACGCTCGTGAATTATGTCGGCTTCTTGAAAGTTTGTCCATGAATGGGCCGGGCCACGGGTGCCCTGGATATTCAGTTCGCTTGCGTGAGCTGACTTTGGAAAATATGATCGTGTGACTTGGTCAGTTGATCGGTCAACCTTAAGCAGACAAAGAGGCGCTGTCGATGGAGGTAAACCCGTGAGCGCGAGAGCGGCAACGTAAGGCCGAGGGCCGCCTGCCGGAGCGTCAGGTTTCCATGCAAATGGAAACGGGCTGCCTGGTTGCAGCCCGTGCGGATTTTCGGCGGTGCCCATCACCTCGCGTTGCACGTGCGCGGTTGGACGCGCGCAACGGTTCCTGAAAGCGCCTTCGAGCAACGCTTGCGAGTAGGGCGGCGCATGGGACGAAATTGCAAACGTCCTGCGCCGCGCACCGTGCGGTCATTTTGAAGAGACGACGCGACACTGCCACCGTGAGGGCACCGGGGAGCCAGTGCCTCGGTGCAGGTGGCAGCAGCTTACTGCTTTCGTACCGACTTGCGAGGGGTTTTGGCGGCCGGGCGAGCGTCCAGAAGTGTCGTCGCGTAGGCGGCCAGCATCTTGCTGGCGTGATCGACATCGACGGCCAGACGCTTCGAATCTTCCTGGGCAAACCACGAGAAAAGCAGTCCGTCGACCAGGGCGATGCTCAGCCGCGCGATGGCATCCAGCGCCTTGGCATCCGCGCGAGGTTCGGCGGAGGCCAGCATGGCGCGGGCACCTTCCTGGGATATGCGAAGGGCGCCAATGGCCATGTCGGGCTGATGCCTGAGCGCCCACGTATACAACTCGGATTGAGTCTTCGCGTATGCCGGGTTTGCTTCGAACCAGGCCATCACGGAGCGCAGGTTGAACTCCGCCAGGTCCGCCAGGGTGCCGTGCTCCGGCGCCTCCGGGCTATCCGAGCGGATCAGGTCGATCAAGGACTCGTAGACCGCGAATAACAGCTCGTCCTTTGAGTGAAAGACGTAGTGCAGGGAAGCCAGTGGGCACCCTGCGGCCTCGGCGATGCGGCGGGTCGTGGCACCCTTCACACCGTGCTCTGCAATCACCGCGACAGTCGCCGCTACGAGGTCCTGGCGGCGGACTTCAGCCCGTACTCTCTGCATTGGCCAGAGCTCCGTTTTATGTCTTCGTCCAAAGGTGCTACCCGTGCAGGGTAGTCGAATCCTCGGATATTAGCATGACGGTGGACGGCATTTTGCAAGCAACGCAAGGCGTTGTCCTGCACGGATGTCGAGCCGCCGTGGCGGCGCGGGAAAAGTCGTTCGCAGGGACGTGCCGCGCATGATCGCAGCACCGGAGCATCGCGGTGCCCGGCAAACATCGCGAAGCCGATGCGGCTCGGCAGCATGCTTCGGGAACCAGGGGCGCACGCATTCATCGGGCATCGGCCCGGCTCATCAAGCGGTGCTCCGTTTGTCCAGCGGCATTTGCGTTCCGGTTTCGATGCTGCTGTCTCGGGAGATACGCAGATGCGGTGACCGACGTGCGCCGGCGAAGAGGGCAGCCACGCGCGGCGCGGAATGGGCGCAACTGCGTTGGCTTGTACGGTGGCGTCATGAGGTGGCTAATGGAAACTCCGTATTCCAAATGTCCTGTCGAGGCATAAGATTCGTGCCTGTAGATACGTGGTCATTTGATCAAGTCAACTTGTCTGCACCGCTGACGTGACTTTGGGTATTACTTGGTGCAGCGAAATCCCCGCTCCGGGGCATGTGTTTCGCCACCGGGCGCGTCAGCCGCAATGCAGGGAAGGACGATCACTTGAATCGGGTTGGCATGTGCATTGCTTTGTAGTCATATGACCAAGTCTAATGATCTTTCCGGTTGGCTTGAGCGATGAATCTCTCTTGGTGGTGTGGTCAACGACAACGATAGGGAATGCGAATGAGCAATTTGATTGCTGTCCTGGGCCTGGGGGCGATGGGGTCTGCAATTGCCACCTCCCTGATTGCGGAGGGCGAGAAGGTCGTCGTCTGGAACAGAAAAGCGGAGAAGGCGCAGCGCCTGCATGAACTGGGAGCACGCGTTGCCGATAGCGCCACGGCAGCCTGCGATCAGGCAGACGTCATCGTGGTCGTGACCGCGACACCGATCGATCTCGCGGCGGACTTCGAGGCGCTGGGCGAGCGGATGAAAGGGAAAACGGTGGTCAATCTGGCAACGGGGCGCCCATCGGAGGTCCAGGTACTGGATCAAATCGTGAGGGGTGCCGGCGCAAAATTCATCAGCGGAACAATCCAGTGCTTCCCGCCCGATATCGGCCGTGAGAGCGCCGTCTTCCTTTTGGGGGGCGACGAGAAGATCTGGAACGAAGTTGAGCCTCTGCTTCGAAAGATTGCGCCGCAATCCACCTACGTCAGTGCCAGACCGGATGTGCCGAACGTGCTCGATGCCGGTCTGACGGGCACCTTCGTTTTCGGCGCTGGCGCAGCCTTCCTGGAAGGTCTCAGGTTCGTAGTGAATTCAGGCATTTCGATCGACGAGATTCGCGACCTGATCCCAACCTATATCGCCGGTCAGACCCACTTCATCGAAGGTCTGTTCGAATCCGTGGCGGCTTCAGACTATCAACCACGAGGCGCAGATCTGGACATCTACGCGCGAGCGACCGGACTGTTTCAGCAAGCGCAGGAAGATATCGGGCAGCCGCCACGAATCCTGAAGGCGCTACGCGAGCGAATCCTGGCATCCATTGCAGAAGGCAGTGGTGACCGAGGATACGCTGCACTTTTCAATCATTGACACCTGTTGGAGGAATCACCATGTCGTTGCAACGCCTTTCAAGCGATAGCACTCCTGAAGATCTGGCGAACGCAGTTCGGCAGGACGGTGGGGCGATCGTCAAGAACTTTCTCGGTTCCGACTTGCTCGCGCAGATTCAGCGGACGCTCTTTGACACGCTCCAGTCCGCTCCGAACGGAGTAGACGATTACTTCGCCGGTACACAGACGCGTCGGGTCTCGCGCCTCTTTGCGCGTACCGACTGGATGGCCGAGGTTGCGTTGCATCCGCTCTATCTGGGCGCGGCGCGCAACATCCTGCAGACGCCGATCAAGATCTGGAGCGGCGAAAACCAGATCGACATCGCTCCCGATATTCAGGTAGGGGTGACACAAGCCATTCAGATCCTGCCGGGTCAAGGCCTTCAGCCGTTGCATCGTGACGATTCCGTATGGCTTTGGCGGCACCCGAACTATGGGCGCGAGGCCCGGTTCCAGGTCATGGTGGCGGTATCCGACTTTACGGCAGAAAACGGCGCCACGCTTGTCATCCCGGGTAGCCACAAGTGGGACGACGAGCGTAGCCCCAAGCAGGAGGAGGCCGTTTCCGCGGAAATGTCCGCCGGCGATGCGCTGTTCTTTATCGGCTCCACCTATCACGGGGGCGGAAAGAACACCAGCGATGCACCGCGCACCGGCCTGACGATGTCGTATGACCTGGCCATCCTCCGGCAGGAAGAAAACCAGTACCTCACGCTGCCGATCGAACGCGTGAAGCGCTATCCGGAAGAACTGCAGCGCTTGCTCGGCTGGACGTACGGCACGACTTTTGCGGGCTTCGTCGAGCGTAACGGTCAAATGTCGGATCCGAACGACCTGTTGAAAATGAAGGACTTCCTCGAGGTCGGGCATTTCGATTAACGGACGGGAGGTGTGATGGGATCCTGGCTCGGCTTCCACAGGGAAATCGGGGGATTCCATCACCTGAGGGCATCGTAGTCGGTCGACGGGATGCTATAGGTCGATGAAGCGCGAGCAGTTGTGAAATTGCGATTTTTCGGTTGGATGAAGCAGTCTTCGAAACAGTGCCTGTATGGATGCGAGCAAGAGGGCGATTCGATGCCTCGTCGCGATTTCGCATTCGTGCAAACGACAAGGAGTCGATCGTGAATTACGAAATCAAGGGAATCCGAAAAATCGCGCTGCTTTATACAGGAGCCGTGGTCTGGACGCCTACTTACCTGCTTCCGTTCAACATCGAAGAATCGATGGCCCGGTTCGGACTGTCGGAAAGCACCGCTGGATGGCTCGCGTCCGCGGTGCTGCTCTGTCTTGCGCTTTCCATCATCATTTTCGGTCGTCACATGGCGACGTTGAACAAGAGAACGGGGGCGCTCGCTGCGGCAGCGCTTGCCGTTCTGTCGACGTGTGCGATGTTCTCGCATAATTTTTATGTGTTCGTCGCCGCGAAACTGGTTCTCGGCGCTGCCTTGGGTGTCAGCTGTGTTTGCGCGTACGGGGTAATTGCACACGTCAAGCACCCGGAGAAGGTTGCGGCTCAAGTCGCTGTGGCGATGGCCATCATATTTTCCTGTGCGATGTACGTCGTCCCGATCGTGAACGTGAAGATAGGCAATATCGGTGTGGATGCCGTCCAGCTCGCCGTTGTCGTGGCGGCTCTGTTTTTCGGCGCGTTCATGCATCCTGCCGTCAACGCTAGCGAGGAAAATGTCGCGAAGGACGCCATCAAATCCAGTGACGTCCGAGGGATTCTGCTCAGCGCATTCTTCATCTACGTGTCGCAGACGGCCCTCATGGGCTTCGCCGCAGAGGTCGCGGCAACCCGAGGTGTTGAAGCGGAGCAACTCGGCATTCTGTTCATGGTCAATGCGGCCTTCCAGTTGCCGGTGGGGGTAGCGGTCAACTGGCTGGGCGATCGTTTTGGTCTGTTCAAGCCGATCGCCTTTGGACTCGCGCTGTTGATCGCATGCAGCCTGGGCATGTATTGCGTGGGCGGCAGGTGGGCGTTTCTCGTGGCAACGGCGCTCGTCAGTGCCGGTGCGACGCTGATTGCCCCTTATATGGTGGGGGCACTTTCACAAATGGATACCAGCGGAAGAAGCACCGCGACCTGTGCATCGGCAATCAATCTTGGCCTGGCGGTAGGCCCCGCGATCGCCGGCATGGTGTTCACCGTGGCCGGCTTGCGTGCGGTCGGCTGGCTGTCCGTCGGGTTGCTCGTGGTGCCGATCTTTCTGACCAGCGTGGCGATCCGTCAGTTCAAGTCGCGACATTCCGAGGCAGTTATCGCCTGAAGCGTGAGGCGAAGCGATCGCCTTGCCGCACGAACGCGCCCCGGCCCTTATGGATGCTCGGGGCGGCGTCGGCCGCGTGACATGCCAGTGCGAAACCAATCTATGCCGGGAGCGCCTTCTCGCGTCGAGAGATGATGCAAAGATGAGTATTGATGCTGGCAAGCGCGATGGTTACTCAAATTCTTGACGATCATTGGAATGTGTCATGGAACTCAAATATTATCTTTATTGTCTTGCCGATCTTGCGTTGATAACGACTTCACTCGTCTACGGCGTGAAGCTTCTCAAGCGACGCAACGGCCTCCTCGGATTCGAGTGGCTGGTGACGACGTTCTCGGCATCGAATTTGATGCTCAACGCGTTGACGGGCGAGCACGTCTTTCTCAGTGTCTCGCTTTTTTGCGATGCATTTTCCAGAGGGTTCGGCGTACCTGTCATCACCATCGTCGGCATGATGGCTGTTACGCATCGACATAAACCGTCGCTTTTCACTGATGTCTTGTATGTGGTGGGTGCACTGGCGGGAACCGTCGTTGTGTGGACTGCCGACTTCATGGTCGGACCCAAACCGTATTTCTATCTGGTGATGTGGTCCTTGTTCTCGGTATATCTCGTTTACGTCGTCGGGAAGCTGCTGCGAATTGGCGACAAGCGCAACGCAGTGAGTGTGATCGTGGCACTGGTCGCCACGCAGATTATTGCGAGCACCTACGACTTCTACCATATACCCGGTGACCATGATCACATGATCTTTTATATCTTCGCGTTGCTTTCCTGGTCTTACCTGTCCGTCTCACTGTATTACGCCTATTGTGCGCTGGAGCGCGCGCAGGAAAAAGCAACGAACTTCAATCGACGCTACACCCTTGGCAGCCTGGAACGAAATCCGCAGTGATTGCCGCGCGCCCGCCGGAATGCCGTTGGATCTTCATGCGGGAAAATGGAGCTGGCAACTTCAATCGTGAGCTTTCCCGCCGTGGAGGGGGCGCCACTTGATCGCGAGCAATGTCTTGCAACCCACGCCTCGCTCGTACGGGTGGCGTGGGGCGAATTTGGCCTGCAGTCGGTGGAGGTTCTGTTTCCGGCGTCAGGTCTGCAGCCCTTTGGCTGCGTAACGGTACGACCGTTTCTCTCTCGCCCAGGCATGACAAGCCGGCCTCGGTCGATTCTCGCTGCGACTGCCTGGGCGATCAACGGACGAGCTTAGAGAACCGGACGCGCCGCGATCGAGCTCGGTGGCGTACCCGGCGCGGTTTTGACGTTTCAGCACGAACTCGAGCAGTTACCGAGGGGCGCTGTCCGGCTCGCCGTCAGCCGTCGCCGCACGTTGCGTACACACGAGACCCGCACAGCCGCGATCGAGCGCGAGCACGCTATCGAAATCAGTTGCGCGCGCTCGCCTTCGGTCGTCCGATCGTCATGCTGACGTCTCCCGTTCCGTTGGCGTCAACATGCGACGTGAATATGGGGCCGTTAAGAGCGGAACGGGATACGGGTCGGGTTGTCTCTAACCCCGGTTCGCGAGCGGCTTCCTGAAGCATTCAAACACGGCGGCCAGCTCATGTTGACCGTGGCCCTTGGCGACGGCCTGCTGGAGTCGCGCCAGGACTTCTTGCGGGTAGCTGCTGTCCGTGCCACTTTCCTGGCTGTACGCTACAAGCTGTCCGATACCCGCGGCCCAACTGTCCAGGGTGGCCTGCGATCCCGAGTAGTTTCCTTTCTTGATCATCTGTACGCACGTCTGAAGCGTATCCTCAACGAAGGGGCGACGTGCCAAGGCAAGCGACAAGTAGGTGTCGAGGGAGATGCCTTCGGCGTCACACACGGCGGCGCCGTAGAGAAACCCGAGCGCGGCCCCCAGGGAGAACGAACCCACTACAGCGCCGTCGAGAATGGCGGCATTCCCGAATCGCTCTCCAACGAACAACGCATGCCCACTCAGGTTCGCCAGGGTAGGTCGCAGGGCTTCGAAGGTCGAACGCGAGCCGGCATAGAGAATCGATCCGTCCGACGTGCCGATATCCTTGGGGTAGCAGCCGATGGTGCCGTCCAGGTAAGCCACGTCGTGTTCCCTGGCCCACTCCGAAGCCTCTCGTGCGTCCTCCGGTGTGCCCGTCGTGAGCTGGATGATCGTTTTGCCTTTGAGACGGGCCGCGACGTCCGGCGTGCGCAGCAACGAATCGGATGCGCCATAGTCGAGCACGCAAACGACCACGACCTGACTCGCATCGATCGCCTCCGCGGCTGAGTGTGCGACCTGGGCGCCAACCTCGCCAAGCGCCGCAGACTTGCTCGCCGTGCGGTTCCAGACGGTGACGCGATGATCGGCGGCAAGCAATGCCTCGGCCAGGGCCGCTCCCATTGCGCCGAGACCAATGACGGATATTGCCTGCGCCGTTACGGTATTTGCCATCACAAACCTCCTTCGAATCGGGTATATGAAACTTCAGAAGAGGACTCGCTTCGCTCAGCGAGGAACAGGGGTACCCGCCGTCGACCGCCACCGATCGCATGTGGCAGGAACCTGTCGTTGCACTTTATGGTTGCCCGGCCGCCGCGTCGGGATGCGCTCGATCGGCACCCTGCCGTAGCCGGTCTCCCGCACCGAATCGGTCATCGCGGAGCCGATGAAGCGTGGTTCGATCGCGTTGGCGGATGCGGTAGATCCTGGACGGTTTCACGCAAGAGGCGCCGGCCATCGACGTCGGGCAACAATGAATCAAACCGCGACGAATGCTTGAACCTGCATGGGTTCGAGACGCCGGCCTGAAGCCAGGGCGATCGTCGAGGCGTGGTCCCTGAATTGCGTATAACGATAGTTGTCCTGGCTTTTATAAAAATGACGTGGCACCAGCCGAGTTCGCTCGTCGGCTGGTGCCTGGGTCGGGTCCGGCAGGATCCGAAACGCTGTAACGCTCGCTCCAGATCTGGCGTGGAAAACCCACGCTGATCAAGAGCATCCGGCATTAACGCTGCACGGTGTCCAGAATATCCAGGCGGCTCACTGCAACCGCCTTCTGCTTGATCGCGCCAAATGCCACTTCGGTCGCCTCGAGCGTACGTGCGATGTCGTCGTCGGTGTGGCTCGCCGTGAAGAACATGTTGTGCCACGGGTGAAGATAGGCGCCATTCTTGATGACTTCCGAAGCCCACGCCCGGCCGCGCGACACGAGCTCGTCGTCACCCGCGAAAAGCATCTGCGGCATGACGCTCGGCCCGGTCTGCTTGAGTTCGAAGCCATGCCGCTCGGCTTGTTCCGCGATGCCGGCGCGCAGCTTGTCCGCCAACCGCTTGGTATGTTCGAGGTAGTCCGTTTCTCGTACCAGGCGCAGCGTTTCGATCGCCGCGGCCATCGGCACAGCCGAGAGCCAGTAGGAGCCCGTGACGAAAACGTTCGTCGCAGCCTCTCGTGCCTTGTCGGAACCGAGAACCGCAGCGATCGCATAGCCGCCGCCGATCGCCTTGCCCCAGCAACTGAGGTCCGGGTGCACGCCCCAGTCCGACCATGAACAGTCACGCGACAGGCGCAGCCCCGTGCGGACCTCGTCGACGACCAGAAGCGCTTCCTGCTCGTCCGCGAGGCGACGGCACTCCTTCGCGTATTCGATCGACGGGAAGAACTGGTCGTAGAGCACTTCGTGCCGGAACGGCGTAGCGTAGATGGCCGCTACGTCACCGTCGACGCTCTTGACGGCGGCATTGAGGCTCTCGATATCGTTGTACTCGAAGTAGACGATGTGAGCCCGGTCTTCCTTGGTAATCCCCGTCGTATAGGGCACGTTCCACGGGGACGCCCCATGATACGTGCCGCGCGCAACGAGAATCTTGCGCTTCTCGCGATAGGCGCGCGAGATCACCATGGCCATCGACGTGGCGTCCGAGCCGTTCTTGCAGAACATCGCCCAATCGGCGTGACTGACCTGCTGGGTGAGCGCCTCGGCAAGCTGAACCATCACCTCGCTGGGGCCCG
The DNA here is from genome assembly GCF_000012945.1 of Burkholderia lata. Taxonomy (NCBI): domain Bacteria; kingdom Pseudomonadati; phylum Pseudomonadota; class Betaproteobacteria; order Burkholderiales; family Burkholderiaceae; genus Burkholderia; species Burkholderia lata. The sequence continues at coordinate 325,661 of NC_007509.1, forward strand.
TCGCCGTGTCGATCTTCTGCAACTGGAGGGCGGCGGCCTGCTCGATCCGCTCGTTGCCGTAGCCGAACAGGTTCGTGCCGTAGCCACACACGTAGTCGATGTACTTGTTGCCGTCGACGTCCCAGAGATGGGTACCTTTCGCTTTTGCAAAGTACAGCGGGAAATCTTCCGTCAAATACTTGACGCTCTGGTGACCGTACATCCCGCCCGGGATGACCTTCTCGGCTCTTGCGAACCATTCGTTCTTCTTTGCCAGCCTGTCCATGCTCGACTCCTTGTGAAAAATTCGTTCTCGGAACGTCAGACCCGATATCAAGTCTTTTGACTGAGTCAAGTGACCAAATATTCGAACCCCGGAATTTTGGGGAGTGCTGCTTCCGAAATCTCGCGTCTCGTCGTTGGATCGACGCGCCGTCTGGCCTGGTGTCGCGAATGCAGCTTCGCTGCGTCACGCGCGTGGGCGTCTGTCGTCGCTTCATGCGAATTGGTCATTTGACCAAGTCTAGTGTCTACAAATGTCGTCCCGACGGAAATTGGCGTTTTCCACTAGCCCCGCACAGCAATGGATTTGCGTCGTGCTCGGCATGCCACGGTGATGGGGGAAGAGGCGAGTTGCACAACGGCAGTTGGCTGGCGTGCGCTGAGCGGCGGCGATACCTGATCCGCGTGATGGAAATCCCCGCTCAACGTTTCGAGCAGGGATGCAGGGTGATCAAGGTGGGGATGCGCGCTGAGGGGGCGGCGGTGTACTTCCGCCGGAAGGTTTCGCTGCGGGAGATTGTGGTACGTACGGGCGTGTTCAGAAGCCCGGTCCATGCATGGCAGGGGCAGACTGATCCGCGCAGGCGGAAGTATCCGAAGCGCGCGGGCTCGCGAGTCATCGACACATGGCCCGGTAAACTGTCGGGCCGATTCGAGACCGAAAGCCGCCGACCGAAGCGCGGGCAATGCACGACGCGGATCATGTTCGACACGATCCGCGCGCAAGGCTACGCCGGCATCTTCGATCGTTCCTGGTAGCGCCTATTGGGACGAGTCGTAGTGCTCAATGTGGTACAGAACCATGAATCCCGGGCTTAATACCAGAAGGATCCCGGCAACGAGAGAGATTGCGACAAATAAACGCTTCACCATGATCACGCTCCTGAGTGGGATGAGGTGCAATAGAAAGTCGATTCTTGGGGGCCATACGCGGAACGGCACGCAATCCCCGCATTCGATTGGCGGTCACCGAGGCGCTGTCCGCGATCGCTTCGCTACCGGCGGCGACGATTTCGTTGACGACCTGCTGGGCGGCCGTGGCGGAGCCGCCTCTGCCTTTCACGTCGCTGCCCAGATCGTTGACGACAACCTTTGCCCCAGCCGGGCAGCAACAGCGCATGCTCGCGCCCGAGACCGGTGCCTGCGCCGGTCCCGATCGCCACGCGATTTGTCAGGTCGAGCGTCATGGGGTGCCTCGCTGGTGGCGATCCCGTCGTGGCCCGCGCATGTGCGTCAGGCAATTCGCGGAGGGGGATCACCCCTCCCGGACCGATGCAGGCGTCTGTTCGTGGCTCAGAGGCCGAGGTGCGTTGCGATATCGTCGTAGTCGACTTGCCACAGGCCCGGCGTGCCAGCCGGATATTGCGAGCGGAAGCCGATGATTCGCTGAACGCGTTTCGACAGGCGTCGCACGGTGTCCATGTCGACGATGAAGGGATACGCTTCCTCCGGCGTCAGGTAGGACGGCTGCATCGGAATCGTGAGCCCGCGTCGGCGTTCGTTCTGCGTCACGTTCGCGCCGCCACCGTGGATCACCTTTCCGCTGAACAGCAACGCGTCGCCGGCGTCCATCTCGGCGGCAATGGTCATGTCGGGCGTGCCCTTGCTGTCGAAGTAGTCCTCGTCCCAGTTCTGGCTCCCCGGAATGATCCGGGTGGCGCCGTTTTCCTCGGTGAAGCGCGTCAGCGCAATCATGAGGTTGGTGAACACCGTAGGCCCGTTGATTCCGAGCGCGCACAGGGGCGGGAAATTGCCGACATCGCGATGCAGCATCTGTGCCGTGTTGCCCGGGCCGATGTCGATGACCTGCGCGGTCGAAAGCCACCAGTCTCCGGACTCTTCACGGTAGAGCACCTCGCCGAGTTCATGAAAGAGTTCGTCGTCCAGCACGTCGCCAAAAGTCTTGCTGTGCGTGACCATGTTCGTCAGGCGCTTGGTATAGGTGCCGTGGAATTCCTTGATCAGTTCGTTTTCGTGCGACGACCCCTCGCGCAGCCGTTCGAGCGGAGCATCGACCTCGCGGTTGATGTTCGCGACCTGCTCCTGGGTCAGATAATTCTTGATCCGGACGCCGCCGTATTGATTCATGAGCGAAACGATCTCCTGCGCGCTGGTCTGCTTGGAGACGGTGGGGAGGGAGTCCTGAATGTTCTGAATATTTGCGTTCATGTTTGCCTCAAAGTTGTGTGGACGGTTAGATCAGATGCGACGTCTCGTTCTGATTCGAGTGGCGATACAGGCATCAAGTTGAATATTTGACTGAGTCATATGACCATATAAACTTTCACTTTCCACCATACGTTCCTTTCACGCCCGTTGACGGAACCTGCACGTTCCTCCCGACGTTGTCGCGACCTCCGGGTGATCCAGTGCCCGTTTCCAGAAGCGACAGACATTGAGCATTCGCTCGGGTTTCCGGCGATCTGACGTATTCGCGACAAATCAGGTCAAATGACCAAGTCGTATGATCGAGAAAGTTAACATGGCGTTTTTCGACGGTCGATCATGGTTAACCCGTCGCTTTCGAATGGTGTAGTCAATGAACGGAGAGCGGTCGTTCCGGCGTGGATGCGAAAGTTGTAGTCACGCCTGACACAGCGTGACGAGACGCGCTCCGGGATCGAATAGCCACACCTGTAGCGACGATCTGCGGCGGTTTAAGTCTTGCATTCGGGTTTGCGCGCATGGCCCTGGAGTCGCGGGAGCGGCCGTCGGTCTAGTTGCCTGACGTGCGCCACTCCTGTACCGAATCGAACGCGCGCCGTTGATGATGGGCTCGAACTCGCTGGGCGGGAACGCTATGGTCACAAATATCGGGAACAAGCCGGATTTGACTTATGCCGATGGTCGCGAGGCTCAGTCGGCGTGATACCCGATTTCAAAAAAGTCATCGGTACTGCCTGGAGTGGACATTTTTGGAAGCGGTTCATGGTGTTGCTTTGATGTCTTCTGCAAAAGAGATGTGGCGCAGACCAGGCGATCGGGCATGCAAGCTGCTCGCTCGTCGGAAGCGCCCGCGTACGGGGCTCCCGTGCCATTGCGTGCGCCACGATCGACATCCTTCTCCGGGAGGCGCCCATGCGCGAAGCGAACCATCCATCCCGCGCCCGGCCGGGCACGCGCGACCGGGCCTCGGCCGATCCACGGGCGGTCATGGTCAGGCATCCCGTCACGCGCGCGTTCGAACGATTCGCGTCGCACGTGACCGTGTGGGCCGGCTCGCCGATCGCGTTCGGCAGTGCGGTGGCCCTGACGGTGCTGTGGCTCGTCACCGGGCCGTTTTTCCACTATTCGGACGCATGGCAACTCGTCATCAATACCGGGACGACGATCATCACGTTCCTGATGGTGTTCCTGCTGCAGCGCAACCAGAATCGCGACAGCGTCGCGATGCACCTGAAGCTGGATGAACTCGTCGCCGTCACGCACGCGGCAAGCGACCGGCTGATCGGGATCGAGGACGCGTCGGAGGAGGAATTGCGCGCGATGGCCCAGACCTACCTCGACCTGGCGAAGCGGGTGGCTGCCCGGGACGACAAACAGGACGACGGTCGCGATCGCAAGCAGGCCGACCATTCGTCGAAATCCTGACGGGCGGCAGCGCGACGGCGCAACGACCGGCACGCGATCCGCGAACGATTTTTCAAGCGCTTGTCAATTCTGTCCCGGCGCCGCGGCGGGTTGCGGCTTCTGCACGATGACGCGCCGTGAGATGTGCGAACGCCATTGCCCGACGGCCTGCAAGCATTTTTTACCGGCGCTCGCATGCTGCGCCGGGAACGGAAATCGCTCCGAAAGTGAATGCTGCACGACAGATATTCGTCATTCAGATCGCCCGCGTGGGTAACGAACCTTCCGTATGTGCGGGAGATCGCGTGCGACGACGAAGCACAACTCGATGCAGTGCGGTCCGTGGACGCCGGCAGTGCGGTTGCCTGGCACCCGGAGATCCGTCGTCGGCACGATTCGGTCACGCGCTTGTCTCTCGCCGGGTGACCGGATGCCGATGGGCGGCAAGCGCGCTTTCAAGCGACATCGTTTCCGGTGTTTCAGGAGAGGCGCTTCATTCAGCGATTTCGCGATCCATTGTCAAGAGGGCAACGCCATGCACGCATTCACGAACTTGAGCCCATTGGTCTCGTTGATCGCCGGCATTCTCATTCTGGTGGTACCGCGCCTGCTGAACTACATCGTTGCAATCTACTTGATCGTCATCGGATTGCTCGGACTTTTCGGCGGACATTTCCACTGATGCGCCGCGCCGGAATCTAGAGATGTTCGACGCGTACCTCGACTGAATCGCTGGGCACCGTCAATCGCGTGCGGCCAAGCAGTGCGTCTGCGGGCGCGGCTTCGTCCGGGTTCAACGGCTTCACCTTGTTGAACGTGACGGAAAAGTATTCCGGCGTGACAGTGGCCGATGCGTAAGGAGTGAGGGCGCCGGGGCTCCTCTTGTTGCCGGCACTGCCGTGCTCGCCGGCTGCGAGACGGTGGCGGGCGCAGGCCAGGACATTGCCATGGGCGGCCGGGCGATCAAGCACGAGGCGTATGAAGCCAGATCAGCAGCAGCACGCACTGGAATCAGTTCGGCGTGCAAGCCGACTACTTCCTGTCGAAGCGTACGGACGTCTATGCTCAGATGGTGTACCAGCGTGGTACGAAGGGCGCCGGTTTGGGGGCATCGATCTACAACGGCGATATCAACGCGTTCCCGAGCTCGAAGGTCAGCCAGACTGCGGCGACGGTTGGCCTGCGTCACAGCTTCCAAGCGTCACAGGTGTCGTCCTGCATTGGCGGAACAAACGGGCTCGATTCGCGTTTTGACGGAAGCCACGAGCAACATCTCCGAACTTCGACACCGATGATCCGTGTTTCGGTTCGAGTACGGCATCGACAGGGCCCGTGTCGCAGCCTCGTGGAACTACCAAGTTGCCGCAAGTTTCCCCGTGTGGTCAAATGACCATATCAATTGACCAATTTGGGCATAGCCCCCTGACTCGGAAGTCGCGTCTCGGGGGCATGAATTTGCCTGCCAAGCAGGGTGCGATGGAGGCGAAACAAACAGGATGGTGGCCGTCGCCCGTCGACTGTATGCCGACAACGTGATCCGCGGCGCCGCCGACTGTCGGTCGACCACGCAGTCATATCGTTGCGACCAGGGATGAATCTCGCGTGGTTCGAGTCACCCCGGCTTGTTCACGCGCGTGACGAGGCGATTTGCGTCGCGCAATTATTCAAACGGGACAGAGGAGATTGGGTATGGAAAAGATCTGGCTTGATGCCTATCCGCCGGAGGTTCCGGCAGAGATTGATTCCGGCGCGTATCGCAACATCAGTGCATTGATTGAACAAAGCTTCAGCAAGTTTCACGCGAATCCGGCGTTTGCGTGCGATGGAAAGCAGATCACCTATGGTGAGCTCGACGTGCTGTCTCGATCACTGGCCGCGTGGCTGCAATCACGGGGGCTCGAACGTGGTGCGCGCGTCGCCATCATGATGCCGAATGTGTTGCAGTACCCGATCTCGATTTGTGCCGTCCTGCGCGCCGGCTACGCTGTCGTCAACGTGAACCCGCTCTATACGCCCCGCGAGCTGCAACATCAGCTGAATGACAGTGGCGCGGAGGCGATCGTCATTCTCGACGGCTGCACTGCAACGCTGGATGCAATCATCGCGCACACGCAGGTGAAGCATGTTCTGGTTGCCGCGCAGGGCAACGCTGCCGCCGCGGAACAGACGCCGAGCCCGCATGTGAAATTCGACGACGCGATTGAGGAGGGCCGTCGGGGCAAATTCGTGCTGGCGTCCCCGTCGCCGGACGATGTCGCCTTTCTCCAATACACGGGCGGGACAACCGGTGTGTCGAAAGGCGCGACGCTGTTGCACCGGAACATCGTCGCGAATGTATTGCAGACCGACGTCTGGCTCAAACCCGCGCGCGATTGGCGCCCTGACGTGACGCAGTTCATCACGGTGGCGGCACTTCCGATCTATCACATCTTTGCGCTCAACGTTTGCTGCCTGTTGACGATGCACACGGGTGGGCTTTGCGTACTGGTGCCGAATCCGCGGGACATCGGCGGGATGATCCAGTCGCTCGCCGGATACAAGGTCACGAGCTTTCCGGGCGTCAATACGCTCTTCAACGCGATGCTCCATCACCCCGAATTCTCGCGCCTCGATTTGTCCAATCTGCTGCTGGCCAACGGCGGCGGGATGGCCACGCAAGAAGCGGTTGCAAGGCGCTGGAAGGAGATGACCGGCGCGCCGATCATCGACGGATACGGGCTGTCCGAGACATCACCCTGCGTCGCGATCAATCCCGTGGCCGGTCGTGAGTTCAACGGCACGATTGGCCTGCCGTTGCCCTCCACCGAAGTGTCGATCCGGGACGACGACGGCAAGGAGTTGCCGCCCGGCGCAGCCGGAGAGCTGTGCATTCGTGGGCCGCAGGTGATGGCGGGCTACTGGCAGCGACCGGACGAGACCGCGAAGGTGATGACCGCGGACGGCTTCTTCCGATCGGGTGACATTGCGTCGATCTCCGAGGATGGATTCGTGCGAATCGTCGACCGCAAGAAGGACATGATCCTCGTGTCCGGTTTCAACGTCTACCCGAACGAGATCGAAGAGGTCGTTGCCAACCACCCTGGCGTATTCGAGGTCGCGGTCATCGGCGTACCCGACGAGCATTCCGGAGAGGCCGTCAAGCTGTTCGTGGTCAGGAAAGATCCGGAGCTGACATTCGACGACCTGATGGCGTTCTGCAAAGGCCAGCTCACGGGTTACAAGCGCCCGAAAAGCATCGAGTTTCGCGACAGCCTGCCAAAGAGCAACGTCGGGAAGATTCTTCGGCGCGAGTTGCGGGTGCCGAACAATTGACGTGATCGACCGAGGCGATGCGGGAAGGTGGAGCGGCCCGCATCGCACGTCTCCGAGCCGGCGCGATGGTGTATCAGGCGTGCTTGCGACACAAAGTCGGCGACAGCAGTTGTACCCACCCCGTCGCTTCTCTGGCGGGCGTCTTCCACGGATATCCCTGAGCACGCACCCGGTCCCCCGATTTCAGCCGTCATCAAACGACGGTAGGGGATTGAGGCGAAAGGGAGCCCCCGCTCAACCTTCGAGCAGGGATACAGAGGCAATCAAGGTGGGGATGCCGGTCGGGATTTGGCGCCGTACTCCCCTGGAAGGGTTCGCCGCGTGAGCCCGAGTGTCGAGTGTCGCGACAAATGGTCCAACGGGCCGTCGTGCCGGTTCAAGAGCGAAACCTGTCAACCGAAGCACGAACAACTCGCCAGGCGGGTCGTGTTCGGCAAGCATCCCCGGAAAGGTAGGAAATGCCCGCATGAGCGGAGCGGCCGCTCTATTCGTTCTATGGGCAACGGCGCGTTCCGTCAGACAACTTCGAACAAGCCGGTTGCGCCCATCCTGCCCCCACGCACATCGACACGACGACGTAGCGCGCACCGCGTCGTTTGCCTTCGATCAGTGCGTGTCCGACCAGACGGGCGCCTGTCATCCCGTACGGATCACCGATCGAAATGCTGCCGCCGTTGACGTCGTATCGGGCCGGACCGATTCCCGGCTTGTCACGGCAGTACAGCACCTGGCATGCAAATGCCTCGTTGAGCTCCCACGGTCCGATGTCGTCGACTGTCAGGCCATGAAGCTTCAGGTGCTGGGGATCGCGTAGATGGGACCGATGCCCATCTACTCGGACGCAGGCCGGGATCGAAGAACGAGTCGCATCCGTTCCGGAAAGCAGTGGCGGGGCAGGTCGAATTTCCGAAGCAACCGGAAGTGGGATGAACCCCGTCACAGTCATGCAAACACGTCGGCGACATATCTGCCATGCTCCCGCTCCATCGTGTCGATCCACGCACTGGCGCTCTCATCGTTCTCGCCAGTAGTCTCCTGATAAATGCGACCAAGCGTGGCACGGACGGCGGGCGCCATATTCTTTCCATCCCCGCAGACAAAGACGGTGGCACCTTGCGAAAACAGTGCGGAGATTCTCTCGCGTTCCAGCCAGACTTTGTCTTGAACGAATCGGGCACCTTCCTCCGGGCGGTTTGAATAAGCCGGCATCACTTCGACCACACCGCATCGTGCCCATTCGTCGAGTTCGTCGCGATAGAGAAAGTCGACGTCGGGGTCATCGATCCCGAAGAACAGCAACGACGTGCCGACGTTCTCCCCCCGCTGTTTCTGTAATGCGCGCTCTTGCAGAAAGCCGCGGAATGGGGCGATACCGGAACCGGCGCAGATCAGAATCATCGGAAGATCGGGTTCGGCTGGTGGCCGAAAGCGTGCATTCGATGGCCTGACTGCAACGGACAAGCTGTCACCCGTGTTGAGTCGCGCGAGATACGACGATGCCACCCCTTCATGACGACCATTGCCGGAGAGCGCCGGTGCATCGACCACGGCCACCGTCAGCGTGACATGGTCCGCTTTCCAAAGCGGGGACGACGAGATCGAGTACTGGCGTGCTTTCAGCGCGGGCAGCATATCAAGGAACTTTTCGAGCGACAGGTCGACGGATCCGAAGCGTTCGAGCAGATCCATGACGGTTGTCCGCTTTCCCAGAATCTCGCATTCGAAACCGTCGGCGCTCAGGCGCTCAAGCTCGACCTTCTCGGGTGGGCAACGCGTGGCAGCGGCCAGGCTGGATACTTGTGATCGAGTTGCGGGAACGGCGAGTTCGACATAGCTCGAAAACAGTTCACCGCAACCTATTGCCTGGCCGAGCGGAAGGCGCGGATTGCTTGACGTTCCTTCGATCACCACCTGAGTGTCCCAGCTCACGCGAAACCGGCGCAAGACGCGATCGACGTTGTTTTTCGCGTTGCGGGGCAGAACGGCCAGATAATCTCCCGATCGATAAGTCATCGCTTCCGGAAGTTTCAATTCAATGTGCTTCTTAGAGCGGCTGCCAGCCACGCTAATGTCGACCAGCTCTCTATTGTCGACGATGGACGCATGCGCCATGTCGCCCAAGTTAAGCACCTTTTCACGGGAACTCCCGGCGAAGCTTACTTTCAATGCGACATCGTCATGTTGAATAACCGGGATTTCCTTCCCGGCGCTGATTGCAAAGCGATTCCACATTTCGGTGTACCAACGGTCGAATTCACCAAAGAAGTCGCCACCGGAATCGAGTTCGCCTCTGAAGTGCACTCGCGTAGCACCGGCCTTCTCGAGGGCTTCATCGACGCGCTTGGGAATCGCCTGGTATGTCCGTGCCCATTGTTTGTTGCCGCACCCAAGAACTGAAAAATGGACGCCGTCGAGCGCACCCTCGTCCAGTGCTTCGACATACGGGACGAATGATTTTGCGTTGTCTGGCGGCTGTCCTTCGTAGGAAGCGGTGACGATCACGATTGCAGGATATCCGCCGAGTTTTCCTGCGAAGTCGTCGAGCGGCGCGCACGTGGCGTGAAAGCCGTGACGACTCGCGTCCCCTGCAATGCGTCTTGCAAAGGATTCGGCGGAGCCGGTATTTCCCCCGAAGAGGACGAGCAGATTCGACAAATCTTCGCCGGGTGCGATCGACTGAACCGGAGCGACGCTGGGGCTTTGAGCGTTCGAGCGGGCGTGAAGGGCCGTATCGGGCACTTTAAGCGCACCTCGGGCCCGCGGTTTCACGTTCACCCGGAAGCCCGCCGGCTTCAGCGTCAGCGTTTCGGCGACGTCCAGCTCGTAGTCCGGATCGGCGAAAGAGAAATCGAATCGCTGAAGCAGCATGATCAGAACGAGATGGGCTTCCTGCATGGCAAAAGGGCGGCCGATACAGGCACGTGCGCCATTGCCGAAGGGTTTCCATGAATTGGGCGGGAGTTGCTCCGCATTCTCCGGAGCAAATCGCTCCGGACGAAACGCCTCGACATCCTCGCCCCAGACGCTCACATCCCGATGCAGCATGGGCGTCAGGATCATGATGATGTCGTCGGGAGAAACGGCATATTTCCCGCCGAACGTGGTGTCGGCAAGCGGCTTCACGGCGAATCCCGGCGCTGTCGGCCAGATTCGCAACGTCTCCATGAGGATTTGTTCGACGTAGCGAAGTCGTGCGAGATGCTCGATCCGTGGTGTCTCGCTGCCCACGACCTCGTCGACCATGTCCCGTGCTTTTTGCAGGATGTCCGGGTTTTTGAGGAGGAAATAGGTGGCAAAGGACAGGAGCCCGCTGGTCGTTTCATGTCCGGCGATGAGAAATGTAATCATCTGGAAGACGATGTTCTCGTCATCCAGTTTTTCTCCCGTCACCGGATCGATGCCGTTCAGCATTCGGTCCAGCAGGTCCATCGACTCTTCGTTGACGTGCGGGTTCTTCCGCCGGTCTTCGATCATTTTGGTCGCGAGCGATCGCATGACTTCGATGTCCGCGTCGAACTGTCGACTGCGCTTGACCATCAGCTTCGAAACAAGTTTGGGGCGCAACTCGCGCTTTCCGGCCTCGCTGAGGGTGTTGACCATGGCATCGACAAACGGATGCTGGTCTTCACGGTAGAAGCTGTTGAAACGACAATCAAACGCACAAAGGGCAATCGTATCGAGCGTCAGTCGAGTCATGTGATCGGACACATCGACCGGCGTCTCCGGGCCGAACCGCTCCCAATGAAGAAACATCTGGTCGGCGATGTCGACCATCTTGTCGAACATCGACCAGATGCTGAGCGGGCCGAACGCCTGCATCAGCACGCGATGCGCTTTGGCCCAGTTCGGTTCGTCACCGAATGCGGTAAATAACCCGTCCCCGATCGCGGGTCTGAGTTCGAGCAGCGACTGGTGTACGCACTTCTGAAATCGGGTTTCGTCACACACTTCATCCACAAGTGTTTGTCCGCTGACAACGTAGTAACCTTGCCCGAACACCTCGAACCAGTAGACCGGCCCGTAAGTGCGCGCGAGATCCATCATCTTTGCGAGTGGAGAAGGCCCGAGGACCTCCATCAGATGACCGATGACGGGTTTCAGGGGCGGCTGGGGGACGAGGGATGAGGATTTCATTTCAATAGCCTTTCAGGGGTGTGTCGGCGCATCGCATCTCAATCTATTGAACAAATGTAAAATAGACAAAACCACGTGTCCAGAGCTTTTTATGCCACCTGATGTAAGCCCTAATACCGCCGATCCTCGCTTTCAACGGAGTTACGACGCGCTCGTTCGCGCCGTGACCGAACTGCTCGACGACGCGCCGCTGAACACACTCAGCATTGCTCAATTGGTGCAGCGTGCCGGGGTCGCTCGCCCGACGTTCTATCAGCACTTTCCCGATCTTCAGGCCGCGGCTCAGCGGGCGGCGCTGGTGAGGCTCGACAACGCGTTCGCATTCGTCGAGGAGCAAGGCAAACTGCTGAACCAGCCGAACGACGCCTTCATCAAGTCAATGGAAGTGGAGACTGCGTTGATTCTCGAGCATCTGCATACGCACCAGTCCTTCTATCTGACCGTATTCAACGACGCAGCGACATCGGCGTTTTTCGATGAACTGGTGACGTTCGTTTCCGGCCGTATCCTTCCGCCTTATGAAGGCGTTCGCACGGAAGCAGAACAGGACTGCCTGACGGTGCTTGGCGGTGGATTGGTCTGGACGGCGGTGCACTGGCTTCGGCAGGGCGCCGCGCGCGAAACTCCGACGGTAATGGCCAAGCGAATGGCCAAGACTGCGGTGACGATCCTCGATGCGTTCGGTCTTACGCTCGGGTTCACCCAGGCGGGGGCAGCGTAGCAGGAGAGAGAAGCACGGGAAGCGGCGAGGTTGCTCGCCTTGCGCCGCCTAATCGAACACGCGTCGTTGCCCGGCAGTGAAGCCGTCATCTCGCGCGCGCATCGTCAGGCCGCGCATGTCAGTTTGCGCAGTCGCCCAAATCGTTTGCGATCCACGAACGATGGCCTTCGGCGTATATGGGTCGAGCGCTTTGAGGTCGGTGACGCAGCTTCTCGGTAGGCTTCATTTCGGCGGTTCTCCTGTCCGGGAGCTTGGTCCTGGAAACGCGCTTTTCCCGGATTCCCACGGGAAGCGCCGCCTTCCACCTTCAACTATATTTCGGACTCCGCGCAATGTCGGCCGCCGAATCGATACACGCGTACCCAGGGGAAGAATCCGCTTTGAACTCGCGCTTGCCCGAGAGCAGGTCATTGGTACGCCGCTGGCCCCGTTGGTGTTTCAGATTATCGATGCGCTCTGGATCACCGAGCCACGAATTGCGAAGTCAAAGCACTAGACGACGTCGTGTAGATCAACGTCGAGGCGCATCGTCAAGACCGCGAGCTTGCCGATCACCGACCGGTCGGCCCACATCGTGATGCATGACGGTGTGTTGACGCTCAACCCGCTGAACTTCGGTGTCGCGGGCGGTACGCTTGCCTCGAACATCCACCTGGACGGCAGCGGCATACCGCGCAAAGGGCGGTTCTCGCTGCAGGTGCGGCATCTGAAACTCAAGTGTGTGAAACGTGTTCATTTCCCAAATATTAGGATCGGGAAATAGATCGACAAGTACGAACATGACGGCCGTCGTACCTGCGCCGAATGCTCCGATCTCACTGATCGCGATTCTGGTCAAAGTAGATAGACTGGTATACATTCATCACATCGTTCCTCTCGCTTCAGAAGGATGCGCACCGGATACCAACCCGTGCCAGGACTGCGAGTTCGGTTCAGGCGGGAATTTCACCATGACACTGACAACCAGTGCCCGTGAGATTGCCCGCAGCCTGGACGGGTTGAGCCCGCCCTGGTTGCCCGTCTACGACATGCGGGCGTAGGCGGCAAAGGGGGATTCGGGGTGCGGATCTGGCGCCGGCATGATGGTCTCCATCGAGATCGATTCGAGAATGTTCGAGGAAGTTGTTGCGTTCGTGCATTTGCGCGGTGCGTTTGCATCGCTTCACCCATCCAGTGCGCGGCAGTAAGAATGCGTGCGCAATGACAAGGTGGAAATCGACGGCGTGCTTGCGCCCAATGCGACCGGGGATGTCCGACTGACACGGGGTTGCTGACGTCGTTCGTCGATCGGGGCGTCTTCGTTCGATGTGGGCTGGATTGATGTTCGACGCCAATGAGGGCCTTTTGCCGATTTCCCTTTTACTGCGACGCACCGCATTCACAGTCGCCATCAGGACCTAGATAAAGTGACCAAGCCTTCCGGACGCCCTGCCATGCAAACAAGCGCATCCAAGAAAACCACTGTTGTGTTCGCGTCGGTCAACCAGGCGATCGTCGATGTGTCGCGTCAATGCCCGTCGGCCGTGCGCGCGGCAGTCGGGTTATTGCTTGTCGCCAGCGTATTGTCGGGGTGTGCGCCCCTATCGGCGTCTGCGCCGACCGATCCCCAGCAACAGTTTGCCGCTGAGCAGCGGAATGCGAACGCGTTGTATAGCAAGAAGGTGTTGGCATATAAGCCGATGTTCGAGAATCCCGGCGGCTATGGTCGAGCGCAGATACTCGAAGCGTACGAGGCGGTCCTCCAGCAGTACTCCGTTGCGGCAATCGCCTATGCCCGCACCATCTATCCGCAGGCTCGACAGACGCTTCCGCCTTCCCTGCAGCCATTGCCGGCGCCGTCGGGGCCGGTCACGCTGGCGGTCGTCAATCGCGACTACGAGCATGTGCTCGGAATGGACGTTGCCTTGTGGGAGATGGACATGGCGGCGAACTTTGGCCGGCCGTCCAGGTTGCCGATACCGAAATACACCGGTCCTGTGCTCATCATGCCGCCTGCGCCACCGTTTCCACCCCTGCAGGATGTTCGCGATCCAAAGTTCGCGCGGCTCGTGAGCATGACGAAGAAAATAGACGATGCGCAGAAGGCAGATCTGGCGCGAGAGCAAGGCGCGATCGAGCAACAGTACGCCGAGCAGGCCGCGTGGCGGGCGCGACACCCCACGGGGCAGTATGACAACCTCGATCCGAGGACCGGACTGCCGTATGCGGCCCCGCAACAAGAGACACAGCGGTGGTGCATGATGAACGGTGGCCGGGTGCCTTGCTGAAACCGCTTCGCGCAGCGGCAATTGCGGCCCGAGTGGATGCCAGCCGGGCCGGCACACACGACCCACGTGGGATCATTCGCGTCAAAGATCGTGCTTGTGTCGGCTCGGGTGACGATATTCGCTGATGGCGTATCAGTTGCGGGTCGTAATCGGTTGATGCCGTTGCGGTGAAGCGATCCCGTGTTGCCGAAGCCGGCCTTCCAAAATCCGTAGCGTCCTTTGATTTCATGGTGGCTGACGATGGTTTGCTGGTCCGCCCAGCGTGTCACGTCGTATCGCTCCTGCCCGCCGAACAGTCCGGACATCGTGCGTGATCGTGTTTCTCGGGTACCCGGTGTCAACAACGTGTTGTCTATCCCACGACCCGCCGTATTGCACGAACAGGTACCCGGTACCAACGTTGCCCCGTACAACCTTTCGCGTGGATTCCTGAGCGCCCCTCTTCTTGTCCGGTGCAAGGCGCATGAGAGGGGTGTGGAAGATGCCGTATTCACTGCCGTGAAGAGCGAGATCGTATCCGGCAGGCGGTCACACTAGCTCTACAGCCTGAAAGGAGCCGTGCTGGCGGCGGTGCTAAGATGCCGCCCCGTAGTCAGGAGATGCATGAATGCGCGCGAGCAAACGCCAGCAGGTGGTCGACAAGGCAGGTGAGTTGTTTTCTCGCCATGGCTTTCATCCGGTCGGTATCGACTGGATCATCGCCGAAGCGGACGTTGCCCGCATGACGCTCTACCATCACTTCGCGGGCAAGGACGACCTGATCAAGGCCGTGCTGGAACAGCGCTACACCTTCATCATGGAGAGCATCGCTGCCAAGCTCGGCCCCATGCCGCACGCTGCTGCGCGTCTGAAGGGGATTTTTGACTGGTACGGAACCTGGTTCCGAAGCCCTGAGTTCGCGGGCTGCCTGTTCGAGCGTGCGCTGGCCGAGTTTGGCGCGACTTGCCCCAAGGTGACCGACGTCGCGGTGCGCTATCGGGATGACTTGTTGGCCCTCATGGAGCAACTGCTATCCGAGATCGTTCCGCGTCGCCAGGCCCGTCAGCTTGCTGGCGTGTACGTGATGTTGCTGAGCGGGGCAACCGCGGATGCGCGTGCGATCGGGGATCCGCGTGCTGCCGCAAGGGCATGGCAGGCGGCGGAGATGCTGCTGAACGAGTCCAAAGTCGCAACTGAAAGCACGCGCAAAGCCCGCAGCCGTCACGCTTGATCGTTTGTGGACACTGCTCGGTATCGATACCGATTCGTTCCATGAGATATGGTCTGACCCACCCAGTCCGTGAAGAGACGTAGATTGGCCGGTACAGCTGTACAGCGACACGTTACGGCTTCCGTGTCGGAGAAGTGGTCGCCGCAGGCGGCACGGCGACAGGCGTTGTGGCACCGGGGGCGCTGAGGCCGCAGCAAGCGCCACGGATTTTCATCGGGATGCACGGGCTTGCTCCTCGCTCAGAACGTGTCGCGTCGGCCTTTGGGTGTTTTTTGGGTGCTCGGGCCGGGGTAAGGAACGTTTCGTTTTAGGGGCCGCAGCGGAAAGCCTTACGGGCATTGGCTCGGATCACAGTCACAATTCAAAGTTAAATGAAATGTGATCACTCCCCGCCCCAAAATTTTGCACAATGGCGGCAGCGCGGCCCGTTGCCGCGATTCGCCCCCGCGCATCCGGCCAGCCGGACCGGGGCCGGCCCGAACCGATACCCGACTTCGGCACTGACGTGCCGCCGCCTGCCGCCATGGACCAACCGAAACGCATCCTGATCGTCGAGGACGACGCCGACATCGCCGACGTGCTGAGCCTGCACCTGCGCGACGAGCGCTACGAGGTCGTGCACAGCGCGGACGGCGCGGAAGGGCTGCGCCTGCTCGAGCAGGGCGGCTGGGATGCGCTGATCCTCGACCTGATGCTGCCGGGCGTCGACGGTCTCGAGATCTGCCGGCGTGCGCGCGCGATGACGCGCTACACGCCGATCATCATCACGAGCGCGCGCTCGAGCGAAGTGCACCGGATCCTCGGCCTCGAGCTCGGCGCCGACGACTACCTGGCCAAGCCATTCTCCGTGCTCGAACTCGTCGCGCGCGTGAAGGCGTTGCTGCGGCGCGTCGATGCGCTCGCACGCGATTCGCGGATCGACGCGGGCACGCTCGACGTCGCGGGGCTGGCGATCGACCCGATCGCGCGCGAGGCGAGCGTGGACGGCGCGCGCATCGACCTCACGCCACGCGAATTCGACCTGCTGTATTTCTTCGCGCGGCACCCGGGCAAGGTGTTCTCGCGGATGGACCTGCTCAATGCCGTGTGGGGCTACCAGCACGAAGGCTACGAACACACGGTCAACACCCACATCAACCGGTTGCGCGCGAAGATCGAGGCCGATCCGGCCGAGCCCGTGCGGATCCTCACCGTATGGGGCCGCGGCTACAAGCTCGCCGCGCCGGGCCAGCGGGACGCATGATGAAGCTCACCCTTACCCAGCGGCTGTCGCTCGTGTTCTCGGTGCTGCTGCTTGCGTGCTCGGGCGCGTCCGCGTGGCTGCAGATCCGCGCGAACGACATGCGCGAGCAGGAGGTCGTGCAGGGGCTGTCGCGCGACCTGGCCGCCAATATCGTCAACAGCGTGACCCACAGCGCGCCGCTGATGGACGCGAACGGGCTGCGCCCGGACGCCGTGCGCACGTTGTTCGGCCAGTTGATGGGCGTGAACCCGAGCGTCGAGGTCTATCTGCTCGACAACGCGGGGCGCGTCAAGGGCGACGATGCGCCGCCCGGCCACGTGAAGCGCGACCGCGTCGATCTCGCGCCCGTGCAGCGCTTCATCGCGGGCGAGCCGCTGCCGATCCTCGGCGACGACCCGCGCAGCCCCGATGCGCGCAAGGTGTTCAGCGCCGCGCCGCTGCAGCGCGCGGGGCAGCCGCCGTCGGGCTACATCTACGTGGTGCTGCTCGGCGAGGCGCACGACCGGCTCGCCGCGCGCGTTGACGCCGGCAACGTGCTGCGCACGACATTGTGGTCGATGGCGCTGGTCGCGCTGCTCGGGCTGCTCGCGGGCCTCACCGCATTCAGCTTCATCACGCGTCCGCTGCGCCGGCTGACGGACGCGATGCGCCGCTTCGACGCGAACGGTACGCCCGACACGCAGCCGCCGGTGCCGCGCTCGCGGCCGGGCCGGCGCGGCGACGACATCGTCGTGCTCGAATCCGCGTTTGCGCAGATGGCCGACCGGATCGGCGACCAGTGGCGTGCGCTGACACACCAGGACCAGCAGCGGCGCGAACTGATCACGAACATCTCGCACGACCTGCGCACGCCGCTCACGTCGCTGCACGGCTATCTGGAGACGCTGTCGCTGAAGTCGGACACGCTCGCCGAGACCGAACGGCGGCGCTACCTGTCGATTGCGCTCGCGCAGAGCGCGAAGGTCGGCCGGCTCGCGCAGGCGCTGTTCGAGCTCGCGCGGCTCGAATCGGGCGGCGTGCAGGCCGAACGCGAGCCGTTCTCGCTCGTCGATCTCGTGCAGGACGTGTTCCAGAAATTCGAGCTGACCGCGCAGGCGCGCGGCGTCACGCTGCATGCGCGGATTCCGCCACGCGTGCCGGTCGTGTCGGCCGATCTCGGGATGATCGAGCGCGTGCTGACCAACCTGCTCGACAACGCGTTGCGGCACACGCCTGCGCACGGCGAGGTCGAGGTCGCGCTGGAGCCGCGCGGCGACCGCGTGCTCGTGACCGTGGCCGATACCGGCGAAGGGATTCCGGCGGCCCGGCGCGACGGGTTGTTCCAGCGGCCGCAGCGGCCGATGAGCGGCGGCGCGGTGACGAGCGGCGGGCTCGGTCTGCTGATCGTGCACCGGATGCTGGCACTCAACGGCAGCAGTATCCGGCTGGTTGATCGGGCCGGGCGCGGTGCGGTGTTCGAGTTCGCGCTGGCGGTGGCCACGCCGGCTGTCGGCGACGGGCACTGATCGTCGTCAATGCAGGTATCGCCCGCGCTCAACCGCCGCGCTTGCGCCGCACGTCGTTCGGCGTCACGCCGGTCCAGCGCTTGAATGCGTGGCGAAACCCCACTGCGTCGCTGAAGCCGAGCGCCAATGCGATGTCTTCGGTGCTGAGCGTGGTCGTGCTGAGATAGTCGATCGCGAGCGCCTTGCGCACGCTCGCCAGCAGTTCGCTGTACGACGTGCCTTCGGCTTCGAGCTTGCGGCGCAGTGTGCGCGACGTGATGCACAGGATGTCCGCGATCGCGTCGATGTCCGGAAATTGCCCGGGCGTGCGCGTGAGTTCCTGGTACACGCGCCGCGTGATGCCGGCCTGGCTGCGCAATTCATCGAGCAGGCTCGCGCAATGCGACGACACCTGCGCGGCGGTAATCGGATTCGCGAGCTGCGGCGCGCGCGTGAGCCACGCGGCCGGGTAGCTGAGCACATGATGCGGCTGGTCGAAGGCGATCGGGCATTCGAGCGCATCGGCCAGCAGCGCGGCGTGTGTCGGCTGCGGCTGGGCGAACTGCGCGCGTGCCGGCACGCACCACGCACCCATCACGTCCTTGATGATCGTTACATGAAGCGCGAACTGCATGTCGATCAGGAAGCGGTACAGCGGCTCGTCGAGATCGGGCAGCGCGACCTCGTGCCGGTCGGGAAACTGCCACGACGCCGTGTCGCCCTGTTCGACCCAGCGGATCGCGAGCATGCCGTTCGCGAGCCGGTGATATTTGACGGCCGATTCGAACGCGTGCGCGAGCGATTCCGAACACAGCATCGCGTAGCCGTACATCCCGTAGCTCGTGACGTGCAGCCGGTGGCCGACGCGCACGCCAAGATCGGAGCCGTCGTAGCGGCCGACCGCATTGCGCGCGGCCGTGAGGAACTGCAGCGGCGACGTGAGCGTGAACGGATCCGCGACGGCGGCCGGCGTGAGGCCGGTGCCGTCGAGCACCGCGACCGGGTCGAGGCCGGCTTGGGCCGCCACGTCGAGCAGCACGGCCAGCTTGGCCGGCGTGAAGCGCTGCTGGTGCAACGCGTGGGTCATCTCGACGTCCGGCAGGCGGGCTGCGCGGGCGGTCGTCGGGGTCAAGAGCGCACTGCGCGGCATGGGAACATCCTGCGTCCGAATCGATATCGTTTACGGCACGCAATTCTGCTCGGGATCGGTCCCAAACGCCACAGGGTTCACCCTGATACGCGCGCCGGCGCCACCCGGCGCGACCGCCTTCAACCCGCTTCAACCGGCCTGAAACACGCCGGCCTCCCACGCAAACGGCTTCGCGAGCCGGTTCCAGGTGTTGATCTGCGCGACGATCAGCGTGAGCGTGGCCAGTTCGTCGCGATCAAAATGCGCGCGCGTCGCGTCGACGAGTGCATCGTCGATCGCGTGCTCGCTGATCAGCGTCAGCGCTTCCGCCCAGCGTAGCGCTGCCTGCTCCTTCGGGCTGTAGAGAGCGGGCGTTTCGTGCCACACGGGCAGCAGGTTGTAGCGCAGCGGATTTTCGCCCGCGTGGATGCCCTCCTTGATATGACGGTCGAGGCAGTAGGCGCAGCCGTTGAGCTGCGACACGCGTGCGCGCACCAGTTCCACGAGCTTGAAATCGTGGCCGGTGTGGTTCGCGTACTCCTCGACGTTGAGCACGACGTCGAGCAGCCGGGCGGGGAGTTGTCCAAACGAGATGCGTTCTGGCATGGCGACTGACCTTTGAGTGAGCGGGATAGGATCGTTGAGTGGACTGGCGGTGTTTCCTGATCAGGCGTTGCACGTTGCTGCGACCCGCGTGAGGTGTGCAGTAATCCTGATTGTCTCGTGGCGGGATCGACCGACGAGACGAGGTGACGATGCGCGCATGACCCGTTGTGCGGATGGTGTGAATCGGCGGCGTCGGCTGCGGCGCACGGCACGTTCGGCCGTGGCGAACCGGAAGCGAAGCGATCGTATCAGGCACGACCGGCGCCAGGAATCGCCCGATCCCGTATGGTGTTCATGCCGATGGAGCGATAGTGGGGCCAGCTGAGGCACGGCGAAGTGACGGTATGGCGAAATGTTGTCTAGACAAGTTCGCGCCCCCGCATGTCCGTTTCGATCATCTTTTCGGCCGCCCGGATCATTTTCAAAGTGCGCCGCGCGGGCGATAGTCGCCGATCAGGCGATGGTCCGCGCTTCTCCGGCGTGCAGGCCGTCGTGCGAACGGCGCGGCCGGCGCGCCGTCCCCCGTGGAGTGAGACATGACGAAGAGACACTGGACCGGGTCGTATGGCTCGATCCCCGCCGAGATCGATCCCGATCGCTTTCCTTCCGTAAGCGCGCTGCTGGACGACGCGATGCACCGTTACGCCGATCGCCCGGCGTTCCACTCGTATGGCCGCACGCTCACCTATGCCGACGTCGACCGCCTGTCGACCGCGCTGGCGGCCTATCTGCAGCAGGTCGTGGGCGTCCGCAAGGGCGATCGCGTGGCCGTGATGCTGCCGAACGTGCTCGCGTTCCCGGTCGCGTTCGTCGCGGTCGCGAAGATCGGCGCGATCCAGGTCAACGTGAACCCGCTCTACACGGCGCGCGAGCTCGAGCATCAGCTCAACGACGCGGGCGTCGAAGTCGCCGTGGTGTGCGGCGGGTCGATGGGCACGTTCGCCGAAGTGGTTGGCGGCACGCGCGTGCGCACCGTGCTGAGCGTCGGGCGCGGCGATCTCGGCGTCGTCGATGCGCCGGCCGGTACGTGCGACGCGCTGCCGCCCGGCTCGATCCCGCTCGCGGACGCCATCGCCGCCGGGGAAGCGCTCGCGTTCGAACCGGTCGCGCTCGGCGGCGCGGACTTGCTGCTGCTGCAGTACACCGGCGGCACGACTGGCCTGTCGAAGGGCGCCGCGCTGTCGCACCGCAACCTCGTCGCGAACATCGAGCAGTTCGGGGCGATCGTGCCGGCCGCGCGCGAGCCGGGCGAGGAGGTCGTC
This sequence comes from Burkholderia lata, assembly GCF_000012945.1. Lineage (NCBI taxonomy): Bacteria > Pseudomonadati > Pseudomonadota > Betaproteobacteria > Burkholderiales > Burkholderiaceae > Burkholderia > Burkholderia lata. The sequence continues at coordinate 346,860 of NC_007509.1, forward strand.
GTCACGGCGATCCCGATGTATCACATCTTCGCGCTGACGGTGAACTTCCTGTCCTATTTCGCGATCGGCGCGCAGAACTGGCTGATCGCGAACCCGCGCGACATGGACGGCTTCATCGACGTGCTGAAGGCCGCGCGGCCGACGGTGTTCGTCGGCGTGAACACGCTGTACGCGGGGCTCGCCGGCCATCCGCGCCTGACGGAAATTGACTGGTCGCGGCTGAAGCTGTCGGCCGGCGGCGGCGCGGCCGTGATCGACGTGATCTCGTCGCGCTGGAAGGCCGTGACGGGCAATTTCATCCGCGAGGGCTACGGGCTGTCGGAAACGTCGCCGGTCGTGTCGTTCAATCCGCAGGCGATCGACTCGTTCACGGGCACCACGGGCCTGCCGCTGCCGTCGACCGACGTGAAGCTGCTCGACGACCAGGACAACGAGGTGGCGATCGGCAGCGCGGGCGAGATCTGCGTGAAGGGGCCGCAGGTGATGGGCGGCTACTGGCAGAAACCGGACGCGAATGCGGCCGCGTTCACGGCCGACGGCTATTTCCGCACCGGCGACGTCGGCGTGTTCGACGAAGCCGGTTTCCTGCGGATCGTCGACCGCAAGAAGGACATGATCATCGTGTCGGGCTTCAACGTGTACCCGAACGAAGTGGAAGCCGTGGCCACCGGGGTGCCGGGCGTCGCCGAATGCGCATGCATCGGCGTGCCGGACGCGCGCACGGGGGAGGCCGTCAAGCTGTTCGTGGTGCTGGCGCAGGATGCGATCGTCACGGAAGAGCAGCTCGTCGCGCATTGCCGCGAGAGCCTCGCGGGCTACAAGGTGCCGAAGCTGATTCGCTTCGTCGACCGGCTGCCGAAGTCGACCGTCGGCAAGATCCTGCGCCGGGAACTCAGCCGCACCGACTGATGCATCGACGGATGGCGTCGGCGCGCCGTGCAGCATCCGGCGCGCCGAAGGCCCGGAAGGCTCCGCGCGGGCCGCTCAAGTACAATGCGAGCGGTTCGATCGACGGGGACGCGATGACCGGTTCAGATTCACTTTCCGCCCAGCCCGGGCCAGCAGCCGGGCGTGCGCTGCCGTCGCCGAGCGCGACGGTGCCGATCTCGCTCGTCAACGGCTTTCTCGCAAGCGCGGGCGTGCAGCGCGACGTGGTCGAGCGCTACCTGCGCGGGGCCGGCATCCCGATCGAGCTGCTCGGCGAACCGCATGCGCGCGTGACGGAGGAGCAGTTCTCGACGCTGTACCGCACGCTCGCGATCGACCTCGACGACGAGATGCCCGGCATCTTCTCGCGCCCGCTGCGCGGCGGCACGCTGAAGTACCTGTGCCTGAGCCTGCTCGATGCGCGCAACCTCGAAACGGCGCTGCATCGTTTCGGGCAATTCTTCCATATCCTGCTCGACGATTTCTTCGTCGAATCGAAGCGCGACGGTCTCGTCGCACAGGCGGTGCTGCGCCCGAACGACGCCATCGGCCCGATCGGCGCGCTCGGCCAGGAGCTGATGCTCAAGCTCGTGCACGGCGTGTGCTCCTGGCTGATCGGGCAGAAGATCCCGCTGCTGCAGATCGAATTCGCGTGCCCGCGGCCGCGCCATGCGGTCGATCACCTGTACTTCTTCACCGGCGCCGTGCAGTTCGACTGCGAGCGCACGCTGATGCGCTTCAGTGCGGACTACCTCGACGCGCCGATCCGGCAGAGCAAGCGCAACCTGCGCAAGTTCCTCGCGCGCGCACCGGGCGACTGGATCTTCGAATCGTTCAGCGAACAGCTCGTGTGCCATCGCGTGCGGCAGTACCTGTCGGAAGCGTTGCCCGACCTGCCGGTGATCGACCAGGCGGCCGAGCACCTGCATTGCTCGGTGCGCACGCTGAGCCGCCACCTCGCTGCCGAAGGAACGACGTTCCAGGTGCTCAAGGACGAACTGCGACGCGACATCGCGATCCAGCGGCTGACCGATACGCCCGACACGATCGCGGCGATCGGCGCCGACATCGGCTTCGACGATCCGAGCGCGTTTCATCGCGCGTTCCGGCACTGGACCGGGAGCACGCCGGGCACTTACCGGCGGCGCGCGTAACAAGGCGCGTCAAGCTTCAAGGTAGCCGGTTCCCATAACCGTATACCTTCGCGCGCTCCCATGGACGGCTCCCCTGGGCGGGGCGGTTTACGAATCAGACGGACAGGCAGGGCGCCCGTTGCCGAAGCTGCGTACCGTGCTCGCGATCCGCGCGGCGAACTGCTCGATCATGCGCTGTTGCACGCGCACCATGTCGGCATAGCTTCCAGGGGCGGCCTCGTTGAGCCGTGTGCTGCACGAAATGCGCGTGCCCGGCGCGTCCTGCTGCACGCCGACGACCCAATCGGCTTCGAACTGGGCCATGCTCCCGGGCCACGCATCGAAGCGGCGCACCTGCGTGCGGATGCTCATGACGGTCTGGTTCGACGGACGCGGCAGGCCGGTGACGTTGCGCGCGCCCAGTTGCTCGACGAGCGCCGACGAAAGCGCCGCGCGCAGCTCGTCGCCGAGCGGGGCGACCCAGCGTTCGTTGTCGAGTATCACCGCGGTGCCCGTGCCGCTGCGCACGACCATCTGCTGCTGGTCGAGCTGCGCGGGGATGCCGACCGGCAACACGTTGATCGCCAGCGGCGCGGCGGCGTGCGCGGTTGTCGGCGTCGTGGACGTGGACGTGGACGTGGCCGTGGCCGGCGAGACGAGCGTGTAGTAATGCACCGGGTTCGACGCGCAGGCGGTCAGCGCGATGACGGCGCCGGCGCCCAGGGCGATTGTCCTGGCGCGGATCGGGAAACTCATGGTTGTCGTGGCTCCTGCTGGACAGGCGAGGTTGAAGGGGCGACAGGCGCGCTCGGCGCGTGATCGGCCCCGGTTCCCCGGAGCAGCGATTCGGGACGGCGGCCCAGCATGTCGGTGAGCGTGCGCAACGAGCGGGCGGTACGCTGGACTTCGGTCAGCGTGTTCGTCAGGTTTTCCTGAAGCGGGCCGTCGTCGGCGATGCCCTGGCGCAACGTGCCGAACGTCTGGTTCGCCTGGTCGAGCATGCGCGTCGTCGACGGCAGCAACTGGCCGTTGACCTGCTTGAGCGTCGCGTCCAGGTTCGTCAGGCTCGAATCGACATGCTTGCCGATCGAATCCAGCGGCATCTTGTTGATCTTGTCGACGATGTCGGCGAGCTGCTCCGGCAGCTTGTCGAACGTACTCGGCACGGTGGGCAAGGTCAGCGGCGTGGCGTTCGCATCGAACGGCACCTTCGGCGCGTTTTTCACGAAATCGAACGAGATGTAGAGCTGCTCCGTCAGCAGGTTGCCGGTACGCGCCTGCGCACGGAGCCCATGCTCGACCAGGCCCGCGAGAAACTGGGCCGCGCGCGGATTGCCGTTGCCTTCGGTCTTCTGCAGCTTCTCGATGACGGGGCCGAGCCGATACGGATAGACCTTCACCATGACGATGGACTGGAAGCGCCGGGTGGTCCGGTCGAAGTCGAGCTGGGTCGAGACGACCTTGCCCATGTCGATGCCGGAAAATTCCACGGGCGCGCCGACCGCGAGCCCGCGCAACGGCTGTTCGAAGCGCAGCCGGATGAGCTGGGACGGCCCGTCCGGCACGGCCATCGCGGCAGTTTCGTTGTCGGCGAGCGTAAACAGGCGGCCTGCACGGGCGGCCGCCGCATCGCTGTCTTCCGGTGTCGCGAACGCGATGCCGCCGCCCACGATCGTCGCGACCGACTGGGTCTTCAGCTTCAGGCCGTTCGCGTCGAGCGACAGATCCATGCCGCTCGCATTCCAGAAGCGCGTATCGGTGGTCACCAGGCGATCGTACGGCGCATCGATGAACACCTGCAGGTTCATGTCGCGGCTCTGCATGTCGAGCTTGTACGACGCGACGTGGCCCACCATCAGATGGCGGTAATAGACCGGCGAACCGATATCGAGCGAGCCGAGATCGGTGGCGCGCAGCGCGAAGCTCGTCCCCGGCGTGCCGTTGATGACGGTCGGCGGCGTTTCGAGCCCGGTGTAGGCCTTCCGCGAATTTTCCGAGCGGCCCGTGTCCATGCCGATGTACGCGCCGGAGAACAGCGTATCGATGCCCGAAACGCCGCTCATGCCGACGCGGGGTCGCACGACCCAGAAGCGCGTGTCGTCGCGAATCAGGTTGCGCGCATTCTTCACGAACGACACCGTGGCGACCACGTGTGAACTGTCGTCGCTGAGCGAGATGGCGGTCACGGTGCCGATCACGACGTCCTTGTACTTGACCGGCGTCTTGCCGGCTTCGAGGCCTTGCGCGGTGTTGAACGTGATCGTGATTTCCGGTCCGACGGACAACCACGCGTGGATCACCATCGACAGGCCGATCAATGCCGCGACGAGCGGCACGAGCCAGACGAGCGAAAGCCGCGCGCGGTTGCGTGTCACGGGCGGGTCGTGGGGTTCGAGGCCTTGCGGGCCGGATGCAGGATTCATGCTTCCTCGGCGTCCCAAATGAGGCGTGGGTCATAACTCATCGCAGACAGCATCGTGAGAATGACGACCATGCCGAAAAACAAAATGCCGGCGCGCGGCTCGATCTCGGACAGCGGACCGAACTTCACCAGCGCACAGATGATTGCAACGACCAGCACGTCGAGCATCGACCAGTAGCCGACCAGCTCGACCGCGCGGTACAGCACGGTCCGCTCGCGCATGGCCGACACGCTGCGCCGGCCTGTCGTCACGAGCAACGTGCCGATCGCGAGAAACTTCGTGCACGGCACGACGACGCTCGCGATGAAGATCACCGACGCGATGCCGTACGAGCCGCCTTTCCAGAACACCACGACGCCGCTGAGGATCGTCGATTCGCTGTGGCTGCCGAGCAGCGTGGTGCGCATCACCGGCAACAGGTTGGCCGGAATGTAGAAGATCAGGCTGGCGATCAGGAGCGCCCACGCGCGCACGAGGCTGTTCGAGCGACGCGCGTGCAGCGCGGACCCGCAGCGCGGGCAGCGTTCCGCTTCGGCGCCATGCGAATGAGCATCCTGCGCGGCGGAGGTGCGGGTGCGGCACACGAGGCCGCACGCATGGCACCCGACCATGCCCAGCTGACTGGCGCGCACGGGCAGGCTCACGGGCGGCCTCCGGAGGTTTCCACCGGCACGACCCAGTCCCACAGCTGGCGCGCATCGTGGCCCGCGATCAGCGGGATCAGCACCATCAACACGGCCGTGGCCCACAAGCCGGCGCCGGGAATGATCTGCATGATGCTGGACAGCTTGATGATGGCGATCAGGATGCCGAGCAAGCCGACCTCGATCATGCTCCAGGGCCGCAGCGCGACGAGCAAGCGCATCAGCGGGCCGAATGCGGGCGCGCGATGTCCGGCACGGGCAAAGGCCAGCAACCAGATCAGCGTGGCGATCTGCAGGAACGGCACCACCACGATGGCCAGCGCCGTCGGAATCGCGATCGGCGCGGCGAAACCGTGGGCCAGCGCGAGCGCGGATTGCCACAGCGTGGCTTCGCTATGCAGCCCCTGCACGCTGATCCGCATGATCGGGCAGAGGTTGGCGATGGCAAACACCACGCTCGCCGCGATCGCCAGCGCGAGCCACCGGTCGATATCGAGCCAGCTCGATCGAAACAGCACGGCGGAACATCGCTCGCAACGCGCGACCTCGTGAGGCGCCAGCGCGCGGCGTCGGTAGACGCTGTCGCAATGCTCGCAGGCGATCAGGGTCGGAAACGTGTCCATGGATTCGTGTTGCTCGCGCATGCGTACTCGATGACTTGCTTCGCAGTGTGCTCGGCGTCGATGGACGCTTTGGTGCGGTTTGATGGAGAAATGATGGAGCCGTGGCGGGCTTGGATGCGTTGCGTCCCCATCGAGCGCGATCTCGTCACGCCTTGGCGGAGATGGCACGGAGTTCCTCGAGATCGAGGTCGCGCGTCAGTTCGTGCAGCGTGTGCTCGTCGATGTCGCCGGCGCGGTAGAGGCGCATGAGCTCGGTCCGTCCCGCCGCGATCAATTCCAGCACGGTATCCGAACGCGCATCGAGCTCGGACTTGTATTCGTCGGCGTGCCGCGCGTAGCGGGCCATGTCCTCGGCCTTGTGCTTGTGGATGTCCAGGAGCATCGGGTGAACGAGTTCGCCTGCCGCGTTGTAGGCCCGTTTTGCCATCAACTCGTACTGCACCTTGGCAATCACGGCCTCCGCCTCGCTCATGCTCAGGCGAGGCTTGTCGCTTTCCGGCGCCGCGAGCCCCGTCCAGCGGATCACCGCGCCGAGCGTCTGGCCCTGCACCAGCACGGTGGCGAGGATGACGGCAATGGCGGTGACGAGGATGAAATCGCGCCCCGGAAAACTGTCCGGGAGGCTGGCGGCGAGCGCCAGGGTGATGACCCCTCGCATGCCGGCCCAGCTCAGTACCGTGGCATCGGCAAGCCCGAGCGGATGGAAGCGGGTCACGCCCAACTGCCGCAACAGGATGAGCGCGGCGTCCGACACATACACCCAGGCAAACCGCGCGACGATGACGGAAACAACGACGATCAGCACCGGTACGCCCATCTCCGCGAGCATCGCGTCGAGCCCGTCGCCCCGCTGGATCAACTCGTGCAGCGAGGAGCCGATGATCAGGAAGACGAACGCCTCGAGAATGAAGATCGTGACGGTCCAGAAGCCCGTGCCGTACAGGCGCGCCGACGCGCTGAGCACGCGATGCTGGAACCACGCACAGATGAGGCCCGTCGTCACGGTGGCGATTACCCCCGAGACGTGGAAGCGTTCGGCCAGAAGATAGGAACCCCACGCACACAGCGGGCTGGCGGCGATGACCAGGCTGTCTTCGTCGAGATGGCGCATCAGGATCACCCAGGCGCCCCCCACGACGGCGCCGATCAGTACGCCGCCCAGTGCCAGCAGTGTGAAGCTGCCAAGAGCTTCGGCCGGACTGAACAGGCCCGTCACGCCCGCTGCCACCGCAAAGCGGAACAGCACGAGGCCCGTCGCATCGTTGAACAGGCTCTCTCCCTCCAGGAGGATCAGGAGGCGGCGCGGCAGTTTGACTTGCTGCAGCGCGGCGCGGGCCGATACCGCATCCGGCGGCGCGACCAGTGCGCCCAGTGCCGCGCAGGCCGCCCAGGGCAGGGAGGGCACGAGCCAGTGAGTGACGAGGGCCACCACGACGGTCGTGAAGAGCACCGCACCGATCGCCAGTGCCCCGACACCCAGCATGTGCCGGCGCAGATGGTCGAGTGAAATGCCAAGGGCACTGTCCATCAGCAACGGGGGCAGGAAAATCACCAGCACCAGTTCCGGGTCGATATGCACCTCGGGCAGGCCGGGCAGAAAGGCGATGAAGCCGCCGCCGATGATCAGGGCGACGGCGGGGGGGAGCCCGAGCTTGTGCCCGACGTAGTGCAAGACAAGGATCGCCAGCAGCAGCGCGATCATCAATTCGAAAATAGCCATGGTGAGGGTTCTGTTGTCAGCGCTTGGGCGGTGGGCTACCCATGAGCGCTTCAGCTGGACGGAAGGCGCTATGAGAGGCCGGGTTCCAGGGGCCGGACAGTTTCGGCGTCCGGCAGGGCGTTTGAAGGGCGCGCCTTCTATTTCGTGATCCGGGCAAAGTCGATGCAGGAGATGTGAATCGCGAGGATCATCGCGGACCAGTTCGTCGGTCGGCCATTCCGTACGCTTGGCCGAAAAATCTCGTCGCCCGGGGTGATGGGCATGCCGCTCATCGCGCATAACCCTGGTCGTCTGGCAAATCCTTTATGCCAATTTTGATAGCCGTAATGTCCGCCAGTTGAATCCCGCCACGAAAGCACCACCGTGCTGGCCGTCGGTTGATCGAGGATATCGATCGCTGCGCTGCACTTCGATCGATCGCCCGAAGGCATTTTTCTCCGTGAATCGACTACGCAATCCCTGCGCAGCCGGTTGATTCGCGTGCCGTCGCTGCAGGTGTTGAGTGCGTGCATCATGTGGCGCCAGCGTTGCTCAGGTTCGATTGCGTCGATCGGAATCAACTTTCCGCAGCCAACGGGTGGATCATCGATTCGTTCCAGTTCGCGAGAATCGCCATCGATTGACGAAGAGACATTTGCCTGATTGCTCATTTCGTACCTCGCTGCGCGCATGCAGTTGATCAGATCTCTGGAAAAGAAGGTTTCCGATAACGACTCAAAAACAGCGGAATCGCAGCGCGGCCGCAGGCGCGCGATGCGCGTTGGCCTGTTACTGTCAGCCCGTTCTGCGCGCCAGCCTGACGAGGTCGACGACCGTTGCGACCAGTGCGGTCAGCAGCACGGCGGCGAGCATCAGATAGCTCGGCGTCTCACGGATCACGACCGCTACCGGGTTGTCGGTCGCAGCAGACGAAACGGCAAGAAGCAGACCGTAGACGACGAACCAACCGGTCGCGATCGTCAGCACGACGGCAATCGTCAGGAGTCCGACTATCATCGCCACGCGCAGCCGCGATCCATGACATGCATTCACTGGGTGCTGCGCAGCCGGTAGCCGACGCCGCGCATGACCTCCGGCGTCCCTGACGCGCCCGCGCATTCGAGTTTCTTGCGCAGCCGGCTGATATGGCTGTCGACGGTGCGCTCCAGCGCATCGACGTCGGCGAGGCAGGCGTCGATCAGTTCGCTGCGCGTGAACACGCGGTTCGGCGAGCCGGCCAGGTGCGCGAGCAGCCGGAATTCGGTCAGCGTCAGCGAGACGCCGGTTTCTCCGCTGTCCGTGCGGACCGTGGTCAGGTAGCTTTGCGTGTCGATTTCAAGGTTGCCGACCTTGATGAAGCGCCCGGACGAGGCCGTTTCGAGACGACGCAGGATCGCGCGGATGCGCGCGACCACTTCGGCCGGATTGAACGGCTTCGTGATGTAGTCGTCCGCGCCAAAACGCAGCCCCTGCAAGCGATCGATCTCGCGGTCGAGCGCCGTGATGATGACGATCGGCGTGTCGACGCGGCGACGCAGTTCGACCAGGACCTCCCAGCCGTCCTTCTGCGGCATCCTGACGTCGAGCAGGATCAGATCGGGCTTCAGCACGGGCTGCACGTCGAGCACGGCCTGGCCGTGACCGACGCGATAGGTGCGAAAGCCGTCGTGGGCGAGGTAGGCGTCGAGTATTTCGGCGATCTCCGGATCGTCTTCGGCAATGAGTATCAGAGGGTTCATCGGGTTCACTGGAAGTGAGCGTGACCGGTAGGTGGGCCGGCGGCGCGGCACGTGCGCCGCCGGACTTCACCGTGCTTTCAATCGTCGCGAACGGATTCGCGACGGTGCATGGCTCAGTTGTTCGCCACGTTGTTGGCGGGCGGCACGTCGGTGTCGGTCAGCCCGCCACCGAGCGCCTTGTAGAGCGCGACCGCGTTGTCCAGTTCGGCGTTGCGCAGATCCAGCAACGCCTGGCGCGCGGCATACAGCTGTCGCTGCGAGTCGAGCAGTTCCAGCCGATCCTCGATGCCGGCGCGATAGCGCAGGTTCACGAGATCGGTACGGCGCTCGGCGCTCTTGACTACGCGGGACTGCGCGTCGATCTGGCGGCTGAAGGTCTCGCGCCCGGCGAGGCCGTCGGCCACTTCGCGGAACGCGGTCTGGATCGAGCGTTCGTACTCGACGACCGCGCTGGACTTGCGCACTTCCGCGAGATTCAGCTCGGAACGCAGCCGGCCGCCCTGGAAGATCGGCAATGTGACCTGCGGCGCGAAGCTCCACACGCGCTGGCCGCCGTCGAACAGGCTGCCCAGCCCCGGGCTGAGGAAGCCGATCGACGAGGTCAGCGACAGGCGCGGGAAGAATGCCGCGCGCGCCGCGCCGATGTCGGCGTTGGCGGCGACGAGATTCTGCTCGGCCTGCTGGATGTCCGGCCGGCGGTACAGCAATTCCGACGGCAGCCCGGCCGGCAGTTGGGTCATCACCGGCTGGCGTTCCAGCGACAGCGGATCGGGCAGGTTCTTCGGCAGGTCGGTGCCGACCAGCAGCCGCAGCGCGTTGCCCGCCTGCTCGACGGCGCGCGAACGCGCCTCGAGATCGGCGCTGGCGCTCGCGACCTGGCCTTCGGCCTGCGCGATGTCGACGCCGCTGGCCTGGTCCGCGAGCTTGAGGCGGCGCGCGAGGTCGAGCGACTGGCGCCAGTCGTTCAGCGTGCGTTCGGACAGCGCGCGCTGTTCCTGCGCGAGACGCTCGGCGAAATACGCGTTGGCCACGGAGCCGACGAGCGCGATCTGCACCGCCCGGCGGCCGTGATCGGTCGCGAGGTAGCGCGCAAACGCCGCGTCGGACAGCGACTTCACGCGGCCGAACAGGTCGATCTCGAACGCGCTGAGGCCGACGTTCACGCCGTACTGGTTCTGCGTGTTTTCGAGCAGCGGCGGGTTCGATTGCGAGTCGGCGGCCGTGCGCTGGCGCGTGAAGCTCGCGCCGGCGCCGATCGACGGCAGGCGCGCGGAACGCTGGATGCCGTACTGCGCTTCGGCAGCCTGGACGTTCAGCGCGGCCAGGCGCAGGTCGCGGTTGTTCTCGAGCGCGAGCTCGATCAGGCGCTGCAGGCGACGGTCGCCGAACATCGTGCGCCAGCCGAGATCGGCCGCGTTCGCGTGCTGGTCGGCCGCGGCAGCGGTCGTATAGGCGGTCGGCACCGGCATTTCGGGCTTGACCAGCTTCGGCGCCATCGAGCACGCCGACAGCGCGAGCGCGGCGGAAACCGCGGCGGAAAGAATGAGTGATCGCATGGCATCAACCTTCATGTTCGTGGGTCACGGTGGCGGGCTTCTTGCCGGACGCGCGCCATGCCGAGATGCGTTCCTGGATGCTCATCACGAACACGTAGAAAACCGGAACGAAGAAAATGGCCAGCACGGTGGCGGTCACCATCCCGCCGAACACGCCGGTGCCGATCGCGTGCTGCGTTTCGGCGCTTGCGCCGGTCGCGATCATCAGCGGTACGACGCCGAGGCCGAACGCGAGCGAGGTCATCAGGATCGGGCGCAGACGCAGCTTGGATGCCTGCACGGCCGACTCGATCAGCCCCATGCCTTCCTCGCGCAACTGCTTCGCGACCTCCACGATCAGGATCGCGTTCTTCGCCGACAGGCCGATCACGGTAATCATCCCGACCTTGAAGAACACGTCGTTCGGCATCCCGCGCAACATCACCGCGCCGAGTGCGCCGATCAGGCCGAGCGGCACCACCAGCATCACCGACAGCGGAATCGCCCAGCTCTCGTACAGCGCCGCGAGCACCAGGAACACGACGACCATCGACAGCGCCATCAGCATCGGCGCCTGCGAAGCCGACTCACGCTCCTGCAGCGACTGGCCGGTCCACGCCACGGTGAAGCCCGGCGGCAATTGCGCAGCCAGATGTTCCATCTCGGCCATGGCCGCGCCGCTGGAGTAGCCGGGGGCCGAGCCGCCGGAGATACGTGCAGACGGGTAACCCTGGAAGCGCACCAGCTGCAGCGGGGTTTCCGACCAGACCGGACGCACCACTTCGGACAGCGGCACCATGCCGCCGGTCGCGTTGCGCACGTAGAGCTTCATCACGTTCTCGATCTGCATGCGTGCCGGCGCATCGGCCTGGATGATCACCTGCTGCATGCGGCCCGCGTTCGGGAAGTCGTTCACGTAGGTCGAACCCATCGCGGCCGACAGCGTGTCGCTGATGGTCGTGAACGACACGCCGAGTGCTTCGGCCTTCTCACGGTCGATGTCCAGCTTCACGCTCGTGCCGGCCGGCAGGCTGTCCGGATAGACGCCGGTCACCACCTTGCTTTGCGCGGCCAGTTCGAGCAGCTTGGCTTCAGCCGCCTTGAGTGCTGCGTAGCCCTGGTTCGCGCGATCCTGCAGGCGCATCGTGAAGCCCGAGCTGGTGCCCAGCCCGTCGATCGCGGGCGGCAACAGGCTCATGACCGTGCCTTCCGTCACGCCGCCCATCGCAGCCTGCGCGCGCATCGCTTCGTCCATCGCGGTTGCCCCTTCGCGCTTGTCCCAGTCCTTGAGCACCGCGTAGTTCAGTGCCGCGTTGGAGCCGAGGCCGGAGAAGCCGTAGCCGATAATGGAGATGCTCGACTCGATGCCCGGGCGCGATGCGAGATGCTTCTCGAGGGTCTTGACCACGTCGCCCGTGCGCTCGACGGTCGAATCCGACGGGAGCAGGAAGCCGGTCATGAAGTAGCCCTGGTCTTCCTCGGGCAGGAACGACGACGGCAGCATGCGGAAGCCGAACACCAGCGCGGTGGAAATCGCGACGAACAGCAGCATCACGCGGCCCGTGCGGCCGACCAGCTTGCCGACGCGCGTTTCGTACCAGTTCGTCATGCGGTCGAAGCGGCGGTTGAACCAGCCGAAGAAGCCGCGCTTCTCGTGGTGGCCATGCTCGACCGGCTTGAGCATCGTCGCGCACAGGGCCGGCGTCAGCGTCAGTGCGAGCAGGGCCGAGAACATGATCGACACGGCCATCGACATCGTGAACTGCTGATAGATCACGCCGACCGAACCGCTCGACATCGCCATCGGCAGGAACACGGCCGTCAGCACCAGCGTGATGCCGATGATGGCGCCGGTGATTTCCTTCATGGCCTTGATCGTCGCGTCCTTCGGCGACAGGCCTTCTTCCACCATCAGGCGTTCGACGTTCTCCACGACGACGATTGCATCGTCGACGATGATGCCGATCGCGAGCACCATGCCGAACATCGTCAGCACGTTGATCGAGAAGCCTGTCAACAGCATGACCGTGAAGGTGCCGAGCATCGCCACCGGCGCGACGATTGCCGGGATCAGCGTGTAGCGCACGTTCTGCAGGAACAGGTACATCACCAGGAACACGAGCACCATCGCTTCGATCAGCGTGTGAATCACCTTCTCGATCGAGATCTTCACGAACGGTGCGGTATCGAACGGGATCGAGTAGGTCATGCCGGCCGGCATCGTCTTGGCGATCATGTCCAGTTGCTCGCGCACGGCCTCGGCGGTCTTCACCGCGTTGGCACCCGGCGCCAGCTGCACGCCGGCGAAGGTGGCGGGTTTGCCGTTCTCGCTGTTGACGAAGGTGAACGACTGCGGGCCGAGTTCGACCCGTGCGACATCGCCGAGCACGACCTTCGAGCCGTTCGCGTTCGCGCGCAGCACGATCTTCGCGAACTGCTCGGGCGACGTGAGCTGGCCTTGCGCGGTGAGCGGGACCGTCACGCGCTGGCCCGGCAGCGCGGGCGCCGCACCGAGGCTGCCCGGGGCGATCTGCACGTTCTGCTGGGCGACGGCCGTCGTCAGGTCGTTCATCGACAGGCCGTAGGTGATCAGCTTCTGCGGATCGACCCAGATGCGCATCGCCTGTTCGGAACCGAACAGCTGCACCTTGCCGACGCCTTCGACACGTCGCAGATCCTCGACGACGTTGCGCGCCATGTAGTCGGCCAGCGCGTTTTCGTCATAGCGGCCGCTTTCCGACTTCAGGCCGACGAACAACAGGAAGCCGGTGGAGGCAGACTCGACGATCACGCCGTTTTGCCGCACGACGGGCGGCAGGCGCGGTTCGACCGACTTGAGCTTGTTCTGCACTTCGACCTGCGCCATCGCCGAATCGGTGCCGGGCTTGAAGGTCGCGGTGATCTTCGCCTGGCCGGAGGTATCCGACGCCGATTCGAAGTACAGCAGGTTCCGGACGCCGGACAGCTCGCGCTCGATGAGGCTCAGCACGCTGTCGGTCATCGTTTGCGGCGTGGCGCCCGGGTAGGTGGCGGTAATGGTGACGGTCGGCGGCGCGACCGACGGGTAGCGCGCAACCGGCAGTTCGGGGATGGCGATCAGGCCCAGCAGGATGATGAAGAGGGCGATCACCCACGCGAAGACCGGGCGCCGGATGAAGAATTGGGACATGACTGGAGGCTCCCCGTGACTCAGTGCGACGAAGCGGTCTTGACCGCTTCAGGCGCCTTCCATGCGGTCGCCGTCACGGTCGCGCCGTCGCTCAGGCGCTCCATGCCTTCGACGACGACCTTCTGGCCCGCTTGCAGACCCGACTTGATGCGATAGCTGCGGTTCGTCAGCTCGCCCACTTCGATGGCCTTCAGGTGTGCCTGGCTCTTCGCGTCGAGCACCCAGACCTGCGGCTTGCCGCCGGCACGGACGATCGCCTGTTGCGGCACGGTCAGCGCGTTCTCGTAGTGCCCGCGCGGGATGCGGGCGCGCACGTACATCCCCGGCAGCAGCTCGCGCTTCGGGTTGTCGACCAGCACGCGCAGCAGCACGTCGCCGGTGCCCGGGTCGACGTTGACGCCCGAGAACAGCATGCGGCCCTTCACGTCGTAGCGCGAGTCGTCGTCGCGCAGCACGTCGACCGGCAGCCCGTTGCCAGCGGTGTCCGGCTGGGCCGCGAGCGCGCCGCGCAGCGATTCGAGCGACGCGGCCGGCTGGCGCACGTCCACGTAGACCTGATCGATTTGCTGGATGCGTGCCATCGGCTGGCTGTCGCTGCTCGCGACCAGCGCACCCTCGGTCACGAGGGCCTGGTCGATGCGGCCGGTGATCGGCGCTTCGACGGTCGCGAACTTCAGGTCGAGCTGGCGTCGTGCGAGCGTTGCGCGAGCCTGCGCGACGTCGGCGGCAGCCTGGTCGCGTTGCGACACCGAGTCGTCATACACCTGGCGGCTGATCGCGTCGGCCTCGACCAGCGGCTTGAGCCGGGTGGTCTGCACCTTTGCCCGTGCGAGCGCGGCTTCCGCGCGTTGCAGCGCCGCCGCGGCCGTGTCCATGTCCGCCTTGAACGGCGCGGGGTTGATCTGGAACAGAGGCTGGCCTTCGCGTACTTCCGTGCCCTGTGAGAACAGCCGTCGCTGCACGATGCCGCTGACCTGCGGCCGGATCTCGGCGATCCGGACGGCCGCGACGCGGCCCGGCAGGTCTTCGGTCAGGTCGAGGGGCGCGCCGGCCAGCGTCATCGCCGCAACCGGGGTGGCCGGCGCAGCGGCCTGCTGTTCGGAGGGCCCGCAGCCCGCCAGCATCGCCGCCACCAGCGCGCACACGGCGCCGTAGCAGGCTCGTTTCTGATTTTTCATGTGGACTCCATGGGACGCAGGCACCCAGTGGCCCGCATTTTCGGATCGAAGTGTGCGTGCGCCCGATGGAGTTTTTTGTGCGGAAAGATGGAGGTTTGATGGAGGGGGTGAAAGATTGGCGGGAGGGCGGTCTGGAGGCGGGGCGAGCCCGACGATGACGGGCTCCGGGGCGGCTCGGCGCTATCTGGAAGCGGGGTGGGTGGTGCGGGGATCCCGGACTGCCGTAATCATCTGATGAAATGACGGGGCCGAGCTTGCCATCGGCATCGCCGACCCTGTGCCTCAGGTGCCGTTACTGCGAGGAGCGCTTCGGCATGGGCGGCCGGCGCGCCTCCCGTTCTGCCGTGGTGGCGGGCGGGGGCGCGAGGATGCGGGGCGGTGGCCCGGCGCACGAGGTGCGTCGACCGCTCGCCGGGAGGCTTACCGTGGATCGGTATCGACGGCGCGCTGTGTGGCGGACGGTGCATCCTTCCGGTTCGATGGTGCGATCCGCGGCGAAGCGGGGCTGTCGGGCCAGCGCAACTCGAACACCGTGCCGCCGCGCACGGTCGGACGGCACGATGCCGCTCCGCCGTGAGCCTGCGCAATGGCCGCGACCACGGCCAGCCCCAGGCCGCTGCCGCCCTTCTGGCTGGAATCCGCATCGTCCACGCGCCTGAACGCATCGAAAATCTGCGCGGCGTAATCGGCCGGAATGCCCGGCCCTTCGTCTTCGACCTGCAAGTGGCATGCACCGTTTTCGACGCGCGTGTGAATGCGGATCGCGCCGGGCACCGCATAGCGCCGTGCATTCTCCAGCAGTGCGAGCAGCGCCTGGCGCATCCGGAACGGGTCGCAGTGGACGGCCCGCATATCGAGATCGAGCACCATGTGTTGACCGGCCGCGGCCAGCGAATCCTCGAACATCTCGACGACCGCCTTGACGTGCGTCGTCAGATCGGTCGCCTGGAGGCTGACGCTCAGGTGCCCGCTTTCGGCGAGGCTGATCACGCGGAGATCCTCGATCAGGCGCGTCAGTCCTTCCGCCTGGGTCAACAGGCTCCGGAACAGCGCCTCGCCCGGCTGGAACACGCCTTCCGCCAGCCCCTGCAACCGCCCGCGCAGGACCGTGACCGGCGTACGCAGCTCGTGCGCGATCGCGGCATTCCAGAATGCCTGCTCGTCCGTCATGCGCTGCAGCTGGGCCGCGAGTGCATTGAAGTCGTCCGCGATCAGCGCGGCTTCACGAATCGATCGATCGCCGGCGACGGCGCGCGCGGTCAGGTCGCCCTTGGCGACGCGACGGATGCTGTCCGCGACCGAGTTGAGCGGCACCAGAATGCGATGCGCGAGCCGGGTCGACACGATGATCGCGATGACCAGGCCGATCAGGATCGTGGTGCCCAGCCATAGCCACTCGGAGTTCGACGGAAACCAGCTGGACTGGTAACACACCTCGCTCCAGTGCCGGAACATCACGTAGTAAAACCCGTAGACCATCAGTACGACGACCAACATGATGCCGAGCGCCAGCTCGGCCATCGACACCGCAATCTTGCGGCCCAGCCCACTGAGTTTCATTTCGTGCTCCCAAGCGTGGCGTTGCGTCGATTGACGACGGGACGGTCGTGCGGCTGGATTGCGGTGGCGTCAGGGGAAGGGCGTGATTGGGGTGGGTAAAAGGCGTGCGTCGGTGCGTCGAGGTTTCCCGCGGCAGGTGCGCCGGAGGTGCGATGTCGCTCGAGACCGGAAAAGGCCGGGCGGGTATCGACGGAAACGTTCCCGACCGACAGAGGCAGCGGCCGAACAGCGCGAGGTGTGCGGGACGGTATGGGTTCTTCAATCATGGTGTCCGCTCGGGATCCTGCTATTCATTCCATCGAATCGCAATATTACCGCACGAAATTGGCCATCAAATGACACGATGGTTCGGCGTGCGTTGCAATGCGAGCGACACCGGCGTTGCCGCGCGGAACGGGCCGACAGGCGTGTTGCCCGTCGGTGTCTGAATCCGTTCCTGATGATTTCAAGCGGTCCAGGCGTTTTCGAGGCAGGGGAATACCCTGCTTTTTTTCATGGTCAGTTGTTATGTATCATGACCTACAGTAGTCAACGTTTTCTATTTGTGAAGTATCCCGATTCGCTTGATCCGACGGTGTTGGATGGAAGGGGCGGCGAGCGCCGAAGGTTGTGGTGTCACTGCCGATGCGAACGGCAAACACGAGCACGCCGATGGGCGCGCGCAATCGAGCCGGGCGAACGTTGAGCCGGGAAAGCAATGAAGCATCGAACCGAATCGGTACGGGAAGTTTCATGATGGATTTCAGATCTCCTGACATCGGGTTGTCCGTCGCCTTGCTGGCATGGGCGACCGGCACCTACGGACTGAAGTTCGTCCGGAAGCGCAACCCGCTGCTCGGCGTCGCCTGGTGGGTCGTGACGGCGTCCTCCGTCAATGCGCTGGTTTTCATGGCGACGGGCTGGTCATGCGCGTCCGGCGTCGCGCATTTCCTGGACACGTTCACGCGAGGGTTCGGCATCCCGGTGATTGCGGCGGCCGGCATGATGGCCGTCACGCACGAATACCGACCGATGGCCCAGCAGGTCGTCATGTTGTGCGGGATTGCCGCGGTGGGAACGATGGCGCTGATGACACTCGAATTCGTCGATGTCGTCCTGCCGTATTTCTATGTCGCGATGTGGGCGTTGCTGGCGCTCTACCTGGCCTATTTCGTCGTGCGGCTGGTGCGCGCCGGGGAAGCATGGCATGCGATGACCACGACGCTGGCGCTCGTGCTGTCGCTGATCGTCGCGTACGTCGACGACCTGTACAAGATGCCCGGCAATGCGCACGGCGCGGTATTCAGCTTTCCCGTGCTGGCGTTGCTGACGTGGTCATATTTCGCGGTTGCGATCTATTACGCCTACTGCGCGCTGGACCGGACGCGGCATGTCGAAAGGGCCGGGGCCGCACGCCTGCTCCGGTGGCATGAATTTACCTCATTCGAATAGGAATCCTGACATGAGTGAGGATCTGGCGAAGTGTGGAATCAATGTCGAGGATCCGTCGGCGCATGCGGTGAGGGCGACGCCTCGGCGCGGAAAGAAAGGCGATGGCGAGACACGGGAGCGTCTGCTGAGAGCGGCACGCACGATCTTCGCCGAAAAAGGTTATGCGGCGGCGAGCATCGAGCGTATCGCCATCGAGGGGGGCTATACGCGCGGCGCGTTCTATTCGAATTTCCGCGACAAGACGGTCGTGCTGCTCGAACTGCTGAAGCGCGACCACGATGACGTCGGGCGTGAACTGATGCGTATCGTCGAAGCGTGCCATGACCGCGAGGTGACGGAGCGCGCGATGCACGCGTACTTCAGGCAGCGCTATCGCCAGCCTGACGCGTGCGTGATGTGGATGGAAGCGGCACTGCTTGCCGTGCACGACCCGTCGTTTCGCGTGCGGTTCGCTGCATTTCTGAACGAGCGGCGGGACCGGGTGGCGGCGCGTGCCTCCGGGCGTGCCGAGCCGTCCGACGGGCGGCTGCCGTTGCCGGTCGAGTTGTTGACGCTCGGCTTGACGGGGCTCGGCGACGACGTGTTGCCCGACGGCGCGAGCGGACGGTGGCACCTGACCGACGCGTGGATCGACGCGGCGGTGACGCGGGTGTTCGCGGGCAGCCCGTGCGGCGAGCCGATGGCATGACCGTGCGCCATCGCGGCGTGCCGGTGCAAGGACAAACTGACGAGGACGGAAGGAACAGAAAAATGAATCGCAAACCCAGGCCGGATGCACAGACCCGGCGCAACCTGTTGCGCCTCGCGGCGGTGGGCGCGGCGTCGCTCGCGGCCGGCGAAGTGTCGCTCGCGCATGCGGCCAACGCAGTCACCGGGAACGACGGCGTGCTCGACGTCGCGATCATCGGCGCCGGGCTCGCGGGGCTGACTGCCGCGCGCGACCTGAAGCGTGCCGGATGTGAATCGTTCGTGGTGCTCGAGGCGCGCGATCGCGTCGGCGGGCGCACCTACAACCACGACCTCGGTGGCGGACGAATCTCCGAAGCCGGCGGCCAATGGTTCGGTCCCGGCCAGACGGCGATCGTCGATCTCGCGCGCGAGCTGAAGGTCGATACCTTCGATACCTACTACGCGGGCAAGACGGTGTTTCTCGCGGACGGTGCGCGGGTGGCCCAGGACACGCAGGGCACGGTGGGCGGCAACCCGGTGATCGCGGCCCGGCTCAACGCGATGGCGAAGCACGTACCGTCGGCGGCGCCGTGGAAGGCGCCGAATGCGGCGGCGCTCGACACCATGTCGCTGGGCGCGTGGCTCGCGCAGCAAGGCCTGACCAACGAAGAGAAATTCTCGTTCAGCCTGGCGGCCCGGTTGTCGCTCGGCACGGCGCCGGCGCAACTCGGCTTGCTGCACTACCTGGCCACGATCAACAGCGCGAACAGCGATTACGACCAGCTCGAGTCGATCAAGGGCGGCGCGCAGGAGTCGCGTTTCGTCGGCGGTTCGCAGGTGCTGAGCATCAGGATGGCGAACGAACTTGGCGAACGGGTGAAGCTGTCCTGCCCGGTGCGCAAGATTGCCGGCTGGAATCGCGAGGTGGTCGAACTCACTACCGACCAGGGCGTGGTGCGCGCGCGCCGCGTGATCGTCGCGTTGAATCCGGCGCTGTGCAACCAGGTCGTGTTCGATCCGCCGTTGCCGGACGGTCGCGCGCAGTTGCAGCGCCGGTGGCCCGCCTATGCGCCGATGCGCAAGACGGTGCATGTCTACGACCGGCCGTTCTGGCGGGACGACGGGTGCAACGGGCAGGTCATCCCGGTCAACAGCCCGCTGCTGTGGGCCTATGACAATTCGCCGCCGGACGGGTCGATCGGCGTCATCAACGGCTTCATCGCACCGGGCGCGCTCGCGAGCGACGCGAAGGTGGCGGAGCAGACGCTTTCCGCGATCTACGCACAGGCGCTCGGCGACAAGGCGCTGCGCCCGACGCAGTTCCACGATTACGACTGGGGCAAGGTGGATCCGTGGTCGCTGACCTGCATTCATCCGATTCCGCCCGGCTTCTGGACGAAATGGGGCGAGTACCTGCACCCGCCGGTCGGTCGGCTGATCTGGTCAGGAACGGAGACAGCCGACATCTGGGCCGGCGCGATGGATGGCGCGGTGCGTTCGGGGCATCGCGCCGCGCTGCAGGTATTGGGTGCGCTCGCGCATCGGACGAAGGAGGCTTGAGTGAAGCGAGCATGGATTATCGGCGTAGTCGTGGTGGCTGCGGTGTCGGCGGCCGGCGTGCTGTTCGGGCGCGATCTGTACGGCTATTACCGCTTCGGGAAAGCGCTGGATCGCGAAGTCGACGCGCTCAAGGCCGATGCCGGCCCGTGGCCGCAGCCGCAGGAGACGTGCTTTATCTGTCACGGCCCGCGCGGGCAGTCGGGCAACGGCGGATATCCGGCGCTGTCCGGCCAGCCGGCGGCCTACCTCGAGGCCCAGTTGCGCGCGTTCGCCAGCGACCGCCGGCCGGACCCAAGCATGGGGCCGCTTGCGCGCGGCATGGACGAGCAACAGATGAAGCTGCTGGCCGCGTATTTCGCGCGGCAGGCGCCGGTGCAGAACGAGAAGATCCGGGTCGATGCGGCGCTCGCGGCGCGCGGCATGACGGTGGTGCAGGCGAGGAGTTGCGTCGCCTGTCACGGCGCGGGCCTGGCGGGCAACGAACGCGCGCCTCGCCTTGCCGGGCAGGGCGAAGCCTATCTGGCCGACCAGCTCGTCGCGTTCCGCGCTGGCAAGCGGCATGACGAGACGGGTGCGATGAATGGCGTGGCCGCGGCGTTGTCGGACGAGGACATCCGGGCCGTTGCGCATTATCTGGCGAGTATCGTGCCGGCGCACGCCGCGGCGGCGACCGCATCGACGGATCGTGCGCCGCGCCTCGCGAATCACGATGAGGCGGATCTCGTGAAGCAGATCACGGCCATCAAGACCGGGAATCGTGCCGATTCGGCCAGTGCGATGCATGCCGCGGTCGCGAGGTTATCCGGCGACGACATCCGCGCTGTGGCGTATTACCTCGCCAACGTGTCTTCCGGGCACGAAGGCGGCAGCGTCAGGTAACGCCCGGCGTGATGTGGCGATCCCGCCTGCGTGTCGCGACGACGCGGGTGGGCGGTCGCACCGCACCGCGCCGGAACCGTCAGGCGCGGCGCGGCCCCGGCACGCGTGACGCGGCGAATCGCGGCTACCGCTCACGGCCGCCGGGCGGCGGCGCCCCGGATGGAAATTGGTGTCGGCATCGGGTATAGTCGTTCGCGACCGGCGAAACGCCGGTCCCATCACATCAGGAAGGCGGGAACGCCCAGATCACGACGGAAGCGATGACAGTGCCTATTGAGCAACCGACCAGGAAACGGCGCACATCGAGTGCTGCACCCACCGGCGCACAGCCTGAAGGCCTTCGGGCCCAGGGCGTTCGTACGCGCAAACTCATCGTGCGCGTGGCGCGGAAACTTCTGCTCGAGGGCGGTGCGCTGGAGTTTTCCCAGCGCGCGGTCGCGCAGCGCGCCGGCATCAGCGTCAGCAACCTCCAGTACTACTTCCCGACGCGGCTCGCCGTGCTGCGCGCGGTCATGGAGCCCGAGATCGAGGCATACCTGACCGAGCTGAAGCGCGCGCTCGAAAGCGGCGCATCGCCGCGTGAGACGCTCGATGCATTGCTCGGGATGGCGCTCGAGAACGCGAAGGACGTCAAGGGCACGGCCCTGTGGGCACACTTCATGTCGTTCGCGTCGATCGATCCGGAATGCGCGCGACTGATCGACGAATGGTATGCGTCCCTGACGCAAGCCATCACCGCGCTGGTCCGCTCCGTGAATCCGAGCCTCAAGGCGGCGGACGGCGAGCACGTGGCGATGCTGCTCGTCGCGATGGCTGACGGGCTGGCACTCCAGTACACGATGGGGCGGCAGACGGAGGGGCTCGATGCGAGGTTCCTCGCGTCGGTGTACAACCTGGTGGAAGGCAAGGCGTCCGGCGGCAAAAGCCGGTAGCGGCCGCAGCCTGGCCAGGTGACACGAGAAGACAGGGCATGCCCCTGTCTTTTTTCTTTTGCAGCCGCCGCGTGCGATCCCGCGCGGAGAGCGTGCTGTTCGGCACCGACGACGTGCGGGGGCATTCAGCTTGCTCGTGATGGGGTGCCGAACGTCCCGCGGAATTTCGCGAGCTGACGCGATTCCGCGACGAGCCGTCCGTCCATATCCCGCAATTCTCCGTCGATCACCAGCAAGCCATTGCGAACCTCCTTCGTCAGGAAGCGTGCGTGTATGGGTCCGGGGCCGGGGTTGGCCTTGACGTGTACCGCATATTCGATCGTCGGCACGGATTGCCACTCGGTGCGATCGATGATGTTGTAGATCGGTGGCGGGAACGCATCGGCGAAGAGGGCCAGCGACGCGAGCGTCGACGATGCTTCGTCCTCCAGAGAAATCCATCCCTCGATGGTCGCGGTGGATTCGGGCACGCTGTTCTGCAATACCCCGGGTGCGAGGCGCAGGTTGAACTGCGAGATGAACGACCGCATCGGATCGGGGAACGCTAGCGTGTCGATGCGCACGCATGCGTGATAAGGCGTGACGGGCAACTGCGGTCCTGCGCAATGCGATGCCGAGGCACCGGTTGTCCGGGAGAAATCGGTGAACGTCGCCACGTAGAACGCCTTGAGGTCCCCGTCCTGCATGAGCGACAACGTCGCGCGCGACAGGCTTTTCGTCGATCCGAAGTCAATGATGCGAGCCGTTGCCGGGCCGGAAACGGGATGACCGAGAAAACTCGCATTGATCGACAGCAGATCGGGATGCGCGCTGCGGCCGCCGAGCGTTTCGGCTGCGAGCCTGGTGAGGTAGCCCCCGTTCGGATAGCCGAGGACGTTGAATCGCGACGAGATATCGACGGGGATTTCTACGCAGGCGCCTGACATTCCTGTTCCCATGAAGCCGTGCCCCACCGACGAGACGGGGAATCGATTCGCCGCCGCAAGTGGGTGGCCGGCGCATCCACGCCGTGCGGCACGGCAAATGCCGGCGGTTCGACGCGCTTTCACGCGTGAATTCGTGACGCCAAGCATAGCGATCGCGTGCGCCGCACTGAAGTTTATTTTGTGAATCGGCCCGTATTCGTGCGATGAATGATTCGCCGCGAACATCGGCGCGTACAGGCATGCACAGATGCTCCGAAGGCAGGGTAATCCCCTGTCTTTGTTTTATTCTGGTTGTATGTATCATGACCTACGTTTGTCACATATTCCTACAAATGGATTGCATGACTCGTCGACTTGCCTGGCGCCCAAAGCGGGGCAGGGATGGCGGGCGCATTCCGATCGGTTCGGAACGACGTGCCGAACGGGCCGCCTATCGTTCGTCATCCTGATGGATGGCTCCCGAGTGAATTTCATTGCAGTAGCGAACACACCATGCCAAAGAAGTCTTTCCCCAATGGAGCAGCCGATCTGCATCGACGGCAGTGGCTCAAGTACGCCGGTGCGTCAGCCGCAGTCGTGGGCACGCTGGCGATCGGCGCACGGCAGGCGAGCGCCGGCGAAGGCGGCCCGTCCGGCAATGCGGGCGACGTGCTCGACGTGGCCATCATCGGCGCGGGGCTGGCCGGCCTGACGGCGGCGCGCGATTTGCGCCAGGCCGGTTGCGAATCGTTCGTGGTGCTCGAGGCGCGCGACCGCGTCGGCGGCCGGACACTCAACTACAACGTGGAAGGCGGCTACGTCACCGAGGTCGGCGGGCAGTGGATCGGGCCGGGCCAGACCGCTGTCGCCGATCTCGCTCGCGAGCTGGAGGTCGGCACGTTCCCGAGCTACTACGACGGCAAGACGGTCATCCTGGGCGGCGAAGGCCGCGTGGCGGTCGACCTGAAAGGCACGTTCGGCACCGACGAAGCCATTTCGTCGAAGCTCAGCACGATGTCGCGCGATGTGCCGTCGGGTGCGCCGTGGACCTCGCCTCGGGTCGGCGAGCTGGACAAGCTGTCGGTGGCCGACTGGATGGTGAAGCAGGACATCAAGCCCGAGGACCGGATCGGTTGGGACGGCTCGTGCACGCTGTCCGGCGGTGCTCCGCCGGTCAAGATGGGGCTGCTGCACTTCCTGTCGATGATCAACTCGGCGTCGTGCGACTACACGCAGCTCGACTCCATCAAGCACAGCGCACAGGAAACGCGCTTCATCGGCGGATCGCAAATTCTCAGCACGAAGATGGCCGCGCACCTGGGCGACAAGGTGCGCCTGTCGACGCCGGTGCGCCGGATCTCAAACTGGGATCGCGACGTCGTCACACTGCATACGGATCACGGGGACGTGCGAGCGCGGAAGGTCATCATGGCCATCCACCCGGCCCTGTGCAACCAGGTGCAGTTCGAGCCGCCGTTGCCGGAGAGGCGGGCGTCGCTGCAACGCGCATGGCCCGCTCACTCGCCGGCGCGCAAGACCGCGATGGTCTATCGCCGTCCGTTCTGGCGCGAGAAGGGGCTGAACGGCCATATCTTCCAGGCGGGCGGGCCGGTCATCTGGGCCTACGACAACTCGCCGCCCGGTGGCGAGATCGGGATCATCAATGCGTTCGTCCGGAACGCGATGCTGCCATCGGACCGGAAGGCCGCGCAACGCATGCTCACGGAAATCTATGCGCAGGCATGGGGCGACGATGCGCTGTCGCCCGTGTCGTATCACGACCACGACTGGAGCCGCGTCGATCCGTGGACGATCACGTGCGTGTCCGCGATTCCGCCGGGTTTCTGGAGCGCGCACGGCGACGGACTGCATCTGCCGTGCGGCAACCTGATCTGGTCGGGGACCGAAACCGCGAACATCTGGGCGGGCTACATGGATGGCGCCGTGCGCTCGGGCCACCAGGGTGCATTGCAGGCGCTGAACGGCTTGCGCCGCGCATAGGAGAGCAATCATGAAAAAACGCATTTTGCTCGCCGTTGCGGGGCTCGTCGCCGTGTCGCTCGTCATCTTCGGGCCGTCCCTGTTGAACCTGTATCGGCTCCAACAGTTCGTCGCCGCGTCGGAAGACGCGTATCGCGCCGACGGCGGCCCGTGGCCGCACCAGACCGACACGTGCCTCGGCTGTCACGGCGACAAGGGCACCTCGCTCGAGCAGGGCTATCCGAGCCTCGCAGGGCAACCGGCGTCCTACGTGGCGGCCCAGCTTCACGACTTCGCGAGCGGCAAGCGCGCGAACCCGAACATGGCGCCGCTGGCGATGAGCCTGAGCGAGACCGACATCAAGTCGCTGTCCGACTACTACGCGCGGCAGCCGGCCCGCCGCAACCGCTATTTCGAGGCCGATCCGCAACTCGCGGCGCAAGGCAAGCTGCTGGTCGAGAAGGCGGCGTGCGCAGCGTGTCACGGCGCGCGCCTGACGGGCCAGGCGCAGTTCCCGCGGCTGGCGGGCCAGGGGCACGACTATCTGCTGAAGCAGATGGACGCGTTTGCCGCCGGCACGCGCACCGAAGCGACCGGCACGATGCAGCGCGTCACCGCGGCGCTGTCGCAGAAGGACCGCGAGGCCGTCGCCCAGTACCTGGCAAGTTTGAATCCGGAGCAGGAATGATGAACCGTACGCAATCGGAATGGAGTGTTTGATCATGGACACCAGAACTCTCGTGCTTTGCCTTGCCAGTGCGTTGCTGGCGACCACCACCGCCATCTATGGCTGGAAGTTTCTCAAGAAGCGTAATTACCTGCTCGGGATCGAGTGGTTCATCGTGACGGTGTCGTCGTCGAATGCGCTGATCTATTTCGCGACTCACTTCGAGCTGTCGGGGCTCATCTCGCATTTTCTGGATGCGTTCTCCCGGGGCTTCGGGATGCCGATCGTCGCCGTCGCGGGGCTGATGGCCGTGACGCGCGGCTACAAGCCGTCGGGGTGGCAGGACGTCGCGCTGTTCGCGATATCCGCTGTCGGCACCGTCGTGCTCGTGTCCGGCGTCGTCGGCAAGGCGCTGCCTTACTTCTATGTCGCGATGTGGGGGCTGCTGACGATCTATCTCGCAGGATTCGTCCGGAAATTGCTGGCGGCCGGCGAGCGGTTCCATGCGATGACGTCGACTGTTGCAATGGTGACCTCGTTCGCGATCGCATGCATCTACGATTTCTATCCGATACCCGGGGATGCGCACAACGTCGTGGTCAATTTCTACGTATTCGCACTGGTGACGTGGTCGTACGTGACGGTCGTGCTCTATTACGCCTATTGCGCGCTGGAACGCGCAGGTCAGGCGCATGACGCCAGCCGGTTGCGCTCGACCCGGAACGGGAACCGTCGCCTCGCGTAAGTGCGTGGCGCAGCGCATCGAGGCATTTGCGTCGCTCGATGACACACGCCGGAGACGGCCACTGTGTCATTGGGGCGTGCAGTGCTGAATCGCTTCCGGAGCGTACTGCGACCGATAGCGTGTGTGACCGATGGCGCTCCGGTGCGAGACGCGCGGGCATGAGCCTTGGTGTATCCCTGGATCTTCGTTGGGCAGTCTCGATATCGACCCACCGGCAGCCTGGAGGCATCGTGATGCGCATTCATTCTGGATTGACCGGTATCGAAACGACGCTGTCGACGTCACCTTAAGGCCGTCAAGTAATCGTCACAGGAAAGAGGGGTGTTGGCCCCTCGCCTGACTTTCGTCTTGCTCGCCAGTCGGCGTGCCTGCTGGCGCGCGGCCGGTCGGGAGCGCGGCTGTCATCCCGCTTTGTCTACGCACTGCATCCGCACCGGGAATACCCGCTCTTTTTATTTCGTTCTAAATTTATCATCATTACCTAACATTGTTATTCCGAACTACTTTTGAGACGGTACACAGCACCCGCAAATAGGGCAGGGGCGAACCAACAGGAGGTGACAGATGGATGATGTCAAGCGCAGGGCTTTCGCAGAGGACGGCGCGGTTCTGATCGAAGGTCTGCTGAACGAGGAACAACTGGCTCAATGCCGGCGGGCGTTCGACTGGGGTATCGAAAATCCGGGACCGATGGCGTCGAGTATGCTCGACGGCACCGAATTCCGGTCGCACGTCGACAACGCGAATCCGTATGCGAAGCAGCGCCTCGACGAGCTGGTCGACACGTTGCCGCTCGGTCGACTGTTCGCCGACCTGTGGGGATCGAAGCACGCGTGGTATTTCGCCGAGGAACTCTTCCTGAAGCAAGGCGGCAAGGGCGCGCGCTCGCTGTGGCACCAGGACACCTCGTACCTGCCGTGGGCGGGGATGCACTTCGGCAATGCGTGGATCAGCTTCGAAGCCGTTCCGAAGCGCAATGCGCTCGAGATCGTGCGGGGTTCGCATCGTGGTGTGCGTCACGACGGCACCACGTTCCAGAACGTCGACGATCCCACCGAGCCGCTGCATGGCGGTGGCGTCTGGCCGCGGATGCCCGACATCGAAGCCGAACGTCGCGCCGATCCGGGCAAGTACGACATTCTCTCGTGGGCCACGAAGCCGGGCGACGTGCTGTTGCTGCACCCGGGCGTGCTGCACGGCGGCGGCGTGGTCGATCCGGATTTCCCCGATCGCCACACGCTCGTGCTGCGCTTCTTCGGCGACGACGCCACCTTCAGCCCGCTGCCGGACAACAGTGCGTCGGGCTTTACGCCGGCGGGGATCCTGTTCGTCGAGGAAATCGCGTCATTGAAGGCGGGTGATCCGTTTCGCGCGCCGTGTTTCCGTCAACTCGTCTGAATCCGGAGGATTCCCGTCATGGCAACAACCAGCAAGCGTCAACCGATCATTCCACCCGGGTTCAAGGCGTGGTACGACACCTACCATTTCGCTCCGGCCACGCGGGTGGGCGACACGATCTGGGTGTCCGGCCAGGTCGGAATCGGCGCGGACATGCGGCCGGGCGACGGCGTACAGGCGCAGGCGCGCATCGCGTTCGAATCGCTGAAGGCGATTCTGGTCGAGGCCGGTGCGAGTCTGGCCGACGTGGTGGAACTGATGACTTTTCATACGGACCTGCGCGCCGAGGTCGAAGCCTTCGGGGCCGTGAAGGACGAATACTTCCCGGATCGCTATCCGTCGTGGACAGCAGTCGGGGTGACGCAGCTCGCGCTGCCCGAATTGTGCGTCGAAGTGCGGGCGGTGGCGGTGGTCGGGTCGGGCGCTGTTTGAGGAAAAAGTCGGGCCGTTAGCGCGGCCGGCGCGGCGGCTGCGACTGCGACGTAAGGAAGCATTCTCAGCCGCTGCATCCGGCACCTGAGGCTGGTTCAGCCGGATGCGGCGAGCCCCGAACCGGCGATGGAAGGGGCACGCAGGGCATGCAGCATGTGTGACGGAAGAGCATTCAATATATTTCGTATTACTTACAACATGGCGCGCGTCGGCGAAAGGAATGCCGAGCGCTTCGCGGTCGCGGAAGTCCCGCGACGGCTGGCCGGAAAACGGCGCGTTCGCCGCGAGAAATCGCAACGAAACGAACGCCAGCTGCCCGACGGCCACACAACCGGTGAATGAAAGCTGAGTCTCGGAAGGAGAGCATGATGAAGAAGCACACGATCGGAACCGTGTCCGCAATCGCGGCGGCGTTGTTGATGATGGCCGGCAGTGCGATGGCCGACGACCTCACCGCGGTGGGGGCCGAACGCGGCGCGAGCAAGGACGGATCCATTCCTGCCTTTGCCGGCAGGCAGGAGCCGCAGTCGGGCTGGGAATACGGCAAGACGCGCGGCGATTTCTGGAAGCACCGGAGCGAGAAGCCGCTTTACTCGATCGATGCCGCGAACGTCGACAAGTACGCAAGCATGCTGTCGCCCGGCCAGATCGCGTTGATCAAGCAGCGCAAGGGCTACCGGATGGATGTCTATCCGTCGCACCGCGAGTGCCAGCTGCCGGAGTTCGCCGAGCAGAACACGAAGACCAACCTCACGGCCGCGAAGCTCGCGTCGGACGGCGAGACGCTCGAGGCGGCGGTCCTGCCCGGCGTGCCGTTTCCCCAGCCGAAGACCGGCGCCGAAGCGATCCTGAACTACGAGAACCGCTATCGCGGCATCGGCATCGAATGGCCGCTGGACGTCACGACCATCTCGCCGCGTCCGGGCGGCGGCGAATGGATCGACGGGATCGGCCCGCAGGTCTTCTACTTCCCGTCGGGCAAGACGGGCAAGAGCGGGCCGAAGGATGTCGACCAGCTCAGCCTGGCCGCGTACTTCTCGGCCACCTCGCCGGCCGCGCTTGCCGGGCAGGCCTTCGTGCAGCGCCAGTATTTCAACAAGGATTCGGAAACCTACTACTACTTTCCGGGCCAGCGCCGCGTGAGACGCATGCCGGCCTATACGCACGATGCTCCGCTGATCGGCTTCGAGAACCAGTACCTGATCGACGAAGCCAACATGTTCAACGGCTCGATCGACCGGTTCAACTGGAAGCTGGTCGGCAAGCGCGACATGCTCGTTCCGTATAACGCGTTCGGCATGTACAAGTTCAAGAGCAAGCTGCACGACGTCGCGACGCCCGACGGCATCGCGTCGGCGAACCGGCGCTACGAGATGCATCGCGTGTGGGTCGTCGAGGCGACGGTCAAGCCGAGCGCGCGCCACGTCGCATCGAAGAAGGTGTTCTACCTGGACGAGGACAGCTGGCTTGCGCTCATCGGCGAGGACTACGACGCGCAGGGCAAGCTGTGGAAGGTGCGCGAGAGCTACCCGATTCCGGTCTGGGAGCTGGGCGGCACCTGCGACAACGAGCCGATGGCGCAATACGACCTCCTGAACGGGCGCTACGTGATGGATTCGTCGACGATCGGCCAGGGCAAGGACATCCGCTGGTACCAGGAGATCAACGATCCGCGCTTCAAGTCCGATTTCTTCACGGCGGAATCGCTGAGATCGGTCAGCGAACGCTGATTGCCATAGACATATAAAAAAATGAATCCGACGTGCGCGCTCGCGCCGTCGGCATCCGGTCTGGAGATGGGTGGGACGATGAAAGCAAGCAACATAGTTAGGCATACTACGGTGTCGATTGCCATGCTGGGTGCGGCGACGTCGACTGCGTACGGCTACGAGTTCACGCTCGGGGACGGCAGCGTCCAGGGATCGTGGGTGTCCAATCTCACCGCGGGCGGCGGAATCCGGACCAAGAGTCCGAGCTGTTCGCTGACCGGCGATCCGAACGCGTACGGGTGCGGCGCGGCCGCCAATACGAACCAGTGGGGCTACGGCGACGAAGGCGACCTGAACTACCGCAAGGGCCAGCCGTTCAGCACCTACGTGAGCGCGACCAGCGAGCTGTTGCTGAAGATGCCGAGCGAAGGGCTCAAGTTCATGGTGCGCGGCACGGGGATGTATGACTTCCTCGCCGGGAGAACGGCCAGAACGCCGCTGTCGAGCACGGCTGCCGCGCAGGTCGTGTACAACGCGCAGCTGCTCGATCTGTGGGCGCAGAAGGATTTCACGATCAACGGGCACAGCGCACACGTTCGGCTCGGCAACCAGGTGATCAACTGGGGCGAGAGCATGTTCGCGCAGAGCGGCATCAACGCGACCAACTCGCTCGACACGCAGAAACTGCTGATTCCCGGTTCGCAGCTCAAGCAGGCGCTGCTGCCGGCGCCGATGCTGAGCCTTGCCGCCGATCTGTCCCACGGTTTCAGTACCGAGGCCTATTACCAGTTCCAGTGGAACGGCAACCGCATCCCGCCGGTCGGGTCGTACTGGTCGCTGGCGAACGTCGTCGGCCGCGGTGCGGAACCGTTCACGATCAACGCGAACAACCCCAACCTGGTCGGGCCGGGCGTGGGCACGATCGCCAATGCGATCGGCGGCGGGGCCGCGGCCGGCAACCAGGATACGCTGAACGCGATCAAGAACGGGCTCGTGAACGGCGCGTTCGCCGGGCCGCCATTCAACGACCTCGGCATTCCGGTCTCGACGCAGTTGCCCGCGAAATACCGGCCGCAGTTCGGCGTGAAGTTCAATTATTCGCCGCGCTCGTTCGATGCGAACTTCGCGTTCTACTACCTGAACTACACGGATAAATCACCGGTGCTGTCGACGCTCGCGAACGGCACCGCGCAGTGGTCGTATCTGCAAAACCGCCAGCTGTTCGGCGCGAGCGCGAACTTCGGCATCGGGCCGTGGGCAATCGGCACCGAGCTGTCGTACCGGCCGCGCGATGCGGTCGCGCTATCGAGCTGCTACGGCGCGGGCGGCCCGACCGACCTGATCACGAACGGCGTGCAAGGCGTCAACTGCCAGCAGTGGGCGGACAAGAAGAAGCTTCAGCTCGACGTGAACGGGCTGCTCGCGCTGACGCGCAGCGAGTATCCGTTCCTGAAGCTGATCGCCGCGGATTCCGCGACGCTGACCTGGGAACTCACGTGGATCTACTACCCGGGCCTCGGTTCGGACGTCACGCGCACGGTGGGCGGGCAGCCGGTCACGCAGGTGCCGGCCGCCGGCTATTTCCCGTGGCTGAACAACAACTCGGGGCTCGGCTACCCGATCACGCAGGGGCAAGGCACGTCGAGCTCGGTGGGCGCGACGATCGACTTCAACTGGACCTATGACGGCTCGCTGATTCCCGGCTGGCAGGTCACGCCGGGCGTGACGTTCAGCACGGGCCTGTACGGCTATACGCCGACCTTCACGGCCAACTACATGCAGGGCGCGAAGTCGGTCAACGTCTACGTGCTGTTCAACCAGAATCCGCCGACGTGGCAGGCGGGCATCAACTTCGCGGCGTTCTTCGGCGGCCATCAGTCGGTGGGGAATCCGTACGCGGACCGCAATTTCATCGGTGTGTTCGCCACCCGGAACTTCTGACGGGTTCAAGCGGAAGCGGGCGCGCGTGTCGCGCATCGCCGGAAAACATGAAGGGGTCATGCAGTGCTTAATCGTCTGGTCAGCCGCCTTGAAAGGCTTTTCTTCGGTCATCGCGCGATCGTGCTCGCGGCGATCGGCCTGTTCACCGTCGCGATGGCCGTGTTCGCGATGCAACTGCGCATGGATGCCGGCTTCGAGAAACAGATGCCGATCGGCCACGAGTACATCCGCACGTTCCAGCAATACCGGAACGACCTGCTCGGTGCGAACCGGATCACCGTCGTCGTGCGCGCGAAGCACGGTTCGATCTGGACGCCGGACGGCCTGACGCGGCTGTACAAGGTCACGCAGGCGGTGACCTACCTGCCGAACGTCGACCGGATCGGCGTGCGGTCGCTGTGGACGTCGAACGCGTTCGTCAACGAGATCACCGACGAGGGTTTTCGCGCGGAGCCGATCATCTCCGGCACGATCACGCCGGATCAGCTGACACCGGAGATCGTCGAGAAGATCCGCCGCGCGACGACGCTCGGCGGCTATGTCGGCACGCTCGTGTCGCACGGCGAGGACAGCGCGATGATCACGGCCGAGCTGAACGAGCGGGACAGCGCGGGCAAGGTGCTCGACTACGTCGCGTTCAATCACCTGCTGGAACAGAAGATCCGCCAGCCGTTCGAGGATGCCGGTTACGACGTGCAGATCATCGGCTTCGCGAAGCAGATCGGCGACATCGCCGACGGCGCGAAGGGCGTGCTCGGCTTCTGCGCGATCGCGCTGTTGCTGACCGCGCTCGCGGTGTACTGGTACTGCCATTCGGTTCGCTTCACGGTGCTGCTGATTCTCTGCTCGCTGACGTCGCTGGTCTGGCAGTTCGGCACGCTGAAGCTGCTCGGTTTCGGCCTCGACCCGCTCGCGGTGCTGGTGCCGTTCCTGGTGTTCGCGATCGGCGTGTCGCACGGCGTGCAGCAGGTGAACTTCATCGTGCGCGAGATTTCGCACGGGCACAGCTCGTATGAAGCGGCGCGGCGCAGTTTCAGCGGGCTGCTGATTCCGGGCGTGCTGGCGCTGATCACCGCGTTCGTGTCGTTCATCACGCTGTTGCTGATCCCGATTCCGATGGTGCGCGAGCTCGCGATCACCGCATCGCTCGGCGTGGCGTACAAGATCGTGACGAACCTGATCCTGCTGCCGGTGGCGGCATCGTGCTTCAACTTCACGAAGCGCTATGCGGACAGCGCGCTCAAGCGCGGCGAGCGGCGCTCGGCATGGCTGCGCCCGCTGGCGCGCATCGCGCAGCCGAAGTACGCGGGTGCAACCGTCGCGCTGACGCTGGTCGTGTTCGCGCTGGCCGCGTGGCAAAGCCGCGACCGCGTGATCGGCACGCTGCAGCCCGGTGCGCCGGAGCTGCGCGCGGATGCGCGTTTCAACCGCGACGCGACGGCGATCGCCGGCAACTACGACATGGGCCTCGACTGGCTGACGGTGGCGATCGAGTCGACGGGCAAGGCCTGCGACAACCCGGCGGTCGGCCTGTACGAAGACGACTTCGCGGCCGCGATGCGCACCGAGCCGGGCGTGGTGTCGGTGCAGTCGTACTCGGGCATGCTGCGCGCGTACAACCAGGGCTACAACGAAGACTATCCGAAGATGAACGTGGTGCCGATCGACCCGGAGAACTACGGCGCGGTGTCGGTCGACGTCGGCCGCGTGAAGGGCTTCATGGAGGCCGATTGCACGATGTCGGCGGTGCACCTGTTCCTGACCGACCACAAGGCCACGACGATCAACCGGATTCTCGACGACGTGAAGCAGTACCGCGCGTCGCATCCGTTCCCCGGCATCACCGTGCGTCTTGCCGCCGGCAACGCGGGCGTGCTGGCGGCCACCAACGAGGAAGTCGCGGACAGCGAGCTGCCGATGATGCTGTACGTGTACGGCGCGATCCTGATCCTCGTGTTCCTCGCGTACCGCAACTGGCGCGCGATGATCGCCTGCTGCGCGCCGCTGTCGGTTGCGACCTTCATCGGCTACTGGTTCATGAAGGAGCTGCAGATCGGGCTGACGGTCGCGACGCTGCCGGTGATGGTGCTGGCCGTCGGGATCGGCGTCGATTACGCGTTCTACATCTACAACCGGCTGCAGGTGCATCTCGCGAGCGGGCAGACGATCGTGAAGGCGGTGCAGCACGCGCTGCTCGAAGTCGGCGTCGCGACGATCTTCACGGCGATCACGCTCGCGATCGGCGTGGCGACGTGGAGCTTCTCCGCGCTGAAATTCCAGGCCGACATGGGCAAGCTGCTGGCGTTCATGTTCCTCGTCAACCTGCTGATGGCGATGACGGCGCTGCCCGCGCTGGCCTCGGTGCTGGAGCGTCGGTTCCCGCGCCGCAAGCCGGCCCGTGCGCCGGGGCTCTTCAGCCACTGACGCCCGCCCACTTTCATGGAGATCTCCAGATGATCAAGACACTCGTTGCCTGTATCGGGCTGTGCGCCGCCGCAGCCGCGTTCGCGCAATCCCGCGGAACGGTCGCGGAATGGGCCGCGAAGCCGGCGCACGCATGGCCCGCGCCGACGCACATGATGCTGACCGACGCGACGCGTGCCGGCTCGCGGGTCGTCGCCGTCGGCGATCACGGCATCGTGGTGCTGTCCGACGACGACGGCAAGACCTGGCGGCAGGCGCGGCGCGTGCCGGTTGCCGCGACGCTGTCGGCCGTCGCGTTCGCCGATGCGCAGCACGGCTGGGCCGTGGGCCAGTGGGGGACGATACTCGCGACCGACGACGGCGGCGAAACCTGGACGACACAGCGCCTCGACACGTCGGTCGACCAGCCGCTGTTCTCCGTGCTGTTCACGTCGCCGCAGGACGGGTTCGCGGTCGGCCTGTGGTCGCTGATGCTGCAAACCCATGACGGCGGCAAGACCTGGGCGAAGGTGACGCTGCCGAAGCCGCCGGGCGGCGGCAAGGCGGACCGCAATCTCTATCACGCGTTCGGCGACCGGAAGGGCGCGCTCTACATCTCGGCGGAACAGGGCACGGTGCTGAAGTCGACCGACGGCGGCGCGAACTGGCGCTACCTGCAGACGGGCGGCAAGGGTTCGCTGTGGACCGGCGTGGCGCTTCCGGACGGCCGCGTGGTGGTGGGCGGCCTGCTCGGCAGCCTGTACCAGAGCATCGACGGTGGCGAGCGCTGGACCGCCGTCGACAGTCGCACGCGGAGTTCGATCACCGACCTGGTGGCGGCAGGCGACGGCCTGATCGGCGTCGGGCTCGATGGCCTGGTGTTGAAGCAGCCCGCGGGGGCGGCGCCGGTCGAGGTCGCGCAGCGCCCGGATCGCGCAACGCTGACCGCCGCGCTGCCGGCCAGGGGCGGCACGCCGATGCTGTTCTCGCAGGACGGCGTGTTGACGTCACGCTGAGGGCGACCCGAGATGAGCGGTATCCCTGTTGGCGGCACGAAATGAAGGAGGCACACATGAGCAATATGCAGTACGGGATTCAGGATGATTCGACCGGCCAGGCAATGCGCTTCGACACGGCGCAGGCCGACCGTGCGTTGCGAACCTACCGGCCTATCGGCGGATGGATCGAGCGGCCGGACGATTTGCAGCCGCAGCTGGAGGGCGACGTTCACGCGGACGTGATCGTCGTCGGCGCCGGCTTCGCGGGCCTGTCCACCGCACTGGAGCTGACCGCGCGCGGCGCCAGCGTCGTCGTGATCGAGCGCGAGTTCGCGGGCTTCGGCGCGAGCGGGCGCAACGCGGGTTATCTCGCGGGCGGGCAGGGGCTCGAATACGACCTGTTCGTGAAGCGCGTGGGGCGCGAGCAGGCGAAACGGATCGTCGGCTTTTACGACGAAGGCGTCGCCTACGTCGAACGCAAGCTGGTCGAGCACGGAATCGATTGCGACTATCGTGCGTCGGGGATCATTCGCGCCAGTGTGCATCCGTCGCAGGAGAAGCGCTTGCGTGAGGACATGGAGACCGGCATCGCGCTGGGTTCGCCCGCGCAGTTTCTCGATGGCGCGGCAATGCGTGCGCGTGGCATTCCACCGGCGTTCCTGTTCGGTTGTCACTTCCCGGGCGGCGGTACGCTCGACCCCGGCAAGTATGTGCTGGGCCTGCGACGCGCGGCCCTCGTCGCGGGCGTACGGCTCTACGAGAACACCGCATTGCTCGACTTCGACGCGAACGAAACCGTGCGGATCCGGACGGCGCGCGGCAGTGCGAGCGCGCCGGTCCTGGTGCTCGCCACCAATGCGTATACGCCGCAACTCGGCCTGCTCGGCAACAAGGTGATGCCGCTGCGCGTGTCGGCCCTCGAAACCGGGCCGCTGTCCGATGCGCAACTGGCGGCGCTGGGCTGGCCGAATCGCGAGGGCATCGTGACGCCACACTTCACGATGGAGAGCCACCGGCTCACCGCGCGCAATACGCTGTTGCTGACGACCAAGCGGCTGGATTATGTCTACGGTTCGCGGACGCCGAACGTGCCGGACGACGCAGCGTATCGCGCGCTGCTGGCGACGCTGCACGCGCGTTTCCCGCAACTGGGCGACGTGCCGGTGCGGGCATGCTGGAGCGGCTACATTTCGGTCGCCAGCGATGCGCTGCCGGTGGTCGGCGCGACCGGTGCGCACGGCAACGTGTTCTACACGGCCGGATGCTCGGGGCATGGGGTCGGCACGCAGTCGCTGATCGGGCAGGTGCTGGCCAACCGGATCAGCGGAGCGGAGTCGCCACTCCTCGACGCGCTGACGCACCGGACGCCCGCGATGCCGCCGGAGCCGCTACGCTGGTGCGCGATCAAGGCGGTGCTGGGCATGGCGAACCTGATGGACGAAAGGGTGAACCGTCACGCGCGGCGCGGGTAGGGATGCGGGCCGCCCTGGACACGATGCAATGCGCGCCGGGACGGACTGCCGGAACGCCACGCTTACGACGAACACGATGACCGATACCAAAGCGCACCACGGCGGCAGAAGCCGCCGCACGCCGAACGCCGCTTCGACCGGCAGCGATCTCGACGGCTTGCGGGCGCAGGGCCTGCGCACGCGCAACACGATCGTTCGGGTCGCGCGGGAGCTGCTGCTGGAGGGTGGCCCGCTGACGTTCTCGCAGCGAGCGGTCGCGGCCGGCGCCGGCATCAGCGTGAGCAACCTGCAGTATTACTTCCCGACCCGGCTAGCCGTGTTGCGGGCCGTGATCGAACCGGTCATCGAGGCGTATCTCGGCGAGCTGAAGGGCTTGATCGACAGCGATGCATCGCCGGACGACGTCATCGAACGCGTGCTGGCACGCTCGCTGCGCGACGCGAAGGATGCGCAATACGTCGCGCTGTTCCGGCATTTCCTGTCGTTCGCTGCGATCGACCCCGAATGCCTGAAGCTGTTCGACGACTGGTACGGCACGCTGACGCGCGAGGTTGCGAAGCTGTTGCGCACCGTCAATCCGGCGTTCGACGCGGCCGACAGCCTGCACGTTGCGACGCTGTTGATTGCGATGGCCGACGGCCTGACGTTGCAAACCGGAACCGCGCGATTGACGCAGCGGCTCGATGCGATGTTCATGGAGATAGCGCGTTGCCTCATCTACGACAGGCAACGCGACTAGGGAAACAACCTGCCGCTAACGCATGCGATGGTGCCGCTCAATTCGGATCGCTGGCGATCCAGTGCAGCACTTCCAGCGCGGCCGCGACGTGCAGGCGCTGCTGCGCGAGCGGGCGCGGCAGCAACGACTCGGCGCGCTCGAGCCGGCGCAGCAGCGTGTTGCGGTGGACGTGGGTTTTCTCGGCTGCGTCGGTCACGCTGCAGCCTTCCGCGAGAAACGCGCGCAGCGCGTCGCGCAGCGACTTGTCGGCGCTGGCCAGGTTGCCCAGCGTGTTGGTCACGAACTGCTGGAGGGATTCCATATGATTGGTCATCAGCGCGATCAGGCTCATGCTGTCCGCATGCACCACGCCGACGCCGGCGTGCAGCCTGCCGAGCAGCCGTTGTGTCGCGAGTGCGTCCAGGTGGCCGTGGCGGAATCCTTCCATGCCGCTCCCGGCGGTCGCGACAGCCATGTGCACGCCGGGCAGCGCGTTGATCGCACGCTGCAGCGAAGGCATGTCGAGCGGTTTGCCGTCGTGATACGTCCAGACCCACAGCGTGGCCGTGTTCGCGACGACGACCAGGGCATTGCGCGTGCCCGCACATTGCGCCAGCGCATCGGCCGCCCGCTCCAGCAACCCCAGTTCGATATCCGCTTCCTCGCTCCAGACGATTGCGGCGTGATGGCGTTGCTCCAGCGTGTAGCCCAGCCGCCGGCTGGCTTCCTGCGCGCCGATGGTCGTCCCTTCGACGATCTGCGTGACCAGTTCGCGGCGATCGGCGTGCGTGCCGCGCAACCGCGCTTCACGCTCGGCGCGCATGAATTCGGCCATGCCGACCATGTTGGTGTCGATGAAGGCCGCGATCGAACGCGACGATACGGCCAGAAACTCGCGCAGCTCGACCGGGTCCTGCGTCAGCGTAAACGCGAGGTCCATCCAGCGTTGCCACACCACGCTCTGCGACGAACGGGCGGCGACGAACACGAGGTCGGTGAGGCCGCGGCGCACCAGTTCCTGCGCACTGCTTAGCATATCTGCCGAAAGAAAGCGGGACACCGGCGCGCAAGGGTTCTCCAGGTTGGCGGTGGCCCAGTGGATCAGCCCGTTGCGGTTGATTCGCCGCACGGCCGCGGCGAGCACGGGGTCGCTCATCGTCGGGCTGGTCGCGACGTTTTCCTTGTCGAGTTCCTGCAGCCATTCCGTCTGTACATTCAGTGCGATTTCGGCACCCTGGCGCATCAGTTCCCGGATGCGTGGCGAAGGCAACGGCCAGGTCGGCAGGGCGGTGGGAGCGGGGGGCTGGGACATGATGGAGTGCTATCCAAATGAAGAGGTGCAAGTTGCACTCATTGTATTCGCATACGGTGCATTCGACACCTTGTTCGACCCGATTCGGTTGATGAAAATGACGACACATAGCGCATTTCGACGCAAACAGGAGACACGCCGTGACCGTACATACTCTTCCGTCCACTGAGCACGTGGATGTGCTCATCGTCGGCGCCGGCCTGTCCGGGATCGGTGTCGCTCGTCAACTCGAGACGGACCGTCCCGGCACGTCATACATCATCCTGGAAGCGCGCGGCGCGACCGGCGGCACGTGGGACCTGTTCCGTTATCCGGGCATCCGCTCCGACTCGGACATGCATACCTACGGCTACGGCTTCAAGCCGTGGGCGAACAAGAAGGCGATCGCCGGTGCGGACGCGATTCTGTCGTACCTGAGAGAGACGGCCACCGAATACGGGATCGACCGTCACATCCGCACGAATCACAAGGTGATCCACGCAAGCTGGTCGAGTGCGCAGGCGCTGTGGAGCGTCGACGTCGAGCGCGTCGATACGGGTGAACGCAAGACGATCCAGGCCAGGTGGTTCTTCAGCGCCGCCGGGTTCTATCACCACGACGAAGGCCATACGCCGAAGCTCGACGGGATCGAGCAGTTCTCCGGCCCGGTGGTTCACCCGCAGCACTGGCCGGAAGATCTCGACTACGGCGGCAAGCGCGTGGTGGTGATCGGCAGCGGTGCCACTGCCGTCACGCTGTTGCCGGCGATGGCCGGGAAAGCCCGGCACGTCACGATGCTGCAACGCACGCCGACCTACGTGGTGAGCCTGCCGTCGGAAGACATCATCGCCAATAC
Source organism: Burkholderia lata (assembly GCF_000012945.1). Lineage (NCBI taxonomy): Bacteria > Pseudomonadati > Pseudomonadota > Betaproteobacteria > Burkholderiales > Burkholderiaceae > Burkholderia > Burkholderia lata. Next base: position 386,476 of record NC_007509.1, read on the forward strand.
GCTGCGCAAGGTGATGCCGCACACGTGGGCGTACGCACTCGTGCGGCGCAAGAACATCGCGATCGCCCGCTTCATCTGGCACTTCTGCCGCACGCGGCCGAAGACGGCGCGGCGCCTGATCCGTTTCATGACCAAGCGCCAGCTGCCGAAGGGCTATCCGGTCGACGTCCACTTCAACCCGCCGTACAACCCGTGGGACCAGCGTCTGTGCGCGGTGCCGGACGGCGATCTCTTCAAGTCGATCCGTGACGGCCACGCGTCGGTCGTGACCGACCGCATCAAGACCTTCACGGAAACGGGCATCGTGCTGGAATCCGGGCAGACGTTGCCGGCCGACATCATCGTCACGGCGACGGGGCTCAACATCCGGTTTTTCGGCGGGATCAAGCTGACGGTCGACGGCGAACCGGTGGATCTCCACAGCAAGGTGGCCTTCAAGGGGATGATGCTCAGCGGCGTGCCGAATTTCGCGTTCTCCATCGGTTATACGAATTCGTCGTGGACGCTGAAGGTCGGGCTGCTGGCCGAGCATTTCTGCCGCGTGCTCGCGCACATGGAGCGCGGCGGCCTCGCGACCTGCGTGCCTGAATTGCCCGCGGCCGACATGCCGACGCGCCCGCTGCTCGATTTCGGCGCCGGCTACGTGCAGCGCGCGATCGGGAGCCTGCCGCGCCAGGGCCCCGGTGTCCCGTGGGTCATGTCGATGGACTATCACCTCGATGTCGAAATCTTGCGGCACGGTTCGGTCGAAGATCCGTGCCTGCGCTTCCGGCGCGCGGCGGCAGCCGGCGGCACGGATCGCGTCGAGCCACGTCGCGCTGTCGGAGCCTGATCATGACGATTCACACGATGGAAGCAAGCCAGGACGCATTCTGCGACCTGCCGGGCGGCGTGCGTCTCTGCTATCGCATCTACGGGCCCGTCCACGGCGAGCCGTTGCTGCTGATCGCGGGCATGACGCTGCAATTGACCTTCTGGCCACCGGCGCTGATCGACGCGCTGATTCAATGCGGTTATCGCGTGATCGTGTTCGACAATCGCGACGTCGGCCGCTCGTCGCGCATCCCGCGGCCGGGGCCGAGCGTGCTTCGCCAATTCCTGCGCTGGCCCGTCAAGGACGGCTATGACCTGGAAGACATGGCGCAGGACACGATCGGCCTGCTCGACAGCCTGCAGTTGAAGCGCGCACACGTCGTCGGCATGTCGATGGGCGGCATGATCGGGCAGGTGCTCGCCGCGCGCTATCCGCAGCGCGTGCTGTCGCTGACTTCCATCATCTCCACGACCGGCGCACGCAAGGTCGGCCAGCCGGCCATGTCGAGCATGCTGATGCTGACCGCGCCGCCGCCGCGCACGCGCGAAGCGGCGGTGGAGCAGTACAGCCGCATCATGGCCCACATCGGCACGCAGGCGTATCCGGCGGACGACGCCGCACGACGCGCGTACGCGGCCCACGCGTGGGATCGCGGCCAGCAGGCGCGCGACCACGAGAGCACGACCCGCCAGATCGGCGCGATCATCAAGTCGGGAGACCGGACCGACGAAATCCGCCGGATCCAGGCACCGACGCTGGTCGTGCACGGCGATCGCGACCTGCTGGTCGCGCCGAGCGGTGGCATCGCGACTGCTGCGGCGATCCCGGGCGCGGACATGGTCACGGTGCGCGGCATGGGGCATGACATCCCCGACGGTGTGGTGCCGCTGCTGACGAGCCTGATCGACGGCCATATCCGGCGCCGTGCGACACGCGCTGCCGCGGAACCCGTGCGCACCGGCAGGCACATTGCGTGAGCCGGGTCGCCTGCGGCACGCGACGGGCGCGTGGCATCGAGCGTGACGTCAAGGCGTGGGGCTCGCGTAATTGCCGGCCGCCGAGCCGACCGCAGGCGCGTGAATCGCGTGAATCGCGTGAATCGCGTGAAGACCAGCAACATTCTGCAAGACGCTCGTCGTGATGCGACGTAACCGCACGATCGACGAGCAGGAGGAGACACCATGCACCAAGGCTACCCGACTGACCTCGCGGCCCGCTTCGAGCGCCAGCGCCGCGCGTTCGCGCTGGAGCTGAACCCGGCGCTGGCCACCCGGCTGGCGCGCCTCGACCGGCTGGCTGCGTGGCTCGATGCGCACGAGCACGACATCGTGCGCGCCATCGATGCCGATTTCCAGGGCCGCTCCACGCACGAAACGCGGCTGGCCGAGGTGTTCATCGTGCGCGCGGGCCTCCGGCACGCACGCCGGCACCTGAAGCACTGGATGCGCGCGCGCCGCGTGCCGACCGCGCTGCATTTCCGTCCCGGCCACAACCGGCTGATGCCGCAACCGCTGGGCGTGACGGGCATCATTTCGCCGTGGAACTATCCGCTGCAGCTTTCGCTCGGGCCGGCACTCGCGGCGCTCGCCGCGGGAAATCGCGTATTGATCAAGCCGTCCGAGCTCACGCCCGCGCTGTCCGACCTGCTCGTGTCGATGGCGCGCGACACCTTTGCACCGGACGAGCTGGATGTCGTGGTGGGCGACGTCGAACTCGGCAAGGCGTTTGCCGGCCTGCCGTTCGATCATCTGTTCTTCACCGGCTCGACCCAGGTCGGGCGGGTCGTCGCCCAGGCGGCCGCGGCCAACCTGACGCCCGTGACGCTGGAGCTCGGCGGCAAATCGCCGGCGATTCTCGATGCGTCGTGCAACGTCGCGGTTGCCGCGCAGCGCATCGCGTTCGGCAAGCTGCTGAACGCGGGCCAGACCTGCGTCGCGCCTGATTACCTGCTGGTGCCCACCGGAACGGCCGACAGCGTCGCGTTGCAGCTGACGCGCGCCGTCGCCCGCCTGTATCCGACGCTCGCGGCCAATCCCGACTACACGGCCATCATCAGCGAGCGCCACCGCGCGCGCCTCACCGAGATGGTCGACGAAGCACGTCGCGCAGGCGCGCGCATCCTCGAAGTCAACCCGGCCGGCGAAACGTTCGGCTCGTCGTCGCGCAAGTTCGCACCCACGATCGTGATCGGCGCGCCGGCCGACACGCGGCTGATGAACGAAGAGATCTTCGGCCCCGTCCTGCCGATCGTCGAATACGCGAACCTGGACGACGCGCTGGCCTACATCCAGGGCCGCGCGCGCCCGCTGGCGTTGTACTGGTTCGGTGAAGACGCGTCGCGCCGCGATCGCGTGCTGCGCGAGACGGTGTCCGGCGGCGTGACGATCAACGACTGCCTGTGGCATCTGGTGCAGGAAAACCAGCCGTTCGGCGGCGTCGGGCAGAGCGGCATGGGCGCCTATCACGGCCAGTGGGGCTTCGATACCTTCAGCAAGCTCAAGCCGGTGTTTCACCAGACCCGCTGGAACGGCGCCGTGCTGTTTCATCCGCCGTACGGCCGCGTCTTCGACCTGCTGCTGCGCACGCTGTCGCGTCTCGCGTGACTTCCGAATCCTGTATCGAGAGAAATGCCATGAATCATCAGTTCGACTACATCGTCGTGGGCGGCGGCTCGGGCGGCAGCGTGGTAGCAGGGCGCCTGACCGAAGACCCTGACGTCAGCGTCTGTCTGCTGGAAGCGGGGGGCAGCGGCGACGGAGCGGTCATCAACATACCGGCGGGCATGGTCGCGATGCTGCCGACCCGTCTCAACAACTGGGCGTTCAAGACGGTGCCGCAGCGCGGGCTCGACGGGCGCATCGGCTACCAGCCCCGCGGCAAGGCACTGGGCGGTTCGTCCGCGATCAACGCGATGGTCTACATTCGCGGTCATCGCAGCGACTACGACACGTGGGCCGCGCTCGGCAATCCCGGCTGGTCGTACGACGAAGTGCTGCCGTACTTCCGCCTGAGCGAACACAACGAACGCATCGACGACGCGTGGCACGGCCAGGGCGGCCCGCTGTGGGTCAGCGACCTGCGTTCCGACAACCCGTTCCAGGCGCGCTTCCTGGCCGCGGCGCGGCAGGCCGGCCTGCCGCTGACGGACGATTTCAATGGTGTGCAGCAGGAAGGTGCCGGCATCTACCAGGTCACGCAGAAGCAGGGCGAACGGTGGAGCGCGGCGCGCGGCTACCTGTTCCCGCATCTCGGCAAACGCGCCAATCTCGCCGTCGAAACGCACGCGCAGGTCCGGCGCATCCTGTTCGAGGGCAAGCGTGCAGTGGGCGTGGAAGTGCTGCAGAACGGCACGCTGAAGACGTTCCGCGCCCGGCGCGAAGTGGTGCTGGCGGCGGGCGCGCTGCAGACGCCGCAACTGCTGATGCTGTCCGGCGTCGGCCCGTCGGACGAGCTGACGCGCGTCGGTATCGAGACGCTGCACCACCTGCCCGGCGTGGGCCGCAACCTGCAGGATCACCCCGACTTCATTCTCAGCTACCGCGCGCGCAGCCTCGACACGATGGGCGTCTCGGTGGGCGGCAGTCTGCGGATGCTGCGCGAGATCATGCGCTTTCGCCGTGAGCGGCGCGGCATGCTGACGTCGAATTTCGCGGAAGGCGGCGCGTTCCTGAAGACGCAACCGGGCCTCGATGCGCCCGACATCCAGCTGCATTTCCTGGTCGCACTGGTCGACGACCACGCGCGGCGCATGCACCTCGGCCACGGGCTGTCCTGCCACGTGTGCCTGCTGCGCCCGCGCAGCCGCGGCTCGGTCGCGCTGCGCAGCCGCGACCCGGCCGACACGCCGCTGATCGATCCAGCGTTCCTCGACGATCCGCGCGACCTGGAGGACATGGTGGCGGGCTTCAAGATCACGCGCGGCCTCATGGAGGCGCCCGCGCTCGCGGAGTGGACCACGAAGGACATGTTCACGCGCGACGTGCACAGCGACGACGAAATCCGCGCGGTGCTGCGCAAGCGCACGGACACCGTTTATCACCCGGTCGGCACCTGCCGGATGGGGCCGGACGCGATGGCCGTGGTCGATCCGCAGTTGCGCGTGCATGGTATCGACGGGCTGCGCATCGTCGATGCATCGGTGATGCCGACGCTGATCGGCGGCAACACCAACGCGCCCACCATCATGATCGCTGAGAAGGCGGTCGACCTGATGCGCGGCGTCAGCCGCGTGGCGTCCGCGGCGCACGCGACAGCGGCGGAAACGCACCGGTTCACGACGTCGGGCGTCGAGACCGGTCGATAGGGTGCAAGTCCGACTTTTCTCTGCGTCGGACCTTCACGCTGCCAAACGAATGCGTGCATGCAACCCAGGGACGACGCGTCCCGCCGAAGCCCTTTATCACCCGCAGTTTTGACGAAGAGTTGCCGAACCATGTCTGCCATCCGATCGCCATTCTGGCCCGCGCACCTGGCCACGCGTCAGGCCCCGCCCGCAACGCACCTGTTCCGTCACGCGGAAGCCGCGGCGGCGCGCCATCCCGACAAGCCGTTCATCCTGTTCTACGACACGCCCGTCTCGTTCGCGCGCTTCCAGCACGAAGCCGAGCAGGTAGCGGGTTTCCTGCAGCAGCGTTGCGGCGTGAAGGCGGGCGACCGCGTGCTCCTGTACATGCAGAACAGCCCGCAATGGATGATTGCGTACTACGGCATCCTGCGTGCGAACGCGGTGGTCGTGCCGGTCAATCCGATGAACATGACCGACGAACTGGCGCACTACATCGAGGACAGCGGCGCGAGCACGGTGTTTGTCGCGCAGGACCTGTATCCGCGCATCGCGCCGCTCGTGGGCGGTGCGGGTGGCCTCGCGCATGTCGTCGTGGCGACGTATGGCGACTACGTGGCGCAGCCTTCGGCCGTCGCGTTTCCCGATTTCGTGGCCGCGCCGCGCCACGTCGACGGGCCCGGCGTGGCCCACTGGCGCGATGTGCTTGCCGAGCAGCTGGCACCGGGCGCGCTGACGGCGGGCCCCGACGACATGTGCGTGATGCCCTATACGTCCGGCACGACGGGCAAGCCGAAAGGTTGCGTGCACACGCATCGAAGCGTCACGTGCACGGCGGCCGGCTTCGTCGACTGGTTCGACGATCCCGAAGACGCGATCCACCTGGCGGTGCTGCCGCTGTTTCACGTCACCGGCATGCAGGGCGGGTTGAACGGCCCGCTGGTTCGCGGCTCGACCGTGGTCGTGCTGCCGCGCTGGGATCGCGATGCGGCGGGCCGCGCGATCGGCCGCAATCGCGTCACCGTGTGGCAGTCGATCTCGACGATGATGGTGGATTTCCTGTCGAATCCGAACCTGCACGAATACGACCTGTCGAGCCTGCGCTCGATGCGCGGCGGCGGCGCGGCGATGCCGGACGCGATCGCCCGGAAGCTCAAGGACACGGTCGGGCTCGATTACGTCGAAGGCTACGGAATGTCGGAAACGATCGCCGCGACGCACATCAATCCGCCGGCGCATCCCAAGCCGCAGTGCCTCGGCATCCCGGTGTTCGACGTCGATGCGCGGATCGTCGATCCGGTCACGTTCGAACCGGTGCCGCAAGGTGAGGTGGGCGAGATCGTCATGCACGCGCCGCAACTGATGCAAGGCTACTGGCGCAATCCGGAGGCCACGAAACAGGCGTTCGTCGAAATCGACGGCAAGCGCTTCCTGCGCACCGGCGATCTCGGGCGCATCGACGCGGACGGCTACTTCTTCATGGCCGACCGCTTGAAGCGGATGATCAACGCGTCGGGCTACAAGGTGTGGCCGGCCGAAGTCGAGACGATGATGTACCGCCATCCGGCGATCAAGGAAGTGTGCGTGATCGGCACGCGCAGCGCGCATCGCGGCGAGACGGTCAAGGCCTTCGTCGTGCTGGATCCGGCGTACCCCGGCGGCGTGACGCCCGACGACGTGGTCGCGTGGGCGCGCGATCATATGGCTTCCTACAAGGTTCCGCGCGTCGTCGAATTCGTCGAGTCGCTGCCGAAGTCCGGGTCGGGAAAGATCATGTGGCGCGAGTTGCAGGAAAGGGAGGAGGCGGCTGCCGCCGCTCAAGGAAACGCAGCGGCATGAGGTGCGTGCGATGCGTCACGCCGGGTTGGGTTACACGGGTTACACGGGTTGCAGGCGTCGCGCGACCGGGCCGGTCACTTCTTATCGAATGGTTCTCCACGCGGGAACCGGGCATGGTGTGCGGAGAAAGAGAATGAGGAACGATTCATGCAAGGTCACGCGCTTCACGGCGTGGAGCGCGATCGTCGGCGGCCTGCTGGCCTACGCGAACGTGGGGCTGGTGTCGATGGTGGCCGGCACGGATACCGGCATGTTGCTGCACGGCGCGACGATGCTGAGCCTGCCCGCCGAAACACGCGACCTGTTTCGCTTGTCGATGCTGGCCGACGTGTTCGGGTTCTATCTCGCGGTGCTCGTGATCGGCGGGTACTTCGTGCATACCTTCAAGGAGGAACTCGGCGCGCTCGGCACCATGATCGCGTTCGGGATCGGCGCGTACGCGCTGCTCGGCATCACCGGCGCAGCACTCCAGCTGTCGGTGCTCGATCCGCTGGCGCACATGTATGCGGGCGGCGACGACGCAACGCGGGCCGCCGCGGCCGCGGCGTGGGCGACGGTCGCCAACGGCACGCAAAGCGGTCTGTGGTGGGCCGAAGGCCCGCTGGTGTTCTTCTGGGCGCCGATCGTCGCCAATCATCTGAAGAAGGCCGGCTGGCACGGGTCGTTCCTGCTGAAGATCGTTGCGTGGTTTTTCGCGATCATCTTCGTCTCCGGATTCTTTCCCGAGTTCGAAGCCGTGACGGGGGTGGGTGAGATCGTCGTGGTGCTTCTGCTGCCGTTGTGGATGATGGGGTTCGGCTGGCAGTTGCTGCGTCGTGCCGGCCGGCACGTGAAAGCGGGTGCGATGGTTGCCGGGTAAGGGATCGACAGGAGCGACGCCGGGGGCGTGGCCATGCATCATCGGAAGGGGCGCGACGTCACCCGGCGTGTACGCCCCCTCGCGTCGAAACCACCCGCTCCCATAACCGGCTCCCTTCACTCCCTCCCATGAACGGCTCCCATCGGCGATTCCAACGACGGGAGTCGCCCACGCATGCAGCCGGCGAACCCCGAAGCCGATCTGTCAGGCCGTGACCAAGGCGGCCTCGCCGCGCACCTTCGCCGCCCGCAGATGCCGATCACGATCGGCCAGCCAGTCTTTCCGCTCACCGCGCCAGCCCACCGCATGAATCCGATCCATCTGGCGAGCGGCAACGGTAGCCGCGCAGGCGAGGCCGGAGAGGGGGATATCGAGCAGGCGCCAGTGGCCGGCATGCGGCGTATCGACCTCGCGGAATGCGCCCGCGAGCGGCGCCAGCGAATCGAGCGTCGCGCCGTGTCCGCTCCCGCACGCATTCGAGATGCTGTCCAGCCGCAACTGATCGCGCGATACCGGATCGGCGAGCGCGCTGGTCTGCGCCATGCCCAGCCCGATCGGGCCACGGGCGATCGCGATGACGATCCAGATCCCGGCATGGCCGACCACGACGTCGAGCCCGTCCAGCAAGTCGCAGCCCGCGACCGCGATATGGTCGGCATCGCGGTCGATCAGCGTCAGCTCGTCGGCCGCACGGCCGGCCAGCGTCCCCAGGATCGCGCGCAGCGCCGACCGGCCGATCGCGAAGCGGCGGCCGTGCACGCGGTTCGGATGCGTGCGGGCACGCCGCAGCTCCGTCTTCGACAGGTAGAGATGGCCGCGCTCGCTGGTGACGAGCTGCCATTCGCCGCGCAGTCGCCACAACAGGATTTCGCCGGGATCGGGAAGCCGCGACGGACATGACGCAAGCGTGTGCGAGCCCGTGATCGTCAGGGTGGGGTAGCGCATGCCGGCCCTCGTGTCGGTGGTGAATGCAACCTGGCGTGACGCACCGGCCGCGTCATGCCTGTTGTCCGGCCTGTCGCGCATCATTCCCCGAAGGCTGCCGCGTGAGCCGCGCGGCGAGCGAGACGGCCTGCCCGAACGACGCCACCGCATGATGCGGAATCCCGAATGCCTTGACGGCGACTTCGCCCTGCGCGGCCACTTCCGCGCGACGGTCGGGATCGGGCTCGACGCTGACGAGCGCCTTGCAGACGGCGCCCAGCGCTTCCTTGTTCTGCTTGAGCCAGACCGCGCGATGCTTGCGGTCGTCGTGGCTCTCGTCGGTATCGAGTTCGACGTAGACGATCACGAACGGCTCGCCGTGGCGCATCAGCGTATCGATCTCGCCTTCCCAGCGGGGCGCGTAGCCCGGCGTTGCGTGTTCGGCGCGAAACACGCAGACCGGAAAGAGCTGGATGTCGTGTAACGCGAAATCATTCGGATTGAGAGCAGGCATCGAAATTTCTCCGGTGGATGAGCGACGCCGAAGCGTCGGGGCGGTCGCAGGACGGCCTTCAATGCGCGTTCGCTCGCGGCGCGCCGGCCTGCGCGAGCGGCGGCGCATCGCGCCAGCCGACGCCGAGCGACTTGTAGAGCGCGATCGCGCCTTGCACCTGCGCGAGCCGGCTGAGGGCAAGCGCATCGCGGGCGCGGTACGTCGCGCGCTGTGCGGTGAGCACCGACAGGTATTCGCCGAGGCCGTTGCGGTACAGCCGCGTCGCACGCGACTGCGCATCCTGGCTGCTGTCGACCGCCGCGGCGAGCATGGCCTGCTGGTCGCGCGCGGCGCCGATCGCCACCAGCGCGTCCTCGACATCGCGAAATGCGCTGCGAATGCGCTGCTCGTATGCCAGCCGGGCGGCCTCGGCCGCCGCGCGGGCGGCGTCGACGCCGGCTTTCGCACGGCCGCCGTCGTACAGCGTCTGAGTGCCGTCGAGCGCGACCGACCACGCGACGCTCGCGCCCGAGAACAGGTCCTGCACGAGGCTTGCCGTCGTGCCGAGGCTCAGCGGAATCGCGAAATGCGGAAACTGCTCGGCGCGCGCGACGCCGATCTGCGCGGTCGCGGCGGCAAGCCGCCGTTCGGCGGCGCGGATGTCGGGGCGCTCGCGGATCACGTCCGACGGCAACGTGACGGGCAGGGCGGGCGCGACCGGCAATGTCGCGCCGGGCGCGCTCAGCGTGTCGCGCAGCGTTTCCGGAAAACCGCCGACGAGCACGCCGATCGCGTGGGCGAACCGCGCGACGTCCTGATGCAGCGGCGGCAACGTTGCCTGCGCGAGCTGCAGTTCGGCACGCGCCTGCGCGACCGCGAACGACGTGCCTAGGCCGCGCCGGTTCGATTGCTCGGTCAGCCGCCGCGTGGCGTCGAGGCTCGCGACGTTGTCCGTCGCGATTCGCAGCCGCTCCTGGGTCGCGCGCAACGCTGCGTAGTCCGACGCGAGCTCGGCCAGCAGGCTCACGAGGATCGCGTGGCGATCGTCGTCGAGCGCATCGAGCTGCGCATCGGCCGATTCGACCGCACGCCGCGTGCCGCCGAACAGGTCGAGTTCCCAGGACGCGTCGAAGCCGAGCCGGTAGGTGCGCGACTGGCCGATGCCTGGGGGCCAGTCGAGCGCCCGTGACGAGCGCAACGCATCGGCATTTCCGCCGGCGGTGACGGTCGGGCCGAGGCGGCTCGCGATCTGGTCGCGTTCGGCGCGCGCCTGCAGCAGCCGCTGGCGCGCGATCGCGAGATCCTGGTTGTGCGCGATCGCCTGTTCGACCAGCGCATCGAGTTGCGTGTCGCCGAACGTGCGCCACCAGTTCTGCAACTGCGCGGGATCGGTGGTCACCGTGTCGCGCGGTGCGCTCCAGGAGGGCGGATGCGTGGACTGCGGCGACACGTAATCAGGGCCGACCGTCGTGCATGCAGCCAGCGCGCACGTGCAGGCCGCGATGAAGGCGCGCGCGCGGCACGTCAAGCGTGAAGGAGGAAACGGGCATCGCATCGTCGCCATCCTCACATCCACGCGTGCAGCCACGACGCGAGCCGCCCGCGCGGCGTGCGCTCATGCCCGCGTTCGCCGACTTCGACGCTGCACGTCATGCCAGCCGCCAGCAGCACGCCAGCCGGCACCTGGTCGATTTCGATGCGGACCGGAATGCGCTGCGCGAGCCGCACCCAGCTGAAGGTCGGGTTGACGGCCGGCAGGCCGAGCTCGTCGAGCGTGCCGTTCTCGTCCGCGATGCCGCGGCCGATGCTCGTCACGTGCCCGCTCAGCAGCGGATCGAAGCCCATCAGCCGGATCGTTGCGGGCGCACCCGTCGCGATGCGGCGCAGCTTGGTTTCCTCGAAATAGCCGGTGATCCAGAAGCTGTGCGCGTCGAGCACCGAGATCCCGGGCTTGCCTTCGACCGCGTAGTCGCCGTGACGCAGGCGCAGCTGCGTCACGTAGCCGTCGACCGGCGAGCGCAGCGTCGTGCGTTCGAGGTCGAGCTTCGCGACGTCGAGCGCGGCCAGTGCCTTGCGGTGCTCGGCCTGCGCGATCGACACCGCGCGGCTCGAGCGCTGGATGTCCTCGCGCGGCACGAGATCGTCGAGACCGGTGCGCCGCTGCGCTTCGTCGCGCTTCTGGCGCATCGACTCGGCGGTCGCGGCGACCTGCGCTTCCGCCTGTTCCACCGCCAGCGTGAAGCGCTGCGGATCGATTCGGTACAGCACGTCGCCTTTCGCGACGCGCTGGTTGTCGACCACCGCGACGTCGACGACGGTGCCCGACACTTCGGGCGCGATCCGCACGACGTGCGCGCTGACGCGCGCGTCACGGGTCCACGGCGCGAGGACATACGCATGCCAGAGCGCGGCGACCAGCACGATCGCGACGGCCACCGTGGCGAGCGTCAGCAGGGAGCGGGTGAGGGGTTTGAGCGACATGACGCGATACGTTCCGACGGGAGACTAGAAGTAGAGGATCAGCGTGGCGACCAGCACGAGCGAAATCGCGAACTCGAACAGCGCTGGATGCCACACGCGGCGCAACACGCCGAGCCGGGCGAGCAGCGCGCGCACGGCCATGTAGATCGGCACCGTTGCGCACGCATAGACGAAGAATGGCGGCAGGTAGATGCCGGCCAGCGGGAATTCACTGAGCATCGCGGGCGCGCTCCGGAACGGCGGTGAAATAGGCGGCGTACGTATGCAGCAGCACATGGACGTCGGCGAACGCGGCCATCAGCCACTTCAGTTCGGTATTGCCCGGCTGCGCGGCGGCGAGGCCGGCAAGCGCGTGCGCGGCACGTCGTGCATGCCGGGCCGCGCGCGCGGGGGCGGACGCGTGCCGTGCGAGGCCGGCGAGCCCGGCGCGCACGCGGCGCTGCGCGGCGTCGGGCAGCCCGTCGCGCGCGGCGCCTCGGCGGATGCGCAGCAGTTCCTTGCCGACGTGCAGCGCCGCGAGCGCCTCGATGCTCGCCTGCGTCATCGCGGCCGGCTGGCCGGCGAGGAGCGCGCCGAGCTGCGCGATGCGGTGCTGCTGGCGCTGTTGCCAGCCCGCCGCCATGACGCGCTTGCCGGCCACGAGCGCGAGCGTGTCGTCGCGGATCGTGCGGCGCAGCCGCGTCGCGTCGGTGGCCAGGTTGCGCGGCAGGATCAACCGGAACGTGAGCAGCGTGAGGAAGGTGGCGAGCACCCACGCGACCGACTGGTTGAGGAACAGCGCGACGTCGGGGCGGAACGGATTGGTCGCACCGGTCAGCGTGTTGAACGCGACGAGATACGCGAGCCCTGCCAGCGCGGTCTTCGGCACGCTCGTCGCATAGATGCCGGGCATCCAGAACAGCGCGAGCGCGATGACGAGCAACGGAAAGCCTTCGATGCGCGGCAGGATGCCGAACGCGCACACGAACGCGGCCGGCACGGCCAGCACCGTGCCCTTGATGAACGCCTGCGCGCCGGCGGCCGGGTTGCCAGCGGTCGCGAGCAGCGCGCAGTACGGTGCGACGACGAGCAGCATCATGTCGCCCTGGTTCCAGCCAGTGGCGAGCCAGAACGCACCGGAGATCGCGATCGCGCAGGCCGAGCGCACGCCGTTGCGCAGGGCCGCACCCGTGTCGCGGTAAAAGCGCACCCGTGCGGGCCGATAGCCCGGCCGCGGGCGCTGCAATTCGACGAGCCCGTCGAGCGCCGCGCAGTAGTCGTCGATCTGTTCGATCAGCCGCTCGCCGGCGATCAGCAGCGCCGCGTCGTCGCGCGGATCGCCGAGTGAGATGCCGTCGAGCGCGGCACGCAGGCTTTCGCGCGCATCGGCCAGCAGCGCAAGCGCGTGTGCCGCGCCGCCGCGGCCGCTGCCCAATGCGTCGGCAGCGGCCTGCCACGCGGCCGCGAGACGCGGCTGCAGCGACGCGACCGCTTGCGCGCCGGGACTGTCGGCCGGCAACGGTGGCGTGCCGCCCGCGAGCGCGCCGAACAGCGACGCCATCCCGTGCCGCACGGCAGCCGCGCGTTGCGCGAGATCTTCCGATTCGGCCTTGCCGAGCGCGAGCAGATCGTCGATGCCGTAGATGCCGGCGAACAGCGCGTGCCGCTTGTCGTCGGCGGGCGCCGCCGCGAGGCCGTTGCGCTGCGCGGCGATGACCCGCGCGACGTCGGCCGTGACGCGCGTGACCAGTGCGTCGAGTTTCGCGTGCACGTCGCGCGTGCCGAGCAGCATCGACACGAGGCTCATGCACAGCACGCCGATCGCGACGGTCGAGCCGCGCCCGATCACGTGCTCGAAGGTCAGCTCGGGATGCTGCATCGCGCCGTAGGTCGCGAGGCCGATCGTGTAGCCGGCCACCACGGTGCCCGACGCGCGGAAGTGCCGCAGCAGCGTCATGCCCGCCACGCAGACGCCGAGCCAGAACGCGAAGCCGAGGATGAACAGCAGCGGCTGCTGCGCGAAGCAGCCCATCAGCACGAACGCGACGACCATCCCCGCGATCGTGCCGACCACGCGCCACACACCCTTGCCGATCACCGCGCCCTGCACGGGATTGATCACGAGCAGCACCGTCGACGCCGCCGAATACGGCGTTTCCAGTTCGAGCAGGTAGGCGACGCCGAGCGCGAGCGCGGCGGCAATGACCGAGCGCGCGACATACGCGCCGCGTGGCGTGAAGATGTCGATGCGCGCGATCAGCGCCGCGGCCGCGCGATTCAGGCGGCGGGGCGGCGGCGCGACGGCGCGCGTCTGATCTGCTGCGTCATGCACTGCGCACGCTCCATGAGAAAGGACGAAGCCAGTCTACGGTCGAGCGATGCATGCGGAACAGTGACGTCTTTGCACTCGACGAGTGCATGCGGCGCATGCGTCATGCGTGCGCCGGATGCAGCGCCGGCTGGCCGGTGCACAGCCCGCGCACGACACGCCGCAACCACTGGTGCGCGGGGTCGCTCTGGAAGCGCGGATGCCACGCCTGCGTGATCAGCACGGTTTCGAGCGGCACCGGCAGTTCGAACGCGCGCACGCCGAGCCCGGCCCGCACCGCGCCGCGCGCGAGATGCTCGGGCAATGGCAGGATCAGGTCCGACGCCTGCAGCGCGAAGATCGCCGCATACGGCGTCGGCACGACGAGCAGCACGTGCCGCGCGAGCCCGCGCGCGGCGAGCGCGTCGTCGATCGGCCCCGCCGACTTGCCGCGCCGCGACACGCCGATGTGCGGCCAGCGCGCGAAGCGCTCGGGCGTGATGTCGTCGTCGAAGATCGGGTGGTCGTCGCGCGCGAGGCCGACGAAGGTCGTCGTGAACAGCGGCTGCACGCGAATCTCCGGCCCCAGGCGGCGCGATGCGCTGATGAACAGGTCGATGCGGCCGCTGCGCAACGCGTCGTCGTCGATGTCGTCTTCCTCGGGCATGAAGCGCAGCATCGCGCGCGGCATCCCGCGCGCCATCTCCTCGAGCAGGCGGCTGCTGTGCAGGCCGACGAAGATGTCGTTCGCGCGCACGTTGAACTGCTTGTCGAGCGTGCCGAGATCGATTTCCGCGGAAGGCGCGAGCAACTGCGACGCGCGCTCCACGGTCTCGCGGACGACGCCGCGCAGTTCGAGCGCGCGCGGCGTCGGCACCATCTTGCGGCCGGCCTGCACGAAGATCGGGTCGCCGACCGTTTCGCGGATGCGCGCGAGCGTGCGGCTCATCGCGGGCGGGCTGAGGTTCATGCGGCGTGCGGCGCCGACGACGCTACCCTCTTCGAGCAGCGCGTCGAGCGAAATCAGCAGGTTCAGGTCGGGTGCCATCGGCTTCTCCGTGTCATCGCGTGCATGCGGCGCAATGGTAGTGCGGGATACGCGCGCGCAGCGTAACTGCAGCGCACGCAACGATTGCGCGCGGCATCACGCGTGACGCACGCATCGGGGGTGTCATTGGCCGGCGCCGGCATCGGGCGGCAGCGAGCGGACGGCGGCGAACGCGCCGTTCACGTACATCAGCGGGTTCACGTCGTCGGACATCGCGACGCGCGTGACCCGTCCGACCAGGATCGAATGCGAGCCGACCTCGACCTGTTCGAGCGTGTCGCAGAAGAACGACGTCTGCGCGTTCTCGAGGTACGGCAGGCCGGTGGCCGCGTCGGTGCGCCATGCGTCGTGCGCGAAACGCGCATCGGAGCCCGTCGTGCTGCACGCGAGCGCGAGCGGCACGTGGCAGCTTCGCAGCGCGTTCACGCAGAAGCGCCGGTGGCCGGTGATCGACGCGTGAATGCTGGCGCGCCGGTTGATGCACACCAGCACGGTCGGCGGATCGAGCGCGACCGACGTGAACGAGCTGGCGGTCAGCGCGCACGGTGCGGCTGCGGCGCCGTCGCCACCGGTCGTGACGATCGTGACGGTGGCGGCTACGCCGCGCATCGCCTGTTTCAGTTGCTGCGCAATGTCCACGGTGTTCATCATGGTGCGGTCCTGTCACGAGAAGCCCCGGTGCCGCATGGCTCGCGCCACGCGGCGCCGGGGCGGGCGTCAAAGCTGGTACGCGTCGGCCCAGGTCCAGTGGTAGGACTTGAAGTCGGCGCGGCGCGACTTGAGCTCGGCGTCGCGCGCCTGTTGCTCGGGGCCGTCGGGCAGGTGGAACACGCCGCCGTTGCCGGCCGACGCAAGCTGGATCCGTGCGCTGCGGTCGATCCGCAAGCGCTGGTACTCGACCAGCGCGGCGCCGAGGGCTTCCTTCGACGCGAGCCCCGTCACGCACCGGCCGAGCACGACCGCGTCCTCGAGCGCCTGCGCGGCGCCCTGCGACTGGTACGGCAGCATCGGATGGCACGCGTCGCCGAGCAGGCACACGCTGTCCCACACCCAGCGCGTGAGCGGCTGGCGGTCGTGCAGCGACCAGCGGCTCAGGTCCGACGCGCAGCGGATCAGCCCGACGAGGCGCGGATCCCAGCCGTCGAGCTCGGCCTCGAGCGTCGCGCGATCCCCCTTGCTGCTCCACGATTCGCGCGTGCTGCCGTCGCCCGGCACGATCACGACGAGGTTCAGCAGCCGGCGATCGCGCACCCAGTAATGGATCGCGTGCCGACCGGGCCCGAGCCAGATCGTCACCTGCGGTTCCTTGACGATCTCGAACACGGGCGATTGCGGATCGATCGCGTCGACGTCGATCAGCGCGCGATACGCGTCGTCGCCGCTGTAGTGCGGTGCGTCGTCGCCGAGCAGCGCGTGGCGCAGCGTCGAATGAATGCCGTCGGCCGCGACGACCAGATCCGCGCGCCAGCGCGTGCCCGCCGCATCGACGAGCGTCGCGCCGTCCGGCCCGCATGCATCGAGCCCGCGCACCGCGATGCCGCCGAGCACGGCGACCGGCGGGCCCGCCGTGTACGGGTCGCGCACGGCGTCGAGCAGCGCGGCATGCAGGTCGGCGCGATGCGCGTTCCAGTACGGTGCGTTGAAGGCGGCTTCAACCTCGTTGCCGAGCGGGAAGGAGCCGAGCAGGCTGCCGTCCTGCCAGCGGCGGCGGATCGTCGCGGTCGGGGCGACGGCGGCCAGCCGCTGCCGGTCGAGCACGCCGAGCGCGCGCAGCGCGCGCGTGGCGTTCGGCACGACCTGCAGCCCCGCGCCGACTTCCCGGAACGCCCGGCTTTGCTCGAGGACCGTGACGCGATGGCCGGCGCGGCGCAGCGCGAGCGCGGCGGCCAGGCCGCCGATCCCGGCGCCGACGACGATCGTGTCGAGTGACAGGGAAGGTGTCATGGGCGGGTTCGCTGTGGGTCCGGAAGGGATCGGCATGGCGTCATAGTCCAGGCAGCACGTCGCGGGCGAACACCTCCAGGTTGTTGCTCATCAGCTCGTACGGCTGCGCGCCATAGTCGATGTGCCACAGGATCGCGTCGAGCCCGAGATCGGCTTCCAGTGCGCGAATGCGCTGGCGCACGGTGTCGGGCGTGCCGAGCACGGCGGTCGCGTCGAGGTCGGCCGTGTCCATGCCGCCCATCTTGTTCTTCATCGCCTCGTTGTAGCCCTGGTACGCCGACGACTGCACCTGCTCCCACGACTTCGCGGCTTCCGCGAAATAGCGCCAGTGATGGCGCAGGCGCGGTTCCGCGAGCGCCAGCGCGTGCGCGTCCGACGTGCCGATCATCAGCGGGATGCTGATCGCGACCTGCGGCCGGCGGCCCGTATGGCCGTGATGGCGCTCGAACGTCTCGCGATAGAGCGCCACCATGTCCTGCGTCTTCGCGAGCGCGTCCTTGCGCGGCGGCGCGGCCATCAGCAGGTTGAAGCCGCGTTCGCCGATCCACTCGAAGCTCGACGGCGTGAGCAGCGCCGCGACCCAGACCGGCGGGCACGGCTGCTGCGTCGGGCGCGGCAGTGATTGCGCGTCGCGGTAGCGGAAGAACGGCGTGTCCTCGCTGACCGATTCCTCGGTCAGCAGCCGCACCGTCGCGTCGATCGTCTGCTGGAAGCGCGCCTTGCTCGAATCGAGATCGATGCCGAACGCATCGAATTCGTACGGCAGGAACGCGCGCGCGAAGCCCAGTTCGAGCCGCCCGTTCGAGATCGCGTCGAGCTGTGCGGCTTCGGCCGCGAGCTGGATCGGATGATGGAACGACGCCTGGATGCCGCCCGTCATCAGGCGGATCGACTTCGTCTGCGCGGCGGCGGCTGCGAGGAACATCAGCGGCGACGGGCTGTAGCCGCCGTAGGGCTTCAGGTAGTGCTCGGTCATCTTCACGTACGCGTAGCCGAGCTTGTCGCCCAGCGTGCTGAGCTTCAGCGCGTTCGCGTAGTAATCAGCAGCCGGGCGGTCGGCCGGGCCGGTATCGGGCAGAAAGGACACGCCGAACTTCATAGACACCTCACAGGTTGATGTGCTGCCGTTGTCTGCAAAGGGGAACCGATGCCGCGTCGAATGCGTCCCCCGGTCGGGAAACAAAGTCGCTCGCAATGTACTTGCAAGGATGATCCAATCATAGGATGATTGGGTCTATGCAAGTCTTACACGATGCAAGATTTGCTGCAAGCGTTGCTCGGTTGTTGCTCCAGTTCCGCCCGCAAGCGGGCACCCCGGGGGCAGGCTGAAGTCGCACGGGCCGGCCTCTCCATTTCTGGCGAGGAATCAAGGATGAACGCTCTTCTATCGGTTTCTGGCAAGGCGCTCAGGATGCGGCGGGTGGTGCGTGCCGCGTCGGGCAAGTGCCTGATGGTGCCGCTCGATCATTCGCTCGCGGACGGGCCCATCGCCCATCCGCAGCAGTTGCGGCAACTGGTTGGCGACATCGCCGTGCATGGCGGCGATGCGATCGTCGTGCATCGCGGCCGCGCGCGCTTCCTGTCGCCCGACGTGCTGAACGATCTCGCGCTCGTCGTGCACCTGAACGGCTGCACGCGCTACGCGGAGGACGTGAACGCGAAGACGCTGTTCGCGAGCGTCGAGGATGCGCTGGCATGCGGCGCGGACGCGGTCAGCGTGCACGTGAATCTCGGCTCGAAGACGGAAAGCCAGCAACTGCTCGACCTGAGCCGCATCGCGACCGAGTGTGCGCGCTGGTCGCTGCCGCTGCTCGCGATGATCTATCCGCGCGGCCCGGGCCTCGGCGATCGTCCGCAGACCGAACTGATTGCCCACGCGGCGAACGTCGCGGCGGATCTCGGCGCCGACATCGTCAAGCTGCCGTACAGCGGCGATGCCGCGAGCATGGCCGACATCATCGCCGGCTCGTCGCTGCCGGTGCTGGTCGCGGGCGGCGCGAAGCTGCCGGAAGACGAGTTCGTCGCGTTCACGTCGCGCGTGATGAATGCAGGTGCGCTCGGCATTGCAGCCGGCCGCAACGTGTTCGCCGCGCCGAAGGCCGCACCGCTGATCCGCCGCCTGTCCGATGCCGTGCACGGCGTCGAGCGGCGTGCCGCGCACCTGGCCGCCTGAGCCGGCGCGCCGGGCCGCCGTGCCCGGTTATTTCCGACCATCGAGGGTTTCCATGCATCGCTATCCGTGGATCGACCTGCGCGCGCTCGGCGCGCAGGCAGGCGCCGTCGCGGCCGACGCGGCGAGGGCCGGTGTGGGCCGTGTCGTCGTGGCCGAGGCCGATCGCGACACCTTCGCGGCCGGCGCGGCAGCGCAACTGGCCGTTTCGACGGCGGGCGTCGCGACACTGGTCGACGACGCGCATGCGCCGCTCGCAGGCGTTCGCGTGAGGATCGACGGCGCGGCGGATTTCGACGCCGCGCGCACTGCAATCGCGCGGCACGCGCTCGTGCTGATCGACTATGCGCTCGCGACCACGGTGCCGCTCGAGCGCCTGCTCGCGGATGCCGGCGATGCTGCGTGCCGCATCGTCGTGTCGCTGGCCGATCCGCACGGCGCGGCCTACCTCGTGCGCAAGCATGCGCAGTCGCCGGTCGACATCGCGTTCGCACCGCGCGATGCGGTCGCGTTGCGCAGCGTGCTGGCCGCGTGCGGCGAGCTGCGCGCACGCGAGCCGCTGAAGCTGAAAACATTCGAGGTGCAGCGCGTCGAGCCGCTCGGCGTCGGGCTGCATGCGGTGATCGACGGCTGTTCGCAGCTGGACGGCGAAGAGTGCGTGCTGGCCGGCGCGAGCGCGACCAGCATGCTGCTCGTCGTCGCGGCCGGCGCCGCGCATCCGCCGGGCCGGCCGCTCACGTTCGGCATCGATGCGGGCTCGGCCGAATCGTTCGTGTTCTGCGGCGGCGACCGCGCGCGCCAGCTTTCGCTGCTGCGTTCGGGCGAGCGGATCCTGACGGTCGGTGCGGCGGGCGACACGCGCGCGATCGTGGTCGGCCGCGTGCGGATCGAATCCGCGCCGCTCGTTGCGCTGCACACGCGCAGCGCCTCCGGCGCGAACACGCGCGTCGTGATGCGCGGCGACCGCGCAGTGCGTTTCCGGACCGACGACGGCGCGCGCGTCGGTCTTGCCGATGTCGCGCCCGGTATCCGGCTTGCCGGCTACGAACCGGGCGCCGGCTGGGTGGATTGCCGGATGAGGGCCGCCGCGTCGCGTTCGGTCGTTTCCGTCAGCCGCTAGTTTCATCCTGTCACTCAACCTGCGTTATCCCCTTCGAAGGAGATTGGCCTTGAAGAAGCTTTCCTGGATTGACCTGCGCAACATCGGTGAGCTCGCGGACGAGATCACCGAGGAAGCGTTGCATGTCGGCGTGTCCGCATTCGTCGTGAAGGATGCGGAGCAGGCCGGGCGGTTGCCGCCGAGCGCGTGCAAGGTCGCGGTCGTCGATCGGCAGCCGGCCGATGCCGCGCTGCTGGAGCAGGTGCAGATCATCCTCGTGAAGGATGGCCTGCCGGTCGATTTCGCGGTGCCGGACGGCGTTGAGATCGGCGTGTTCATCGAGGTGACGGGCGAGGCGACGCTCACGCGCGCATGCGAGCTGTCGACCACGACGCCGTGGCTGCTCGTCGAATTCCTGCAGGACCCGAGCAAGATCCCGCTCGAGATCCTGCTGGCCGCCGCCGATCAGGCGTCGGGCGAGCTGATCACCGTCGTGGCCGACCTGGAGGATGCGGAGGTCACGCTGAACGTACTGCAGCGCGGCCCCGAAGGCGTGCTGGTCTCGCCGACGCAGGTCGGGCAGGCCACGCAGCTCGTGTCGATCTGCAGCGACACGGTCGAGGATCTGCAGCTCGAGGAAATCGAGATCGTCGGACTCACGCACCTCGGGCCGGGCGAACGCGTGTGCGTCGATACCTGCTCGCGTTTCGAACAGGACGAGGGCATCCTCGTCGGCTCGTATTCGACCGGCATGATCCTCATCAGCAGCGAGACGCACCCGCTGCCGTACATGCCGACCCGCCCGTTCCGCGTGAACGCGGCCGCGCTTCATTCGTACGTCGTCGCGCCGGACAACCGCACGCGCTATCTCGCCGAGCTTGAATCGGGCGCGGAGATCCTCGCCGTCAACGTGCAGGGCAAGGCACGCCGCGTCGTGGTCGGGCGCGCGAAAGTCGAGACGCGGCCGCTGCTGCTGATCGAAGCGAAGAATGCCGCCAATCGCGCGATCAACATCATCGCGCAGGACGACTGGCACGTGCGCGTGCTCGGGCCGAAGGGCAGCGTGCACAACATCACGGAGCTCAAGCGCGGCGACCGCATCCTCGGCTACACGCTCGATGCGCAGCGCCACGTCGGCTACCCGATCACGGAATTCCTGCACGAGCAGTGATCCGCATGCTTCATTGACGATGCGATCGCCCGGTGCGTCACGTGCCGGCGCGGTCGGTTCATGTTCAGGAGTGCTTTATGGAAAATGCGGCAAAACAGGTGCTGGATACGCTGTTCGGACGGTGGCGCAGCCGGATCCTGTATGCGGGCACGCGGCTCGGCGTGTTCGATGCGGTGACGACCGACACGCCGGCGTCGTCGGCCGCGCTCGCGGCGAAGCTCGACGTCGACGAGCCGCTGCTGTACCGGCTGCTGCGCGCGCTTGCCTCGCTCGGCCTGCTCGACGAGGACACGCGCCGCGGCTTCCGGGCCACCGCGTCGGGGGCGCTGCTGCATGCGGACGCCCCGAGCACGCTGCGCGATTTCGTGCTGCTGCAGGAGGGGCCCGAGCACTACGCGATCTGGGCGCACCTGCCCGACATGGTGCGCGAGGGGCAGCAGAACGGCTTCGTTCGCGAGTTCGGCGCGATGGCGTTCGACTATGCGAAGGACCACGAACGCTACCGGACCGATTTCAAGCGTGCGATGTCGAGCTTTTCTACCGTGCAGTCGGAGCAGGTCGTCGATGCGCTGCGCGACGTCACGTTCGCGCCGGGCACGCATGCGTGCGACATCGGCGGCGGCCAGGGGCACATGCTCTGCAGCGTGTTGCGACGGTTCCAGTCACTGACCGGCGTCGTGTTCGACCTGCCCGAAGTGATCGATGGCGACGCCGATGACTGGGCGCAGCGGATGGGCGTGAGCGCACGTTGCAGCAAGGCGGGCGGCAACATGTTCGACGCGGTGCCGGCGGCCGACGTCTACCTGCTGAAGCTGATCCTGCACGACTGGAACGACGACGAGTGCGTGGCGATTCTCAAGCGGGCGCGCGAAAGCGCGCGGGACGGCGCGCGTGTGTTCGTGATCGAACGGGTCGTGCCGGCGCCGGGCGTCGCGCATTTCTCGAAGCTCTACGACATCCACATGATGTGCTGGGGCAGTGGCCGCGAACGCACGCGGGACGAATACGACGCGCTGCTCGTTGCCGCCGGCTGGCGGCCCGCCGGGGTCCGCCCGGCACCTGACGGGCAGATCGACGTGATCGAGGCCGTCGCCGCCTAGTGTGTACCCGGCGGGCCGGGCGCGTCAGGCGGCCGGCGTCTCGCGGGTTTCGAGCCAGGTCATCTGCGGCTTGAGGATCGCGAGCGTCGCGCGAACCGCCTTGTTCTCGTCGCGCTGTTCGATCGCGTCGAGCACGTCCTGGTGCGACCGCATGTCCGGCTCGGGAATCTCGGCCTCGTCGAGTTCGACGAGGATGTCCTCGACGTTCGCGAGGATCGAGCCCGAGAAGTAGCGATACAGCGCTTCCAGCGCGTGATTGTGCGATGCGGCGGCCACGGCGATGTGAAACGCGCGGTCGCGCTCGACGAACTTCTTCACGTCGCGCGACGCTTCGCGCTCGCCACGTGCCTTCAGCAGCTTGCGCAGTGTCGCGAGATCCTCGTCGGTGCGCCGGCGTGCCGCGTAGCGCGCGCATTCCGTTTCGAGCATGCACTGCAGTTCGAGATGGTCGCTGCGCGCGGCACGATCGACGTCGCGCATCGTCTCCGCCGGATCGACATTGCGGCGCACATAGGTGCCGTCGCCCTGGCGCACTTCGAGCACGCCGGAATACGCGAGCGTGCGAACCGCTTCGCGCACCGTGTTGCGCCCGACCTCGAGCTGCTTCGCGAGATCGAGCTCGGTCGGAATGCGCTGACCGACGCGCCAGATGCCGGAAGTGATATTGGATTTGAGGATCTCGATCGCCGAATCGACGAGCGAGTGTCGGGTGGCCGGGGGCAGGCTTGACATTGCGTGTTTCGCTTGAAGCTAGAGGGTGTCGCTATCCTATCATCCGATCATTCGTTTGGTCGTTCAGGATAACGATATTCAAACGTGACATTTTGTTAACGTCAGACGAATAAATCTGCGGCAGATGGATGCGTGCCGCACATTCGTCGATTGCGTTCACCGGCATTTACCCGCGCCGCGTCGGCGTAAATGATTCCCATTCGCTGTTCAGTCGAGGTCGCCGTTGCATGAGCGGCCCGTCTCCCTACTCAAGGGCGCGGCGTATCCGCCGACGTCCGTCTCCGCTTTCCGGATAACCCGAGATGAATCGATCACACACCGGCCGCCGTGCGCGGCCAGGATTTCCGTTGCCGCGCGCGGCGTTGCGGCGCGTGCCGAGCTGGGCGGCCGCACTGGCCTGTGCGACCGCGATGCCGGTTGCTGTTGCGGCGCAGGATGCGCCGGACGCGGGCGAGCCCGCGGCGGATGCGTCGCTGCTCGCGCCGATCGTCGTCGATGGGCGACGCGAGACGGGTGTCGGCCCCGTACAAGGCATCGCGGCCGACGTGTCGCGCGCGGGCACCAAGACCGACACGGCGATCGTCGAGGTGCCGCAGGGCCTGTCAGTCGTCACGCGCGAACAGATGGACCGGCAGGACGTGCACAGCGTCGGCGACAGCCTGCGCTACACGCCCGGTGCCTACGCGGACTCGCGCCCCGGCGGCGTGCTCGAGAGCGTGTTCCTGCGTGGCTTCGGCGGCTTTGCGGCAGCGGCGATCAATCCGCAGATGCTCGACGGCCTGCCGTTGCCGAAAGGCGTGAACTGGGCCGCGAGCGTCGTCGATCCGTGGACGCTCGAACGCATCGACGTGTTGCGCGGCCCGGCGTCGGTGCTGTACGGGCAGGCGAGCCCCGGCGGCATCGTCGACATGGTCAGCAAGCGGCCGACGCGCGATGCGCAGCACCTGCTCGCCGTGCAGACCGGCAACCGCGATCGCGGGCAGCTTGCGTTCGATTTCAGCGGACCGGTGACGAAGGACGGCACGTGGCGCTACCGGATCGACGGTCTCGCGCGCCGCGCGGACGAGCAGATCGATTATTCGCGGCAGCAGCGGATCGTCGTCGCGCCGTCGCTGACGTGGCAGCCGAATGCCGATACGAGTTTCACGCTGCTGGGTTCGTTCCAGCGCGATCCGCACAACAACTTCGCGGGCTGGCTGCCGGCCCTCGGTACGCTTTGGCCGGATTCGGGACGGCGGATTCCGACGCACTTCTTTCCGGGGCTGCCTGGATTCGATACGTACGACCGCACGCAGGCAATGATCGGCTACGCGTTCGAGCATCGTTTCAACTCGACGTGGAAGGTCCGGCAGAACGTGCGCTATACGCACCTCGATGTCGACTTCGCCGGCGCGGCCGTGAATTTCATCGCGCCTTATCTGTCGCCGGGCGTGCTGAACCGTTCGTTGTCCTGGTCGCGTGAGCACGTGAACCATCTCGCGCTCGACAACCAGGCCGAGATGCGCGTGATGACAGGGCCGGTCGAGCATACGGTGCTGGCCGGCCTGTCGTATGAGCATGCGGTGGCGAATCTCGTCGGGTCGGGCTTCGGCGCGGCGCCGCCGCTCGATACGCGTGCGCCCGCTTACGGGCAGCCGTTTACCGTGCCGCCGGTCGCGCAGCAGACGCGCCAGACGCCTGACCGGATCGGCGTCTATCTGCAGGATCAGGTGCGTTGGGACCGGTGGGTCTTTACGCTCGGCGGTCGTGAGGAGTGGTCGCGCACGACGACCGATGACCTGCTGCGGTCCGCGAGTGTGCGGCAGAGTACGCGAGCGTTCACGGGGCGCGCGGGGGCGGTTTATCTGTTCGATAGCGGCTTCGCGCCGTACATGAGCTATTCGACCTCATTCGAGCCGGCGCTCGGCACGCGCTTCGATGGTCAGCCGTTCACGCCGACGAAGGCGAAGCAGTTCGAGGTCGGTCTGCGCTATCAGTCGCTGGATCGGCTGCAGAACGCGTCGATCGCGGCGTTCGATATTCGCCAGCGCAATGTGTTGACTGCCGATCCGGAGCATCCGTTTTTCAGCGTGCAGACCGGGGAGGTGCGATCACGCGGGATCGAGCTGGAAGGGCGTACGCGCGTGTGGAAGCAACTGGATGTGATTGCTGCCTACACGTATCTCGATACGACGGTGCAGGCCGATACGGATCCGACCGTCGTCGGCAAGCGCGTGGCGGCGGTGCCGCGCCATCTCGCGTCGCTGTGGCTGGACTATGCGGTTGAGCGGCCGGGGTTGCGCGGGTTGAGGGTGGGTGGTGGTGTGCGTTATGTCGGGCGCAGCGCGGGCGACAACGTCAATACGTTCGATGTGCCGGCTGTCGTGCTGTTCGACCTCGGGCTGTCGTATGACCTTGGCGTTGAACGGCCCGCGTGGAAGGGGTGGCGCGTGGCGGCGCACGTGAACAACCTGTTCGACCGGACTTATGTGTCGTCGTGTTTTTCGGCGGGGGGGTGTTTCTATGGCACGCGGTTGATGGTGACGGGGGATGTCAGTTACCGGTGGTGATCGCGGGTGACGATCGCGATGCCGGTGCGGGCGGGCTGTGCGCGTGCGGTTGTCCCACCGGCGGCGCCGCCCAGATACACTGACGCCTTCGCCGTATGCGTCGCGGCAGCGTGGACCGTCGGCTTGGGTTTCGTGGAGTGATCGCCCATGAGCATCGTCGTTCGTCGAAAGCAGATAGCCATCCTCTTGTGCCGGGTGTTGATCTCGGGCGCGTTGATCGCTTCCGTCGTCGGCTGCGCGGCGACGGCGGTCGGCGACACGTCCATCGCGCCGGATCTGCATGAAACCGTCGTCAAGGTCCCGGTCGACGAAGGGGCGAGCACACGCGACATCGTTGCCACTACCTACATGCCGGACGGCCCCGGGCCCTTTCCATTGATCGTGCTGAGCCACGGCAGCCCGCCCGATCCGCGCGACCGGCCGAAGGTGCGCCGCTACCGCGCATTGCCGCAGATCCGGACGTTCGTGCAACTCGGTTTCGCGGTCATCGTGCCGATTCGCCGCGGGTACGGGGCGACGGGCGGGGTCGATGAAGAGGATGCGGGTTCGTGCCGGCATCCCGATTACCTCGCTGCGGGCCAGCAGGCCGCGCGCGATGTGCTCGCGGCCGTGCGGTATGCGCAGACGTTGCCGCAGGTGGATCGAAACCGCATTGTGCTGGTCGGGCAATCGGCGGGTGGGTTTGCTTCGCTGGCGGCGGCGAGCTATGCGCCGCAGGGGGTGGTTGCGGTGGTGAACTTCTCGGGTGGGCGTGGGGGGAACCCGACGACTCATCCCGGCATGCCGTGCGATCCGAAGCAGATGGCCGACACGATCGGGCATTTCGCGAGTACGACGCGCGTGCCGGTGCTCTGGCATTACGTGCAGAACGACAAGTATTTCGCGCCGGAGGTGGTGGCGACGTGGTTTGCCGCGTTTCAGGGGGCGGGTGGGCGCGGGCAGATGATTGTTGAGCCGGCGTTTGGCAGCAACGGCCACGGGATGTTCTCGGTCAAGGAGGCGATACCGATCTGGTTGCCGCACTTCGAGGCGTTTGTCGGGCCGTTGGTGGCGATGAAGTAGGGGGAACTGCCGACCCGGAGCGGTCATCCGCTTGCCGTCGTGAATGGCTCGCCAAAGCAACTTTTCCATGTCATATGAGCACGCGACCCAACGACATGCCGGCGAACGCTACCTCAATCTCGTACTCGCGCATGTACAACCAACTATTGAACAGTACGTCGCGACCTGGATGCGTGGAATTTCGCTACAAATAACTCGTCGTAAACGATGCGAAAACTGCCGAAACACCATCTTGAAAATCGCCGGGAGCTTTGGGCGAAAGAAATACGGACACGTCGGTGCGCGAGGAAAGCAAGCTTGTACGGTACTGCTCTATCCGCGCAACAACATCATATCTATGCGGTAGATTCCCCGGCTGGTTTGGTCCCGGCCGTGCTCCGACTGCAAATCCAGCGGCGCGAAGAATAACTTCGGCGTCGTCAAATGAACTTCCGAGCGGAATGTAGCGAACTGCGAGCCAAGTAATGTCCCCGGCTTTCTCTATCTCTTCGATCGAGCCGCTTTTGGGGACCTTCTGATACGCCTTGTCGATTTCAAAGCGAAATCTCTTTCCCAGTACTTCAAGGTCTTGCCGAGGGGACGCGAGCGACGCCCAAGGTACGAGCGCAAAATAAAGCGGCACCCATAATCCCGCCTGTATCGCAGTGCGTCGTTGGGAGACCAGCTTCCGACCTTTTGCCATTGCCACCTCCGATTCGCAGGATCAGTCGCATCGCAACGCGGATGGTTCTCACCGGAACATCGCGGGCGATTGGGGTGGAGCATGCGTCCGTGGAGCCCTGGTGTCAACGATCTAGCCCCAACTGTTGGAAGCCCGCTTCTGGCCGACAACTGCCGGTAGTGAACGGCGGAAGCAGACATTTCAGAGCCTTTCGCCGCACGATTTCGGGCGGCACCTTCCGTGACGTTGGTGCCGGTGTCCAAAATCGAAGCCGTCCATTTCGCATCGGCTACTTGCTCAGATCGACATTTTTCACGACAGCCTTGAGGATCGAATCGCGCGTTCACCTAACGCTTGCCGGACATGCCGCATCAAGCAGGCGGTCATGCTCATCGCGACTCACCCGCATTAAGAAAAGTAACCAGCGCCCCCATCGTTCGATCGGGCGCTTCGGACATCAGCCAATGGCCCACCCCTTCAATCACTTCCCCCTGCACGTTCACCGCCGCCACGCGAGCCTGATCGATCGTGAAACGACCGGCGGCCTTCTGTCCGGTCAGGACGAGAACCGGCATCTGCAATGGCGTCCTAGCGAACTGCTGGAAATCCTGGATATCCTGCGGAAAAGCGTGGAACCATTCGAAGCCCGCACGCATGCGGCCCGGCTGCGCATAGATGCTTGTATAGAGCGCGCGGTCCACCTCCGACACTGAATGCTCGGGATTAGCCGCAAAGTCGTTCCAGAAATGGTCGAGGTAAATTCGCTCGCGCCCCTGCACGAGCTTCAGCGGCGTTTCGCCATAAAACGCGAAATGCCACTTCGCGGGCGAGTAATAGTATGACTGCCAGTTTCCGACACCCGGCAGGAACGACTCCATCAGCACAAGGCGCCTGGTTTCGTCCCGATACTGGGCGGCGTACGCGTACGCCACCATGAGGCCGATGTCGTGTCCCACGACCTCGACGTCGCGATAGCCGAGCGCCTTCACCAGCGCGTGAATGTCCTGGGCCATCGTTTTCTTGTCGTAGCCGCCCGCCGGGATGTCCGACGCGCCGGCGCCCGGCAGATCCGGTGCGATCACGACGTGATTCACGGCCAGCTTGGGCATGAGCGGCAGCCACATGTGGCTCGTCTCGCCATAGCCGGCCAACAGTACGATGGGCGTGCCGTTCCCGGCGCCCGCCTCCAGGTAGTGAAGCCCGATACCGTTGACCGTCAGCGAATGTTCCGTGACCACGGGGGCCGCTGCATACGATTGAGCCTGAAAAGCCAACAGGAAAGCCAACGCGGCACCCGCGCGCCGCAGCCAAAGCCCGAGTGATTTCATCGCCTGTTCCTCTCTTCGAACGAATTCAACGAAATATTCGAGTGGCCGCGAGCCCGCGCCGATATGGCGTCTACAGGTCTGCATGACCGTACTCGAATGGTCATGTCATTGTGTTGTGGCCGAGGAGCTCAGACGTACCACCGACGTGACGAAGACATTCGATGCTTTCGAACAAGTCTGCGGGGGAGACAGGTGGCCTCCGTTCGCCTTGAAATGCCGCATCTGGATGGCCGATGGGACTCACTCAGCCATCTAGAGCCATCTGAAACTCGCGCCGGTACGCGAATAAGCCAGGCAATCCCCCGGTCATGACGAAGAGAATGCTTTGGTCGGATGCGTAACGACCTGACGCAACGCCTTCGATCAGCCCCGCAAACGCCTTTCCGCTATAGACCGGATCGAGCAATAGCCCTTCTTGCGAGGCCAGCAGCCGGACGGCGCGGCGCATGGCGTCCGTGGGGATACCGTAACCGGGGCCGAGTTGCGACGCGTCGACGCGAACGGCATCGGGCGAGATTTCCGTATCAGGATGGATGATGTTGGCCGTCTGCTGCGCCTTGTCGAGCGTGGCGCGATACGCGTCCGCGGCTGGGGCATAGACGGTGTAGGCATCGACTTCGACCGTCCCGGTCCCGAGTGCCGCGAAGCCGGCAACCAGCCCGGCATGTGTGCCGCCACTTCCGTTGGGCACGATGATGCGATCGAAGCGAGTGCCTAGCGCCTGAGACTGCTGGACGATTTCGGCTGCGCACGCAGCATAGGCGAGGCAGCCAACCGGGCTTGATCCGCCGAACGGGCAGACATAGACACGGTGGCCTGCAGCACGCAGTTCGTCTGCACGTGCGATGGCGTATGCCATCGCGTCGGCCGAAGCCGGCAAATCGTGCACACGAGCGTTGAACAGGTTATCGAGCAGGACGTTGCCGCTTTCGATGTAATCGGCGTCGTCGCGCGGCACGGAGCGTGTGAGCACAACCTCGCATCGCATCCCCGCGTGGGCTGCGGCAGCCGCGGTCAGCCGTGCGTGATTCGATTGCCTCGCGCCAACCGTGATGACCGTGTCGGCGCCTGACTGTAATGCCTCGCCAATCAGGAGCTCCAGTTTCCGCAATTTGTTGCCGCCGCCGCCCACGCTCGCTACGTCCTCCCGCTTGACATGAATGGTCGCCCCGCCAAGATAGGCACTCAGGCGCGGCAGGGGATGAATCGGCGTTGCGCCATCGAGCAGACGGTAACGCGGCACCCGGATTGAATCGAAGCCGAACAATCCCTGGAGGTTCGCTCGCGCAGGGTACGCGAGAGAGGTTGGCGCGTTGAAAGTCATGCGTGCACCTGATGGCGATTGATGCCCGCAAGACAGATCTGCTCACAGAGTTGCGGAAACGCGATACCGGATGCAGCCGCGGACTGCGGGAGCAGGCTCGTGGCGGTCATGCCCGGCAGCGTGTTCACTTCGAGGCACCAGAGAATGCCCTGCGCGTCCAGCCTGAGGTCCGTGCGGCTGTAGCCGTCGAGTTCCAGCAGGGCGTGAGCGCGCAATGCGATTCGTTGCGCTGCTTCGAGTGTGGCCGCCGGCAACGTGGCCGGAAACTGTTCAAGCACATGTCCCGCTTGATACTTCGACCGGTAATCGAAAATCGTCCCCGGCTCGATGACGATTTCACCGACGCTCAGTGCCTGCGCGCCCAGCACGCCGACAGTCAGCTCTCGGCCCGCGATGTACTGCTCCACCATCACCTGTGTGTCGAACCGGCGAGCGAGGCGCACTGCGCTTTCCAGTTCGTCGGGCGTGTGCACCAGCGACAGGCCAACGGTCGAGCCTTGCCGATTCGGTTTGACGATGAGCGGATAGCCGACGCGACGGGGTATGTCATCGAAATCGCATGGCAGCATCATCCAGCGCGGCGTGCGGATGCCGACGGAGGAGAACAGGCGCTTTGTCATGTCCTTGTTCATGGCAATTGCGCTGCCCATGTGTCCGCTTCCCGTGTAAGGCACGCCCGCCAGGTCGAGCATCGCCTGAATGGTGCCGTCCTCGCCGGTACCGCCGTGCAGCGCGAGAAATGCGACATCGGCTTCGGTCAGTTCGCGACAGCGGAGCAGGTCGAAGGCAGCCGAGGGTGAACGGGTAGACACGCGTGACGGCGGTGGTGCGTCATGGATCCGCGAGGTCAGGAGAAGCGCATCTTCTTCCGGTGACAGCGGGCCTCGAGCGGTGTCTATTGCCACCACGCTGTGACCGGCGCTACGCAGTGCCTTGATCACTTGAGCGGCGCTGGAAATGGAGACGTCGCGCTCTTCGCTGGCGCCGCCGAAAAGTACCGCGATCTTGAGAGTGAAATCACGCATCGTTTTCTTCACGCGATGAAAATGGGTGGGATGACAACCAGAGCAGACAAGCTGAGCGATCGAGGTGGATGGTTCTGCCCGTCAATGCGCTGCGGACGCGAAGTGCAGCGACTGCGTGCCCGTGTTTTCTGCTGTGGCTGGCTACTTTAGGTAGCAATTTCATCCACGTATACTTATCGTTTTTGTAGTAATGCATTAGCTATTTTTAATGATCAGCTTGGTGGAGGTACGCGTTGGAAGTCGGGCGACTGAAGGCACTTCTGGAGCTGGCGAGGTATGGGACGATGGCGGCCGCCGCCGAAGCGTTGCACCTGACGCCATCGGCCGTTTCACAGCAGATCTCGCAGCTGGAGGAGGAGGCGGGTGTCAAACTGACGGAGCGCGTCGGCCGTGGCGTCAGGCTCACGCCGGCGGGGCATGCATTGGCAGGTCACGCCGAACGGGTGATGGTCGTACTGGACGAGGCGCGCTCGGAATTGGCAGAGCTGCGGCGGGAGATGGTGGGGGAGCTACGCGTCGCCGCGTTTCCGTCGATTGCTTCGCTGGTACTTCCTGACGTGCTCAAGAAGCTGCGGCCCGCGTATCCACGCCTGGAAATCGAACTTGAAGAGCTGGAGCCCATTGACGCGGTCGCGGCACTCCGGGCGTGGCGAACGGACATCGCGCTGATCGACGATCTTTCGATCAAGACGGACAATGACCAGGAGAACATCGAGGTCGTGCCGCTGGCGGAGGATGTCCTTTACGTAGCGGTCGCGTCTGATCATCCATTGAGCAACATGCCATCGCTTGGTGTCGCCGATCTCCGGCACGAAACCTGGGCGATGGAATCCACGTGGAGTACTTTCGGCGGTTTCGTCATCGACTTGTGTCGTCGCGCCGGCTTCGAGCCTCGTATCAATGCCAAATGTCGCGGATCCGAAATGGTCGAGGCGATGGTGGCATCCGGCTGCTCGGTGTCGGTTGCCCCTGGGCTGCGGGTGCTGCGGGCACCGCCCGGCGTGGTGTGGGTCAAGTTGAAACCGGAGGTGCGGCGCAAGATTTATGTCGCTTATCGCCGCGGCGAGCGTAACCATCCGATGATCAAGGTGTTCCTCAAGGAAGTTGTTGAAACCGTATCGAGCGTTCTCGGCTAGCTGAACCGGCGAGGGCCTTGAACTTTCTCATGGGCCGCGGTAGCCCATCAAACTGGGTGACCCGTTTCCAGAGCCAGGGCGCTCGTCGGTCTGCATCCGCGGGAATGCCTGTTCGGACCGGCTGCGCCGATCGCCCCGGCGCGGCACGGCGATTGCTCGCCGATTCGTCTGAATGATCGAACCCGGATCCGGCCAAACCCCTATCCAGCCGGCCGATTCCCGTCTCATCCCCCCATCCCGTGGCCGATTTTGTCACCACATGGGCCGGATATGACAGTAAGAATCGCCCGCCGTGGCATTACGATGCCTCACGTCGTCGCCCGGGCCTGAGCCGGTTTCCCCGCCTCTCGCCCCGTAGCGCCCCTCATACACCGTCTGATTGGAACATCGACCATGAGCTATAACGCCCCCGTCAAGGACATGCTGTTCGTGCTGAAGGAACTGGCCGGCATCGACGCCGTTGCGCAGTTGCCGGGCTTCGAGGATGCCGGTTACGACACGGCGCAGGCCGTGCTCGACGAGTCCGCGAAGTTCTGCGGCGAGGTGCTGGCCCCGCTGAACGTCGAAGGCGACCGCAACCCGAGCAGCTGGAAGGACGGCGTCGTGACCGCGACGCCGGGCTTCGGCGAAGCGTTCCGCCAGTTCGTCGAAGGCGGCTGGCAGGGGCTGCAGCATCCGTCCGAATACGACGGCCAGGGGCTGCCGAAGCTGATCGCGACGCCGTGCATCGAGATGCTCAACGCGTCGAACCTGTCGTTCGCGCTGTGCCCGCTGCTGACCGACGGCGCGATCGAAGCGCTGCTGACGGCCGGCACCGACGAGCAGAAGCAGCGCTACGTGCCGAAGCTGATCTCCGGCGAATGGACCGGCACGATGAACCTGACCGAGCCGCAGGCGGGCTCCGATCTCGCGCTGGTGCGCTCGCGCGCCGAGCCGCAGGGCGACGGCACGTACAAGGTGTTCGGCACGAAGATCTTCATCACGTGGGGCGAGCACGACATGGCGGACAACATCGTCCACCTGGTGCTGGCGCGCACGCCGAACGCGCCGGAAGGCGTGAAGGGCATCTCGCTGTTCATCGTGCCGAAGTTCATGGTCAACGAAGACGGCTCGCTGGGCGCGCGCAACGACGTGCACTGCGTGTCGATCGAGCACAAGCTCGGGATCAAGGCGAGCCCGACGGCGGTGCTGCAATACGGTGACCACGGCGGCGCGATCGGCTACCTGGTTGGCGAGGAAAACCGCGGCCTCGAATACATGTTCATCATGATGAACGCGGCGCGCTTCGGTGTCGGCATGCAGGGGATCGGCGTGGCCGATCGCGCGTACCAGAAGGCCGCGGAATTCGCGAAAGAACGCGTGCAGAGCCGCCCGGTCGATGGTTCGGCCAGGCAGTCGGTGACGATCATCCATCACCCGGACGTGCGCCGCATGCTCGGCACGATGCGCGCGCTGACCGAAGGCGCGCGGGCGCTGGCCTACGTGGCCGCCGCGCACAGCGACATTGCCCACCGCCATTCGGACGAGGCGACGCGGGCGCGTCATCAGGCAATCTACGAGTATCTGGTACCGGTGGTGAAGGGCTGGAGCACGGAGATGGTGAACGACGTGGCGAGCCTGGGCGTGCAGGTACACGGCGGGATGGGCTTCATCGAGGAGACGGGCGCAGCGCAGTATTACCGCGATGCACGTATCCTTGCGATCTACGAAGGCACGACGGCGATCCAGGCGAACGACCTGGTGGGCCGCAAGACGATGCGCGACGGCGGCGCGGTGGCGAAGGCGCTGATCGCGGAGATCGGCGAGACGGTGGCGGCGCTGGGCAAGCTGGACAGCGCGGCGGCCGCATCGGTGAAGGCGCAACTGGAGAAGGGCGCGAAGGCGCTGTCGTCGGTGGTCGATTACGTGGTGGCGAACGTGAAGCAGGACCCGAACGCGGTGTTCGCGGGCAGCGTGCCGTATCTGAAGCTGGCGGGCGTGGTGCTGTGCGGGTGGCAGATGGGCCGCGCGCTGGTGGCGGCCCAGGCGAACCGCGCGAGCGACCCGGCGTTCTTCGATGCGAAGATCGCGATCGCGCAATGCTATGCGGAGCACGTGCTGGTGCAGGCAGGCGCATTCGAAGCGTCGATCGTCGGCACGAAGGGCAACGAGGGCGTGCTCGCGTTGACGGAAGACCAGTTCTGACCGGCTGACGGTCCGGACGCAGGAGGAGACAGGATTTTGACCACACAGGACTTGCTCGCGCAATACGGCCCGCGCGAATCGATGGAATACGACGTCGTGATCGTCGGCGGCGGCCCCGCCGGGCTGTCGGCGGCGATCCGGCTCAAGCAGCTGGCCGCCGAGAAAGGCACCGAGATCGGCGTGTGCGTGCTCGAGAAGGGTTCCGAGATCGGCGCGCACATCCTGTCGGGCGCGGTGATGGACCCGCGCGCGATCAACGAACTGTTCCCCGACTGGAAGGAACGCGGCGCGCCGCTCGACGTCGAGGTGACGGAAGACCGCTTCCTGTTCCTGTCCGAGAAGGGCGCGGTCACCACGCCGAACTGGGCGCTGCCCGCCAACTTCCAGAACCACGGCAACTACGTGATTTCGCTGGGCAACGTCACGCGCTGGCTTGGCGCGCAGGCCGAAGCGCTGGGCGTCGAGATCTTCCCCGGCTTCCCCGCCGCCGAGATCCTGTACAACGACGACGGCTCGGTCAAAGGCGTCGCAACCGGCAACATGGGCGTGGGCAAGGACGGCGAGCCGACAGAGAACTTCCAGCTCGGCATGGAGCTGCACGCGAAGTACACGCTGTTCGCCGAAGGCTGCCGCGGCCACCTCGGCCGCCAGCTGATCTCGAAGTTCAAGCTCGACGCGAACGCGGATCCGCAGGCGTACGGGATCGGCATCAAGGAGCTGTGGGAGATCGATCCGGCCAAGCACAAGCCGGGCCTCGTGATCCACACGGCCGGCTGGCCGCTGAAGTCGGATACGTACGGCGGCTCGTTCCTGTATCACATGGACAACAACCAGGTCGTGGTCGGCTTCGTGGTGGGCCTCGGCTACACGAACCCGTACCTGTCGCCGTTCGAGGAATTCCAGCGCTACAAGACGCACCCGTCGATCCGCGCGTTCCTGGAAGGCGGCAAGCGCGTGTCGTACGGCGCGCGCGCAATCACCGCGGGCGGGCTGCTGTCGCTGCCGAAGACGGTGTTCCCGGGCGGCGCGCTGATCGGCGACGACGCGGGCTTCCTGAACGCATCGCGGATCAAGGGCAGCCACGCGGCGATCAAGACCGGCATGCTGGCCGCCGACGCCGCGTTCGACGCGGTGCAGGCCGGCCGCCAGAGCGACGAGCTCAACGTGTACCCGGACGCCTTCAAGCAGTCGTGGCTGTACACGGAGCTGTACCGCGCGCGCAACTTCAAGCAGTGGATGGCCAAGGGGCTGTACCTCGGCACGCTGATGGTCGGGCTCGAACAGAAGGTGATGGGCGGCAACGTGCCGTGGACGCTGCATCACAAGCACGCGGACCACGAGATGCTGAAGCCGGCATCGCAATGCGAGCCGATCGAGTATCCGAAGCCGGACGGCAAGCTGACGTTCGACCGTCTGTCGTCGGTGTTCATCTCGAACACGAACCACGAGGAGAACCAGCCGGCGCACCTGACACTGAAGGATGCGAACGTGCCGGTGAACGTGAACCTGCGCACGTACGCGGGGCCGGAGGGGCGCTTCTGCCCGGCGGCCGTGTATGAATTCGTGAAGAACGACGACGGCAGCGATCGCCTGGTGATCAACGCGCAGAACTGCGTGCACTGCAAGACCTGCGACATCAAGGACCCGACGCAGAACATCGTGTGGGTCACGCCGGAAGGTGGCGGCGGCCCGAATTACCCGAACATGTAACGCAACGCATCCCCGCGCCTGCGGGCGCGAACGAACCGGAGTGAGACGATGAGCAATGCAGCGAAAGAAGTCGTGGTAGTGAGCGGTGTCCGTACCGCGATCGGTGATTTCGGCGGCAGCCTGAAGGATTTCTCGCCGACCGACCTCGGTGCGAAGGTGGTCGCCGAAGTGCTGTCGCGCGCGAACGTGCCGGGCGACGCAGTCGGGCATGTCGTGTTCGGCCACGTCGTGAACACCGAGCCGAAGGACATGTACCTCGCGCGTGTCGCGGCGATCAATGGCGGCGTGGCGCAGCACACGCCCGCGCTGACCGTGAACCGCCTGTGCGGTTCGGGCCTGCAGGCGATCGTGTCGGCCGCGCAGACGATCATGCTCGGCGACGCCGACATCGCGATCGGCGGCGGCTCGGAAAGCATGAGCCGCGCACCGTACACCGTGCCGGCCGCGCGCTTCGGCCAGCGCATGGGTGACGGCAAGCTCGTCGACATGATGCTCGGCGCGCTGCACGACCCGTTCCAGACGATCCACATGGGCGTGACGGCAGAAAACGTC
Source organism: Burkholderia lata (assembly GCF_000012945.1). Lineage (NCBI taxonomy): Bacteria > Pseudomonadati > Pseudomonadota > Betaproteobacteria > Burkholderiales > Burkholderiaceae > Burkholderia > Burkholderia lata. The sequence continues at coordinate 423,250 of NC_007509.1, forward strand.
GCGGCGAAGTACGGCATCTCGCGCGACGCGCAGGATGCGCTGGCGCTCGAATCGCATCGTCGCGCGGCGCGCGCGATCGCGGAAGGGCGCTTCAAGGACCAGATCCTGCCGATCTCGATCCGCACGAAGAAGGGCGAGGTTGCGTTCGACAGCGACGAGCACGTGCGTCACGACGCAAGCGCGGACGATTTCACGAAGCTGCGTCCGGTGTTCAAGAAGGAAGAAGGCACCGTGACGGCCGGCAACGCGTCGGGCATCAACGATGCGGCCGCGGCCGTGCTGATGATGAGCGCGGACGCTGCGCGCGCGCAGGGCGTGAAGCCGCTCGCCCGCCTCGTCGCGTATGCGCACGCGGGTGTCGATCCGGCGTACATGGGCATCGGCCCGGTGCCGGCCACGCAGAAGGCGCTCGAACGCGCGGGCCTGAAGATCAGCGATCTCGACGTGATCGAGGCGAACGAGGCGTTCGCGGCCCAGGCGTGCGCGGTCACGCAGGAGCTCGGCCTCGATCCGGCGAAGGTCAACCCGAACGGCTCGGGCATCTCGCTCGGTCACCCGATCGGTGCGACCGGCGCGCTGATCACGGTCAAGGCGTTGTACGAACTGAAGCGCATCGGCGGGCGTTACGCGCTCGTGACGATGTGTATCGGCGGCGGCCAGGGGATTGCTGCGATCTTCGAGAACATCTGATAATCGAACGCTCAGCACCCGAACACACAGGAAATTTCATGGCCATCGAAATTGTCGGCGTCGTGGGCGCCGGAACCATGGGCAACGGCATTGCGCAGACCGCCGCCGTTGCGGGACTCAACGTCGTGATGATCGACGTCAGCGACGCCGCGCTCGAGAAGGGCATCGCGACGCTGAAGGGCAGCCTCGACCGCCTCGTGTCGAAGGACAAGCTTGACGCAGCCACGCGCGATGCGGCGCTGGCGCGCATCACGACGTCGACCGACTACGCGAAGCTTGCAGCGGCCGATATCGTGATCGAAGCCGCGACCGAGAACGTCGAGCTGAAGGGCCGCATCCTGAAGCAGATCGAGGCCGTCGCGCGCGCCGAAGCGATCATCGCGACCAACACGTCGTCGATCTCGATCACCGCGCTCGCGGCGCCGCTCGCCGATCCGGCGCGCTTCGTCGGCATGCACTTCTTCAACCCGGTGCCGTTGATGCCGCTCGTCGAGATCATCCGCGGGCTGCAGACGAGCGACGCGACCGCGTCGGCGGTGCGTGAGCTGACCGAGCGTTTCGACAAGTCGCCGATCGGCGTGCGCAATTCGCCGGGCTTCGTCGTGAACCGGATTCTCGTGCCGATGATCAACGAGGCGTTCTTCGTGCTGGCTGAAGGCATCGCGTCGGCCGAGGAGATCGACGCGGGGATGAAGCTCGGCGCGAACCACCCGATCGGGCCGCTCGCGCTGGCCGACCTCGTGGGCCTCGACGTGTGCCTCGCGGTGATGGACGTGTTCGTGAAGGACTTCGGCGATCCGAAGTATCGTGCATGCCCGCTGCTGCGCGAGATGGTGACGGCCGGGCGCCTCGGGCGGAAGACGGGGCGTGGGGTGTACGACTACAGCAAGTAAGCAGAAGGCTGGAAAGTCTTCAACGCGGGTGGTGAGTCGTGCCGGATGGTGTCGTTCATCCGGTGCGGTTCGCCACCCGCGTTTTTCATTTGGGGAAGCGGCTCGCCGAATCCTGTCCGCCGGGGAGTGAGGCATGCGCGTTGTCGCGCGACCGGATGTAGACGGGCCGTGTCCGCCGGTTGAATTATTTCGAAAATCGATTTTAATCGTCGAATAATTAAATCAATTAACGCGATTATCTTTCATATCAATTAAATTGACGTTTCAACATGTAATGTTTTATCTTGGTTGTCCAAAAACAACCGAGAGAAAATAAAGTGGCAATAAACGAGGGGCTTCAAAAAACCCGCCGCTGGTCGGCCATCGTCGCGTGGTCGGTATTCGCCGGACTGGCCGCCACCGCATCAGCCAATACCGAGCCGGCGCAGCCGACGCAACCCCGGCAGGCGCGCATGCCTCGCGTGCCGCAGAATCTGCCGGTGTCGCCCGAGCAGGCGCAGTACAACCTGCCGCTCAGCGAGCAGGATCGCGCGGCGCTGACCAGGCCGTCCCCGCTCAAGCAGCCGGCCACGCGCAGCAAGCGCAGCACGTCGGGCGCCGATTGCCGCGACATGTCGGTGATGACCCAGTATCGCGGCGCGGCGCTCGCCGATTACATCGCGAATCTTCCCGATTACGAATGCCATTACGGCCTGTTCTCGGTCGATAAAGTGCAGGCCACCCAGATCTTCAATGCCGAAAACGTGCACGCTGCTGCGAGTCGTTTCGTGCAGGAAATCCATCAATACGATGCGAGCAATTTGATCCTGGTCAATTTGCTGATTTATCTGCGTGCCGCTTATTACCAATATGATGTATCGGGCATCGCGAACCCGATCCCGAATCTCGCGGTGTCGCTGCGCCCGTATATCAAGCAAAGCCTGGAGGGCGATGCGCTCTATCGCGACAATGCGCGCGCGCCGAGCACCGCGAACGAGCTGATGAAGCTCATCACGAACATGCGGGACGAAGCGTTCTACCTGCCGACGCTGAAGAACCGCATCGCGTCCTACACCGTGAGCGCGGCGAATCCGCAGGCGGCGGCGTCGCTGCTGCAGCGCAGTGCGGCGGGCGGCTTCACCGGCTTGCTCACGGTGTTCTTCTACGCGCACCAGCGCAGCGGCGCGCAGCCGATGCTCGACGGCGATGCGACGCTCCCGGAGACGCTCAACCGCTTCGTCACCGCGAACCGCGCGAGCCTGTCGAACACCAGCGCCGCCTATCAGCTGGCCGACGCGGCGCGCGAAACGTTTCGCTTTCTCCGCTATCCGACGCAGAAGCCGCGCGTGAAGAAAATGATCCAGGACATGCTCGCGTCGACGAGCATGACGGGCGCGGACAGCGATCTCTGGCTCGCGGCGGCGGAAGCGGTCGACTACGGCGATCCGGGCAACTGTGCGGACTACGGCACCTGCGACTACAAGAAGCGGCTGACCGACGCGGTGCTCTCGAATCGCTACGCATGCAATGCGGGCGTGCGCATTCTCGCGCAGGACATGACGATGCCGCAGCTGCAGTCGGTCTGCACGGCGGTCGCGCGGCAGGACGACTATTTCCACCGGATGATGAAGACCGGGCGCAAGCCGGTCGCGGGCGATCGCAACGACACGATCGAACTCGTCATTTTCGATGACTACGCGAACTACCGAAAATACGCGTCGGTGATCTACGGCATCAGCACCGACAACGGCGGCATGTATCTCGAGGGCGATCCGTCCGCGCCCGGCAACCAGGCGCGCTTCATCGCGCACGAGGCGTCGTGGCTGCGGCCCGAGTTCAAGGTGTGGAACCTCGAGCACGAGTTCACGCACTATCTCGACGGCCGCTACGACATGGCCGGCGACTTCTCGGTGAGCACCGCGAAGCCGACCGTGTGGTGGATCGAAGGCGTCGCCGAATACCTGTCGAGAAAGAACGACAACCAGGAGTCGATCGACGCGGTGCGCACCGGCGCATACCGGTTCTCGGACGTGCTCGGCACGCGTTACGCGTCGAGTGACTACGTCGCGCGCGCGTACCGGTGGGGCTACATGGCGACGCGTTTCATGTTCGAGCGCCATCGCGCGGACGTCGACACGATCGTGTCGCGCTTCCGGGCGGGCGATTACGACGGCTACGCAAACCATGTCGCGTTCATCGGCAATCGCTACGACACCGAGTTCGCCGACTGGGCGCGCAACGCGACGACGGCGGGCGAGCCGCCGGTGCCGGCGAAGCGCTGACCGGCATGAGCCGGCGCCGCGTGATCGGGTGCCGGCCACCGATCGTCATACCCGCTCGGCCTGAGTGCTCCGCGCCGGCCCGCACGAATGGTGGCGCTGGTCCGATGTCGGTCACGCGCCGTCGGCATGGCGCGCGTCTATCGCGCGCTCTTCTTCCACGACCGAAACAGTTCCAGCAGCGCGCGGCACGGCGTCGACGTTGCACCGCCCCGTCGCCATACCGCGCCGACGTCCATCGTCGGGACGGTCACACTCAGATTGCGGCGGCTGATCCGGTTTCCTTCCAGCGACCAGGGACGATAAACCAGATCCGACAGGATCGTGACGCCTTGTCCAAGCGCCACGAGGCTTCTGACGGCCTCGATCGATTTGCTCTGCATCCAGACGTTCGGCGTGATGCCGTAGCTTCCCCAATACTTGCCGACGGTTCGCAGGTGCTCGTCCATGTCCAGCAGCAGGTAGTTTTCGCGCGCGACGTCCTCCAGCGTGACCCGATGCGCTTCCTGCAGCGGATGATCCGGATGGGTCCACAGCCGGCGAGGCGAGCGAAGCATCGTCTCGTATTTCAAGTCCCGAATCTCTGCCGTATTCGACACCAGGAGCAGTGCGATATCGAGGCGGTCATCGACGAGCATGTCTTCGATCGCTTCGCGCTCGCTTTCGACGATGCTCACGCTCAGGTTGCCGAACCGCTGGGAAATGACCGACATCAGCGACGGCATCAGGTAAGCCGAGATGGTTTCCGTCACGCCGATACGCACATGCCCCGAGATCTGCTCGGGCTCTTCCTGCGCCGCCACCACGGCGCGATCGATCGACAGGGTCGCGTGTTGCACGTGACGCAGGAATCGCTCGCCTGCTGGTGTCAGTCGCACTCCTCTCGAATGACGCTGAAGCAGCGTGACGCCCACCATGTCCTCGAGATTCTTCAGCGCGATGGTCATCGACGACTGGGAGACCGAGCACAGGTTGGCCGACTGCGAAATCTGGCCGGTGTCGGCAACGGAGACGAAATACTCGATCTGGCGAAGCGTGATGTGCGTGCTCACGGGCGAGGCTCCGAGAAATCCGGGCGGCTCCGGAACGGCGCCGCCTCGACGGTCCGAACGGTACACCGGATCGGGTTGCGCGATATTGATTCAATATATATCAGGCCATCAAAAGGATGAATTTGTCATAGCTGCGGCCGCTTCCTAGCATGGAGTCAAACATGAAGCGGACGATGCGAATCGATGGACATTCAGGAGAAAAAGGGCTATTGCACGTTGTGCCGGTCACGGTGCGGCACGATCAACGTCGTGCGTGGCGACATGATGATCAAGGTGTGGCCCGACGAAACGCATCCGACCGGCCATGCGATGTGCATGAAGGGTAAAGCCGCCCCTGAACTCGTGCACAGCCCGAACCGGGTGTTGTATCCGATGCGGCGCACCCGGCCCAAGGGTGCCGCCGATCCGGGCTGGAAGCGCATCGGCTGGGAGGAGGCGCTGTCCGAGATCGCGGAGCGTCTTGCGTATTTCAAGCGCGAGAACGGTGCCGAATCGGTGGCGTTCGGCGTGACGACGCCGAGCGGCACGCCCATGAGCGACAGTATCGACTGGGTCGAACGATTCGTCTGGTTGTTCGGAAGTCCGAACATCTGTTACGCGACCGAGATATGCAACTGGCACAAGGACAGCGCGCATGTCTTTACGTTCGGCTGCGGCATGCCGACCGCGGATTATCAGCAGGCCGATCTCATCGTTCTGTGGGGCAACAATCCTGCCAACACGTGGCTGGCCCAAGCCGATGCGATCGCAAAAGGCCGCCGCCGGGGAGCGAAGCTGATCGTCGTCGATCCGCGTCCGACGCCGCTCGCACGCGAGGCGGACCTGTGGCTGCGCGTCAATCCCGGAACCGATGGTGCGCTCGCGATGGCCATCGCGAGGCAGATGATCGCGATCGGCAACGTCGACGAGCCCTTCGTCCGGCGATGGACGAACGGCCCATTGCTGGTGCGTGCCGATACCGGACGGTTTCTGCGCGAACGGGATATCGACCCGCACGCGTCGGGCAATCGGTACGCACTCTGGAACCAGACGCTCGATCGGCTGGAACTGGTTGAAGAAGAAGCCGGTACGGCGCTCTCCGATCTGTCGATGACCGGCACGCGCCACGTCGGGATCACGGACTCGGCCGGCCGTTGCACGCAGGTGGAATGCACGCCTGCGTTCGACCTCTATGCGCGTGCGCTCGCAGCCTACACGCCGGAACTTGCCAGCACGATCACCGGCATCGATGCGGCCGACATCATGAAGGCCGCACAAATGCTGCATCCGGGGCAGGGCATTGCCTATCACGCGTGGTCCGGCGTGGGCATGCACACCAATGCCACGCAGACGGAGCGCGCCATTGCGACGTTGTATGCGTTGACGGGCGCGTTCGATACGCGCGGCTCCAATCGGGAATGGGCGAAGCAGCCGGCCAATGCGGTCAGCAGCTACGCGATGCTGAACCCGGGGCAGCGCGCGAAGGCGCTCGGCCTGGCGGAACGACCGCTCGGCCCGCCGTCCCAGGGTTGGGTGACGGCGCGCGACGTCTATCGCGCGATTCTCGACGCGGAGCCCTATCGGGTACGCGCGCTGTTCGCGTTCGGGACGAACATGGTGCTGTCCCAGGCGGATGGTGGCATCGCCCACAATGCGCTTTGCGCGCTCGATTTCCACGTTCACTGCGATCTCTTCGAGACCCCGTCGTCCCGCTACGCGGACATCCTGCTGCCCGTGAACACGCCGTGGGAGCGGGAAGGCTTGCGGCTCGGTTTCGAGATCAACGAACGCGCGGTCGAACTCGTCCAGTTGAGACAGCGCATGGTGCCGCCGCGAGGGGAAAGCCGCGCCGACTACGACATCGTCTTCGATCTGGCGGTTCGGCTCGGCATGAAGGACCGGTTCTTCGGCGGCAGTATCGAGGCGGGATGGAATCATGTGCTCGAGCCACTCGGGATGGACGTCGCGTTGCTGCGCACACATCCGGAGGGTATCGCCAGGCCGTTGACGCAATACGAGCGTCGATACGCTTCGGCAACACCCGACGGCGTACGCGGTTTCAACACGGAGACGTTGCGGGTCGAACTGTATTCCGAGAAGTTGCATCGTCACGGCTACCCGGCGGTGCCTCAATATGTGCCGCCGCAGCATGGGCTGGGCGAGGGCGTGAACGATCGCCGTCGATTCCCCTATACCCTGACCTCGATGAAGAACGGGTACTACTGCCACAGTCAGCACCGCGGGCTCCCGAGCCTGCGCCGCCGCGCGCCGTACCCCGTCGCGGAACTCAATGACGCGCTGGCGGCGGAGCACGGCATCGTCGATGACGACTGGTTCCTGGTCGAAACGACGAACGGCTCGGCGCGCTTCAAGGCACGCATCGTGCCGGAGCTTGCGCATGACGTGATCGTGGCCGAATACGGTTGGTGGCAGGCCTGCGACGAGATCGGCATGGATGCGCTCGCCGTGGAGGGGCGAAACCACAGCAACTTCAACCGGCTCGTTTCGGCGGCCAGACTCGACCCGGTGAGCGGATCCTCGCCGCTGCGTTCCGTGCGCTGCCGCATCCGCCCGGACCCGTCGACCGATCCGTCACGCCGTGCGTGGAAAGGGCGGCGGGATTTTGTCGTCTCCGCGATACACGAGGAAGCGAGCGGCGTGCGAACCGTCACGTTTCGGGCGTCGGACCGCGGGGCGTTGCCGGACTACCTGCCCGGGCAGCACGTGACGGTGCACGTTCCGGCACTTGGCGACGGGGGGACGACACGCGCCTATTCATTGACGGGCGCCGCCAGCGAAGACGATCGCCGGACTTACTCCATCTCGGTGCGCCACCAGAAAGGCAGAACCGGGGAGGGCGTTCCGTTCGAAGGGGCGATGTCCTCCTACATACATGGATCGCTCAAGGTGGGGGATCCCGTTTTGCTCGGTGCGCCCGCCGGCACCTTCATCGTACCGCCGGCGTCGAAGCAACCCGTCGTGATGTTTGCGGGCGGCATCGGCATCACGCCGTTCATCTCCTATCTGGAGTCGATCCGGGATCGGGGCGCGCAGGCGCCGGAATCGAGACTCTTCTATGCAAACCAGAACAGCGGGACGCACGCATTCCGCGAGCGCATCGAGCGATTGAAGCAGCGGCTGCCGAAGCTGGAAGTTGTCAACTGCTACAACCAGCCGCACGACGAGGTACTCGGGCGCGACTACCAGATAAGGGGTTATCTGACCGCGGACGTCGTCAGCGACGACCTGATTCAACGGCGCGCACGGTTCTATTTGTGCGGCCCGGAACCGATGATGCAGGCGATTACCGCAGGATTGATCGAACGGGGTGTGCCGCCCTTCGACATCTTCAAGGAAGCGTTCAGGTCGCCGTCCAGGCCGGCGCTCGACCCGTCGAAACGATTCGTCGTCCAGTTCACCCGATCGCGTCGCGTGTCCACCTGGACGCCTCGCGACGGAAGCCTGCTGTCGTTCGCGGAGTCGCTCGGGGTCGTCATGCCGAGCGGTTGCCGTGTCGGACAGTGCGAGAGCTGCGCGGTCAAGGTCGTATCGGGCGAAGTTGCGCATTTGAGCGGGCACGGGCCCGATGAACCCGATGTGTGTCTCGCCTGTCAGGCCATTCCGGCAACCGACGTTGCCATCGATGCATGAACCCGCTGAAGGAAATGTTCACCATGAAATACTTTGACGCCGTGGCAACACGCGATGCGCTGGATTTTGAATCGTTGGTATCGCGCCTGAGGCAGGCGTTCGTCGACGGTTGTCACGTGCCGCTTCGCCATGCGCATGCCGTCAATGCCGGCAGTGAAGACGAGGGCACGGTTCTCATCATGCCCGCGTGGGAGGACAACGGCTATCTGGGGATCAAGACGGTCAACATCTTCCCGGGCAATGCGAGGCACGGATTACCCGGATTGCACTCGACGTACGTGCTCTATGACGGGCGGACGGGACAACCGCTGGCGCAGCTGGACGGGGACGAGATCACCTCGCGCCGCACCGCGGCCGCATCGGCACTGGCCGCGACCTATCTGGCCCGTCCGGATGCGTCGCGTCTCGTTCTGCTGGGTGCCGGACGCGTTGGCAGCCTGATTCCGCTCGCGTATCGCAGCCAGTTGCCGGTTTCGGACGTCGAAGTCTGGGACAGGAATCCGCGGGCAGTGGCCGAACTGGTCGGTCGGCTGACCGAGCTCGGCTTCAACGCGGAGCCTGTTGCCGATCTCGAGACGAGCGTTCGGCGTGCGGACATCGTTAGTTGTGCGACGCTTGCGACGGAGCCGATCGTATCCGGCAAGTGGCTCGCATCGGGATCGCATCTCGACCTGATCGGCAGCTTTACGCCGCGCATGCGCGAGGCCGACGACGATTGCTTCCGGAATGCGGAGATCTACGTCGACACGGACGAAGCCCCGCAAAAATCCGGTGATCTCCTTGGCCCGCTGTCGCGAGGCGTCATCGCGATCGACGGGTTGAATCGGACATTGTCGGCATTGTGCAAGGGCGAAGCAAAAGGCCGGCAAGACGATGGCCGGAGAACGGTGTTCAAGGCAGTCGGTACCGCGATGGAGGACCTGGCCGCTGCCATCCAGGTCTATGAAAAATCAAACTAGGGTGTTGAAGGGCAAGGAGACTACGATGAAGGATCTGATGGAAGTGCCGCACGTTGGTGCGGCGGCGACGGACCGTGAAGGGGCGCTCGAGCGGATGGCCGCCGGCGTGGCGCGCTGGTCGGAGAAGTGGTTCCCGGACGCTTATATTTTCGCCGCGATTGCCGTGGTCGTCGTGGCGGCGGGCGCGACGGCAATCGGCGCGCCAATCAGGCAGGTCGGTGTGGCGTTCGGCGACGGCTTCTGGAGTCTCATCCCGTTCACGATGCAGATGGCGATCGTTGCCATTTCGGGTTATGTCGTCGCGGTATCGCCACCCGCGTCGAAACTGATCGGCGCGCTCGCGCGCTTTCCGTCGTCCGGACGGGCGGCCGTGGCGTTCGTTGCATTCGTCAGCATCGTCGCGTCCCTGTTCAACTGGGCGATCAGCCTGATCTTCAGCGGCCTGCTGGTTCGGGCACTGGCGCGTCGCGCCGATCTCCGCATGGACTACCGGGCAGCGGGCGCGGCGGCTTATCTCGGCATGGGGGCGACGTGGGCGCTTGGATTGAGCTCGTCCGCATCGCAACTGCAAGCGAATCCGGACAGCCTGCCCAAGACGCTGCTCGCCATCTCCGGCGTCATTCCCTTCGCGGAAACCATCTTCCTGCCGCAGTCGATGTTGATGGCCGCCGTGCTGACGGTCGTGTCGCTGCTGATTGCCTGGCTGTCCGCGCCCGGCGGCACGCGTGCAAAGACGGCGGCGGAGCTCGGGATTCCGCTCGACGAGGCCCACGCGACGATCCCGCGCCCGACTCGCCCGGGTGACTGGCTCGAGTACAGCCCGCTCATCACCCTCGCGATCGTTGCGATCGGGTCGGTCTGGGTCGCGCACGAATTCACGACGAAAAACCCGATGATCGCGATTTCGAACCTGAACACGTACAACTTCCTGTTCCTGATGCTGGGCATGCTGCTGAACTGGCGACCGAGGCGATTCCTCAATGCCGTCGCGCGTGCCGTGCCATCGGTCGCAGGTGTACTGATCCAGTTTCCGTTGTACGGCGGCATCGCCTACATCCTGACCAAGGCGTCGGCGCCTGCCGGACTGCCGCTCTCCGATCATCTCGCGCATTTCTTCGTCGCGCTGTCGTCGCAATCGTCGTTTCCCGCGGTGATGGGGGCGTACTCGGCCGTCCTCGGATTCTTCGTGCCGTCCGGCGGCGGCAAGTGGATCATCGAAGCGCCCTACGTGATCGAGGCGGCAAAACTGCTGCACGTCCATCTGGGCTGGGCGGTGACGGTCTACAACGCGGCCGAGGCATTGCCGAACCTGGTCAATCCGTTCTGGATGCTGCCGCTCCTCGGTGTGCTCGGGCTGCGCGCCCGCGACATCGTGGGATTCACGTTCACGCAGCTGGCGGTGCATCTTCCGCTGGTGATTTTCATGCTCTGGGCGCTTGCGAGCACGCTCAGCTACCATCCGCCAGTCATGCCGTGACACACGTCAGGCGTGTTTGCCGCCGGCGGATTGCGTATCCGGCAGATGCGGTGCGAAGTCGGTGCCGGCCGCGTACTTCGTTTGACACGACTACGCGCCCAGTACCGACAGATCCCGCGGCAGCGCACGCTTGAACATCGCGAGGATCTGCTGCGCCGCCTTCGGCGGCAGCGTGATCGCATGGCGCACGGCCGCCGCGATCTGGATCATCATCAGCTCGGCGAACGCGCTCCGTTGCGCATGCGGCGTATCGGGTGCCACTTCGCCCAGCGCGTCCGCAAACAACCCTGCCAGAAACTCCCCGTCCGCCCGGTCGAGTGCCTGCAGCGCGCGGTCGGCCTGCGTGGCTCGCCAGATGTCGCGCATCAGCGGCTCGTCGACGAACATCCGGTAGTAGCTGTCCGTGATGCGGGCGAGCGTGGCGTGGAGATCGTCGAGCGTCTTCATCGTCGCGAGGTCGCGCCGCACGCAGACGTGCCCGGCTTCGTTGTAGCGCTCCGCAAGGGTGCCGATCACGGCCGCCTTGTCTGGGAAGTATTGGTACAGCGAACCGAACGAGATGCCCGTGCGTTCGACGATATCGCTCATCCGGAACGCGTCGCAGCCTTTCTCGATCATCACCTCCGACGCGCACGCGAGGATGCGCTCGAACCGCTCGCGGCTGCGCTGCTGCGTCGGCACCAGACGTGCACGTGCCGGCGCGTCTGCCGTGTCCGCTGCCGCGGCTCCGGGCCCGTCGTTCTGCCCCGATTTTTGTCGGCCCATGCCGCCTCCAGAAAAACTTGACGTTGCTAATGCGAGAGTCTATCGTGTTTTTGAAACGCGAGACATTCTCGTATTTTAGTCAAAGGAGACGGTCATGTCGGCACTTCCCACCCTCATCGTCGGCGGTTCGGGCAAGACGGGCGCCCGCGTCGATGCACGGCTGCGCGCGCGCGGCATCGCAACCCGGCCCGTGTCGCGCACGTCGGCCGTCCGCTTCGACTGGACGGTGCCCGAGACGTGGCCCGCCGCGCTTGAAGGCGTATCGGCCGCGTACGTGACCTACCAGCCCGACCTGGCCGTCGAAGGCGCGGTGGATGCGATCGCCGCATTCGCGCGGCTCGCGCGGGAAAGCGGCGTCGAGCGCGTGGTGCTGCTGTCCGGACGCGGCGAGCCCCGCGCGCAGGCCGCCGAGGCCGCGTTGCAGGCGTCGGGTGTTGGCTGGGGCGTGGTGCGCGCGAGCTGGTTCAACCAGAACTTCTCCGAGGGCTACCTGATCGACGGCGTGCTGGCCGGTGAAGTCGCGCTGCCGGCCGGCGCGGTGCGCGAGCCGTTCGTCGATGCGGACGACATCGCGGACGTCGCCGTGGCCGCGCTCACCGATGCGCGCTTCGCGAACCGCGTGATCGAGGTCACGGGCCCGCGCGCGCTGACGTTTGCCGAGGCGGTCGGCGAGATCGCACGGGCCGCCGGCCGGCCGGTCGTCTATCGCGAGATTCCGGCCGATGCGTTCGTTGCCGGATTGCGCGAGGTCGGCGTGCCGGAGCCGGTCGTCGCGCTGCTCGACGATCTGTTCAGCGTGGTGCTCGACGGGCGCAACAGCGCGGTGACGCACGGCATCGAAGCGACACTCGGGCGGCCGGCACGCGATTTCGCCGACTATGCGCGCGCGACAGCCGCAACCGGCGTGTGGAGCGCACGATCATGATCGCGTTCGTGACCGCCGCATTGCTGTGGGGCTCGGCCATCGGCTGCGGGTTGATGGCCGGCGTGTATTTCGCGTTCTCGACGTTCGTGATGACGTCGCTCGGACGGATCGCGCCGCAGGCCGGCGTGGCCGCCATGAACGCGATCAACGTCGAGATCGTGCGTTCGCCGTTCATGCCGCTGTTCCTCGTCACGACGCTGATGGCGCTTGCGCTGGTCGTGCTCGCGCTGTTCAATCGCGAGCAGCCGGGCGCGATGGTGGCGGTCGCGGGTGGCGCGCTGTACCTGTTCGGGATGTTCGCGGTGACGATGGCCGTCAACGTGCCGCTCAACGATGCGCTCGCCGCGGCCGATCCGGCGACCGCGCAGGGTGCGGCGCTGTGGACGCGCTATGTGCATGACTGGACGATGTGGAATCACGTGCGCACGGTGGCGTCGGCAGCCGCGTGCGTGTTTTTCATCGCGGGGATTGCGGCGCGGTAGCGGGGGGCGTCATGCGGGGTGCGCGGCCTGCCCGGGCAGCCGGTAGACGGCGATCGTGCCGCGCACGAACCCTACGCATAAAACGCCGACGGCGACACGCCGAAATGCCGCTTGAACATCGCGGAGAATGCGCTCTGGCTGCTGTAGCCATGATCCATCGCGACGGTCAGCACCTTCTCGCCATGCGCGAGGCGCTTGAGCGCGAGCAGCAGCCGCGCCTGTTCGCGCCAGCGGCGGAAGCTGAGCCCCGTCTCGCGCCGGAACGCGCGATGGAGCGTGCGGACCGACAGGCCGAGCAGGTCGGCCCACTCGGCGATCGTGCGCAGGTCGTCGGGCGCGGCGACGAGCGCGTCGCAGATCGTGCGCAGGCGCGGGTCATGCGGCCACGGCAGGTACAGCGGCAGCAGCGGCGCCACCGTCACTTCGGCGAGCAGCAGGTGCATCAGATGGTCGTGGCGCGAGCCCGGCGCATAGTCGAGCGGCACGTCGACCGCGGCGAGGATCAGCTCGCGCAGCAGCGGATGCACTTCCACGACGCAGCTTCGCGCGGGCAGGTGCTCGACCGCGCCCGGCTCGACGAACACCGTGCGCATCTGCACGTCGCCGCTCATCTGCACCGTGTGGTCGAGACCGGCCTCGAGCCACACGCCGCGCGTCGGCGGCACGACCCACGACGCGCCTTCCGACTGCACGTGCATCACGCCCTCGATCGCATAGAGCAGCTGCGCGCGGCGATGCCGGTGCGGCGCGATCGACGTGCCATGCGCGTACGTCGCCGCCATCGCCGAGACGGGCATCGGCGTCGACTCGAAGGGCAGGTGGGCACCGGGCGGGGTGGACTCGAGTGTCCGATTGGCGACAAGTCGTGACATTTTGGCGTGAGACAGGCAGTTGGTCGGGCGGGCACGATGGCGTTCCCAACTACGCCAGACCCCTGTCAGGATATTAATCCGTCAAATGCGATGAACAAGTCCCCATTTCTGTTTCCCTTCTGCGCGATCGCGCTGTGGGCCGGCAACGTGGTCGTGTCGAAGCTGTCGGCATCGACGATCGACCCGTCGGCGATCACCTTCTACCGGCTGCTGCTCGCCGTTGCGCTGATGAGCGTGTTCACGCTGCGCCCCGCGTGGCGCAATCGCGCGGCGCTCGTCGCGCACCTGCCGAAACTCGCGGTGCTCGGCTTTCTCGCGATGGCACTGTTCCAGAGCCTGTCCTACGAGGCCGCGAAAACGACCAGCGCGACCAACATGGCGATCATCACGGCGCTCGTGCCGCTGATGACGATGGCGCTCAGCTCGCTGCTGCTCGGCGATCCGCCCAGCGTCGGCATGATCGGCGGCGGGGTGCTGTCGCTCGCGGGCGTCGTCTACCTGATCGCCGAGGGGCATCCGACGACGATCGCCGCGCGCGGCGTGCATACGGGCGACCTGCTGATGCTGGCCGCGTCGGCGGCGTATGCGTTGTACGGCGTGCTGCTCAAGCGCTGGCGCATCGGTGCGCTGCCGGCATGGCAGTCGACCTACGTGCAGGCGCTCGCCGCGCTCGTGTTCATGGTGCCGATGCTGCTGCGCCTGCCCGCGCAGGCGGCGTGGCCGACGCGCGCGAGCGTGCCGCTGATCCTGTATGCCGGTGTGCTGGCGTCGGTGGTGCTGCCGTATCTGTGGATGCAGGGCGTGCGGCTGCTCGGCCCGAGCCGCTGCGCGATGTTCATGAACCTGCTGCCGGTGATGACGGCCGGCGGCGCGATCGTGCTGCTCGGTGAATCGCTGAAGCTGTATCACCTGATCGGCGGCGGCGTGGCGCTCGTCGGCGTCGCGATTGCGCAGCGGTTTCCGTTTCAGGCGAGCGCATCGCAAGGAGTGCGGCAATGAGCGGCGATCGCGACATGCAGAACCTGATGGCCGCGCTGCCGGACGCGCGTGCATCCGTCGATGGCCCGGCGCTCGCGCATCAGCTCGAACGGATCGCGACCGCGCTCGAAGCGCTGGCGGGCACCGGCCAGCCGGCGCCGGTCGATTTCGATGCGGCAGTCGCATTCCGCTGGCGCGGCTTCGACGGCGGGCCACGGACGGCGCCGCTCGAACCGGTCGCGACGCCCGCGCTCATCGCGTTCGATGCGCTGCGCAACGTCGAGCGCCAGGTGGCGATCGTCGAACGGAACACGCGGCAGTTCGTGCGCGGATTCGCGGCGAATCACGTGCTGCTGACCGGTGCGCGGGGCACCGGGAAGTCGTCGATCGTGAAGGCGTGCCTGCACGCGTTCGCGCCGCACGGGTTGCGGCTGATCGAGGTCGGCAAGGAGCAGTTGAGCGATCTGCCGGCGATCGTCGAGCTGGTGCGGGCGCGGCCCGAGCGGTATATCGTGTTCTGCGACGACCTGTCGTTCGAGGCGGGCGAGACCGGCTACAAGGAACTGAAAACGGTGCTCGACGGCTCGGTCGCGAGCGACCTGTCGAACGTGCTCGTGTACGCGACGTCCAATCGCCGCCACCTGATGCCCGAGCAGGCGAGCGACAACGCGAACGTGTCGCGTGCGGAGAACGGCGAGCTGCACCCGGGCGACGCGGTCGAGGAGAAGATCTCGTTGTCCGAGCGCTTCGGGATCTGGGTGACGTTCTACGGGTTCACGCAGGATGCGTATCTGGCTGTTGTCGAAAGCCGGCTGGGTGAAGCCGGGTTCGATGCGGAGCAGATTCGCGCGGCGCGCGAACCGGCGCTGCAGTGGGCGCTGGAACGCGGTGCGCGGTCGGGGCGGATTGCCGTGCAGTTCGTGCGGGACTACATCGGGCGGATGGCCGACGAAAGCGACACGGTTGAAAACGCACGCGAGTTGCGCACGGGTTGAGCAGGGCGCTACAACACCCGCTCCGACAACACCCTGAACGCGACATCCGGCACGACGAAGCACAGCGGTTCGCCGGTCGCGCCGATGCGCGCGAGGAACTCGCCGCCACCGACCGGCTCGACCGGTTTCAGCGGCCGAACCGCGTCGATATCGATCGGCAGGTCGATCGACGCATGCGCGAGGCGGTCGCAGTCCGCGACATGCGCGACGGCCGCGTGCTGCAGCGACAGGTAAGCGACGGCGTCGCGCCAGCTTCCAAAGAACGGCGCGAACGCCTCGGGTAGCGAGTAGTCGTCCGACAGCGCTGCCGCGCAGTGGAAATCGGGCGCGCTCCCGCTACCGCCCGACAACAGCGTTCGATAACGTCCGTCCTGTACGGCATGCGTAAAGCGCTCGGCGAGATGCGACGGCAGCGCATCGCTGAAGAGCCGGCTGCCGAGCGCATAGAGCGGGTGATCGAATACGTTCTTCACGAACAGCACCGTGCGATCGGCCGGCACGCCGCCCGGCAGCGCATCGACATAAAGCCGCCAGTTGCTCTGCAGCGGCGACGGGAACACGCGTCGCAGCGGGCCCGCGATACGCGGGCCGAAATGACGGTGCGCGTACGTGAGGATCGTGAACGGCGTGCGGCCATCGCGGCTCGCGAGCGTGACGCCGCGTGGCACCAGGTGCGCGACGGCGGCAACATCGACGAGCCACGTACAGTACACGACGTTCTCGACCTCGCTCGCGAGCTGCAGGAACGGCAGCCGCGACAGCAGCGCGCGACGTGTGCGCAGCAGCGGGCGGCTCGCGACGACCCGGTTGGCGAGGCGGCCGATGGGGCCGGCGGAAGGGTAAACGAAGGCGTTGTCCTGGAGCATGAGCGGCATTGTGCCGATGTCGCGCAGCGGGCGGAAGAGGTATCGCGGCGCCCCTGTCGAAACTGTCAGGGCCTGCCAGTGCCGGTCAGAGATCGCTGACGACCTGCGCGACGAATGCCGCGATGCCCGCGTCGTCGCGGGCGACGAAGCGCCACTGGCCGACCTGCGTCGCGACGATCAAGCCGGCCTCGCACAGCACGGCGAGGTGCGCCGACACGGTCGATTGCGACAACCCGCTGCGTGCCACGATCGACGAAAGCGGTACGCCGTGTTGCGAGCGCAGGCGCGCGGCGTTCGCCAACAACGTATCGGGCGCCTTCAGCCAGCGCAGTACATTCCGTCGAAACGGATGCGCTAGCGCCTTGTGAGCGCGGTCGACGTCGATCATGACGTGCGCCGGCTCAGTGCCGTGCCCCGCAGCGATGCACGAGCGCGGCCGCGAGCCCCGCCGCGATGCCGAACGCGACCACGCCGTGCCAGCCGAAGCGCGCCATCAGCGCACCGCTGACGATCGCGCCAATCGCGCCGCCGACGAAGGTCGCGGTCATGTAGAGGCTGTTGATGCGCCCCTGTGCCTTCGGATCGGCAGCGAACGCGCGCGTCTGGTTCGCGACCAGGCCGGCCTGCACGCCGATGTCGAGCACGACCACGCCGACCACGAGCAGCGCGAGCGAGCTGCCGGCGCCGGCGAGGATCAGATAGGAAACCGTAACGATCGCGATGCCCAGGCCGATCACACGCCGCGTGCCGATCCGGTCCGACGCCCGGCCGCCGATCGTGGCGGCCAGTGCGCCTGCCGCGCCAATGAGGCCGAAGCCGCCGGCCCACGCGCTGCCGAGATGCCACGGGCCGTCGGCGAGCAGTGCGGCGAGATTGACCCAGAACGCATTGAACGCGGCCCACAGCAGCGCCTGCACGATCATCGATTCGCGGATCGGGCGATGTGCGCGCGCCAGCGTCCACAGCGACGCGAGCAGCCGGCCATACGACAGCGTGGTGCTCGGCACGCCGCGCGGCAGCAACCACGCGGCGGCGATCCCCACCGGCACCATCGCGGCGGCTTCGACGGCATACACCGCACGCCACCCGGCGTGCGCGGCGATCAGGCCGCTGACCGCGCGGCCCAGCAGGATGCCGACCATGATGCCGGTGACGACCGTACCGACGTTGCGCCCGCGTTCATCGGGTGCGGACATCACGGCCGCGAACGGCACCAGTTGCTGCGGCACGCAGCTGACCACACCGAGCGAGAACGCGGCACCGATCAGCGCCCATACACCCGGCGCGAGTGCGGACGCCACCGCGAACGCGAAGGCCAGCACGATCTGGCCCAGCACCAGCTTGCGCCGGTCGTAGCGATCGCCGAGCGGCAGCAGCAGCGCCAGCCCGGTCGCGAAGCCGAGCAGCGCCGCGCCGGCCACGAGGTCGGCCGTCGCCGGGGCGACCTGCAGGTCCTGTGCGATCAACGGCAGGATCGGCTGCGTGCAATAGATGTTGGTCACGACCGCGCCGGCGATGGCGGCCATCGCGACGATCTTGCCGCGCGACGCGGCGGCGGGTGGCGCTGCGGCGGGTGACGCGGCGGGTGACGCGATGGGCGGCATGCCCGATGCGACAGGGAATTCGTTCACGGTAGGCTCCTTTCATGGCAATCCGCCACCGCGGGCAGCGGAGGCGGCTGGCGGGACGTGGTGAAAGAAGCGTACTGCCTTGCACTCACAAAGATAATCCACCAGAATCTGGAATCATCTTTCCGGAATTCGAGAGGCAATATGAACCGCCTGGAGTCGATGTCCCTGCTGGTGGCGGTGATCGACGCCGGCAGCATGTCGGCCGCCGCGCGCCAGCTCGGCATTCCGCTGGCGACCGTGAGCCGCAAGATCGCGGATCTCGAGTCCTACCTGAATACGCGTCTGCTGCATCGCACCACGCGGCAACTGTCGCTGACCGAGGCGGGCGAGTCGTACGTCGCCGGTTGCCGGCGCATCCTCGACGACATCGCGGAAACCGAGCGTGCCGCCACCGGCGAATATGCGGCGCCGCGCGGCGAGCTGATCGTCACCGCGCCGATCGTGTTCGGACGCCTGCATATCGTGCCGGTGCTGGCTGCGTTCCTCGCCCACTATCCCGAGATCGACGTGCGGCTGGTGCTGACCGACCGCGTCACGCACCTGATGGAAGAGCAGATCGACGTCGCACTGCGGATCGGCGAGTTGCCCGACAGCAGCTTCATGGCGACCCGCGTCGGCAGCGTGCGCCGCGTGATCTGCGCAAGCCCGGCGTATCTGGCGGCGCATGGCACCCCCACCGAACCCACCGACCTCGCGCGGCATCAATGCATCACGTTCGAGGTGCTGGCGTCGCGGCGCGCGTGGGTGTTCGGCGGCGAGAAGGGCGAGCTGACGGTGCCCGTGCATTCGCGCTTCGCGGTCAATACGGCCGAGGCGGCCATCGATGCCGCAGTGCTCGGTGTCGGGTTGATCCGCGTGCTGTCGTATCAGGTTGCGCAGGCGCTGCGCGATCGCACGCTCGACGTGGTGCTCGACGCGTTCGAATCGCAGCCGCTGCCGGTCAGCCTGGTGCACAAGGGGCAGGCGCCGATGCCGCTGAAGCTGCGCGCGTTTCTCGATTTCGTGGCGCCGCGGCTGCGCGAACGGATCGCCGGGGTGGGGGCGGGCGATTGATTGACCGGCAACGGACTCGAAGCCCGGCCGTCGTGCATTGGCCACCGCGCGACGCGCAACGCGGAGCCGAAGAAGAATGACGACGTGACGATCGAGGTCGTCGAGATTCGAAGCACGCCATCCGGTCCGTATGTACGCTTCATGCCGAGTCGATGTCGGTCCGTGATTGAACCACACCGGGCGCCTCGGTACTGCCACAGCCGGTTTTTCGATGCCGTCGGGTTCTGCGAGGGGGCGTGTGCCCTCGCAATGCGAGCATGGCCGATAACCACATTGCTTAATGAATCGACATATTGACCCGATCAAAGCTCCGATATATGGCTGAATCGTAACTAATTCGTCATACGCATCGACAAAGTAGAGAATGCGGGTGCGCAGGCCCTGGCCGGATCGCGATATCGGTGAGCCATCGATCACGAGTCATGGTGTGGTGATGACGGTATAGACGACACGGACAACAGACGACTTTACGTCATCCACACGCGTTGTGGCGACGCGTCGGGGTCCGCACTCGGGTCGTTCGGACCGTGCAGTGTGAAATGCGGTGCTGAGGAGGCGGTATGCGCATGACGGAGGACAGCGCAGAGAAGGCGCGGGTCGAAGCGGAAGCAGTGTGCGTTCGCCTGCTGCAGGCTGCGCCGACGGTTGCCGCGGCACCGGTCGAATTGCTGGAGCACCTGGCCGCTGCTTGGCTGCGCAAGATCGAGGCGCTGGAAACGCTGGAGCGAAATGCCGATGCGGTGGCCGAAGTCGACGCCTTCACGCGCTATTTCGACCAGGGCGCGGACACGCCGGAGAGCGCATGGCCCTGGCTGGTCCAGGCCGCCTGCCGCAAGGTCGTGGCGTTGGCGCGACAAAGCCAGCTGCTTCGGGCCCTGGAGATTGCCGAGTCGGTGCAGGCACGCTTCGAGCATACTCGGGCGCTGGCGGTGCGCGAGTGGGTGGCGTATGCCGGGCTGGAGGAAATCAGGATTCGTACCGCGATGGGCGAAACTTTCGCACGCGTGGACATGGTGCGTCACGCACAGCGCCTGGCCGAGCGGTTCGGCGCGGACGAGTGGCCCGCGACGCGTGCGCTGGTTGGCCGCATCCGCTTGCGCCGGGCCCGCATGCTGAGTGAACTCGACTACGACGACGAGGCGCTGAGCGAGCTTTCGGCGGTGCGGGCCGACTTCGCCGAGGCGGAGGATCCGGGCGCGCAGGAGGTGGCGGCCGACGCATTGCATATGCGCTCGCGTTTGCTCAAGGTGCTGCATCGCGATGAAGAAGCCCGATCCGAGCAACGCGCGCTGCTGGCGGGATATGCACGCAGCACGTGTCCGGAGATCCGGCAAACGCATGTCCTGGCCCGGTTCGATGCAATAGCGTGGGCCGAGGAAGCGGCCGACGAGGCGGGCAATGACGCCGATCACCTCAATGCGTGGATCGACGCATGCGATGCGTTGATTTTCGATCACGCCGACAGCGATGATGGCTTCGTGGTGCTGCGCGTCAATCAGGCGTTGCGTCACAAGGCGCGCGCGTTGCGCCGGTTGGGCGGTGCCGGGGCGGACGAGGACGATCAACACGATCAGGATGACTATCCGGAACGGGCCGACAAGGTTGCAGACGAACAATGGACGCGTTATCGCGACCATTCCGACGCGGCGGTGCAGGCCGAATTGATCGATGCGATGCTGGAGCGGCTCGAGGCCCGGGACCGTCCGGGGCAAGTGCTCGATGAGGCGGAGCGGTTGTTGCAGCATCTGCAGCGCTCCGGACCGATGCAGGCCGCATCGCCGCAACTGGTTCGTATCCTGCTGCTCAAATCCTGGGCCTTGCGTGCACTTGGACGACCCAGGCAAGCGCTGGAGACATTCGCGCTTCTGCCGGCCGATGCGCCGACCGGAGAAACGGATCCGGTATTGAGCAGGCTGCGCGTGAACGTGCAGATCGAGCGCGGCCGTCTGCTGCGTCAAATGGAGCGGCCGGACGAGGCGCTCGATGCGCTGTCGCTGGCGCCGGATCTTCTGGATGACGTGGTCGAATCGGGGAAAGCCGGGTTCGACAAACCGTTGCGCCGGGCCGTGGCGCGTGCGATGGACCTGCGCATCGACATCCTTGCAGAGGCCACTCCGCCGAAGGACGACGACACACCGTTCGGCCAGTCGGTGCCGCTCGAGCCGGCCGAGCAGGCATACGCGCAGGCTGTGCACGCGCTGGACCAACGCTTTCATGCGGACGACGATGCATCCGTCCGGTCGATGGTGGCCGATGCGCTGTACAGCCTCGCGGTTCACCAGCGCGAACGTGCTCATCCGCACGAGGCCATCGCGAGCTACGACCTGCTGCTGAACCGCTTCGCGGCCGATCCGGCGCCGGCCATCGAGCCGCGCGTGGCCAGTGCGTATCTGAACAAGGCCTATCTGCTCCTGAACGGGCTGGATCGTCCCGAAGAAGCGCTGCCGGTGTACGACGCGCTGATGGCGCGCTTTGCGAACGCCACCGGTGGCAAGCTGCGGGACAGCGTGGCGAAGGGCGCCGCCAGCCGGCTGACTTGCCTCAATCGATTGCAGGATCGCGGCGTGGCCGTGAACTATGGCGAACAGTACGAAGACCTGACGCCTGCACAGCGCGACGCGATCGCCGGAACGCTCGACCGCGCCGACGCCCTGCGGGACGAAGACAAGTATCGCGACGCGATCGCCCTGTACGACCAGATCCTGACGCAGCACGTCGAATCGCTGCATCCCGAGTTGCGGCGCCTGTGCCGGAATGCGATGACCAACAAGGCGTTCTGCTATGCGCGGTTGAACCAGCGCGAGGCGTCGCTGGCCGTCAACGACGAGGTGATCGCACGCTACGGCAGCGACCTGTCGACGACGGCCGAGAAAGACGTGGCGCTGGCCATGTCGAACAAGGCGGTCGACCTGGACAAGCTGGGCCGTCACGACGAAGAACTGGAGGTCTATGCGCAGATCATCGAACGCTGGCGGCATGCGGACGTGGCCTATCTGCGTTTGCGCGTGGCCAGTGCGATGTTCGGCAAGGCCTGCACGCTGGCGGACCGCGATCCGGAATCCGCGCTGGCCGGCTATCGCCAGGTGCTCGACGGCTACCTGTCCGCCGGGGAGGCGAATCTCCGGCTGCAGGCCGCGAAGTCGGCGGTCAACCTCGGCATCCTGCTGCGCAAGCTGGGCCGCCATGCCGACGCGCTGCGTCCGTGCGAGCGGCTGCTTCAGGCGTGCAGCGGCGAGACCGACGAGCAGATCAACGCGCAACTGATCAGGGCGCGTATCAGCCTGGCCCGCACCTATGCGCCCGCAGGGGCACCCGAGAAGGCCGTGGCGATGTACCGGGAATTGTTGATCCTGCCGCCGCGGCAATTGAGCGAGACGCAGCGCAAGGAACTGGACAAGGAGCTGCTGGCGCTGCCCGGCGGGCGGCTGGGGCTGGTCGGCCTGTTCAAGGCCGCGCGCGGCAAGCTGATGGGGAAGTAGCCTGCGCGACGCGCATCGGCACTCGCCATGCCCGTTGATCGAAGCAACGAAATCCGGCTGCCTGCCGGGCAGGAATCGCGAAATATATGAAAAGCTATCTCGCCGTATTAGCGATCCTCTGCCTGACGGCATGTCAGGCCGGAGGGCAGGCCGCCGCACCGGCGAGCGTCGAGACATCGGTCGGACTGCAAACGAAAGAGGAAGCGGTACGCGATAACCCGGCAAACCCGCACGAAAAGGATGAAACCGGCGTGACGGCCAGCGATGTCTCGTCATCGTCTACCTCTTCGCAGAAGTCGCTGGCGCAGCTCGTCGACGCGTGTCACGCGACCGATCCGGACAGTTGCGAGAAGGCCGGTTTGGGCTATGCCGCGGCCGCGACCGACAACCTCCTGCATGCAGCGGACTTTTACGCGGACGGCTGCGACCAGTCGAATGCCTCGAACTGCATTCGAATGGGGCTCATGCTCCAGAAAGGTGACGGTGTGCAACTGGACTGGTTCGCCGCAGCGATAAACTTCAGATCGGCCTGCGACCTCGACGACACGGAGTGTTCGAATCTCGGCCTGGCTTATGTCTTCGGCCAGGGGGTGGTGCGGGACGGCAGGCGAGCCGTGCAACTATTCGACAAGGCGTGCCAGGCAGGCCGTATGACGGGGTGCGCGAATCTCGGGGCGGCCTATATGAAAGGGATCGGCGTGCACCGGGATCGCCAGCGTGCAATCGCGTTGTTCAGGGAGGCATGCAGCGACGGCGATTCGCTCGGCTGTTTCAACCTCGGGGTGATATACCACACGGGGCAAGGCGTCCGGCGTGATCTGAAGCGGGCGGCGACTTACTACCAGACCGCATGCGATCACGACGACGGTGAATCGTGCAGCAATCTCGGGAAATTGCGACTCGGCCGGAAAATCGGCGCGCGTGACCCGAAAACCGCGGCACAGCTGTTCTATCGGGGCTGCATACTGAACGACGCCGAAAGCTGTCTGTATCTCGGTCTGGCCCATCAGTCGGGCGACGGCGTCCGTGCGAATGCCTACGACACGCGGAGCTATCTGTGGCGCGCGGTTGCGCTCGATCCGAAGTCGCAGGCCGCGCGACGTGCGCTTGCCCGTCTCGCTCGCATTGGAGATGAACGCGCGGCGACACCCGCAGGCAGGCAACCTTCCGGAGAATGAATGCAATCGATTAATACACTCGTCGCGAGGGTGCACGACTCCTGGATCGCGCGAACCCTGATTCTGGGCCTCTCGTTCCTCGTGCCGTTCATCTGGATTCTGTCGACCGATCTGATTTGGGCTGCACTGAAGAACGTCTCACGCAATACGAGCGACGCGTCCATCAATATTCCGACGGCGATGCCGCTGATTGCCTCGGTGGTGGGTGCGTGGTTCGTTTGTGCATTCGCGCTCGGTCGTGTCGTCAAATCGACGCGGCGCGTGATACTGGTTTGCAACGTGGTTGCGGTGATCGTGTTCGTCGTCGAATTCACGATGACGATCGGCACGTCGGACTGGGCGCTCGTTTCAGGCGAGCTGGTCAGCATCTATCCCATCCGGTTCGGGTTAGCGGTGTTGATCGCGTTTGTCTCGAGCCTCCTGGCAAGCCGTATTTTCGGAAAGACGGAGGCGTCGCGAAACACGACGCCTCCTGTCCGGTGAGCCGCTCGTGAAAGACGCGCGAACGCTGCGCCGGCGACTTCCCGATGCGTGGAGATCCGGTGTCGTGATCGCGCGGCCTTTGACCGATCACTCGAGGGTCGTGTCACTGGCGGTACAAGGTCCACTGCTCGAAGCAGATCGTTTCGAGTCGATGGAATCCGTCGCAATCGGTTTTTTCTGGACGACGTCTATGCCCCATCTTGTCGTGAAGCGCACTGTTCTTGTGGCGATGACCATCGCTTACGCGGCCTGTCGTGCCGATCTGCCGGCGACCCGGCTCACGAACAAGGAGGCGACGGCAGCCCTTCGCGCAGAGATCGAGATGGTCGCGGAGGAGCAGGGCCGCGTCGCGCTCGGAACCTGCAAACCGGCGCTGAATCCACGCTACAAGGATCAGGTCGCCTGTACCTTGCTGGTGATCAGTCAGGCGGGTACGTCCGAAACACAGGCCGATTTTCATTGGGACGGGCAAAAATGGGTATCCACGCCGTCGGAGTCTCAGGACATCCTGCCCTTTCCCGATCCGCTCCTTGCGGACATTCACTCGTGGACGAAAAACATCGACCAGCTGGAACCGCATTTTCTGAAAAACTAGTCCGGCATGGTCGGCAGGCGCTCGCAACCGGCCCGGCGGCACGCGTGGTTCACGCTGCCGACGGGGTTGGCCGGGAGCCTGCCTGTTCAGCCGAATTCAACGGGATCGCCTGCTGATGAACGACGTTTCAATCGATGAATGGCTGGCCGGACTGGAAAGGCATCTCGCGCAGATTCCCCGGGGCGGAGGCCGTTATGCGAACGGCCGGCCGGGTTTCATTGCGGCCCTGACGCCGCAGGCGTGGCGGCTGTTGAATCTGCAGGGCATGGGCAAGGACCTGGCGCCGATCGTGACGGCGGCCTGGAATCAGGAGCCGGTCCGGTTTCGCGCTTTGTTGTCCGCCTACGTGCGCATCTCGACTTTGACCGCGCTTGCGAATGCGCCATTCGGCCTGAAAGCGTGTTTCACCGATCCGTTGGTGGCGCTGGCGGCCGGCGATGAAGCGACCTATCGGGTTCAGGTGCCTGCCGCGGATGACTGGGGTGATCCCGACGAAACGCCGGCGATCGAAGGCATGGTGGTGCTGGTGACGAAGCTGATGGCCGCGATCGAGCACGGCTTGCCCCGGCCGGCGGCATGGGGCGGGTTCACCGATCGCGTGCTTGCCGAGAGCGGGACATTCGACCAGGCGCTGGTCGGAACACTACTCGCCCTTCACGCGGGCGACAGTGATCCGGCTACACCGTTCGGCAAGGTCGTCGCAACGTTTCGTCGTTCCGGCTGGGCGCGGGTTCGCTACGGCGAGTTGGCCGGCTTGCCGCTATTGGCGGTCGGCATCGTGGCCCTTGCCCGCCGCAAGCATGCGGTCGCGAGCGACGCGCTAGCGGCGATGCTGCCGGCAGCAGCGGTCTCGTACAGCCGCGTGCTGGTTGCAGACGCGCCGGCATGCCCGTTCCGGTTTCGCGGAGAACTGGCGTTCCTGGACGAACTGCTGGCCGATCCGGCAAGCTGGACCGCGTTGGCTGCCGAACTGGCAAAGCAATGGAACGCGACTGCGTGATCGTCATGCCGGCGTTGCCGCGGCGCCGACTCGAACGCTGCCAGCGACGGCGACCGCCGCGCCTTTCGTACGTCTCCCAGCCCGGAGAAACCGACATGAAGCGTCCGATATCCGATCGTTCAGGACGGCGATTCGATTCAAGCGTCAACGGCGCACGGCCGGTCGGGCCTCGCTTCCTGGCGTGGCCCTTGATCGCCGCGATCTCCGTCCTGGCATGCGGGTGTTCCGATCGCGATACGCGGGACGTCTGGCCGGACGGCCTGATCGGTCACACGTGCGGCTCCAACGATGCGCCGCTGCCGGTCATCACGTCCATCGCGAAGGACGGACGAAGCGTGCGACTGACCGTGCCCGATGCTTCGGAAGCCGAAGTCGTCAGCGCGTCGGAGGCCGCTCGTGCCGACCGCGGGCAAGCCCGCGTCTATCTGTGCGACTCGAACGGATGCGAGCTCGGCGCCAAAGGTCGTTACGATGTCCGGGCTGCCGGCGAAGGTGCGTGGCAAGTCGATTTCAACGCGACCTTCGTTCGGGAGGGCCGACCACAGGTCGTTCACGGGTCGTTCATCGCGCACAAGGCCGATGACGCCGCCTCGATGCCGTGCGGGTAGCCGGTGCTGGCGGGTTGTCGTTCCGCTGGCTGGCGTTCGGCGAATACCGATATCGGCAACGAACGGCTGCGCCGACGCGTCACGCTGTTTCGGCGATTCCGGATGGGAGGCGGCTTTCGATGAAGGTGGGGGTAACGCGAGAACGCGACATGCATCCGCCCTGGGCCGATCGGGTATTGGGGTGGACACGGCGGCATGCATGTGGGAATTCTGGAAGCAACGACCGTTTTCAGAACGGGCGAAGTCGATGGCAGTCCGTCGTTTACCGAGGCGATCGACTTCACATTTTTCTGGCCGACGTATTTCATTCGAGGATGTATCCGCATCATGTCGCGACCGCCCATGCCGAGCTGGCTTTGCCCCCGAACCTGTGCGGACGAAGCACGATTGCGGCGCATGCTGGCGGGAAAGACCATCCTGATCACCGGCGCGTCTTCCGGGATCGGTGCGGCTGCCGCGCGCCTGCTCGCACAGCCCGGCGTACGGCTGCTTCTGGTCGCGCGCAACGAAGCGCGACTGGCCGATGTCTGCAGGCAGACAACGGCGAAAGGGGCAAGCGTGCACTACTACTGCGTCGATTTCGCGGAGATGAGCCAGGTGCATGCACTGGGCGACCGGATCGAAGCCGAGGTTCCGGCGATCGACGTGATGATCAGCAACGCCGGGAAATCGATTCGACGACGCGTGACCGACGGCGAGCAATTGTTGCGCGATGCGCTGCGCTGCAACCAGATCAACCATGTCGCGCCGGTCGCGTTGCTGAGCCGGATTCTTCCGCTGATGATGGCGCGCGGCGCGGGGCAGGTCGTCAACGTGTCCACGGTATCGGCCCGGCTCCCCGCGACGCCTTACTGGGCGGCCTACCAGAGCAGCAAGAGCGCGTTCGACATGTGGTTTCAGTCGGTGGCGGGCGAGCTGTGCGCCAACGGCGTCGATCTCGGATCGGTCTATCTGCCGTTGGTCCATACGCCGATGAGCGCGCCCAGCGCCGTGTTCGAGCGCGTCCCGGGCATGTCTGCCGAGCAGGCGGCTGGCGTACTGGCCTACGCGCTGGTGTCGCGCCGGCGGCGCGTTGCGCCTTGGTGGCTCTGGCCATGCGAATGGCTCGCGATTCTGTTTCGTCATCCTGTCGACTGGATGCTCGCGGCACTGCATCGGAGAAACACGTCGCAGCATGCATCGGGGAAGCGCGATGCGTGACTGCCTGACGGCGGTGCGCTGGGTATGGCGAGCGCTGCGCGTCAGCGGCCTGCCCGCGCCGGTCGCGCTGGGGTTGCGTGTCATCCTGCTGGGCGTCAGGCACGGATGGTCGATGTATGTGCTCGCGGCGCTCTGGAAAGATCTCGCGCCCGACGAAGCCGCGCTGACCGACGATCGGCGCCAATGGAGCTGGCGGGAGCTCGTGCTCGACGTCGACGCGCTGGCGACCGTGCTCGACGGCATGGGCTTGCGGCGCCGCGACCGAATCGGATTGATGTGCCGGAACCACGGCGGCTTCGTCATCGCGTTGCTCGCGTCGATGAGACTGGGTGCCGACGTCGTTCTGTTGAGCACGCGATTCGACGGGCGTCAGCTGGCGGCGGCGCTCGACGGTCACGATGTCTGCACGCTCGTCGTCGATCCGGAATACGAAGCACACGTCAAGGAGGCCGGTTTTCGTGGTCGGGTGCTATGGAGCGAAGCGTCCGCGGATCGTGAGGTGGGCGATGCCGGCCCGAATCTGCCGGGATTGATCGCCTCGACGCCCCCCGTGCGGCTCGGCCGGCGCAGGCCGGGCGCGTTGATCGTGCTGACCTCCGGCACGACCGGTGCGGCGAAAGGCGTGCGCCGCGCGCTGTCCGTGAAGCAGGTCGCCGGAATCGTGTACAGCCTGGTGTCGCGGCTGTCGTTGCGAACCGGGGCGCGCACGTTGATCGCGGTACCGCTGTTTCACGGCTACGGCATCGCGGCGCTGGCGTTGGGCCTGGCGCTTCGGTGTCCGGTGGCGCTCACGCGTCATACCGACGGCAGCCGGTTGTGGGCAATCGCCAGGCGCACGCAGGCAACGAACGTCGTCGTGGTGCCGACCTTGCTGCGCCGCATGCTGGACGCATCACTGCACGATCCGCCTGCCGCGATCGAGCGCATCGTGTCGGGATCCGCGCCGATGCCCACGCGCTTGATCGAGGAAACGTCCGGCCGCTGGGGCGAGGTGCTCTACAACCTTTACGGGAGCACGGAAGCGGGCCTGATCACGATCGCGGACCCGCGGGATCTGCGTGACGCGCCCGACAGCGTCGGATACGCCGTCCACGGGACGGAGGTCGTCATTCGAGGGAATGCAGGCGACACGCTGGGCCCGGGGAAGATCGGCGAAGTGGTCGTGACGGGGCCGCTGGTATTCGACGGGTACGATCATGCGCGCGTGCCCCCGGTATCCGTGCATACCTTCGCGACCGGAGACAAAGGGTGGCGAGACGACGCCGGGCGGCTCCATTTGCTGGGGAGGATGGACGACATGCTGATCGTCGGCGGCGAAAACATCTACCCGCAGCAGGTCGAGGATCGATTGATGACGCTGCGTCAGGTCGTCGATGTCGCGGTGGCCGGGCTTGCCGCCGAGGACGGCGGGCAGCGCATCGTTGCGTGGTTCGTGCTGCGGCCGGGCCACGAAATCGGGGCGTCCGATATTGCGAGTGTGCTGCCCGCCTATATGCGCCCGACGCGCTGGACGGTGGTTGAAGCATTGCCGCGGAACGCGATCGGAAAACTGGCGCGCGGGCGGCTCGCGCCGGGGACGATCGACACCGGCTCCGGGCCGTAGGACGGCGTCGATCCGTCGAGCGCTGACGGTACGGCGGAGCATCCTGACGCTCGCGATGCCATCCGCCAACGTTCTTGGCAGGATAGCGGCCGGTTCGTCAGTCCGGCTGACTCCGGTGAGCCTCGAATTGCTCGCGATTGAACAGCTCGAAGTACAGCACGTCGTTCCATTCAAGACCCAGCGGATGTTCGGTATCGCCGGTGCGCGTGCTGTCGCAGTTGTCATCGAAACGCAGGCCGAAAAAGGCATCCAGCGGCGCGGGGCTCCGTTCGGCTGCGGCGCGTTGCAGGATGCCTGCCGCCTCCGTGATATTGCCCGGCAACGCTTCGAAGGCTGCGCCCACGTGACGGCAGCGGCCGATCTCTGCGTCGACGAGTGCGCGCAATGCATCCGGATCGCTTTCGGACATCAGGTCGAGTTCGATGGTTTCGAGCAGCAGGTACGGGGCGCGATGCTGTTCGAGAAAGGCGAGGGTCTCGTCCAGCCACTCGCGCACATGGTCGACCGCAGCGTGTGTCACTGCCGGTGTCGGCATGTGTGCCGGTCTGGATTCCACCGGAGCGGGCGCCACGCCCACCCAGCGCCGCATCCGGTCCACGAGCGTCGATTTCCCCGGGGGTTCCGGCGGCGGAGCGGCAGGCGTCGGCACCGCGTGCGATTCGATCAGTACCCTCAGGATTGCGACGAAATGCCTGACGCGCTCGAATCCGGGCGCGAACGGGCTGCTGATCGCATGAAGCGGCATTTTCGTGCCGTCGAGACCATCCGAGATCAGCGAAGCGCACGGCTGCGGGTCGCACGACATCAGCAACCGATACATGAAAGGCACGTCGTACGCCCATTCCGACAGCCCGGAAATCGTCTCGGGACGATCTTCATACGATGTCGGCCGGTTGCCGAGGCTATAGAGATAGGATCGATTGGCCATGCTGGCTCCCTGTCGACGAGACGATGTCCCGGTACGGTGTTGGTCCTGCGCTAGCGATCGTCCGAGACGGACCACGGATAACCGATCTCGGCGAGATCGTCTTGCAGGGACTCGAAATCGCATTCGGGATTGAGCCGCCGGACGAGCCCGGCGGCGAGTGGTTCGTGGCGATACACGGCCGCGACGTCGCGCGGATCGATGTCGCACTCGTAATAGTCGGCGGCGAATTCGACGTACTGCTCGGGCCGTCCGGCCAGTATGCCGAGCAATCGGGCGGAGCCGTCCGGGTCGTCAGCCGTGGACGATTCGACCGGCCCGCAGGACCAGCGCGTTTCATCGGCAAGGCGCCAGATGCAGAACGTGCTGTCATGGGTGGTAAATGCCGGTTCGTGCAGCAGGTTGGCGTGAAAGGCTTCGGGCAGGCCGCTGAAGATGGCGGGCCAGGGGTTGCCCGGCCGGTACATCGGCGCGTCGCGCAGCACGCCGTGGAGGGCGGCACCCGCGGCGGAGAAGATCGCAAACCACTGGTCCCCGGAGCCGTTGCGCATCGACGCCATCTTCTCCCCGTCTGCCCAGGCCTGGTTGAACGAGTAGTAACGGTATTCCCATTCCGGCGACAAGACAGCATCAAGGATCGCAAGCGACTGTGTCAGGCGCATCAGGCCGGCGATGTCGGGGAGCGCGTTCAGATTGCTTGTCGAGACGTTCATGTCGTTTTTACCCGTCGTGAGCAGGATGCCGGTGCTCGACCAGAAGAAGCGCGTTTTCATCGGACCGTCGAGGAGCCGCACGCATCGACCGCCGCGCTACTCTCGCGAAAACAGGCGGCGCGGTGGCGGGTCGCCGTGCCGCAGCAGCCAGAAGCCGGTAAAGCCGTTGACCAGTCCGACCAGCAGCAGCGCCGCGCCCAGCATCAGCTTGAATTCCCATTCGTCCGACATCGCGGCGCTGTTGAGGCGCGCGATGCCGGGAAACTCGGGTGACACGCGCAGCCCGTCCTGCGCGGCCGCGCCGCAATAAGCGGCCGTCTGCGCGTCGGTGCGCGCAGGCGTTGGATCGTGCTCGTCGGTCAGACCATCGGCGGGCTGCCATGCGCTGACATATTCACGCCCGTCTCCGTAGCGGAACCGCGCGCTGACTTCCCAGTACGCGGAATGCCGGCCGTATTGCAGCGTCGCTGCGCATTGCTCGACGGTCGCCGGCACATGCGGCCATGCCTGCGCGCGCCGCAGGATCACGCCATCGGCCAACGTGAAGCCGCCCCACAGCACGACCGCAATGCCGATCGCGAGCAGGATCCCGGATCTCAACCAGACGGAGAGCGTTCTCATCGGACGGGGAAGCGAGGGGCGCGTGAACCGCCGCGCGGAAGCGCCAAGCGTACCACCGCAGCCGCGTCCGGGAATCCGTCGGCGGCCTGCGGTGACCGTCAATACGCCGACGCGCTCCCATCCTGATCGGTCACGATCGCCACCCCCGAGCTCGTGCCGAGCCGCGTCGCGCCGGCCTCGATCATCGCCAGCGCGGCCGCGCGGTCGCGCACGCCGCCCGATGCCTTCACGCCGAGCACGGGGCCGACCGTGCGGCGCATCAGCGCGACATCCGCGAGCGTCGCGCCGCCGTGGCCGAACCCGGTCGACGTCTTCACGAACGCGACGCCGAGATCGCGGCACATCTCGCACACGCGCACCTTCTCGTCATCGGTCAGCAGCCCCGTTTCGAGGATCACCTTGAGCGGCACCGCGCCGCATGCGCGGTGCACGGCGTCGATGTCGGCCTTTACGTCGTCGGCGCGGCCGCTCTTCAGCGCGCCGATGTTGATCACCATGTCGATCTCGCCGGCGCCTGCCGCGATCGCGACGGTGGCTTCAAATGCCTTGGCGGCCGACAGCCCCGCGCCGAGCGGAAAACCGACCACGGCACAGACGAGCACGCCGGTATCGGCCAGCTCGCGCGCGGCGAGCGGCACGTTCGCCGAATTCACGCAGACCGAGTAAAAGCGATGCTCGGCCGCCTGGCGGCAGAGTTCGCGGATCTGCGCGTCGCTCGCGTCGGGCGCGAGCAACGTGTGATCGATGGTTTGAGCGAGTTGGGCGTTGGAAAGCGGCATGTTTCAGGACTCCACGGATCGTGCGCCGGAAGGACACACGTAAAGTTGATGTTTTCACATCGGTTTGTTACAAATACGACATTCCGGCCGGGCCCGCGCGCCCGGCACCACAAGCGACGGATGCGACGGGCACGCAGGATACTGGCATGGAAACGAAGAAAGGCGAACGGATCAAGACACTGATGAACGTGCTGCAAGGGCAGAACGCGATTCATCTGAGGGAAGTCGCCGAGCTGTTCGGCGTATCCGAAATGACGATCCGCCGCGATCTCGCGGACAACCCGCACGGCTTGAGCCTGATCGGCGGCTACGTGACGCGCCACTTCGCCGCGCAGCGCAGCGACATCGGCGAGTACGTGGTCAGCACCGAGAACGACCGGCAGACCGAGGAGAAGCGCCGCATCGGCAAGCTGGCCGCGCAGTTCGTGACGACCGGCGACACGATCTTCGTCGACTGCGGCTCGACCACGCCGTTCGTCGTCGATTTCATTCCGGACGACCTCGAATTCACCGCCGTCTGCAATTCGCTGAACGTGTTCGCGAAGCTGCAGCAGAAGCCGCATTGCAGCGTGATCCTGTGCGGCGGCGCGTACCACCGCAAGAACATGGTGTTCGAGTCGGTGGCCGAGACGGGCATCCTCGACACGGTGCGCGTGTCGAAGGCGTTCATCTCCGCCGCGGGCGTGAGCGACCGGTGTGGCGTGACCTGCTTCAACTTCCACGAAGTCGACGCGAAGAAGAAGGTGATGGAGCGCGCGCAGAACCGCTTCCTGCTCGTCGACCACACGAAGTTCGACGAAGTGCGCGCGGCCTATTTCGCCGAGCTGACCGACTTCAACTACGTGATCTCGGACGAGCAACTGAGCAGCCGCTACGAAACGGCGATCCGCGAACACGGGATCGCGCTCGTGACGTGACGCCGCACGGCCGCGCATCGCTTCACGCATGGCGTGCTTCCGCCGCGCTCAGGTAGCCGGTGACGACTTCGAAGCGGCGCGTCGCACCCGGTGCGAGCGCCGCCACATGGCCTTTGCGGCGTTCGGCCTCATAACCCTCCGGCTCGCAGGTCGACGGCAGCGCGAACGCGGCGACCTGCTGGTCCGCGTTGTGCAGGATCCAGCGCGTCGCATGCGGGAATTGCTCGGGGCGGTACGCGGTGTGGAATGCGCCGCCATCCGGATGCTCGAGCAGGAAATGCGCGACGCCGTCTGCATCCGTTTCCGCATCGTTCATGAAGAACACGATCTCCGGGTCGTACAGCGCGGGCGCATCGAGCGTATGAAGCCGTTCCGGTTCGTGAGCGAGCGTGGCCGTGTAGTCGCGCCATGCGGCGGTCGGCTTCACGTGCGCGGGCACGCTGTCGCGCAGCCGCAATCCGCCGCGCGACAGCGACTGCACAAAACGACCACCCGGCACGTACGCGTAGTTCAGGTGCGCCATGTACATCAGGTCCATCGACGTGCCGCCGAGATTCGTCACGTCCATCGCGATCGTCATCTGCGCGTCGTGTTCGGCGAGCCGTACCGACGGGCGCGCCACATAGTGGCTGCCGAACCCCTGCACATATTCGTATTCGCCGGTCACTTCGACGAACGCGCCGCGCGCATCCGCGCCGACGACGAGGCTCGCGCGATCCATCGGCGCGCACGGCATCTCGCCGTGCAGCGCGTGCGTGTCGTCCGGCCCCGGGCAGCCGTTGCGCAGCAGCCCGCTGTGGAACATGAAGCAGCCGTACGTATCGA
This sequence comes from Burkholderia lata, assembly GCF_000012945.1. Taxonomy (NCBI): domain Bacteria; kingdom Pseudomonadati; phylum Pseudomonadota; class Betaproteobacteria; order Burkholderiales; family Burkholderiaceae; genus Burkholderia; species Burkholderia lata. The sequence continues at coordinate 457,702 of NC_007509.1, forward strand.
TGATCGATGCCGCCCGCTTCGGCTGCCGGAACATGTGCTTCATCGTCAGGTCATGCCCGTCGAACGCGGCGGCCCAGATCATCTGGCCGAGGTACGGCAGCACGACGAGGTGGCCGCGACGGTTCTCGAGCTTCAGCGCCTCGACGCCGGACGGATACGCGAATGCGGTGACGGTGAGCCCGTCGGTGCGGTACAGCGTGCGCGGCGTGTCGCGGAAGTCGTCGCGCCGCAGTTCGATTTCGCCTCGCATCCTTATGCTCCCGACGTGTTGCGCGTGGCGGCGTAGCGCGCGGGCGCCTGACCGTCGGCGGCTGCGTCGGGCGTCGCGGCCGGCAGGTGGCGCAGGCAGTAGAAGCCGTAGTAGACGATCACGACGAAGCACACGAGCGGCACGACGAACGCGAGCTGCATGTTGCCGCCCGTGTGATCGGAGATCAGCCCCTGGATCAGCGGCACGACCGCGCCGCCGACGATGCTCATCACGAGGATCGAGCCGCCGTATTCGGTGTCCTTGCCGAGCCCGTCGATCGTGAGGCCGTAGATCGTCGGCCAGCACGGGCCGAGGAACACGCTCACGCCCACGGCGGCATAGACGGCCGTGATGTTGTGCACGCTGATCGTGTAGGCGAGCAGCGCGATGCACAGGATGCCGTAGACGATCAGCACCTTGGCCGGGCCGACGCGCTTCATCACGAGCGTGGCGACCAGCTTGCCGACGAAGAACGCGAAGAACGTGGCAAGCAGGTAGTGCGACGCGCCGCGCTCGGTGAGGCCGCCGATCTGCATCGCGAGCCGGATCGTGAAGCTCCACACGCCGACCTGCGCGCCGACATACAGGAACTGCGCGACGACCCCCGCGACGAAACGCCGGTTGCCGAACAGCCGTGCGAGCGTGCCGCGCGCGTCGATCCGGTGCGTGGCCACGCTGGGGCCGTTGCCCTTGCAGGCCGGGTAGGGCGTGAGTGCAAACACGATGAACACGGCGACGAGCACGACGATCAGCCACTTGTACGGCTCGAGCGTGGCCTGGATCATCGCGAGCTGGTGCACGTGCGCTTCGGCGGCCGACATCGCCGCGAGCTGCGCATGCGACGCATCGCCTTCCTTGAAGATCAGGAGGCTGCCCATGTAGACGCCGGCCATCGCGCCGAACGGATAGAACGTCTGCGAGATGTTCAGCCGCCGCGTGCTGGTTTCGCGCGGGCCCATCAGCGTCGAATACGAGTTCGACGCGGTTTCGAGGAACGACAGGCCGGCCGCGATCACGAACAGCGCGACCAGGAACATCCCGTACTTCGCCATCGACGCGGCCGGGAAGAACAGCAGGCAGCCGGTCGTGTAGAGCAGCAGGCCGACGAGGATCGTCGTCTTGTAGCTGAACTTCTTCACGACGGTTGCGGCCGGAATCGCGAGGAAGAAGTAGCCGAGATAGAACGCGGATTGCACGAATGCCGATTCGAAATCGGACAGGAAGAACGACTTCTTGAATTGCGCGATCAGCACGTCGTTCAGGTTCGCCGCGGTGCCCCACAGCGCGAACAGGCAGCACAGCAGCGTGAACGCGAAGAGCGGTGTGCGGTTCAGGTAATAGCCGTCGGGTGTGTGTTCGATTCTGGCTCGGCTCATGGGTGTCTCCTTCCCAATTGTCTCGTCGATGAAGGCGCCGGTCAGACGCCGGCGTCGCGGAGGAAGCGTTCGAACGTCGCGGTGTCGGCGTACGACTTCTGCGTGCCGAGGCCCGTGACCGAATGCGCGGCATACGCGGACGCGTAACGCATCGCGTCGAGCGCATCGCGTGACGCGGCATAGCAGCGCGCGAAGCAGCCGATATACGCATCGCCGGCGCCCGTCGTGTCGCGTGCGTCGACCGGTACGCCCGGCACGTGCCGCACACCGTCGCGCGATACCAGCAGCGAACCGTTGCTGCCGAGCGTGACGAGCACGTGCTTGAGCCCGCGCGCGACCAGCGCTTCGGCGGCGCGCGCCGCGCTGTCGCGCGAATCGACCGGCATGCCCGACACGATTGCGAGCTCGGTTTCGTTCGGCACGAAGAATTCGACGGTGCGGATCCGCTCGAAATCGAGATCGGCCACCGCGGGCGCGGGGTTCAGCAGCACGGGAATGCCGTGCCGCGCGCCGAACGCGATCGCGTGATAGACGGTGTCGAGTTCGATCTCGAGCTGCAGCACGATCAGCGCGCATTCGGCGAGCTGCGGCGCGGCCGCGTCGATGTCGGCCGGCGTCAGGTGGCGGTTCGCGCCTTTGACGATCAGGATGCTGTTGCTCGAATCGGGCTCGACGAAGATCGGCGCGACGCCGCTCGGCACGCCGGCGACCTTGCGCACGTGCGTGGTATCGATGCCTTCGCGCTCGAAGTTGCGGATCGTGTTGTCGGCGAATACGTCGTCGCCGACCTTCGTGACCATCACGACGCGCGCGCCGAGGCGGGCGGCCGCGACAGCCTGGTTCGCGCCCTTGCCGCCGCAGCCGAGCTCGAAGTTCGGTGCTTCGAGTGTTTCGCCCCGGGCGGGCATGCGTGCGACATAGGTCACGAGGTCGACCATGTTGCTGCCGATGACGGCGATTGTCTCCATCTGCGTCTCTTCCTTGGTATGGGGTGCGCCGCGTGCGTGGTCGGCAGCGACGTGCAACATACGATAATAAAATCACATTAAATGTGAGAATGCAATCATATGATGTTCGGAGGGTTACTTTCCAGGTCGGCGCGCGTGCGGCGGCTTCTCGGGGAAATCGAGGCTTCTGCCAGTTTTATTGTCTGATGTCGTACAAGAGTGGCGAGGCGAGAACCCGGTGCTGCGGGGGGGCTGCTGGAGGAAGTCGTGCCGACCGGGCGCATGGGTCGCCGGTGCGACGGGCCGGCTCGACAGAGCCGGCGGTGGCGAGGCGGGCGCGTTCGTGCGGGCGCGTCCGGCGCTTACGCGTACGTGGCGATCAGCGTGTCGAGATTGCGCTGCGCGCGCGGCGTGAGCGGCGCGAATTCCGCCGATTGAAACAGCGGGACCTGTGCGCGCAGGTGTTCGAGCGCCTGCCTGCGGCCTGTGCGAAATGCTGCCGACGGCGCATCGGGATCCTGCGCCCACTCGCGTGCGATGGCGCGGTCGTATTCGCGCAGCCGATCGGGCGCGGCCGCGAGGATCGCGAGATCGGCGTCGAGAAAAATCCGCCCGGCGCGCTGCAGGTTCGGATCGGATGCGAACGTATCGGGCAGACGATGCGACTTCGTCGCGAGCACGAGATCGTGCGCAACGGATACGTGCGAAGCGTGCGCATGCAACCAGGATTCGCTGCAGTGGGTGTTCGTGACTTCCACGAGCCATTGCGCGCTGCGTGCTTCGTTATCCGAGTATTCCGGCAGCGTCGTCGCATACACGAAGTCGTGCGCCCATACCGCGAGTTCGATCGCTGGCCACAGCGGTTCCGTGCGATACGGCGCGAGATGCGCGAACAGCTCGGCCAGGTGCGCGAGCGTGTGGTAGTGGCGTTGCGGTTCGCGATATGCGTGCTCGACGAGCGGCCAGACGGCGGCCGTGCCGAAGCAGGCGTCGCAGGAGGCGCGCAGCGTGCGGGCGAGGTCGGGGGCGAGGTCGGTCATCGGTGGCGAGCGGCTCGGGCTGGCGATGCGCGCAGCATAGCAAACGCGGCAGCGCGGGCTGCATGAACGCAGGAGATTCGTCGCATGCGGCGCGCTGACCTGCGCTGCGGCACGACATAAGTCCGTGTCCGTCATCGCGAGACACGGAGCGTCGGGCAGTGCGAGCGCCCGACGCGACATGTCGTGTGGTGTCGTGAAAGCGGGCGGGCCCAGGGGCGCGGGGCTGAAGTCGGCGGCGATGCCCCGCGTCTCGCGCTGGCGATTGACACGTCGAAGTCGTTGGCGCAACGTCATGAACTGCACGACGCCTTGCGCCGTGAATGGCGATAGTCGTAGTGATACTGTCATCCGCGCGTTCCGTATCCGGGACGCGAGCGATGTGTGATCTCGATGGACGACAGGCAACCGATGCCGTCTGTCGAGACAATCTTCCATGATGGCGCGTCGCAATGTGACTGGCGGCCTGCGAAACACGGCGCACGGGCCGCCACCGAATCGAACACGGTTGAACAGGTGAACCGATATGAATACTGGAACACATTCCCACCGGGCAGAACACTGCGCCCGCATCCGGACCGCGCTTCTCGATTTGCACCGGACCCTGGTCGAACTTGAGCGTCGCGAGTATGAGAAGACCCATGGGCACCAATCGGCCGGCGATTTTCTGCAGGTGATGGCCTTCGACGATTCGATGAAGTGGCTGGAGCCGCTCAGCCGACTGATCGTCATGCTGGACGAAGCGCTGGATCAAGAGGGTGAACTGGAGCTGACGCCGACGGTAGTCGTGGCGAGAACACGGGAATTGCTCAAGCTGGACCGTGCGTCCACGGACGCATTTGCGACGCGTTATCTGTATCACTTCGACAACTCGGCGGATCTCGCGGTCGACCACACTGCGTTGTTGAAGCTCATCGGCAACGTTGCGTAGGCCATGCTAGAAACGCGTGTTCGACGTGCCTGGCGCGACCTCTACGCGTCACGCCGACAGCACGTGTAGCCGCTGCGATTTCGCATGAACAGGAAGCCACCGAGGGCAATCCCGATCGGCACAAGCCGTTGATCCGGACTGCACGCACATGTCTGGTCCATTGCACGCGGATGGCTTTTGCATCGATCGTCAGGATCGAAGACGGGCCCGCCGCGTCCTGACCTCACGGGAGAGACGATATGGTTCTACGGCAGATCATCGGCAGTTGGCGTGATGTGTCCTTCGAAGTTGCCGCATGGGATGGCGTCGGCGCGCAGGTCGATCTTTCCTGCGGTTGCATGTTCGCCCGCGAGGCGGCAGGTGAGGGGCCGACGGGCGGACTACGCCATCTCGACCTCGCGCTTTCGGGGGCGCTCACCGGGTTGCGGCGCGAAGGCCACTTTCTGGCGGCGCCGATGGAAACACTGTTGATCAGCCGCCCGCCCGCGGGTATCGAAGTGGGCCGCGTGCTGTTGATCGGGCTCGGTGATCCCGCAAGCTGGACCATTGATGTCACCGCGGCTGCCGCCGCCACGGCCGCGCGAACGGCGATGCAGCAGGGTTTGCAAAGTGCAGCCTTCGCGCCGAGCATACTCGACGGCGGGTTGACGAGTGCGGCTACCGACGGTATGCCGCACGCCATGGTGACGGCCGTGCTGGCCACGATAGACACACAATACCGGATCGCGGAACTGGGGCTCTCTGCGCTACCGTCACTGCGCCATTGGGTCTTCGATGTCGGCGCGTCCCGCTTTGACGGAGCGGTAGAACAATTCGGAAACGCACTGGCGAGTGCACAGTCCCGGCGCTCGAAGTAGCGGAAGACCGATTCGGTTTGCGTGAAATGAGGCGTCCTCAGCTGTATAAGGCTGGACTGGACAAAGCAGACAGCATCAGATCGTCTGACTTAGTTCGGCCAAGAAGCGTCGTTCGCTATTACAGAGAACCCTTCATTCAGACGACTGCTTCATCCCGGCACCGGCCATTGCAGAATGAGTGATCGCCGCCATCTTGCACCAAGACCGTGAAATGAATTAGGCCGATCGTACGCTATCACTAAGCGGTTCACGGTGAGTCACCGATGATAAATGCCATCATCCAAAGGGGGGCCATCAGCAGTCACTCCGCTGATAGGCTCTCGTGGCTCAAAAATGGATCCACCAAACACTGCGTCGAAGTCTGCTTCCACGTCTGCTAGGTACTGCAACATAATGCCGAGCAATCCTCGAAACGTATCACAGTGCCATTCGATGTGGGGCGTAATCTTTGCTAAGACGTTATTCTTAAATTCACTTAGATTCGTTGGAACGTCTAACATGGTGCCCGTGCCCAACATCGGAGACAAAGCCATGTAATTAAACATGGACATGAACATTACCGGCCCACTGTTCTCTCGCCGCAACCGATCAAACTTATCCTGACCTTGACGGCTAAGCTTCTTGTATGCGTCGTCTCGATCAATATTGAATTCTTCGATGTATTGGAGCGGTTTGTCTGCGGCGTCACCGATACGTGGGCAGAAGTACCTTTTCCACCACGCCTCAAAATATCTTTGCTGAAACTCAAGGTACGTCATCCCCACTATATTCGTGTTCTGGGTGTATCGCTTAGCACCTTGTTGAAGCCCCTGCTTAGAAATGACTAATCCTATATTTGCACCAGTTTCTTGCATTATCGTTGTGAAGGAGTGAACGACGGATTGGGGTACTGCGCTACTCCAATTTTTGCATTCGACGATGTACCTAATTTTGTCGACACTCCGAACGTCTACTGCGAGGACATCAACATTCACCGAGCCACGCGGTGTTTCCAAATCGACCTCGACATCAGCACGTAACCCGACGTTACGGAAGATACGTTGAACGCCTGTTTGAAGGTCTTGCCAATTTTTTGGTAAAGGGTCATCAATCACAGCAGTCTCTCTTTTTTGCGATGCGCTAGCGAATAAGGTTACTAAGGTTCTCGTGTACCGGACATCAGCGATTTAACCGAACGGCACCTTAACCACTGCGCTAGGATAATCTATCTCTAGACATTTTTGCTGGCGTCGGCGGCAGTTATGGGTTACTGCAGAACATGGTTCGAAGCGTGTGCGAGGGCCACGTACATACCGCGAACATCTGCGCCCGTCCGAGACCGACCGTTCGACTAGATCAGAAAAGCGGTCGACAATGAGGCTACCCGATCCGCAAACATCCGCGTCGTAGAAAGGCGCAATCGAAAACAAATTGGCGCACGAGCCTCAGCCGACCGCGCCGGCTGCGACGGCTAGCGGATGAGATATCCGGGTGCATCGAGCGGGATGTGGAATCGCTCGTGTGGTTGCTCTCTGTACATTGCATCAAGCCTCGCAAACGTCTTCATGTGATTATCAAAATATTCGACGACACCCAGATCGATGCGATTCGGCATCTCTATCTCGGTGTCATCGCCAAGAATAATGTTAATTGCCGTAATTTCTTGGAAGTTCAAGAGACCAACCGATGTTTCGTTAAGTTTAGGGGCATTGCTAGCGAAGCTCCTCTTAAAAATCTCTGCATCACCTAGAACATTCAGTTCATCGATCCACGCTTGTTTCATTGGGACTGTGAATTCGCGTTCCAGATCGAGGGTGTCTTCGCCTACCTCTAGATAGTCAATCCACAGCGATCGGATGGCTTGCTTTGGGTTGGTTCTGACAAGTTCGAGGTAGCCCGAACGATTCTCTTCACCCATTTCTTGCATCCAACCATACGTGAACAGAACAGTTTTGAAAAATAGCAATGGACGATTTGCGGCCCGTCTCAACTCCATCGCCAGCGCGTTCCCGAGTCTTTGATTGAGCGTCGACGGCTCAATTATATTCGCCATCGCTGCCATTCCGAAGTCGGTCGCGTCTAGAGAAAATCTGCACAGCGCTGCAACATAAATCAACAGATCGCGAAGAGCCAATTCTGGAAAGTGCACGCGCGCAAGGTTTAGAAGAACGGAATACTCCAAACGGGCAGGGTCGTTGAGTAAAGCCGAAAAGCTACGCTCGATGTCTTCGAGGCGGAGAATGCGTAGAGCGTTGTCTTCGAGCGATTCAGTGTCCGAAATTCTGGATAGATACTCGCTAGCCGTGGCGTTCGCTTCAAGCAGCGACAACATACTCAGTGGGACTTGATGTTGGCAAACATCGTTGCGGAAATAGCAGACTATAAGCACCGCACCGAATTGCGTTGTGTAACGAAGAGTGTGATGAAGCGTTTCGCAATCCATCGGGGGAACGTCGGTGGTCGAGAGCAACTCGGTATGCATTTCAATCTCAGATGTCTCAAGCATGAACACCTTTTGAGCGTCTTCATATTCTGAGCCCTTCTCTTCAAGGTATTTGATGGTTCGAAGCTTGCGAAGGATGTATTGACACCCCCATGCCGTCGTTGTCATATCTAGAAAGTGGGTAATCTCATGCTTCAACAGTGCCCGAATCTCAACTTGACGCTCGCTGAGTTCTGTTGTGCCATTTTGGGGCTGAATTGCCCCGAGAATTTCCTCCTTATGCTTACTATCGTAGATGCTTAAGACAATGATATTTGAGAAAAAGTCGAAATAACCTTCGTAATCGGGTGTGCATAGATATCTTTGCATAGGTTGTCCATTCATTTACTGTTACCGGGTCTTGCCATTCACGGTTGGCCTGTCCGGTGACAAACGCCATCGCGAAGAGTCCGACAAGATCTAATTTTATTATCTCGTCGCTGAAATCCGAAGAGCGGTGCTCTTAGGCGCGTTCGGCTTTCTGATGAGATCCTTTTGCTGGAGACGATCCGGCCGACGCGACTGTCCTCGACGTTGAGGGTGCTGCACCCTTACTGCTCAACACCGCCTCCCTCGAAGCGCTCGCGGACGCATACCGGCGCAGCCCTTTCGATTCTTCGGCGATTATGCGGGACTTGTCGATCCGGCTGCCTTCGCTCAGCGGCTGCGGCCGCTGCGTGTTCGCCGAGCGTCCCTTTGCGGGACCGGTGGCCCCTTATACTGGAAGTCCGAGGCACTCACAATGCGGCCATTGAAGTCACCATGGCTTGAGTGGCTCCTTCGGGTCGATCACGGCCTTTGATGAGGTGACGTCCAAGCAATCTCAGACCCGATCTGACGCTGTCTGATAGATCAGGTCTAGACTTGCACACCTCAGCCGGCTCGTCGGGTCGTCCACCTCCACCTCCACGTCCGCCAGCGGCGTGCAGCCGGCATCCATTCCTCGAGCCACCGATGATCGCTGCCGTCGATCCGAATCGATTCGCCCTGGCGCACGCGGCAGCGCAGCAGCTTTTGACCTCGGACGCCAACTGCAAAGCGAAACTCGATCGGCGTCACCGTTGTCATTCCGCCTCGTGGCCGGTGGCGGATCGCGCGCTGGTGACGGCCATGTATGCCATGGTCGCGGACACGAAGCCTGCCCCGGAAGATTGCTGACGAAACTGTCGTCGCAGCGTGGGCCGCGAACCGCGCGATACCGCGGACTGTAACGACCTATCCGTCGGGCGCGTCTACACGTTGACGACACCGCGCCCGAGTTCGATCACGCGCCCGCCGACGCCGATTTCACCGCTCGCACTGACCAACAACCGCAGCAGGCAAGGCCGGCCGACGGCTTCACCCTGTTCGACTTGAAACGCGGCGGGCAGGCCGCGCTTCATCGCAAGCAGCCACCCGCCCAGATTCGCGCAGGCAGATCCCGTGCCCGGATCTTCCGAGACGCTGCCTTGCTTCACGAAGAAGTAGCGCGACACCACCGTCCCCGGGCGCTCGGCATCGAACGCGAATACGTAGGCGGTCTTGCGGCCGAGGCTGCTGGTCGGCCAGATGTCGAGGCATGCGCTGTCGGGCTGCGCGCGGCGCACGGCAGCGGCGTCCTTGAGTGCGACCAGCAACTGGTCGGCGCCGGTGTCGACCCAGATCGGCGGTGCGAGCAGATCGTCTTCCGTGAGCCCCAGCAGTGCCGCGATTCGCGCGTCGGGCAACTCGCACGGCGCCGTCTTCGGCATGCCTGCGTGCGGTGCAGTGAATGTCCACACGTCGTCATGCGCGCTCACGTCGACCACCCCGGCCTTGAACTCGAGCGCGAGATCGTTGCCCGTACCCAGCAGGTCGCGCACGACATGCGCGGTGCCGAGTGTCGGATGGCCGGCAAAGGCCATCTCATAGCCCGGCGTGAAGATGCGAACCCGCGCATGTGCGCGCTCCGACGGCAGCACGAAGGTCGTTTCGGACAGGTTGAACTGCACCGCGAGTGCCCGCATGGTCGCGTCGTCCATGCCGCGCGCATCTTCGAATACGCAAAGCGGGTTGCCGCCGAAAGTCGATTCGGCGAAGACATTCAGCAGGCGGAAGGCATAGGCGGTCATTTGACGCTCGTGTGTGTGAGGGGATTACCGTACCGGGGCGGGTGCGCGCGGCTCGATGCACCGGCAGCCGCGCGGCGTCGCATGGGTCAGCTCGGCTTGTCGAGCGGCGCAAGCATCGCCTGCATGTCGGGATGCTTCAGGATTTTCCGGTACTCCGCCGGACTCATTGCGTCGATCAACACGCGCCCGCTCACGTCCGCCTTGATGTACTCGACTGCGAGCAGCGCGATGACCGGATTGGTCGTCAAGGTGGCGTGATCGGGTGAATGATCGCCGAATTCCGCCACCACTGCCTCGGTGTTGTCCGCCACCGCGACGGCGAGCCGGCGACCGGACAGCCTGAGCCTCGCGCTGGCGCCGCATTTGGCCATGTCGTAGTGGCGCGGCCCGTTGAGCGTGCGAGTGCCGTAGATCGCCACGTGCGTGTCGACGCCCCGTGCCGCGGCAGCCTCGAGCAGCGGCCCGAGGTCGTCGATCTCTTCGTCCCAGACGCCCGCGAAGATCTGTGTTTTCGCATTGACGATGACGCGCGCGAACGCGCTGGCGATCGCCTCCCGCCCGCTCAACGACCAGACGAGCCCCGGCTCCTGCTGGACCGGCAGCCGATCGAGCGCGCCCGCGGCCAGTTCGAGATCCGCATTGAAGCGCGTGCGCAAGTCCTCGAGCAAGGACCGGTGGGGTACGGCCGCATAGCGGACGGGTTCCGACCGGTTGACGAGCACCGCCCCGCGCGTTTCCAGGCGACCCAGGGTTTCGTAGATCTTCGATGGCGGCATGCCGGCGCGCCGGCCGACTTCCGCGCCCGTCAGTGCGGCCTGCCCGACAAGGGCCGCGTAGGCCTGCGCCTCGTACTGGGTGAATCCAAGCCGGATCAACGACGTGATCAGCTCCGTGTTTTCGCTCATCTGTATCGGCTCCTGCGCCCACGACGACCTGCATGGGCTCCTTGATTAACTACCGGAGTAGTATACAATCGCCCGAACTTACTACCCAAGTAGTAGGCGATGTATCTCAACCTGACTGGAGGGATCTTCAAGATGCGTAAACGGATCAGCACCGGCTCCCCGTGGGAGCCCAAGGTCGGCTACTCGCGCGCGGTGGTCGTCGACAACACCATCTACATTTCGGGGACGGCGGGCAAAGGCGCGGACGTGTACGCGCAGACACGCGATGCGCTGGCGACGATCGACCGTGTGCTGGCGGACAGCGGGTTCGCGTTGTCGGATGTTGTCCAGAGCCGCCTGGTGGTGGCGGACTTCGACAACTGGGAAGCGGCGGCGCGCGCGCACGGGGAAATCTACGGCGATATCCGGCCGGCGTTTTCGCTGGTGCACGCGCTTCCGTTCGTCGATCCGGAAATCCTGGTCGAAGTCGAGGCGATCGCGGTCAGGGCCGCGGCATGACCGTCGCCGGCAACCGCGTGCCGCTGTCCCGCACCGCGACGGGGGTGCTCGCGGTGGCGGCCGGCGTGGCGATCGCGAACGGCTATGCGTTGCAGCCGTCGCTGTCGGCCATCGCGAGCGAGTTCGGCGTGGCTGCGTCGCGCATGGCGGCCCTCGCGTCCGTAACGATGCTCGGTTACCTGGTCGGCCTTGCATGGCTGGTGCCGCTGGTTGACCGGTTCAGTCCGCGCGTGCTCGTCTCGACGCAGATGGGCGTGCTCGCATTGCTGCTGGCGTGCGCGTCGTGGTCGCCCGGGCCGCTCGCGCTCGACGCCGGCTTCTTTCTGGTGGGCGCGGCAACGACAGTGGCGGCGCAATGCAGCGCGGTTGCCGGCAAACATGCGGATCCGCACCGGCGCGGCGTGGCGATGGGGGCCGTGTCGGCGGGCATTTCCGCCGGGATCCTGTTGAGCCGTTTCGTGGGCGGCGTACTGTCGCAATGGTGCGGATGGCGCGGCGCATTGCTCGCGCTGGCCGGGTGCGTTGCGCTGGCCGCGATCGGCGCTGCGGTGCTGTTGCCCGGTGGCCGGCCGGAAAGGCTGCCCGGCCGTGCGAACGCGATCGGTGCCATTCCGCGGTTGCTGCGCGACAGCGCTCAGTTGAGGCGCCGTACCTGCGCCGGCATGCTCTGGTTCTTCGCGTTCAACCTGGTCTGGGTGGGGCTCGCGCTTCGCCTGGCCGAGCCGCCGTATCGCCTCGGTGCCGCGGCGATCGGCGCGTACAGTCTCGCGGGTGTGCTGGGCCTCGGCGTCACGCGCGTGGCCGGAAAACTCGCCGACCGATTCGGCGATCGCGCGGTCATCCGGGGCGGGCTCTTCATGTCGGCCGTGTCGGCCTTGCTGCTTGCCGTTGCGCTCGGTCGTCCCGGATGGCTGGGCGTGGGGCTGGCCATGTTCGATGCCGGTTGCTTTGCCGCGCAGGTCGCGAACCAGACGCGTGTCGTCGCGATTGAGCCGGCTCGAGCCGGGGCATTGAGCGCAGCGTACCTGACGCTTTACTACGCGGCGGGTGCCGGCGGTGCGGTGGCGGCAGGGTTGCTCAACGCGCGAGCCGGGTGGGGCGCGATGATGCTCGTGACGGCTGCGGCAATTGCGGCAGCCGCGTGGATCGGTACTGCATCGCCCCGCATCGATGCGCGGAGCGAGCCGACCTCCGCCGCTTGAGTGCGGACACGACCTGCGTGCGCGCGTGCCCGATCCGATATTCATTTTTCGTGCATGATCGGAATGCTCCGTTGATCGACGGCGATCCCGTTCCGGCATTCAACTATCCGCAACGCTGGCGGATATTTTTTACGCTGGAACAGACATTCACGCGCTCGCGCGTGTCATTTGCGATCGCATGCGAACACGGGCTCATCGGATTGGCCACAACGACGCCGTGCCCATGCAACACGTGTCGGGTTCAGTGTCGCGCAGCGCGTGCCGGTTGCCGCACGCAGGAGGAAGACATGGAACCAGACAGAAGCATCCCGAATACCGGCGGCGGGTTGGCCGGCGTGCATGCGGAAGCCGGCTCGCCGCAGGCGCTCCTGGACGCGATCGTCCGTGGCGTGGAAGGCCGCGGCATCCCTGCCGGCACTGATTGGCCGACGGCGAAGCAAAGCCTCGCGGACAACGAGGGGCAGTGGAAATTCTCGGCGGTGCTGGTCGCGATCGTCGCGCGGCGCGAGCCGACGATCCTGCTGACCAAGCGTTCGCCGGATCTCAGCGAATACTCGTCGCATGTGAGTTTTCCGGGCGGACGCCCGGCCGAGTCCGACCGCGATATCGGCGCGACTGCGTTGCGCGAGGCGTTCGAGGAAATCCGCCTCGCGCCCGATGCGGTTCGCGTGGCTGGCAGCTTGCCGATTCATCAAACCAGAAAGCGCAATCACGCGATCTTTCCCGTGATCGGCATCGTGCCGGAAACGGCGAAATGGGAAGCGGCGCCCGCGGAAGTCGCGGAGATCTTCGAGTTTCCGTTCGCCGCGCTGCTGAATCCGGATCTGCCGCGCCAATACACGGACGGCGAGCGCACGGGCGCGTGGTACTGGGCGGAGCAGACGCAGGACATCTGGGGCGTGACGGCGCTCATCCTGAAGTCGCTCGCGGGGCTGGTACGCGATGCCGTGCGCGGCGATGCGTTCATGCACCGGGCCTTCGTCCGGCAAGGGTGACTCATGGAGATGGCAGAAACGTTCGGCGACGAAGGGTTCGACATCCCGCGCCGCTATTTTGCAGCGGTCGCGATTCTGGTCGGCGTATTCATGTCCGCACTGGACAGTGCGATCGTCAATATCGCGCTGCCGACGATCTCGGCCGACCTGCACGTGAGCGCGGCGTCGGTCATCTGGGTCGCGAACGGGTATCAGGTGGCGAGCGCGGCGACGATGCTGACGTGCGCGTCGCTCGGCTCGAGAATCGGCGAGCGACGCTTTTACACGATCGGGCTCGTGTTGTTTACGATCGCGTCGCTCGGCTGCGGCCTGGCGTCCACCTTCGGCGCGCTGGTGGTGATGCGGATCCTGCAGGGGATCAGCTACGCGATCCTGATCAGCGTGGGCTACGGTCTCTACCGGGTGATCTTTCCGCCCGCTTCGCTGGGGACGATCTTCGGCGTCAATGCGCTGATATTCGCGGTGGGGACGGCCGTCGGCCCCGCATTGGGCGGCCTGATCGTCTCGTGGGCATCGTGGCCCTGGCTGTTCTTCATCAACCTCCCGTTCGGGATCGCTGCGATCGCGTTCTCGTTCGTCGCGCTGGGGAAGGACACGCATCGGGAGCGCGGCTTCGACGTGCCGGGCGCGGTGACTTCCGCCGCGGCATTCGGCCTCTTCGCGCTTGCGGTCGACCAGATCGGACGGTGGAGCAACCGTACCGTGCTCGTGCTTGCCGTCGCGGCGGCGGCGTTGATGCTGGCCTTCTGCATCGGGCAGACCCGGGCACGCCATCCGCTGTTGCCACTGGATATTTTCAGGTCGCGCCGGTACACGTTCGCGGTGCTGACGTCCGTGACGATGTTCGTGTCGCAGGGCATGGCCTTGGTGGCGTTGCCGTTCGTGCTGCAGCACACGTATGCGTACAGCGTGTTGAAATCGGCGCTGGTCTTTACGCCCTGGCCGATCGCGGTCGCGCTGTGCGCGCCATTTGCCGGGCGACTGGCGAATCGCTTCAATGCGACGCAGCTGTCGAGCGTCGGCGTGCTGACGTTTTGTCTCGGGATCGGGTCGCTGATCCTGTTGCCCGCGCAACCAACGGTCGGGGATTTCCTGTGGCGCGTTGCGCTGTGCGGCGTGGGGTACGGCTTCTTCCTGCCGCCGAACAACAAGGAGATGTTTGCGAACGCGGCGAAAAACCGGACGGCCACCGCGTCAGGCGTGCTGTCGACCGCGAGAACGACCGGCCAGTCGATCGGCGCCGCGCTGGTTGCCGTGGTGATCGCACTGGTGGGCGGCGCGGGCGGAGGAGGGGGCGAGCGGCTGTTTCCCGTCTACGTTTTCGCGTTGGCTTGCGCGATCGCCGCGCTGTCGTTCTTTGCAAGCATCGCGCGCATCTACCGGCAGCGGGGCTAGGTGCGGCTGATGGAAATCGACGCGCCGGCGCGTTGCGATGCCCGATTCAATGCGACGACACGAACGCCGCATCCTCGAATGCCGCCGGAATGGCGAAGCTTTCGCGCATGCGCTGCGTCTCCTTCGCCGGCGTCAGGCCGAACAGGCGCTTGAATTCGCGGCTGAACTGCGACGGGCTCGCATAGCCGACCGCGTAGCCGGCCGCCTCCGCGGTCAGGTCCTCGCGCACCATCAGCAAGCGCGCCTG
Organism: Burkholderia lata; assembly: GCF_000012945.1. NCBI lineage: Bacteria > Pseudomonadati > Pseudomonadota > Betaproteobacteria > Burkholderiales > Burkholderiaceae > Burkholderia > Burkholderia lata. Next base: position 472,893 of record NC_007509.1, read on the forward strand.
GTGCAGCCGCGTCGACTTCAGGTACTGCATCGGCGACACCTGCGTGATCGCCTTGAAGTGGCTGTGAAAGCTCGGCACGCTCATGCCGGCTTCGTCGGCCAGTTGCGGCACGTCGAGCGGCTGCGCGTAATCGGCGTGGATCACGCGCAGTGACCGGCCGATCCGGCCGAACTGCCCGCGCATCGCCAGCGCACTGCGCATCGCGCTGCCCTGCGCGCCGGTGAGCACGCGGAAATACAGCTCGCGCAGCAACGCCGGGCCGAGCACCGCGGCGTCGAGCGGCCGGTGCATCGCCTCGACGAAACGCAGCACCGACGTGTGCATCGTCTCGTCCATCGGCGTCGACATCATGCTCCTGGGCGCCTGCACGGATTCCGCTATGCCGGCGCGGTCGATCTGCGCCGCGAGTTCGGCGGCCATCGTGAAATCGAGGTGCAGATACAGCGCGAGCAGCGGGCGCTCGGGCGTGGCGTCGGTTTCCATGCTGAACGGCACGGGCACGGATACCGCCAGGTAGTGGTGCTCGTCGTACAGATAGCGCTCGCCGCCGAAGTAGCCGCGCTTGCAGCCCTGGCACACGATCACGATGCCCGGGTCGTACAGCACCGGCGTGCGCGACAGCGCGCGGTTCGAGCGCAGGATGCGCACGCTCGGCAGCGCCGTCAGGTTGTAGCCTTCGTCGGGCGCCAGCGCGCGCAGCAGCGTCACCAGGCGCTTCCGGTCGCGCGGCGGCAGCGACGGGGATCGGGCGGAGGTGGGAGCGGTGCTCATAGTTTTGTGCAAGAAAATCAGCGGAATCGAGCTTATTCGACGTGGTTCGTCAGACTAGTATGCACGCTCCAATCGACATTCGGGAGAAGCTCAAATGGCATCCAGCAAGCTCATGCTCATCACCGGCGTCAGCAGCGGCTTTGGCCGCGCGCTCGCGCAGGAGGCGCTCGCGGCGGGTCACACGGTGGTCGGCACCGTGCGAAGCGCGCAGGCGGCGCGGGATTTCGACGTGCTGTCCGCGCAGGCGTTCGCGCGGGTACTCGACGTGACCGACTTCGATCGCATCGACGGCGTCGTGGCGGACATCGAGGCGAACGTCGGGCCCGTCGACGTACTGGTGAACAACGCAGGCTACGGGCACGAAGGGATCATGGAAGAAGCGCCGCTCGCGGAAATGCGCCGGCAGTTCGACGTGAACGTATTCGGCGCGGTCGCGATGATGAAGGCGGTCGTACCGTTCATGCGGGAACGGCGGCGCGGCCACATCCTCAACATCACGTCGATGGGCGGTCACATCACGATGCCGGGCATCACTTACTACTGCGGCAGCAAGTTTGCGCTGGAAGGCATTTCCGAATCGCTTGGCAAGGAGCTTGAGCCGTTCGGCATCGCGGTGACGGCTGTGGCGCCGGGTTCGTTCCGCACCGAGTGGGCCGGCCGCTCGATGCTGCGCACGCCGCGCTCGATCGCGGATTACGACGCGATTTTCGACCCGATCCGCCAGGCACGCGAAGAGAAGAGCGGCAAGCAGTTGGGCGATCCCGCGAAGGCTGCGCGGGCGATGCTCGCGGTGATCGCGGCGGACCATCCGCCTGCGCATCTGTTGCTCGGCAGCGATGCGCTGCGGCTGGTGCGCGGGAAGCTGGCGGCACTGGACGAGGAAATTCGCGCGTGGGAGGCCGTGACGGTGTCGACGGATGGTTGACGTGCGGCGCGGCACGATCGTTCGCCCGTAGCGGGTTCGTCCACGTTATCGAAAGTGTCGACGACCATTCGCAACTTGGCATCATCGTTTAACAATCCTGTTCGATAATGGCTGCCGGCCACAGCGCCGAGTTCAACCACCTTACAGGAGTCCATCGCGATGCCAACCGTCACAACGAAGGATCACGTCGAGATTTTCTACAAGGACTGGGGCCCGAAGGACGCGCAGCCCATCATGTTCCACCACGGCTGGCCGTTGTCCGGCGACGACTGGGACGCGCAGATGCTCTTCTTCGTCCAGAAGGGCTATCGCGTGGTGGCGCACGATCGTCGTGGCCACGGCCGGTCGGCGCAGGTGTCGGACGGCCATGACATGGATCACTACGCGGCAGACGCGTTCGCGGTCGTCGAAGCGCTCGACCTGCGCAATGCGGTGCACATCGGTCACTCGACCGGTGGCGGCGAAGTGGCGCGCTATGTCGCGAAGCACGGCGAGCCGGCCGGCCGCGTCGCGAAGGCGGTGCTGGTCAGCGCGGTGCCGCCGCTGATGCTGAAAACCGCATCGAACCCCGAAGGCCTGCCGCTCGAGGTGTTCGACGGTTTCCGGAAAGCGCTCGCCGACAATCGCGCGCAGTTCTTCCTCGATGTGCCGAGCGGCCCGTTCTACGGGTTCAACCGCGAAGGTGCAACCGTCCATCAGGGCGTGATCCGCAACTGGTGGCGGCAGGGGATGGAAGGTAGCGCCAAAGCGCATTACGAAGGCATCAAGGCGTTTTCGGAAACGGACCAGACCGAAGACCTGAAGTCGATCTCCGTCCCGACGCTCGTGCTGCACGGCGAAGACGACCAGATCGTGCCGATCGCGGATGCCGCGCTGAAGTCGATCAAGCTGCTGAAGAACGGCACGCTGAAGACCTACCCGGGCTACTCGCACGGGATGCTGACGGTCAACGCGGACGTGCTCAACGCCGACCTGCTGGCTTTCGTGCAGGCGTAATGGTGTCGGCGCGGGCCCGCCTCGGCGGGCTGCGCTGTCGTTGCGTGCCGGCGGTGCGGGGTGTACCCGTCGCGCCGTCGGCAACGCGGCCGGATCGCCGGCCGCAGCGGTTCAGCCCGGACCGTTGAAGCGGATGCCCGGAAACGTCAGGCGCGGCATCCGGCTTTCCAGGAACGCGAGCAGTTCGCGCACCTGCGCGGCCTTGGCGGAGTCGTCCGGCCAGATCAGGTAGTACGCGTCGCCGGTATTGACGGCCGTCTTGAACGGCAGCACCAGCTGCTTTTCGTCGATGGCCGTCGCACACAGCGCGAGATCGCCAATCGAGAGGCCGTGGCCGGCAATCGCCGCCGCGATCCCCTGTTCGAGCATGTCGAACACCTGCCCGCGCGTGATGTCCACCTCGAGATCATGGCCGCTGCCCTTGAGCCAGCGGCGCCAGTCGCGCCGATCGGGCGACGGGTGGATCAGCTCGCACGCCGCCGGATTCGTGCGGGCGACCGTCGCGGTCGCCCGCGAGCACACCGGAATCAGCCATTCGTCGAACAGCTTCACGCACTGCGTGGCCTCGCCGAACTTGCCTGCGCCGAGCAGGATCGCGCAATCGTAGGATTCGCTGAAAAAATCGACGGTATCGACATCCATCCACACGCTCGCGATCTGCACCTCGAACGCGGGCCGCGTGTCGCGAAACGCGGCCAGTGCGTCGAGCAGCCAGCGCATCGTGAGCGTGGAAGGCGCCTTGAGCCGCAGCACGTCGCGTTGCGACTGGAACAACACGCAGGCCTCCTCGATCTGCCGGAAGCCGCGCCGCAGGCCCGACGCGAAGATGTGCGCCTCCGCCGTCACGGTCATTTTCGGGCCGCGCCGGACGAACAGCTTCCGGCCGAAGTAGGCCTCGAGCGTCCGGACGTGCTTGCTCACCGCGCTTTGCGTGAGGCTCAGTTCCTCGGCGGCCAGCGTAAACGAGCCGGTGCGCGCGGCGCTTTCGAACGCGCGCAACGCGTAGACAGGGGGGAGCGGTTTGGCCTTCACGGGTTTTGAATATGAATAAAACTCATGTCATCCAGCAGGATTTTCCGTTTTTCAGCAGCGGGCCGGGCACGCAATACTTCAGAAAGCCGTGCAATCCGGTGCGCTGAATCCCGATGATGCCACCGTGGCGGGCACGCGCGTCAATTCATCCAACAACTTTTTGTCATGGCACTTCATTACCCGCTGCTGTTCGCCTATCTCGCCGCGATCGTGCTGCTCATCGCGACGCCCGGCCCGGTCGTCATGCTCGTGGTCGGCACCGTCGCGCGGCGCGGCTTTCGCCAGGGGATGCTGACCGCGGTGGGCGCGAATGCCGCGAGTCTCGTGATGATCGCGGGGGCGATGCTGATGGTGTTCGGCGTCGTGCTCGTCAGCGAGCGGCTGCTCACGGGGCTGCACGTGGCGGGATGCATCTTCATCGCGGTGCTGGCCATCCGGACGCTGCTCGGCGAATGGCGCGCCGGCCGTTCGCGCAACGGCAATGACGCTGCGCAAGGCGAACCGGCATCGCAGGCGCGGCGCTTGCCGGGTGTCGTGCGCGGCTTTCTCGTCGGCATCGCGAATCCGAAGGACCTGCTGTTCTTCGTCGCGTTCTTTCCGCAGTTCGTCGGCATCACACCGGATTCGCGCGTGAGCCTGGCCATCCTGGCCGTGCTGTGGATCGCGGTCGATTTCACGATCCTGACCAGCTACATGGCCGCGATCAACCATCCGCTGATTCATCGCAAGCAGCGGTGGATCACGGCGTCGTCGGCGGGCGCGCTGCTCGTGATTGCGCTCGCCGGGCTCGGCGGGGCAATCGCGGGTGCCGCGTAAGCCCGTCGGCGATCTGCGTTACGCTTCGTTTGCCCCAACGCCTTTATCGAGTTCAATCATGTCCAGCCCCCCCCCGACTTTCTCCGAACACCTCTTCTCCTATGGCACGCTGCAACTCGAACCGGTGCAGCTCGCGACCTTCGGCCGCAAGCTCGACGGTCGTGAGGATGCGATGCCCGGTTACGCGATGACGATGCTGAAGATCGACGACCCGGAAGTGGTCGCGACGAGCGGGAAGACGCATCATCCGGTGGTGGCCTATACCGGCCAGTCTGGTGATCGTGTCACGGGCACCGTGTTTGCGATCACGCCGGAAGAACTGCAGCACGCGGACGACTACGAAGTCGACTCGTATCGCCGCGATCGCGTGGTGCTCGAGTCGGGCGTCGCCGCATGGGTGTACGTGGACGCGACTTCGCCGCGACCGGCGTAAATCCGGTGCGCGGAAAGGCGGGCCGCCGCCGCGCCTTGGGCTGCTAGTCGTTGCGCAGGAACACGACGTAGCCGCGGAACCACGGGTTCGTCGCGAGGTACGGCGGCGCGTCCCATTCGCCGCCCTGGATGATGCCGATGCGAAACGGCAACTGCAGCCGCGCGACGCGCGGCAGGTAGTCCGCGTAGTCGGGGATCGTGCTGCGTCCCTGGTAGGTCTGCACGACCACTTCGTCGACGATCCCCCTGAGCTGGTTGACCTGGTCGGTATCGATGCGGCTGCTCCAGTCGAGCAGCCCGGTGATGCTCAGCCGGCAATCGGCGGGCAGCGTCTCGCGCAACGACCGCAGGAATTCGAGGTAATCCTGCAGGTGGCGCGTGCGCGCATCGAAGTCGATCTGGATACCGGTGATCGTGCGGCCCGACGCGCGCCAGCGCGTGAGCTGCGCGAGCATGATCTGCGTGACGCGCGGCGTCCAGCGCAGCGTATGCGCACGATAGACGAGCCACACGCGCGCCTGCGGCGCGGGCGGCAGCGCGACGCCCTGCGCGATCACGCGGACCTGCGACTCGTCCCGCGGCGACGCCTCGATCTGCCCTTGCAGCACGTAGACGGTGCGTGCGCCATGCACGACCGCCTGCGGCTTGACGCCCGCCCACAGCCAGAACGCGTCGTACCGCGCGGCGTCGACGGTGCCGGCCAGTGCGACGCGTCCGGCCAGCAGCAGCGCGATGCACGCTACGCACGCGATACGCTTCACGCAGCGCTTACCAGTAGTAGCGGAGCTTCTGCGCCCACGGGCTCCCCGCGTAGCTGGCCTTCAGCGTATCGAACCAGCGCTTGCGCACGTTCTTCGGCACGTCCTTGCCGCCGCATTCGTTGGAGCCGCCCGGCGCATAGCACTTGATCGCACGGTAGTACGCGTAGGCGCGGTCGTTCGGGTTCGCCTGCGCATCGGCCATCACCGTCACGTAGCTCGACATCCGCTCGTACGGCTTGCCGGCGAACTGCGACGGCCCGGCGCCGAGCGTCGGCGGGATGCGGGTGGCGGCCGTCGTCGATGCGTTGCGTATCCACATCGGCACCGGATCGTTTTCGAGGCCGGGCGCGGGCGGGTGCAGGCGCACGAAATCGGCGAGACAGTTCAGCCCTTTCGCATCGGCGGGATTCTGCTGGAGTGCCGCGGCGATGTCGTTCGCCGACGGGCACGCATAACCGTCTTCGTTTTTGGCGCCGGCTGCGATGAACGGCTTCAACGGATCGGCAGGCTTGCCGGACACCAGCACGGCATCCGCGATGTACTCGGCGTAATGCGAGCGCGTGAGTTCCTTGTACAGCAGCGTGTACAGCGCGGTGTCGCGCATCGCGCCGCCGGTCGCCTGGTTTTGCGCCTGCGCACGCAGCAGGTCCGCATTGGCCGAGCGTTGCAGCAGCACGGCGCGGATCGCGGCGTTCTGTACCGGCGAATCGTCGGCGAACGCGTCGTTGACGAGCCCGGCCTGTTCCAGGTTGATCGCGAGCGCGAGTTCCAGCGCTTCGCGCTGGAAGCGGAATTTCGCGAGCGGGATCAGGTCGCGCCACAGCTGGCGCGCCTTGTCGGACTGGCCGCTATCCTCCAGCGCGAATCCGCGCAGCGCCTGCTGGCTCAGGCCGAAGTAGTCGAGCGGTTCCGCGGGCGTCTGCGGCAGCAACGCGAGCGCGGCGTCCGGCTTGTGCCCGATCTGGACATACCAGGTCGCGAGCAGGTAGTCGTAGAGCGCGGGCGCATTCGCGAAGCGCGGCTTCTGCGCCTGCAGTTCGTCCAGCGTCAGCGGCTTGGCGCGGCTCGAGTCGCTGTTTTCCGACGTGCGCATGCGCAGCAGGTCGACGGTCGCGAGCACGGTCGGCGACTGGATCTGGCTCGCGTCGTAGTCCGACCCGAACAGCAGCTTGCTGTCGAGTTCGTTCGCCAGCTGGATCAGCGGCACATTCGACGTTGCCGGCGACCAGCGCGCGAGCGCGTGGCCGTACAGGTCGGCCTGCTGCGTGACGTTGCCGCCGAGCCACGCGACACGCCGCAACAGCCCCGTCGCGGAGGTCGCATAGCGCCCCTGCGGATACACCTTCAGGTAAGTGCGAAACACCGTATTCGCGGCGTCGAGCGACACCTTCGTCACGCGGCCGCGCGTCGGCGTGGGGCTGTCGTTGTCGAACACGTTGGCCTGCGCGGCGTTCAGCTGCGCGCGCCCGGCCATATAGAGCCCGGTTTCCTTCAGCCACGGGTTCGCGCTGTGCGATGCGTTCGCAAAGGCCTTGGTCGCGGTGAGGAAGTCGGCGCGATAGAACGCGTTCGTGCCGTCGAGGTACGCGGCGAACTGCTGGCCGAGCGGCGACTTGACCGGCGGTTTCGTCCAGGCCGCGCTCGCGCCGCCCGCGGCGCAGGTCTTCTGCGCGATGTCGGCGCGTGCCGCGCGCAGGCGCGTGGCTTCATCGGCGGGGAGGCCGCCGGCACCGCCCAGTGCGTCGCTGAACGCATCGGCGCCCGAGGTCATGCTGCGGCAGATGCTGCCTTCGCCGTCGGCATACTGGTTCGACGGTGTTCCGGTATCCGCTGCGCCGTCGGTCTTGTCGGGCTCCTTCTGCCCGATCGAGATCCACCCGGAAAAGTCCATCGGAAACGGCACGATGATCTGGTTGATCCGGTCTTTCGCCGGGATCGTCTTCGGGTCCGGAAATGCCTGCGCGACCTTGGCGCTGTCGACCATCATCAGCATCGCGTTGATGCGCGTGTCGTTGGCGGGGCTCAGCATCGGCACGTTGGCGCAGGAGTAGTTGGTCTGCCGGAGCGTGGTCGGCGCATAGCAGCCGTCGTCCCCGCTGGCATGGGCAGCCGGAATCCAGAGCAGGCTGGCCGCCAGCGCGGCGAACAGGTTTCGGTGCAGCAATGGGCTATTGGGCATTTTTTCTTGTGCCGGGTGTAGGGCCGCAGCGGCCGGGTCTCTCAGGTGAGGCGCTTCGCCCCGGCGCGTATCGTACCGCACCGGCCGCTTCGGCCGCGAGCGCGCGCAGGCCGGCCGGCAGTCGCATCCAATGCGGGCCGGTGAAATGGAAGTCCACTCAGTGTAGACGCAACGCCACCTTGAATCCGGACCGCCTGAATTAAGATGCAGCCGGCAGTGACGGACCTCCGACGATAGACGACCGGTCGTCGTCCACGCTGCCCGACGGGGGTGGTCTGCCGAAAGCGGCGTCCGCATCGATCCGCACGACGGAGTCGATCATGGATGAAGGGGAACGGCTGCCGGTTTCCAAGCCTGTTCAATAGTATTGCTTATCAATGGGCCGATCGATGCGATGCATCGTGCGGCGAACGGCAGACGAGAGTGCGCCGGAACACGAAAACAAGAGGATTCCGATGAAACCCATTACATGGATGGTCATGGCAGTCGCGCTCGCGCTGTCCGCCTGCGGCGGCGACGACGTTGCCAAGAACGACGGCGCGTCGTTGTCGTCGCCGAACAATCCCGGTTCACCTTCCGGTCCGACCTCGCCCGGTGGCGGTTCGAACGGCGGGCCGACGGGCGGCAGCGGGCCGACGCAGCCGCAAGCCGGGTGGTCGAAGGCTGCCGCCGTGGACGGCAAGGGCCCGGAAGGCCAGCCCAGCGTGACCCTCGACGCGAGCGGCAACGCGCTCGCCACCTGGATGACCAATGGCCCGGCCGGCATGTCCGGCAACGAGATGTGGGGCGCGCGTTATGCGGCGGGCTCGGGCTGGGGAAGCGCGACGCGGCTCGACACGAGCGACGGTTCGCATGCGATGAACACGCTGATCGGGGTGCAGCCGAAACTGGTCGGCAACGCGAGCGGGCAGGCGGTCGCGTTCTGGACCGAATGGACGCCGGGTCCCAACACGTACGCCCTGTGGGCGAGGCCGTACAGCCCGGGTAGCGGATGGGGCACGCCCGTCACGCTGGCGGCCGACATGGCCGGTTCGTCCTATTCGGCCGGCATGGACAGCCAGGGCAACGCGCTGGTCACGTGGACGCAGTCGATCAGCCTGCTCGATACGCGCATCGCGTGGACGCGTTATACGCAGGCCGGGCAGTGGTCGCCGACGGCACTGGTCCAGATGCCGGTGCAAAGCGGGCCGGGCGCCGTGACCGGCGATACCGACAACGTGAGGCCGATGCTGTCGGTCCTGTCTTCAGGCCGCGCGGTGCTGGCGTGGCGGCAGACCAACCATACGAAGTCGGCGCTGTGGACGGCCACGTACGACGCGACCAACGGCTGGACCAACGTCAACCAGGTCGTATCGAACGCGAGCCTGTTCACGACGATCATCTCGCCGGTCGCCGGCATGGACGCGAAGGGCAACATCACGCTGGTCTGGGGGCAACTCGACGTGACGGGCGGGAAGCTCTACACCGCCACGATGTCGCAGCGCTATGTATCCGGAACCGGATGGCAGCCCGCGCAGCCCGTCGCCCCGGCGATCGTGGTGCCCACGGGGTTCATCGCGACGCCGATGCTGACCGTCAACGAAAACGGCGTGGCCGCCGCGATGTGGGGGGAAAGCGGCGCGGTCCTGCAGGCGAGCGTGTCGGATGCCAACGGAAACTGGGGGGCGCTGCAGAAGCTGACGGAACACCTGAACGGGGCGGCGCTCCAGTACCCGCCGCTGGTGATCGACCTGGCCGGCAATGTGACGGTCGCCTGGGAGGACACGGGCACGCCGAACGCGTCGGTCCTCCTCGTGGGCGGCTACCGGAACGGCGCGTGGAGCACCGCCACGCTGGATCCGCAGGATGGGACGTGGCCGGCGCTGGCCGTCAATGCGGCGGGGGCGATGGCGCTTGTCTGGCAGGGGTTCGCCGCGAATATCGGCAGCCAGATCCAGTCCAGTTTTTATACGCCGGGCTCGTAATCGTGTCGCGTCGGGTATTCGAAGGAGCAGCCATGAAGAAAATCTTGCAGCGCACCGTGACCTTGAGGACTGTGCTGGGTGCGGCGGTCGCCGGCCTCGTGTTGTCGGCGTGCGGTTCGACGCAGATGAACATGATCGACGTGCAGACGTCGACCGCGAAGACGCTCGGGCTCGCGTCGTCGGACGAGATCACGGTCGCCAACGTGCAGTACGGAAAGAAGGACGGGCTGGGCGGCCAGAAGGTGAGTTATGACGCGACGACCGGCAAGGGGCGGCGTTTCGGCTGTACGGTGTTCATGATTCCGGGGCTCACGCCGATCGATCGGCCGACGTACAACAACTGGGAATGCCATCCGCAACGCTGATGGCCGCGGTGACGACCACGCCCGCCGCAGGGCGCCGGTCGGCCGCTTGGGTGGACGACATGCCGCGCCGGCCTTGCGCCGGCGCAATTTGGTCCGATAATCGACGAACCGATCTATCCTCTCGTGTCGGCTCGATAAAACAACTGCCATGGATCAAGCGGCATTCGTCCCTGTTTTCAAGTTTCGCACGATCGACTACCCCGAGCAGGACCGGTTCCACGTATGGGTCAAGGACATGCTGTGCGACTACCGTCTGGATGACGACGGCGGCCACGGCGCGTTCGACGCGGAAGCGAGCGGCGCGGCGCTCGGCCCGCTGATCCTGTCGGGCCGGCACTGGCGGTCGCGCGCACCGGCCTATCGGGTCAATCGGACCACGCGGCGGATTCGCCTCGACGGCCAGGATTCGATCCGCTTCACGCTGCTGCTCGGCGGGCGGCTGGCCAGCCACACCGGCGGGCCCGAACTGGTCAAGGGGGCCGGCGACGTATTCGTCTACGACGTCGCGCAGGTCAACGACTGCAGGGTCGAGGCCGGCGACGTGATCAGCCTGGTCGTGCCGAGGTATCTGTTGCCGAGCCATGCCGCCCAGGCGCACGGCCAGACGCTCACGAGCGGCGTGGGGCGGCTGCTCGGCGACCACATGCTGTCACTGTTCCGCAACCTGCCGAATCTGCGCACGCACGAGATCCCGAGCATCGTGCAATCGATGTTGCTGCTGCTGGGAGCGGCCGTTTCCCCGACCGCGCAGGCGCTGCAAGACGCTCGCGGCCCGATCGACGAGGCGCTGGCCGAGCGGGTCCGGCGCTACATCGACGTGCATCTGCTGGAGCCCGACCTCGATCCCGATCGGATCTGCCGCGACATCGGCGTGTCGAGAGCGCGGCTTTACCAGCTGTTCAAGGAAGACGGCGGCGTGATGCGGCAGATCACGCGCCGGCGGCTGCGCCATGCGTACCACGTGCTGGGCGACCCGCAGCGCCGGCATCAGCGCATCGCGGAAATCGCGTGGGCGCACGGCTTTCCCGACGAGAAGTATTTCCACCGGCTGTTCAAGGCGGAGTTCGGCCATACGCCGAAGGAAACGCTCGAGTGCGCGACCGCGCCGGTTCTGCTGCCGTGCGATGCGGCCGAGGATCGATGGGCGGATGGCGGCCGCCTCACCGGATGGACGTTGCCGTTCGGCGTGCTCACCAACTGAGCGGGCGGCGCGTTCCGGCCGCCGCACGGCGGTTCGTTTCGTGCGTCACGCGTACACGCTGCTCGCTATACCGTCTTCATCGACGTCGTCGATCGCGGCCCGCAAGTCGTCGATCGCCACCATCAGCTCGCGCACCTGCCGCAACGACGGGTACTGATGCAGCACGGCCTGCCATTGCGGCAGCGTCAGCAGCGCGTGCCAGACGACGCCCAGGCTGCCCGGATCGGCATCCGGCCGCTGCGCGAGCGCGCTCGCGTATTCGAGGCTGGCTTGCGCCGACAGCAACTGCATCCGGCTTGCGGCGCCCAGCAGGCGCGGCGTCGTGTCGGCGGATGCATCGCAGCAATAGAGCACTTCCCGTGGCAACGCTGCTTCGTCGGTCGTCAGCGCGTGCAGCGACGCGCCGTGTACGCGCACCGTGCCCTGGTGCGTCTCGAACGCATAGGTCGTGGCGGGGTCGGCCTGCGCGAGCAGGTTCAGGCCGCGCAGCAGCCGCGGCAGATCGGTCGTCGCGGCATCCGCGGACGCCTTCGCTTCGACGAGGAAGCGCACGTTCCAGACGGGCGCCGGGTCGTCGCCGCGCGTGCGTTCGAGCAGGATGGAATCCCATTCGGTTTTCGCGCGATCGTGGCGGCCCGGTATCGATGACGGTACACGCATCGACGTCACCACCCGGTACGTGCGGCGTGCGTCGACGGCGTCGAGCCGGCGGGCCAGCGCGTCGAGCGCCTGCGCGGCCAGCGCTTCGACGGCTGCGCCGCGCTGCTGCGACGCGACGCCCTGCGCGACGGCGACGGTGCTGCCTTCGAGCGGGCCCTGGCGCACCCAGAGTGCGCGGTAGCGACGCACGTGCGCGTCCGATGCCAGTGCGTCGACGCGCAGCATCCGTTCGAGCGCGGGGCTGTCCTTCAGCTTGACGATGTCCTGCTCGAATGCGGCGTCGGTCGCCATGTCGGGGAGCGCGAGCAGGTGCCGCAGCGTGTCGTGCAGATCGGCCCACGACGCGGCGGTGGCAGCCGCATGCAGCCGCGCGAGCCCGTCGCGTTGCCAGGGGCGGGCGCTGCGCTCGAGCTTGGCCGGGTGCGCGATCGCATTGACGGCCGAGTGCAGCGCGCGGCGGTCCTGCTCGGCGTGCGCGGATAGCGACGCGTATTCGCGCACGCTGGGCGCATCGTGCCGCAGCACCGCGGCCTGAAAGGCGGGATCGCCGGCGTGCGTATCCATTGCATCGCGGATCATCTGCGCGAGCGCGTCGATGAAGCGTTGCCGCAATATTGCGTCGGGCGTCTGTCCGTCGCTGCGCATTCGGCGCGCTTCCTCGATCACGATCGCGAGCGTGGCGGCCGGGTTCGCGGCGTCGGCCGGCGACAGCGCGCTGTCGAGCGGCGGCAGCCGATAGCGGCGCGCGACGGTGCGCAGTGTTTCGTCGAGCAGGGCGGGAAGCGGTGTCAGCGACATGTTCGGTATCGGCGTGAAAGCGGTGCGCGTGCCCGGGGTTCGGGCTTGCGCGCGCGATGATGTGCAACGTTATCACGCCGGGACGGGCGGGATACGGGGCGTGTCGTTGCGAACGGGCTTGATGCCGCGGCACGCGGCATCAGTCGCGCGCAATGTTCCGGGTCAACGTCTCGATGGTCAGGGTTTCGTCTCGTGGCCTGCCGACGCCGGCGTCGAACGGGTAGCCCGACCGCTCGCCCGTTCGCGTATAGCCGCGGCGCAAGTAGAAGTCGATCAGTTCGTGGCGTGCCGACAGCACGACCATCACGGCCGTTTCGAGGTTCCAGCGGCGAACGGCGAATTGCTCGGCTTCGTTCAGCAACGCCTTTCCGAGCCCGCGGTCCTGCATCGACGGCGCGACGGCCAAGGTGCCGATATAGGCCGCGCCGCCGTCTTTCCTGACTTCGATGCAGCCGGCAATGGCGGCGTCGATCTCGGCGACGAGCAGGACGGTGTCCGGTGCCTGCAGCGTCGCGGCGAGCTGTGACGACGTGATCCGCGGGCCGTCGATCAATGCGGCTTCATGTGTCCATCCGGCGGCAGCCGTCGTCGGGCGGTACGCAGCGTTGACCAGTTCGACGAGCGCGTCGACGTCCTGCTCGTTCGCTATCCGGTAGCTGGCGGTGCGCCGGGTCGCGCCTGTCGTTTCATCCATTGAAGCCCTCGGTGTCCGTTGCCGCGGTTGGTCCTGAACGTCATGTCGTCCAAGGATAGACGAACGATCGGCCGGCATCGGGACCGACCCGGCCGATCAACCGGCAATCCACATTTCGCGTCGCGCTGAAGCGTTCGCGCCAGGCCACCGGCATCATCTGCTGATGCGGCCCGTGCCGAACGGGCCGATTCCACCCCCGTCATGCACTGCGAACGCGCCTCCCCGACATGCAGCAGCCCGTCATGCCCCGCAGCCCGCCCGCCGTCGCGGATCTGCTCCTGCTCCTCGCGCTCTCGACGTTATGGGGTGCGTCCTACACGTTCATCCGGATCGGCGTCGAGACGATTCCGCCGCTGACGCTGATCGCCGCGCGAACCTTGATCGCGGGCTCGGTGCTGCTGCTGTGGATGCGTATCCGGCGCATTCCGATGCCGAGCGACCTCGCGGTCTGGCGGCGCTTCTTCGTCCAGGCGCTGTTGAACAGTGTCGTGCCGTTCACGCTGATCGCGTGGGCCGAGCGTTCGGTCGAAGCCGGCCTCGCGACGATCCTCAATTCCGCGTCACCGGTGCTCGCGTTCGTCGGCACCTGGCTGATCACCCGCCATGAACCGCTGACGCCGCGGAAGCTGTTCGGCGTCGTCGCCGGGCTCGTCGGCATCTCGCTGGTGGTCGGCGTCAGCGCGTTCGACGGGCTCGGGCGGCAACTCGTGTCGCAACTGGCGATCGTCGCAGCGACCGTCTGCTACGCGGGCGCCGCGATCTACGGGCGGGCCTTCAGCGGACTGTCGCCCGCGGTGCCCGCCGCCGGCTCGCTCATCGTCGGCGCGGTCGTGCTGGTACCGGCCAGCATCGTCGTCGATCGTCCGTGGACGCTTCATCCGTCGCCGCCTTCGCTGATCGCGTTGGCGGCGCTCGCGGTGTTCTCGACCGCGCTCGCGCTCGTCATCTACTTCCGGCTCGTGCAATCGCTCGGGTCGGTCGGCACGACGGCGCAGGCCTATCTGCGCGTGCCGATCGGCGTCGGCATCAGCATGGCGCTGCTCGGGGAGTCGCTGTCGGCATCGGCGTGGGTGGGACTCGGATGCGTCGTCGCGGGCGTGGCCGCGATGACGCTGCCGTCACGCCGGCGCGGGCAGCCACGCTCCTGACGTTGGTCACGCAATACGTCACGTGTCGATCGTCGCCGTTACGCTGCGGCTAGCGACCAGCGACCAGCGACCAGCGACCAGCGACCAGCGACCAGCGACCAGCGACCAGTGACCAGTGACCAGCGACCAGCGGTACGGCCCGCTCAGCCGCGCCCACGCGCCACGCCCATCACGCCGTCAACGTCACCGACAGGCTGCCGAGTTCGCCGAAGCGCACCGTCAGCGCGTCGCCGAGCGGCACGTCGATCGCACCCGCATACGAACCAGTCGTCACGATCTGCCCGGCGCGCAGGGGCTCGCCGCGCGACGCGAGGAAATTGACGAGCCACACCAGCGGCTTCAGCGGATCGCCGTCCGGATGGCGGCCGTCGATCGCGCGGTTCAGCGCGCCTTCGAACGACAGCGCCAGCGTTTCGAGCGGCACGTTCAGCCCGTCGGGCACGACCGGGCCGACACACAGCCCCTGGTTGAATTGCCCGTCGGCCAGCAACTCGAACTTCGACGCGCGCGTGGGCTCCGCATAGCGGCAGCCGAGCACTTCGAGCACGATGCGCACTTCGCGGATCGCGTCGCGCACGTCCTGTTCGTCGTACGGCTGATCGCGCGCGGGCAGGTCGCGATCGAGCACGAACGCGATTTCCGGTTCGATCCGCACGATCGGCCCGCCGACGACACGGTACGGCGCATCGGCCTCGCGGATCGTCGACGCGAAGATCGGCGCGAGGATCACGCGGTCGGGCGGCGGCAGCGCGCATTTCCAGCCGCCGACGGGTTCGCCGAGCAGGTCGGCCACGCGCTGCTGGATGGCGAGGGCGGTCTCGACGTTTTCGGGACGCAGCGCATCGGGCAGCAGCGGGCCGGGCGAGCCGGCATGGCGGGCGGCGACGAGATGCTGGGCGGCGCCGTCCACGCGTTCGGAAGTCGTTGTCATGTCGGTTGAGCGAGTTGAAAGTGGGCCGGCAAATAAGGGCCGGACGAAAGTCGGATAGTCGATGATAGCGCCTTCGGCACGATAGCCGCTCGAACCCGTTGCGAACGGGGCGCTCGCAACCGTCGCGACACGCCCCCGGGATATCCCCTAGACGATCGGTTCGCCCCGGCGCTTGCACGCCGGGCGGGTTGTGCGACACAATAGGGAAAGCGCTTTCCCAAATGAATCGGACGACGGGGAAACGCGGGATTCTGGCGCGACGGATCGCGGCCGCATGCATGCCGCACGGCCCGATCGCTGCACGCCATTGGCCTTGCAGCACTGGCCGTGCGCCACTCGCCGCGCGCCACTGGCCGTGCGCAACGATTCAACAACAACGTGGAGACAGCAGATGTTCAACAGGCTTCGGGCGGCAACTTTCGCAGTCCTTTCAGTGCTGGCGGCGCAGGTGTGCGCCGCGCCGGTCACGCTCGACGTGACGGGCTGGAAGGGCGGCGGCGCCGAGCCCGCCAACATGGCGGAGCTGATCGCAAAGTTCGAGAAGGAAAACCCCGACATCAAGGTCAAGTTCGAGTACATGTCGCGCAACGACACGACGACGGTCGTGTCGTCGCGGCTGCAGGGCGGCAACGGCCCCGACGTGCTGATGGTCGACCGCGAGCTGATGCGGCAGTGGCAGGGCGCGCATCAGCTGCTGGACCTGAGCGGCGAGAAGTGGGTGCCGACGATCTGGCGCGGCGTGCGCAGCCACACGCAGATCGGCGGCAAGACCTACATGCTGCCGATGGAGCTGGTCGGCATCGGGCTGTTCGCGAACCTCGACCTGTTCAAGCGCGCGGGCATCGCGACGGTGCCGACCGACGTCGACCAGCTGAAGGCCGCGTGCGGGAAGCTTGCGGCGGCCGGCATCACGCCGATGCTGCTGCCCGCGAAGGAAGGCTGGGCGCCCGCGGCGCTCGTGATCGCGTCCGGGCTGGCGGCCGGCGGCGGCGGCGATGCGGATGCGCGTGCCGAATCGTTCGTCGGCGCGGGCAGCGCGCGCTTTGCGGCCGATCCGGCGTTCAAGCAGTCGATGGCCGCGCTGAAGGTGCTCGCGGACGCGAAGTGCTTCGTGCCGCGCCTGAACAATGGCGTGAGCGCGTGGAGCACGGGGCTCACCGAATTCCAGGCGGGCCGCGTCGCGATGATGCCGCAGGGCGCCTGGAACATCGCGAAGTTCAGCGCGACGAAGGGGCTGTCGTTCCAGTTCGCGCCGCTGCCGGCGCTCGTGCCCGGCAACGGGCCCGTCGCGCTCGACATGCTCGGCACCGCGTGGGCGATCAACGCGGCATCGCACCAGGCCGACGCCGCGAAGAAGTGGCTCGCGTTCTGGGCGCGCTCGGACAACGATCGCCAGTTCCTCGATGCGGAAGCCGGGTTCAGCCCGTTCGAGGGCGGCACCGACGCGATGCCGCCGCAGGCGCAGCCGTATGCGGCCGCGCAGAAGAACGGGCACGTCGTGCTGTATCCGAAGGGCGTGTGGACCGGCTCGCTGTTCACGGCGATCTGGAATTCGATGTCCGCGTATTTCCTCGACATCGGGCAGGACCCGGCGAAGCTGCTCGCCCGTTGGGATGCGGCCGCGCGATGAACCGCCTGTCCGCTGACATTTCCCGTGCCGCGCGAGGGTGCGCGGCGCGGTTCGACGAAGGAGGCGCACGATGAAGCGCAACCGGACCTTGCTGTGGTGCGCCGTGCCGGCGCTCGCGCTGTACGCGCTGCTGAGCCTGTATCCGCTGTTCAAGGCCGCGCGGATGAGCCTGACGGATTTCTCCGGCGTGGGCGACGCGCACTGGATCGGGCTCGCGAACTACGCGGCGGCGTTTCGCGATCCCGCGAGCCTGCACACGCTCGTCGTCACGTTCGCGTATGCGGCGATCGTCGTGATCGTGCAGAACGGGCTCGGGCTGCTGTTCGCCGCGCTGCTGTTCTCGCTGCCGCGGCTGCGCGGTGCGTTGCGCGTCGGGCTGCTGGTGCCGAGCATGTTCTCGGCGGTGATCGCCGGGTTCGTGTGGGAGTACCTGTACTCGCCGCTCGGCGGCGGCATCAACGAGCTGCTGCACCTCGTGCATCTCGACGCGCTGCAGCAGGTGTGGCTCGGCGATCCGTCGGTCACGCTGCCGGCGGTCACGGCCGTGCACGTGTGGATGTACGTCGGCTACTCGACGGCGATCTTCCTGGCCGGCTACCTGAACATTCCGTCCGAACTGCACGATGCGGCGAAGCTCGACGGCGCGAACGCGTGGGTGCGCTTCACGCGCATCGACCTGCCGCTGCTCGCGCCGGCGTTCACCGTGAACATCACGCTGAGCACGATCGGCACGCTGAAGACTTTCGAGCTGCCGCTCGTGCTGACCAACGGCGGGCCGGACGGCGCGACGACCACGCTCGGGCTGCAGATCTTCCACAGCCTGTTCAACGACTACAAGTTCGGCTTCGCGAGTGCGCTGTCGATGATCATGCTCGCGATCGTCGTGGTGGTCGCCACCACGCAGAACACGATCCTGCGCCGCCGGGAGGACAACCTGTGAACGTCATCCGTCAACGCTTTCATGCGGACCAGCCGTCCACCGGCACGTCGGGCGGCGGGCTGCGCACGAGTGCGCTGCTGCGCCGCGTGCCGGGGTTCGCGCGGCTCGTCGCCGCGATCGCGATCGTCGCGATCGTGCTGCTGCCGACGATCTACATGGTGCTGATGTCGCTGCGCACCGGCGACGACATCATCGCGCGCCCGCTGGGGCTGCCCGACCATGTGTTCTTCGGCAACTACGCGGCCGTGTTCACGCAGATGAACTACTGGCGCAGCGTCGCGAACACGATCGGCATCACGCTCGCGGTCACGTTTCTCGTCGCGCTGCTGTCGTCGCTCGCGGCCTATCCGCTGGCCCGCGTGAAGGGCCGGCTGTCGAACGCGGTCTACATCGTGCTGACGCTCGGCCTGACGATCCCGATGTTCGTCAGCCTCACGCCGCTGTATGTGCTGTTCCGCGACCTGCACCTGCTCAACACGTATCTCGGCGTCGTGCTCGCGTACACCGTGCAGAGCCTGCCTCTCGGCGTGTTCTTCTACACGAGCTTCCTGAAGCGGATTCCGCTCGAACTCGAGGAAGCCGCGGTGATGGACGGCTGCAGCCCGCTGCAGGTGTACTGGTACATCGTGCTGCCGCTGTTGCGGCCGATCACCGGCACGCTCGCGATGTTCGTCACGCTGTCGGTGTGGAACGACCTCGTCTATCCGCTGCTGTTCCTGACCGACTCGTCGAAGTTCACGATCACGGTCGCGGTGTTCCGCTTCATCGGCACCAACGACATCGACCCGACCAAGCTGTTCCCTGCAGCCGTGATGGGCACGCTGCCGCTGCTCGTGCTGTTCTTCATTCTCCAGCGCAAGATCGTCGCGGGTATCACGGCCGGCGCGGTCAAGGGGTAAAGCCATGAATCCATTCGAATCGCTCGACGGTCGCGTGATCGTCGTCACCGGCGGCGGCGACGGTATCGGCCTCGGCATCGTCGACGTGCTCGCGCAATGCGGCGCGCAGGTCGTCGTCGCGGAGAAGAACGCCGCGCGTGCCGACGCAGTACGCGAACGGCTCGGCGGGCGCGATGCGCTGTTCGTCGAGACCGACGTGGCCGAACCGGCGAGCGTCGCCGCGCTGTTCGAGCGTGTGGACGCGCATCACGGCCGGCTCGACGGGCTCGTGAACAACGCGGGCATCACGCTGCACGGCCCGTTCGACGCATTCTCGCTCGACGACTGCGACCGCCTGTACCGCACCAACCTGCGCTCGATGTTCCAGTGCGCGCAGCTCGCGGCGCCGCGCATCGCCCGCGCGGGCGGCGGCGCGATCGTCAACATCGCGTCGAATCACGCGGGCGCGAGCGTGCCGGGCTTCGAGATGTACGCGGCGACCAAGGGCGGCATCGTCGCGATGTCGCGTGCGATGGCGACGAGCCTCGCGCCACAGCGCATCCGCGTCAACACGCTGAGCCCCGGCTTCACGCTGAACGCGCCGATCGGCGCGGCCCTCGAGCGCGATCCCGCGCTGCTCGACGCGTATCGCGCGCTGCATCCCGCGCAGCGCATCAACGAACCGGCCGATATCGGCCGGATCGCCGCGTTCCTGCTGTCGGACGCGGCGGCCGGCATCGCCGGCGCGGATCTCGTCGCCGACAACGGCATGTCGGCGCTGCTGTTCAACCGGACCCGTTCCTCCACATGAAGATCACCGAAATCGAAACATTCGCGGTCGCACCGCGCTGGCAGTTCGTGAAGGTCAGCACCGACGAGGGCCTCGCCGGCTGGGGCGAGCCGATCGTCGAAGGGCGCGCGGCCACCACGGCCGCCGCCGTGCACGAACTTGCCGACTACCTGATCGGCCGCGACCCGCGGCATATCGAGGACCTGTTCCAGGTCATGTATCGCGGCGGTTTCTATCGCGGCGGCCCGATCCTGACGAGCGCGATCTCGGGCATCGAGCAGGCGCTGTGGGACATCAAGGCGCGCGCGCTCGGCGTGCCCGTCTACGACCTGCTCGGCGGCCCGGTGCGCGACAAGGCGCGCGTCTATGCGCACGTGAAGGGCGACACGCCCGAGGACATGGCCGCGAACGCGCGGCAGCTCGTCGAGGCCGGCTATACCGCGCTGAAGATGGGCGTGGTCAACGCGACCGACTGGATTGAGTCGCCGGCGGCGATCGACCGCGCGGTCGCGCGCTTCGGCACGGTGCGTGACGCGATCGGCAAGGAGGTCGGGCTCGGCATCGACTTCCACGGCCGCGTGCGCCGCCCGGTCGCAAAGGCGCTCGCGAAAGCGCTCGCGCCGTTCGACCCGATGTTCTACGAGGAATTGCTGCTGCCCGAGCACAACGACGCACTGCGTGAAGTCGCGCGCGACTGCGCGGTGCCGCTCGCAACCGGCGAACGGCTGTTCACGCGCTGGCAGTTCAAGGAGCTGCTGCAGGAAGGCGTCGTCGACATCGTGCAGCCGGACGTGAGCCATACGGGCGGGATCTGGGAGCTGCGCAAGATCGCCGCGATGGCTGAAGCGTACGACGTCGCGGTCGCGCCGCATTGCCCGCTCGGGCCCCTGACGCTCGCGGCGTCGCTGCAGATCGATTTCTGCACGCCGAACGCGTTCATCCAGGAGCAGTCGACCAATGTGGCCTATCACGACGACAACGCGATGTACGCGTACACGCGCGGCATTCCGTTCGCGTTCGACGCGGGCTACGTCGCGCGCCCGGATGCACCGGGGCTCGGCGTCGAGATCGACGAGGAGAAGGTGAGGGAAGCCGCTGCTATCGGGCATCGCTGGCGCAACCCGGTGTGGCGTCGCGAGGACGGCTCGGTCGCCGAATGGTGAGCGGCTGCAACGGACGAGGAGAAAGGCAATCATGGCAAGTGTGTCGCTCAAGCAGATCCGCAAGCGCTACGACGACGGCGCGGACGTGATCAAGGACGTCAGCCTCGACATCGAGGATGGCGAATTCATGGTGTTCGTCGGCCCGTCGGGCTGCGGCAAGTCGACGATGTTGCGGATGCTGGCGGGGCTCGAGGAGATCACGTCGGGCGACCTGCTGATCGACGGCCGTCGCGTCAACGACGTGCCGGCCGCGAAGCGCGGGCTCGCGATGGTGTTCCAGAACTACGCGCTGTATCCGCACATGACGGTGTTCGAGAACATGGCGTTCGGGCTGAAGCTCGCGGGCGTCGACGCGGCCGAGACGCGCACGCGCGTCGGGCAGGCGGCCGAAGCGCTGCGGCTGTCCGCGCTGCTCGACCGCAAGCCGAAGGCGCTGTCGGGCGGCCAGCGGCAGCGCGTGGCAATCGGCCGCGCGATCGTGCGCAAGCCGGGCGTGTTCCTGTTCGACGAACCGTTGTCGAACCTCGACGCGGCGCTGCGCGGCGGGATGCGGCTCGAACTCGCGCGGCTGCATCGCGAACTCGGCAGCACGATGATCTACGTGACGCACGACCAGGTCGAGGCGATGACGCTCGGCGACCGGATCGCGGTGTTCAACGGCGGACGCATCGAGCAGGTCGGCTCGCCGCTCGCGTTGTACGAGCAGCCGGCGAACCATTTCGTCGCGTCGTTCCTCGGCTCGCCGTCGATGAACTTCCTGCCGTGCCGTGCGCACGGCGGCGCCGACGCGTTGCGCTTCGACGTGCCGGGCGGCTCGCTCGCCACGACGCCGGACGCGACGCGCTCATGGCCGTCGGGTTCGCTGCAGCTCGGTATCCGGCCCGAGAACCTCACGGTCGGCGCACCCGGCACGGGGCTCGACGGCCGCGTCACGCACGCCGAGCACCTGGGCGACGCGACGATCGTCTATGTCGAGCTCGCGGGCCACGACCGGCCGCTGTCGGTGCGGCAGAACCGCGACGCGTACACGGTCGCGGCCGGGCAGCCGGTCGGCGTGCGCTTCGACATGTGGCACGCGCACTTCTTCGACGACGCGGGCCGCGCGCTCTGAGTCCGGCCCGGCCGGCAGGTTCCGCCCGCCATACCGGCGGGCGGCCGAACGCATGCATAAAAACAGAATTTCGATGACGACAGTAAAACTGGTACAGGGCGCGAATGCGATCCTGGGAGAGGGCCCGCTCTGGTGCGAACGCTCGGCGTCGCTCTACTGGATCGACATCAAGCGCACCGCGCTCTACCGCTACACGCCCGGCCACGGGCAGACCGGCTTCTGGCTGCTGCCTGAGCTGGCCGGCTGCGTCGCGAGCGTCGACGACGGGCGGCTGCTCGTCGCGTTGAAGAGCGGCCTGCACCTGTTCGATCCCGCGCACGGCACGCTCGAACGGCTGGCCGACGCCGCGCATGCGCGGCCGTCGCTGCGCTACAACGACGGCGCGGTGGATGCGCGCGGCCGCTTCTGGGTCGGCACGATGGCCGACGACGGCGACGGCCCCGGCGATCTCCATTGCTTCGAGCATGCGCATGCGTCGCGCGTCGCGGTGGCCGGCTTCGCCTGCGCGAACGGGATGGGCTGGAGCCCGGACGGCTCGACGATGTACGTCACCGATTCCGGCCGCCGCACGATCTTCGCGTACGACTTCGACGTCGATGCAGGGCGGTTATCGAATGCGCGGCCGTTCGCGACGTTCGGCGACGCGCGCGGCGTGCCGGACGGGCTTGCCGTCGATGCGGAGGGCGGCGTGTGGTCGGCGATCTGGGATGGCTGGCGGCTGCATCGCTACGCGCCGGACGGCGCGCTCGACCAGGTCGTCGAGATGCCGGTGCAGCGGCCGACCAGCGTCGCGTTCGGCGGCGCCGATCGCGCGACGCTGTTCGTCACGTCCGCATCGGTCAACGTGAGTGCGGACGGGCTGCTGCGCGGCCCGCTCGCGGGCAGCCTGTTCGAGACGCGCCCGGGCGTGGCCGGGCTCGAGCAGCATTGCGTGGCGCGCGCGTGGCTGGGTGACGCGGTCGCGGCCACGCCGCGTTGATCATGCAGTAAGCGGCAAGCGCTCAGCGGCGGCGCGCGTCGCGCGGTCGCACCGTCGATTCGCGCACGACGAGTCGCGATTCGAGCATCGTATGCGGGGCAGGCGACTTGCCCGCGAGTGCGTCGAGCAGCGTCGTCATCGCGACTTCGCCCGCGCGCTCGGTTTCGGTGTCGATCGACGTCAGCGTGGGCGACGTGAGCTTGCCGAGTTCGAGGTTGTCGAAGCCGCACACGGCGACGTCGTGCGGGATCGCGATGCCGAGCCGTTCGGCTTCCTTGATGAAGCCGGCCGCGATCATGTCGTTGTAGCAGATCACCGCATCGGGCGGCTCGGCCGACAGCATCACCGACGCGCACACGCGCTCGCCGTCGGCCACCGTCGCGCGCGGCACGCTGAAGGTGCGCAGCGGCAGGCCGGCACGCGCGAGCACCTGCTCGGCGCCGGCGCGGCGTTCGTCGTCGCCGCGTGCGTTGGGCAGGCTGATGTACGCGAAGCGCTGGTACTTCTCCATCAGCAGGTGCTGCGCGAGCATCTCGCCCGCACGAACCGGATCGGAGTACAGCGTGAGCAGCCCGTCGCGCGGCGCGGAACCGACCGCGACCACCGGCTTGCCGAGGCTCGCGGTCCAGCGCAGGTCGTCGTCGGGCATGCTGGTGTTCAGGATCAGCCCGTCGACGCGCCGGCTCAGCTTCGTCAGCGCCGGCCGCTCGCCCTTGCGGTTCTCGTCGGCATCGACGATCAGGACGACGAAGTCGTTGCGCTGCGCGATCCGGTTCACACCCTTGACCATCGCGGTGAAGTACGGGTTGAGAATGTCCTGGATCACGACGCCGACCGCGCCCGTCTGGCCGGTGGCCATCGAGCGCGCGAGCGGGTTCGACTCGTAGCCGAGCTGCTCGATCGCTTCGGCAATGCGGCGTTCGACGTCGGGCGAGAAGCGCTTCGTCTTGTTGATGAACTTCGAGACGGTTCCGATGGAGACGCCTGCAGCGGCGGCGACTTCGTTGATCTTGGCCACGATGAAAGTGAGTGTCAGTGCATTTTGCCGGCGAGCATAGCATGCGCGCCGGTGGCGGCGACCGTGCGGCGGCATCGCAGCCATGCCGCGCGATCGGACTCGGTAGTATCCCTTGGAGGGCCAGAATTTTCTTGAAAAAGCGCAATCGCGCGCCGACAATGAAAGCGCTTTCCCGATTCGCGAGCATAGCACGTGTGCATTCCGTCAGAGACATCACGGAAATCGACGCACGACAACCGCCGCGAAATTTTTTTGCTGTCGAGGGAAAGCGCTTTCCCCAATTAGACGAGACGTGAACGAAAAGAAGGAGGAGATCTAGATGCGACAGTATGGGTGGATCGCGGCGCTGGCCCTGGCGGTGCCGGCCGTGGCGCAGGCGCAATCGAGCGTCACCGTGTGGGGGCGTGTGGGCGGCGACGTGCAGTACCTGAGCGGCGTGCAGAACGGCCCGCATTCGACGGGCTCGCGCTTCTCGGAAGGCAACGACTGGGGGACGAGCATCCTCGGCATCACCGGCAAGGAGGATCTCGGCGGCGGCAACCAGGCCGTGTTCTGGCTCGAATCGTCGATCAACGCGGCGAACGGCAACTACGGCGGCGGCGTGCTGTTCCAGCGCGGTGCGTGGGTCGGCTTCAAGAACGAGCGCTACGGCTTCCTGCGGCTCGGGCAGGGCTCGTTCATCAACAGCTATATCTGGTCGTACGATCCGCTGCTCGAGGAAAACTATTCGGTCGAGTCGCTCACGTCGTACCGCAACGGCCCGAAGCTGTCGAACGGGATCCGCTATGAATCGCCGAAGTTCGGCGGCTTCTCGTTCGCGCTGCAGGCGAACCTCGGCAACAGCTCGAACGGCTGGCTGCGCGGCTCGACGAACAACGTCGGTGCAACGGGCCTGTCCGATGGTGCGACGGTCGCGTACACGCACGGCGACTTCGAGGTACGCGCCATCTGGAACGAGATCCGCAACCAGTACGGCCGCGAAGACAACCTGTTCACCGCATCGCAGGAAGCGTTCATCGGCGTGCGCGACCGCTTCGGCCCGGCGCTGGTGCAGATCGGCTACACGCGCTACAGCGCTCCCGATACGCCAGCGGGCCTGTCGCGCACCGCGAACTACTACTGGGGCGGCGTGACGTACGACGCGACGCCGTTCCTGCATCTGCAGAGTGCCGTCTATTCGATGAAGATCGACGCGGGCCAGTGGACCGCCGACCACAGCGGCGAAGGGCGCTCGACGATCATCGGCCTCGGCGCGATGTACGACCTGTCGAAACGCACGTTCCTGTACGCGACCGCCGCGCACGTGTTCAACAGCGCGGGGGCGAACCTGGGCGTGAACCCGCAGTCGCCGGGGCTCGGCAACGGCAACGGGCTCGGTGCGTCGCCGATGCCGGGGCACGGGCAGACGGGCGTCTACGCGGGTATCGAGACGCTCTTCTGATACGGGCCTGACGAAGCATCGAGCCGCAACCGTCAAACAGAGGAATCCTATGCAAGATGCAACACCACGGCCCGGCGGCCAAGCGCCGGTGCCACGCCTGATCGCACTCGACTGGGGCACCACGTCGCTGCGCGCATACCTGATGGCGGATGCGCGGACGGTGCTCGACGAGCGGGCCGCACCGAAGGGCGTGATGCAGCTGGGCGGCACGGGCATCGCGATCGCCGACGCATGCGATGCGGCGTTCGAGGACGTGTGCGGCGGATGGCTCGACGCATGGCCGGCGCTGCCGGTCGTCGCGGCCGGCATGGTCGGCAGCACGCAAGGCTGGCGCGAGGCGCCGTATGCGGGCGTGCCGATCGATGCAACGCGGCTCGGCGCGTCGCTGCAGACGGTGCGCGCGCGGCGCGGCGTGACCGTGCACATCGTGCCGGGGCTGATCCAGCGCGGTGAGCTGGCGAACGTGATGCGCGGCGAGGAGACGCAGATCGTCGGCGCGCTGCAGGCGGGCGGTGCGACGCATGGCGCGACGAACGGCACGGCGCCGGTCCGGTGGATCGGGTTGCCGGGGACGCATTCGAAGTGGGTTGCCGTGCGCGGCTCGCGCATCGAACGCTTCTGCACGTTCATGACGGGCGAACTGTACGCGCTGCTGTGCACGCACAGCCTGCTCGGCCGCACGATGCAGCCGTCGGCCGGGTTCTTGCGCGACGCGTTCGAGCGCGGCGTGCGCGCCGCGCAGGCCGGCCATGCGACGGGGCTGCTCGCGACGATCTTCGGCAGCCGTGCGCGGCTGCTGGCCGGCGATCTGGCGCCCGCCGAGCAGGCCGACTACCTGTCCGGCGTGCTGATCGGCCATGAGCTCGCGGGGTTGGCGGCCGAACCTTGTGGGCCGGGCGGTGCGGCCCGCGATGCGGCGCTGCGACCGATGCTGATCGGCGACGCCGTGCTGTGTGAGCGTTACAAGCATGCGGCATCGCTGTTCGGCTGGCCGCCCGTCGACACGATCGACGGCGCGGCGGCAGCCGGCCTGTGGGTGCTGGCTGAGCGGGCGGGGCTGCTGCCCGCGGCAAGCGAGGAGGGGGCGCCGGTTCGTGTCGACGAACCGGCTGCCGGAATGAGCGGCCGGCACGAGGATCGACCTGCGGTCGACTCGATACCGGATCACGAATGCCATATTTCGGGAGACTGACCTTGAAACACTGGAAGATTGTCGCAGCGCCGCTGATCGGCGCGCTCGCAGCATGCGGTGGCGGAGAATCGGCGGACGGCGTCGCGGCCGGGCAGCAGTTGGCCGCCGTGCCCGCGGCTGCGGCCGAAAAGGCGACCATTGAAGTGCCCGGCACGCTGCACGTCGACTGCTCGCTCGGCTCGAACGGAACGGGATCGCCCGCGACGCTGGGCTCCACCGCGAATCCGATCCACGATCTCGCGACGTTGAACCGGATCGTGCTCACGCCCGGCATGCACGTGCGCTTCAAGCGCGGCACGACCTGTGACGGCAGCTTTGCGCCCGCGCCGGGCAGTACCGGCGCGGCCGGTGCGCCCATCGTCGTCGACGCGTACGGCGACCCGAAGGCGCCGCGTCCCGTGATCGCGGCCGGCTGCACCGATGCGACGGCCGACCCCGACCAGTCGATCACCGAGCAGCACAAGACGCCGAGCGGGTTCAGCGGCTATTACTCGCTGTGCAAGTCGGACAACCCCACGGTGAATCGCGCGGCCATCTCTCTCTACAACACCCAGTACTGGGAAATCCGCTCGCTCGAGCTGACCAACGATGCGACCACGCCCGGCGGCCGCCTCGGGCTGTATGTGCGGCTCGAGGATTACGGCACGGGCAGCCACTATCACGTCGACGACGTGTACGTGCATCACGTGCGCGGCTATCTGAAGGACGTCGCGAGCAATACGGTCGGGTCGTACAAGACGACCGGCGGGATGCTGTTCGAAGTGACCCGCGACAACGAGGCCGTCGGCACGAAGGAGACGCGCACCGGTTTCGACGACATCGCGGTCGAGAACAGCGAGATCTACAACGTCGACGCGGTGGCGCTGTCGACGCGATCCGCGTGGATGTGCCGGGAGGGCGGCGCACCGTGCGGCGACTATCCGCCGTACAAGGGCAATTCGGCGTACCTCACGAATCCGGCCACGCAGGCAGCGACGGACTATTTCCCGATGACGCACGTCGTGTTCCGCAACAACCTGATCCACAACGTCGGCGGCGACGGCATCATCGTCCGCACGGCCACCGCGCCGCAGGTCGAGGCGAATCACCTGTACGACATCTGGATGCGCGCGCCGGGCAACAGCGCCGGCGCATGGGCGATCAACACGGACGATGCGCTGTTCCGCTACAACGAAGTCAACGGCGTGCGGCTGCAGAACAATATCGAGGCCGGCGACGGGATGGCGTTCGACGCCGATCTCGGCACGCGCAACACGCGCGTAGCCGCGAACTTCAGCCACGACAACGACGGCGGGCTGATGCTGTTCTGCGGATGCGGTTCCGACGGACTGGGCCACGTCGCGCAGGAAACCGGCGCGATCGTCGAGAACAACCTGAGCCTGAACGACAAGCGGCGCATCGTGTCGGCCGCGGGCTCGGCCGATTCCGTCGTGCGCGACAACGTCGTGATTACGCGCACGCCGGGCCTGGTCACGCCGATCGTCGAAAACCTCAGCTACGCGAACGCGTTCCAGGTGACGGGCAACCGCTTCTACAACGCATCGGACAGCGGCGCGATCTTCCGGACGAAGAACGCGCAAGGCAGTTACGCGAACATCGTGTGGAGCGGCAACACGTACTTCGGCTATGCGGCGGATCCGGAATTCACCGGGCCGAACTATCGTCACGGCGCCCAGCCCGATACGGTGCTGCCGTTCGCGGGCCAGGACGTGGATGCGGTCGCCAGCGCGTGGTCGCGGGACAGCGGGTTCGACAAGCACAAGTACCGCGCGCCGCACGCACGATGACGCAAAGGCCTCCGGCGCGGGGTGGCGCCCTGCGTCGGCGGGTCGCAGCCTGGACGCCGGCGCGACTTGATCGTCATCAATATTCGAACCCGTCATCCGCCGATGATGGTGACAAG
The DNA here is from genome assembly GCF_000012945.1 of Burkholderia lata. Classification (NCBI taxonomy): domain Bacteria; kingdom Pseudomonadati; phylum Pseudomonadota; class Betaproteobacteria; order Burkholderiales; family Burkholderiaceae; genus Burkholderia; species Burkholderia lata. The sequence goes on from NC_007509.1 coordinate 501,611, forward strand.
GCCGCGCGATCAGACGCGCGGCAACTCACCCCAGCGAGGTTCGCATGTACAAGAAGATCATGGTGGCCGTCGACGGCAGCGCTTCGTCGAAACAGGCGCTTGCCGAGGCAGTGAAGGTCGCGTTGGCAGGCGACGCGCACGTCAGCGTCGTGTATGTGGTGGACAAGTCGGTGCTGTTCACTTACGCGGGCCGTTTCGACCCGCACGCACTGGTCGAGGAGATCCGCGACGATGGGCGCAAGGTGTTGCGCGAAGCGGAGCAGATCATCGCGCTGGCCGGTGCGAAAGGCGAGGCCGAACTCGTCGAGACCGAAAGCATCGGCGAGGACATCGCGGAGCGCCTGCAGCGCTACGTGAAGGAATGCGGGATCGATCTCGCGGTGGTCGGCACGCACGGGCGGCGCGGGATCCGCCGCGTGCTGCTCGGCAGCGTCGCCGAACGCTTCGTGCGCGGCTCGAAGTGCCCGGTGCTGCTGATTCGCGGCGACGATGACGATGTCGCGGCTGCGGCTGCTTAACGCAGTGGGTGCGCGATGATACGTCGTCAGTACCGGATCGTTGTCGCGGCGATCGCCGTGTTCGTGTCGCTCGCGGGCATGATGGCCGTCGTGTCGGGGCTGCTGTTCGACAACGCGACGGCGCTGCGCGGCGGCGCGATCGCGCTGGTTGTCGGCGTGGCCGGGTTCGTCGTGATGCTCAACCCGGGCGCGAAAGGCGAGGGGTGACGCGCCGTGCTGCATCTTTCCTTGAAGGAATGCGCGCAGGCACTATAGTGCTCGAAGAACGACAACAACAACGAGCGCACGACAACAATGAAAACGAGGGACCTTGCGGCGATCGGCGTCGTCATCGGCGCGGCCGTGCTGCCTGTATTGTCTTGGGCCGGAACGGCGGCACCGCCGGCCGGCTTCGGTTCGCATGCGTCGTCCGGTACGTCGGCCACGGGCACTTCCGGCGTGTCCGGGCAGCACCCGGCCGCAGACCGCTACGGCGATCACTCGACGGATTTCACCGATACGATCGGCGGTATCGACTCGCAAGGTGACGGCATTCGCGACGACGTCCGGGCGTACATCGACGATCAATACCCGGACCCGTTGCAGCGCGCGGCGATGCGGCGCTACGCGGCCGTCCAGCGCGATTTCATGATGCACGGCGATACGCGTGCAGGTGCAATCGAAGGCTTTACGCGCGTATTCCGTTCGCTTGAATGCGTCAGTAGGCTGATGGGGCAGCCAGGCGTCAACCAGTCGAAAATCATCGCTGCGATGATGTCGAACACGAGGCAGCGCTTCGCCGCCAACGGTCATGCGATGGCGAATGCGTCCGGGCACATCTACATGCAGTCTCAAGGGGATCCGTGCGCGCAGTGACCGGCGTTCCCGCCGATCGCTGCATGCGGCGCGAAGCGTGAGTTACGTGCCTGTCGTTCCTGGCGACGCCGCGCTGTCCGGGATCGCCTGCACGTTCAGCCGCTTCAACGTTTCCGCCAGCTCCTCGTTCTTCGGCTGAACCTTCCGCGCCTGCGCGAACGCATCGCGCGCTTCATCCTGGCGTCCCAGTTTCCACAGCACTTCGCCCTTGTGCGTCAGCCCGATCGCATGGGCTTCGCTTGCGTCCTTGTCCTTGTCGCCGTCCTTCGCGAAGATCGCGATCGAGCGGTCGAACCACGTGAGCGCTTCGTCGTTGCGACCGAGGCGATACAGCGCCCAGCCCTTGCTGTCGAGCGCGTACGCATCGTCCGGCGATTCCGCGAGATGCGCGTCGATCATCGCGAGCCCGCGCTCGACTGCGACGCCGGCGTCGGCGAGCCGGTAGCCGATGTCGTTCCGGCGATCGTCGGGAATCCTGTCGAGATCGAGCGCGGCGGCCACGCGCCCCTCGTCGTGTTCTGCGATCGCGAGCGACAGCAGCTTGGCCACGATCTGCTGCCGCAAATCGCTGCTGATCCGGTCGCGGTTGGCGACCAGGCTGCCAAGGTATTGCGTGTACAGGTCAGGCGCGCCCGGGGCGTTCGCGCTGTTCGCGATGGTCAAGCCGGGGCCTGCGCACCAGTCGGTGTCGGCCGACCCGGCCAGCGTGCCGGCGTAAAGATTGACGTTGCGCGGCGTGCGCGATTGCGCGTAGTAGGTGTAGCCGTTCGCATCCGAATAGCCGCACGCCAGGTATTCGTTCTCCACGTCCAGCACGTACGGGAAATGGCCGATCGGTGCCGAGCCGCCCGGCTCGACTAGCCGGAACGATTCGCCCAGGTCGCCGTCGCCGACGATCGGGTTGAACACCCACTGCTTCTCCGGATGCAGCTTCGGCAGCCGGACCCGGACCGTGCGCCCGGCCGCGTCGGTCGTGCCGAAGATCACGCTGTCATGCTCGTCCGGCTTGACGGGCAGCCCCGCGATGACCTGACCGGGCAGGAACAGCCGGTAGCGCGCATTCGGCAGCGGCTGGTGCGTGGCGGGGTCGCGCAGCACGAACTGGTGAACGTAAGCGCCTTTTCCGAACGACGCCGTCGGCGCGACGTAGGTGCGCGCGTAGGCGGCGGGCAGGGCGGTGCAGCTCAAGGCCGCGGCAACGAGCGCGGCGAGAAGGCGGGATGTCATGAATTTGCGGTTCTTGTTGGTAAAGGTGTTATTGACCGACGGCCGGAAATGCATTGAACGAACCGCGCGACCGTCGATATCCCGATGCAGATACCGATACGGATGGTTGGATCGTCCCGTGCAATTCAATGCGGATCTCGCCCGCCGCAACGTGATGCGGGGAAGCGGTGAGCGGATCGCGCGGGAATGTAGTGCGGAGCATAACAGGCCGTGTCGGGCGTCTCGCTCGTGCACGCGTATCTCGCCGGAAAGGCCACGCACGTCGTATCCGGCTGCGCGCGCTTCTGTCAAACTGGCGCCCATGAACCCGCGCCTGGCCTCACTGCCTTCCTCCGATTCCACACCTGCGCCCGCAGGCTTTCCCGACGCCGACGAACTGGCCGCGCTGCGTGCGTGGTACGCGGGCATGACCGTGCGTCAGGCCGTCGAGCGCTACCTGCCCGATCGTCTCGGCGAAGGGCGCTCGGCGCGCGGCGTGATCGGCGGGATTCGGCGCCGCCTCGTGCGCGTCGCGCGGCAGGCCGGCCGGCCCGATCTCGCGGAGCAGCTCGGTCATCCCGACGGTGAGCGTACGCGGGAGGCGAGGGCGGCGGCCGAAGCGATCGGCCTGCTGCGCCATGCACGCGCGCCGGTCCCGCAGATCAGCGACGACGTCGGCCAGTGGTTGCCCGCGCGCGCGGTCGTCGCGCTGCGTGCGCACGGGATCGCGACGCTCGCCGATCTGACGGTGCGGATTCCGCGTCGGCGCCAGTGGTGGCGTGCGATCGCAGGCCTCGGCGTGGCGAGCGCACGCAACATCGAGGCGTTTTTCGCCGCGCATCCGGCGCTGACCGAACGGGCGCGCGCGCTGATCGCGACGACGCCGCGCGGCAGCATCGTGCCATGGGAGCAGCTGAAGCTGCCGCACGAAGTCGACGGCTCGGCCGGCACGTTCCGCGCGCCGCGCGCGACGAGCACGCTCGATGCGGACAACGATTACGCGGCCGTGCACGCGTGGCTGTCGCTGCACGAATCGGCCGCGACGCGGCGTGCGTACCGGAAGGAGGCCGAGCGGTTGATCCTGTGGGCGATCGTCGAGCGCGGCCGTGCGTTGTCGTCGCTGACGACCGAGGATGCGGTCGCGTATCGCGCGTTCGTGCGGCGCCCGACGCCGCACGAACGCTGGGTCGGGCCCGTGCGGCCGCGCGGTGCGCCGGACTGGCGGCCGTTCTCGGGCGCGCTGTCCGCGCGCTCGGCCGCGTACACGCTGTCGGTGCTCGGCGCGCTGTTCCGCTGGCTGATCGAGCAGCGCTACCTGCTCGCGAATCCGTTCGCGGGCGTCAAGGTGCGCGACACGCGCGGCGCGAACGCACTCGACACGTCGCATGCGTTCACCGAAGGCGAGTGGCTGCTCGTGCGCACGATCGCCGACGGGCTCGAATTCCGCAAAAGCACCGGCACCGGTACGCCGCAGTCGGGCTGGACGCCGGCCGCCGCGCAACGCCTGCGCTTCATTCTCGATTTCGGCTACGCGACCGGGCTGCGCGCGAGCGAGCTGGTCGGCGCGACGCTCGGCGACATCGAGACCGATGCGCACGGCGACGCGTGGCTGAAGGTGATCGGCAAGGGCAGCAAGGCCGCACGTGTCGCGCTGCCGCCGCTTGCGCGCACGGGGCTTGACCGTTTCCTGGTCGCACGGCGGCTGCCGGTCACGCCGTCGCGCTGGCGGCCCGACACGCCGCTGATCCCGAGCCTCGCGGAAGACGGCGCGGCCGCGATCACGAGCGTGCGGCTGTGGAAGGTGATGCAGCGTTTCTTCGCGCAGACGGCCGATCAGGTCGATGCCGACAACCCCGCGCTCGCGCAGAAGCTGCGGCAGGCGAGCCCGCACTGGATGCGTCATACGCATGCGACACATGCATTGGCGCGCGGCGCGGAGTTGACGACCGTGCGCGACAACCTGCGACATGCGTCGATCTCGACGACGTCGATCTATCTGCACGGTGACGACGTGAAGCGGGCGCGGCAGATGTCGAGCGCGTTTGCGGCCGACAAGTAGTCACGTCGTGTGGATCGGGCAAGGGCTGCCCGCGCGTCGTCATGTCGGCTGTCGGCCAGCGTCCGGCTGCGCGAGGTTCTGCGCCGCGCGCGCCACGACCGCATGACGATCGGGCCGCACGCGCTCGAACAGCGCGGACACTGACGCGAGAACGTCCGGCGCGGCCCGCTCGGGACGTCCGCAGTCGAACGGCGGCTCGGGCGCGTATTCGATGCCGAGCTGCACCGCTTGCGCGTATTCCGGGCCGGTGATGTCGGCCATCACCGACAGCGCCATGTCGATGCCGGCGGTGACGCCGCCGCCCGTGACGACCGGGCCGTCACGCACCACACGGCCGGTATCGACGATCGCGCCGAACGGCGGCAGCAGGTCACGCCACGCCCAGTGGCAGGCGGCTCGCCGGCCTTGCAGCAACCCGGCCGCGCCGAGCACCAGCGATCCGCTGCACACGGAGGTAACATAGCGGGCGCCCAGCGCGAGCCGGCGCACTTCGCTGACGAACGCATCGTCGGCGATCGCGTCGATCACGCCGAGCCCGCCCGGCACGCAGACGAGATCGGCGTGCGCGATGTCGGCGAGCCGCTCGACCTCCGCAAGGATCAGGCCGCTGTCCGCGCGAATCGATCCGCCGCGCACCGAGGCCCGGTGAATCCGGGCACCCGGCAGACGCCAGAACACTTCGTCCGGCCCGGTGAAATCGAGCTGCGTGACATGATCGAACAATGCGAATACGACGATGAACGGTGTAGTGGCCATCACGATCTCCCGAAGACATGAACGGCCTGTAGCATCGGGCCGCGCACCGTCCGTCGCAATGTCATTTCTCCCGCACTTTCTGCCATGACCCATCGCGTCGCCATGCTCGTGTATCCCGGCTTCCAGTTGCTCGATGCGGCCGGGCCCGTTGCCGCGTTCGAGATGGCCGACTACGCGCGCACGCCGCATTACGCGGTTCGTGTCGTCGCCGCGCAGCCGGGGCTGGTCCGCAGTTCGTCGGGCGTGAGCTGGCATGCCGAGCCGCTGCCGGAAGCGGCGGACCTCGATACGTTGCTGGTCGCAGGCGGCGATGGCGTCGATGCCGCGATGGTCGACGATGCGACGTGCGCGTTCGTTCGTCGCTGCGCGGCGCGCGGCATCCGCGTGGCGAGCGTCTGTTCGGGCAGTCTGTTGCTGGCCGCGGCCGGCGTGCTGGACGGCCGGCTCGCGACCACGCACTGGGGCTGCGGCGAGCGCTTCGCGCAGGCGTTTCCGCAGGTGCGGCTGGCGCTCGATCGCATCTACGTGAATGACGGGCCGTTCTGGACGAGCGCCGGCATCACGGCCGGCATCGACCTGACGCTCGCACTGATCGGCGAGGATCGTGGCGAGCGGCTCGCGCGTGCCGTTGCGAAACGGCTGGTCGTGTACTACCGGCGCCCCGGCGGGCAGTCGCAGTTCTCGGCGCTGATCGAGCTCGACAGCGCGCAAGGGCGCTTCAAGCCGCTGCTCGACTTCATCCGCCGGAATCTTGGCGCGCGCTTGCGCGTGAGCGACCTGGCCGAGCAGGCGTGCATGAGCCCGCGACAATTCGCGCGGGCGTTCCAGACGGAAACCGGCCTCACGCCGGCCAAGGCCGTCGAGAAACTGCGCGTGGAAGCCGCCCGCGCGGCGCTGGAAAGCGGCGCGGCGTCGCTGCAGCGCGTGGCGAACGAGTGCGGGTTCGGCGATACGGAGAACATGCGGCGCAGTTTCCAGCGGTGGCTGGGTGTCGCGCCGTCGGCGTTGCGTTCGTAGGCGGGCGTGGTCATGCTGTCGCCGCTTCGATCGCGATCGTCTCGCACAGCAGGGTGGCGTAATGGAACTGTCAGGCGGTAGTGGGCCCGTAAGGCCCGCCCATGCCTGAATGCGCGTTCCGCTGACGAACGGATGACGCATCGCAGTGTATCCGCCAATCAGGCGGAACGGTCCGCCACTCACGGTGGTCATAAACTTTTTGTAAGGAACAGAGATGGCATCGAGCCAAGGCACAGTCGATTTCATCGTCGAACAAATGGCGGCAGCCGGCACCGTATCGGCGCGCAAGATGTTCGGCGAGTACGGCATCTATTGCGACGGCAAGATGGCCGCGCTCGTCTGCGACGATCGGCTGTTCGTCAAGCCGACGCCCGAAGGGCGCGCGTTTCTCGGCACGTGCGAAGAAGGTTCGCCGTATCCCGGCGCGAAGCCGCATCTCGTGATCTCCGGCGAGCGCTGGGACGATCGCGAATGGCTGTCGGCGCTGATCCGGATCACCGCCGCGCAGTTGCCGGTGCCGGTGAAGCGGAGCCGATAGCGGGTTTTCGCGTGCCATGTTGCGCTGCGGCCAGGCGTATTCTGTGACACATGTGCGCGACCATCGCGCATCCGGTGGGAGCACAAGAATGAACACATCCGGACATCCGCGCGGCACGTGGCTTGCTCGCCGCGCCCGGCACGCGCTCGTCGCGGCCCTGTGCGTGGGCTGGAGCGCGCTGTCGTTCGGCGCGGACGATGCGGCGACGCTGCTCGAGCGTTACCGCAGCCTCGGCGCGCAACTGAAGGACAACGCGTTTCACCGTCCGCTGGTTCTCGAATCGGCGGAAGCGTCGTCGTCGCTGAAGGGCGATATCTACGCGGTGGTCGACTATCCGTACACGGTCGTGAGCAGCCAGCTCGACGATCCCGCGCAGGGCCCCGCGAACTGGTGCGCGGTGCTGATCCTGCACCTGAACACGAAGTATTGCCACGCGTCGAGCGGCAGCAACGGCCCGGTGCTCGACGTGAACCTCGGCCGCAAGATCCAGCAGAAGCTGTCGGACACCTATCGCGTGCAGTTCCGCTATCGCGTGGCGGCCGCGACGCCCGACTATTTCCAGGTCGACCTGACCGCCGACAGCGGCCCGATGGGCACGAAGGATTACCGGATCGCGCTGGAGGCCGTGCCGGTCGGCGCGTCGCGCACGTTCCTGCATCTCACGTATTCGTACGGCTTCGGCACGGTGGGTCGCATGGCGATGAAGACCTACCTCGCGACCGTCGGCAGCGACAAGGTCGGCTTCACGACCGTCAGCGGCGGATCGGCCGCGCAGCCGCAGTACATCGGCGGCGTGCGCGGGCTGCTGGAGCGCAACACGATGCGCTACTACCTCGCGATCGACACGTATCTCGCGACGCTCGACAAGCCGCTCGACCAGCGCCTCACGCGCTGGTTCGACGCGACCGAGCAGTATCCGCAGCAACTGCACGAGGTCGAGCGCGGTGCGTATATGCAGATGAAAGCGCAGGAGGTGCAGCGGCAGCAGGCGGCGCGGTAGGCGGTGCCTGCTGCCGCATCGCCGCTCAGTCGAGCAACCCCGCGACCACATCGACGATCCGCTGCAGCAGCGCTTCGTCGTAAGGCAGCCACGGCACCGCGCGCAGCGGTGACGGCGGCGGCACGATCGCGGGTTCGACCGGTTCGCCGTCGCGCATCACGCGCCCGGTCGCGCAATGCACCGACCACGCACCGACGCGCACATGGCGTTCGTCGATCGTCATCTTCCCTTGCGCCACCGGCCCGGCGAACACGAGCGACAGCACGTGCCGGCGATGGCGCGCCATCGTGCCCAACGGCACATCCGACAACCGGTTCAGGCGCTGCCAGCGTTCCGCTTCGAGCTCACGCTGGCGCACCGGGTCGACCGTGAGCGCGGCGGCGGCTGCGCGTGTTGCGTCGTCGTCGAGCGCGAACGCGGCGACGCTCACGAGCAAGTCGACCGCGCGCGCCACTTCGGAGAACACGACGCGATCGATCTCGCCGATCGGCAGCGGCACCCAGCGCCGGTCGTGCCGGCGTTCGAAGTGCAGCCGGCGCGACGTGCCGTGGCTTTCCGAGCCCGGATAGAGACGCGCATCGACGAAGAAGGTCGCGCGCACGTCGCCGAATTCGCGGACCAGCCCGTCGTCGTACGCGCGGATCGACCAGCCTTCGCGGCGCGCGACGCCAACCAGCGGCCGGCTCGACAGCACGTGGCCTTCGAACATCGCGGAATCGCTGGCTGGCGTGTCACCGTCGGCCGGCACGTAGTATTCGCGGAAAGCCTGCCTGACCGGCTGCCGCAGCGTGCGGCCGACGATCGCGCGTTGCCACGCGAGCCGCTCGTCCGCGTCGGCCAGCAGCGGGTGCCATAGCCGGATGTCGCTGTCGCCGGCGAGGTCGATCGCGTGCCCGGCCACGTCGCGCAGCACGACCTTGCCCTTTGCGATGTCCGGCATGAACGACCGCGTCGATCCATCGGCGCTGCGCGCGTGCCAGATCATGCGTGCGGCGAACGCGGCGCCGGCCGGCGCATCGACGAGGCGCTCGCGCCATTCGGCATGGCCGAGCGTCATCGACTGCCAGAAGCCGGCTTCCATGCAGGTGGCGAGCATCGCGAGCTGCTTCTTGTCGGGCTTCGCGTCGAGCGTCATGCGCAGCGCGGTATGCGGCCGTTCGCCGAGCGCGCGTTCGGCCGGCTTCAGGTTGCGCGCGAGCTTCTTTTGCACGCCGGCATGCCGCACGGTGGCCAGCGCGTCGCGCAGCGCACGCACGCTCTCGGGTGTCGGGATCGTCTCGACCGCGTGGCCGAGTGCGATCGCGAGCGACTGTGACGGCGCGGTTTTCGCGGCCGTCGGTGCGACGCACACGCCGGTCAGCAGCGGCCCGATCAGCGGGCGCAGCCACGCTTCGTCGCGATAGGCGGCCACGCGCGCGGCGCGTGCGACGACCTGGGCGTCGTCGGTCGTGAACGCACGATCGGCTTCGTATGGAACGGTGCCCGCGTGGAGCGCCGCGACCTGCTGCGCGGCCTCGGTCAGCGCGTCGCGCGCGAACGCGACATATGCGGCGTCTTCCGCGAGCGTGATGGCCGGATCGCTGAAGTCGAGCCACAGTCGTCTCGGCGCGAAGTAGCCGTCGTTCGTCGCGGCCAGTGCGAGCAGCCCCGCTGGCCCGAGTGCGGGCAGCACGTCGAGTTCGCGCACGCGAAACGGCGAATCCGCCAGCGCTTGCGCATACGCGTCGCGTCGCGCCGAGAAGTCGCGGCGCCCGGCGAACCGGTCGAGTGTGTACACGCCATACGTGCTGGATCCCGAGCGCACGTCGCCTTCGTCCGGTTCGCCCGCAATGCGCGCGAGTTCGGCTTGCAGCGTCGGCGACGGCAGGGTGTCGAGACAGGGCAACTCCTCCAGCGCGCGTTTCCACTCGCCGGCCGGGATATCGCGGAACAGTTCGAGCGCGGCATCGGCGTCGACGAGCGGCACGAGTCCAAGCGCATCGATTTGCCCGTGCAGCCAGCGCGCGAATTCGGCACGCGGATCGTCGAACGCCTGGTCGCGCACCATGATCTCGTGCTCGACCCGGCGCAATGCCGGCCAGACGGCGCCGAGCGAGTGCGCGTCGAGCGTCGACAGGTCGATCGGCGTGCCGGTAAAGCGTGGATGGTCGGCGCGGCCGGTCAGGCGCGCGACGAGCAGCGCGGCGAGGTCTCGATCAGGCATGTGCGGCCTCCTGGCCGGCAGTGCGTGAGTGCGATGCTCGGATGCCGACGCGGCCGGCCGCTTCGTTCCAACACCATTTAATCGTCTGTACTTGTCGGGCGGCGCGGATCATGCCGCCGACGGCGGATGCGCGTTCGATCGTGTACTGCATGGTCTGACTCCGGCAGTGAAAACCGTGCGGACGCACAGTATTGCACCCCAATTGACGTAGCCACGCGAAAGCCCGTGCGACGGGCGTTCCGGGCCGATCCGGCCACGCCGCGCAAGGGTCCCGACCGTCCGGTCATTTCATAAGACGTACAGTTTTCTCGCGATGCGCGAAGCGCGCCGAACTGTACTCTTGTTCGCGTGGTCGATGTGTGTACTCGACGCCAACTGTTCTGCTCTTAAGATTCCATCATCAAGTGCACAGTGCCGCAGGTCCAGTCGTACCGGAACCCTGTTGGCGCATCTTCAAGAGAGAGCCAGTGCGATGGAAAAGGCAAAACCGGAGGGAAAGATCAGGAATCACGACGGCCCGGTCGGCGGGCGAAACACGTGCGTGTCCGATGCAAACGGCAGGGCAGCCCAGCTGCGCGTGCCGGCGGGAGACGCGCGATGAAACTCTATGAAAAACTCGCGGACGACATCGAGCGCCTGATCCGCCAGGGCGTGTACCGGCACGGCGACCGGATTCCGTCGGTGCGGCAGGCGAGCCAGCAGCACCGGATCAGCATCACGACCGTACTGCACGCCTATCTGCTGCTGGAAAGCCGCGGGCTGCTCGAAAGTCGGCCGCAGTCCGGCTATTTCGTGAACCTGCGGCGCGACGACAGCCATGCGCCGGTGCGCGAGCTGCGGCCGTCGAAGCCGATCGCGATCTCGTCGTCGGTCGACGTGAGCCGGCTGGTGCTGTCGACGCTGCGCTCGATCGGCACCGACGACGCGGTGCCGCTCGGCTCGCCGTATCCGGACCCGAGCCTGTTTCCGTTCGAGAAGCTGAACCGCTATGCGTATGCGGCCGGTCGCGACAAGTCGCTGTGGGGCGTGACGGACGGGCTGCCGCCCGGCCATCCGCGGCTGATCCGCCAGATTGCACGCCGATATCTGGAAAACGGGATGTCGGTGGACCCGAACGAGATCATCGTGACGGTCGGTGCAACGGAGGCGATCAACCTGTGTTTGCAGGCGGTCGCGAAGCCGGGCGACACGATCGCGGTGGAATCGCCGACGTTCTACGCGATGCTGCACGCGATCGAACGGATGGGGATGAAGGCGATCGAGGTGGCAACGCATCCGGAATACGGGATCGACATTGCCGCGCTCGCCGCAATTGCGAAGTCGCAACCGATCGCCGCGTGCATGGTGATGCCGAACTTCCAGAACCCGCTCGGCTTCCAGATGCCCGACGAGCGCAAGCGCGAGCTGGTCGAGTTCGCGACGAAGACCGGGATGCCGCTGATCGAGAACGGCGTGTACAACGAACTGTATTTCGGCGATGCGCATCCGAGTTCGTTGAAGTCGTATGACCGCAGCGGGATCGTGTTGCACTGCTCGTCGTTCTCGAAGAGCCTGACGGCCGCGTACCGGATCGGCTGGGCGCTGCCGGGCCGCTATCGTGACCAGGTCGAGAAGCTGAAATTCCTGAACACGCTCGCGACGCCGTCGTTGCCGCAGCTTGCAATCGCGGAGTTTCTCGAACGCGACGGCTACGAGCATCACCTGCGGCGCCTGCGCAAGGCATATGCGCAGCAGGCGAACCTGATGCGCGCGATGGTGTCGCGGTTCTTCCCGGAAGGCACGCGCATCTCGAGCCCGGCCGGCGGGTACGTGCTGTGGGTCGAGTTGCCCGCGCAGGTCGACGCGATGCGGCTGTACCAGCTCGCGCTGGAGCAGGGGATCACGATCGGGCCCGGCTACATGTTCTCGATCACGGACAGCTACCGGAACTTCATCCGGCTGAACTACAGCAGCCCGTGGTCGCCGGAGATCGAGCAGGCCGTGATCACGGTCGGCAAGCTGGCCTCGGCGTGCATGCGGTGAGCGGGTGCGAGCGGTATCTTGCGTTTCGACGACGAAGCCGGCCGTGTGCCGGCTTTTTTCCTGGTGCGGCCCGTGCCGCCGTCGCGTTCCGGGCCGTCACGCGCGCCGCTCGAGATACTCGCAAAGAAACTCGATGAACACACGCACCTTCGCCGACAGGTTGAGCCGTTCCGGATACACCGCGTAGATATCCGACGGTGGCAGCGACCAGTCCGCGAGCACGCGTGTCAGCGCGCCCGAATCGATGAACGGTTGCGCGTCCCACTCGGACCGCACCAGCACGCCATGCCCGTCGATCGCCCAGCGCAGCGTCGCTTCGCCGTCGTTGCTGCTCATCACGCCATGCACCTTGACGAGTTCGTGGCGCTTGCCTTTCGTGAAGTGCCACGTGCCGTACGCGGTGTCGTTCTCGCGCAGCACGATGCAGCGGTGGCCGCGCAGGTCGCCGGGCACCTTCGGCACACCGTTCGCTTTCAGGTACGCGGGCGACGCGCAGACGAAACGCCGGTTCGCCGCGAGCTTGCGGCCCACCACGCGCTGGTCGGGCAGCTCGCCGAACCGGATCCCCACGTCGTACGCGAGCTCGGCGAGGTTCATCGGGCGATCGGTGAGTTCGAGCTGGATCTCGACTTCCGGATGACGATCGCGGAACGCGGACAGCGCGGGCACGATGTGGCGGCGCCCGAAGCCGAAGGTCGCGTTGACCTTGAGCAGGCCTTGCGGCTGGTTGCGGCTGCTCGATACCGTGCGCTCGAGTTCGTGCACCTGCTCGAGCAGTTTCGAACCGGTTGCGAGATACACCTCGCCCTCGTTGGTGAGCGCCAGCCGCCGCGTGGTGCGGTTCAGCAGCTTCACGCCGAGGCGCCGTTCGATCTGGTTGAGCCGTGCGCTGACGGCCGGCGGCGTGACGCCGAGGTCGCGCGCGAGCGCCGACAGGCTGCCGTGTGTGACGAGCCGTGCGAAGAATTCCAGGTCTGCGATCGGATCCATCTTAAAGTTTCATTTAATAATGGGTTAAGCTGCGCCTCATTTTAAGGCGTCACCCTCCAAATTACACTTGCCGAAACGTCCGCACCCGGGCGTTTTCGCAACAAGGAGGGGGAACGATGGGACAGACGCTTTACCGGAAGATCGTGGCGAGCCACACGGTATCCCGCGTCGACGCGCAGCACGTCGTGCTGTACGCCGACCTGCACATCATGAACGAGTACACGAGCCCGCAGGCGTTCGCCGGGCTCGCGGCAAGGAACCTGCCGGTACGCTGCCCGGAAAAGCAGATGGGCATCGTCGATCACGTGATTCCGACGCATCCCGTTCCGGTCGGCCAGCGCATGATCGTCATCGACGCGGCGGCCAGCCAGGCCGCGAATTTCACGCGCAACTGCCGCCGGCACGGCATCCACCTGTTCGACGTCCAGGACACCGAACAGGGCATCGAGCACGTGGTCGCGCCCGAGATCGGGCTGATCCGGCCCGGCATGGTTGTGCTGTGCGGCGACAGCCACACGACGACCTATGGTGCGCTGGGCGCGCTCGGCTTCGGCATCGGCACGTCGGAAGTCGAGCATGTGCTGGCGACGCAGACGCTGGTGTACCGCGTCGCGCGCGACATGCGCATCCGCGTGGACGGCACGCTGCCGGCCGGCACCACGTCGAAGGATCTCGTGCTGTACATCATCTCGAAGATCGGCGCGCAGGGCGCGCGCGGCTTCGTCGTCGAGTACTGCGGGCCGGCGATCGACGCGCTGAGCGCCGAAGCGCGTATGACCCTGTGCAACATGACGGTCGAAGCTGGTGCGCGCGGCGCACTCATCGCGCCCGACGCGACGACGGTCGAATATGTCCGCGACCGGATCCGCGATCTGCCGGCGGCCCGCCTTGACGAGGCCGCCGCGCAGTGGACACAACTGCAATCCGACGCCGACGCGCCGTTCGACGTCACGCATCGCTTCAATGCGGCGGACGTCGCGCCGTTCGTGACCTGGGGCACGAGCCCCGACCAGGCCATCGCGATTACCGCGCGCATTCCGGCGCTGTCGGCCGAGCCGCTCGAACGCGACAACGCGCGCAAGGCGCTCGATTACATGGGACTCGATGCCGGGCAGCCGATCGATGGCCTGCATATCGACCACGTGTTCATCGGGTCGTGCACCAATGCGCGCATCGAAGACCTGCGCGCCGTGGCGGACGTCGTGCGCGGCCGCACGGTCGCGCCGTCGGTGCGCGCGATGGTCGTACCGGGGTCGGTCGCGGTGCGCGAACAGGCCGAGCGCGAAGGCGTCGCGCGCACACTGATCGACGCCGGATTCGAATGGCGCCAGCCCGGCTGCTCGATGTGCCTCGCGATGAACGACGACATCCTCGCGCCCGGCCAGCGCTGCGCGTCGACGACGAATCGCAATTTCGAGGGCCGCCAGGGACGTGGCGCCCGCACCCACCTGATGAGTCCGGCGATGGCCGCCGCCGCCGCGCTGGCCGGACGCATCGTCGACGTACGCAAGGAGTTCGATCATGCGTGAGCACGCCTCCGTCACCGGCATTGCCGCGCCGCTGCCGCTGAACAATCTCGATACCGACCAGATCATGCCGAAGCAGTTTCTGCTCGGCATCGACAAGTCGGGGCTCGCGCGCGGCGTGCTGTACGACCTCCGTCACGACGGCTCGGGCGCGCGTCGGCCGGATTTCGTATTGAACCGCCCGGAGTATCAAGAGGCGCGCATCCTGGTGGCTGGCGCCAATTTCGGCTGCGGCTCCAGCCGCGAACACGCGGTGTGGGGCTTGCAGCAGGCGGGCTTCGACGCGGTGATCGCGCCGAGCTTCGGCGAGATCTTCTACTTCAACGCGCTGAACAACCGGCTGTTGCTGGTGATGCTCGATCCGGCCGTCGTGTCGACGCTCGTCGAACAGGCGCGCAACCCGGCTACGTGCACGTTGACGATCGACGTGCTGCGCCAGGTCGTCAGGACAGCAGAGGGAAGCGAGTACCCGTTCGACCTGCCCGAGCGGCAGAAGCGCATGTTCGTCGAAGGGCGGGACATGATCGGCATGACGCTCGCCGATCGCGATGCGATCGATGCGTTCGAGGCGCGCCATCACGCGGCCAGCCCGTGGATGAAGATCGATTTGCCGAAGCAGCAGCGCGCGGTGTGAAAAGGGCGTTTCGGCGCCCGCAGCACGGGGCCGGACGCGCACTGCGCGATTTCGTCCGGCCCTGCCGATGTGCGAACTCAATACAAAAAACGGAGACATGACATGGAAGCTTCCCCCGTGCAGACGAGCCTGCCGCCGTCCACGCCGCTCGCGTGGCTGCTGAACCTGAAGATCGGCGGGATGCCGCTGCCGATGTTCGTCGCGATCGCGGCCGTCACGATCCTGGCGGCCGCGACGAAGCGGCTGCCGAACGACATGATCGGCGGCTTCGCGGTGCTGATGCTGTCCGGGCTGCTGCTCGGCGAGATCGGCCGGCGGATCCCGGTGTTCCGGCATATCGGCGGCCCCGCGATCCTGTGCCTGTTCGTGCCGTCGGCGCTGCTGGGCTACCGGCTGATGGACGACGCGACGCTCAAGGCGATCACGGTGACGATGAAGACGGCCAATCTTCAGTATCTCTACATCGCGTGCCTGGTCGCCGGGAGCATCCTCGGGATGAACCGCAAGATCCTGATCCAGGGCTTCCTCAAGATGTTCGTGCCGCTGCTCGTCGGTACCGTGGCCGCGATCGCGGCCGGGATCGCCGTGGGCTTCGCGTTCGGCTACGACCCGCAGCATACGTTCTTCTATATCGTGATGCCGATCCTCGGCGGCGGCATCGGCGAGGGCATCCTGCCGCTGTCGATCGGCTATGCGGAGATCACCGGCGCCGCGCAGGGCCACCTGATCGCGATGATGGTGCCGGCTGCGCTGATCGGCAATGTCGTCGCGATCCTCGCGAGCGGCATGTTGAAACGCTTCGGCGAAAAGCATCGCCGCTACAGCGGCGACGGCCTGCTGGTGAAGACCGGCGAGGATCGCGAGCTGCTCGCCGCGCAGCAGGCCGAGGCCAGGCTGGACCTGCGGCTGATGGGCTTCGGCCTGCTGCTCGCGTGCACGCTGTTCATTCTCGGCGGGTTGCTGGCGCCGCTCACGGGCATTCCGGGGCCGGTGTTGATGATCGTCGCGGCGGCCGTGCTGAAGGTGTGCCGCGCGATTCCCGAGTCGATGGAGATCGGCGCGTACCAGATGTACAAGTTCATGTCGACGAACCTGACGTTCGCGATCCTCGTCGGGCTCGGCACGCTGTTCGTGTCGTGGGACAAGCTTGTCGGCGCGTTCTCGCCCGGGTATTTCGTGATTTGCGCGTCGATCGTGATCGCGATGGTGGTCTCCGGCTTCTTCGTCGGCGCCGCGCTGAAGATGTATCCGGTCGAATCCGCGATCATCACCGCCTGCCATAGCGGGCTGGGCGGCACCGGCGACGTCGCGATCCTGTCGTCGTCGAACCGGATGGGGCTGATGCCGTTCGCGCAGATCTCGACACGCATCGGCGGCGCCGCGATGGTCGTGTTCGCGACGATCGTGATGAAGTGGCTGCATTGACGATCGCAGCCGCTCGATCGTGACGCATGCGAGGGTTCGTTCGTCGGCGCGGCGACGCCTGAATCCGGCGCTGACCGGCGAACATCCGGGATGCGTCGAGCGTCAGCGATTGAGCTCCTCGAGCCGCACGCCGTTGGTCCTCGGGCCGAACGTGCCGATGACGATGACCACGACGAGCATGAACACGGTGATCCCGGTGAACACGCCGGACACGCCGAAATCCTTCAGCAGCGCCGCGATGATGAAGCCCGACATCATCGCGCCGGCGCGGCTGGCCGAATACGCGATGCCGCTCGCGCGGGAGCGCACCTCGGTCGGAAACAGCTCGCACTGGTACGCGTGATAGGCGACGGAGATCGTCTGCCCGGCGAGGCTGATCAGCACGCCGAGCACGATGAGCGGCGCAACGGTCTTGACCTGCGCGAACGCGAGCCCGCAGGCGATCACGGCCAGCGCACCGCCGACGATCAGGTGCTTGCGCTGGATCCGGTCCGCATAGCGCATCGCGAGCAGCGGCCCGGCCGGCATCGCGAATGCGATGACGAACGCATACAACAGGCTCTTCGTGACGGTGATGCCCTGGCCGATCAACAGTGTCGGCACCCAGTTCGCGAATCCGTAGTAGCCGATGGCCTGGCAGAAGTTGAACGCGACGAGCATCAGCAGGCGGGCGCGATAGGGTGCGCGCCACAATGCTGCGAACGCCGCGCGGTGTACTTCGGGAGCCTCGCTTGCCGGCGCGGGCGGCGGCAGCGGCATGCCCGATTCGCGCTCGGCGATCGCTTCCATCCGGCTCACGATCCGTTCGCTTCGTTCGGCATCGCCGTGCGCGGCCAGCCACCGTGGGCTTTCGGGTACCGCACGACGGATGAACCAGACGATCACGGCGCCGGCCGAGCCGGCCAGCACCACGACGCGCCAGCCGTCGAGCCCGAATACCGTCGTGGGCACGAGCCACCACGACAGGATCGCCGCGACCGGCGCGGCGGCGAACATCACGACCTGGTTGAACGCGATCGCGCGGCCCCGCATGTGCTGCGGGACGAGTTCGGTCACGTAGGTGTCGATCGTGACGATCTCGAGCCCGACGCCGATGCCGGTGATGAAGCGCCACAACAGCACGCCCTCGGGCGTCGTCTGGAACGCCATGATGGCCGAGCCGATCGAGTACCACAGCAGCGAGTACGTGAAGACGGCGCGGCGCCCGTAGCGGTCCGGCATCCAGCCGAAGCCGAACGTGCCGACGAACAGCCCCGCGAAGGTCGCCGCGATGAAGGCGGCGATGCCGGTGAAGCCGAAGAATGCCTGCGTGGTGGTCTGCAGCAGGCCGCTTTTTGCCATGCCCGGTGCGATGTAGCCAGTGAAGATCAGGTCGTAGACTTCGAAGAAGCCGCCGAGGGAAATCAGCAGCACGAGCATCCACTGGTGCCGCGTGATCGGCAGCCGGTCCATGCGCGCGGAGATGTCCGCGCCGGCGCGGATGCCGGCGCGTACCTGCGGCGTATCGAGCGGGGCGCCGCCCGCGGTGACGGTCTGATGCATGTTGTCTCCTGATCCTCTGACGGGCGGCATGCTTCTTCGAGCTGCCTGCCCTGATAACGGTTATAGGCGCACGCGGCGTGGACGGCGCGCGGAATGCCTGGCAGCGCGCGACCGGGCCTGCGTCGAAGCCGGCAGGCCGCTGCCGGGCCGGCGTCGGCTATCGCTCATGCGATCGCGCGGCGTGTCAGCCGTGCCAGCACTTCCTGCGTGTGCTCGCCGACGCGCGCGAGCGCCTGGCGCACGCCGGGCCGCCGTCCGCCCATCGTGATCGGCAGCAGGACGACATCGGTCGTGCGGCCGTCGTCGGTCTGCATCGGCACCAGTCCGCCGCTCGCTTTCAGGTGCGGATCGTCGAGCAGTTGCTCGGGACGGACGATCGGCGCATACGGAATGCCGGCCGCTTCGAGTTTCGGCGACAGCTCGGCGGCGCGATGGTCCTTCAGGATCGCGCCGAGCCGTTCGAGCAACCGCGGCCGCACGGCGACCCGCAGCGCGTTGGTGGCGAAATCCGGTTCGGCGGCGAGCGCGGGGCAGGCGAGCACGTCGCACAGCGTGACGAACTGCCGGTCGCTGACCGCGCCGATGAACAGCTGTTCGCCATCCGCGAGCGTGAACACGTCGTAGACACTCCACGCCGACACGCGCGCAGGCATCGGCGGCGGCGGTTCGTGCGTCATCGCATACTGCTGCATGTGCTGCGCGCACAGGAACACGCAGTTCTCGAACAGCGCGCTCTGCACTTCCTGCCCGCGGCCGGTGCGCTCGCGTTCGCGCAGCGCGGCGAGCACGCCGATCGCCCCGAACATGCCGCCCATGATGTCGTTGACCGACGTGCCGGCGCGCAGCGGCCGGCCGACCGGCCCCGTCATGTAGGACAACCCGCCCATCATCTGCACGACTTCGTCGAGCGCGAGGCGCCGGTCGTACGGGCCGGGCAGGAAGCCCTTGTGCGTCACGTAGACGAGCGCCGGGTAGCGGGCCGACAGCGTGTCGTAGTCGAGGCCGAGCGACGCCATCAGGCCGGGGCGGAAATTCTCGAGCATCACGTCGCAGGTACCGATCAGTTCGACCGCAGCCTCCCTGCCCTCGGGCGTATGGAGATCGAGCACGACGCTTTTCTTGTTGCGGTTGAACGAACGGAAGAAGCCGATGCCGAGGCCGGGCAGGTTGCGCGTCTTGTCGCCGCCGGGCGGCTCGATCTTGATCACTTCGGCGCCGAGATCGGCGAGGATCATCCCGCACGTCGGCCCCATGACCATGTGCGTGAATTCGATGACGCGAATGCCGTCGAGTGGAAGTCGGGTGTCGTGGCTCATGATGGGTTCAGGCGGTGGTGGTGGCGGCGATGGCGTGGGTAGCCGGCAGGCCCGCGCGCCACAGCGCGCCATGCAGCGTCTCGCCGTCCAGCCAGCGCGCGACCTTCGCGCGCAGCGTCAGCAGCGCGGCAAGGTCGATGCCGGTGTCGATCCCCATGTCGGCGAGCATGAACGCGAGGTCTTCACTCGATGCGTTGCCGCTCGCGCCGGGCGCATGCGGGCAGCCGCCGATGCCGGCGAGTGTCGCGTCGAAGCGTGCGACGCCCGTTTCGAGCGCCGCGTACACGTTCGCGAGTGCGAGGCCGCGCGTGTCGTGAAAATGGCCGCACCAGAAACGCTCGCCTGCGGCGGCGCGCGCCTTGCCGAACAGTTCGCCGACGGCGGCCGGGCCCGCATAGCCGACCGTGTCGGCGATGCTCACGCGGTCGGCGCCGGCATCGAGCAGCGCATGCAGGTAACGCAGCACCGCCGACTGCTCGACGCGGCCCTGGATCGTGCAGCCGAACGCGGTGCCGATGCCGCCTTCGATCAGCGTCTTCGAGCCGGCCGCATCGCGTGCGGCGCGGATGCGTGCCACCTCGGCGACGACTTCATCGGGCGTCTTGCGCAGGTTCGCGATGCTGTGCGCGCGGCTCGCCGAGAGCGGCACCAGCATCAGGTCGGCGCCCGCGTCGATCGCGTGTTCCGCGCCCTTGAGATTCGGCACCAGCACCGACACGCACAGGCCGGGCAGCGTCTTCGCATACGCGACGAGCTCGGCCGTGTCGGCCAGTTGCGGGAGCAGGCGTGCCGGCACGAACGATCCGACCTCGATTTCGCGCTGGCCGGCGGCGTACGCGTCGCCGATCCACTCGATCTTGTGTTTCGTCGGAAGAATGCGCGGGATGCTTTGCAGCCCGTCGCGCAAGCCGACTTCGCGTATGACTGCCTGCTGGGGGAACGACCGCATGTCGCTTGTCTCCGTTGATTTCGCCCGTGTCGATGCACCGGCGTCGTGCTAACTTTAGACATTCCTGATGGACATTAAAGCGGTATTTCGGAACCGCCACGTTTCCGAAATGGAATGTCTGAATGCCTGATTGCCTGGAGACGGCGGATGCGTGACATCGACCTGAAAACGCTACGGCTGCTGGTGGCCGTGTGCGATCACCGCAATATGGCGCGGGCGGCGGAGGCGGTTCATATCGAGCCGTCGGCGATCAGCAAGCGCATCGCGCAACTGGAAAGCGACCTCGGTGTGCCGCTGCTCACGCGTTCGCGGCGCGGCGTCGAGCCGACGGCCGCGGGCAATGCGCTGCTCGAGCACGCGCGCAGCGTGCTCTTCACGATGGAGCGCATCGCGAGCGATGTCGCCGCGTTCGGCGGCGGGCTGAAGGGGCGCGTCAGCATCTGCGCATCGGCATCGGCGATCGCGGAGGCACTGCTCGACGACATTTCGTCGTTCATGCGCGAACCGGCCAACGAGAACATCCGGGTGGACGTGGAAGAGCGTTTGTCGTCCGAACTCGTGCGGCAGTTGCGGGAAGGCGCGGCGAGCGTGGGCGTGTGCTGGGACAACGTCGATCTTCAGGGCCTGCAGCATCGGCCCTATCGGCAGGACCGGCTGGCGCTGGCCGTGCATCGTGATCACCCGCTCGCGAACGCGCCGTCGCTGAGCTTCGAGCAGACGCTGGGCTACGAGCATGTCGGCCTGCTGCCGACGACCGCCGTTCACACGCTGTTGCAGCGCGCGGCCGCCGATGCCGGCACGACCGTGTCGTATCGCGTGATCGTGTCGGGGTTCGATGCCGCGTTTCGCGTCGTGGCGGCCGGGCTCGGGATCAGCGTCGTGCCGATGGAAGTGGCCGACACGTACCGGCCGGTGTTCGGCATCAAGGTGATCCCGCTCGTCGATGCGTGGGCGAAGCGCCGGTTCGTCGTCTGTTTCAGGAGCTTCGACGCACTGCAACCGGCCGCGCAACGGATGGTCGACTATCTGTCGAGCCGGGCCGCGATGCCGGCAGCGAGCGACTGATACGCAGCGTCAACGTGTGTGAGCTGCAACGGGCGATCGATGTCACGCCGGGTGCCTTCCATCTCGTCGTGATGTCAGCCGCCCGTCACCGGCGGGAAAAACGCCACCTCGCTGTCCTCCCGCACGACGAATCCCCCCGTCACCATCTCGAGATTGACGGCCGCGCGCACGGGCCGGTCCGTCCGCAGCGCTTCCGCGCTGCGTGCATCGCGTGCGGCCAGCGTGTCGCGCAGCGCGTCGACGGTGAGCTCGCGCGCGTCGATCTCGACGATTTCCTCGTCGAGATCGAGTTGCTCGCGAATGCTTGCAAAGTATTTGATCGTCAGTTTCATCGCGATGTCTTGAAAGGAATCACTCGGCGGAATCGGAACACGCGCAGCACCTACGCTCAGCCCCAGCGCCGCATCGCCTGGTCGTCGTGCGCCTTCGCCTCGACCCAGCCGGATACGCCGTCGTGGCGGATCTCCTTCTTCCAGAACGGGGCGTGGGTCTTCAGGAAGTCCATCAGGAATTCGCACGCATCGAACGCGGCCCCCCGATGCGCGGCGGCCACCACGACCAGCACGACCGCCTGGCCGAGCGGGATGCGCCCGACGCGATGCACGATCTTGATCGCCTCGAGACGCCAGCGTGCGCTGGCTTCCTCGACGATGCTCCACAGCGCCTGTTCGGTCATCGTCGGATAGTGCTCGACCTCGAGCGCGATCACGTCGTCGACGTCGCCTTCGTTACGCACGACACCGAGGAAATTCACGACCGCGCCGACATTCGGATTGCGAACGATCGGCGCGAGCTCGGCGCCCGCGTCGATCGGCGCGTACTGCACGCGTACTTCGAAGCCGGCGGTAATCGACGGTGGCGGCTCGGGGTGCGGGTCGGTCGTGCTGTCGGGAGCGGGGCTGCCCGCGTGCAACGGATCGTCCGGTAGCCCGGCACGGGATTCGGTGAAGCTCGTCATGACGGTTCTCCTGTAGGCGGTGCGTCCTGTGTCGCGCGGCGGCCCCTCAGCCGCCGACCAGCGACATGCGCACGGTCGGATAAGTCTTGCCCGGCGCACGGGCGGGCCGTGCGGCCCGGCGCTCGGAATAGCGGTCGTCGCGGTGCGACCAGCGGTCGCGCACGGCGGCGGCGAGGTCGGCGGTCGACGCCGTGTCGTCGAGCCACGGCCGCAGGTCGGTGCCTTGCGTCGCGAACAGGCACGTGTAGAGCTGGCCGTCGGCCGACACGCGGGCGCGAGAACAGGTGCCGCAGAACGGATGCGACACGCTCGCGATGAAGCCGACTTCGCCCGCGCCGTCGATGTGCGCGCAACGGATCGCGGTCGCGTCGTGCCCCGGTTCGCCGACGAGCACGAGCGGATAGTGTTCGTCGATCAGTTCGCGCATCCGCGCGGCCGGCACGACCTTGTCGCCGGACCAGAAGCTCGCGCCGCCGACATCCATGTATTCGATGAAGCGCACGGCCACGCCGGACTGCCGGAAGTGCCGCACGAGCGGCAGGATCTGGTCGTCGTTCACGCCGCGCTCGATCACCGCGTTGACCTTGACCGGCGCGAGCCCGGCCGCCTGCGCGGCCTCGATGCCGGCCAGCACGCGCGACACGGGCACGTCGGCGTCGCTCATCCGGCGGAACACCGCGTCGTCGATCGCATCGAGGCTGACCGTCACGCGCGACAGGCCGGCGTCGCGCAGCGTGCGCGCCTTCGCGGCCAGCAACGAGCCGTTGGTCGTCAGCGCGATTTCGACGGGCTTGCCGTCGACGGTCGTCAGCGCGGCGAGGCGTTCGATCAGTGCTTCGAGGTTGCGGCGCAGCAGCGGCTCGCCGCCCGTGATGCGGATCTTTTCGACGCCGAGCGACGTGAACGCACGGGCGATCTTTTCGAGTTGCGCGAACGACAGCCGCTCGGACGACGGCATGAACGCATAGTCGGCGCCGAAGCTTTCGCGCGGCATGCAGTAGCCGCAGCGGAAATTGCATTGATCGATCACGGACAGGCGCAGGTCGCGCAGCGGGCGGCCGAGCGTGTCGGTCGTGCGGGGGAAAGCGCCGGGCGATGCGCCGCCGGAAAGTGCGGCAACGGCCGGCGCGGCGGAAACGATGGCATTCACGATCGGTTCGTCGGCCTGCAAGAAGTAAGCGGTGGGGCATCGCCGGTCGGCCGTGCGTGTGCGGATGAGCAGGCGCACGGCGCGTGACGAGCCTCTTCGTGAGGATAGTCCGCCGGGTTTTTCCGGCAGGGACACAATCGCGCCCGAATTGCAGGAATACAGTTCGCAGTACGACCTGCGTGGCCTGCGCGGCGAAGGGCGTGGATCGGGCGGGTGTCCGGCGTCGCGCTCATGCGAGCCAGTGCGCGAATTCGTAATACGGTACCGCGTCGCCGCACGCGATGCGTTGCCCGGCCGGCAGCCGGGCTAGCCCGCTCGCCTGCACGAGCGACTGCAGCGTGCCGGCGCCTTGCTGGCGCAGCGTGTCGAGTGCGGGCATGCCGTCGAGGCCGACGGTGCAGTGCACGCGCACGAAGCGCTCGCGCTGCGCATCCGGTTCGAAGTCGCTGTCGATCGGCAGCGACGGCACGACCGGCACGCGGGTGGTGCGCCCCTGCAGCCGGCGGATCAGCGGCGCGACGAACAGCGCGAACGCGGTCATCGCGGCGCCCGGATTGCCGGGCAGCAACACCACCGGCTGCGTGTCGAGCCGTGCCAATGCAACCGGCTTGCCCGGCTTCATGCGCACGCCGGTGACGATGAACGACGCGCCGAGCGCGTCCAGCGCGGGGCGCAGCAGATCCTTGTCGCCGACCGATGCGCCACCGACGCAGATCACCAGGTCGCAACCCGCGTGCAGATCGCGCAGCGCGCGATCGACAGCGGTCGCGGTGTCGGCCGCATGCAGGCTCATCGCGACCTCGGCACCGGTTCCGGAGACCAGCGCGGCCAGCATCGGCGCATTGCTGTTGTAAATCTGTTGCGGCGCACGCGGCTGCCCGCATGCGACGAGCTCGTCGCCGGTCGTCAGGATGCCGACACGCAGCGCCGGGCGCACGTCGACGCGTGCGAACCCCTGTGCGGCGGCCACGCCGACATGCATCGCGCCCATGCGCACGCCGGCCGGCACCAGCAGGTCGCCGGCGCGCACTTCCTCGCCCCGGCGGCGGATATGCGAGCCGCTGCGCTGCGGTACGTCGAACGCGACCCAGCCGTCCTGCTCGCGTGCGTGTTCCTGCATCACGACGGTGTCCGCGCCGGGCGGAATCACGCTGCCGGTGAAGATGCGTGCGGCCGTGCGCGGGGCCAGCGGTGCCGGCGTGTCGCCCGCATAGCAGCGTTGCGCGACGTGCAGCGGCTCGCCGTGTGCGAGATCCGCGTGACGGACGGCGTAGCCATCCATCGCACTCTGGTCGGCCGGCGGCTGGTCGAGCACGGCGGTGAGCGGCGCGGCCAGCACGTGGCCGGCGGCTTCCGCGACCGGGATGGACGTGGTGGCGCCGAGCGGTGCGAACGCACTGGCGAAATGCTGTTGCGCGGTATCGAAATCGGTCAGGGGTTTCATCAGGAGAGAGCCGGATGCGCTTGAGCGAGCGCCGGTTGATCAGGGTGCATGGCGTCGGGCGACACGTACTCGACGAAGCCGTCGTTGCGGCAGAAGCCGAGCAGCCGCACGCCGGCTTCGCGGGCGACGTCGATCGCAAGCGACGTCGGCGCCGAGATCGTCGCGATCATCGGGATGCCGACCCGCGCGGCCTTGCGCACCAGTTCGTAGCTTGCGCGGCTCGACAGGAACACGAAGCCGTCGTGCAGGTTGGCGCGACGCTGCGCGAGCCGGCCGATCAGCTTGTCGAGCGCGTTGTGGCGGCCGACGTCCTCGAACACGTCGAGCACGTCGCCGTCGCGGTTGCACCAGGCGGCCGCATGGATGCCGCCCGTCTCGCGCATCAGCGTCTGGTGGGCCGGCAACGCACGCGCGGCGCGTTCGATCGCTGCCGCGCCGATACCGGCGGCCGTGCCGGCGGCGGCGATGCGTGGCGGGTGCAGGTCGAGCTGCGCGATGCTTTCGATTCCGCATACGCCGCAGCCGGTACGGCCGGCCAGCGCGCGCCGGTGTGCCTTCATCGCCATGAACGCCTGCTGCGACACGGTCATCCGCACTTCGGCGCTGCCGGCCCGGCATTCGCTTTCGATGTCGAACACGTCCGACGCGCGCTCGACGATGCCTTCGCTCAACGCGAAGCCGAGGCCGAACACGTCGAGGTCGATCGGGGTCGCCATCATGACCGTGTGTGCAATCCCGTTGATCACGAGTGCAACCGGCGTTTCGTCGACGACGCGGTCGACGGTGTCGCGCGCGTCGCCGGCACGGTGACGTGTCACATGACACGCGGTGCTGCCGGTCGGATCGTCGCGGCGGATGCAGGACTCCATGCGGTTTTCTCCAGGCGGATCGGCCGGCGGGCCGGCCGGGTCGGGCGCGTGCGCCGGACCAGGGGATTCGATGCTGCCGGGCGGGCGCGGCCGGAGGGCTCGGCATGGCCGTGGGCAAGCGTTTCATGGGATCTTAAAGGGGATGAAAGGCGCGCCGGATATACAGCGCTGCAATGCGGAAAGCAGTACAGCTGACCGTCGCGAATGCACGAAATGTGTTTTCCGTACACACATCTTCGGCAGCGGAAGCAGCACAGTTTTAACGCGCGCTCGAACGATTGCGAGTATTGTTGCAAACGCGATATCGTCATTCACGCTTCGATGCCATGCGAGTGACCGTTTGTGTTCGCATGTGTTGTCGCCAAGCCGTCGCGCGATTTCCTGCTTCGAGCGTACGTCCTCACAACCACGAGCAAATTACGGTCATGGAAATCTTCGATGCGTTCCATCTCGCCCGATTGCAATTCGCGTTCACGGTGTCGTTCCACATCGTGTTTCCCGCGATCAGCATCGGCATGGCGAGCTTCCTGGCAGTGCTGGAATGGCGCTACCTTGTCACCGGCGATGCCGCCTACAAATCCATGTTCCAGTTCTGGTCGAAGATCTTCGCGATCGGCTTCGGGATGGGCGTGGTCTCCGGCGTCGTGATGGCGTACGAGTTCGGCACCAACTGGGCCGGCTTCTCGCGCGTCGCGGGCAACATCACGGGCCCGCTGCTCACGTATGAAGTGTTGACGGCGTTCTTCCTCGAAGCCGGTTTCCTCGGTGTGATGCTGTTCGGCTGGCAGCGCGTCAGCCCGCGTGCACACTTCTTCGCGACGCTGATGGTCGCGGTCGGCACGCTGATCTCGACGTTCTGGATTCTCGCGTCGAACAGCTTCATGCAGACGCCGCAGGGCTACAAGATCGAGAACGGCCTCGTCGTGCCGGTCGACTGGTTCAAGATCATCTTCAATCCGTCGTTCCCGTACCGGCTCGTGCACATGACGATCGCGGCGTTCATCGTCGCGGGCTTCATCGTCGCCGCGTGCGGCGCGTGGCACCTGCTGAAGGGGCGCCGCGACGAGCCGGTGAAGCGCAGCTTCTCGATGGCGCTGTGGATGCTGCTGGTGCTCGCACCGATCCAGATCGTCGTCGGCGATGCGCACGGGTTGAACACGCGCGAATACCAGCCGGCGAAGATCGCGGCGATCGAGGGGCTGTGGGAAACCGAGAAGGGTGGCACTGCGCTGAACCTGTTCGGGTTGCCCGACATGCAGGCCGAAACCACGCGCTATGCGATCCAGGTGCCGCACCTCGGCAGCCTGATCCTCACGCACAGCTGGGACGGCGAGATTCGCGGGCTGAAGGAATTCCCGCCGCAGGACCGCCCGTATTCGCCGATCGTGTTCTGGACGTTCCGGATCATGGCGGGCCTCGGGATGCTGATGCTGCTCACCGCGCTGCTCGGGCTGCTGCTGAGAAAGGGCGGGCGCCTGTATGAGACGCGCTGGTTCCAGTGGTTCGTGGTGGCGATGGGGCCGTCGGGCATCCTCGCGCTGCTGGCCGGCTGGATCACCACCGAGGTCGGGCGGCAGCCGTGGACCGTGTACGGCGTGCTGCGCACTGTCGATTCGGTTGCGCCGCTCAGCGCGCAGCAAGTCGGCGTGTCGCTGTTGATCTTCGTGGTCGTGTATTTCCTGGTGTTCGGAACGGGTATCTATTACATGATGAAACTGATGAAGCGCGGGCCGGCTGCCCAGGCCGGGTATATCGAGCTGCACCGGCATCCGGGGCTGCGCAAGAGCGCGCTGTCCACGCCGCTGAACGTCACCGAAGCGGAGTAAGCCATGCAAATCGATCTTCCTGTCATTTGGGCCGCCATCATCGGCCTCGGCGTATTCATCTACGTGATGCTGGACGGCTTCGATCTCGGCATCGGCCTGCTGTTTCCGTTCTTCGATGCGAAGGCCGAGCGCCAGGTGATGCTCGACACCGTCGCGCCGGTGTGGGACGGCAACGAGACGTTCCTGGTGCTCGGCGGCGCGGGGCTCTACGGCGCATTCCCGGTCGTGTATTCGACGCTGCTGCCGGCGAACTACCTGCCGCTCGTGCTGATGCTGGTCGGGCTGATCTTCCGCGGCGCGGCGTTCGAGCTGCGCGCGAAGGCCACGCGCACGCAACACATGTGGGATCTCGCGTTCATCGGCGGCTCGGCGCTTGCCGCGTTCTGTCAGGGGATCGTGCTCGGTTCGCTGCTGCAGGGCATCAAGATCGAGAACAACCAGTTCGCGGGCGGGCCGTTCGACTGGCTGTCGCCGTTCAGCCTGCTGTGCGGGATCGGCGTGCTCGTCACGTATGCGACGCTCGGCTGCGGCTGGCTGATCCTGAAGGTCGACGGCGAGCTGCAGCGCAAGATGCGGCTCCTGATGAAGCCGCTCGCGGGCGTGCTGCTCGCCGTGATGGGCGTGGTGAGCCTGTGGACCGTGATCGGGCTGCCGGCCGTCGCGCATCGCTGGTTCGGCAGCGGCAACCTGGGCTGGTTCCTGCCGGTGCCGATCCTCGTCATCGCGTGCGTGTGGGGCATCTTCCACACGGTGAAGCGCGCGCACGAGGCCACGCCGTTCCTGCTGACGCTCGCGCTCGTGTTCCTCGGCTACACGGGGCTCGTGATCAGCATCTGGCCGAACATCGTGCCGCCGTCGCTGTCGATCTGGGACGCGTCGTCGAGCCCGTCGAGCCAGAAGTTCGCGCTCGTCGGCACCGTGATCGTGCTGCCGATCATCCTCGTGTACAACGCGATGCAGTACCGCGTGTTCCGCGGCAAGGTGCGCGAGGGCGATATCGGCTATCACTGAGCGGCTATCACTGAACGCCGCATGATGTGACGGGCACGGCCGGCGCGGGCGTATCATCACGCGCAACGCGGCGCCCGTGCCCGGCATTCACCCGACAGCGGCCCGCCACGCGCGGGCCGTTGCGCATCGGGCGCCGGCGTACCGTTTCGCGCATTTCCCTGGCAGTCGAGAAAACACCATGATCGTCCGACCACAACAAAACTGGCTCAGGATGCTGTTCGTCTGGAACGGCTCCGTGCTGCAATCGATCATTCCGCAGCTCGTGTTCATGGCGATCGTCAGCACGCTGGCGGTCTTCACGAACGGGCGCATCTTCGGCGAGAAGATCCCGCTCAACACCGCGCCGTTCACGCTGTTCGGGCTCGCGCTCGCGATCTTTCTCGGGTTTCGCAACAGCGCGAGCTTCGAGCGCTTCAAGGAGGCGCGGCATCTGTGGGGCAACCTGCTGATCGCGGCGCGCACGCTGACGTCGCAGTTCAATCGCTACCTGCCCGACAGCGTGAACGACGCCGAGCGCAACCGGCTGGCCGACCTGCTGATCGCGCTCACCTATGCGCTGAAGCATCAGCTTCGCCATACCGATCCGACGGCGGACCTGCAGCGCATTCTCGGTGCGGAACGCACGACCGAGCTTGGCGGCAAATGCTTCAAGCCCGTCGCGATCCTCGACGAGCTGCGCGGCGGCATCGTCCGCGCGCTGGGCCGTGCGCCCGGTAGCGACGCGACCTGCTGGATGTTCGAGACGCAACTCGACGAGGTCGGCAAATCGGTCGGTGGTTGCGAGCGCATCCTGTCGACGCCGATTCCGTTCTCGTACAGCGTGCTGCTGCATCGCACCGTGTATGCGTACTGCGTGCTGCTGCCGTTCGGCCTCGTCGATTCGACGGAGTTCTTCACGCCTCTGATCTGCGTGTTCATCTCGTACACGCTGATCGCGCTCGAAGCGATCGCGAGCGAGGTGGCCGAGCCGTTCGGCCTCGCGCCGAATGCGCTGGCGCTCGATGCGATGACGCGCACGATCGAGCGGTCGGTGCTCGAACTGGGCGACCGCCCGCTGCCGGAGGAATTCATGCCGGCGTCGACGTACCAGATCACCTGAGCGGGGGCGCGCAAGCGCGGAAGTGGTGGATCGCGTCGGACGCTAGAATGGCGCTTGCCTGTTCTTCGGACCTGACGCGATGACCCTCGTCGACACCTATCTCGCCGGCCTGCGTGCCGCGCTTCCCGACACCGACACCGCGGCGCTCGCCGCGACAACGGGCGCGACGCCCGCGCAGCTCGACGCGCTGCGCGACGCGTATCCGCAGTGCCCGGCCAGCCTGCTCGAACTGCTCGGCAAGCTCGACGGGACCTACTGGCGCGACTACGGCGGTACGACGGTCAACGTGCTGGTGCTCGGCTCCGACGTCTACGAATACCCGTACTACCTGCTGTCGGCCGGGCAGATGCTCGAGGAAGGCGCGAAGTATCGCGACAGCATCGCGGAGATCTATGGCGACGATGCGAACGACGACGGCGAACTCGTCGACTCGCGCATCGACATCGCACTGCCGATGAACCGGCGGCTGTGCTTCTCGCACTGCATGAACAACGGCGGCACGTCGCAGCTCTACATCGATTTCGAGCCGGCGCCGGGCGGCAAGGTCGGGCAGGTCGTGCGCTTCCTGCACGATCCCGACAGCTATGCGGTGATCGCCGACGACTTCGACGGCTACCTGCGCAAGCTGATCGACGACGGTTATGCGTTTGTCATCGATTTCGACGAAGAATAGTGGCGGGGCGTGACTGCGCGAGCGGCGGCGCCGGCTGCCATTTCAGGAGAGGTTGACATGCGAATCTACGTGACGAGTATCTTTGTCGACGACCAGGACAAGGCGTTGACGTTCTACACAGACAAGCTCGGGTTCAAGCTGAAGAACAACGTGCCGGTGGGCGAGTACCGCTGGCTGACCGTGGTGTCGAAGGACCAGCCGGACGGCACCGAGCTGCTGCTCGAGCCGAGCAACCATCGCGCAGTCGGCCCTTACAAGCAGGCGCTGTACGAGGACGGCATCCCGGCGGCATCGTTCCAGGTCGACGATCTCGATGCGGAGTTCGAGCGGCTCAGGAATCTCGATGTCCGCTTCACGCTGGAGCCGATGGACGCCGGGCCCGTACGCGTCGCGATCGTCGACGATACGTGCGGGAACCTGATTCAGCTGATGCAAATGAAGTGACGCAATGCGCCGCGCGCGGGGCGCTCAGCTCGCCGTGACCGGCGGCGCATTGTGCATCCAGCTGCGCTCCTGCGTGCGGCGCTGAATGCGCCACCCGCATTCGGTCCGCACCAGCAGGTCGCGATACCAGAGCCCGACGAAGCACACGCGATCGTCGCCGGCTTCACCGGCCGAGATCATCATCGCCTGGCCGGCCGTTCGCGCGGTCGCGGCATCGCCGTCGACGATCAGCAGCGACGTCGAGATCGTGTGCTGCGTGCCGCGCATCGCCGACGTCACGTGTTCCAGATAGGCGGCAATCTCCGCACGGCTGCCGGCCGGACCGCCGAAGGCCGTGTAATCGAGCGTCGCATTGGCGGCGAAGAGGCGCTCGAATTCATGCCAGTCGTGGCGGTCGACGGCGTGGCAATAGCGGGTCAGCAGATCCTGGATCTCCATCCGGTCGATCGTTTCCTGGGGCGTCATGGCGTCGTGGGTGGGTGGATGACGGGGAAACGATAGCGGGGGCGCAGGAGCGCGACATCGGCGGAGTGGACTAAGGGCCGGCCCGCCATCGGCGTGAACGACGTCGCGCGTGACGGCGTCGTTCACGTATCACTCACGAGCAGCAGGGCGACTCCGATTCGAAATGGCGCGCTCAGGTAGACTCGTGTGCCCTTCGACGGAGGAGATGCGATGCAATTGCTTGATCACGTATCAATCAGCGTGCCGGATATCGACCTGGCACGCCCGTTCTACGATGCCATCATGGCCGCGCTGGGCGCAGCCAAGGTCTATGACCGGCCGACCGCGCTCGGCTATGGCGAACGCTGCAATGCGAACGACACCGCATCGACTTTTCTGGCGGTCTATCTGGATCCCGCTGAAGTCGGCGCGAGCAAGCGGCACTGGTGCTTCAAGGCCGCGAGCCGCGAGCAGGTGGATGCGTTTTTCGAAGCCGGCCTGGCGACGGGCGGGCAGTCCGACGGCGAACCCGGCTTGCGGCCGCATTACCACGGCGACTATTACGGCGCGTTTCTCGTCGACCCGGCCGGCAATCGGGTCGAGGCGGTGTGTCATGCGTCCGTGCCGGCGAGTGCATCGTGATGAAGCGGTGCGTGCATCGACGCTCGCTCGCGCACGTGACGTGGTGAACGGCGCGCGCCGGCCCGATACCGTCCGGCGGCGCGCGGAGCGCATTCGCGCGCTCGCTGCCTGCGCCGCTCAATCGAAGTAGTTCAACCCCATCGCGCCCTTCACCTCCGCGAGCGTCGCGCCGGCCACGTCGCGTGCGTGCATCGTGCCGCGCTTGAGGATCGCCATCACTTCGGCCTTGTCGGCCTCGAATTCGCGGCGGCGCGCGCGGATCGGCTCGATCAACGCCTGCAGCCGCTCGTCCAGCACGCGCTTGACGACGCTGTCGCCGAGCCCACCTCGACGGTAGTGCGCCTTCAGCTCGTCGACTTTCTGCACGTCGGGCTCGAACGCATCGAGGAACGTGAACACGACGTTGCCCTCGACCTGGCCGGGATCGCTCACGCGCAGGTGGTTCGGGTCCGTGTACATGTCCTTCACGGCCTGCGTGATCTCGTCCGGCGTCGAGCCGAGCGTGATCGCGTTGCCGAGCGACTTGCTCATCTTGGCCTTGCCGTCGATCCCCGGCAGACGCGTGACCGGCGACAGCACGGCCTCGCATTCGACCAGCACCGGCTGCTCGACGGTCGCGTTGAAGCGGCGCACGAGTTCGTTGGTCTGCTCGATCATCGGCAACTGGTCGTCGCCGACCGGCACGTGGGTCGCCTTGAACGCGGTGATGTCGGCCGCCTGGCTCACCGGGTAGGTCAGGAAGCCGGCCGGGATGTCACGCTCGAAACCGCGCAGGCGGATCTCTTCCTTGATGGTCGGGTTGCGTTCGAGGCGCGCGACCGTGACGAGGTTCAGCAGGTATTGCGACAGCTCGGCGAGCTCGGGCACCTGCGACTGCACGACGATCGTCGAGATCGCCGGATCGATGCCGACCGCGAGATAGTCGAGCGCGACTTCGATCACGTTCTCGGTGACGCGCTGGCGGCGGCCCATGTTGTCGGTCAGCGCCTGCGTGTCGGCGAGCAGCAGGAACTGCTTCGCTTCGTGCTGCATCTGCACGCGGGCGCGCAGCGAGCCGATGTAGTGGCCGAGATGCAGCGGGCCGGTCGTGCGGTCACCGGTGAGGATGGTCGGGCGGGCGGGATGGGTCATGTTGGTCGTTGCTCCGGGTTATCGAAGCCGCCAGCCATGGTGTCTGCGCAGAAACGCAAATGCCGCCATCGCTGGCGGCATCACGTTTGGGACATGCAAAAGGAAACGGGCCGCCTGGGTCAGGCGCGCCACCAGCAATGCACGTTCGGCGAGGCAGGTCGGGTTTCCATTGCGTGAGTATAGCGCAGGGCGGGAGGGACGTGCCGCGTCAGCGGATGACCGACTCCATCGCGAGGTACGCGGTTTCGGCCGACGGCCACAGCAGGTACAGCAGGCCGGCCATCAGCAGCAGCGCGCTTGCGCGTACCAGCGGCGTGCGGTCTTTCTCGCGCGGAGGGCGGGTGGACGGCTTCGAGTTCTTCATGCTTGCTGGCGCACGAGGCGCCACTCCAACGGTTGCTGCAACGGGTCGGGTGGGGCGACGCCGGGGTGTTGCGGGTTTGACGGTGGCTGGGGTGCGGTTCAGGGCACCGGCGCGCGACGGCGGGGTGAGCCGGTCGCGCGGCAAAAAAGGGGACGGTTGAGTGTCCGGCTGCCGTCCGTATGGAGGCGACGTGCATCCTACCAAATCGTCGGCACGGGCACAGTCAAGAATTGTCGGGGGGGGGGGTGATCCCGACAATGTCATTCGTGTGCAGCGCTCGATTTCACAGACCCGTCTCCCGATTCGTCCCTGCAGCGGTCCCGCCGAACTTTCCGGCGAGGCCGTCGCACGTCCATTTCCGGGAGAACACCATGCGATATCCATTGCAGCCTGCTGACCAGCGCGCCTCGGCGCTGCGTCCGACCGCCCCCCGCCCGCACGCACCGGCGCCGCGGGCGGACATCGAGGAGAGGTAAGCCATGAGCCACGAAGCACTCGACCCGCTGCTGCGGCAGTTCGCGGAAAAGCGACTGGGGCGGTCCCTCGCGCCGGCCGAAGAACAGATGTTGCTGGAGCAACTGCCGAGCAGGAACGGGAACCCGCCGGCGCCGGCCGCCGGCATGGCTGCGCCGGTGCCCGCCGCGAACCGGCCGTTGCCGCAGTTGAAAACCCGGCAGGAGGCACGCGAACAGGTCAAGCATTTCCTGCAGCTCAACCAGCAGAAGGCGTACGAGAAGATGCGCGGCATCCTGCAGACGATCGACGCACAGAACGAGACGACCCTCGGCATGCTGGCGTCGGAACAGCGGAAAGTGTCGGGCGTACTCGACGCGCACGAGCCGCAGGGCGACGCGCAGGCATCCGGCGCGGCCGAGATCCAGGACAGCACCCGCGAGGCGCTGGCGATGATCGGCGAACAGTTGACGGGCCTGATCCGGCAGGAAATCGACGCATGTTTTCGGCAATACGTCGATGCGCTCGCCGAGCGGCTCGATGCCAGGCTCGACGCGATGGAGGCGCGGTTGCGAAGCGCGGACGCGACCCCGGCCCCGGCCCCGGCCGAACCGTCCGCACCGTCCGAACCGACCGCTGTCGTCGCCGCGGCCGTTCACGATCCCTCCGGCCAAGCGTCCATGGAGTAGCACTCGGGTGATTCGGCAGAAAGCGAAACGGGCCGGCCCCGATGTGCGATCTCTCAACTACGTGAACCAAGGAGCAACAAATGGCTGATACGTGTCAAGTGTGCCAGGTCAATCCCGCGATTACCGATGCGGTCACACAGGTCAACGTCAAGGTGGTCGCGGAAGCGCCGGCAATGGCGATGGGCTCGCTGTACCAGGCCCAGAGCCATTCGCTCAGCATCCTGTTCGAGAACGCGGTGCAGCAGCAGTCGCAGGCCGCGATCCAGTCGCAGACGTCGACGAACGTGGGGACGATGCAGCTCTATACGATCGGGCCGGAAAGCGCGGGCGCGGCCGCCACGGAAATCGGCGCGAACGGGATCATCTCCATTCTGGCCGACGTGATCGCAATCGGGAAGGCAGTCAAGCCCTGACGCGCCATTGCAACGCCGTGGTTGAGCGGCGGCGCAAGCGGCGCGAGCCGCCAATGGCGCCGCCGTGCCGCGGACCCGCATGGCCGCCGGCGCCTGAACAGCGGTGCCGCGCGGTGTTCCGGAGTAACCGACAGAACGGGCAGAGCCGATTCGATACGGTGCCTGTTCGCGAACCAGGAGAAAAATGATGGCAAACGACACAACCGACCCGGCAGCACCGACGGATCCGAAGGACCCGAAAGACCCCTGCAACTGCAAGACGTGCGCGGTGAACGCCGCGATCACCGACGCGGTCACGCAGACCAACGTCAAGGTGGTCGGCGAAGCGCCGGCGATGGCAACGGGCTCGTTGTACCAGGCCCAGAGCCATTCGCTCAGCGTGCTGTTCGAGAACGCGGTGCAGCAGCAGTCGCAGTCGGCGGTGCAGCTGCCGACCTCGACGAACGTGGGCACGATGCAGCTGTACACGCTCGGGCCGGCGAGCGCGGGGGCCGCCGCGACGGAAATCGGCTCGAACGGCGTGCTTTCCGTGCTGGCCGACGTGCTCGCGATCGGCAAGGCGCTCGCCTGACGCGTAGCCAGGCGTCGACGCCGGGCGGCGGCCCCGATCGGTGGCTGCCGCCCGGCGCCCGATGTCGTGTCGGCGCCCGCGACGTATCGCCGGCCCCGTGCGGCGCGCGTCGCCGACCGACCCTCTCATGCTTTCGCCGTGACTGCGCCGCAGCGGCGAGCCAACCAGGAGCAACGACATGCCGGAACAGGTTTCTGCCGCGGTGACCGATGCGGTCACGCAAGCCAACGTCAAGGTGGTGGGCGAGGCGCCCGCCGTGGCCTTGGGCACGCTGATGCAGTCGAACAGCCATGCATCCGCGATCCTGCTGCACAACGCGGTACAGATGCAGGCGAACCAGGCGATGTCCAATCTCGCCGCGACGACCGTCGGCGTCATGCAGCTCTATGCGGGCTCGCCGGCGGCGGCGGCCAGTGCCGCGCGATCGGCGAACGACAGCTTTGCGTCGCAGCTGGCCGCCGTCGCGCAGCTGATGAACGCCATCGGCCACTGGCGCGGCTGATCCTCCCCGCGCACCGCCCGCCCGGCGCACGCGATTTCCCCGCGCCGCGGCACCGCACGACGCTCGTGCGTGCCCGGCCGTCAATTGGCGTCGACGATGGTCCGGAGCTGCTCCGGCTTCTCGATCGTCACGCCGTGTTCGTGAAGCCGGATCAGGCCGTCGCGCTGCATCTTCTGCAGGCTGCTGTTCAGTCGCGGCCGGCTGACGTTGAGCATCGCCGCGAGGACGCTCTGGTTCTCCGGTAGCGGCACCTCGAGATCGTTCCCTTGCATGCGGTTCAGCAGATGACGCGCGAGCCTGGCGTCGAGCCGGTACAGGCATGCCGACTCGACGAAGTCGCTCAGCTGGTGGATATGCCGGCACAGCTGCTCGTGGATGCGACCCATGAATTCCGGGTTGGCCAGCAGCGGCGCGAAGTACGGGCGATGCAGCAGCGAAATGCGGCAGTCGGCGCTCAACTGGGCGGTGAAGTTGCGCCGGTGCGCGCGAATCAGCGTGTTTTCGCCGATGAGTTCGCCCGGCATCGAGTGGCCGAGAATGATCTCGCGTCCACCGGGTTCGTGCAGCGTCTTGTAGACGTGTCCGCGGTGCACGAATGCGACGAAGTCGCCCGGATCACCCTTGAAGAACAACAGGCGATTGCCGTGTT
This sequence comes from Burkholderia lata, assembly GCF_000012945.1. Lineage (NCBI taxonomy): Bacteria > Pseudomonadati > Pseudomonadota > Betaproteobacteria > Burkholderiales > Burkholderiaceae > Burkholderia > Burkholderia lata. The sequence continues at coordinate 538,564 of NC_007509.1, forward strand.
CGGGCCAGGGCGTGACATGCCGCTCGACATGCGCGATCAGGCTTTCCGGGAGGTCGGTGAGTATCGGTATATTGCGCAGCGTCTGAGCGTTAGCAAGGGCAGGCATGTTTTCCGCGCGAGGTTGTTTGACGATACGGCCACCTAGCGAAAAACGCTGCCTTCGGCATTGCGTGAAAAATGAATAATGAAAGTGTCGAGATAATCGACAAGCAGTCCGGACAGGGCGGCACTTTGACGGCAACGGCGCCTGGTCGATCGACATGGGTAGCTGCATGCCGGCGCACGAACCCTTCGCGGCGGCAGTCGTTCTTTTTCATCGCAATGCCGTTATTCAGGCCCGGCGACGCACCTGAAACAACGGATCGGGCTATGCCGGAGAATTGAAATTTCTGTTCATAATAATCAAGAAAATTTACCGAGCCCGATTATCGTTATAACGGTGTTACACGGGTAACAGCGTCATTCGCAGCGTCGAATCGATTCTGTGTTTTCCATAAAAACTGGAAGGCACGCGATGACAACCTCGAACCAGCACGCTGCCCCGACGCCCGAGTGTCCGGCGCAGCAACTCGATCGCACGTGGCGGGAGATGCAGGGAAAATTGCGGCGCCGCGCGCGCCTGTTGTGCAAGGGCGATATTCACCGCGCCGACGAACTGCTCTCCGATACCGCACTCAAGGTCCACATTTACCTGCAGCGCTCGCCCGAGCGCGTGCAGAACCTGGCCGGTTTTCTCTTTCTGGTGCTGAACCACGCATTCCTCGATGGCGCACGGCGCCGGCTGCGCGAAAGCGGGATGCTCGAATTCGACCCGGGCTGGGACGACGATCACACCGTCGAGCTGGCCGGCCACGCGCCGTCGGTGGAGCAGCAGATGCTGCTTCGACAGCAGTTGGTGCGTCTCCAGCAGGCGCTGTCCACGCTGCCCCCTCAGCAGCAGATGCTGTTCACGCTCAAGTTCGAGGAAGACCGCCCCTATCTGCACATCGCGGCGACGCTCGGGATCAACGAGCCGCTTGCGCGGAAGCGTGTCGAGTTGTTGCGCAAGAAGTTGCGCGAGGAACTCGCGTAAGCGCGTTCACGAACGCGGGCACGCAGCGTTCCTAACGGCATGTGCGGCGTCGCTGGCCTGCCGGCCCGTCCGTTCCTTCAATCGCATGCCGGAGCCGGGTTCCGAGGAGGCCTCGTGGCAGACAAAGTCAATGAGCAGATTACCGATGCGGTGACGCAGACCAACGTCAACGTCGTCGCGGGATCGCCGGCCCAGGCGCTGGGCACGCTTTACCAGATGTTCAGCCAGGCCGTCGGCATCTCGGCGCAGAACATGACGCAGCAGCAGGCCGCGCTGAACCAGATTTCGAACGCCGTCGTGTCGAAGGCGGTGGCCATGATCCTGTCCGTCGAAGCATCGCCGAAGAGTGCCTCGGGCGGTGGGGCCGGCGGCGCGCCGCAAGTTCCGTCGGCCGGGCCGCAGACGGGCCCCACGCATTAGGACTCGATGACTCTCGGGATATCTGAATCATGAACATGAAAGGTCTTTTGGGCGGACGCGGTGACGGCACGACGCAGGCGCCGGACGATGTCGCGGACGCCGCAGCCGAAGCCACGACGCCGGCCGATGTCACGCCGCACGCCGCGACACCGAAAGCCGGCGCGCGCGCGTGGCCGGTCAACCGGCTGCGCCGCTTCACCGATGCACTGAAGGCCCCGAACGCGGTCGCGGGTCCGGCCGGGTCCGGCGGCTCGGCGCTGCAGACCGTGCAGGCGATCAATGCGGAGGCGGCGTCCTATGCGACGACGCAAATCGCAGTCGGCCCGAACATGATGATCACGCAGGCGGGCGGCATGGTCGCGCAGGCGGCGGCCAACTACTTCGAGGCGACGACGTCGCTGGCGATCGCGGGCAAGAGCGTGCTGATGAAGGACCTGGCGCAGAAGACCGTCGACGAGAACGTGCCCGGCATGGCGATGGATGCGGTGGGCCTGTTGTTGACCGATCTGTTCGTTGCGACCGCGGCGATCGTCGCGGGTGCCGCGGAAGCGATCGAAGGGGAGGCCGCCAGTGTCGCACTCGACAGGATCGACGAGAGCCTGCAGAAGTATCAGGCGCTGCTGGACAAGAAGGGCGCGTAGGGTGCGCCGACGATCCCGCCGCGGGCTGCGCGGGACGCGTCGACGACGGCCCCGGCAGCCGCGAAACGACCGGCATTGAATCGATGTGCGCGTGATCGTCCGCGTGGCGTGGATGATCGCGCCGATGTGAAACGTCGCGGGCAACTGCTTTCCGCACGCGCACCGACGACGCATCAATCGACACGACCCGCCGGGCCGTCAGGCGCGAGGCGGGATGTGAGCGGCGGGACCGATGCACGTTCGCTTTCCCGAACCTGTCGCGGGCCCACTATCTGCAGTCCTATCAGTCACATGAGGAACCCATGTCCTACATCATTCAAAACGTACACGGTCCCGCGCCGCTGGCGGTTGGCGAGCGCACCTGGGGCGATGCGACGGAAATCGATTTCGGTGCGATGACGAGCTGCATCGCGCTCGTCGAGCAGGCACCGGCTCAGCCCACGCAGGTGCGCGGAATCCACCTGTCGATCGTCAGCATCGACGGCACGAACGTCTACGATCCGGCGGCAGACGTAGCCGGCCAGGTCGAGACGATCATGCAGCAGAGCGGCGATCTGCGTGCATGCCTCGGCCGCATCGACCTCTGGCAAGCCAGCGACACGCAAGAACTGCAGGATTTCTTCGTCGGGCTGATGCAGAGCCTCGACATGCTCAATTGGGTGCAGGTGGAAGACGGCAACCTGCGGGTGCGGATCCACGGTGGCGTGATGCAGTACCAGCACGGCACCGGCGCATGGACCAACGTGTAGCCGGCACGATCCGTTGAGGACGGTGCCCGCCCCATGTGTGCGGGTGCCGGTTCGAATGGCACGGTCAGGAATGGTCGTGGATGGGTGGGGCGTGAGGGGGAAGTCGGATGACCGGGATGCCACCCGCTCGGGAGCTCGTCGTTTGAATGTTGCGATGCGATCTTCCTTGTTCTCCGCGAGTTTTTATCCGGTCCCGCAACGCTAACCGCAATCACCGGAGACGCAAGTTCGCGGCACCGTCACCGAGTTCAACTCGAGGCGCTCTCCCGGACAGAAACGATTGCACCGGCCGAGCACCGGCTGGGCACCCGCCGACGATCGTAAGGTAGCCGTCGGCCGATTGCATTAATAAACCCAGTCACTCACCCGTGATTATCTGGCGCCGTGTTTTTACGATATCGTCGTAAATGCGCGCGATTATTCATGAAAATAAAATGAGCCAATAGTCGCGTCCGAATCCAAATTTTTTAATAATCAAGCTCGCCTTGTCCTTGCTAAAACAAGCGCCATCTGCTTTATTTACTCATACCAAATCAGGATAAAACGCTATCGGGGTATCTCGGCTACTTTGCCAGGCATTCGTGCCTGCCGAATCGGCATCGATTCACCACGGCATCCCTACGATCTGAAGGCGCAGCCCCTTTTCAGAGGCTGTGTTGCGCCTGTTGCGCGTGTCCACGCCCCCATGGAGGCGATCAGGTGACCACGCGGGCCCGCCTATCGCCCGTCGATTAATGCTTTCAACTTGCCAAGCGCTATTTTAATAAAACGAATTCAATTGAACGCGAGTTTGACTGATTTTTGAATTACCTGCTTACGTTCAAAATCTGGCGGCCAAACCGTAACGCTACCCACGAAGGAGACTGGACACATCATGAATAACGCACCTGGAGTCAGAGTTCGTCCGTCGATCGAATCGTTGCAAGCCGAATATCTGGCAGGCAACAAAAAGCCGCTGGAAGACGTGATGCGCGCGTGGAAAGGCATCAAGGCATTGCCGCCCGACGATCCGAACTCGTTCTTCATGATCGGCGGCTTCCATGGCGAGCCGTTCCGCGGCGCCGGCTGGGGCTCGGCGTCTTACTGGGGCGGCTATTGCAACCACGGCAACGTGCTGTTCCCCACCTGGCACCGGGCCTACCTGCTGCGGCTGGAACAGGCGCTGCAGAGCATCCCCGGTTGCGAGCAGGTGATGCTGCCGTTCTGGGACGAAACCAGCGAAGAGTCGCTGACGAAAGGCATTCCGTGGGCGCTGACCGCCCCGGATTTCGAGCTCGACGGCGAAACGATTCCGAACCCGCTGGCGTCCTTCGCGTTCAACCGGGCGATCGCAGACAACATCAACGGCGACAATCCGAACTACAGCAAACCGCTGCCCTACACCACGGTGCGCTACCCGTTGTCGGGGCTCGTGGGGACCGACAAGGACAAGGCCGCCACCGAGAAGCACAACGCGAAGTTTCCGAACGCCAAGGAGAACGTCGTCATACTGAACCGCAACATCGTGGACTGGCTCACGTCGTACATCGTCGTGAAGGGCGACGTGGTGCCGACCAACGTGAAGAGCAAGTTCGAGCAGTGCCTGAATGCGCCGAACTACACGGTGTTTTCCAATACGTCGTCCGCGGCCCAGTGGAACGAGAATCTTCCGGCCGATGCGATTCCCGTCGTCCCGCTCGAGTCGCCGCACAACGATATTCACCTTGCCGTCGGCGGGTTCGACGTGCCGCACGGCCCGAACAAGGGCGATTTCTCGCCGATTCCGGGCGCCAACGGCGACATGGGCGAAAACGACACGGCGGGCCTCGACCCGATCTTCTATTTCCACCACTGCTTCATCGATCGTGTGTTCTGGCTGTGGCAGAAGCGGCATGGCTACACGCAGCACCTCGACGTCATCGCCGAGTATCCGGGCACCAACTCCGTCGATGCGCAGGGGCCGACACCGGGCACGGTGCCCAACTCGTGGCTCACGCTCGAATCGCCGCTCGATCCGTTCAAGAAGAGCGAGAACGGCAAGGAGCGCGCCTATACGTCGCTCGACTGCATCAACATCGAGGAACAGCTCGGCTACACGTACGGCCCCGGTTCGCTGGAAAACCTGCCGAAATACTCGCTCGCGGCAGCGACCGTGCCGGCCGGCAACAGCAGCAAGGTCGTGCGCGTGTCCGGGTTGAATCGTGCGCCGATTGCCGGGTCGTTCCTCGTGTCCGCGTACGTCAACGTGGACGGCGAACGGCAACTGCTCGGCACGGAGGCCGTGCTGAGCCGCTGGAGCGTGGTGTCCTGCGCGAATTGCCAGACGCACCTCGAAGTCAAGGCGTTCTTCCCGCTGAATCACTTCGCCGAAAGCGCGGTGCAGGATGCGCAGTACGAGGTCGAAATCCATACGCGCGAGGGCGTACGCCTGCAGACGCAACCCGCGTCACCGCCCGCTTTGCAAGCCGTCGCCGGCGCGCCGCCGCAACCCGCACCGAAACTGTTCCGGCTCGAAGTCCGGTAGCGGCGGCGAGTGACGAACCGGCGCCGTCGCCCGGCGCCGGTTCACCTCGGTACGTCGACAACGTGGACATGAAGGGGAGACGCGGGCATGAGCTACACACCCGAAACCGGCAGCCTGGTGGGGCTGTGGACCTATCGCAGTTTCCTGAACGATCCCGACCCGGCCACCGCATTCAACGACCTTGAATTCGGCCTCGGCACGATCGAGATCGAGCAGGCGCCGGCGGGCATTTTCAAGGGGCGCATTTTCGGCCCGGGATGGGAGCTGCAGCTCAACGGCTGGGTCACCTACGGGAATCCGGGCACGGTGCGATTCCAGGGGCGCGGCGTGGTCGGCGGCGAGGAATGGGTATACGACTATGTCGGGTACGTGAGCGCGCCCTGGCCCAATGGCATCGATCAGCGTCCGGCGCTGACCGGTTCGATCGTCCGCACGGTTCCGCATGCGAGCGGTAGCGGCGGCGTCGCGCCGGCCGGGGTGGTGTGCTCGTGGTATGCGGTCATGAGGGATCCCGCCTGAACCGTCATGACTACGCCGACTGCACCGCCGGCTGACACGGCCAGGCGTCCGGCAAGGGTGACGGACGCGATTCGCGCGAGCGCCAGGATCGGGCCTGCGCGAACGGCCATGCTGCCGATATCCGGACGCGTGCGCGGCGGGCTGGCGTTCGCGCTCCTCGGTTTTCTCGCCTGCGACTTGCCGACCAGGCTGCATGGTGCCCCATCCAGCTGGATATGGAACGGCATCGGCGCGATTGCCTGCGGCATCGCCGGCTACTCGACGAGAAGCGGCTCGCCCGGCAGGTGTGCTCGCCGGTCGATGCTCTGGTGCATGGCCGCGATCTGCGCGGGCTTGACGCTCGATGCGATGCGCTCCCCGCTGGATGCGATTCTCAATATCTGCGGTGGAACGCTCGATGCCGGCGCCATGTGGAATACGCTCGTGCTCCATCTCCAATGGTTTCCGATGTCGATGCTGGCCATGCTGGCGCTGTTGATCCGGCGCGAGGCCGACCGCCAGGGCGCGCATCGACGCAGCACGGTACGCGTGCTGGTTCGGGCTCCGGTTCGGGTCGCGCTGGAGTTTGAGGCGATGCTGCTCGTCATGGCACTCGGCATGACCGCGATCAAGGCATCGGCGTTCAGTCTGGGGCTGCGTTGGGACACGAGCGGCGTGGCGGTTGCGATGCTCGTCAGCATGCTGGTGTTCTACGCGCTGAGCGATCGCGTTGCGCTCGGAGCGGTGTCGTTGAAAGACCGCTTACGCAATAAAAGCGAACAGATTACTTAGGATGGCAAAAAACTGGATATCGTATTCGACGAAACATGATCGTGGCGTGAGTCGATCGCAATAACGAAGACCACGCGTTCGGCGGCAAGCGAATGGCGCGCAACGGTATCGGCCGGCATGCGCGGGGCGACTGCTTGCCTGAGAATCGCCGCGTTGGACGTCGGGTCGTGCGCGCAGTGGCGTTCGCGCCGGCGCCGGGCAACGAGCATGCGCCGGCAGCGAGTACACGGCTACCTTCGATGTGACGGCGTGGAAGGTCGTAGGGGTGCCGTTGATCTGAATGCGCGTCAAACCCCGTCCTTCAGGGCGGGGAAGGATAGCGCGGACGCCGTAGGCGTCCTTTCCGGCGGCTAGTGGGGCGCTTTCTGTTGGTCGATGTATTTGCGAATGATTTCGACAGGCGCGCCGCCACAACTTCCGGCGAAGTAAGACAGAGACCACAGCGCGTCGCCTCACAACTTTTTACGAATGCTCGAGTAGCACTTGAAAGACGTAATAGCGACCGCGTCGAATGGCTTGACTCGCTCTTGTGGGCTAGTCATACAATCGTCCGATGCGACGACTCCAGGCCTTCAAGTTCGAACTGATGCCGAACGGCGAGCAGCAGCGCGATATGCGCCGCTTCGCCGGATCGTGCCGGTTCGTCTACAACAAGGCACTGGCGTTGCAGAAGGGGAACTACGAGGCGGGAGGCAAGTTCATTGGCTACGTAGCGATGGCCAAGCATCTGACGGAGTGGCGTAACGGAGGCGAAACGCCATGGCTCAAGGATGCCCCCGTTCACCCGTTGCAACACGCCCTCAAAGACATGGAGCGGGCCTACAAGAACTTCTTCGCCAAGCGAGCGGCGTTTCCGAAGTTCAAGAAGCGCGGCCAGCGCGACAGTTTTCGCTACCCGGACCCCACGCAATTCAAGCTCGACCAGCCCAATGGGCGCATTTTCCTGCCCAAGCTGGGCTGGATGCGGCTGAGGCTGTCGCGTCCCGTGCTGGGCGAACTGCGCAACGCAACGGTCAGCTTCAACGCGGGCAAGTGGTGTGTCTCGATCCAGACCGAGCGGGAGGTCGAGCAGCCGGTGCCCCATGCCACCAGCGTGATCGGCATCGATGTGGGCATCGCCCGCTTCGCCACGATGAGCGACGGCACGTTTATCGCACCGCTCAACAGTTTCAGGAAACATGAGGCTCGTCTGCGCCGATGCCAACGTGCGATGAGCCGCAAGGTCAAGTTCAGCAATAGCTGGAAAAAAGCCAAGGCCAGAGTCCAGCGCATCCATGCGCGCATCGGCAATGCTCGCCGCGACTACCTGCACAAGGCCACGACCACGATCAGCAAAAACCACGCGATGGCGTGTATCGAGGACTTGCAGGTTCGGAATATGTCCAGGTCGGCGGCAGGCAGCATCGATGCGCCTGGCAAGAACGTTCGGGCCAAGTCCGGTCTGAATAAGGCCATCCTCGACCAAGGGTGGTGCGAGTTCAGGCGGCAATTGGAATACAAGCTGGCCTGGAACGGCGGCTGGCTCGTGGCGGTGCCGCCCGCGAATACAAGCCGGACGTGTCCGGCTTGTGGATACGTGAGTGCGGATAACCGAACCACGCAGGAAAAATTCGCCTGTGTCGAATGCAGTTACGAGGAGAACGCCGATGTCGTCGGCGCTCTGAACATTCTGGCGCGGGGACACCGCGTTGCAGCCTGTGGAGAGCCGGTGAAGTCGAGCCGCTCAATGAAGCAGGAACCCGCCGCGGCGACCTGAGATAAGCATTATCGTTTCAGACGCGGTAGGAATCCCCCGTCTTCAGGCGGGGGAGGATGTCAACAGGCGATCATGCAACTGCGCAAGATCAATAAGAGGCGCGGCCATCTCTTGTCAGACGAGGCCGCGTTCAAGCTGATCCGGAAAAGTGTGATGACGCGGTTTGCGCTCATATACCGGAGCGCATTGGCATCGAAATCCGACTTCTAACCCGCGTCACACGGAAGTTGCGCGTACTCCAGGCGGTGGTCGTCACTATTCACGATGCTCGTGCTCATGCTCGCGCCACGGATCACGATCGTGCGGATGACGATGCCTCCACTCGTCGCGTTCCCAGTAGCGATGGCCGTCCCAGTAGCGGTCACCGTGCATGCCGATCTCGACCGATACACCGACGCCCGGAGCGGGCGCTCGCTCTTCGTACCTCGGTTGCGGTGCGCCGTAGCCTTGCGCGAAGGCCGTGCCGGTCGCGGCGAGTGCGCCGCCTGCCACGAGGGTCGCCATGATTCGACGCGTTGCAATTGTCAGGGGTTTCATCGAGCCGTCCTCCATTCAATGCCGACCGCGACTCACGCGCACGATTCGTTCCCGTATGGAGCGGCAGATGCGTCGCTCGCCATTTCGACCCTGCCGCCGCGTCACCTCGCAGCCAGTGCCGACCCGGTGTCGGAACGCATGATGTCTCCGTCCGGAGGCATCCCCCCAGCTTTTTTCTCGTCAACAACCACAAAAAACATCATTTCGCCCACGCCTGGCTGTCAGCAGAATGTCTCCATTCCCACTCGCGCGACGACACGAGCATACGAGCGTCGCAGCGAGCCGCACTTCAGAAGGAGACAGCCGTGGCAGTCGAAACAACCTCAATCGATACGCTCGTCGTCGGCGCCGGACAGGCCGGCGTGGCCATGAGCGAGCACCTGGGCAAGCTGGGCGTACCGCATCTCGTGCTGGAGCGCAGCCGCATCGCCGAGCGCTGGCGCACCGGGCGCTGGGATTCGCTGGTCGCGAACGGCCCCGCGTGGCACGACCGCTTTCCGGGCCTCGAATTCGACGGCCTCGATCCCGACGCGTTTGCATCGAAAGACCAGGTCGCGGACTACTTCGAAGCGTATGCGCGCAAGTTCAACGCGCCGATCCGCACCGGCGTCGAGGTGAAGCAGGTCGTGCGCAATGCGGGCAAGCCGGGCTTCGTCGTCGAGACGTCCGACGGCACGATCGAGGCGAACCGCGTGGTCGTCGCGACCGGGCCGTTCCAGCGCCCGGTGATTCCGCCGATCGCGCCGGACGACGCGCGCCTCGTGCAGCTCCATTCCGCCGACTATCGCAATCCGGGCCAGCTTCCGGACGGCGCGGTGCTGGTGGTCGGCGCGGGGTCGTCGGGCGTGCAGATCGCCGACGAACTGCAGCGCGCGGGCCGGCAGGTCTACCTGTCGGTCGGCCCGCACGATCGTCCGCCGCGCGCGTATCGCGGCCGCGACTTCTGCTGGTGGCTCGGCGTGCTCGGCGAATGGGACAAGGAAGTCGCGACGCCCGGCCGCGAGCACGTGACGATCGCGGTGAGCGGCGCGCGCGGTGGCCACACGGTGGATTTCCGCAAGCTCGCGAACCAGGGCGTGACGCTCGTCGGGCTGACAAAGTCGTTCGATGGCGGCGTGGCCGTGTTCGAACGCGATCTGGCGATCAATCTCGCGCGCGGCGACGAGAACTACCTGTCGCTGCTCGACGCGGCCGACGCCTATGCGGCACGCAACGGCCTCGACCTGCCCGAAGAGCCCGAAGCGCGCCGCATCCTGCCGAACCCCGACTGCGTCGCGCATCCGATCCTCGCGCTCGACCTTGCCGGCGCGGGCGTCACGTCGATCATCTGGGCGACGGGCTACGCGGTCGACTACGGCTGGCTGAAGGTCGACGCGTTCGCGGACAACGGCAAGCCGCAGCACCAGCGCGGCGTGTCGAAGGAGCCGGGCATCTATTTCCTCGGGCTGCCGTGGCTGTCGCGGCGCGGCTCCAGCTTCATCTGGGGCGTGTGGCACGACGCGCGGCACATCGCCGACCACATCGCGATCCAGCGCACCTACCTCGACTACCACGACGCATCGCAGCGCCGCTCGACGTCGCACGCGGCGCAGGACGGCGCCGCGGCGCACGCCGATGCGCAGCCGCTCGCCGACGCGGTGAACTGACCGAACCCATGCCGCCCGCCGCACCGCGTTCGCATCCGGTGTGGCGGCGTGACCCCTGACGACTGAAGGATTCCGATGAGCCAACCCACCCATACCCGTATCCGCATGTTCAACACGAAGGATACCTACCCGAACCAGACGCTCGACAACGACCTGTGCCAGGCCGTGCGGGCCGGCAACACCGTCTACGTGCGCGGCCAGGTCGGCACCGATTTCGACGGCAAGCTGATCGGCCTCGGCGATCCGCGCGCACAGGCCGAGCAGGCGATGAAGAACGTCAAGCAGTTGCTCGAAGAAGCCGGCAGCGACCTCACGCACATCGTGAAGACGACGACCTACCTGATCGACCCGCGCTATCGCGAGCCCGTGTACCAGGAAGTCGGCAAGTGGTTGAAGGGCGTGTATCCGATCTCGACGGGGCTCGTCGTGTCCGCGCTCGGCCAGCCGCAGTGGCTGATGGAAATCGACGTGATCGCGGTGATCCCGGACAACTGGCAGCCGAACCGCGCATAGGAGGCGACATGACTTTCTCCATCGTCGGGCGCTGCCCGGAGACGGGCCAGCTCGGCATCGCGATCAGCTCGTCGAGCATCGCGGTGGGCGCGCGCTGCCCGTGGGTGCGCGCGGGCGTCGGCGCCGTCGCGACGCAGAACATCACGCTGCCGGCGCTTGGGCCCCAGATCCTCGACCTGATCGAGCACGAGCAGCTTGCGCCCGCCGCGGCGCTCGACCGTGCGCTCAGCGCGAACGGCTGGAGCCAGTACCGGCAGGTCACGGTGATCGACGGGCAGGGGCAGACGGCGTGCTTCACCGGCAAGGAAGCGCTCGGCACGCATCACGCGGTGCAGGGCGAGCAGTGCGTGGCGGCCGGCAACCTGCTGGCTGCGCCGGCCGTGATCGACGCGATGGTGCGCGCGTTCGAACAGGCGCCGGGACTGCTCGCCGATCGCTTGCTGGCCGCGATGCACGCGGCGATGGCGGCCGGCGGCGAGGCGGGGCCGGTGCATTCCGCCGCGCTCAAGGTGGCCGGCGACCTGACCTGGCCGATCGTCGACCTGCGCGTCGACTGGGCCGATGCCGATCCGATCGGGCAGCTCGAGGCGCTGTGGCAGGCGTATCGGCCGCAGATGCAGGACTACCAGACGCGCGCGCTGAACCCCACCGCCGCGCCGAGCTACGGAGTGCCGGGCGATGAATGACACGTCGAGCCGCGCACTGCTCGAACGGCTGATCGGCTTCGCGACGGTCAGCCGCGATTCGAACCTCGAGATGATCGGTTTCATCCGCGACTATCTCGCGGGCTTCGGCATCGAGAGCGAACTGTTCTACAACGCGGAGCGCACGAAGGCGAGCCTGTACGCGACGATCGGGCCGCGCGATCGCGGCGGCATCGCGCTGTCGGGCCATACCGACGTGGTGCCGGTCGACGGGCAGGCGTGGACGGTCGAGCCGTTCCGGCTGACCGAGCGCGACGGACGCCTGTACGGCCGCGGCACGGCCGACATGAAGGGTTTCATCGCGTCGGTGCTCGCGGCCGTGCCGGCATTCGTCGCCCGGCCGCTGAGCGTGCCCGTGCATCTCGCGTTTTCGTACGACGAGGAAGTCGGCTGCCTCGGCGTGCGGCCGATGCTCGACGCACTGGCCGCGCGCGAGCACCGGCCGCGCCTGTGCCTGATCGGCGAGCCGACCGAACTGAAGCCGGTGCTCGGCCACAAGGGCAAGCTCGCGATGCGCTGCCACGTGAAGGGCGCCGCGTGTCACTCGGCGTACGCGCCGTCGGGCGTCAACGCGATCGACTATGCGGCGAAGCTGATCGGCCGGCTCGGCGAGATCGGCGCGGCGCTCGCGCGGCCCGAACGGCACGACGCACGATTCGATCCGCCGTTCTCGACCGTTCAGACGGGGCTGATCAAGGGCGGTCGCGCGTTGAACATCGTGCCGGCCGAATGCGAGTTCGATTTCGAGGTGCGGGCGCTGCCGGATTTCGATGCGCACGACGTGCCGCGGAAGCTGCAGGACTATGCGGAATCCGAACTGTTGCCGAGAATGCGCGCGGTGCAGCCCGATACCGACATTCAACTGCAGCCGCTGGGCGCGTATCCGGGCCTGGCGACCGCGCCGGACAGCGAGGCCGCACGCCTGCTCGCGATGCTGAGCGGCTCCGATGCATTCGGCACGGTGGCGTTCGGCACCGAGGGCGGGCTGTTCGGGCAGGCCGGCATTCCGACCGTGGTGTGCGGGCCCGGCAGCATGGACCAGGGGCACAAGCCCGACGAGTTCGTCACGCTCGACCAGCTTCACGGCTGCGACGCGATGCTGAGGCGGCTGGCCGCCCATCTCGCTGCGGCCGCCTGACGCGGCGCGCCGTACTGACACGCACGCACCGCTTTCCGCGGCGCGTGCGTTTTCCTGTTTCTTCCGGTTCCTTATCGCGCCGTTTCCACGACGATCTGCGCGAGCCGCTCGCGGCAGAAATCGACGAACGACTGCGCCTGCTTCGTGAGTTGCCCGCGCTTCAGCCGCGCGCTCACGAGCCCCGACGGGCTCACCGTTTCGCTGAGGGCGATCGTCACGACCCGCTGGCCGTCGTACGTGTATTCGGAATGCGGACGCGTGACGAGCAGCGAGAAGCCGAACCCCTGGCCGACCATCCCGCGCACCATCTCGATCGAAGGCGAGCCGAACACGATGTTCGGCGTGAGCCCGAGTTCATGAAAGAGGCTGACGAAATAGGTGCGGCTCGGCTGCACGTCGAGCAGGATCATCGGCTCGACGCACAGGTCGCGCAGCGATACGTGCGTCTGCCCCGCGAACCGGTGGTTCTCCGGCAGCAGCACGTACGGCTGCTGCGGCGGCATCAGCGGCTCGGTCTCGATCGTGCCGTCGAGATCGTGGTCGTACATGAGCGCGAGATCGAACGTGCCGGACGTCAGGCCCTGCACGAGTTCCTGCTGGTCGCCGTCGCGCAGCCGGATGTTCACGCCCGGGTAGCGCTCGCGAAAGCCCGCGATCAGTTGCGGCAGATAGAGCGGTGCGACCGTCTCGAAGCAGCCGATGTCGATCTGCCCGGTGATCACGTCGTTGTCGGCCAGCGCGTTCTGTTCGAATTCGTGCGAGATGCGCAGCAGCTCCTGCGCTTTCCGGTAGAAGCGCGTGCCGCTCGGCGTGAGCGACACGCCCTGCGCGTGATGGCGGATGAACAGCTTCACACCGAAGCTTTCCTCCAGACCCTTGATCGCGCTGGAGATCGACGGCTGCGCGATGAACAGCTGGCGCGAGGCCTCGGCGACGCTGCCGGATTCCACCGTCGTCACGAAGTATTTCAGTTGCCGCAAAGTGTAGTGAGCCACAAGCACCTCTGATGCACGGCCCCGGCGTGCCGCCGCGGGCGCAATCTGTCCATGGTTGTGCGTAGCACCTTACCTGAAAGCCCCCCGGTGCCGGCATTTCCGCTGCAGAGCTTTTTCGTATGTCCCGGAAATATTTTTAGTATTTTCCGGACGCGATGGTCGTGGCGCACCATCGTCTCCAACCTGGAACACGACGTTCGCGAAGCGGTTGTGCACGCGGCAGCGGGACATGGCATCCGTCCCCGCATGCGCGTCGTCCGCTTCGTTCGACACCGCCGCGCGTGCACGCGGTGCGTCGTCGCTCGCGTATCCGGACCCGATTGCAGGCGCGACCCCCAACGCGCGCCGGCTGACACGGCAAGCGCGCATCGGCGCGCAGGACAGGAGACATCACCATGACGAACGTGGACCGCAACGCGTCCCCGATGATAGAGAAGCACACGATCGGCTACGTGCCGCCCGCGGAGCGCCACGGCAAGGTGCGCGACCTGTTCACGCTCTGGTTCGGCGGCAACATCGCGCCGCTGCCGATCGTGACCGGCGCGCTAGGCGTGCAACTGTTCCACCTGAACCTGATGTGGGGCATCGTCGCGATCGTGGTCGGCCAGGCGGTCGGCGGCGTGCTGATGGCGCTGCATTCGGCGCAGGGGCCGCAGATGGGTATCCCGCAGATGATCCAGAGCCGCGCGCAGTTCGGCTCGTGGGGCGCGCTGCTGGTGACCGTGATTGCGGCCGTGATGTACGTCGGCTTCTTCGCATCGAACATCGTGCTGGCCGGCAAGTCGGTGCACGGCATCGCGTCGTCGGTGCCGGTGCCCGTCGGCATCGTGATCGGCGCGGTGGGCTCGGGGCTGATCGGCATCGTCGGCTACCGGTTCATCCACATCCTGAACCGGATCGGCACCTGGGTGCTCGGCATCGGCATCCTGGTCGGCTTCTGGATGATCCTCTCGCACGTGACGACCGACGATTTCCTGACGCGCGGCGGCTTCAACTTCGCCGGATGGCTCGCGACGGTGTCGCTGTCGGCGTTGTGGCAGATCGCGTTCGCGCCGTACGTGTCGGACTATTCGCGCTATCTGCCGGAAAACGTCGGCGTGGCGTCGACGTTCTGGGCGACCTATCTCGGCTGCACGATCGGCTCGACGCTCGCGTTCATCTTCGGCGCGGTCGCGGTGCTCGCGGTGCCGGCCGGCGCGGACGCGATGGATGCGGTCAAGCAGGCGACGGGCCCGCTCGGCCCGCTGATGCTCGTGCTGTTCCTGCTGAGCGTGATCAGCCACAACGCGCTGAACCTGTACGGCGCGGTGCTCGCGGTGATCACGTCGGTGCAGACGTTCGCGTACAAGTGGATTCCGACCGCGAAGGCGCGCGCGGTGGTGTCGGTCGTGATCTTCGTCGCGTGCTGCTACGCGGCGATCGGTGCGTCGACGAACTTCGTCGGCAACCTCGTCGATCTCGTGCTCGCGCTGCTCGTCGTGCTGGTGCCGTGGACGGCGATCAACCTGATCGACTTCTACGTGATCCACAAGGGCAAGTACGACATCAAGTCGATCTTCATGGCCGATGGCGGGATCTACGGCCGCTTCAACCCGCAGGCGCTGCTCGCGTATGCGATCGGCATCCTGGTGCAGATTCCGTTCATGAACACGCCGATGTATGCAGGCCCGATTCCCGCGCATCTCGGCGGTGCGGACCTGTCGTGGCTCGTGGGGCTCGCGCTGACGTCGCCGCTGTACTACTGGCTCGCGTCGCGTGACAGCGCATATCGGCGCCGGCAGACGGGCGCGACGATGCCGCCGACGGCGGCGCGTTGAACGGCGCGTGATTCGGGGCGCAGGAGGGGGCCAGGGTGCCGTTTCCCGTGCTGCGTAGTAGAGGAGGCGCTGAACGCGGATTGCCGGCGTTCAGCGCCTTCGTCGTGCCGCAGTCGCGGCGAAGTAGCCGGGCGAACCGTGCGCGGCACGGCGTCGCCGGCTGGCGGCGGGCCCGCGGGGTGCGCTGAACGGCGCCCGCGAGCCTGCCGTTGCGTCAGACTACCGCCGAGCGCGCGACGCGCACCGGCACCGACTTGTACGACGGCGTGCCGCTTTCCTTGTCGATGTAGTCGAGCGGCACGAGCACGTTCGCTTCGGGGTAGTACGCGCCGACCGATCCCGGCGCGATGTCGTACTCGATCGCGGTGATCTTCTCGAGACGCAGCGCGCGGCCCGATGCGGTGACCGTCTCGATGTCGACGAGGTCACCGTGTTCGAGCCCGTACTTCGCGAGATCGGCAGGGTTCATGAACAGCACGTCGCGCCGGCCGAACACGCCGCGATAGCGATCGTCGAGCCCGTAGATCGTCGTGTTGTACTGGTCGTGGCTGCGCAGCGTGATCAGCCGCAGCACCTGCTCGGCGCCGAGCACGTCGGCATCTTCCTTCACGCCCTTGTAGACCGAGAACATCGCCTTGCCGGTCGGCGTCGGCCATACGCGCTCGGTGGGCGGCAGCGGCAGGCGGAAGCCGCCCGGCGTGCGGATGCGGTCGTTGAATGCCTCGAAGCCCGACACCGTGCGGTCGATCAGGTCGCGGATGCGGTCGTAGTCGGCGATCAGGTCGAGCCAGGCGACCTTGCTCGCCGGCAGCGTCGCATGCGCGATCCCCGCGACGATCGCCGGCTCCGAGCGCAGCTGGTCCGACGCCGGCTTGAGCTTGCCGGCCGATGCGTGAACCATCGACATCGAATCCTCGACGGTGATCGACTGCCGGCCGGTGGCCTGCATGTCGAGCTCGGTGCGGCCGAGCACCGGCAGGACGAAGGTTTCCTTCGCGACCAGCAGGTGCGAGCGGTTCAGCTTGGTGCCGAGATGCACGCTCAGGTCGAGCTTCGCCATCGCCGGGAACGACTGTTCCGGATCGGGCAGCGCGACCGCGAAGTTGCCGCCGAGGCACAGCAGCGCCTTCGCGGTGCCGTCGATCATCGCCTGCATCGCCTGCACGGCGTCGTGCCCGTGATGCGCGGGCGGCGTGAAGCCGCACACGTCCTCGATCTTCTTCAGGAACTCGGCCGACGGCTTCTCGGTGATGCCGACCGTGCGGTTGCCCTGCACGTTCGAGTGGCCGCGCAGCGGGCACACGCCGGCGCCGGGCTTGCCGATGTTGCCGCGCATCAGCAGCAGGTCGGCGATCAGGCGCACGGTTGCGGTGCCCTTGTTGTGCTGCGTGACGCCCATCCCGTACGTGATGATGGTCGCGTTCGACTTCGCGTACGCGAGCGCGACCTGTTCGAGCTGCGCCTGGCTGAGGCCGCTTGCACGCTCGATGTCGTCCCACGACGTGGCTTCGAGGTCGGCCGAGAACGCGTCGAAGCCGTTGGTATGCTGCGCGATGAAGTCGCGGTCGAGCACGTCGCCGCGCTCGGCTTCGAGCTGCAGCAGCGCCTTCATGATGCCCTTCAGCGCGGCCGCGTCGCCGCCGGCGTCGACCTGGTAGTACGTCGATGCGATCCGGGTCGAGCCGAACGACGCCATCTCGATCATGTCCTGGGGATCGGCGAAGCGTTCGAGCGCGCGCTCGCGCAGCGGGTTGAACACGATGATCGGCACGTTGCGCCGCGAGCACTCGTGCAGCGTGCCCATCATCCGCGGGTGGTTCGTGCCAGGGTTGTGGCCGATCGAGATGATCAGCTCGCAGTGGTCGAAATCCTCCAGCGACACCGTGCCCTTGCCGATGCCGATCGACTGCGGCAGGCCGACGCTGGTCGGCTCGTGGCACATGTTCGAGCAGTCGGGGAAGTTGTTGGTGCCGAACTCGCGCGCGAACAGCTGGTACAGGTACGCGGCTTCGTTCGACGCGCGCCCCGACGTATAGAACTCGACCTGCTCGGGCGACAGCGCGCGCAGCACTTCGCCGATGCGCGCGAACGCGTCGTCCCATTCGATCGCGCGGAACGTGTCGGTCGCGCGGTCGTAGACGAGCGGATGCGTGAGCCGGCCCATGTTCTCCAGCTCGTAGTCCGACATGCGCAGCAGCGACGACACGGTGTTCGCCGCGAAGAACTCGGGCGTCACGCGCTTGGTCGTCGCTTCCCACGTGACGGCCTTCGCGCCGTTCTCGCAGAACTGGAACGTCGACTTGTGTTCCTTGTCGGGCCATGCACAGCCGGGGCAGTCGAAGCCGTCGGGCTGGTTGGTCCGCATCAGCACGATCGGCGCCTCGATGGTTTCCATTTGCGTGCGCACCGCGTCGGCTGTCGCGCGAAGCGCGCCCCAACCACCGGCGGGCCCGTCGTACTTCCTGATGCCTGGCACTTCGCGTCGATTTGTCATGTGAATCTCCATCTGCCGATCCCGTTGCGGGTGGCTCGGTTTGCGCCGTGTCGCGGCGTGGGGCGGCTCCGTCCGCTGGACGGAGCCGGTCATGCATGCCCCGGGCGTGCGAGGCATGCTGTTTTTCAGTGCGCGTCCTTCTTCGTGCCGGACGACTTCTTGCCGGACGCTTTCGCGGCAGGCGCGGGCGGCGGTGCATCGGCGGGCGTGTCGCCCGTCTTCGCGTCGTTGCCTGCCTTGGCCGCCTTGCCGTTCGGTTTCGCCTTGCCGTCGGCATCCTTCTTCGCGTCCTTGGTCTCCTTCGCTTCAGGGGCGGCGAACGTGTTGAACTTCACTTCGTCGCTGGCCTTGTCGTAGTCGACTTCGCACCGGTCGCCCGACTTCAGCCGGTCGGCGAGGATTTCTTTCGCGAGCCGCGTCTCGATGGTCTGGCGGATCTGGCGCTTCAGCTCGCGCGCGCCGAACTCCGGCTGGTAGCCGGCTTCGGTCAGGTGCTCGACGAGCGAGTCGCCCATCACGAGCGTGATGTCCTGCGCGGCGGCCGTGCGCACCACGCGGTCGAGCTGGATCTGCACGATCGAGCGGATGTTCTCCTTCGACAGCGCATGGAAGACGATCACCTCGTCGATCCGGTTCAGGAACTCGGGGCGGAAATGGCCCTTCAGCACCTGCATCAGTTCCTCGCGGATCGCCTTGTCGGTCTTGCGCGCGGCTTCCGGTTGCGTGAGGTTGTCCATGATGATCGCGGCGCCGAGGTTGCTCGTCGCGATGATGATCGTGTTGCTGAAGTCGACCACGCGGCCCTTGCCGTCGGTCAGGCGGCCGTCGTCGAACACCTGCAGCAGCACGTTGTAGACGTCCGGGTGCGCCTTCTCGATCTCGTCGAGCAGGATCACGCTGTACGGGCGGCGCCGCACGCGCTCGGTGAGCTGGCCGCCCTCGTCGTAACCGACGTACCCGGGCGGCGCGCCGATCAGCCGCGCGACCGCGTGCCGCTCCATGTACTCGGACATGTCGATGCGGATGATCGCCTGCTCGTCGCCGAACACGGTCTCGGCCAGCGCCTTCGCGAGCTCGGTCTTGCCGACGCCCGTCGGCCCGAGGAACAGGAACGTCGCGATCGGCCGGTGCGTCTGGCCGAGCCCCGCGCGCGACAGCCGCACGGCATCGCTGACCGCCACCACGGCATCGCTCTGGCCGACCACGCGCTCGCGCAGCTGCTCTTCCATCTTCAGCAGCTTCTGGCGTTCTTCCTGCGTGAGCTCGGACACGGGGATGCCGGTCAGCCGCGACACGACCTCGGCCACCGATTCGACGGTCACTTCGAGCGTTTCGGAGCCCGTCTTGCGCTGCCACGCCTCCATCATCTCGTCGACGGATTTCTGCTTCGCGTTGATCTGCTCCTCGAACTGCTTCGCTTCGTCGAAGCGCTTGCGCGACGTCGCGTAGTCCTGCTCGCGCTTCAGTTGCGCGATCTGCGCTTCGCCTTCCTGGATGTCGACCGGGCGCGACGTCGCGCCGATCCGCACACGCGCGGCAGCCTGGTCGATCAGGTCGATCGCCTTGTCGGGGAGGAAGCGCGACGTGATGTAGCGATCGGCGAATTCCGCGGCCGCGACGAATGCGTCGTCGGCGAACGTCACCTGGTGGTGCGCCTCGAGGCTGTCGCGCAGCCCGCGCAGGATCACGATCGTCTGCTCGACGCTCGGCTCCGGCACGAACACCGGCTGGAAGCGCCGTTCCAGCGCGGCGTCCTTCTCGATGTACTTCTGGTATTCGTTGAGCGTCGTCGCGCCGATCAGGCTCAGCTCGCCGCGCGCAAGCGCGGGCTTCAGCACGTTCGCGATGTCGAGGCCGCCTTCGCCGCCGCCCTGGCCGGCACCGACGATCGTATGCAGCTCGTCGATGAACAGGATCAGTTCGTCCTGCTTCGCAGTGACTTCGTCGATCAGCTGCTTCGCGCGCTCCTCGAATTCGCCGCGATACTTCGCGCCGGCCACCATCGAGTTGATGTTGACTTCGACGAGCCGCTTGTCGCGCAGCACTTCGGGCACGTCGCCGTTGACGATCCGCTGCGCGAGCCCTTCGACGATCGCCGTCTTGCCGACGCCCGGCTCGCCGATCAGCACCGGGTTGTTCTTCTTGCGACGCGCGAGCACTTCGATCGTGCTCTCGATTTCCTGCGCGCGGCCGAGCACCGGGTCGAGTTTGCCCTGGCGCGCGATCGCGGTGAGGTCGCGGCCGAACTTGTCGAGGTTCGGCGTGCCGGTCGGCGCATCGACGCGGCCGTCCTCGGCGCCTTTGCCGACCACCTTCACGACTTTCTGGCGCAACGCCTCGGGCGTGACGCCGTATTTCTTCAGCAGCGTGCCGGCGACGCTGTCCGGCACCGAGGCGAGCCCGATCAGCAGGTGCTCGGGGCCGATGTACGAGTGACCGAGATCGCGCGACGCCTGGAACGCGTACTGCACGGCTTTCTTCACGCGTGGCGAGATCGACAGCTTGTCGAGCGGCGCATCGGCGTCGGCCGTGCCGGTGTGCGCATGCTCGTCGATGTACGACCGGATGTCCTGCGGCGACAGCTTCAGTTCCTTCAGCAGCGCGGCGCACACGTCGGTGTCCGCGAGCGCGTACAGCAGGTGTTCGGAATCGAGCTCGCTGCGGCGCAGTTCGTGCGCCTTTTCGGCCGCGCGCTGCAGCAGTTCCAGCGTCTGCTCGCTGAACGCATCGGTCGGGTCGACCGATTCGCGCGGGATCTCGGCGGCGAGCGGCGCGTCGTCGTCGAGCCCACCGAACAGCGACGACGAGCCGCCACCGCCGAGCAGCGAATCGAACGGGTTCAGCATGCTTTGATGCCGCATCAGCTGACGGAAGTGGTAATCGCAGATCGAGATCGTCTTGCGCTCGCCGTCCTGCATCACGGTTGCGCGCGCGACGGCCGGCCGGGCGTGGCAGATATCGCAAAGTGCGGGCATGGTGGTCTGGCTCCTGTCGGTGAAAGTGGGTCGAAGGGTGAAGTCCCGATGCGGTGCGGCGCTTGGCGCTTCCCGACCGCGAATGCACGACGCGCCGCACGGTGGCGCGCGGGCGGCACCGGTGCTGTCACGCAGCGCGCGCCGGCGTTGTGTACGGTCGCGGTCAGGTCGGCAAGCGTGCGTGCCGGGAGGAGCCCACGGCATCGCTTCGACTGCGTTCAAAATAGCGAATCGGCGGAGGCTATCCAAGGCACAGTTCCGCGCCGGCCCGGCCGTGAATTGCACCCTCGCATGCACGCGCGCACGGGTGGCAAGGAGTACAGACGGGCGGGCGCACGGCGGCACGGGCGTGCGCGGCGTGCGCAGCGGGTGATGACAGGAAGCGGGAGGGGGCGCAACGCGAACGGATCGCGGTGCGACATCGGCGCGCAGGGCGCCGTTTGTGGGCGGGTGAAAGGCGCCGCGAGTGGGGAGGCGCGACGGAAGTAACGCGGGGGGAGTGTGCCGCGACCGGCTAAGTGCAACCACACACGCACCGCAGACGATGCGTGTGTGGCGGCCGAGGGCGAGGGCGGGTTGCACGGTCCGGGCCGGACACGGCGCAACCGTGGCGTGCCGCGGTCAGTCCGGGAGTGTCATCGCAAGCCGTTGCCGGGCGATCTGCTTCACGTCCGTTGACAGTGCCGCATTCGGCAGGCCATTGGCCCAGACGGAGAACGAATCCTCGATCAGGTTGCGCGTGTCGGGCGGCAACTCCGCCAGGACCAGCGACAAGACGGTGAACAGCACGGCGGTGTCGCCGGCCTGGCTGCTCGCGTTCGCATCGACCGCCTGCTTCAGGTGATCGACCGACGCCTGCAGCGCCTGCAATGCCTCATTCGACTCGCTCATCACACACTCCATGCAAGATGGGTTTGATCGGCGACGAACATGCGGCCGGCGGTGCGGCCGCTCGCGCGCGACGCCCGGCGGGCATCGCGCGCAGGCAACCGCGGTCAGGCCGTCGTGTTGGCCTGCGGCGCCACGGCCACCGATGCTTCGCTCGTCAGCATCAGGAACGTGAACGTTTCGCGCAGGTACAGGCGGACGACCTTGTCGGTATGACTCGTGTAGCCGATCGATACGTCTTCCCCGAGGTGCAGCTCGTAATCGCCGCCGCGCGTGGACAACACGCAGCCGCCGCTGATCGCCGGCGCCCAGATGATCTCGCCGCTGACGATCCGCTTGATATGGCCGAGGACCGGATAGCCCTGGTCGCGCGCTTCGCTGAGCGCCGTGTACGCATCCGAGCCGAGCACGACCGAGTACGGGCCGTCGACGCCGGCCAGCCGCAGCGCCTCGAGCGCGTCGCTGATCGCGTCGGGATACGCGCTCACGTCTGCCGGCAGCGTGAGCTTGTTGTTCGACGTGCCTTCGCGGATGCCGACGATGCTGGCGGCCGCGTAGCCGTCGAAAATCGCGCCGTCTTCGGCGAACGCAAGCCGCTGCGCGGCGTCCTTCGCCGGTTGCCAGTCGGCGTCGCGCGCGCCGCGCTCGACGCTGTCGATCGCATCGCGGCTCAGCTCGAACGGCACCGTCAGCTCGACGATCGTGCGGACTTCGCGCAGCCGCGCATTGACTTGCTCGCGCGGGGCGGCGACTTCGACGAGGTGCCCGGTGCCGACGGCCGACAGCTCGGGGCCTTCGGGGCCGTCGACGTCGACGACGCGGCGGCCGGCCACCGATCGTTTGAACGTGCGTGCCACTTCCTCCTCGATTTGTTCCCAGGCGGAGGACGAGATCGGGGCGAGTTCGCGGTGCAGGTTATTCATGGGTTCTTGTTGCCTCACGTCTGCGAAAACACTTCATGGTGGGCCGATCGGCTGACGGACTGCGCCTGGTGCCAGGCATGCCGATCGCGGGCGAAAATGCATATTAGCAGGCTCTATTGACACCACTGCAGCACAAATCGAAACGACACCCTGCGGTGGCGCAACTGTTCTGCAATTCGCGTGGGGGGGCGGTGTGTGCGCGTGCGGAATGTCCTGACCGGATGGCGATACCCGGGTGCGTACCGGCGCTCGCGTCGCTCGGACCGCGCTCGATAGCGCACCGAACTCATGCCGCTCGAGGATCTATCGCGTGTCGTTCATTCTTGTGAACATTCATCCGGCAGGGTTTCGGGAAGCCGGAGTGGGGTGGCGTTCAGTCGTCGGGCCCGGGCCCGAATGAACCATAGACGCAGCCTATTGAGGCTTCACAACCCAGTGGAGGTCGTTGATGGCACGACGACTCGTCTCGCCCGGCGCGGGGTTGGCGCGCCGGACTGCCTTCAGCGATTTGCGTTACGACGGCACGCCTTTCAGCGAGCCGATTTTCAGCGAGCCGTCGCGATGCGGCGCGGACGAAGCGGGCGCCGGCTCCGCGGCCTCCGCGGCCGGCGCCGCACGATCGGCGAGCGCCTCGAGCAGGTCGGCGGACGGCACGAAGAACAGCGAGCCGGTGACCGCGCGGCTGTAGTCGAGCAGGCGGTCGTAGTTGCCGGGCGGGCGGCCGACGAACATGTTCTCGAGCATCTGCTCGATCGGCGCCGGCGAGCGCGCGTAGCCGATGAAGTAGGTGCCGAATTCACCCGCGCCCGGGCGTCCGAACGGCATGTTGTCGCGCAGGATCTTCACTTCCTGGCCGTCCTCGTCGAGCGTGGTCAGCGAGCTGTGCGAGCACGACGGCTTCACGTCCGGCGCGAGCTCGATGTCGGACAATTTGGTGCGGCCGATGATGCGCTCCTGCGTCTCGACCGCGAGCGCGTTCCAGCCGGCCATGTCGTGCAGGTACTTCTGCACGATCACGTAGCTGCCGCCCGTGAATTCCGCGTCTTCGTCGCCGATCACCGTGAAGTCGACCGCCTCGCGGCCTTCCGGGTTCTCGGTGCCGTCGACGAAGCCGATCATCGCGCGCTGGTCGAAATTGCGGAAGCCGTGCACCTCGTCGACGACCGTGACGGCATCGCCGAGCGCGCCGAGCAACTGCGTCGCGAGTTCGAAGCACAGGTCCATCGCGTCCGCGCGAATGTGCAGCAGGATGTCGCCCGGCGTCGCGACCGCGACACGTTGCCCCGCGCCGAATTCGCGGAACGGATGCAGCGCGGCGGGGCGCGGGTTGCCGAACAGCGCATCCCACGCGTCGGCGCCGAAGCCGCACACGCAGGTGAGGTTGCCGCCCGGCACGCGCTTGCCGACCGAGCGCACGAGCGCGGCGATGTCGCCGCACCATGACCGGATCGTGTCGGCATGATCGGCGCCGGGATTGATCGTCGCGACGAGGAAGATCGCGCTGCGCGTGATCGTGCTGTGAACGTTCTGGGAGAGCGGGGGAGGTGTCTGCATCGTGGGCTGCCGGTCAGTCATGTCGGGACGGAAGTGCCGTGGCGCGCGAAGGCGAACGGTTGAACTGTGTCATGCGACTGTTCTCTTTGTGTCATGCGGATGAAGGACATTGCGCGGACATCGCGCAACGGGCCGCAGCGGTGGCGGCCGGCCGCACGGTGCGTACCTGCCCGCACCGCGTAACGTCGTCGAGCAAGCAATCTAGCAGCTTCGGCCGGTCTTTGGAACACGTATCGCCAAACTGTCATGCGAATGCGTCAAACAGGGCCGGATTTTGGGCGGCGCCCGCGCAGCTGTACTCCTGGCGCATGCCGCGCTGTGCTCTTGAGCGTGCGTGCCGCGTGCAGTAGATTAGGTCCCGCTGCGCCCGCCGACGAGGAGCGTCATCATGAACCTGCTGGAAGCGATGCGTGTGTATGTCGCGGTGGTCGAGCACGGCGGCCTGTCCGCTGCGGCGTCCGAGCTGCGGCTCGACGAAACGCAGGTGAGCGAACGGATCGACGGCCTCGAGCGGTATCTCGGCTGCCGCCTGCTGCTGTGCCGCGACCGCGACGACGTTGCGTGCACCGATGCGGGTGACGCGTTCCACGTGTGCTGCCGCCGGACGCTGTCCGCGGTCGAGCGGGCGACCGGCGCGGCCGGCCCGCATGGGCCGGATCTGCCCGATCTGCCGGATCTGCCCGCTGCGCACGCTACCGTGCATGCCGCCGCGCGCGACGCGACTTTCCCGCCGCCCGGCGCCGTTCAAGCTTCATCACCGCGACTGTCACCTTGAATACGACCACGCTTTCCTGCTCGCCGGCCGAGCGCATTCGCCGCCGCTTCGGCCATTTCCTGCACGCAGCCGAACTGGCCGGGCTGATCGTGATCGGGCTCGCGACCGCGTTCGCGATGGCTCAGGAAGCGTGGAAGGTCGTGCTCGCGGGTGAAGTGTCGCTGACCGACCTGCTGCTGATGTTCTTGTACCTGGAAGTGCTCGCGATGGACGTGCGCTACCTGCGGCTCGGCCGGTTGCCCGTGCGGTTTCCGCTGTTCATTGCGATGACGTCGCTCGCACGCGACCTGATACTGCGCGGTGCAACCGACAGCCCCGAGCGGATGCTGATGACGACCTTCGGGATCGTGCTGCTCGCGGTGGGCGTGCTGATCCTGAGTTTCGGCCAGCACCGCTTCCCGGCCGACGTCGCCGATGTCGAGGACGATGCGCATGCGCGCAGGTAAAGCGCGGGCGGCAAGCCGCATGCATGATCGATGTCCCTGCAAGGAGGGTGCCGGATGAGTACGCATTCCGTTGAAACGAAACAGGCGATCGAGCTGCAGCATGCTGCGTCGGACGCCTACCGGCTGGCGCGCGACACGCGCGATGCCGATCCGGCGCTCGCGCGCGCGCCGTCCGTCGCCAGGCTGCAGCGGGAGGCTGCGCACGCGTACGCCGATGCGGCACGTGCACGCGCGGCGGCCACCGGCATCTGAATCGAACCCCGGCATGCCGCATGCGGTGCGGCGGCCGCCACTGACCATCCAACCGAGCGAGGTATCGAATGACCAAGCAACTGATCGTCGCCGTGTTTGACAGCGTCGATACGGCCCGCCAGGCCGCGAACGATTTCGAGGCGCTGTCGGAGAAGGACGAAGGATTCCACGTCGAGAACGGGGTCGTCGTCGAGAAGGACGCGACCGGCAAGCTGGCGGTACTCCACGCCGAATCGCGGCCGTTCAAGGGCGGCGTGATCGGCGCGATCGCGGGCGGTTTGCTCGGCCTGCTCGCCGGGCCGCTCGGCGTGGTCACCGGCATGGCGGCCGGCGCGGGGGCCGGCATTCTTGCGGAAGCGGCCGGCAATGCGCTGCTCGACGGCACGTTCGTCGAGACGATTGCGGCACGGCTCGTGCCCGGCAGCGTCGCGGTCATCCTGGAAGCGAAGGAGGACACGCCGTTCTCGGTCGACAACGTCGTGACGGGATTCGGCGGCAAGGTGTTCCGCCAGACGCTCGATTGAGCGTGTCGTTGTCGAACCGCAACAGGAGAACCACATGCGCATCGATCAATCGTACCGTCGCTTCGACATCGCGGCGACGCTGTCGCCGCTGCCCGGCAACGGCAACCGCGCGATCGCGGTCGTCGACGTGACGACCGACGATCCCGCCCGCATCGTCGATCTCGGCACCGGGCAATTCCTGCAGATCCGCAAGTGGGTCGAATCGAACGACATCGCGTTGCTGACGGTGGTGTTCGACGAGTGCAAGGTCGCGATCGATCACTACGCGGACAACGTCGACGACGCTTGAGTACACGCGGGGCCCGCGCATGACCGGGCTTCGCGTGACTGTCGCCCGACGACCATCGGCCAACCGCGACGACGCATGCCGGCACCGCGCCCGGCGAATGGTTGCCGCGCGACACGCGCGGCGCGGCGCCGTCGCGTTCGAATCTGTTCACCACGCCGGCCCGATTTCACGTTTCCTCGCCAAACTGTCACTTACATTCGTCGAAATGACGCAGTAGGATGCCGAACCTTGTCTAGATGAGATTCGCATTGCTATCCGCCTTCAATTTCGATAACGGACGAGGTTCGCACCGGGACACCCGCGCCCGGCCACGGCTATCCGGCTTCGTGCACCGGCGCGGCCCTGCCGCCCGCGCATCGCACGCCGGTTCACCGCTGGCGGGGCGAGGCGGATGAAGCTCTACGAGAAATTTGCAAACGACATAGAGAGACTCATCCGGCAGGGCGTATATCGACACGGCGATCGTGTCCCTTCGGTGCGGCAGGCGAGCCAGCAGCACCGGATCAGCATCACGACCGTGCTGC
Organism: Burkholderia lata; assembly: GCF_000012945.1. Lineage (NCBI taxonomy): Bacteria > Pseudomonadati > Pseudomonadota > Betaproteobacteria > Burkholderiales > Burkholderiaceae > Burkholderia > Burkholderia lata. Next base: position 565,989 of record NC_007509.1, read on the forward strand.
ACGCCTATCTGTTGCTGGAAAGCCGCGGGCTGCTCGAAAGCCGGCCGCAGTCGGGCTATTTCGTGAACCTGCGACGCGACGACAGCCATGCGCCGGTGCGCGAGCTGCGGCCGTCGAAGCCGATCGCGATCTCGTCGTCGGTCGACGTGAGCCGGCTGGTGCTGTCGACGCTGCGCTCGATCGGTACCGACGACGCGGTGCCGCTCGGCTCGCCGTATCCGGACCCGAGCCTGTACCCGTTCGAGAAGCTGAACCGCTACGCGTATGCGGCCGGTCGCGACAAGTCGCTGTGGGGCGTGACGGACGGGCTGCCGCCCGGCCATCCGCGGCTGATCCGGCAGATTGCACGCCGATATCTGGAAAACGGGATGTCGGTGGACCCGAACGAGATCATCGTGACGGTCGGCGCGACGGAGGCGATCAACCTGTGCCTGCAGGCGGTCGCGAAGCCGGGCGACACGATCGCGGTGGAATCGCCGACGTTCTACGCAATGCTGCACGCGATCGAACGGATGGGAATGAAGGCGATCGAGGTGGCGACGCATCCGGAATACGGGATCGATATCGCGGCATTGGCTGCAATTGCGAAGTCGCAACCGATCGCCGCGTGCATGGTGATGCCGAACTTCCAGAACCCGCTCGGCTTCCAGATGCCCGACGAGCGCAAGCGCGAGCTGGTCGAGTTCGCCGCGAAAGCCGATCTGCCGATCATCGAGAATGGCGTGTACAACGAACTGTACTTCGGCAACATGCATCCGAGCACGCTGAAGTCGTTCGACCGCCATGACATCGTGCTGCATTGCTCGTCGTTCTCGAAGAGCCTGACGGCCGCGTACCGGATCGGCTGGGCGCTGCCGGGCCGCTATCGCGAGCAGGTCGAGAAGCTGAAATTCCTGAACACGCTCGCGACGCCGTCGTTGCCGCAGCTCGCGATCGCGGAGTTTCTCGAGCGCGACGGCTACGAGCATCACCTGCGGCGGATTCGCAAGGCCTATGCGCAGCAGGCGAACCTGATGCGGACGATGGTGTCGCGATTCTTCCCGGAAGGCACGCGCATCTCGAGCCCGGCGGGCGGGTACGTGCTGTGGATCGAGCTGCCCGCGCAGGTCGACGCGATGCGGCTGTACCAGCTCGCGCTGGAGCAGGGGATCACGATCGGGCCCGGCTACATGTTCTCGATCACGGACAGCTACCGGAACTTCATCCGGCTGAACTACAGCAGCCCGTGGTCGCCGGAGATCGAGCAGGCGGTGATCACGGTCGGCAAGCTCGCCGCCTACTGCGTCGACTGAACGGTCCGCCGCGAGTCGCGTGTCGCGCGCGGCGTCACGTCAGCCGGTACGACTGCGCGCCCGTTCCCGCGAGCGTGCCGCCGTCGACGATCAGGTATTCGTTGCGGATCGGCTTGCCGTCGAACCAGCATTGCAGGATCTCCAGCGTGCCGGCCGCATAGCGTGCCTGCGCGGACAGCGACGTGCCGGAGATGTGCGGGGTCATCCCGTTGAACGGCATCGTGCGCCACGGATGATCGGCCGGCGCCGGCTGAGGAAACCACACGTCGCCGCCGTAGCCCGCGAGATGCCCGGACGTGAGCGCATTCACGACCGCGTCGCGGTCGACCAGCTTTGCGCGCGCGGTGTTGATCAGGTAGGCGCCGCGCTTCATGCGCGCGATCATCGCCGCGTCGAACAGGTGCTCGGTCGACGGGTACAGCGGAATCTGCAGGTTGACGATGTCGACGGCGCTCGCGAGCGACGCGGCATCGGCGTGATACGTGAGCCCGAGTTCCTGCTCGATCGATGCATCGAGCCGGTGGCGCTGCGTGTAGTGCAGCTGCAGGCCGAACGGCTTCAGCCGGCGCAGCACGGCGAGCCCGATGCGCCCCGCGCCGACCGTGCCGAAATGCATGCCCTCGACGTCGTAGCTGCGCGACACGCAATCGGCGATGTTCCAGCCGCCTTGCTGCGCGATCGCATGCGACGGCAAGTAGTTGCGCACCAGCGCGAGCGTCGTCATCACCACGTGCTCGGCCACGCTGATGCTGTTCGAACCGGTGACTTCGGCGACGGTAATGCGGGCCCGGGCGGCGGCATCGAGATCGACGTGATCGGAGCCGATGCCGGCCGTCAGCGCGAGCTTCAGCTTCGGCGCGCGGGCGATGCGCTCGGCCGTCAGGTACGCGGGCCAGAATGGCTGCGAGATCACCACGTCGGCTTCGGGCAGCCGGCGCTCGAACTCGGAGTCGGGGCTGTCCTTGTCGCTCGTGACGATCAGCGTGTGGCCGTGCGCCTCCATGTAGCCGCGCAAGCCGAGCGCGCCGGACACGCAGCCGACGAGTTCGCCGGGCTGGAAGCCGGGCGGGCCGGCCGGCGTCGGCGCGGTCTGGCCGTCCGCGTAGTGCGTGATGACCGGAATCGCATCGCGTACGTAGCGCGGCGGGTAGCCGTCCACGGGATCGGGGTAGAGCACGCACAGGACGGTGGCCATCGGGTAGCACTCCTGGTGACGGGGGGAAGGCACGCGGCATGCGGATTGCGCAGGACGCGCGACGGGCATGGCAGGCAGCGGGTGTGTTGCGCCGCAACGTTGGTGACGTTCTACGCCCGTCATGGATCGCACGCAAGCTACAGTGCGTGTTTGCGTGCGCTGCGGGGGCGTCTGTACCTGTTCTTTTCATGAGGGACGCCGATAATGGGATCGTTACCTCACTCTGCGGGAGCGACGTCATGTCCGGAAGCGATTCCTCGTCTTCACGTCCCGATCTCGCGCAAGGCATCGCGCTCGACGATCTCGCCGACGGTGCAATGATCGAGGGCCATGTCGGCGATGCAGCGGTGCTGCTGGTACGCCGCGCCGACGAACTGTTTGCCGTGGGCGCGCAGTGCCCGCACTACGGCGCACCACTGGCCGACGGGCTGCTGGAAGGCGACACGATCCGTTGCCCGTGGCATCACGCGGCGTTTTGCCTGCGCACTGGCGAGCTGCTGCGTGCGCCGGCGCTCGACGGGCTGCCGTGCTGGCGCGTCGAACGCCGCGACGGCCGCGCCGTCGTGCTCGATGCGCGGCCGGCCGCCGTGCCGCCTGCGCTGAATGCGGCCGGACTACCCGTGTCGGTGGTGATCGTCGGCGGCGGCGCCGCGGCAATTGCGGCCGCGGTGACGCTACGGCAGGAAGGCTATCCGCATCCCGTCACGCTGCTCACTGCCGATGCCGATCCGCCGTACGACCGGCCGAACCTGTCGAAAGACTATCTCGCCGGCACGGCCGACGCCGACTGGCTGCCGCTGCGCGCGCCGTCGTTCTATGCGGACCATCACATCGACGTACGGTGCGGCACGCGTGTCGCGCGGATCGATCCCGCCCGGCAGGCGGTCGAACTGGCCGACGGCAGCCGCGTCGGATACGGCGCGCTGCTGCTTGCAACGGGCGCCGAGCCGAACCGGCTCACCGTGCCCGGCGCGGATTTGCCGCACGTATGCGTGCTGCGCTCGCGCGCCGATTGCGACGCGCTGATCGCCAAGCTGAAAACGGCGCGTCGCTGCGTCGTGGTGGGCGCGAGCTTCATCGGCCTCGAAGCGGCCGCCGCGTTGCGCACGCGCGGGCTCGACGTGCAGGTCGTCGCGCCCGATGCGCATCCGATGGCGCGCGTGCTCGGCGACGCGCTCGGCAGCACGATCCAGGCACTGCACGAGTCGCACGGCGTGGTGTTCCATCTTGGCGCGACGCCCGCGCAGATCACGCCGGACAGCGTGACGCTGTCGACCGGCGACGTGCTGCCGGCCGATCTCGTGGTGGTCGGCATCGGCGTGCATCCGAACGTGGCGCTCGCGCAGGACGCGGGGCTGGCCGTCGAGCGCGGCGTGACCGTCGACCGCTTCCTTCAGACGAGTGCGCCCGGCATCTACGCGGCCGGCGATATTGCGCGCTGGCCCGATCCGTTGACGGGCGAGCGGATTCGCGTCGAGCACTGGGTCGTCGCCGAGCGGCAGGGCATCGTCGCGGCGCGCAACATGCTCGGGCAGCAGCGGCCGTTCGACGCGGTGCCGTTCTTCTGGAGCCAGCATTACGACCTGACGGTCAACTATGTCGGGCATGCGGAGCAATTCGATCGTGTCGAGATCGACGGCGATCTCGGTGCACACGATTGCACGATCGCGTACTGGCGCGGCAACACGCGGCTCGCGGTCGCAACGATCGGCCGCGATCTCGACAGCCTGAAGGCGGAAGCGGCATTCGAGCAGCAGATTGCAGCCGCGTGACAGCGGCGTGACGACATGATTCGAACCTGGAGGCGAGATGAATCCCGATGTCCGTGCACGTTTCGAAACCGAGTTTGCGCCGCGCATTGCGGCGCGTGTGCTCGGCCTGTATCAGCCCGGCGAAGTGAGGGTGGACGTCGTGCCGCACGACGGGCAGGGCAGCCCGACCTGCGTCGACGTGATCGGCCTCACGTCGACGGTCGGATTGCCGAACCGGCTGAACGCGCGGCTCGCGTGGCGTGACGATGCGATCGATGGGCTGCTGGCCGAGCCCGACCGCAGCCGCTTCGACCGCTATCTCGCGGCGCTGCCGGTCACGATCGAACGCTGGCAGATGGAATTGCCGGTCGATTTCAGCACGCGCACCCAGCGCGATCGCGAGATCCTGATCGGCGACCTGGATTTCGATGCGTGAAACGCGTCGCGCGAGGCGCGCCGATGAACCGCGCGCCGTTAGCGGTCGCGTGTCTTGATGATCACGCGGCCCTGGTCGATGCCGCCGCGCAGTGCTTCGTCGCACGTGAGCCATTCGGGTGTGACGAGCTCGGGCGCCGGCAGGTCGACCGGCGCGCCGTCGCGGAAGATCCGCACCTGCGCGACCCATGCGCCGTTCGCGTTGCGCGTCGCATCGACGCGAATCTCGTGATCCATGAAGGTGTCGGTGGCTTGCATCGGTCGGGGCCCTCCGTCGTGCGTGAATGCGGTGCGTCGATCGTAGCAGCATGGCGCGCGCCGTGCATCGGAAACGAAGCGGAACCTGCGCATGATTCGAAGTGCGATTCAACGCACGATTCGACGCGCAAAACGGGAGCGAACCTGTGGCCTTCGACCTGACCTTTTCCATCAAGGTGTTCGCGGCGCTGTTCGCGATCATGAACCCGATCGCGAACATTCCCGTGTTCCTGTCGCTGACGGAAGGCGCGGCGGACGGCGCGCGCCGCAAGGTTGCGCTGACGGCCGCGATCGGCGTGACGGTCGGCTGCATCGTGTCGGCCGTCGCGGGCGGTGCGATCCTGCACGTGTTCGGCCTGACGATCGACGATTTTCGCCTTGCGGGCGGGCTGCTGGTGCTGCTGATCGCGCTGTCGATGCTGCACGGCGCACCGAGCCGCCAGCATTCGCCGGGCGACGACGAAGGCGCCGATCCGGCCGCGGCCGAGAGCGTCGCGATCTATCCGCTGACGATCCCGCTGCTCGTCGGCCCCGGCACGATCGCGACGATGATCGTGCTCGGGCACAGCGCGCTGTCGACCGGGCAGGAACTCGCGTTCGCGCTCGGGCTCGCCGCGTTTCTCGTGCTGCTGGCCGTTTCGTTGTTGTCGGCGCCGCTGATCGGCCATTACCTGTCGCCGCGCGTGACGGCGGTGACGCAGCGCCTGATGGGGATGATTCTCGCGGCGATCGCGATGCAGATGATCGTCGCGAGCCTGAAGGCCGCGTTCGGGGTGCCGCATTGAGCGCGGCACGTCCTGAACCGGCCGCCTGATTACACGGAGTGGCTGATGAATACGCTGATTGTGTTGTCCTATCCCGACCTCGCGGCCGCCCATCGCGCGCTTGCCGAACTCGATACGTTGCGCGACCGGCACGTCGTCGCGCTGTCGGGTGTGGCGATCGTCGAGTGCGCACCCGATGGACAGTTGCGCGCGCATGCGGTCGACCCTGGCCGCACGCCGCCCGGATCGCTGCTCGACAGCGTGGTCGAGCACATCGAATCGTCGCTCGATGCATGGCGCGAGAAGCCGGTGGACGACGCGCTGATCGACCGCGTCGCACGCAAGGCGCGCCCCGGCACCGTGTCGCTCGGGCTGGCCGCGACGCAACTCGACATCTATGCGCTGAGCACGGCGCTCGCACCGTTCGGCGGAGCAGTGATCGACACGACGCTGTCGATCGACGACGAACTGAAGCTCGTCGAAGCGATTTCCAAAGCGCGCGACGGTGGCAGTCAGGCAGCGTCCGACTGACTGACGAAGCGCGCGGGGCGTTCGACGCACGACACATGAATCGGCAGGGTCTGAATCGAACGCAAGCCGTCGAGCCACCGCGTATCGTCGTCAACGAATTTCGACATGCGAAAAATCAGGCCGGCAAGTTTGACCGCATCCGTCTGAGAAGTGCGTAAAAAACGTGATCTGGACGACTTCACGCCGCATGATCCGCGCGAAGCGATGACGTTCTTACCGATCGCAACGCATTGAATCTGGCAATGCAGGTCACCTGCGCGGATAGATTTATTCGATGATCGGCGAATGCACGACATCGCTCTTCTATACTGACTGGGACTGCTTTTCACGGGAGGACAGCCAGTCCGCACGAACGCATCGATCGTGCCTCATCGTCGTGCGACCGACGGCCGGACCTCGCTGCAACCCGCCGCGGTCCCGGCAGGCAAGCGCGCCGGGCCGCCTCACAAGGAGCCACGATGCCCTACGTCCTGATCGTCGAAGACGACGCCGATACGCGGACAATGCTCGCAGCGCTCGCGCGCACGCAGCAGCTGTCATGCGATACGGCCGCGACGCTGGAAGAAGCGCGCACGCTCGTCGCGACCCATACCCCCGATCTCGTACTGTGCGATCTCGTGCTGCCGGACGGCAACGGGATGGAGCTGTTCGACGTGCTGCCGAAGCGTTCGCACTGCGAAATGGTACTGACCACCGGCCACGCGAGCCTCGAAACTGCGATCGACGCATTGCGGCGTGGCGCGACCGACTACCTCGTGAAGCCACTCAACATGCAGCGGCTGAACAGCATCTTCGCGCGCGTGCCGCGCACCACGGCGCTGCATGAGGAAATCGCCGAGCTGCGCGGGGAATTGCAGCGCCTTGGCCGCTTCGGCCGCATGCTCGGCAGTTCGCCCGCGATGCAGGCCGTCTACGACGCGATCGGCCGGGTCGCGCGCACCGAGGCGTCGGTGCTGCTGACGGGCGAATCGGGCACCGGCAAGGAGCTGGCCGCGCAGACGGTGCACGACCTGAGCCTGCGCCGGCGCGGCCCGTTCCTCGCGGTGAACTGCGGCGCGATCGCCGCGAACCTGGTCGAGAGCGAGATGTTCGGCCACGACCGCGGCAGCTTCACGGGCGCGGAGCGCCAGCACAAGGGCTTCTTCGAACGGGCGGACGGCGGCACGCTGTTGCTCGACGAGATCACCGAGATGCCGCTCGAGTCGCAGGTCAAGCTGCTGCGCGTGCTCGAGACAGGGCGCGTCACGCGGCTCGGCTCGACGCGCGAGATCGACGTCGACGTGCGCATCGTCGCGGCGACCAACCGCGATCCGGAAGCCGCGATGGCCGACGGCAAGCTGCGGCCCGACCTGTTCCACCGGATCAACGTGTTCCCGATCCCGCTGCCGTCGCTGCGCGAGCGCGGCGACGACATCCCGATGCTGGCCGATGCGTTCCTGCAGCAGTTCAACGCCGACAGCGGCCGGAACCTGCGCTTCGCGCCGGCTGCGCGAGAAGCGCTGAAGACTTATGCATGGCCGGGCAACGTGCGCGAGCTGCGCAACTTCGTGCAGCGCGCGAGCATCTTCAGCGACGCGGACGTGATCGATTCGCTGCCGCCGCCGATCATGGACGAACTGTCGAACCTTGCCGATTCGCACGAGGATCGCGTGACCGTGCCGTTCGGCACGCCGCTCGACGAAGTCGACCGGCGGCTGATCCTCGGCACGATCGCGCAATGCGGTGGCGTGAAGGCGCAGGCGGCCGAGGTGCTCGACGTCAGCCTGAAGACGATCTACAACCGGCTCGCTCAGCTCGAAGACGAAGCGGACAAGCCGGAGTCCTGATGCCGCATCGACCGGACCAGCCACGAGGCGCGCGACCGATGTTCGACACGTCGCGGATACGCGCCGGCAATGTCATCACGGCCGTGATGCTGGTCGCGATCGCGACCGTGCTGCAGGCGCTCGCGATCCGCTTCGGTGGCGTGAACCTGCCGCTCGTCCTGTACTACCCGCTGCTCGCGGGCGCCGCGTGGGCGACGTCATTCCTGTTCGGGATCGTTTCGACGGTGATCAGCGGCATGCTCGTGTGGACGCTGTTCCTGTCCGATCCGGCAGCCTATTCGGAGCCGCTGCCCGAGCGGCTCGTGCGGCTCGGCACCTTCGTGCTGGTGGGCGCACTGGTGTGCGCGGTCGCGGCGATGCTGCGTCACGCGCGCCTCACGAACGACGCGGCGCTGCGCCGTGAAGCGGCCGCGCGCCGGCGGCTCGAAGCGGTGCTGCAGGCGCTGCCGCACGGCGTGATCGCCACCGATACGAACGGGCGGCTCACCTATCTCAACGCCGCCGCGGCCGCGCTGGTCGGTTGCCCGCCGGGCGACGCGACGGGCCGGGCGGTGCGCGACGTGCTGCGGGTCGTCGATCGCGATGGCCGGCGCGTGCAATCGACGCCGCTCGATCTAGCGCTCGGCGGCGCGGGCGTCGTGTCGGATCGCCACTGGCTGCAGGTGGAGGGCGGCGAACCGGTGCCGATCGTCGAGGTCGCGGCGCCGCTCGGCGATGCGGACGGCAACGTCGACGGCGCCGTGCTGCTGCTGCGCGACGCCGGTGCGGACCGCTCGCGGGCCGACGCGTCGCGGTTGCAGCGCGCGGTGGTCGATGCGTCGCCGGACGCGATCGTCGGCATCGATACCGACGGCCGCATCGTCAGCTGGAACCCGGCCGCGCAGCGCATGTTCGGCTACGACGACGCGCATGCCCGCGGGCGCACGTTCGAATCGCTGGTGGCGATGCGCTGGCTCAAGCGCAAGCCGCTCACCGAATCGTTCGACGACATGCACGAAGCGGTCGGGCCGATCGACCTGCTGTGCGTGCGGCGCGACGGCCGGCGCTTTCGGGCGACCGTGTCGGCGGGGCCGGTGCGCAGCGACGCGCGTGCCTGCGTCGCGCTGTCGCTGACGTTGCGCGAATCCGGCGCACAGCGCCGCCGCGACCTGCGCGCGCAGCGGTCGTTGCGCGGCGCGCGCGTGGCGCGCGACCAGGCGGCGACGTCGAACCGGTTGAAGGACGAATTGCTCGCGACGGTGTCGCACGAGCTGCGCACTCCGCTGAACGTGATCTACGGCTGGGTCGAGGTGCTGCGCAATTCGGGCGACAGCGCGCTGCAGCAGCAGGCGATCGATGCGATCGACCGCAGCGCGCGCTCGCTCACACGCATGGTCGGCGACATCCTCGATGCGTCGTCGCTCGCCACCGGCAAGCTGCAGCTCGACGCGATGCCGGTGGACGTCGTGCGGCTGTTCTCCGATTCGGTCGGCGCATTCCAGACTGCCGCGTCGTCGGCCGGCATCGTGCTGGAGTTCGACTGTGCGGCGTCGACCTGCGTCGTGTCGGGCGATGCCGAGCGATTGCGGCAGATGCTGTCGAACCTCGTGTCGAACGCACTCAAGTTCACGCCGGCCGGCGGCAGCGTGACCGTCGGGCTCGCGCGCGACGACGTACGGGTGGTGCTGACCGTGTCCGACACGGGGCAGGGGATCGTGCCCGCGTTCCTGCCGTACGTGTTCGACATGTTCCGCCGCGCGGACGATTCGCCCGCGTCGTCGCGGCGCGGGCTCGGCCTCGGGCTGTCGATCGTCCGGCATATCGCCGAGCTGCACGGCGGCAGCGTGACGGTCAAGAGTGCGGGACGCAATCGCGGCGCGACGTTTACGGTGACGCTGCCGGTCGGCTGGCAGCCGATCGGCGCGATGGCGTGGGGGAATGCGCACGCGAACGGGCATCGCGACCCGCCGATGCTCGATACGCAACGCATCCTGATCGTCGACGACGATGCGACGACGCGCGAGAGCCTCACCGCCGCACTGACGACGTTCGGCGCGGCCGTCGCGATCGCGTCGACAGGCCGCGAAGCGCTCGCGGTGGCCGCCGACCTGCGGCCGACCGTCGTGCTGTCCGATCTCGCGATGCCCGACGGAGACGGCTTCTGGCTGCTCGACGCGTTGCGGCACGCCGGCATGAACGGCGGCGGTGCGCCGCCCGCGATGCGGGTGCTGGCCGTGACCGCGCATGCGGGCCTGGCCGACGAACGCCGCGCGCTCGAGGCCGGGTTCGACGGCTATCTGTGCAAGCCGGTCGACGTGCGCGAACTGGCGGACAAGATCGTGCGCGTGACGAAGCACGACGGCTGACGCCGCGGCCATTCATCGTTGTCGTTCCGCTGTCGCGACGGCCTGTATCGCTGATGCGGGGCCGACCTTGACCGGACGCCTGCAGGCTGCATCTCGCGCAGCAATCGGCGCTCCGTCACGTCCGCCTCGGCTGCGACACGCCTTCGAGCGTGTTCGCGACGTCGTCGCGCGCCGGGCCGGCCGAACGCGTCGCGATGTCCGCGAGCGACAGCATGCCGACCAGCCGCTTGTCGTGATCGACGACCGGCAGGCGCCGCAACTGCGCGTCGGCCATGTAGTGCTGGATCTCGTCCAGCGAATCGTCTTCGAAACACCATTCGATCGGGCCCGACGCGACTTCCTGAATCCGCGTCTCCGGCGGCTTGCCGGCCGAGATCGCGCGCACGGCGAGGTCGCGGTCCGTCACCATCCCGACCAGGCGGTTGTTGTCACACACCGGGAGCGCGCCGACGTCGTAGCGCTCCATCAGTTGCGCGGCATGGCGGATCGAATCGGTCGGCGCAATGCGCACGACGTCCTGCGACATGATTTCGTTGACACGATGCATGGCGTCCTCCTTGTGGGCCGGGTGAGTCGATTCGTCGGTGGATTCGGCCAACCGCATGCCGTCCGGCACGCGTGACCGGTCATGTGCCGCCGCGTTCGCGCGGGTCTTGCCGCGGCTTTTCCTCATGCGAATCGGGCGGCGTATCGGGCGGTGCATCGGGCTCGATACGCGTGACGCCGCCGGTCGCCGGCGGGTCGCTCGCGGGAAACGTGTCCTCGAGCTGCTGGTCGATATGGCGTTCCGAATGGCGCGTGCGCGTGCGGTCCTCGTGCTTCCGCGGCGGCGACGGGTCGGGCCGGGTCGAATCCTTCATGGCAACGCTCCCTGCAAATGACAATGACGCGAACATTTCCGCAACCGCCATGCCCGGGTTCGTACGCGGCACGGGATTTGCCATGTCGGGCGATGACGACGATGACGACCACGCGCGTCGCGACCGGTGCCGGTCGCGCGCACATCAAGCGGAGACACGATGACGATTCCGAAACGGCGACAGGGCGTGCGCTACGAACTCAACGTTTGCGGCGGCGGTTTTGATTCGGTAAAGAGCCACTTCGAGGAATGGAAGCACGAGCCGCTGATCTACCGGCCCGAGCGCCGGATGTTCGAAGGCAAGGCCGACGTGCGGCCGCTCGGCGACGAGACGTTCGGCTCGACCGAGCCCGCGCGGTTCGCGCTGCAGCGCGCGTGCGACCCCGCCGATACGTATGCGCTCGCGGCACGCGTGCGTGACGATGGCCGAGACCTGTGGCTCGTGATGGCCGCGTACGACGCGTAACGACGCATGGCGGCGCGCAGGCAGGCATTCGCGGTGACGGGTGTGCTGAACGCCCGGCGCACCGCAGGTCGGCGCGTGTGGCGCGCAAACGGACGGCACGCGGATTGCGGACTCGCCGGGACTGACACAACCGGTTCCGCGCCCGCCGCGGACTTCAGGAGAATTGCGATGAAACGGATCCGCACGATATCCGCGGGCCTGTGCGCGATGGCCGCCGCATGCGCGCTGGCCGCGTGCACGCAGCCTGCCCCCTACGGCGCGCGCGGTGCGCCGCCCGCGCCGCCCGACGGCCACGCATCGCCGCCCGGCACGACGATGCCTGATGCCAACACGCGTTACGAGACGCGCCCGTCGCCGGGCAACATGATGCCGCAGGGCGCGGCGGGCGGCGAACCGGCCGACGTGCCGCCACCGGGCCCGAACGGCGTGCAGGGCGACCCGCCGCCGCCGCGCATGCCGCCGCCCGCGCAGTACTGAGTCGATCCACGGCCGGCGCGTGACGGCGTGATGCGCGAAGCGCGTGCCCAAAACGCGTGCCCAAAACTTGCCGCCGGCTTGTAAAAAAGCGGCCCTGGCGCGCTGAAAATCGGGGTGCGAACCCGCGCGAACCGCAGCACGGGGTGATCGACCCCCTTGGCATGGAAGCTGCATGAATCCTGGCTGAATACGAAGCGAAACCCGTGAAACGTCAGGAGGACCATCGATGTCCGTCTCGCTTTCGCTGCAGATGCGACAGCATCTTGCACTTACGCCGAGGCTTCAGCAGTCGCTGCGGTTGCTGCAGTTGTCCTCGCTCGAATTTCAACAGGAATTGCGTCAGGCGCTCGATCAGAATCCGTTTCTCGACGACGGCCAGGGTGACGAGGAGCCTGCCGCCGACGCACCGGGGCCGCAAGCCGAAGCCGCCGCGCCCGACGCGGTGCCCCCGGCTGACGAGGTTCGCCAGCCGGACGGCGACGTGCCTGAAGTGCCCGAGGTGTCCGAAGTGTCGTTGACGGCCGCGCCCGCGACGCGCGGCACGAGCCGCCAGGGCGACGAGTCGGGCGGCCTGTCGCCCGGCGAATGGCTGGCTGCGGAACCGTCGCTGCATCAGCAACTGCATGACGCGTTGCGGCTCTATCAGCTGAACCGGCGCGACCGCGAGGCCGCGCGCATCGTGATCGACGCGCTCGACGACGACGGCTACCTGCGCCAGGAGCTGGTCGAACTGCTGGTCGCGGCCGACCCCGCGCTGCTGTTGTCGGAGCAGGATCTCGCGGTCGCGCTAAGGCTCGTGCAGATGCTCGACCGGCCCGGCATGGCCGCGCGCTCGCTGTCCGAGTGTCTCGTGCTGCAACTCGACGCGATTCCGGCCGGCACGACGGCGCTCGCGGAAGCGAAAGCGATCGCACGCGAGCATCTCGAACGGCTCGCGCGCCGCGAGACGGCCGAGATCCAGCGGCGGATCGGCTGCAACCCGCAGACGCTGCAGGCCGCGTGCGCGCTGGTGCGCGGGCTCGACCCGCGCCCCGGCAATCATTACGGCAGCACGCGCGGCGACTACGTGGTGCCCGACGTGATCGTGCGCCAGGTGCGCGACGACTGGATCGTGACGATCAACCCGGCCGTGCTGCCGCGCGCACGGTTGCACGAACGCTACGCGACGCTGTTCGCGCAGTCGAGCGGCGAACGCGATTCGCCGCTCGGCCAGCAGTTGCAGGAAGCGCGCTGGCTGATCCGCAACGTGCAGAAGCGCTTCGACACGATCCAGCGCGTCGGCGAATGCATCGTCGCGCGACAGCGCGATTTCTTCCGCTATGGCGAGATCGCGATGAAGCCGCTCGTGCTGCGCGACATCGCCGAGGAGCTCGACCTGCACGAATCGACCGTGTCGCGCGCGACGGGCAACAAGTACATGGCCACGCCGCATGGCACGTTCGAGTTCAAGCATTTCTTCCCGCGCAAGCTTGAGGCGGCCGGCAAGGGCGTGTGTTCCGCGGCGGCCGCGAAGGTGCTGATCCGCGACATGATCGCGGCCGAGCGGCACACCGATCCGCTGTCCGATGTTGCGCTCGCGCACAACCTCGCGGGCCGCGGCATCCTGCTTGCGCGTCGCACGGTGACGAAGTATCGCCAGGCGATGAAGATTCCGCCGGCCGACCTGCGGCGCCGCGACACCGCATGACGGCTGCCCGGGCGAGCCCCGCTCGCGCGCGTGCCGACCGTCGCGTCGACGCGCGCGCCCACGACAGGAGCGCAACCATGCCAGCAAAATCGCAAGCGCAGCAGCGTGCCGCGGGGGCCGCACTGTCGGCCAAACGCGGCAAGACGAACATGAAGGACCTCAAGCCGCCGGCGCAGTCGATGGCCAGGTCGATGAGCGAAAAGGCACTCGAAAAAATGGCGTCCACGCCGAGGCGTGGCAAACCGGAGCACAAGCACGATGCGTGAACGGCGACGACGTGTCCTGACCACTGCTGCCATCCAGGAGGTATCCATGCTTCGATACGCGGTTATCTTCTTCATCATCGCGATCGTCGCGGCCGTGTTCGGCTTCGGCGGCATCGCGGCTGGCGCGGCCGAGATCGCGAAGATCCTGTTCTACATCTTCGTCGTGATCTTCCTCGTCACGCTGCTGCTGGGCGTCGTGCGACGATGAGCGGCGCACCCGGCCGGTCGCAGCGCATCGCGGAGCTCGAGCATGCGCTCGCGAACGGCTTCCCGTCGCAGTCGACCGTCGTCGTGCATGCGGACGACGCATCCGGGCGGCTGACGATCCAGGTGTCGTGGGTGCGGGTGCCGTCCGACGAGGACGCGCGCGAATGGCGTTGCGCGGTCGACCTGCGCTTCGATCCGGACGTGATCACGCGCTATGCATCGCTCGGCGCGGACGACCGGCTGCGCGTGCGCACGCATCTGTGCGACAGTGCGCGGCGCGCGGTGGACGAGCGCAAGCCGCGCGTCGAGGAAGCGGCGATCGAATGCAACGTCGCGCTCGACGTGACGCGCGCCGAACTCGACGAGGCGCTGCGCGCGCCGTGACTCGAGGGCCGCTGGTGGGTGGCGGCGCGGCGATTCGCGTGGCCGTTGCCTTCACGAACGCGGCGAGCGTATGTCGATGCTTCCCTCAACCACCCCGACGCCGCCGCTTGCGTGGCGGCTCGATTACGCGGCACGGCGCGTCGTCATGAACGCATCAGCGCCGATGCTGCAGCCGGTGATACCCGTTCATCAGCGGCGTCGCGGAGATCCCGTGCGCGATCACGGACGCCGACACGACGGCCAGTACGGGCGCCGCGAGCGGGCGCACGGCGTCGGACGGCCCGTGTTCGAGCGCGAACGGCAGGTAGTAGAACGAGCCGATTCCCCGGATGCCGAACCACGCCATCAGCCGCTGCGCAAGCGTCGCGCCCGAAGGCGGCACGGGTGTTGCTGGAGAACACGGGCAGGACATGCGATCCCGCCACTACGCAGGAGGACATCATGCAATCGCATTCCCGGATCTGGCTGGAAAACGACGAGCTCGACAACGACGCCGACGATCTCGATACGACGGTCCATGTGGACGTCGCCACGGGCAGGATCATGTTTCAGGCGGCGTGGGCGGAGGCGGCCGACCCGCCGCCCGAGACCGTCGGGCATTCGGTCGTGCTCGTGCTCGATTGCGACACGATGGAGCGCTACGCGGATCTCGACGAAGGCACGCGGATGCGCGTGCACGCAATCCTGCACGACACGGTGGAGGACTTGCTCGACCGCCTGCCCGACGAACACGTGACGCTGACGATCGAGCTCACCGATGCGATGCTCGACGCCGCGCGCCGTCTGCAGTAACCGCGTCGAGCGGCCATGTGAGACTTTCCGCACGAAGGAGCTTGCGGGCATGCGGCTTGCTGTGCGATCGGTACGGTGCGGTACGACACGGCGCATGCTGTCACGCCGATGGAGGGTCTCATGAGCAGCAGGCTGGATCATTGCAAGGTAGCCATCGTCGCGGTCGGCGATTTCATCGAGAAGGCCGGACTCGGCGAACTTCGACGTGTGCTCGCGGCCGAAGGCGCACGGGTCGATCACGTCGTGGCGCGGGGCGCCTGAAACGATGCCGGCCGATTCCGCCCGCCGCGTGTCGCTGGTCGACGAGCCGCCCGTGTTCGACGGTGCCGAGCTGCAGTTGCATTTCGTCGTCGACGTCGATGGCGAACTGCAAACCTGCGCGATCACGGTCGAAGCGCTGGAAGACCATTTCGGCGCGCAGTCTGCGCTGGAGGCCGACTTGCGCGATGCGTTCGAGCATGGCCGCGCGCGGATCGAAGCCGCATGCGCGGAAGCGCTGGCCGAAGGCAACGGCAGCGTGGTGCTGCACAGCGGCGATTTCCGTGCGCCGGCGGGCCTGTCCCGGTCGCGGCGATCCTGACCCGACTGCGGTTGCCGCCGCGTCGTGTTCCGACCCGCGTTCGGCATTACACGCCATTGAAAACTTTGCACCGGCCGCCGGCCGCCACTGGGTGCCACATCGCGCGGCACGCAGGCAGCGCCGGCGGCGGACGCATCGCGCAAACCGGCACGATCCCTGCATGAGTTTTTATGCGCCGGTGCGCACCTCGCGCAGCCGCCAACGGGAAACGAGCATGCTGTCCGCCCATGAATTCGCCACGCTGTTACTGGTGCATCGCGCACCGGAGCAGCTCCAGATCGACCGCGAGGATGTCGTCGCGCTGGTCGAACGGCACTTGATCGTGATGCAGTACGACGACGCGTCGGGCGAGCGCCGGCCGGTGCTGACGGCCGACGGGCTGTCGCTCGTGCGGTGCGTGCAGCGCAACGACGCGAGCGAGCCCGACGTCACCGACGCGTGACGGGCGGGTGCTGAGTTTGCCACGTGGCGGGTTGCCGACGGGAGCGTGGTGGTGAGGTCGGGTGTTACTGTCCCGCCGGTCGTTCCGGACGGTAGCGATCGACGATCGCGGCATCCGTGGAATCTCCGTTACGAAAGGCTGAGGATACGGCTTCGACGATCGCGGGCCAGATACCGGGCTGCTGCAGGATGGGCATTTCCTTCGCGAGAACGTTGCTGAGTTGTCCCTGGTTCTGCTCGATCGAGCGCAGTACACGGTCGGCTTGATGATCCGGCATTTCCACGATTTCCTTGAGCACCTGCCGAGCCAGCGCGTGGCTGCGCAAATAGCGCGATTCCTCGCGCATGTGTTCGGTCAGTGTGCGTTTGACGATGTTGGCGAGGTATTGCACATGCGGACTGAGGTCCGGGTACCGCCACAGCGGCATGGCCAGTCCTGCACCATCGAATGCGAAGTTGGATACGACGCCGTCAGGATAGGTTGTCTGTGCGGCGTCGAATACGATGTGATCTCGCACATGCTCCATGAGCGGCGCAGACACTTGGTCCAGTACCCTGTCGTAGCCGCGGCGTTCGCCCGCGTCGTCCATGATCACGGCGGAAATAGGCAAGATGACCGGCTCCGGAATGACACCGTCCCGACGGAGAACATCGTTGATCAGGAAGCGGTGGACGCGGCCGTTTCCGTCCGCCAGCGGATGCACGTAGACGAAACCGAAGGCTGCCACCGTGCTGCGCATGACCGATGATTGACCGGAAGTGCGTGCCAGGAATGTGCGAAGGCCGTCGAGCATGGCCGGTACATCCTCCTGCCCCGGTGCGACATAGTGCACGACCTCGTTAAAGCGGACGGTTTCCCCGACGAATACGGGCGACTGCCGGAAGCCGAAGTGCGTGAGCGTGGTTCGCTCACCGAGAATTTCCCGCTGCAACTCTGCAGCAGCATCGTCCGACAACGGCTGTTCGCCTTGGGCGGTACGCCGGGCCATGACGTCCGCGAAGCGCTGAATGCGGGAAGTACGGTCGGCTTCCCCTTCGATGGCGAAACTGGCCTTGCTTTCCCTCAATGTCATCCAGGCCGCCGCCCGCATAAGCAGATCCTCACCGAATTCCGCCGCGAGATCGGCGAACAGGCGCGGCACGTTCAACTCGGCTGCCTCCATGAAAGAGGCTGTCTTTACAAGGGTCGGGCAGAAGTAACGTGTTCCGGGAAGATTATCGTTCACCCGCCACCGCGGATTCTTCACGATGCGGTCGCGTGACGAGGTGACGACTTTGGCGTCGTCAAGCACGTCGACATAGTTGCCGCCCAAGCGCTCCGGAACGCTCAACTCGCCGTCGGTGAGCCATTCGTAAAGAAAGGCGGCGCGGCGCGCATACTGCCCGGTTGGCTCGGAGTCGATCCAGTCCTGGACGAATCCGGGGCCAGATTGCGCGAACAAGCGCGCCAGAAACTCCAGTTGCGGCACCTCGTGGCGCAAGTGAAACTGAAGGTGCGCGGCGATATCGCCCGTTGGGCGCATCAGTTCCGGGTAGGTCTCGAGCCGATAACCGTCAATGGTTTCGGTGGCACGCCGACCGCCGATGCGACTAAGCACCGGAGGCCGAGCCATCGGCGCAACGTCGCAGTTTGCGATCAACCATGCGGTACCGATTGGATCGTCGGGCAATTCAGCCATATGAAAGCTCCTGTTGGTCGGCCCAGCCAATGCGCAAAACCGATTATGGAAGCTCGTTTCGGGCGCAAATCGATTTTGGATGTGTAAAAACGATTATACGCAGGCCGTTTTGCACAAATTCGATTTTCCTCTGGTGATTTAGGGAACGATCAAGGTGTGTGCCGCTCGCGACTAAACGCAAACGCCGACCGTTGCATGGAGGGAACTGTCTCCCGTATCGATGATGGGACGACGATCTCCCGGCGTTTCATCAGCCGGGAACGAGCGCGCTGGACGATCACGATGCGCTGGTTGGGTGCACGGCCACCAGTACGGCAACCGGTAGCGCTGCCAGACAGTTACCGAGCTTGATCAACCGTCCCGTCACATCGATCGTGTCCCCCGCATTCAGCCAGTCCGTCCACGGCCCGTCGATCTCACGCGGCAGCACGACCGCCGTATCGCCCCATTGCGCGGGCGCCACGCGCGGCAATTCCGGTGCTTCGCCGAGCAGCCGGCCCGCGAGCCGCGTTGCAACCACCACCACCGTCGATTCATCGTTGCACCGCGCGAATGCGATCGCATGACGCCCGAGCGGGCCGCGCACGCGCAGCGGCACGTACGTGCCTGCCGCGAACGTCTCCGGCCACCGTGCGCGCAGCGCCAGCATGCGCTCGACCAAGGCCCGCTTCACGCGCGCATCGGGCCACGCCTGCAGGTACGACGCGACCGGCTCGTCGACCCGTTCGGCCGCGAGCGCCGCGAACGGCACGTCGCGGCGGTTGTCCGGATCGACGAGCGAGTGATCCCATGCTTCAGTCCCTTGATACAGGTCGGGCACGCCGGGCGACGCCATGCGGAGTACGGCCTGCGTCAGGCTGTTGACGACGCCGGCCGGTACGATCCGCGCGACGAACGCATGCAGCCGGTGCGCGAAGTCGCCGGTGCCGCGCGGCATCAGGATCGCGCGGACGAATGCTTCGCAATCGCGCTCGTAGCGCATGTCGGGCGCGAGCCAGTCGGTGTGCCGTTTCGCTTCGCGCCATGCTTTCGTCTGCCACTGCACGACGCGTTCGGCAAGTGCCGCGAGCCCCGCCGCATCGTCGGGCGCGAGTTCCGGCGGCCAGCAGCCGACGAGCGTCTGGTACAGCATCGCCTCGGCGGCCGGGCCCGGCGCCCATGCGAGATCGCGATGCGCGCCGCCGCGATGCGGCCGGTTGAGCGCGGACCAGTCGAGCGACACCGTGCGCCACGCGTCGGGCATTTCGCTGAGCACGGCCAGCCGCGCACGGGCATCCTCGCCGCGCTTGTGGTCGTGCGTGGCGGTGGCGACGAGCCCGTGCGGCACGGTGCGCGCGCGGTGCCGGTTGCGCGCATGGAACGCGCCGCGCGACAGGCTGAAGTCGCCTGCGTCGGCGCCGACTTCGTTGCGGGACAACAGCCGGCCGTATCGATAGTGCGCCGTATCCTCGACACCCTTTGCGGCCAGCGGCGCAGTGAGCTGCGCGAACGCGACGCGCGCCGCGTGCAGCGCGGCGGCGTCCGCGCGCGGCACGCGCGTGACCGGCAACCCGAGCCAGGTGGCGACGTGATCGAGCGCGAACCGGTCGGCCGGATCGACGGCCGCGCACGCGCGTGCGTATGCAGGTGCGAGCACGCGGCGATCGGCGTCGGCGGGTTCTTCATCGTGCGCCGGATACATCCGGTACACGGGCAGCTGCACCGCGAGTTCACCCAGTACGCGCTGAATCGCGACGAGGCTGACGTCGCGCGTCGCGGGCGCCGCACGCGCGATGCCGTGCAACGCCCGCGCGGCGCGCGCATGCTCGACCGCAAGCTGGCGCATCAGCACGCGCCGCTTGCCGTCGAGTGCTTCCTGCGTGAAGGTGCGCGACGAACCCGACACGTGCGCCCAGTGCGCGGCCAGCGGCGCGGCGCCGGCCGGATCGTGCAGCAGCGCGCCGACGTCGTTCATGAAGTCGTAGCCGGTCGTGCCGTCGACGGCCCAGTCGGCGCGCAGCGCCTCACCGGGCGCGAGGATCTTCTCGACGACGACGAACGGCTGCGCGTCGCGTTGCGCGGCAAGTCGCTCATGCAGCCGCCGGCAATACGCGCGCGGATCGGCGAGGCCGTCGACGTGATCGACGCGCAGGCCGTCGATATAGCCGGCCGCATGCAGTCGCAGCGGCAGCGCATGGACGGCGTCGAACACCGCATCGTCGTCGACACGGACGGCCGCGAGCGTCGCGATGTCGAAGAAGCGCCGCCAGTTCAGCTCGTCGGCGGCCGTGCGCCACCACGCGAGCCGGTAGTGCTGGCGTTCGAGCAGCCGGTGCAGGCACGCGCGCGAGCGCGCATGGCGCGGATCGGCGCCGCGCAGCACCGCGTCGAGCGCATGCGGGCCGTGCGTGACCGCGTGGTCGCGCAGCGCCGCATGCGCGGCGGCCAGTCGGGCGCTGTCGCGCGGCGGCGCGGCGTCGAAGCGTTCGGCGAGCGCATTCAGGTCGGTGCGATTCGCGATGCGCAGGATGTCCGCATAGGTGGCGGTGGCCACCGGCAGCCGTCGCCCGGGGCACGACACGAAGAAGCGTCCGGTGGCCGGATCGGCGTCGAGCGTGATGTCGCCGGCCGCGAGCGCTTCGCCGTACGGCGTGCCGAGGCAGGGCAGCAGCACCTTGCCGTCGAGCGCTGCGTCGGGCGGATGCCAGTCGATGTCGAAGTGGCCTGCGTACGGGCTCGCGGGCCCCCATTCGAGGACGTCGTTCCACCAGCCGTTCGACGCGCCGCCGACGCCCATGTGGTTCGGCACGATGTCGACGATTACGCCGAGCCCATGCGCGCGCAGCGCATCGACGAGCCGGACGAAACCGGCTTCGCCGCCGAGTTCGGCGTTGAGCGCGCCGTAATCCACGGTGTCGTAGCCGTGTCGCGAACCGGGTTCGGCCGTCGCGACCGGCGACAGGTACAGGTGGCTCACGCCGAGCCGCGCGAAGTAGCCGGCGTGCGCGGCCGCGTCGTCGAACGTGAAGCCCGCATGCAGCTGCAGCCGCAGCGTCGCGCGTGGCGTCATGGGGCGGGCTCCCGCGAACGGCGCGCGCGCACGACGGCCGCGATGCGGTCGCGCACATCGGCGTCGAACAGCGTGTCGATCGTGCGCGGCAGGCGCTGCCGCCAGTTCGGGTGGCCGCAGGGCGGGCCCGGCAGGTTCGGCTGCGCGTCCAGCGCGAGCAGGTCCTCGAGCGGCAGGATCGCGAGCGGCGACGGGCTGCACGCGACGTATGCGAGCATCGCGGCGACCGGCGGCGCGTTAGCCGGCGGGGTGGCGGTACCGGCCGGCGCGCAGCCCGCGTGCTGCAACGCGTGCCACAGCGCCGCGCGTTCGGTCGCGCGTGCTGCATGCGCGGCGACGAGATCGGGATCAACGGCGGGCGGCGGCGTGACGGGGCCGGCTTTCAGGGGGGACGCGGAGGCTGCGCGGGACACGGTGTTGTCCTGCTCGTACTCGTTCATCTCGTCCGGCGGCGCGGGCGGCGCCACGTTGCGCGCATCCGTATCGCCGGACTGCTCCGCGGCCTCGGCCGCGATCCGCCGCCATGCCAGGTCGACGCCGCGCCACCAGCCGGCCACGGTCGGCAGATCGTGCGTCGACGACATCGCGATCGCGTTGCGATCCCATTCCGCGGGCGGGCGGAAGGTGCCGCCGGCGTCGCGCTCGAACCACAGCACGCGCATCCCGGCGATGCCCTGCGCGCCGAGCCGTTCGCGGAAACCGGCCGGCACCGTGCCGAGATCCTCGCCGATCACGAGCGCGCGATGACGGGCCGCCTCGAGCGCGACGAGCCGCACGAGATCGTCGACCGGATAGCGCAGGTACGCACCGTCGCGCGGCGAGCCGCCGTCGGGCACGATCCACATCCGCGCGAAGCCGAGCACGTGATCGATGCGGATGCCGCCCGCATGCGCGAACGCCGCGCGCAACAGTTCGACGAACGGCACGAAGCCTTCCGCACGCAGCGCGGCGGGCGTCCAGGTCGTCACGCCCCACGCCTGGCCGGCCGCATTGAACAGGTCGGGCGGCGCGCCGAGCGATACGCCGCGCAGCAGCGTCGCGCCGTGCGCCCACGCGTCGCTGCCCGCGCGATCGGAGCCGACCGCGAGATCGGCGATCAGCCCGGTCGCCATGCCCGCGCCGCGCGCCGCGTGCTGCGCGTCGCCGAGTGCGCGCGACGCGCACCATTGCAGGAACGTGTGGAACGCGACCGTGTCGGCATGGGCGTGCGCGAACGCGTCGACTTCCGCCGATCCCGGCTGGCGCCACGGCGCCGGCCAATGCCGCCAGTCCGCGCCGGCGCCGTGCTCGATGCAGAACGCCTGCAGCGCGTCAAAACGCGCATGCGCGTCGAGCGCCGCACCGCCCGCCGCGCGAAACCGCTGGAACGCGCCGCGCGACGGGTCGTCGCTGGCGCGCCACGCGTCGAAGCACGCACGCAGGTGGCGCAGCTTCAGCGGCAGCACCTGCGGCCAGTCGATCAGCGGCGCGTCGGCCGCCGCATCGGGCACGCGATGCACGGCCGCGGCGCCCGGCACCGCGTCGCAGTCAAGATATGCGACGTTGTGCCAGCGCCGCGACGACGGCGAATACGGGCTGTCGTGCGCGGGTAGCGCCGGAAAACCGGCGTGCGTCGGGCTGATCGCCACCGCCTGCGCGCCGTGCCGTGCCGCCTGCGCGGCCAGCCGCGCCAGTGCGGTGTAGTCGCCGGCGCCGTCGTCGCCGGCGCGGCGCAGGCTGTAGAGCTGCGCTGCGATGCCCCAGCGGCCGCCCGCGTCCGCCGTGCGCGGGTCGAACGGCTGCGGGCGCGGCGGCGCGATCGTGAGCCCGATGCGCCGGTCGCCGACGTCGAGCGCGTGATAACCGGGCATCGCGAGCGGCGGCAGCGTGCCGTGTTCACCCGCGTCGCCCACGCGCCCGTCGACGTGTCCGCCCGCTTCAAGCGTGATCCGGAAGCGCGCGCCCGGTGGCGCGATCGCGGCCGGCAGCGTCAGCGGCGGGCCCGCGTCGCCGGTGACGATGCGCGGCGGCGCCGCGTTCGCGTCGGCGAGTGCTGCCGCGCTCGCCACCCGCTGGGTCGCCGTGCCGCAGGGCCAGCCGAGCGCGTCGACGAGCGCACCGAGTGCGCCGTCGTCCACCCGCCGCGCGACGCCGCCCGCATCGGTCCAGTCGGTTTCCAGGCCGGCCGCGCGCGCGAGTTCGGCGATCGACACGTCGGTCGTCATGATCGGCCCTGTCCGTTGATGCGGTGCTGCCGCGCATCGTGGTTGACCTTGCCGTCGCGCCACGCGATGCACGCGCGGGGCGGCAGCCGCAGGTCGCGCAACCGGTCGCGTGCGCGCGGCGGTGTCTCGAACACGATCTTGCCGACCGGCAGCGCGGGCAGCACCGCATCGTGCGAGCCGAGGTTCAACGCGATCGTCAGCGTGCTGCCGTCGCCGAGACGCCAGCGCGCGACGAGCGCCTGCGGGTCGCCGTCGCCCGTGAGCAGGTCGACGCCGAGTGCGCGCGCGCCGGGCAGGTTCGGCGTCACCAGCGCCGCGCGCACGGCCAGCGCGCTGCGGTAGAAGCGCCGCCATGCGTCGGTGTCGGGCGTGGTTTCGTCGCTGCTGCCGTGCAGCGTCGAACGCACGAATGTCGCGATGTCGTTCGGATCGGGAATCGCATCGCGATGCGCGGCGTCGGCGAAGGCCGGAAAGGCGGCGAACTCGCGGCGCCGGCCTTCGCGTACCGCGTCGGCAAGCGCGCCGCGATAGTCGGTGAAGAACTGGAACGGCTGCGTGCTGCCGTCTTCCTCGCCCATGAACAGCAGCGGGATCGACGGCGCGAGCAGCAGCAGCGCGGTCGCCGCGCGCACCGCGTCTTCGTTCGCGAGCGTGCGCAGCCGTTCGCCGAACGCGCGGTTGCCGACCTGGTCGTGGTTCTGCAGGAACGCGACGAACGCGGTCGGCGGCAGGTGCGCGCTCGGTTCGCCGCGCGCGGCGCCGTCGTGCAGCGGCGACGGTTCGCCCTGGTACGCGAAGCCTTCGCCGAGCGTGCGCGCGAGATGGCGCAGCGGCGCGTCCGCGTACGCGCGGTAGTAGCCGTCGCGCTCGCCGGTCAGCAGCACGTGCGCGCTGTTGTGGAAGTCGTCGTTCCATTGCGCGTCGAAGCCGCCGGGCCCGAGCAGGCTCGCCGCATTGCGCTCGTTCTCCAGCACGAGGTGCACGTGGCGCGTGTCGCCAACGTACGCGCGCACGCGGCGCGCGAGTTCGCGCAGCCATGCGTCGTCGTCGATCGCGTGCGCGGCATCGATGCGCAGCCCGTCGATACGGAATTCGTCGAGCCAGTACAGCGCGTTCTCGATGAAGAACGTGCTGGTCTGTTCGCGCGAAAAGTCGATGGCCGGCCCCCACGCGGTCTGCCGGTCTGCGCGGAAGAACGCGGGTGCGTAGCGCGGCAGCAGGTTGCCTTCCGGGCCGAAGTGGTTGTAGACGACGTCGAGGAACACCTGCATCTCGAGCCCATGCGCGGCATCGATCAACGCCTTCAGTTCCTCGGGCCGCCCGTACGACGCATCGGGCGCGAACGGCAGCACGCCGTCGTAGCCCCAGTTGCGCATGCCCGGGAACGCGTTGACGGGCATCAGCTCGACGGCGGTCACGCCGAGCGCGGCGATTTCCGGCAGGCGCCGCTCGACGCTCGCGTGGCCGCCGCATGCGCCGATGTGCAGCTCGTACAGCACCGTTTCATGCCACGGACGGCCGCGCCACGCGTCGTGGCGCCAGCGGTACGCCGCCGGATCGACGACCTGGCTCGGGCCTTCCACGCCGCCCGGCTGGAAGCGCGATGCGGGATCGGGCACCGCGAGGCCGCCATCGAGCCGGTAGCGATACAGCGTGCCGGGGCCGCAGGGCACGGTGGCTTCGAACCAGCCGTCGCCCACTGCTGTCATCGCGACGGCGGGTGCATCTTCACCCTCGATTTCGACGGCGGCCGTGCGGCTCGCGGGCGCCCACAGCCAGAAGCGTGTGCGGTCGACATCGACGCAGGTCGTGCCGAACGACGATTCGAACGCATGCGAGCCGGATGGGCGGGCAGGGCGTGATCTCATGGCGAGTCTCCCGAATGCAGGTCGGGCGGCACGGCGGCCACCGCGATCGCGGCTGCGTGCGCGGCGACGTCGAGCCCGTCGGCCGGCCAGGCGCGCGGGCCGGCGTCCGGTGTGGCCGTGTCGACCAGCACGCGATAGTCGAGTACCGGCGCGGGCGGCGCGAACACGACCGTCTCGGACGACGCGTTCAGCATCACGAGCAGCGCCTCGGTGCGCCCGGTGCGGCCTGTGCCGACGCGCCGCATCGTCAGCGCGCGGCGCTCGCGGTCCTGCCACGCGGGCACGGTCATCGCGTCGCCGCGCTCGTCGAACCAGTCGATCTCGGCCATGCCCGGCGCGGCGTCGCGGTCGCCCGACGGATAGCGCGGCGTGGACATCACCGGATACATGCGCCGCAGCGCGGCGAGCCGCGACACGAAGCGCATCAGCGTCACCGCTTCGTCGCTGCGCGCCAGATCCCAGTCGAGCCATGACAGCTCGTTGTCCTGGCAGTACGCGTTGTTGTTGCCGTGCTGCGTGCGGCCGAACTCGTCGCCGGCCACCAGCATCGGCGTGCCGAGCGCGGTAAACAGCGTCGCGAGCATCGAGCGGGCGACGCGCGCGCGCACCGCACGGATCGCCGCATCGTCGCTCGGCCCTTCGACGCCCCAGTTCGCGCTGCAGTTGTCGTCGCGGCCGTCGCGGTTGTCCTCGCCGTTCGCGTCGTTGTGTTTCGCCGAATACGACACGAGATCGGCGAGCGTGAACCCGTCATGCGCGGTGACGAAATTGACCGACGCCCACGTGTGGCGCCGCTGGTGGTTGAACAGGTCGGCCGACCCGGCGAGGCGTGCGGCGAGCTCGGGCCGCTGGCCCGCGTCGCCACGCCAGAAGCGCCGCACGGTGTCGCGAAAGCGGTCGTTCCACTCGGCGAAACCGGGCGGGTGGCGGCCGAGCTGGTAGCCGCCGGGGCCGAGATCCCACGGCTCGGTGATCAGCTTGCGCTGCGCGAGCACCGGGTCCTGCCGCAACGCGTCGAAAAACCCCGCGCCCGGATCGAAGCCATGTTCCTCGCGGCCCAGCGTTACGCCGAGGTCGAAACGGAAGCCGTCGACGTTGAACGCGGTGGCCCAGTAGCGCAGCGAATCCATCACCATCTGCACGACGCGCGGATGCGACAGGTTCAGCGTGTTGCCGCAGCCGGTCTCGTCGACATGAAAGCGGTGGTCGTCCGGCATCAGCCGGTAGTAGCTCGCATTGTCGAGGCCGCGCCACGACAGCGTCGGTCCGAGCTCGTTGCCCTCGCACGTATGGTTGTAGACGACGTCCAGCACGACCTCGATGCCAGCCGCATGCAGCTGGCGGATCGCGATGCGTATCTCGTCGAGCCGCCGCGTCGCGAGATACGCGGGCTCCGGCGCAAAGAATGCAGCCGTGTCGTAGCCCCAGTAGTTGCGCAGCCCGCGGTTCACGAGCGCGCGCTGCTGCAGGAACGCGTGGACGGGCAGCAGCTCGACCGTCGTCACGCCGATCGACAGCAGGTGATCGATGAACGCCGGATGCGCGAACGCCGCGAACGTGCCGCGTTCGGGCGGGCGCAACCCGGCGCGGCGCATCGACGCGCCGCGCACGTGGGTCTCGTAGATCACCGTGTTGCGCCACGACACGCGCGGGCGCCGGTCGTTGCGCCAGTCGAACGCCTCGTCGACCACCACGCACTTCGGCATCGCGGGGGCCGAGTCGCGGCGGTCCATCGACAGGTCCGCGCGGCTCGAATGGACGCGATAGCCGAACAGCGCGTCCGACCAGCGGAACTGGCCGACCAGCTTGCGCGCGTACGGGTCGAGCAGCAGCTTGGTCGGGTTGAAGCGATGGCCGTGCTGCGGCTGGTACGGGCCGTCCGCGCGGAACCCGTACACGGTGCCCGGATGCGCGTTGGGCAGGTAGCCGTGCCACACCTCGTCGGTGCATTCGGGCAGGTCGAGGCGCGCGAGCTCCTTGCGGCCGGTCGGATCGAACACGCACAGCTGGATGCGCTGCGCGTGTGCGGAAAATACCGCGAAGTTGGTCCCGAGGCCGTCCCAGGTCGCGCCGAGCGGGTAGCTGCGGCCGGATTCGAGACGGGCGGGCAGGGCGGTCGGCATGGCGGGATCTCCGTGTCGAGGGCGCGGGAATTCAGGCGGGGCGCAGCCACAGCGTCGCGAGCGGCGGCAGGCGCAGCAGCGCTGACCACGCTTCGCCGTGCGCGGGCACGGCCTCGGCCCACACGGCGCCGTCGTTGCCGGCGTTGGTGCCGCCGTACGGCGCGGCATCGGTGTTCATCAGCTCGCGCCACTGCCCGGGCGCGGGCAGGCCGACGCGGTAGCTTGCGCGTGGCACCGGCGTGAAGTTGCAGATGGCGACCACGAGGTGCCCGGCCTCGTCGCGGCGCGCGAACGCGAACACGCTGTTGTCGCGATCGTCGCCGATCAGCCAGGAGAAGCCCGCCGCGTGACAGTCGAGCGCGTGCAGCGCCGGTTCGGCCGCATACGTGCGGTTCAGGTCGCGTACGAGCCGCTGCACGCCGCGATGCGCGGGCGCGTCGAGCAGGTCCCAGTGCGGTGTCGCGTCGTGCGCGAACTCGGCCCATTGCGCGAATTCGCTGCCCATGAACAGCAGCTTCTTGCCGGGGTGCGCCCACATGAAGCCGAAGTACGCGCGCAGCGTCGCGAGCCGTTGCCACGCGTCGCCCGGCATCTTCGCGACGAGCGAGCCCTTGCCGTGCACGACCTCGTCGTGCGACAGCGGCAGCACGAAGCGCTCGGAGAACGCGTACACGAGCCCGAACGTCATCCGGTCGTGGTGATAGCGGCGATGCACCGGGTCTTCGCGCACGTACGCGAGCGTGTCGTGCATCCAGCCCATGTTCCACTTGAAGTCGAAGCCGAGCCCGCCGTCGCCGGTCGGTGCGGTGACGCCCGGCCACGCGGTCGATTCCTCCGCGACGGTGACGACGCCGGCCGGCGCGGCCGCACCGTGCAGCGTGTCGTTCAGCATGCGCAGGAACGCGACCGACTCGAGGTTCTCGCGGCCGCCGTGCACGTTCGGCACCCATTCGCCTTCCGCGCGCGAATAGTCGCGGTACAGCATCGATGCGACCGCGTCGACGCGGATGCCGTCGACGTGATACCGGCGCGCCCACGCGAGCGCCGACGCGGCGAGGAACGCGCCGACTTCCGTGCGTCCGACGTTGAACACGCAGGTGTGCCAGTCGGGATGCAGCCCTTCGCGCGGGTCGGCGTGCTCGTACAGCGCGGTGCCGTCGAACTGCGCGAGGCCATGCGGATCGTCGGGGAAGTGCGCGGGCACCCAGTCGACGAGCACGCCGATGCCGGCCGCATGCGCGCGGTCGACGAAGCGGGCGAAGCCGTCGACCGGCCCGAAGCGCGCGGACGGCGCGAACTGCGCGACCGGCTGGTAGCCCCACGACCCGCCGAACGGATACTCGGCGATCGGCATGAACTCGACGTGCGTGAAGCCCATTCCCTGCACGTACGGAATCAGCCGCTCGGCGAGTTCGTCCCACGTCGCGCTGCGGTTCATCTCCTCGGGCACGCGCTGCCAAGATTCCGCATGCACCTCGTAGATCGACCACGGCACGCGGTAGCGGTCGGCGCGCGGCCGCGCGTGCATCCAGCCTTCGTCGTGCCACGCGAACGCGTCGAGCGCCGCGACATCGGCGACCACGGATGCCGTGCGTGGCGGCGCTTCGGTTGCCCGTGCGCACGGATCGGACTTGTGCGGCAACACGCGCCCGTCGGCCGCGCGCAGCTCGTACTTGTAGCACTCGCCTGCGCCGATGCCCGGTACGAACAGCTCCCACACGCCCGACGGCCGGCGCAGCCGCATCGGGTGCCGACGGCCGTCCCATCCGTTGAAATCGCCGACCACCGACACGCGCTGCGCATTCGGTGCCCAGACCGCGAAGCGCACGCCGTCGGTGTCGTCGATGCGCGCGGGCGTCGCGCCGAGACAGTCGAGCACGGCGGCCGGGTCGCCGGCCGAGAAGCGCGCGAGCACCGCGTCGTCGAGCAGCGTGCCGAACGCATACGCGTCGTCGATCACCTGCCGCGCGTCGGGCCAGTCGATCGCGAGCAGGTAGTGAGGGGCGCCGCCGTTGCGCGGGATCGTCCCCGCGAAGCAGCCGGCGCGATCGACGCACGCGAGCGTGCCGAGTTCGGCGCCTTCCGGCGACAGCGCATGCACGCTTTTCGCGCCGGGCAGCACCGCGCGCACGACGACCTGGCCCGTCTGTCCATGCGGGCCGAGGCACGCGAACGGATCGGGATGGCGGCCGGCGAGCAGCGCATCGATATCGGATCGTTCGAACAGCGTGTCGGTCATGGCGTGTCTCCGTCGTCGGAGGCGGCGCCGCCATCGAGCAGCCGTTCGACCAGCGCCGCGAGCCCGCCGACCGGCACGCTTAGCCAGTCGGGCCGGTTCGCGGCTTCGTAGCACAGCTCGTACGACGCCTTGTCGATCAGGAACAGCGCGAGCAGGCGATAGGCGTAGCGCGGGTCGACGAAACGCGCGGGGGCGAGTTCGGCGGCCGCGCGATAGCAGTCGACGAAGCGGTCGGCGGCGGCCTGCCCGAAGCGGTCGAACAGCGCGCGCTTGCGGCCGGCCGCCTGCGGTGGCGCCTTCTCGATCGCGAATTGCGCGATTGCGCTCACATACGACAGTGACCGCAGCAGGCCGGCCACGTCGCGCAGCGGATGCGATTTCGCGCGGCGCCGCTCGAGCGGGCGTGCCGGCTCGCCTTCGAAGTCGATCAGTAGCGCGTCGCCCTGCACGTCGAGCACCTGGCCCAGATGGAAATCGCCGTGGATCCGGATGCATTGCGCATCGAGCGTGCGCGGCACGAGCTCGCCGAGCGCGCGCACGGCCGCATCGCGCGACGCGAGCAGCGTGTCGGCCGCCGCGCGCGTCGCGGGATCGAGCGCATCGAGCCGCGTGTGCAGCACGTCGAGCGCGTGTTCGAACGATGCGATCGCGTCCGCGCACCAGCCGTCGACGTGTTCGGGCGTCGCGTGCTCCGGCGCGAACGCCGGATCGTCGGACGGCTGCGCGAGCGCGACGTGCAACTGGCCGAGCCGCGTGCCGATGATCCCCGCGAACGCCGCATAGCCGAGCAGCGCGTCGGGTTCCTCGTCCGTATCGTCGGGCTCTTCTTCGTCCGCGGCCGGCAGCGCGAGCTCGTCCACTGCGCGGCGCAGGAAATCGAACGAGCGCGTCCACGCATCGCCCTGGTTGTCGGCGTAGCGCTGCAGGATCGCGACCGTATGCGGCGTGCCGTCCGGATCGACGTGCACGACTTCACCGGCGAGCGTCGCGGTGTTCGGGTAGCCGATCCGCGTCAGGTAGCGGCTCATTTCCGCTTCCGGATGCACGCCGTGCGCGACCTTGCGCACCAGTTTCAGCACGATCGCGTCGCCGATCACGAGCGAGCTGTTGCTCTGCTCGGCCGCGAGCCAGCGCACGTCGGCGTTGTCGCCGGGATCGAGCGCGGCGAGCGCGTCTTCCGGCAGGAACGCGAGCCGGCCGTCATCGGAGGTCGGCACCGTCGCGCCGTCGCGCAGCTTGCGCAGCATCCCGTGTGCGAACGCCGGCAGCGCGAACGCGTCGGTCAGGTAGCCGACCGAATGGCCGCGCCGCACACGCGCCAGCGCGAGCTGCGCGAACAGCGGCTGCGAGGTTTCACCGCCCCACGCGGCCGCGAGCGGCACGACGTAGCGTTCGACGTCGCCTGGCTCATCGGATTCGACCCACGCCTCCGCATACTGGAACGGTTCGCCCGGCACCGGCGTGACGACGTTCAGCCGGGCCGCGCCGATCGCACGGTCCTTCGACGCGAACCAGCGCCGCCGCGCGAGCCACGACGGCAACGCATCGTGCGCGAGCACGTGCAGCTGTTCGATGTCCGGCCGCGCATCGCCGCGCCGCATCACGAGCGTCACGTATTCGGGCAGCGGCTCCGCATGGGGCTGCCGCCACGACGGCTCGCGGCCATGCTCGGCGAGCACGAACCACAGGAATCCGTACGGCGGGAAGGTGAGGAGATACGGGAGCTGGCCGATCGGCGGAAACGGCGAATCCGACGTCATCTCGATCGGCACGCGGCCCGCGAATTCGGACAGGTCGAGCTCGACGGCCTGCGACGCGCGCGACAGGTTCGCGACGCACAGCACCGGATCGTCGCCGTCCAGCTCGCGCAGGTACGCGAGCACCTTGCGGTTCTCCGGGCGCAGGAAGCGGATCGTGCCGCGTCCGAACGCCTGCGACGCGCGGCGCGTCGACAGGATGCGGCGCGTCCAGTTCAGCAGCGAATGCGGGTCGCGTGTCTGCGCCTCGACGTTGACCGCGTCATAGCCGTACAGCGAACCCATCACCGGCGGCAGCACGAGCAGTTCCGGGTCGGCGCGCGAGAAGCCGCCGTTGCGATCCGACGACCACTGCATCGGCGTGCGCACGCCGTCGCGGTCGCCGAGGTGGATGTTGTCGCCCATCCCGAGTTCGTCGCCGTAGTAGATCACCGGCGTGCCCGGCATCGACAGCAGCAGCGAGTTGATCAGCTCGATGCGGCGCCGGTCGCGTTCCATCAGCGGCGCGAGCCGGCGCCGGATGCCGAGGTTCAGCCGCGCGCGCCGGTCGCTCGCATAGGTCTGCCACAACAGATCGCGCTCGGAGTCGGTGACCATCTCGAGCGTCAGCTCGTCGTGGTTGCGCAGGAACACGGCCCACTGGTTGCTCGGTGCGAGTTCCGGTGTCTGCCGCATGATGTCGACGATCGGGAAGCGATCCTCGCTCGCGATCGACATGTAGATGCGCGGCATCAGCGGGAAGTGGAACGCCATGTGGCATTCGTCCTCGTCGCCGAAATATTCCTGCACGTCTTCCGGCCACTGGTTCGCCTCCGCGAGCAGCATCCGGTTCGGGTACTCGGCGTCGATCGTCGCGCGGATCCGCTTCAGGATCGCGTGCGTCTCGGGCAGGTTCTCGTTGTTGGTGCCCTCGCGCGCGACGAGATACGGCACCGCGTCGAGCCGCAGCCCGTCGATGCCGAGATCGAGCCAGAAGCGCATCACCTGCATCACCTCGCGCACGACGGCCGGGTTGTCGAAGTTCAGGTCCGGCTGGTGCGAATAGAAGCGGTGCCAGTAGTACTGGCCGGCGACCGGGTCGTGCGCCCAGTTCGACGTTTCCGTATCGAGGAAGATGATCCGCGTGCCCGCGTATTTCGTGTCGGTGTCGGACCACACGTAATAGTCGCGGTGCGTCGAACCCGGTTTCGCGCGGCGCGCGCGCTGGAACCACGGATGCTGGTCCGACGTGTGGTTGATCACCAGCTCGGTGATCACGCGGATGCCGCGCGCATGCGCTTCGCGGATGAAGCGCCGCACGTCGGCCAGCGTGCCGTAGTCGGGATGCACGTCGCGGTAATCGGCGATGTCGTAGCCGTCGTCGCGGCGCGGTGACGGGTAGAACGGCAGCAGCCAGATCGTGTCGACGCCGAGTTCGGCGATGTAGTCGAGTTTCGCGATCAGGCCGGGGAAATCGCCGATGCCGTCGTTGTTCGAGTCGTAGAACGACTTCACGTGCACCTGGTAGATGATCGCGTCCTTGTACCACAGCGGATCGTCCGCGCAGAGCGCCGGCGCGCGGCGGCGTGCACGGCGCCGGCGTGGTGTGCCGCCCGGCGCGAGCGACGGGAATTGCGCGCGGCGTACGTCGTCGAGGGAATCTTCGCGTTTCATCATCCGTGCCCTCCCGAAGGTGACCGGGCATCGCCCGGTTCGCGCGCCGCCGCCCGCGCGGCGCCTGGAGACGGCGTGACCCGCCAGATTGCATACGGGCGCACATGCGGATCGAGCGACACGTACTGGCGATGCCCGCGCCAGGTTTCCGCATGCGTGGCGTCCTGTTCGAGCGCGTCGAGCGGTTCGCCGTCGACAAGCCCGAAGCCGCGCCACAGCGACGCATCGAGCGTGAAGTTCGCGACCTGCGGATGCCACGGGTCGGTGCTGATCGCGACGACGACCACGCTGTCGAACGCCGGCGTCGCCTTCACGAACACGAGCACCGTGTCGTTGTCCGCATCGGCGAACGTGAGGCCGAGATGCGTCTGCAGCGCCGGATGGGCGCGGCGCGCGCGGTTCAGCCGCGCGACCTCGGCGCCGATATGCGCGGCCTTGCTCCAGTCGCGTGCACGCAGCTCGTACTTCTCCGCGTTCGCGTATTCCTCGCTGTCGGGCAGCGGCGCCGATTCGCCGAGCTCGAAGCCCGAATACAGGCCCCATGAGCCGGCCAGCGTCGCCGCGAGCGCCGCGCGGATCACGAACTGCGTGCGCGGCGCGTTCTGCAGGTGGCGCGGGTTGATGTCGGGCGTGTTGACGAAGAAGTTCGGCCGGAAGAATTCGCGTGCGGGGCCGGTCGTCAGCTCGGTCAGGTAGTCGATGAATTCGCGCTTCGATTCGCGCCACGTGAAGTACGTGTACGACTGCGAGAAGCCGACCTTCGCGAGGCGAACCATCATCCCCGGCCGCGTGAACGCTTCGGACAGGAACACGACATCCGGATGCCGGCCGCGCACGTTGTCGATCATCCACGCCCAGAACGGCAGCGGCTTCGTGTGCGGATTGTCGACGCGGAAGATCCGCACGCCGGCGTCGACCCAGAACAGCACGGCATCGCGCAACGCGAGCCACAGGTCGGGCAGCGCGTCCGGCGCGTAGAAATCGGGGTTCACGATGTCCTGGTAGCGCTTCGGCGGATTTTCCGCGAAGCGCAGCGAGCCGTCCGGCCGCCACGCGAACCAGCCCGGATGCGCGGCGAGCCACGGATGGTCGGGCGAGCACTGGATCGCGAAATCAAGCGCGATCTCGAGCCCGTGGCCGCGCGCGGCATCGACTAGCGCGCGAAACGCATCGAGCGTGCCGAGCTGCGGATGCACGGCCGTGTGGCCGCCGTCCGGCGAGCCGATCGCGTACGGGCTGCCGACGTCGTCAGGGCCGGCCTTCAGGCTGTTGTTGCGCCCCTTGCGCGCGGTCGTCCCGATCGGGTGGATCGGCGGGAAATACAGCACGTCGAAACCCATGTCGCGGATGCGCGGCAGGTGCGCGATCACATCGTCGAACGTGCCGTGCCGGTGTGGATCGTCGCTGGCCGAGCGCGGAAACATCTCGTACCAGCTGGAGAAGCGCGCCGCGCGACGCTCGACGTCGACCGGGAAGGTCGTTTCGTCGTGCGTGACGAACGGGCGATAGCGCAGCGCCGCGAACGCATCGGCAAGCGGCGCCGCGCCGAGCTGCGCGAGCCGCGCGTCGGCCGGCGCGTCCTTGAATTCGGCGACCAGTTGTTTCATCTGCGTGAGCGCGCGCGCATCGAGCGGATCGGCGAGCTTGAGCGCGGTCGCGAGCAGCAGCTGCGCTTCGCGCAGTTCGAGCGTCACGTCCTGGCCGGCCGCGTGTTTCTTCGCGACATCGTGGACGAGCGACGCCCAGTCGTCGCGCCACGCGAGCACGCGAAACTCATGGCGGCCGAGCCGGTCGAGCGCGACGCGCGCGTGCCAGCCGTCGTTCGGTTCGGCTTCGAACGGGATTTCGCGCCAGTCGTCGTCGCCGGCAGCGCGCCATTGCAGCGCCGCCGCGAGATGCGCGTGCCCGTCGGTGAAGATCGACGCGTGGACGACGAGCGTCTCGCCGATCACGCGCTTGACCGCGAAGCGGCCGCCATCGACCGACGGCTCGACGCGTTCGATCGCGATCCGTTCGGCCGCGAGCGCCGCGGACAGCGCAGCGCGCTCGTGGGCGGCGTCGCCGCGGGTCGTGACGGGCGGCGCCTGCCATGCATGTAGCAGCGCGTAGGCACCGGGCTCGAGCGTGAATGGTTCGAGCGCGGCTGGCGGGTGGGTTTGCGCAGCGTCGGGCGTGGCGACGCGCGTGAATCCGCCCGGCACGCCGGGCAGGATCGTCGCGGGGTCGACCGTCACCGCTGCGTCGAGATCGGGATTCAACGCAATCAGCAGGGCCGCTTCGTCGTGTTCGAGCGACGGCCCGGTGCCGCGCAGCAGCGCGGTCGCCGCTGCGCCAGGCGCGCTCAACTGCACGATTTCGCCGCGCGCGGCCGCGACGGGCGTGGCGCGGCGCCACGCGTTCGCATCGGCGATCGCGCCCGACAGGTCGAAGCGCGCGCGCTCGAACGCGGCGCGATAGCGCGCCGCATCGGCGTCGCGCGCCATCAGCGGCACCGTGACGCCACGCTCGAAGCCCATCGGCACGAGCCAGCCGGTGCCGACGGCCGCGGCCGTCCAGAGTGCACGGCGATACGCGCGGGCGACGGTGTCGTCCGGCGCGTCGGGCCAGTCGTCGGCGAGGCGCGTGCCGTCGAACGCGTCGGGAAACGCGATTGGCGAGCCGATGCGCCGCAGCAGCCGGTGTTCGTCGACGAACCACGGGGCGCGCAGGTCCCACCAGCGCACCGATGAAAACACGGCGTCGAACCCGGTGCCTTCGAGCTGCGCGAGCGCATCGCGCGCATGGCCGGGCACGTTGGCGAGCACCGCGACGTCCGGGCGCGCACGGCGCAGCGCCGCGCGCCAGCCAGGCCACCAGTCGGCCGGCAGATGATGCGGCGCGTCGATCAGGAAGCCGGCCGCGCCCGCATCGGCGAACGCGGCGAGGTGCTTGCACCACCACGCGGACAGCGCGTCGCGCGCCGCGTCGTCGCCGGGGTTCGCGTGGGCGACATCCTGCGCGTGCGCGGTGCCGCGCGGATCGATCAGCGCGTCGTCGTGCGTGCGCTCGACGTACCAGTCCGGATGCTCGGCACGCAGCGGATTCTCGCGCGCGACGCGATCCGGTACGACTTCGAGCAGCAGGCGCAGCCCGTGGCCCTGCGCGAGCTGCGCGAGCCGCGAGAAGGTTTCGAGCGCGCTCGCGCGTGTCGCGAACGATTGGGCCGGCCGGTGGAAATCGGCCACGTGGCGCGGAAAGCCGGCGACGCTCGCGGCCCAGAACGCGCCGACCAGCACGTGATCGAAGCCCATGCCGGCGACCTGGGCGAACGTCTGCGGCCATGCGTCGAGCGGCCCGACGAGGCGGGCGTCGCAGAACTGGATATGCGGAGCGAAGATCGGCGTGGAGTCCATGGCACGGGGCGTAGGGGCGGCGGTCGGTGACGCCGGTTCGCCGCAACGCCCGTGCCTGCCGGGTGGTGTCCCGTTCGGCGGGGCCCGCACGGGATGCCGATGACAAGGGACTGTCGTTTTTACACGATCAAGGGGCGCGCGATTATCGCGGGCCGATGTCCCGGTCGTCGTCGATGCGCTGCAACAGCGCATCGCAGCGTTCGCGCAGCGCGTGCAACTCCGGCGAATCGGCGTCGAGCCGTCCGTGTTGGCCACTGTCGGGATCGCGGTTCGCGACGGCGATGTCGTAGATCCCTTGCGCGATCGTCGCGGACGCGTCCGCGATCCTGACCCGCGCAAGCCATCCGCATTCGGCGTGATGGCACGCGAGCCAGGCGCGCTGCGCATCGACGACCTGATCGGTCGTGGGCCATGCGCCGGAGCGCATGCGCACGGCCAGCTGGTTCGTCACGAGATAGGAGAGCAGATCGGTCGTTGGATTCACACGAGGCTCCTTGACGAAGGGTCGGGACGACCGATCCGCGAGCCGGTTCGCGGGCGCGAAACCGGGAGGGTGTCGACGCGCGGATCGTCGTCCGGTTGCAGGGTGACGAACCGCTTCACGGCCGCGCGGTGCGTGCCGGCAGCGGTTCGACGTGCGATCGGTGCGCAAGCCGCGTGCCGGCCGGTCGGCACCGGGCACGGCGTATGCGCATCGGGCCGACGGGGCGCGCGGCAATCATGCGGCGCGCATTTTTTGCAGCGTCATCGCAGATAGGTAAAGGAGGCCGCCGTGCAAAATCAACAGGAAGCACAGGTTCGCGACCCGTATCGCGGGCACGAGATACGCGTGTGGGCGCGGCGCAACGACAGCGGCGCGTGGCGCGACGAGGTGCAGGTGTATGTCGGCGGCGAGCGCATCGAGCTGGTCGTGCCGGCGGCCGATGGCCCCGACTGGATGACCGAGAACGAAGCGCTGCTCGCGGGCGTCGAGCGTGGCCGCTATATGGTCGACAAGCGTATCGATGACGATTGAGCCGCCGGGTGGCCGCGTGTCGGCGTGGCCTGGCCGAACGGTCAGGGCCTGACGAAACCGACGGCGACCGGGCGCAGGTGCCGTCGGCAAAACAGGCGTTTCAGGGCCGCGCCGCAATCTCGTCGAGATGCCACAGCAAATCGGCCGGATCGTCATACACGCGCAGCGCGCCCGCGCGTTCGAGTTCGTCGCTGCCGTATCCGCCCGACAGCAGCCCGACGCCGAGCGAGCGGCAGCGGGCGGCGGCGAGCATGTCCCAGATGCTGTCGCCGACCACGACCGTGTGTTCGATCGGCACGTTCAGTTGTGCGGCCGCCGTCAGGAACAGGTCCGGGTCCGGTTTTGCATACTTGACCTGGTCGCGCGTGACCACCACATTCTTCGCCGGATCGACGCCGAGCGCCTCGAGGTTGATGGCGGCCGTTTCCATTCGTCCGCTGGTCGCGATCGCCCAGCGAATGCCCGCCGACGACAGCGCCGCCAGCAGCTCACGCGCGCCCGGCAGCGGCCGGACCTGCGCGCGCAGCCGCTGGTACGCGGCCGCATGGAGCCGGGCGAGCCGCTCGACGCGCTCGGCGTCGAGATCGCCCGACGTCTCGCGCAGCAGCTGATTCAGGAACAGGCCGCCGCTCATGCCGATCTTGCGGTGGATGCGCCACACCGACAGTTCGATGCCTTCGGCATCGAGCGCCTCTTTCCACGCGAGCACGTGCTGGTAGACGCTGTCGACGAGCGTGCCGTCGAGATCGAACAGAAAGGACGTTTCAATGCGCATGTGAATCTCCTGGCTCGACAGGGGGCGAGCGAACGGGTCGTGAGAAGCGTGTGGGCACATTATCGGCGCACGGCCATGTCATGACCATGTCCCGCGGCCAACCGACGCCCCCGCGCGGCCATCCCGCGCCACGCCGTGTCATGTGCCGCTGGTACAATCGCGGCGATCGCCGGGCCGGGTTCTCCGCGCCGCGCGCCCCCAACCCTCGTCTCGTCGATTCCAGGCATGGCCACACCGGACGCCGTCAGTTCCAAGCACTCGTGGTGGGGTGTCCTGACCCTGGCACTCACCGCCTTCATCTTCAATACCACCGAATTCGTGCCCGTCGCGCTGCTCAGCGCGATCGGCGACAGCCTGCACATGCGGCCGACCGACGTTGGCCTGATGCTGACGATCTACGCGTGGGCCGTGGCCGTCGTGTCGCTGCCGCTGACGCTGGCCACGCGCCATGTCGAGCGCCGCAAGCTGCTGACGGGAGCGTTGCTGGTGTTCATCGGCAGTCACGTGGTGACCGGCGTCGCGTGGAATTTCGCGGTGCTGATGGTCGGCCGGCTGGGCATCGCGTGCGCGCACGCGGTGTTCTGGTCGATTTCCGTGCCGCTGGCCGTGCGGCTCGCGCCGAGCGACCGGAAAAGCCGCGCGCTCAGCCTGCTGGCGATGGGCACGGCGATCGCGATGGTGGCCGGCATTCCACTCGGGCGCGTGGTCGGCGAGACGTTCGGCTGGCGCGTCACGTTCCTGATCATCGCCGGCGCGGCGGGTGTCGCGTTGCTGCTGCTGCGCGCGACGTTGCCGGTATCGCCGAGCCAGGGCGCCGGGTCGCTCAGCAGTATCGGCGTGTTCCTGCGCAAGCCCGCGCTGGTGGCCTTGTATGCGATCACCGTGCTCGTCGTGACTGCGCACTTCACGTCGTACACGTACATCGAGCCTTTCGTCCAGAGCGTCAATCACGCGAGCAGCAGCCGGATCACGTACGTGCTGATCCTGTTCGGCGTTGCCGGCATACCGGCCGCGATCTGCTTCAACCGCGTCTATCCGCACCGTCCTGACGACTTCCTGCTCGGGTCGATCGTCGCGCTGGCGGGATGCCTGCTGATCCTGTTCCCGTGCGCGCTGAACATCGTCACGCTGTCCGTGCATACGCTGGTCTGGGGCGGCGCGATCGTCTGCTTCGGGCTGGCCATGCAGGCATGGGTGCTGAAGCTGGCGCCGGAGGGAACCGACCTGGCGGTGTCGATTTTCTCCGGGCTGTACAACGTCGGCATCGGCGCCGGTGCGCTGATCGGCAACCATATCGCCAGCGACTTCGGACTGCCGTGGGTCGGCACGTTCGGCGGCGTGGTCGGCGCGGTGGCGGTCGGGATCGCGTGGCTTGCGTTGCGGCTGCATGCGAGGCAGGCGGTGGCGTAGCGCCTGCGCCGGATTCCGGCGTGCGGCGGGCGCTGCCACGGCCTGCCGTCGCGCCGCGCATGTCACGCCACCGAGTAACCGCCGTCGGCTACGAGCGCATGCCCTGACACGTAGCTGGAGTCATCCGATGCGAGGAACGCGACGATCGTCGCCATCTCCTCGGCGGAGCCCCAGCGTCCTGCCGGCGTCGACGCGGCGAATGCCTGTTGCGCATCTTCCGACGGCCAGATGCCGCGGTGATGGAACGGCGTCTCGATCAGTCCCGGGCACAGCGCGTTCACGCGCACGCCACGTTTGAACCATTCGATCGAAGCGGTCTTCGTCATCCCGATCACCGCGTGCTTGCTCGCGATATAGACCGACGCATTCTCGAAGCCGATCAGCCCGCCCATCGACGCGTTGTTGATGATGCTGCCCGAACCCTGCCGCAGCATGATTTCAGCGGCGTACTTCATCGAGTTGAACACGCCGCGCACGTTCGGTTCGAACACCCTGTCGAACCGCTCGGCATCCTGTTCGAGCAGCGGCGCGAACACGCCTTCCGTGCCGGCATTGTTGAACGCGATGTCGAGGCGTCCGTAGGTCTCTACTGCGAAATCGAACAGCTTGCGCAGGTCGTCTTCGTTCGCGACGTCCGCGACGAAGGCTTTGGCTTCGCCACCGGCGGTCACGATTTCGTCGACCAGTCGATCGAGCTCGGCCTTGCGCCGGGCGGAGACGACGACCTTTGCGCCGCGTCGCGCGAGTTCGATCGCGGACGCGCGGCCAATGCCGGAACTGGCGCCGGTTACGAGTGCGATGCGGCCGTCGAGTTGGGCCGGTTTCGTGTTTGCGTTCATGACGAGATGCTCCAAAGAGGTGAATGAAAGCGGCGCATGTGGCTGAGTTGAATCGGTTGCGATGCACGCTTGATGTGCATTGTGGTCGCTCGCTCGTCGTAAAAAAATGGAACAATGGCGCATTCAGAATTCCCGTTCCGGGAATGAAAAGCGCTGCCGCATGCGCGTGCCAGGAGGGCTCTCCATGCTCAACCGACTCGACATCCTGAAGATCTTTTCCGCGGCCGCCGCGGCCCCCACGTTCCGCGAGGCGGCAGCGCGCCTTGGCGT
The DNA here is from genome assembly GCF_000012945.1 of Burkholderia lata. Taxonomy (NCBI): domain Bacteria; kingdom Pseudomonadati; phylum Pseudomonadota; class Betaproteobacteria; order Burkholderiales; family Burkholderiaceae; genus Burkholderia; species Burkholderia lata. The sequence continues at coordinate 606,818 of NC_007509.1, forward strand.
GTCGCCGCAGGTCGTGACGCGTGCAGTGCGCGACCTGGAGGAAATGCTCGGCGAAACGCTGTTTCACCGGACGACCCGAAGCATCCGGATCACCGCATTCGGGCAGGCGTTCGCGCGCGATGCGCAGACGGCGCTGGCTGCGGTCGATGGGCTGTTCGAGCCTGCGGCGGGCCAGGCCGATGAGCCGGTGGGCGTCGTCCGGATCACGGCGCCGTCGGGCATGGGGCGTCATTACGTCCAGCCGATCCTGAGCGATCTCATGCAGCGGTACCCGGGGCTCGTGCCCGACCTGCGACTGTCGGACGTGCCTTCGCCGGTGGTCGACGAACAGATCGACATCGGCGTGCGGGTCGGGGCGATCGGCGACAACCGCTTCGTCGCGCGCATGGTCGGGCCGTTGCCGATGTGGATCGTCGGCGCGCCGTCGCTAATCCGGCGGCTGGGCGAGCCCAAAAACCGCAAGGAACTCGAATCGATGCCGGTCACGTGCCTGATCGATCGCGCGAGCGGACGCGCGTGGCCGTGGATGTTTCGGGGGGAGCACCAGTTCGTCCCGTCGTCGCCGGCCTACCTGACGGACGATACCGAGGTGGAGATCGAAGCCGTGTGTGCGGGCGTGGGGCTGGGACAGTGCTCGGAGTATCTCGTCCGGCCGTACATCGACAAGGGCCGCCTCGTGCGGCTGCTGCCCGGCCTCGAGCCCGAGCCGTGGAAGCTGCACGTCTATCGGCCGCGACGCGGGCCGATGCCCCGGCGGATCCGGGTCGTGTACGACGAACTGGTGGCGAAGCTCGCGGGCGCGACGTGGCGAGGGTAGGCGGTGCGGCAGAGTTGCCCGGCCGCTGATCGGGTTGGCGCGAAGCGACGTCAACTCCCGCTCGACGGCACCGGCGCACCGGCGCACCGGCTAAGCAGTAACGTGCGCAGCGCGCGGCGATCCGGCCAACGGTGGTCGCACCATTCCCCGCAAGACACGCGGCAAGCCGACATATTGCGGCATCATCATGCTGCCGACGCACCGGCATTCGGTGCCCGATATTCGACTGGAGACGCTGCATGCCGATACCCCGGATTGAAACCCGCGACGCGATGGGCGACCCCGATGTGGTCTATCTCAACCCGGATCACGTGCTGTGGATGTCGCAGCCGACCGCCGCGCAGCGGCGGCCCGGCGGCACCGCGATTCGCGTGGACGACCGCGTGAAGGGCGGTTCGTTGCTGATGGCCGACAATCCGCCGGCCGCCCAACTGCTGCAGGATCTCGGGCCGTTCGTGACGGTGACGCTGGCGAACCCGTCGTCCGACTATCCGGACGGTCTCGTGCATGTGCGTGCGCATGCCATCGTCAAGATCGCGACGGACGACCACGACAAGCCACTCGCCGAGCGTACGATCGGCTGGGTCCACGTCCAGGACGGCTCCGCGTTCAAGGTCAGGGATTTCGCCGGCGTGGCCGCGCAATGGCAGGCGTCGGTGGCGGGTGCCGGCCGCTGAGCGGATCGTCACGCGTGCGCAATGATGCAGTGGCCTGCCGTGCCGCAGTGGGCCGGCCGTTATTCTCCTCGGGGAAACGGGTGCCTTGCGTCGTGCGCCGGGGCAAACCGCCCAGGTGTTGGCGGGCCGGGCCGACCATGAACCCTCTCGCTGTCGTATTCGATACGAGATACACGATGCGTCGATCAGCCGGGTAACATGGCGCATCGTGACGAACCCGTGCTCGTTCAGGCGTTCGCCGCGACAACCCCGTCGAAGCGCTCGATGCAGGTGTTCTCCACCGGCTTGCCGAGGAACCGTCCGTCATGAACCTTTCCGCGTCCGATATCACACCGGAGGAACTCCGGCTGTTCGGCGACATCGTCGCCCGCCTGGAAGAGCTGGGGCCGGTCGTCGACGTGAGGACGGTCGTGCTGCCCGCGATCACGCAACTGCTGCGCGCCGATTTCGCCGCGTCGTTCGATTGCGACGAACAAACGGGCCTGTGGCGCAACGGGTTCTCGTACAACGTCGACCCATTGCAAATCGCCCGGTACGAAGCGTGGTTCCAGCATGTCGATCCGGTCACGTCGCAACTGCGCGCGCGCCGCGTGGCGACCTGCGTCGACGACGTGGTGAACCGGCGCGAGCTCGAGCAGACCGAGTTCTACAACGATTTCCTGTGCCGCGACGGCATGCACCACGGCATCAACGTCTATGCGTTCGACGGCGCGACCCATGTGGGCGACCTGCGCATCTGGCGGGCGAAGGGGCGGCCCGATTTCACCGGGCGCGACAAGCTGCTGCTGAACGGCATCGAGCCGTTTTTCCGGCGCGCGCTGCTGCGACGGCGCCATGCGTGCGCGGGGCTGACCGAGCGCGAGAGCGACGTCGCGCGGCTCGTCGCCGCCGGCTATACCGACAAGGACGTTGCGCGCACGCTCGGTATCGGGGTGCCGACGGTGCGCACGCATCTGCGGCGCGTGATGGCGAAGAAGGGCGTCGCCAACCGCGCGAGCCTGGCGGCCGCGCTGGCGTGACCGGCTGCTCGACCTCCGGTCGCCGACCGGGGTCATCCATTGTGATGATGGGCGTCAAAATCGGCGCGTCCTACCTTGTGACGATCCCCTGTCACGAGGAACGACGACGATGCCCACCCTGGGAACCCTGACGCTCACCGAAGCCCGGCACGCGCTCCTGCGCCGGGAGTTTTCCTGTGTCGACTACGCGTACGCATTGATCGAGCGGCACGCACGCTGGCGCTACCTGAACGGCTTTACGTGCGTCGACGATGCGCGGCTGCTCGCCGAAGCGGCCCGTTGCGACCGCGATCTTGCGACGTCGGCCACCCCGCACGCGCTGCTGGGCCTGCCGATCGCGATCAAGGACAACATCGACACCGCCTGCCTGCCGACCGGTAACGGCACGCTGGCGCTGCACAACCGCGTGCCGCCGCAGCATGCGCCGGTCGTCGCGCGGCTGCTCGCACAAGGGGCGCTGATCGCGGGCAAGGCCAACCTGCACGAGCTGGCGTTCGGCGTGTCGGGCAACAACCGCGTGACGGGCGCGGTACGCAACCCGTACGACTTCAACCGGATTCCGGGCGGCAGCAGCAGCGGCTCGGGCGCGCTGGTCGGCGCGGGCGTGGTGCCCGCCGCGCTCGGGACGGACACCGGCGGTTCGGTCCGGATTCCGGCGGCGCTGTGCGGCGCCGTCGGCCTCCGGCCGACCGTGGGGCGCTATCCGTCGGGCGGCGTGGCGCCGATTTCGCGCACGCGCGACACCGTCGGGCCGATCGCGCGGTCGGTCGAGGACATCGCGCTGCTCGACGCGATCCTGTCGGGCACCGGCACCGGCACCGGCACCGGCACCGGCACCGGTGTGCCGACGGCGATGCCGATGCGCAGCACGACGCGCCCGGTGCGCCTGGCGGTCCCGCGCACGACGTTCTGGCGCGGCCTTGCTCAAGATGTCGAAATGGTGGCGAATGCCGCGGTGGCAAAGCTGGCGCAGGCGGGATTCGAGTGCGTCGATATCGACCTGAACGACTATCCGGGGTTCTTCGACGACGAGCCGGCCGTCATCGCGATGGTTGAATTCCGTTCGTCGATGCACGCGTACCTGGTCGAGAACGGCTACGACCTGTCGGTCGACGACATCGTCGCGAACGTGGGGAGCCCGGACGTCGCGAAGATCGCCCGCCATATCACCGGCCCCGACGGTATCGGCGAAGCGGCGTACCGCACCGCGCTCGACCGGCGTACGCGGTCGCGTGCCGCGTACCGGCAATGCCTCGCCGACAGCGGGGCCGATGCGCTCGTGTTTCCGACCACGATCGCCACCGCGTGCCCGATCCCGGCGGGCGACGCGATGATCCTCAACGGCGCACCCGCTTCGGTGTTCTCGACCTACATCCGGAATACCGAGCCGGGCAGCAATGCCGGTATCCCGGGCATGACCCTCCCGGCCGGCCTGACGGCGGCTGGGCTACCGGTCGGCCTCGCACTGGATGGAGCGGCCGGCACCGATCGCGAACTCATCGCGGTCGCGCTGGAAGTCGAACGGGTGCTCGGGCGGTTGCCGGCGCCCGATGACGGGTATGGGGTGGAGGGCAGGCTGGGCGGATATCCGCCCAGCGACGGCACTTCGTGACGCATAGTCTGCCAGGGCGTTTGGCGAGCCGATCGCAACGGGTTGCGATCGGCTCGGACGCCGCATTCCTGGCAGCGCGCCGGTGCGGCTAGCGGGACATCGACGGAATGGAACTCGTGGTTGCCTTCGCATAGAAGCCGACCAGCCTGCGCGTGAGGCGGACTGCCCTGACGCGGAGTCCTTCACGTGCCCGACCCGATGTGCAAACACGGCTACGGGGAATCCTGCCTCCGCCACATAGTCTTGAGCCGGCAACCGGTCGGAGCAGGCGACCACGAAGCCGGTCGCCAACCGCACCTATCGAGAAACTTGCCCACGAGCGCCCCGGATGAGGCATCAGGAAAACCCTGACAGCGCCCGCCGAGGCCGCTTTTTTGCGTCGCCGCGGGCACGGCGACCGATGCCACTCCCGTCTCCGGCCGCCCGCATCCCGGGTGGTCGCTCCCCTCGATCCAGCATGGCTTTCAGGCCGTATTGCCTGTCATGACGGGTATGGTAAACGGCGATATCCCACGAATATCCCCGAATTTCAATACCTGTCAGGTATTGAAAAAGCCGCCTAAAAGTATTGGACGCTCGATCCGGCCGAGACGTATAAATCGCCTCAAGCACTTCACCCACACGGCAAGCCCCATGTCCTCCGTCACCATCGAACGCATCGAAACCCGCCTCGTCGACCTGCCGACGATCCGCCCGCACAAGCTGTCGGTGGCCACGATGCACGGCCAGACGCTGATGCTCGTGAAGGTGTTCTGCAGCGACGGCGTGACGGGCCTCGGCGAAGGCACGACGATCGCCGGCATGGCGTACGGCCCGGAAAGCCCCGAAGCGATGAAGCTGGCGATCGACACGTATCTCGCCCCGGCGATCGTCGGCAAGGACGCGACGCGCATCCAGACGCTGATGGCGTTCCTCGGCAAGCTCGCGAAGGTCAATCACTTCGCGAAGAGCGCACTCGAAACCGCGCTGCTCGACGCACATGGCAAGCGGCTCGGCGTGCCGGTGAGCGAGCTGCTCGGCGGCCGCCGCCGCGATCGCCTGCCGGTCGCGTGGACGCTCGCCTCGGGCGACACGGCCACCGACATCGCCGAAGCCGAACGGATGCTCGACCAGCGTCGTCACAACGTATTCAAGCTGAAGATCGGCGCAAAGTCGCCGGAGACGGATATCCGCCACGTGGCCGAGATCAAGAAGGCCGTCGGCGATCGCGCGTCGGTGCGTGTCGACGTGAACATGGCGTGGAGCGAAACGCAGGCCGCGCGCGCGATTCCGGCGCTGGCCGATGCCGGCTGCGAACTGGTCGAGCAGCCGGTGGCCTCGGCCGCGGCGCTGGCGCGCCTGATGCGCCGCTTCCCGGTCGCGCTGATGGCCGACGAAATCCTGCAAGGCCCCGACAGCGCCTTCGACATCGCGAAGCATCACGGCGCGGACGTGTTCGCGATCAAGATCGAGCAAAGCGGCGGCCTGTTCGCCGCGCAGCGCGTCGCCGCGATCGCGGATGCGGCCGGCATCGAGCTGTACGGCGGCACGATGCTCGAAGGCGCATTCAGCACGGTGGCGTCCGCGCACCTGTTCGCGAGTTTCGCGAACCTGCAGTGGGGCACCGAACTGTTCGGGCCGCTGCTGATCACCGAAGAGATCCTGACGCAGCCGCTGGACTACAGCGACTTCGAACTGACCGTGCCGGACGGCCCCGGTCTCGGCATTGAACTCGACGAAGACAAAGTCAGGCGATTCACCCGCGACGGGCTGACGAAAGTCGCGCGGTAGCCCGAGTCAGGCCAAGCCGTCACCCCCCAAATACACGTGGAGACACCATCATGAGCGTCAAAGTTTTCGAGTCCCGGGAAGTGCAGGATCTGCTGAAGGCCGCGTCGAACGCGGGCGCGGACAGCGCGAAGGGCGGCAACGCGCGCACGCAGCAGGTCGTGCTGCGGTTGCTGGGCGACCTGTTCAAGGCGATCGACGATCTCGACATCACGCCCGACGAAGTGTGGGCGGGCGTCAACTACCTGAACAAGCTCGGCCAGGACGGCGAAGCGGCGCTGCTCGCGGCCGGCCTCGGCCTCGAGAAGTTTCTCGACATCCGGATGGATGCCGCGGACAAGGCGGTCGGCCTCGACGGCGGCACGCCGCGCACGATCGAAGGGCCGCTGTATGTGGCCGGCGCACCGGTGCGCGACGGCGTGTCGAAGATCGACCTCGACGCGGATGACGGCGCGGGCCCGCTCGTGATCCACGGCACAGTCACCGGCCTCGACGGCAAGCCGATCGCGGGCGCGCTGGTCGAATGCTGGCACGCGAACTCGCACGGCTTCTATTCGCACTTCGACCCGACCGGCAAGCAGAGCGATTTCAACCTGCGCGGCGCGGTTAAGACGGGCGCGGACGGCAAGTACGAATTCCGCACGCTGATGCCGGTCGGCTACGGCTGCCCGCCGCACGGCGCGACGCAGCAACTGCTGAACGGTCTCGGCCGCCACGGCAACCGTCCGGCGCACGTGCACTTCTTCGTCGACAGCAACGACCACCGCAAGCTGACGACGCAGTTCAACATCGACGGCGATCCGCTGATCTGGGATGACTTCGCGTATGCGACACGCGAGGAGTTGATCCCGCCCGTGGTCGACAAGACCGGCGGCACGGCGCTCGGCATGAAGGCCGATGCGTACCAGGACATCGAGTTCAACTTTGTCCTGACGCCGCTGGTGCAGGGCAAGGACAACCAGGTCGTCCACCGCCTGCGCGCAGCCGCGACGGCGTAACCGCCCGCCGGCGCGGCGCCGATGCGCCGCCGCCGGCCGGGTTTCCGCGAGATTCAACCGATTACCGATGCGAGCGTGCTTGCAGGACGCGGCACGCGCATGGGAGGAGCCAACATGTCCGCCACGATCGACCAAGCCACCGACCTGGACCACCTGCTCGCCACCGCCGTGCAGGACGACAAGGAGGCCGGCGTATTCCGCTGCCGCCGCGACATCTTCACGAACGCCGAGCTGTACGAGCTCGAGATGAAGCACATCTTCGAGAGCAACTGGGTGTACCTGGCGCACGAAAGCCAGATCCCGGCGAACAACGATTACTACACGACGTGGATCGGCCGCCAGCCGATCGTGATCACGCGCGACAAGACCGGCGAGCTGCACGCGGTGATCAATGCCTGCGCGCACAAGGGCGCGATGCTGTGCCGCCGCAAGCACGGCAACAAGGGCAGCTTCACGTGCCCGTTCCACGGCTGGACCTTCTCGAACACCGGCAAGCTGCTGAAGGTGAAGGACGAGAAAACGACCGAGTATCCGGTGCAGTTCAACACGCACGGCTCGCACGACCTGAAGAAGGTCGCGCGTTTCGAGAACTATCGCGGCTTCCTGTTCGGCAGCCTCAGCGCCGACGTGCTGCCGCTCGAGGAATACCTCGGCGAAGCGCGCGTGATCATCGACCAGATCGTCGACCAGGCGCCGAACGGGCTCGAAGTGCTGCGCGGCAACTCGTCCTACATCTACGAAGGCAACTGGAAGATGCAGATGGAGAACGGCTGCGACGGCTACCACGTCAGCACCGTGCACTGGAACTACGCGGCGACGATGGGCCGCCGCAAGGAAGACGGCACCAAGGCCGTCGATGCGAACAGCTGGAGCAAGTCGGTCGCGGGCGTGTACGGCTTCGACAACGGCCACATCCTGCTGTGGACGCAGACGATGAACCCGGAAGTGCGGCCCGTGTACCAGCACCGTGAAGAGATCAAGGCGCGCGTCGGCGACGTGCAGGCCGACTTCATCGTCAACCAGACCCGCAACCTGTGCGTGTACCCGAACGTGTTCCTGATGGACCAGTTCAGCACGCAGATCCGCGTCGTGCGGCCGCTCGGCGTCGACAAGACCGAAGTCACGATCTTCTGCTTCGCGCCGAAGGGCGAGAGCGAGACCGATCGCACGATCCGGATCCGCCAGTACGAGGATTTCTTCAACGTGACGGGCATGGGCACGGCCGACGATCTCGAGGAGTTCCGCGCATGCCAGGCCGGCTATGCGGGCATCACGGCGATGTGGAACGACCTGTCGCGCGGCGCGCCGCTGTGGGTCGACGGCCCGGACGAGAACGCGAAGAAGATGGGGCTGAACCCGCGCATTTCCGGCGAGCGCAGCGAGGACGAAGGGCTGTTCGTGTGCCAGCACGAACACTGGGTGCATGTGATGCGCGATGCGCTGAAGAAGGAACGCGGGGAGGTGGCAGCATGAGCTTCGATTACCGGACTGTCTGCGCGGCGCTGTATCGCGAAGCGCGCCTGCTCGACGATCGCCAGTGGGACGAGTGGCTGACCTGCTACACGGAGGACGTCACGTACTGGATGCCCGCGTGGGACGACGACGATCGGCCGACCGAGGATCACCAGAGCCAGATCTCGCTGATGTACTACCCGGACCGCGGCGGCCTCGAGGATCGCGTGTTCCGGATCAAGACCGAGCGCAGCGGCGCATCGACGCCCGAGCCGCGCACCAGCCACAACGTGACGAACGTCGAGGTGCTGGCCGAACGCGACGGCGAGGTGGACGTGCGCTACAACTTTCACACGCTGAACCACCGCTACCGCGTGACCGATCATTTCTTCGGCACGATGTTCGTCACGTTGCGCAAGGTGGGTGATGAACTGCTGATCTCGTACAAGAAGATCGTGCTGAAGAACGACTACATCCGGCAGGTGCTCGACGTCTATCACGTCTGACACCGTTGCCTTGTCATGAAAGAACAGGAAGTGGAGGTGACGCCATGTCCAGCTACAAGATTGCACTGAACTTCGAGGACGGGGTAACCCGCTTCATCGATTGCAAGGCCGGCGAGAAGGTGCTCGATGCAGCCTTCCGCGCGAAGATCAACCTGCCGATGGATTGCTCCGACGGCGTGTGCGGCACCTGCAAGTGCCGCGCCGAAAGCGGCAGCTACGACCTCGGCGACGATTACATCGAAGACGCGCTCACCGAAGACGAAAAGGACGGCGGCCTCGTGCTGACCTGCCAGATGGTGCCGCAAAGCGATTGCGTGATCGCGGTGCCGACGTCGTCGGTCGCTTGCAAGACGGGCCAGAGCGGGTTCGCCGCCACGGTGACGAAGGTCGAGCAGCACAACGATGCGGCCGTCGTGCTCGAACTCGACGTCGGCGCGGCCGCGCCCGTCTTCCTGCCGGGCCAGTACGTGAACATCGACGTGCCCGCGAGCGGGCAGCACCGGTCCTACTCGTTCTCGTCGGCGCCGGCCGATGCGAAGGTCAGCTTCCTGATCAAGAAGATCCCCGGCGGCGTGATGAGCACGTGGCTCGAATCGGCGCAGCCCGGCGACAAGCTGGAACTGCACGGGCCGCTCGGCAGTTTCTACCTGCGCGACGTGCAGCGGCCGCTGCTGTTCCTCGCGGGCGGCACCGGGCTGGCGCCGTTCCTGTCGATGCTCGAAGTGCTGGCGCGCAGCGGGTCGCAGCAGAAGGTGCACCTGATCTACGGCGTGACGCGCGATCTCGACCTCGTACTGGTCGAAGCGATCGAAGCCTTCGCGGCGACGCTGCCGAACTTCAGCTTCGCGACGGTCGTCGCGGATGCGGCGTCGAGCCATGCGCGCAAGGGCTGGGTCACGCAGCACATCCCGGCCGATGCGCTGAACGACGGCGACGTCGACGTATATCTGTGCGGGCCGCCGCCGATGGTCGACGCGGTGCGCAAGTACTTCGACGACGAAGGCGTGAAGCCGAACAGCTTCCACTACGAGAAGTTCACCCCCAACGTCACGGCAAAGGCGGCGTGATCATGCAACGATTCTCTGGCAAGGTCATCGTCGTCACGGGCGCCGCGCAGGGCATCGGCCGCGGCGTCGCGCTGCGCGCGGCGGCCGAAGGCGGCAGGGTGCTGTTCGTCGATCGCGCGGATTTCGTCGCCGAGGTCGCGGCCGAAGCGACCGGTGGCGAGACGGCGGGCTTCGTCGCCGATCTCGAAACGTACGACGGTGCGCATGCGGCGATCGCACACGCGGTGCAGGCATTCGGCGGCATCGACATCCTGATCAACGGCGTCGGCGGCGCGATTCGCATGCGCCCGTTCGCCGAATTCGAGCCCGCGCAGATCGATGCGGAAATCCGTCGCTCGCTGATGCCGACGCTCTATACGTGCCACGCGGTGCTGCCGCACCTGCTCGCGCGCGGCGGCGGCACGATCGTCAACATCTCGTCGAACGCGACGCGCGGCATCCGCCGCGTGCCGTACTCGGCGGCGAAAGGCGGCGTCAATGCGCTGACGGCAGCGCTCGCGATGGAATACGCGGCGCACAACATCCGGGTCGTGGCCACCGCGCCGGGCGGCACCAGTGCGCCGCCGCGCCGCGTGCCGCGCAATGCGGCCGGCGACAGCGAACGGGAACAGGCATGGATGGGCGAGGCCGTGCGCCAGGTCACGGAATCGACGTTCCTCAAGCGCTACGGCAGCCTCGACGAGCAGATCGCGCCGATCCTGTTCCTCGCGTCCGACGAGGCGAGCTACATCACCGGCACGGTGCTGCCGGTCGCGGGCGGCGATACGGGTTGAGCGGCGTGCCGTGACGCCGCTTGCACGTGTTCAACGTGTGTTCCTCGACAACCAACCGGCCGGCGCGACGACGCCGGCCGCGGAGCCCCCCATGCGTGATCGCAAAGCCATCGTTCCGGCGGGAATGGAAGCGGTGTACGAGAAAATCGGCTACGCACCGGGCCTGAAGGTCGGCGATACGCTGTACGTTTCCGGCCAGATCGGCCGCGACGCGGCGATGCAGCTCGTCGAAGGCCGTGAAGCCCAGATCGTGCAGGCGTTCGACAATTTGAAGCGCGTGCTGGAAGCTGCCGGCGCTTCGTTCAACGACGTGGTCGACTTGACGACCTTCCACACCGACATGCGCGACCTGCCGCTGTTCATGCAGGTGCGCGACCGCTACCTCGCTGCGCACCCGAAGCCGGCGTGGACGGCGGTGGGTGCGCACATGCTGGGCGGCGCGCCGGGCTATATCGTCGAGATCAAGGCGGTGGCCGTGTTGCCGGCGTGATGTACGAGGTGCGGGCGCGAGGTGCCGCAGTCCATGCATCGAATCGGCTCGTCGCGTGCTGACATGGCGCGAGAGATTTCGCGACGCAAGACGGAATCCTGACGAATGGCTTTCTCGCGACCTTCGACGTGAATCGTCGTGCGGCGGTCAGCGACAAGTCGGGCGAGTTCGTTTATGGTGCGAGGGAACGCAGCGTCGTTTCTTTCCTTCCGTCGAGAATCCGCGATGAAATGCCTGCCACGCGCCATCTTCGCCGCCCTCGCTTTCACCGTCGCGCAAGCCGCGCTCGCCCAGGTGCCGGGAACGGTGCAGCTCGAAGACATGACCTGGACCGAACTGCGCGACAGCATCCGGGCCGGCAAGACCACGATCCTGATTCCGATCGGCGCGACCGAGCAAAGCGGGCCGTACGTCGCGCTCGGCAAGCACAACGCGCGGGTCAGGGTATTGTCCGAGCGAATCGCGGAAGGGCTTGGCAACGCGATCGTTGCGCCCGTCATTGCCTATGTGCCGGAGGGCGGCTATGCGCCGCCGACGTCGCACATGCGCTTCCCGGGCACGATCACCGTGCCTGACGACGTCTTCGAAAAGACCCTCGAATCCGCGGCCAACAGTTTCCGGGTGCATGGCTTCACGAACATCGTGTTCCTCGGCGACCACGGCGGCTACCAGAACGACATCAAGCAGTCGGTCGCCCGGCTCAACAAGTCGTGGGCCGGCACGGGGGCGCGCGCGTTCGTGCCATCCGCGTATTACGGCACCAGTTCCGACGGTTACGACCAGATCCTGCGCGAGCACGGTGTGCCGGCCGCGGATATCGGCACGCATGCGGGGCTGGCCGACACGTCGCTGCTGCTGGCGGTCGAGCCGCGCATGGTCAGGGTCGACAAGCTGCGCAATGCCGCGAAGCCCGGCGCCGTCGACGGTGTCTATGGCGGCGATCCGCGTCATGCGAGTGTCGAACTCGGCCGGCTCGGCACCGACGCCATCGTGTCGCGCACTGTCGACGCAATCAGAAAGGAAATAGCCGGCCGCTGACGCAGCCGCGCCATCGCGCTACCTTTGCCGTCGTTCCATTCAATCGAACAGGGACATCGTCATGCAACCGCGCTTTCGCCGTCACATCCGCTTTCCCCGTTCCGCGATCGTCATCGTGGCAGCGCTGGCCGGCTTCGGTGCCCACGGGGCGATCGCGGCGTCCGCTGTCGCGGCCGTGCCCGGGATGCCGCCCGTCATCCACCCCGACAACCTGTACAGCGAGGCGCAGGCCGGCCGCATGAGCGCGGCGGTAGCGGGCGCGTTGCCGCGCATCTATGTGCCGAACCTGAGATCGAACGACGTCTACGTGATCGACCCGGCCACGTACAAGGTCGTCGACCGGTTCGCCGTCGGCCGCAGTCCGCAGCACGTCGTGCCGGCATGGGATCTGCAGACGCTGTGGGTCGCGAACAATGCGGAAGGGCGGACTGACGGCAGCCTGACGCCGATCGACCCGAAGACGGGCAAGCCCGGCCAGGCAGTGAGCGTCGACGATCCGTACAACATGTATTTCACGCCCGACGGCAAGGACGCGATCGTGGTGGCCGAGGCGCACGCGCGGCTCGACTTCCGCGACCCGAAAACGATGGCACTGAAGTCGAGCCTCGACGTGCCGCAATGCAAAGGCATCAACCATGCCGACTTTTCGATCGACGGCCGGTACGCGCTCTTCACGTGCGAGTTCGGCGGCAAGCTGGCGAAGATCGATTTCGTGAACCGCAAGGTGGTCGGCTACCTCGAACTCGACCGGAAAGGGATGCCGCAGGACATCCGCGTATCGCCGGACGGCAAGGTGTTCTATGTCGCCGACATGATGGCGGACGGCGTATACGTCATCGATGGCGACGCCTTCACGAAGATCGGCTTCATCCCGACCGGCGTCGGGACGCACGGGCTGTACCCAAGCCGCGACGGCACGCAGCTCTATATCGCGAATCGCGGCTCCAATCGCGTCCACGGGCCGCACCACGGCAAGGGCAGCGTATCGGTGCTCGATTTCGCGACCCGCAAGGTGGTCGCGACCTGGCCGATTCCCGGCGGCGGCAGCCCCGACATGGGCAACGTCAGCGCGGACGGCAAGACGTTATGGCTGTCGGGCCGCTTCGATGACGTCGTCTATGCGATCGACACCGCGAGCGGCGCGGTCCGGTTGATTCCCGTCGGCATGGAGCCGCACGGCCTGACAGTGTGGCCGCAGCCGGGGCGTTATTCGCTGGGCCATACGGGAAACATGCGGTAGGACGGCGCCCGGTCAGCGCGGACCGGCACGGCCGCTCGGCACGCGGGCCACATGGCTCGCCGATGAAACCCGCGCAAGCAACCGCCGTGGCGCAAACCGCGCGCGGTTCGTGCGCCGGTCCGGCCCGTCGCCGCGCATGGCGGCCGCGGCTGGCGGGCACACGGTGTCACATGAGCGAGACGCAACCGGCGCGCGTGGCCGCCGTCGCGGCGGCCACGTGGCGTCCCAACCGGAGAAAGCCGATGACCGAACGTCAGTCCCCCGACACGACGCCTCCGCACGCGGAGCCCAGTGCGCATGATGCGCTCGAACATTTGCTCGGCAGCCTGCACCGGCATGGATTCCTGCATCTGGCGACCGAGGTCGTCAGCGCGAACGCACGGCTGGCCGACACGTTCGTCGACGCGCTCGACAAGCCGGGCATGCAGAGCGGCATGCAGAATCTCGCGGTGCTGCTGATGGCGCTGTCGCGCATTCCGCCGGAGCAGTTCGGCAAGGCCGTGTTCGCGGCCGCCGACGCGCTGCACCACATCGGCGCGTGGCAGCCGGCGCAGCACGCGCATGTCGCACCCGGCGTGCGCGGTGCGTACCGGCTGCTGCACGACGAAGCGCTGTGGGACGCGTTGACGCCGTTGCTCGAAGGGTTGAAGGTGTTCGCGCAAGGGCTTGCGCGCGATCCGGAGACGCCCGTTACCGCGCTCGGCGAGAAGACAACGGGTACGTGACGGTGTCCGGTTGCCGACCTGCACGAACGCGAATGGCAGCGGTCGCAGGGGCGGATGGGCAGCCGATCAACGCGTGACGTCGTGCGCTACGACAGGTCGCACGCCGTCCAGCGCGTCACTGCGCCTGCCGCATCAATCCCAAGCGTGCTTGCTGAACTGATAGCCCTTGCAGCGGATCGTCTTGATCCGCTTCGGTTCCGTGACGTCGTCATGCAGCTTGCGACGCAGCTTCGAGATGCGGCCGTCGATCGAGCGGTCGAAGCCGTCGAACTCGATGCCGCGTAACAGCTGCGTCAGGTCTTCGCGGCTGACTACTTCACCGGCACGGCAGACGAGCGCCCACAGCAGGTCGAATTCGGTCGACGTCAGGCGCGGCGCGCTACCGTCGGGAAGGTGAACCTTGCGATCCGCCCGGTCGATCGAGAACTTTCCGAACTGGAATCGAAGTGGCGATACGGGTTCGACGTCGCCCGGGCGCATGCGCATCCGTCGCAGGTGAGCCTTGATTCGCGCGAGCAGAATGCGCGGCTCGACCGGCTTGTGGAGAAAATCGTCTGCGCCGAATTCCAGGCCGAGCAACTCGTCGAACAGTTCGTCGCGGCCCGTCATCATGATGACGATGCCGTCGTACCGCATGCGTGCCTCGCGGCAAATCTCGAAGCCGTCCTTGCCCGGCAGGTTGATGTCGAGAAGCACCAGGTCGGGATGACGCGCGACGATCGTGGCTACGGCATCGGTGCCGTCAAGCAGCGTGTCCACCTCGTACTGATGCATGCGCAGATAGTCTGCGATCAGCGCGGACAGTTGGGCGTCGTCTTCGACGAGCAGGATTCGGATGGGCATCGCTGAACGAGGGGGTAAAACGGGAAAATGGCGAGCGGTTAGGCCCAGTCCGAATGCGTGGTAGCCAAGGCGACGCGGATGATACTGCGAAACATTCCGGTGGAATGTGGCGAAATATGCACCGCCCGTTGAACCTGGGGGCACGGAAATCCTTGTCGTCGTGCGGCAAACGTCGACGAACGGCCCGATGGGCGGGCGAAATCCTTCAGCGCGATATCTGGCTTGTCGCCGGCGGCGAACACTGACCCGGTGTTGTTCGGGCGAAAACGTTTGCGGAAAGCAGCTTGTGCGGATGCCGCTACGCCGCTCGATTCAGGCCAGGTAAAGATTACTCGACAGATCATTACGAAATATTACACGATCTGTGGTGGATGGCTCCCTACAATTCTCGAGACCGCCGTCTTTGAATGCGTGCGGATCTGCGTTGACACCGCACTTGCCTTCGACCGGAAAGCTTGTCGGCAGTGCGACAGACACATAGGAATACGAAATGGAGCCGTTGCAAGTCATCCAGCGTATCGAGGTGCTCACGAATGCGATCGAAGTCGCGGTCGCCCGCGCCGACTGGAGCGAGGCCGTCCGGGCCGCCGAAACACGTTCGATGTTCCTGATGACGCTTGTGCCCGATCAACCCGACGAGGTTCACGCGGCCATCGGGAAAATGTGGGAGATCGACATCCGGATCTCCACCGCCGCACGGGAAACGCTGGAAGCCCTCGTCACCGAGGGCCGGAAGGCGTTGCACGAAACCGGGCTCGCGGCGCAGTCGCTGTCGCGCGGCGCGCAAGCGCTGGCTTCCCGGTCCCCTGCGTGGCTCTCGTGAGTTTCACGGCCCCTCGCGACACCCAGGCTCAATACGCGGACACGTCTTTGGAGGTGCCTGCCCGTTCTCAACGTTTCGGTGGCGGTATGCGATTTCGAAAACGCGTCAGTTATGTCGATGCAACACGGTGGTTCGCCGATGGCGACCATGATCGGGTGGAGGCCCGTGAGGGCGGCCGGGCGGTCGCCACGCCGGAAGGCTGGCGTTCGGTGAAGTCGGGTGACTGGATCCTGCTCGATGAGTGCGGCAACTGCTGGCCGATGGACAACCGGCTCTTTACGAGCCTTTATGAGCCGGCGGTGGAATGAGCAGGGAGGGCGCGCCGGCGCCGCAAGTCGATGCGGTACGCCGACGATAACTTGTACCTCGTCAACAGCCTATCGGCTCGCGCGCGAAAACAGCAATGAATCGGTGTCGTTGAACCGGATCTGCACCGGCTCCCCATAACCGGCCTTTTCCGCCACGCGGATCGACGCGACGTTGGTCGGCGCGATCAGGCACACGCTGCGCTCGAACCGTTGTTGCCCGTCGAGCCACGCCAGCGCAGCCGAGAGCGCCTCGGTCGCGTAACCCTTGCCGTGCGCCCACGTCGCCAGTGCCCAGCCGGCTTCCGGCACGTTGCGAATCGACGGCTCGATGAGCCGGTGGAAATCGGCGAAGCCGAGATCGCCGACATAGCGGCCCGATGCCTTCTCGCGAATCGCCCAGTAGCCATAGCCAAGCAGCGGCCACAGCCCGCGATACGCGAGCATGCGCATCCACGAGTCGCGCGGTGCGGACGGCTCGCCGTTGAAGATGTGCTCGACGACCTTCGGCTCGGCCCACATCGTGGCGAGCGCCTCGAAGTCGCCGAGCGGATGGCCTTCGAGGATGAGACGCGGTGTGTCGAGAACGGGCGGTGAGGAGATGAGTGGCATCGGGTTTCCGGAAAGGAAGGGGCATGGGACGGCCTGGCCGTCAGCACGTCGATGCCGCGCTGGTTGGGTCCCGGTCACGCACCCGCAAGCAGAGCGGGCGGCGATGTTTCTCGGCGAGCGGCGGCGTGCGATTGACGGCGGGCGATGACGGCACTCTGCAAGCGGGTGTGGCCAATTCGGCAAGACGGAGAGCCGGAATGATAGCAAAACCCTTGCCCGCGCAGGCGACGCTGCGGGCGGCCGGAAGCGACGCCGTCGCGTCAACGGCACCGGACAGGAAGCGAGCGCGATCGCATCGGCTTCCCGCGCGATAATCGGACTTTCATGCGATGCGCGCGGCACTTCCGATGTGCCTTCACTCCTCAACATGACGCTCGAATCCGACTGGCTGAGCCGCTTCATGGCGCTCGTCACGGTCACCGGGAAGCTCGAAATCCGCTGCGCGTTCGGCGCGCCGTGGGCGATTACGTATGAGCGATCGCCTGCGTGCGAGATCCCGTATCACGCGGTGCTGCGCGGCCGCGCGATCCTCGAGAATCCCGACGACGGTACGGTGCGCGAACTCGGCGGCGGCGATCTCGTGTTGTTGCCGCACGGTTCCCCGCATGTGCTGCACGACGGCAGCGGGCTGCCGCCGGTGCCGGCGATCAAGCGGCCCGGCGGGCACGTCTTCATCGGCGAGAACGCGGGCACCGGTGAGCGGCTGGACATGCTGTGCGGGCGCTTCGTGGTCGCGCCGCCGCACGACCGGCTGATCCGGCGCCACCTGCCGCCCGATCTCGTCGTGCGCGCGGCGACGGACAGCCGTACGCCGGACGCGCTGGCCGCCACCGCGCGGCTAACCGCCCTCGTCGAATTGATGCGCGCGGAATCGCTCGAGCAGCAGCTCGGCGGCCTCGCGATCCTGAACGCGCTGTCGGCGGCGCTGTTCGCGCTCGCGCTGCGCGCGATCAGCGAATCGGGGCAGGCACCGACCGGTTTGCTGGCACTGGCCGGCCAGCCGCGCCTCGCGGCCGCGATCGTCGCGATGCTCGACGATCCGGCGAAGCCGTGGACGCTACCCGAACTGGCCGCACTGTGCAGCATGTCGCGCGCGACCTTCATGCGTCATTTCCAGTCGACACTCGGGCACTCGGCCGCGGACCTGCTGACGGACATCCGGATGAGCCTCGCCGCGAATGCGCTGCGCCAGCCATCGGCCAGCGCGGAGGCCGTGTCGGCCGACGTCGGGTATCAGTCGGTGGCCGCGTTTCGCCGCGTGTTCACGCGCTGGGCGGGCATGACACCCGGAGACTGGCGGCGCCAGTCGCTCGGCGGCCCGCGTGACACACCTGCATCGGATGACGGCGAGGCTGGCGACGCGGAGTAAGTGCGAAGACGGCGCCCGCGCCGGTTCCACGCAACACATATCGATCTGCCCGACGTCGATGCACGGTTCGATGCCGGCCCCATCGCTACGATTGTCCAACGCGGTGAACAGCGCGGCAGCCGCCAGCGCGTATCGCCTCCCGATCCTCCCGAACGGGGCTGCGGCCGTGATCCACGCGGAACGCCCGTCGCGGCAACGAGGCCGGCGACGGGCGCGCTCGAAACACGGACGGCGGCCGGCAGCGGGACTGCATGTGGTCCCGATTGCCGGCATTGCCGCGGGATTTACTTCACGGGCGGGAAATCGACGACCGTGTCGTTGATGCGGTTGAACGTGTTGGTGAAGATCGTCAGCGCGATCGTGAGCGAGATTTCCGCGAGTTGCGTGTCCGTGTAGCCGGCTTCGCGGATCGCCGCGAATTCGTCGTCGGTGATCGTGCCGCTCGTGCGTTGCAGGTTCAGCACGAAGCGGATCAGTGCGTCGCGCTTCGCGTCGCCGGTGTTCGGCTCGCTCGAACGGATCGCGCGCAGCGCGTCGGCCGACAGGCCCGTCATCTTGCCGAGCAGGTTGTGCGCGGCGACGCAGTAGTCACACCCGGTGTCGGCGCTGACGAGCAGCTTGATCGTTTCGAGATCCTGCTTGCTCAGCGTGCCGCCGGCGAGCACGCCTTCGGCATTGAGCACAGCCGCGAGCGCGTTCGGCGCGAGGTGGCCGACGGCGGCGAACAGGTTGGGGACGGTGCCGCCGGCGACCTTGCGGACTTGTGCGTACACGTCGGCGGTTGCGCCGGTGGCGGTTTCGATGGCGGGGATGGCGATGCGGCTCATGACTGGCTCCTTGATCGGAAAGTTGACGCCCGTTCGTTCGGGGTGACTCCACTTTAGAAGCGCAGAACGATCCTCATAAGACTCAAAATCGCCAATGTGATGCTCAAAAGGATCAAGCTGACGCGCCGCCGCTGGCGATCTACTTCCGGCTCTTCAGGAAGGTGCGTCCTTCGGCCGTGATCGACGCGCCGGAGCGGCCGTGTGCGGAATGGCTGACGAAGCCCGCGCTAACGAGCTCACGCGCGATCGACCAGCCGAGCGCCGGTGCGTCGCGCCCGTAGCGGACATCGGCGAGGCGCTCGAGCGCCCAGATGGCGGAGGCCGACAGGTTCGGGGTGTGGGACGTGAAGTTGTCGCTCATCGCTTCCTCATGAAAAGGGGATTCGGGGTGGGCGGGATGCCGTGACATCGGGCGGCGCGCGGGTCAGCGCGCCTGAAGAACGGGCAGCAGCGCCTGCAGTGCGGCCTCCTCGTCGGGGCCGGTGGCCAGCACTTGCGCGGACGTGCCGCCGTGCACCTGCAGCGCCGCGATGGCGGCGCTGTCCTTCGCATCGCTGCTGATTCCGTTCGCAATCAGCAGGATGTCGCTTTCGAAGCCGCGCGCCGCGTCGACGGCGGCTTCTCGTGCGGTGTAGCCGCGGTTGCGGTTCCACGCGGGGCCGATTTCAACGTACACAACGGTTGCCACGATGTCGGAGAGCCTCTGGACGGAACGTCGGAATCGGTGTGCGGCGCCGGGCCGGCGGTGCGCCAGGCACGCGTGAAACGTGCTTTACCGCACGACTCGGGGAAGCCGGCAGCGCAGCCGGGGTGTGCCATCCTGCGTGGATGTGCCGGCATTCTCGGTGAAACAGGCCGCAAGTCCGGCGAACGGCGCGAAAACGATGATTATAATACAGCGTTCAAAATATGTGTATTGCATTATAATGTCGTGTGCGCCGAAGCCGGCCCGCCGACCCGTCGGCGGGAACCTGCAGGCCGGCCGGGCGACGCTGCCAGCGCGCCCGGCATTTTTATCGACGACTCAACACCCCCTGAATGGAAGCTGCAATGAACGCCGCCCCCGCCTGCCCGCAATGCGCGATGGAAAACACTTACCCGGACGGCACGCTGACCGTATGCGCGGACTGCGGCCATGAATGGTCGGCCGGCGCCGGCACCGAAACGGGCGACGAACCGGCGGGCGACGTCGTCAAGGACGCCAACGGCAACGTGCTGTCGGATGGTGACTCGGTCGTGCTGATCAAGGACTTGCGTGTGAAGGGCTCGTCGATCACGCTTAAGATGGGCACCAAGGTCAAGAGCATCCGGCTCGTCGGCGGCGATCACGAGGTCGACTGCAAGACCGACATGGGCGGCTTCATGCTGAAGGCCTGCTACCTGAAGAAAGTCTGAGCGCGCACGCTCCAATCGACCGTCAGCAATCGACTGCCCGTTCATGGCCGAGGATCGAATTTCCTACGACGCGTTCATCAGATTCCTGGCGACGCCGCTGAACGACGGCCGGCCGTTCGTGCTCGAGACGCAGCACGCGCTGTCGCTGCACTTCGACCATTTCGGCACGCAGAGCTTCATGTCGCTCCGGGATCCGGGCCGGCTCGAGCTCGGCTATACGCGCGTGATGATGGGTTTTCTGCTGCTGCAGCCCGAGCCCGCGCACATCTGCATGCTCGGGCTCGGCGGCGGTTCGCTGGCGAAGTACTGCTACCGGCACTTGCCCGGCTCGGCGATCGACGCGGTCGAGATCAACCCGGACGTGATCGCGCTGCGTGACGTTTTCAGGATTCCTGCTGATGACGGCCGGTTCAGGGTGGTGTGCGCCGACGGCGCGGATCATCTGGAAAGGGCGGATGTCAGGACGGACGTGATCCTGCACGACGCGTTCGTGGCCGACGGCATGCGGGGCCGCTGTGCGGGCGCCACATTCCTCGCTGCATGTCACGAGCGCCTGAGCGAAACCGGCGTGCTGGCCATCAACTTCATGGACGACGATCCGGCGCTGCCGGCGCATCTCGAGCAACTGCGCTCGGTGTTCGGTGCGTCATATACGTTGGTGCCGTGCGGCGACGACAACAACTTCATCGCGTTCGCATGGAAGGGCGGCAACCGGCTGCCGTCGTTGCGTATCCTGCTCGAGCGCGCACTCGCGTGTGCGCGGGCCGGCGAGCTCAAGCTGGCGGCCACGGCGAGGCGCATGAAGGCCGGGGAGAGCGTTGACCCGCAACGGCTGGTGATGTGTGCGCAGCCGCACGGGCGATGGGAAATCGGCGGCGCAAACGCCAGGTAGGCGGCGGCGCCGGCGCGGCCTGTACGGTTGCGATTACTTCATGCGCTTGCCGAGCGCGCTCTTGGTCTTGTACGTCACGCCGTGGCGGTCGAGATACTCGCGGATCAGTTGCCGCACGACTTGCGAAGGCGTGAGATCCTGCTCCGCGCAGAGCATCTCGAAAGCTTCCTTTTTCGCGGGGTCGATCAGGACGGTCAGGCGGGCGGTTTTCGTTTCCATTGCGGGGCGAGGGTGGTCGGTATGTTAATCAAATTATAATCGAACGCCTTCGGCGCCACCGCCGAAAACGCTTTCGTGGTGTGCGATCAGCGCCTGCTGCGAAGCAGCGCGAGCAGGTCGTCGATCACCGGCACGATCGCAAGCGTGACGAGTACCGCGGCAAGTGGCACGGTCGACACGTAGCCGACATGCTTGAAGCCGATCGCGCCGGCCAGGCCGCCGATGAAGAACGACGTGAGCATCGTCGCGTGAATCCGCAGTTTCGAGCGGTTGGCGACCACCGCATGCGTGTCGACGTCGGCCGCCGACCGGTTCCAGTAGAACAGCTTCCCGAGCTCGATGCCGAGGTCGGTCACGATGCCGGTCATGTGCGTCGTGCGGATCTCGGCGCCCGACAGCTTCGTGATCGTCGCGTTCTGCAACCCCATGATGAAGCACAGCAGCGTCACGGTCACCGGCACGAAGAAGGTCTCCCACAGCGCGAGGTGGCTGCCGAGCAGCCCGAACAGGAGCAGCAGTGCGGCCTCGACCAGCAGCGGCAGCATGAACTGGCTGTGCAGGCCGCGGCGGCGGCCCCAGTTGACGAGGATCGCCGAGCAACTGGCGCCGATCAGGAACGACCCCAGCGAACTGATGCCGGCCAGCGCGAGCCGCAGGTCGCCGAGCGCCGTCTGGTCGGCGATCGCCGACACGATGCCGCTCATGTGCGACGTGTATTGCTTGACCGCGAGAAAGCCGCCCGCATTGGCCGCGCCGGCGACGAACGCCAGCGAAAACCCGAGCTGACGGTTCGCGGTCGCGCTGCGGTGTTTTCCCGTCAGGTTTCGAAAATACTGCGCTGGCATAGGGACTAGGGGCTAGGGGCTTCGCTCGATCGCCGCGGATCGCGGGCACGGACGTGAAGACCGACACCGGGCGGCTGGGCGGGCACGCCGCCTGCGCACTGGTGCCGGGTCTCTCGAACCATGTGACGAACATGATAATGTCATTATCATACTCTGTTAGTCGAATAGGGCTTTCAGTACAATGTCATCCAGCGCGGCCGGACTGCGGCTCCGCCGCCGCATGGCCGCGCCGCCCGCCTTCGCGATCACTTCTGCCCACCGTTTCATGACCCCGATCAAGTTCATTCTTCGCTACACGGCGATCCCGTTCACGGCCATCGTGGCTGTGGTGATCTGGACTGTCATACCATCGTCGAAAGAGATCGATGCGAGACAATATGCGGCGCTGTCGCGCGCGTACGCGAGTTTCCCGCTGCCGTTCCGGCGCGAGATCTCGGAAACGATGGACCACGGCCGGATCAACGACCGGCGCTACCAGGCGCTCGTGCGCGATTCGCTGGGCAATGGCGTCGCGCTGGACTGGCCGGCGTCGGGCGTCGGCGAGCTCGCCGACGAGCGGCAAAAACTGGCCGAACTGATTCAGGCCGATTCCGATCTTCAAGGGCATCACCAATGAAAACTCTGCTGGTTTCCGTGGCATTCGCGATGATCATCGCGAGCCTGATCTTCGCGCTGTATTTCATGAATCACGATCGCGGCAAGTCCAAGCGGATGGCCTGGTCGCTCGCGGCGCGCGTCGGGCTGTCGGTCACGCTGTTCCTGTCGCTGCTGATCGCTTACAAGCTGGGCTGGATCGAGCCGACCGGGCTGCCGATCGGGCGCTGAACGACGGACGCCCCGTTGCATGCGGGGCGTTCGCGAAAATGCGAGTTTGAATCTTAAATAGAGCTATTGTGATAAGAATACTTATCCAAGTAGCGTGATTTAATTTCGAAATCAATCGATTCCAAAATCCAAAACGCGTCTGGGCAGAGCCAGCGAGGGGGAGTCGACCGCCTCACGCGCTTCGTGCCTGAGGCGATCGAGACCGACACCGCGCCCGCGCGCGATCGCCAACGGAAACAGGTCGTCCAGCGAGCGTGGTGACAATGCGTGTGCGCGAGGCCGAGCAGGTCGCCGGCCGTATCGAACGCGCCGGACCCGAAACCGGACCCGTTCGGATCGCGCAGGCCCGCCTGCGTCGCCACGAAGATGTCCTCGTCCAGAGCGACTTCGTAGAACGCCTGATCGTCCTTCCACTGGCACCGCGACGCGGCGTCGTCGGCCGCATCGCGTGGCCGGATTGCGATTGACGCCGCATTGCGTGCACCATTGTCAACGGTGGTGCCCCGGATCGGCCCCCGTCGGGAAGGCGGCAACGCGCACCGGCCCGAGTGCCGATCATCGCGCGCCAGGCGGGGCCGCCTGTCCGGAGGGGGCGAGGGGAGGGCCGTCGCCGGCGCGCACTGCTATCGCGCCGGTTCGCTCTCGCGCCAGCGCGCCATCAGCGCGTTCGACGGCAGCGTTTCATCGAGCAGCTTGCGCGCGGCCTCGACGCCCGAGACCGGCAGCCCCTGCGGATCGAGCAGCCCGAGCTGCACGAGCACGCTCGCCTGATCCCAGTAGATATGCTCGTTGTAAAGCTTCGGCCCGCGAAACGCAACGACGACGATCATCGGGATCTCCACGCGCTTGCCGGTCGGCGCCACGCCCGGCAACAGCCAGTCGATTTCCCGGTCGTGCGTGAACGTCAGGATGAACTCGTCCACCATGCGATCGACGCCGACCACCCGCGAGATCGGCACCATCGCCATGTCGGCCGGGTTGTTGTGGATGAAGTGATGCGTGTAGAAACGCTTGAGCTCCGTGTAGCCGGTGCCCCCTGTCATTGTCGGCACGTGGTTCACGTAGGGCTCGGGTACCATCGTCTGCATCGTTTCCTCCGGGTCGCGCGCGGCGAACTCCAGATGGAAATGATGATCGGCGAGCGCGCCGAGATCGTAGTCGGGCCCGAGCGCCTTGCGGAACACCGCGAGACTGCGCGTGTGCGCGGACATCGCGGCCGTCTTGACGAAGGTCGGGCCGCTACGGCTGAACGCATGGCCGGCGCCCGCATATTCGTACAGCTTGACGTTCGGCTTGCTGTCGAGCGCCGCGCGTATCGCAGTCACGGTTTCGGGTGGATTGAGCGTATCGGTGCCGCCGAAATGCAGCGCTATCGGGCACGCGATGCGCTCCACGAGATCGAGCGACTGCTCGATGCCTACACCGTAATAGCCGACCGCACAGTCGACGCCGCACCGCGCCGCAGCGAGATACGCGAGCTTGCCGCCGAGGCAGAAGCCGAGCACGCCGACCTTGCCGGTCGATTCGGGCAGCGCGCGGGCATAATCGACGGTTGCACGTATATCGACGATGGCACGCGCCACGTCGAAGCGCTGGTAATAGTCGAAGGCCTTCGCATGATCGTCATCGCCGTAACCCAGCTCGATGTTCGGCGCGAACTGGTGGAACAGGTCCGGCGCGATCACGACGTATCCCTCCGCCGCATACAGGTCGGCGACTTCACGCATCTCGGCATTGACGCCGAAAATCTCCTGCAGCAGCACGATGGTCGGGCCGTTGCCGGCTTCCGGCAGCGCGAGATAGGCGTCGAACGCTGCGTCGCCACTGCCGATTCTGATTTGCTTCGTCATGGATGGATTCCCGATGGAGTAGGGTGGAGACACGGCGGATTCGCACCGCGCGCTATTGCGGAGGCTGCCGCCCGAACCACTCGCGCGGCGACACACCCTGATCCGGCCCGAGCATCGAGAAGCCGCCGTCGACGGGCACGTCGACACCGGTGATCCACGATGCGTCGTCCGAACAAAGAAACGCCACCACGCGTCCGACCTCGTCGCCGCGGCCAACGCGGCCGAGCGGATGCAGCGGCCGGCCGACGCGATCCGCCCGCTCGACCGAACCGCCGGCGAGATGCTCGAGCGACGGCGACCACGTCCAGGCCGGCGACACGCTGACCGCCCGCAGCCCGCGCGGCGCGAGATCGACTGCGAGATTGCGCGTCAGTTGCAGCAGCGCAGCCTTCGACGCCGGATACAGCGCGCGGCCGGCCGCGCCGAACTTTCCGCCGACGCTGCCGAGATTGACTACGACGCCGCCGCGCCGCAGGTGCGGCGCTGCCTTCTGCGCCAGGATCGCCGCCGACACGAGATTTACGTCGAGCAGGCGTGCCCATTGTTCCCGGGTCGACGCGAGGCCGGCGTCGTCGTAGCTGCACGCGTTGTTCACGATGAGGTCAAGGCCGCCGAAAGCGGCGATGGCCGTCGTGATCGCACGTTCGAGCTGCGCGTCGTCGGTGACGTCGGTGGGCGCAAAACGCGCCGACGCACCGATCGAAGCCGCCAGAGCATGGCCCGCGTCGGCATCGAGCCCGGCGATCAGCACGCAAGCGCCTTCTTCCGCGAGACTGCGCGCGATGTCGGCGCCGAGCCCTTGCGTCGCGCCGGTGATGATCGCAACCTTGCCTTCGAGGCGCGCGGCCGCGTTGCGCGACCGATCGCGCAACCGTGCTTCCGGGGTAGGTGTCGTGCTCATTCGCCCTCCGTTTGAGAGTCCGTGCCGAACAGTTCGTCGACGGTGGAAATGGTTGCGATCAATCGCATCGATTCGAGCGACGCGTCGTGCTGCCGGCGGTCCGCGCATGCGCACGCGTCGGCCGCGACGGTCACGCGGTAGCCGAGATCGGCTGCGTGACGCGCGGTCATTTCGACGGTCGAATGCGTCGCGACGCCCGCGACGATCACATGACGCACATCGTGTGCCGCGAGTATCTGCTCGAGCGGCGTGCCGATGAAGCCGCTCGTGCACCTGTGATGCACGACGTAATCGAGCGCGCGCGCCGGATCGGGATCGAGCGTCGGATGGAAGCGCGCGCCCCAACTGCCGTCGCGCACCGCGCCGAGCTCGGCGGTACGCACGAATATCGGCGCGTTGCGCGGCAGGTCCGCATAGTCGTCGCGAAATGCGATGCGGACATGGACGATCGGCAAGCCGTACCCGCGCGCGCCGGCCAGCAGCGCGCGGGCCGCATCGAGCACGGCCGCGCGCTCGGGCTGATCCGCGTCGAAGCCCACGCGGATCTTGCCGTGCGGATCGAGCACGTCGTTCTGGTAGTGCAGCGCGATCACGGCCGTTCGCGCCAGCGTTCCCGACAGCGGCTTGGCGTTCACACGAACACCTCCAGGTTGGCGAGCGCGTCGGTCGAATTGACGAGATCAACGCGCTTCAGATAGATCTTCCAGTCGTCGCCGCTCGTGTCGAGCTTGTGCGTGACGAGCCCCGCCAGCGCGCGCTGCCCGAGCCGCCATTCGTGGACGATCAGCGTCGAGTGGACAATCAGCCGGCCGGCCGCGTCGCGGCCGTCGACGATCACGTTGCCGACGATGCGCGCGGTGCGGGTCGTCGGCTGCTGCGACCAGTTGCGCAGGTTCGTCACGCGGCCCGCCCGCACCTCGCGCAGCGTCGCATCCTCCCAGAACAGCGAAATATGGTCGTGCGGGCTGGCCTGGCCCGGTTCGTGCGGCAGCCAGTACATGCCGTCGGGTGTCCACAGGTCGAGCCACGGGGCGAACGCGCGCGTATCGAGCAGCCGCGCCTCGCGAAACAGGAATTGCGCCGCGTGCGCCAGCAGCGTGGCATCACGGGCGGCCGGGTCGACCGCCACGGTCGACACATCGAAAGCCGGGTCGTGCAGCATCATGCAGCTCCTTCGACAGTGCTGGCGGGGAGCGTGGTTTCATCAACCATGAAGCGCTTCCACGCGGCGAACTGGTTGCGCATCGGCAGTTCGCTGGTGCCGTTGATCGACACGAAGCCGTCTTCCGTTGCGCGATCGGTACCCGCATAGCGATGCATGCTCACCCATTCGCCACCGTGGGTCTGGTTGCCTTCCTGGCAGCGCGCGTAGACCTCGACGTCATCGGGCATCACGTTCGACGACGGCGAATTGATCACGTTCGCGTAGGTCAGCGCACGCTCGAACACGGCGTCGGGTGCGCCCTTCAGCCGGAACAGCTGGATTTCGACGAGCGTCTTGTCCACTGCAATTGGCCGGATCACGCGAAACTGCTGGAATACGGTATGCGGGGAACCGCTGCCGTAGATGACGGTGTTGTGGCGGTTCATGCCGAGAATCCGGCGCGCGCGTTCGTCGCCGTAGGCGTCGGCGAGCACCGCGAAATGTGCGGTCGACACAGGGTCGCGCTCGGCGGCCGCCGGATCGAAAATCCCTTCCATATAGCCGTGGCCGTACGCATAGGCGCGCAGTTCGAGCTTTTCCCAGAACGCGTAGGGCTCGCCGTTGCCGTCCATGACGAGCAGCTCGAACGGCATCGTGCCCATCTCCGCGGCCTTTTCCCGGGCCGCCACTACCGACGATTCGTGCGTGACCGGCGCATGCATCGTGTCATGCAGGTTCTCGTAGAACAATTTCCAGTTCGAGCGCTGCAGCACGCGGAACACACCGCCCGTGACCTCGACCTCGCCCACGGGCGAGCGATCGCACAGATTGTCGATCGACGAGACGACGCCGTTCAGGAACGTCCGGAGATCGGGCCCTTCGGCGCTTTGGCTGGCAAACACGAAGCCGCGATAGCGGTCCACGCGCGCGACGCGTCGCATCGAGAAATCCGGATGCTTCGGATCGAAACACGTGTTCTGCAACCCGTTGCGCAGTGGCGCCGAAAGGTGCGTGCCATCGTGTCGGAACGTCCACGCATGGTACGGACACCGGAAGAATTTTCCGACGGAGCCGTCGCCGTCCGGCACGATCTTCGCACCCTTGTGCGGACACCGGTTGTAGACGACGTGCACCGCGCCGTCCGTGCCGCGCACCATCACGACGTCCTGGTCGCCGATGCGCGCTGTGTGATAGTCGCCGGGGGCCCTCACCTGGCTTTCGTGGCCGACGTAGATCCACGCCTGGCCGTAGATCCGTTCCATTTCCAGCGCGAAGATCTCGGGATCGGTATAGAGGCGCTTGTGCACGCTGTCGGGGCGGACCAGGCCCGCGAGGGTCTCGTTAGTCAGGCTCATGCGGTTTCCTTGCTCGGAGAGGGACGATAGGGACGGGCTTACAGATCGAGGACGAGGCCCGCGCTTTTCGCGCGCGACACGCACGGGCAGAACGAACCGCCTGCGTGTTCCTCGTCGGTGAGGCAGATGTCGCGATGATCGGGCTCGCCGTCGAGCAGCCGGACCGTGCAGACGCCGCAGTCGCCGCGCCGGCAGTCGTAGAGCGGATCGAGCCCTGCTTCGATCAACGTATCGAGAATCGACGCGCCGGCCGGCACGTTCAGCACGCGCCCCGACGTCGCGAGCCGAACTTCGAACGGCGCATCGCTGCCCGACGGGACGGCCGCCGCAAAACGCTCGCTGTGCAGCGCATCGTCGCGCCAGCCGAGACGCCGGGCCACGGCGAGCGTCGCCTCGATGAGTCCCGTCGGGCCGCACACGTACAGATGCGTGCCGGGCTCGGGCGCGCCGATCGTGTCCGCCAGCGGCATGCCGCGCGCCGGGTCGCCGTTGTCGAACCAACAGGTCGCATCGGGCAGTGCGGCCACTTCGTCCCGATAGGCCATCGACGCGGCATCGCGCGCGGCGTAGTGCAACGTGAATGCACGCCCGGCGCGCGTGAGTTCGCGCGCCATCGACAGGATCGGCGTGATGCCGATGCCGCCTGCGATCAACAGATGCCGCTGTGCGTTCGTGGCGAGCGGGAAATCGTTTCTGGGCGGATCGACATCGAATTCGTCGCCGGGCACGCACGCGTGCATCCATTGCGAGCCGCCGCTTCCGGCGGCTTCGCGCAGCACGGCGATTTCATAGTGGTCGACGCAAGCGGCGCCAGCGTCGGCGTTGACGAGCGAATACGCGCGCCGTGGCGGGCGAGGGGAGAGCGGCACGTGCACGCCGATGTGCGCACCGGCGTCAAACCCGGGCAGCGGCGCGCCGTTCGAGGCGACGAGATGCAATCGTCGGATTGCGGGCGTCAGCGCCTCGATGCGCGCGACGCGGATTCTGAGCAGGGACATCCAGCGGCTCCGTCGAATTCGGACGGATCGACTGTATGTGGACGAATCGGCCGCGAATATCCACCGAGCGCAGCGCCTGTCCGGCGTGCGCAGAATTTCGTGCTCAGCCGGCGGAGCGGCGCGCGCGGCGCAGCGTATCCGACGGCGATTCTCCGAACGTTTCGCGGTACAGGATCGCGAAGCGGCCGAGATTCGCGAAGCCGCAGCCGAGCGCGACGTCCGCGACACGCTCAGCCTCGCGCGCATGCAGCAACTGGTCGCGCGCACGTTCGAGACGCCGCTCGCGCACGAGTTGCATCGGACTGCCGTGCGAGAAGCGCTGGAAGCCGTCGAGCAGCGTGCGTACCGGCACGCCGGCCGCCAGCGCGATATCGGCCAGCGTGATGGGCTCGCACGCGTGCTCGACGATGTAGGCCTCCGCGCGCTTGACCGTGCGCGGCACGAGCGCGGTCCCGCCGGGCCGCGTCTGGCAGTGATGCGGCTGGCCGGCGAGCAGCAGCGAGATGACGAGCCGTTCGAATTCGAGCGCGATGCGGCGGTCGCGCTGGGCAAGCGCGACGGTCTCCGGCGAGGACGCCATCACGCGCAGTTGCGCGAGCCACGGCTGCAGTTCCTGCCGCGTCAGGTCGAGCGTGGGCTCGATCTGCAGATGGTCGTGGCCCGTATGTGCGAGGATCGCGCGCCTGTCGATGCGCACGAAGAACTGCTCGCAGTCGCGTGAAAACGTGCCGCCGAACCGGGTGGCCGGCCCGACGATCACGCCCTGGGTCGGCCCGGCGATCGTGCGCCGGCCGCCGACGTTCAGGTCCGCGTAGCCGCCGAGACTGAGGATGGCCAGGTAGTAATCCTCGATTTCGCCGGCATCGACGCTCATGGTGCCGGCATAGCCGATGGTGCCGAATCCGACGCTGTCGATCCGGACATGATCCATGTACGCGGAATAGCCGCCGCGCGAACTGCCCGGCGTGAGCCGATGCGGCTGCAGTACCGCGGCAATACGTTCGCGCGTGTCGTCGAGGTCGTCGGATTCGAAATAACGATATCGCCGAAGCAGGGTCGGCTCGATCGGCAAGGAAGCAGTCAGCATGGCGGATCTTCTTTGCGTATGCGTGGGGAGCCCGGGGGGCGAGAAAACGATCGATGCGGAACCTTCCGGGAGTGCACCCACTGTACACGTTTGCCGTTCGGGTCAATAAACCGGGCAATTTCGTCCGCTGGCGAACGCCAGAAAATTGCCGGAACCGGACACACAACGGCGCCATCCTGCGGAAAACGGCCAGATCGCGATTTTCGGCCCGCCAGCAACCGGTCGATGCTTTCGTGCGCGGTCGGCCGGCAGCGCATCCTGCCGTCGGCTGATCCCGAGTCGCTCGGCGGCTCGCCAACGCATCAGAAGCGGCTCGATCACGGCTACCACGATCTTCCGACGATCCAGCTCCCGCATGCTCATGGTGATCAGTCCGGGTTGGCCCACGATGCGCTCCGGCAGTTCGAACCGCCGCCAGCATGCCGGCAGTCAAAAGCACGACATCTGTAAATAGCCAGAACACGACATTACTGAAAAGCCCTGAAAAACTAAAAGGCGATCATCAGCGTGATGTAATCAGGTTTCGCACGACGCGCGGCAGAGTCCGCCAACGCTGCAACGGCACCGCAGGGGAGTTGACGCGGATCTTCGCAAGACCACGGCCAATGACGATGTGAATCCGCGACGTGCAACTTCATGAATTCACGAGGATTTCGCACCTTCCGGCCAATGCGGGCCGGCGAAGTGCCAACCGTGCTTCGCAAACGGCGACAAGTTCATTTTGGTCAACGCTGCCCAGCACTCGACACAGCGCGATCAACAATCGTGATGCGCAGAAGCCCCGTGGGCAAACCCGCCGCGCGCGCTCGCCTGCCGCGGCGTGCTACTCTCGCAAATGGCACCGGCCAAGACAGTTCAGTGGTGCGCGACCAGTGAACATGGTGGATTCACGCATATGTACTCGATCTTGCCCGCGTTTGTCTCTGCGTTGTTTCTCGGGTTTGGCCTCTACGTGCTGGCCACCAAGGGGCTCACGCGGGTATCCGTCCCGTTCGCCTTGATGTGCGCGACTACCTTCGTCTGGCAGGGAACATGGGCCTTCCTGTTCCAGACGACCGACGCGGACGTCGCCAACGTGTTGGTCAAGGCAGGTTATCTGTTCATCCTTTTTCTGCCGACGACCTTCTATCATTTCGTGACGGAGGTCGTGTCGCGTCGGGACGAGCGGCCGGTCATATTCGCGTCCTACGGACTCTGCGTCCTGCTGGCCGTGCTGCTGGTCACGAGCAATACGGTCGTCGATGGATTCCGCCTGCATTTCTTCGGCCCGTATCCCAAGGCGGGCCCACTGCATCCGCTGCACGTCGTGCAGACGGTATGCCTGGTCGGCCGCAGCGGTTGGCTCCTGATCGAGGCAAGACGACAGGGGCGGGCGCGCGACGTCCGGCAGTTGCTCACTCAATGTCTCGTCAGCCTGGGCCTCTACTCGCTCGCGGCGACCGACTATGCGGTGAACTACGGCGCCGAGTTCTATCCGGTGGGGGTGCTGTTCATCGCGATCAGTCTCGGGATTCTCGCGATGTCGATCGTCCGCTATGGCCTGATGGGCCCTTATCTCCTGGCCGCGACGGTCGCGCACGAAGTGGCCACGCCGCTGGCGGCGATCGGCCTGCACGCGGACGAGCTGCGCAACGTCCTGCCCGTGCTGTTGCGCGGGTATCGGCTGGCGGTGGAGCAGCGGTTGTGCGCCGACGATTTGTATCCTGGACAGCTGGAGCGGCTATCGACGCTCGCGTCGTCGATCCGGCGTCAGGTCGACACCACGAGTACGGTGGTCGAGATGTCGCTGGCGTCCTTTACGCTGGACCGACTCGATCGCCACAGCTTCGCGGCCTATCCGATACGGGCCTGTGTC
This sequence comes from Burkholderia lata, assembly GCF_000012945.1. NCBI lineage: Bacteria > Pseudomonadati > Pseudomonadota > Betaproteobacteria > Burkholderiales > Burkholderiaceae > Burkholderia > Burkholderia lata. The sequence continues at coordinate 639,144 of NC_007509.1, forward strand.
GACGCCGCAGTGGATCGCTTTCCGTTCCGTCCGGGTGAGCGAGACCGCGTATCGGTCGACACGATCGATCCGGACATCCGGTTTTTCGGATCCGATTCGCTCGTGATCTTCGTCATCTTCAATCTGCTGAAAAACGCCCTGTACGCGATCCACGCAAGCGGCCGTGGGCAGATCGAGATCGACGCTCATCGCAGCAACGGTTACTGCGTGGTGCGTTTCAGCGATACGGGCCCGGGCATCCCCCCCGATGTGCTTCCCCAGATCTTCGATGCCTTTTTCTCAACCAAGTCACACGGTCGCGGCGCCGGCATGGGCTTGAGCTTTTGCCGCCGCGTATGTGAAGCGCTCGGCGGCACCATCACGTGTGAATCCTCCCCCGGCGTCCGGACCACATTCACGATTCGGCTGCCGGAGCCCGGTGCGCCGGCGGACGACACACTGCGCGATCCGCCGGCGCTTCCCCGGCGCTATCGCATCGGGTAAGGTGGTCTCACGTTCAGTTCGCGGCGGACGGCAGGATCAGTTCGTACGCCTTGACCCGCTCGATGATGCCCGGCGGAAACCGGCGGATCCGCTTGTCGGAACCGGCAAACACGATTTGCTGATACCCCAGCGACACCTGGCGTCCGTCAACGTAGAAGCGAAACAACAGATAGGCCGAACATTGCCGAACCTCGAACGTGTTGAGAAAGCAATCGACACGTTGGAACGGAAATGTCTCCTGGACGTATTCCTGGTGCGCGCGCTTCGTCACGAACGCCCCGCCAGCCGCCAGCAGGTTGTTGTGGATGCATTCGTGGAACCAGCGTTCACGGCACACGCCCTGCCATTCGAAGTAGCGTGCGAAATAGGTATTCATGAAGGCATTGGAATCCTTGAGGTAAATGTCGACCACGTGGTGGAAGGTTTTCTCGGACTGATGCGCCGTTTCGTTGGAAAGGACGTGAAGAATCGCGTCTCGCGTCAACATGGATAACTCCTTGAGTCGCTACTGGCGGTAGCTGCGCATTCCTTCAACGAGAAGGAATGGCCCGATTCTCCCCGTGCAATTCTGCTGAGCGGCGAGATTGAAACATTCCGGATTTGCAAATGCGGAACAGTTGATGTGCGTCCCACTTTCGCCGGATAATTGCCGCGATAATCATTCGCGGTAATTCGTCTCCGATACCGCATCTTCTTCTGCTGATTTATCGAGACTCTTATGCAACCCTTCGTTAGGCAGCCGGTGCTTTTTCCCGTGTCCGTGGTATTTGTCGACGACAATCCGGATTTCCTGCAGGCGCTGCGGGGCGCATTTCCGGACGAACGCCTGAACCGCTTTTTTACGCACCCCCAGGCGGCGCTCGACTTCGTGTCGTCGCGTGACACGGAGGTGCCGCCCCTGGCTGCGGACTATTTCGGTGCGGAGAAAACCGGCGGGAATGCGATCGGCGAGGATGCACTCGCCGATCCCGCCCGATTCGAGGCGGTGGGCGCGGTGGTCGTAGACTATTCGATGCCGGAGGTCGACGGCATCCAGTTTCTGACCTCCATCCGCAACGCGAACTGCACGAAAATCCTGCTCACCGGCGTCGCCGACGAGCGCGAGGCGGTGGCCGCGTTCAACGCGGGACTGATCGATTGCTATCTGAAGAAAACCGACGTCGAGATGGCGCGCAAGCTGGCAACCGCGCTGGACACCGCGAAACGCAAGTGCTGCGCGGCCCGCGGGCACATCAGCCTGCATGAGGCGGGGGCGACCTACCGGGATCCACGGGTCGTCAAACTGATCGATGAGGTGGCCGCGCGGGAAGGCATCGTCGAATACTACTGGCGCCCCAATCAGGACGCGGTGCTGATGTTCGATGCCGCCGGCGCGCCAAGTGTATTGCTCGCCTGGAACGAAGAGGACTGGTCGTTCCACTGCGATATCGTGTCCGACGCGGGCGGACCGGCCGAATTGCGCCAAGGCATGGAAGCGCGCCGCATCATGCCGCTATTCTGGCCATCCCAGGCCTATCGGCCGGGCCTCGCGGACATTCGCTGCGCGGCCCCGCTACCCGTTCCGGAATGGCCCGGCACGTCTTATAGCTGGATCCGTCTGGATGATCCGGCCACCGAGCGCGAACTGCCCACATGGGCAAAATGGCGTCACGCGTAAGCGATCCTTCTCCCGTCTCCAAACGGAAAGGATCGGCGAAGCGGTGCTGTCGTCGACTCGGTAGCCATTCGAATTGGAATAATCCCTGTCAATGTTGACAGTTATCGGCGGCACGGAATTTTGTTCTAATTGCGCCTTATTCCGAGGGCCGCCCATTTTTCCATTAGACGGCACATCCGTTCCGAGCAGACCGTTGACCAACGGTCTGCTCGCGCTTCCAATATCGATCGATTCTCGATCCGATGTTGTCGTGATGCTTCACGAAAGCCGCTGCGACAAACAATCCATAAATTTCCGACTGTTCGACGCGAAACGCTGGATCGGACATGTATCCGACCGACAGGGTTTTCAACGGTCCGTTAATCGCCCGACTCGCTCGCGAAATCATGGCGATACGCGCGGGGAGAACACCCCACGATGCGCTTGAACGCGTGTCCGAACGCGCTATCCGAGTCGTAGCCCAGCCTCTGCGCGATCGCCGATATCGACGCGTTCGAGCGTCGTAGCTCCCGCATCGCGAGCTGCACGCGCCAGCGCAGCACGTACTCGAGCGGCCCGAATCCCAGCCGCCGCTTGAAATGCAGCGCGAACGTCGAACGCGATACGTGGCAGCAGGTCGCGAGTTCGTCGACCGTCCAGCGTCGCGCGGGCTCCGCATGAATGGCGACGAGTGCCGTGCTGACCCGGGCATCCGCGAACCCGGCAAGCCAGCCGACGTCGCTGTTCGCGCCGTCGTCCACATAACGCCGCAGGATCTCGACCAGCATCATGTGACCGAGATGTCGAACCATCAACGACGCGCCCGGCGACGGCTTGCCGAATTCATGTGCGAGCCGCTGCAGCGCCCAGCGCAACACCGCCGCCTGCTCGGAGTCGCCGCTGACGATGACCACGGGCGGCAGGCTGCCCAGCAGCAGCGGCATGCCTTCCTCGTACGAGAAGCGGCCACCGATCAGGAAGCAATTCACCGGTTCGCCATAGTGCGCGATACCGCGTTCGACGTTCCGGTACACGTCGGCGGCAGGCACCTGCGGAACCGATGGATCGCTCGCCAGCGCAAATGCCCGCGGCGATGCGAGCAGGAAGCAGTCGCCCGTGCGCAGCTGGATCGGCGGTCCGGCGCCGTCGACGGTCAGCCAGCAACTTCCTTCGACAACCGCATTGAACTTGATTCCCTCGGGCGGTGGAATGGCCACCGCCCACTCGCCGCCTGCTCTCAGGCCGGTGAAATACGAATCGCGCGTTTCCAGCAGCGCCAGCACTTCCGATAGCGGATCCACGCTCAAGCTCCGGACGATCTCGACGAAAAACCGGATTCTATTGCATTCACAGTCCGGGGGTATCGCCGGAGAATGATTTCGTGCAGTGACGCGGCCGACAGGCGGGCGCGCGCTTCACGCATCGTTCCAGGAGCCTTCAATGACGAGCAGGCAACACCCCCTTCATTCCGGATTCGGCGCCGCATCGACGGCAAACGACGTACTGGTCGATCTCGACCTTGACGGCAAGACCGCGATCGTCACGGGCGGCCATTCGGGTCTCGGCCTGGAAACGACGCGCGCGCTGGCTCAGGCTGGCGCGACCGTCATCGTCGGCGCACGGAATGCCGATGCTGCACGCGAAGCAACGCGCGGCATCGCCGGTGTGGAGATCGCGGCGCTCGACCTCGCCGATCTCGCGAGCGTGGCCGCATTCGCGGCGCGGTTCGTCGAGGCGCGCCGCGACGTGGACATCGTCATCAACAGCGCGGGCGTCATGGCGTGCCCGGAGACGCGTGTCGGCGATGGGCTGGAAGCGCAGATGGCCGTCAATCATCTTGGCCATTACGCGCTCGTCAACGGACTGTGGCCGGTGCTCGCGCAGGGCGACGGCGCCCGCGTGGTCGCGGTGTCGTCGCTCGGGCACCGGCTGTCACCGATTCGCTGGGATGACGCCCAGTTTGCGCACGGCTACGACAAATGGCTGGCGTACGGGCAGTCGAAGACCGCCAACGCGCTGTTCGCGGTACAGCTCGATGCGCTCGGTGCCCCGTATGGCGTGCGCGCCTATTCGCTGCATCCGGGCAAGATCGCGACACCACTGCAGCGCCATCTGACACGCGAAGAGATGATGGCGCAGGGCTGGGTGGACGAGCACGGCCTGCCAATCGATCCGACCTTCAAGACGCCTGCCCAGGGTGCGGCAACCCAGGTCTGGGCGGCAACGTCGCCGCGTCTTGCCGGGATCGGTGGTGTCTATTGCGAGGATTGCGACATCGCGGTTGTCACGCAGGGAAACGAGGAATCGGGCGTGCGGCCGCATGCGATCGATCCGGAGGAGGCGGCCCGTCTGTGGGCGTGGTCCGCGGCGCTGACCGGGATCGATGCCTTCGCGGTGCGCCGTTGACGTCTAAGCGCTCATGGCGGCATGCACGGCCAGCGGCAGCGACAGGGGCATGCGGCCGGTGCGGGTCCCCGCGCGGCCGCTTATCCCGGGGGCCGCGCGATCGGGCTTGACCCGAATCCGGATTCACCGAGGGTCGCAGGTTGCCGCCCGCATCGTGACGGCGGCGATCGACCGGGTTCATGTTGGACACGCGCGGCTGTGCAGCGCCGAGGCATCCTGCAAGGGTGCGATAGTGCGCGACCATTCCCTGCATACGCATAACAAAAGCTGAAATCGGTTTTTCACGCGCTACGCGCGCGTCCCTATACTTTGCGAGGCTCCGCAGGCAGCGATTCGCATATGCCGCGATCGCGCGACGCAGCGCCCGATCTTCTCAAACAAGGACTTGCCGAATGACTGCCCGTGATGCCGTCGATCCGCGCGACGCGTTGCGCGACGCGCTTGCCGCGCTGCCCGATCTCGCGAATGCGATTGGGCAGGATGCCGCGCAACGCGAGGCGCGTCGCGAACTGCCATTCGAGGGTTTCTCGATCTTCCGTCGCTCGACACTGGGCGTGCTGCGGATTCCGGCAGAGCGCGGCGGCCTCGGCGGCACGCTGGTCGATCTGTTCGACACGATCGCGACGCTGGCTGCCGCCGATTCGAATCTCGCGCACGCGCTGCGGATCCACTACGACCAGATCGAGACGCTGCGGCTGTCGCCGCGCACGCCGTTCAACGACGTGCAGCTCGAGCGCGCGCTGGCCGGCGCGATCTTCGGCGGCGCGTCGACCGAGCGCGGCACGTCGCGTCCCGGTGAGAACACCACCGTGCTGCGCCGGGACGGCGATCACTATCGCTTGACGGGCCGCAAATATTATTCGACCGGCACAGCGTTTGCCGATTTCGCGCGCATCAACGTGGAGAACGAGCAGGGCGACGCGGTCGCCGTGATCATTCCGGTCGCGCGGGACGGCGTGCAGGTGCTCGACGACTGGGACGGCATGGGCCAGCGCATGACCGCGAGCGGCAGCCTGTTGCTGAACGACGTGCAGGCGTTCGCGGATGAAGTCGCCGCGCGCGACGGCTCGACGCTCGTCGGCCGCCATTGCGGCGCGCTGCGGCAGCTGCATCTCGTCGCGACGGGCGCAGGCATCGTGCGCAACGTGGTTGCCGATGCGCGCCGCTACGTGCTCGCGCACGGCCGCCCGGTGCTGCACAGCCCGGCGCCGACCGCGCGCGACGATCATTTCATCCAGCAGGTCGTCGGCGAGCTGTCCGCGCACAGCCACGCGATCGACGGGCTCGTGCGTGAGAACGCACGGGCGCTCGACCGTTCCGCCGACGCGATCGAAGCCGGCGACGCCGATGCGCATGCCCTTGTGCTCGACAGCGCGCTCGCAACGGCACGTACCCAGCTCATCGTCAGCAAGCTTGCGCTGCATGCGGCGGAGCGGCTGTTCGAAGTTGGCGGCGCGTCCGCGACGGCGCGCGAACACAACTTCGACCGGCACTGGCGCAACCTGCGCACGATCTTCAGTCACAACCCGCTGCTGCACAAGGCGCGCGTGATCGGCGACTACGAGCTGAACGGCGTGACGACGCACCTGACCGAAGGCCGCGTGTTCTGACGCGGCCGTGCCGGTCCGGCGGGTATCAGCGTGACGACGCGCGACGGCGCATCCACGGCCCGACGTCAGCGCCGCAGGCCGGCGTCGCGCAGTAGCGGCAGCACACGCTCGCCGAAGAAGTCGAGATCGGGCTTGAAGTCGTAGAAGCTCAACTGGATGCCGTCGATGCCGGCGCGGTGCAGTCGCACGATGGTATCGGCGACTTCTTCCGGCGAGCCGGTGATCGAGATATTGCCGCCGATCGCGCGTGAGTCGGCCTGCGAGCGTTGCTCGATGCCACCTCGCCACGCATGCGCGTCGCTGTCGAAACGGTGGAAGCTGCCTTCGTCCGCATGCGCGACGATCGCGTCGCGGTAGGCACGCGCTTCGGTCGCTGTCTCGCGGCAGATCACGAGCGGGTTGAGCAGCGTGCGGATCGCCCGGCCGCGCGCCGCGGCGGCGGCCTTCACACGTGCGGTATGCGCGGGCAGCGCATCGATCGCCTGTTCGGCATCCGTGCCGGCCGGGCTCGTGACGAACACGATGTCCGAATAGCGCGCGGCGAAATCGATGCCCGCATCGGAGCCTGTCGCGTTGATCAGCAGCGGGCGGCCGTAGCGGGGCTTCGGCGTCACGAAAGCGCCGCCCAGCCGCCAGCTCGACAGTTCCGGCGTGTAGCTGAAATTGTCCGGTTGCGCCCACAACTGCTGAACTGCATCGAGGAACTCGGCGGCCATTTCGTAGCGCCGGTCGTGTTCGATCCGGTTCCAGCCGAACATCTCGTGCTCGACGGCGCGGTGGCCGGTCACGACGTTGATGCCCCAGCGCCCGCGCGAGATGTGATCGAGCGTCGCGGTGAATTTCGCGAAATGCAGCGGATGCCACGGCCCGTAGAGCACGTGGCTCGTCGCGACGAGGATGATCCGTTCGGTGCGCGCGGTCAGCGCGGCCAGCGTCATGAACGAGTCGAGCGCGTGGCCGTCGAACACGCCGCCGTAGCCGCCTTTCGGCAGCCACTGCGACAACGCGAACACGAGATCGAAACCGAGCGCCTCCGCGCGTGCGACCAGGTCGGCGTTGTAGTCGAACGTCCAGTCCGTCGTGCGCGGCAGCGTCGACGCGCTCCAGCCGCCGGCCTGGATCGGCAGAAACAGCCCGAGCATCAGCGGCTGCGCAAGGACGCGCGACACGGGGCTGTTGGGGAAGTCCGCCGGCGAGCGAACATCGACGAATGGCGATGGTGCGACCGGGGTGGCGAGGGCGGTGTCGCTCATGAGGGCTTCCTTGCAGGTTGGGCACGCACCGCGCGATGGCGGCTGGCGCTGCAGTGGATCACATCGCGTTCGTGCGGCCCCGGTACGCAGCAGGGCGGTGACAGCAACGGCGCGCCCGGTGCGCGTTTCCGCAGCCGCACGTCAAGTAGATAACGCGGGTTGAGAGGCTGCCTCTCTAGCGTGCCGCCGGCAGGCGACATCGTGGCGACCCATCCGTTGCCGAACTGGCGCAGAGCCGCGTGCCGGCTGCTGCGCGGCGCGCGGGGACCAAAGCGGGAGTCGGTCACGATCGGACGTGTATCGCACGCGGGAAAACGCCCATTCTCGGCAACCGGGCCTGGCGCGACAAACAACGATTCCCGCTTTGCTTATCGCACCACGCTGCGCCGCGCCCGATGCGTGCACCGTCAGAACTTCACGCGCAGCCCGCTGACGAACGCGACCTGGCGGTTCGTCGACGACGCGCTGCCGATGTTCGAGATCGCCGCAATCGAGCGATAGCCGCCCGCGGTTGCCGTGCTCGGATCGCCGGCCGCGAGTTGATAGATGCCGGACAGGTAGAGATCGGTGCGCTTCGACAACGCATAGTCGAAACCGAGCGTGAACTGGTGCCAGCGCGGTTTCAGCGTCTGGCCGCCGGTGCCCGGCAGGCCGCTCGCGCGCCCGTCGGTGAACGTGTAGACGCCGATCAATGTGGCCGCCGGCGTGATCTGGTAACGCGCGTTCACGTCGTAGTTGTTGAACTTGCGGGACGAGCCGTCGAGATAGTCGAGTTGTGTATGGCTCCACGCGAAGCCGAGCGTCGCACGGCCGAGCGTGTAATTCGCGCCTGCCACGCCGATCTGCTGCTTGAGTACGCCGCCGTTCAGCCCGTAGAAGAATGCGCCGCTGTAGTCGTTGCCGGTGGTGGAGGTCGCGCCGCCCACTGCGCCGCTCGTATTCGACGTCGAATTCGGATGATTGATGCGAACGTAGCCCGCGCCCACCGACAACGGGCCGTTCACGTAGTTCGCCGACGCGCCCCATGCGTTGTTGTTCGAGAACCCGGTGCCCGCGCCACCGTTGGCCTGGTTGCTGAACGCATAGAGCAGGTCGGCCGTGAAACCGGCGATCGTATCGCTGCGGAACTTCACCGCGTTGTTCAGCCGGAAGCTCTGGTTCATGTTGTCGTTGTCGCCCACGTGCGTGGCCGGCGACCAGAAGCCTGACCCCGAGTACGGCGCGACGAGGTCGGTGATCGGCTCGTACTGGCGGCCGAAGGTCAGCGTGCCGAGCCCCTTGCTGGCGAGGCCCACGTACGCCGAGCGGCCGAACAGGCGGCCGCCCTGGCCAAGCCCGCCGTCGCTCGGCCGGAACCCGCTTTCGAGCGTGAAGACCGCCTGCAGGCCGCCGCCGAGATCTTCCACGCCTTTCAGGCCCCAGCGGCTGCCGCTCAGTTTGCCGCTCGTCTGCTGGATGTTGCTCGCGCCACCCTGGTTGTTCGTATAAGCGAAACCGGCATCGACGACGCCGTACAACGTGACCGAACTCTGCGCATGTGCGCTGACCGAACCGATCGAAACCAAACCCAGGACTACCGTTTTTTTGATCATGACTATCCTCTGTTTTTATGGGTACCTCTGTGAGGATCACGATGCTATTGACGACGATCGTGCCGGCGAACGGTCGATCCGTGGTTTGTAAATCGCTGCGCGGCCGATTTGCAATGTGTGCTGCCGCAAGCCCTGCATGTGCGCCGCGATCGCGTCCGGTACCCATGCTGCGGCGAACGTATCGCGCGAACGGTGAACGTCGAGCGCCGGATACGCGCGGGCGCTGTCATATCGATCGACGAAATCGTTCGATGTGCGCAATACAGGTGGCCCGGCGCGCGATGTTTTTACGCAACGCCCGCTGTGCGACGAGCGGCCGTTGCGCTACGTGTGCCCGCATATCGATTTCGCAAAACGTTGGTAGGGCCGTGCGACGCAGGACGGTAGAGTCGGGCATCCGGCCTCGGGCCGGCATGCTCCGGGAGCAGAAGGGCGCGCAAGCGCGTTTGTCCCGGCTGAACAACGAACACGGGAGCCGTTTGTCATGAGTCGCGATGTGCTGTTTCTGCTGGAGCCGGGCTTTGCCGATCCGAAGCATCCGGGCCAACGCTTCGTCTGTCCGCATGGACTGTCGATCGAGGGGCTGCTGGCGAGTGCGCCCGATCGAGCGGGGCGAATCGACGTGAAACGTGTCGGCTTCGAGCGGCCGCGGCACGCGGTGATCGACGCGCTCGACGATGCCCACCAGGGGCTGCCGGTTCTCGTGCTCGGCCGCGACCAGCCGGCGCCGGACGACGCACAGACGCTCGGCGACGTACGCTTCGTCACCGACGCGCGCCGCATCCTCGAACTGCTGGTCGAACGCCACGGATTTCCGGTGCTGCATTGACGCGGCGGCTTTCACTTCCCGCTTTATCGACCGACAGGAGCCCCTGATGTCGTCAATTTCGGCGGCGCGCCGCCGTTTGCTGCTTGCGGGCGCGGCGGTCGTGGCGGCGCCATGGGCCGCGAAGGCTGCATTCGCGGTGCCGGACGTCAACGCGGATCTCGCCGGCACCACGTTGCGCGTCGCGACCTACAAGGGCGGCTGGCGCGCGCTGCTGCAGGCAGCCGGGCTGGCCGACACACCGTACCGGATCGACTGGCGCGAGCTGAACAACGGTGTGCTGCACATCGAGGCGCTCAACGCCGATGCGCTCGACATCGGTTCGGGCAGCGAAATTCCGGCCGTGTTCGCCGCGCGCCAGAAGGCCAACGTGCGGCTCATCACCCGCGTGCGCGAAGACCTGAACAACCAGGTCACGCTCGCGCGCAAGGATACGCCGATCCGCAGCATCGCGGACCTGAAGGGCAAGCGCGTCGGGTACGTGCGTGCGACGACGTCGCACTACTTCCTGTATCGCCAGCTCACGGAGGCGGGCCTGAGCTTCGACGACATCCAGCCGATCAACTTGTCGCCGACCGATGGCTTGTCTGCCTACGATCGCGGTGACATCGACGCATGGGCGATCTACGGCTACAACGGCCAGCTTGCGCGCAATCGCTACGGTGCGCGCGTGCTGAAGACAGGGAAGGGCTATCTGTCGGGCAACTTTCCGGTCTATGCGAACCCGCGCACGCTCGACGATGTGCGTCGTCGCGCGGCGACGGGCGATCTGCTGCTGCGATTCCGGCGCGCGTATGCGTGGGCGAACGGGCATTTCCGCGACTATGCGCTCGTGCAGAACCGCGAGACGCGCGTGCCGGTTGCCGATCTCGTCGCGATGTTCGACCAGCGCAGCGAAGACTACGCGCTGCTGCCGGTGACGCCCGACGTGGTAGCGCAGCATCAGCAGGTCGCGGATGTGTTCGCGCGGATCGGTGTGCTGGACGGGCCGGCCAATGTCGAGCCGCTCTGGGATACGTCGTTCAACGCGCTGGTCGCTACGACGTGATCGGGGGCAATCAGAAGATCCCCGTGTGAGAGGGGGATTCAGGGTTCACGCGCATGTTGAAAGCGCTGTTTCCCCAGTGTGATCGAGGCGTCACGCGCGGCGTGGCCCTCGTCGAAAGGTCTTGCGTGACCGGATCAGGCGAACGTCGTCGCGACCATGATGCCGAACACGACGCCGATCGCAATTCCGCAGAGCCGCCCGTAAATCGATGCGCGCACATTGTCGTCGAGCACGAACGGCGAGCGCTTGTGCTTCCATACCGTGCTGAATGCCACCGGGCGGGTCAGCAGGGCGATGCATGCGATCAGCACCGGTGTGGCGATGAGCATCGCAATGCGCTGTCCGTTCCAGTCGACGCCATGCATCGCCAGCGAAACGAGCGCAGCAAGCGGAACCTCGACGCACAGGCCCAGCAACGAACCGTTGACGAATGAATCTCCGGGGGACTGAAACATGATCGGTCCTAGCGTTCGAATGAAATCGGCGCCCGGCTCGAGCTCCCGAAGATAAAAAAACACGGCCGTTGCCCACGGTCGATCGACCGCGTTCGGCATTAGCCAGGATGACGGCCGGATAGTACGGCAAATCATTGGCCTATTGACGGTCATTCAAGCTATTTAACAAATGTCCCGAGTTGGAGCGCATTTTTATGCTGCATCGGGATATCGTGCCGTGATAAAAATCCGGCACCTAGTCGTTGTTGGCGCGCGTAGAGGCTGCGCGGCCGACATGGCTGCAGCGCGTTGCCGTTCCGGCACGAAATATGACCCTGGTCGGTTTCCGGATCTACCGGGCTTGTTCCGGAGCGGGGCACGGGTGGAACGAACCGATGGCAACGGCGAAGCATCACCGATTCAACGCCGGGGCGACGGCAAGCTGTACGCTTTGGTGCGGATTGCCGGTACTGACGGTTCCGGGCGACAGGCTTGCCAGCCGCTATGACGCGAGTCTTCTGGCGGCGGTCGGGTTGCCGGAGTTGATTGCGCCGGATATCGATGCGTATGGGGCCATCGCAGTGGATCTTGCACGCTCTCCTGGCAGGCTCGGCGCGATCAGGCAAAGGCTCCGTGAGGCGAGGGGCCAGTCACTGCTTTTATTGCAGCGATATGCCAGCGGGTTGCCGCCGGACACGATCGACCTGGCGGTCGCGGATTGACAACGCCAGACGCGCCAGCACGACGGATATCGGGGAAAAGGAATCTGCTGGATAATGCGCAACAAAGATGATGGACAGATGGGTGCTGTCTCATTGCATAACTTGCTATCGGGGATTGGGATGTCGTTTGATGAGGACTTCAATGGCGTCGCGGCACAGGTGCGCGAGGCGGAGGCTGCCGGACAGTTCGACCGGGCGGCCGATCTTTTCCACGTCCTGTTTGAACGATATCCTCGTAGCGACGTCGCTCTAAAATCCTGTCTGGACGCGTTATTGCGTCAGGGGCAAGCAGGCAAAGCGCTCGAGGCTTGCGAGCGCGCCATTGCCGCGACACCCGAATCGACCGTTCCGTGGCGCGAAAGAGCGCTTCTCTGCTTCAATCACCTGAACGATCCCGCCGCCGCCATCGCCAGCTTGAAAGACGGGCTGGCGGCGTTTCCGTCCAATGCCGAGTTGCATCTGATGCTTGCCGACGCGAGTTTCCAGATGCTCGACTTTGAGACGTCACGCCGGCATGGGATGAAGGCGGCCGAATTCGGCGATCTGACCATCGCGTTGCGAGCACGCCATCGATTCATTGAGGATCACGAAGGTGCCGTACACATCGCACGCGCCATTCTGGAAAGGTACCCGACGGAGATCGGTGCGCTTGTGCAGGGCGGTATTTCGCTCTACTTGCTGGGGCGCTTTGAAGAAGGTATCGGCTATCTGTACCGTGCCGCCGAACACGATCCCTATCGGGGCGAAGTCATCTTTCCGCTGGCGAATCTGCTCTTGCTGCTGGGTGACACAAAGGCCGGATGGCGCCGATACGAAATGCTCGCGGATCTTGCATCGCTCCGCAGCGGCCCTCGTGAATTGACCACCTATCACGACCGCCTGTGGCGCGGACAGCCTCTTGATGGCAAGCGCATTCTGGTGATCAGCCATCTCGGCCTCGGCGATTGCCTGATGTACGCCCGTTACGCCCGAGACCTGAAGGCGGCGGGCGCCCACGTCACGCTCTGCGTCAAGCCGGAGTTGATGCAGCTTCTGCGAGAACTCGAAGGCGTCGACGAGTTGTTGAGCGCCTGGCCCCTCGAGACGTGGGGCAACTACGATTACTGGATCTTCGAAAACCTGCTGCCCGCGAGATTGGGGGCGAGTGACGGGATCGTGCCTACCTACCGGGACGGCTATATCAAGCTGAAAGACCCGGACGCCGCCAAGGCACTGAACGAGCGCAGTCGCCCATCCGAGCGGTTGCGAATCGGCCTGTGCTGGGACACGTCGCCCAATTATTTTGCGGGGCGCTCCCGCAGTCTCTTGCCTGAAGACCTTCAGCCGTTGGCCGAGATTGAAAACGTCGACTGGTTCGTGCTTCAGAAACATCCGCTCGAGCCGGATTTCGCGGCACGTAGCGGGCTGTCGATCCTGAATCGATCCGATGAATGGAGCGATCTCTACGATACGGCGGTATTTGCGGCATCCCTCGATCTGACCATCTCGATCTGCTCGGCGCCCGTACACCTGGCTGGTTCGCTGGGCCTGCCAGCGTGGGTCATGCTGGGTGCGCCGGAGTGGCGGTGGGGCGCGCAAGGCGACACGGGGCCCTGGTATCCGCACATCCGCGTCTTCCGGCAGGCGACACCCGGTAACTGGCGTAGCGTTACCGAGGCGGTGCGTGCCGCACTCGAATCGGAGCGCGGGGGCTTGCGTCGAGTGGCTTGACGGGCAACAAAGCGTCGTCGAAGCGGAACATCAATGCGCTCTCGGCGTGGCGAACGTCGCTTAGACGCGTGGCGTGCCGTGTGCCTGGCGGATGTGCGTACCTGGATTGGCTACCATGCCACGTCCTTGCCAGACAATGCATCCGCCATCTCCAAGATCGGGCTGCTCCAGTCGCCTAATGCTGGTTGCCGATACAAATGCATGGACCGGTACCACGGCGTATCGCGATGGGTGTTGGACCAGCGCTCATCGCATGCGGCCGACAGCAACAGCCACACTGGCCTCCCGAGTGCTCCAGCGAGGTGGGCTGGCCCGGTATCCACCGTAATCAATAAATCCAGCGCATTGAGAATGACGGCTGTATCGCCAAGATCGTTCAGTTCGTCGCCAATGACGCCAATGCCGTGTTGATCCAGCAGTGCATGCTCTTCGTCGGTGATCTTGCCGAACTGCAGCGCATGGAAACGGCACTCTGGCGCACCAAACAATGGCGCAAGTTGCTCCAGGGCGATTGATCGATACGGTTCATGACGCACCGACGTACCGCTGCGCCAAATCAAGCCTATCTCGCGAACACCATCGCGTCGATTGTTGAAAATGTTGGCGACACGTGGCGTCATTTCCCGTCCAGCCGGCGCCTGCACGTATGAGTTCGTCCAGCTCGGGAAGTATGGCGTCGTCTGATACCGGGCAAAGAGGTCGAAGGTGCAGAGGATGCAATCGCTTTGGTCAATTGCGTCGCTGGCGTTCTCGACAAGTGTGACCCAGTCATAGGAGGCGAATATCGGAGCCAATATGCCTGGTGCCTGCAAAACGATAGCCGACGCGCCTTCGTCCCGTAACAAGTGCAAGTACCGGGAAAACATGATCACATCGCCGAGACCACCTTCCTGGAGGATGAGCACACGCCGTCCAGCGGCTGATTCGTCGAACCGGAGCAGCTTGTTGACAATCCGTCCGTACTCGCTCGTATCGGACGGGTAGATATTTGAAACGACACCGGCTCGCCCCCATGCATCACGCGAACGCCGATTCAGCGCATGGGCTTCACGAAAACGACCTTGAGCGTACTGCGCGATCACGAGTTCGACTTTCAAAACCCGGCGGTCGGGTTCGTGGTGAAGTTCCGCGAGTGATTGCATCAACAGAGGCTCGGCCTGCGCAAAAAGGCCGAGATAGTTCATGTCGATGCCGACCTGCGCGCGAAGAAACGGGTCCTCGACCTGATCGGCGATTTCTTTCGCCACGCGTATGGCTTCTTCGGCATGACCTGAGAGCCTGAGCGCGCGACTCAGTGCAAGTCCAGTGCTCGCGGATTTGTCCCGCAGGTAGGCCTTGTATGCGGCGTCGAGCTCGGATTGATCGCGTGTCAATGTGTCCCCTGTGATTCTTTGGTGTGGATGAATGCGCATGGCCGGCTTCGAAATCGCAAGCATCCGGAATCAATTCATTTCAAGTCGTTCGATTTCGCGCTATCGCGAAGCAATTCGGGCGATGAATGGTAAGTGTCAGGCAGTGTAGCAAACCGGTTGAGTGCTCGAGCGGACAGTGCTTGCGTGCTGCGTTGACACAGCGCGCAAGCAGGATCTGCGTTCCGAGGGCCCGGATCACCGCCACGCCTGGGGAGTATCTGACACTGGTTCGGTTGAGTCCGCTGAAAAGACGCGACGCTTGCGATGAGACGCTTTGTCGAAGAGACGGGGAGTTGGCTAACCTGGATTGGTTTGTTCGGATGAAAGCCATCCCGATACTCGATCGACGATAGCCAGAAGATCGGCTTTGATCATCCGACATCATTCTTCGACGAAATTCTTGCCCTTTCGAATAGGTTCACCCTCTATCGAGCGCGTGTCGATGTGAATCTGACGAGGCGGCCGGGCCAGCCAGACAAGCCGTTGTTGTCCAGCAGCACGACGTCTCACGCTCGAAACGTTCGGATATTCAGTCGAATCCTGGCTGAAAATTCGTGATCCAGATCATTTTTCACTTCACCTGCCGGCGTAACGAACGCCAGGTGTCGATGAATTCCCTCGTTTCGCTACTGGCACGGATGAACTTTGGAGCAGGTGCCGCCGCGTACCGTCACCTTACGTTTCGTCGACGTAACGTTTTCATATCTTTCAACGCTCTCCTGTTTGTACTGTTTCCGGGCCGCTTCGACGGGACGGAGACTGGCACCGTTAATGCATGCGTGACCGACGTAGCGATCAGCGAGCCTGCGGCTGCACTTTCGACATCCGTCTCAGTGGTCGGCTCTTTCGACGTGTAGCGGTGGTCTTCACACTCGGGTCGATGTGACCGATGCAACCGACGGTTCATTCGTCAGGCGAGCAACGATGCGTGGCGCTATTCGTATGAGGTTGTATCAGGCACGCATACCCCTTCGGTGCGCGTCTGCCTGACGCTCAAGGTGCGCACGAGGCGCTTTTCCCAATCGCACACCCCAGTTCTCAGCCAGAGGTCAGTGAAAGGAGTTCTCCAATGAAAGCCTCGCTCAAGGTTACTGCGGCGTGTGCCGCGATTTCGTCCGCGATTGCATTGACGGGTACTGTCTGGAGCGCCGGAATCCCGAGTGCTTCGGCCCCACACGCGCGCGTGACACCTCCACCACGCGCGGTTGTAGCGACCGAAATCATGCCCGGCGTGCCGGAGGAGGGGAAACGCCATGCCGAGCGCGAGCATGGCAGGGGACCGAACTTCAAGGAAGGCAAACATCGTCTGAGCAACGGCAACTTTCAGCGCGACTAGGCGCGGAGGAGATCACCATGAAGAAGCTCGTTCTCGCGTGGGTGCTGGTGCTCGGGGTCGTATTTGCCCCGGTACCGTCGTCCATGTTCGCGCAGACCACCACGGCGAAAGTCCTGGTGCTCTATGATGCCCCGCCAAACGACGCGTACTCGAAACTCGGTCTGGCGTACGCGATAATGCTGCGCAACCTGCTTGGCCATTTCAACACCAATGTCACGCTTGCGCCCGTCGACAGCTATACGGCCGGAACGGTCGAAAAGTATCAGGCGACTTTCTATCTCGGGGACTACTACAACAACACCATTCCATCCGCTTTTCTCGCTGACGTCGTCAAGACGTCAAAGACGGTGGTCTGGTTCAAGAACAACCTGTGGGAAGTCGCATGGGATCCCTCGTACAACTTCACGGCCCGCTATGGATTCACTTTCACCGGGATAAGTGGACTGGCCAACACGCCAACGAGCAGCAACCCGAACCCGAACTTCTTCGACACGGTGCTTTACAAGAACATGAGCATGGTCAAGTACTATGCGTTCAACGCCAGCACCGGCGTGGTTAGCGCGGATCCGGACATTGGTGTCACTGCGGTGTCCGATGCGACAAAGGCCAATGTCCTTGTCACCATCAAGAACAGCCAGACGGGTGCGCAGGCGCCGTACGTCATGCGCGCGGGCAATTTCTGGTACTTCGCCGACATGCCGTTTTCGTACATCGGGCCACGCGACCGGTACCTGGTGATTTGTGACCTGCTGCATGACATTCTCGGGACCAACCAGCCGGTGCTGCATCGCGCGATGGTGCGTCTTGAAGACGTCAACGCGTTCACGACCACGTCGTCGATGAAGACGCTGACCGACTACATGTATTCAAAGCGCATACCGTTTTCCATCGCGACCATTCCGCGGTACGAAGACCCGCTTGGCGCCTATAACAACGGCGTGCCGCTGACAGTACACCTCGCGCAGGCGACCGGTCTGAAGCAATCGCTCAATTACGCGCTGGCCCGAGGCGGCAAGGTCCTGATGCACGGCTACACGCATCAGTACAATTCAACGCCGAATATTGTCAACGCGGTGAGCGGCAATGACTATGAGTTCTGGCTTGCCACGCAGAACCGCCCCGTGGACGAAGATTCGACACAGTGGGCTTCGGCGCGTCTGAGCGCGGGCCTGCAGGAATTTTCGTCGAATGGCTATGTTCCGTTTGCGTGGGAGGCGCCGCATTACCAGTCTTCGCCCCTTTCCATCAAGGCCGTTCCGCCGCTATTCAAGACAACCTACCAGCGGGCCGTCTACTACACGTCAGATCGGCCGAACCTGAATTCGACCGCACCGAATCACGATTTTTCGGTTGGCCAGTTCTTCCCGTATATCATCAACAGCGACTATTACGGGCAACGGGTGCTGCCTGAGAACCTCGGAAACATCGAATACAACATATGCAGTATCGATCCGTCCTCGTGTCTGGCATACACGTGGCAGGATCTCTACACGAATGCGCAGTACGCACTGACGGTCCGGGATGGTTTCGCATCCTTCTTCTTCCATCCATTCTGGCTTGAGCCCGATCTCGGCACGCCCGGCCTGCAGGATTTGCAGAGCCTCGTGAGCGGGATAACCGGTCTCGGCTTCCAGTGGGTTGCTGCGTACGACGCCAAGTAGTGTTGATGTTCAACGGGAATTGACCGTAAGCGGTGCCGCATCGGTGTCTATCCAACGATGTACTGAGCGAGGAGCATAGGTGTCGACCTCATTTTGTGAGGTGGACACCTATATCCACGCCGAACGCCATCGAGAACATCAACTCGCAGTTGTGCAGGATCATCGCGACCCGAGGACACTTCCGGACCGACGAGCGGCCTCGACGCTCATCAGGCTGGTACTGCGCAAGACGAGGCCGGCAGAGAGCCAACACTGGATATTCAGACGGACGAGTTCGTACGGCGCTGCACTTGGCAGATGCTGCGAATAGCCCAGACCCAAGATAGGTGGAGAACTTTCAACCAGGAATTGCGGACGCTGTTGTTTTGTGGTGCCTCGATAATTTTACATAATGATTATGATCAATTTTTTCTACGCTGGTGCATTTGGAATGTGTTGCGTCCTAAGCCGTGGATCGGCCATTTCGGCGCAACACTGAGCTCCGTAGATGGTACTTATCTGCGTTGCACTAAGGTTCTATTGGCATACGGCAGTCTCGTTGGAGTCATGAAGTCCAGCAACTCCATCTTCATGCCTTCAATTCGATGCTACTCGACGAACCGGATCGCGCTGTTCTCGATGGCAGCCTGGTTGCCGTATTGCCAAGTGATGTTGCGGTGTTCATGTCCGATCGGCAGACCCGAGTAGATCGGCAGGCCGAAGCCGCCCAGCACGTCGACAAGCATCTGCTCGAGCGTGAAATCCGCGCCGTCCGGGATCGGGCAGCGCGTGAATTGCCCGAGCACGAACGCGCGGGCCCCGTCGAACGCGCCGCTCAGGCGCAGTTGCGTCAGGCTGCGGTCGAGCCGGTAGCCGAATTCCGTCACGTCCTCCAGCAGCACGATCGCGTCGCGTGAGCGAAGCGACCAGCGTGTACCAGCAACGCTCGCGAGCACCGTCACGTTGCCGCCGCACAGACGTCCCCGCACCGCACCCGAGGCGCCGGACAAATGCCGCAGGCTTAGCGGGGCGCGTTCGCCACCGGTCAGCACGGCGCGCATGTCGGCACGCGTCGCGTCGTCGACCTTGGTCGCCAGGCTGTGGAATGTCGGACCATGCAACAAGCGCACGCCGGGCCGGTCTGCAAGCGCGCAGAATAGCGACGTCGCGTCGGAAAAACCGATGATCGTCTTCGGCGTCGCGATCTCGTCGGGCAGGTGCTCGAGCAGATGCGCGCAACCGAATCCCCCTCGCGCGAGCCAGACGATATCGATTGACGGATCCATCAAGGCGCGCCGCAGATCGTCCGTGCGCTCCTCGGCGGTACCGGCGAAATAGCGGTACCGGCTGCCGAGATGTGCGCCCGTCGTGACCTTGAAGCCCCAGCTTTCGACGAGCGCGATGCCGCGCTCGATTCCTTGCGGATCGGGCACACCTGCGGGCGCGACGACGCCCACTGTCTTGCGGCTTGATTCCATTGAACGGATACCGTGAGGATAAGAACCCGCTGAATATACCCGGTACCACTCGCGAGCCGCTCACACCTGCGAGGCGACATTGAATGCGGAGAGATGCCATTCTCCGTCGTCCGCGAATCCGATTTGCTTCCACCGCCGCGACGGGAAGGCGCTCGCGGAAGGCAACGCAGCGAGTGAAGCCGGCCGCCAGCATCAAGCCGCTGTCAGTTTTCCCTACAGCGAATACGCCCGGTCACGACAGCGATCAGGCCGGCACGTGATCGCTTCAAATCTGGAACCGGGCGTCGAACGGTTACGACGCCCGGCTTGCCTCAGCGCTCAAGAAAGGGCCTGAGCTTGTCTGCACGGCTGGGATGCATCAGCTTGCGCATCGCCTTGCTCTCAATCTGACGGATTCGCTCGCGAGTCACGTCGAACTGCTTGCCAACCTCTTCAAGCGTGTGATCGGAGTTCGTGTCAAGCCCGAATCGCATCCGCAGAACCTTGGCCTCGCGCGGCGACAACCCGTTGAGTGCCTCGTCGATCGCCGCGCGCATGTTCGCGTGAATCGCCGCCTCGGCCGGTGAACTCGCCGAGACATCCTCGATCATGTCGCCGAGCGTTGCGTCGGCGTCGTCACCTACCGGGGTTTCGAGCGAGACAGGTTGCTTGGCGATCTTGAGGATACTGCGCACTTTCTCCTCGGACATCTCCATGCGCTTTGCCAGCACTGCGGGATGCGCTTCCTGCCCTGTCTGTTGCAAGATCTCGCGCGATATCCGGTTCAGCTTGTTGATCGTCTCGATCATGTGGACCGGCACGCGAATGGTCCGCGCCTGATCGGCGAGCGCACGCGTGACAGCCTGCCGGACCCACCAGGTCGCGTAGGTCGAGAACTTCCAGCCGCGCCGGTATTCGAACTTGTCCACGGCCTTCATCAGGCCGATATTGCCCTCCTGGATCAAATCCAGGAACTGCATGCCGCGGTTCACGTATTTCTTGGCGATTGAAATGACAAGGCGAAGGTTCGCCTCGATCATCTCGCGCTTGGCCTGCCGCATTTTCAGTTCCGCGGCGCTCATCTGGCGGTTGATCTGCTTGAGCTGCTGGAGCGGCAACGAGACCCGGGACTCGATGTCGACGAGTTTCTGCTGCGCCGCCTGAATCGCCGGTTGATGTCGCTCGAGCGCCGCGCCAAACTGCTGCGAGGTTGCCGCCGTGCGGCTCGTCCAATCGAGGTCGGTCTCGTGGCCCGGGAACGACTCGACAAACGCGTCGCGCGGCATGCCGCAACGGTCGACGGCAATCGCCAGAACGCTGCGCTCGATCGCGCGAACCTCAGTCACTTGCCCATGCACGATCTCGCAAAGGCGGTCGATGGTCTTGGCGGTAAAGCGGATCGGCGCGAGTTCACGCTGGATCGCCGCGCGCACCTGCGCGGCGGCTGCGGAACGGGCTTCGCCAGTGACAGGCACATCCGGCAACTGCTCGAACAGTGCACGCACGCGCGCGAAAATCACGAGACTGTCGTTCGTGAGTTCTTCGAGGCGTGCCGCGTTCACCTTCTCCGAATCCCCGGCGTCCGTTTCGACGTCGTCTTCGTCCGAATCGTCATCGGCGGCGAGCACTTCCGCCTCCTCTTCCTGGGACTCCGGCGTCATTTCGCTTTCATCGGTGTCGACACTGATGCCATCGACCAGTTCGTCTATGCGCAGTTCGCCGGCTACGATGCGGTCGACATCGGCGAGAATGGTGGACACGATCGACGGACATGCGGCAATCGCTTGAATCATGTCCTGCAGACCGTCTTCGATCCGTTTCGCGACCTCGATTTCACCGGCGCGGGTCAGCAGTTCGCTGGCCCCCATTTCACGCATGTACATCCGAACCGGATCCGTGGTGCGGCCGAATTCGGAATCGACAGTCGATAACGCAGCTTCCGCCTCCTCGTCCGCCTGATCGTCGGATGCCACGGCCGGCGCAGCTTCGGTGAGCAGGAGCGCTTCGGCGTCCGGCGCTTGTTCGTACACCGCCACGCCCATGTCGCTGAACGTGCTGACGATGGTGTCCATCGCCGCCGTTTGGGCAAAGTTGTCCGGCAGGTGATCGTTGATGTCCGCGTGGGTGAGATAGCCGCGCTCGCGACCGAGCGCGATCAACGCGCGCATCTGGCGCTGGCGTTCCTCATTCTGGCGCGCCAAGGACGCGATGTCCGTCGGTGTCAGGGCCTGAGCCTGGGCCTTACCCTTCGACGCACGGCGGCCGGCTTTTGCCGTGGCCGTGACTTCCGGGGAGGTGGAATCGTTCCGATCAGAAATTGCCAATACATGCTCCTCAGCAGATGAGCCAACGATCGTCGCGAGCATGACGCCAGAATAGGTTGCCTGCCGGGATGCGAACGGAATCGCGATACGCACAGATAGTCGAGGCCGGGACGCCCCGCCCAAAATCCGTATGCGTAGCTTGTGGGGGGCGAACATGATAGCGGAATTTATTGTGCGGCACAACAAGGGGCCCCTGGATGTCCATCCCCGGATCGACGGCAGCGACCATCGGTGGTTCGAGGATCGGGCGCCGGCCTGTACGCTGCTGGCGTATGTGGACGACGCGACGAGCCGATTGACGATGCTGCACTTCATGCGGACCGGATCGACCTTCAGCGACTTCGACGCATCAAGGTGCCGTTGTTGAGCACAAGCGCTTGAGTCATGTGCTGCCCGTCGCGCAAGCCCTTCAGGTGCAGCGCGATAACAGCCGAATAAGTAAAGCTCCGTCTCGAACGCATCGAGGTGACTCGACGCGAACCCATCGAAACGAGGCCGAGCCGGCCGGGCAGGAAGAATCAATGCGAGATCACGCAGGCCGATGTGGAGCATGTGATCGCGGATCCGGTGCGACGTCGGCAAACCGCAAAGCCCGCAGACAAACCTGGCCGTCGGTCTGCAAAAGCGTAGGAATCCACCGTGAGCGCTCTGCCCGTTCAAGCACCGATCTTCGACACTGCGTAACGGTCAAAACGAGGAAGCAGAAGTAGCAAAATCAACCATAACCCTGGATATTTTTAAATAACTGGCAGGTGAATATATGGATCGGGGTATGACATTGGGCATATGTAAACGTTTCTGGCTGCATTAATGTCAATCAATCGGCGCCAGATGTTAAGAATTCGAATGAAGAATTTAATTAATTTTAAAAAAACTTATACTCATCTCTGAAAACGTAAAGACGAGGAATTTTGAATACTTTGCGAAATCATGAAATTTCATAGATGTAACGGCATCGCGCGAAAAATTGGGGCCGCCACGCGGAATTGGCTGAACGATATGCCGTCCCTGGATGCGTTCACAGGCATGGTGCTATCAAAAGCCGCTCTCGACGACGTACCGTCCCCGAACCTCCCCACGATCGCAGCAAACATCAAGACGTGCTGGCTCTCGAAATGACGTGGAAGGCATGATCGAGAATGTGAAATTGAGCTGACTTTTATACAGCCAGATGCAACGCCTGTGGCGCTGTGAAAGGGTGCAAATGCCACCGGCATTCATCTGTATGGATATTTACTCGGAAAATACGCGTCTTTGATTTTCATCCCTGTCAGGCTTTACAGGGTGTATCCACGGTATTCGACGCCTATATTGCTTTGGCAGGTGCGCGACCGACGCGCTCGACTGCATCCTTCAAATCCATAAAAAATGGAGATCGCCATGGCAAACGTACCTCTCACCGGCACCTATACCTCGTCGGACAAGAATTTCACATTCAAAATCACGTCCGCCGATCCATCCAATGGCGTCATCGCTGGCGTCTATACCACCAACTATAGCCCGATCGGTGCGTTCACTTCCGAAGGCAACGTCGGACACTATGGCTGGGTGTTCAGCAAGGCCCAAGGCAAGGACGGCGTCGCGCCATTCAATATCAGCTTCGGTGGCAGCCAGCGCCCCGACCAACGTCCCTACAACATTGTCGATAGCTGGAACGGCGCTTATTTGACCAACAACACAATCGTTGCCGAAGGGACGCGCTCCTTCGTCAATAGCGATGGCGTGGTCGAAGTCGGTAGCCTGGGCACGTTGAAATTCACGCTTGGCTAAGTTGGGTTGTCGCGACGTTGGCGGCGGCAAATCATCGCTGCCGCATTGATGGACCACACCATTGACTGGCGCGTCAGCAGTCCGGTCGCCGGTGTCACTGAATGTCCCGCTGCACGATGACCCATCGCTCGCATTCACCGGCCGAACCGCGTGGGCAATCCAGGATCGTTTGCGCGTCGTCGGTGAGCACGTAGGTATCCGATGGCGGCGGCCGGCCGGCTTCCGGCAGCTGCAATGCGACCCATGTTCCCGAGCGGCGCGTCCATAGAAAAAGCTGGCTCGGCAGTTCGACATCGCCGACCAGGATCCGATTTCCGTCCGGTGACACCGACACGACCCTCGGTGCGATCCAGTAATCAGAAGGCAGCGGCAGAACGACCGACGCGCCGGCCGTCACGCGCCACTGTCCGTCCTCGTCGACGACGGGCGGGCATTGAGACGGATCGTGCCTCGGTTCGCTTGCCGGAGCGCCCGGATCGTCGACGCATTGCGATCCTCGTTTCTCGCCGCGATCGACCTCGACGTCGTTCAAGCGCACTATCCGGATGTGTTCGACCGGGCGATCGCAAGGTTGCACGTCGCTGATCCAGCCATAACCGAGCCAGCCGACGTGTTCGACGAAACAGGTCGTGCCGCCGCCGAACCGGCCGCCGGGGCGACGCACGCGCTCGATGCCCCGGTTTGCTGCGTCCGGAAACAGGAGGCCGGTCGCGGTATATCGGTGTCGCGGAATGCCCTTCCCTCCGCCGGTTTCCGCCTGCCAGTCGAACTCGCGTGCCAGCACGCTGCGCGTCTGGCTCGAGCGCTCCTTCATGCGATTGACGGTTGACGTGTCGAAGCAAAGCAGCGCCAGCGCGAACAGCGTGCCGCACAGGAGCAGGACGAACCACGCGCCCAGCACGCGGTCGCGATTATCGACGCTTGGGAAGTACTCGAGATTGTGGCGGGCGGGTCGCATGATCCACGCCCACACGAGCGATGCGTACAACAGCATCGCGAGCAGACGCGCGACGAACAGCGCGAAATTGCCGGTCTGCAGATCGATCGTGCCGGCATTGTCGATACGGCCGGTGATCCATAGCGCGACGGTCATCAGCAACGCGTCGGCGGCAAACAGCACGGCTGCCCGTTTCCAAAGGGAAAAACGCAAGGGGATGATCAGTCGCATGCCGGTGCGTGGGGAGGTGCCGTCGATCCGCGACGGCGGACATTCCGCGCCATTCTATACAGGTTGCGGTGGGCTGCCACGTGCGTCGGTGACGACCTGTCGGCACATGATGCCGGCCTCGCAGCGATCGCGGCCAGCGCCCACATGGCCGATTTTCGGTGGATCCTCGCGCAGCGTTAGAATAGCGCCCCCCTCTCACAGGAGACGAAAATGTCCTGGTTCGTTTACGAAGTGCCCGAATACCACGAAGACGCTCCGCGCATCGAGCCCTACAGCGACCTGCGCAGCCGTGTGCTGAAAATCAGCGGCGTGGCCATGGCCGACGAGCTGGAAAGCGTTCGCGAGAACGCCGCGGCGACGGCGGACAGCCCCGAGCGCCCCCTGCGTACGCCGGAAAATCCGCATGTCTTTCCGATTCCTTACGCCGACTCGATGATCCTGGTCGGGTTCATCTTCGATCTGAAACGCGAATTCCGGCAACTGGTCGTGTCTCCCGTGGAAATGCCCTGGCTGAAAGACGCGTAAAAGGTGACCGTCCTGGTTGGTCCACCGCTACTCACCTCGTAGCGCGTAGCCGCTTGCCCTTGTTTTTCGACTGACTTTTGCAGCACTGCGATGGCTTCACGCTCGCTATCGACGATTGTCTGAATGTCTGCGGCGGTCACCCTCGCGCGCGTGTTGCGCATGCAGATCAGCCGGTTCGACGTCGTGCGCTGACGGTCGCGCAGCGCGAGCCGTAACGCGCTCAGGTACGGTCGTCGAATTTCCCGCGATACTCTCGATCAGCGCATCTGCGTGTGGCCGGTTCGAACCTCACGCCAACCTCATCGCTACAGCGGCGAATGACGGATAAATATCATATTCTGATATATAAGGATCGCTGACCAAAAGGCCTGCGCGCCGAGGGAGCCATGCGCAGCTCGCGCTTGCCGGAACCTGTCGCGGGGCGTATGGTTGATTTCTCTATCGCCCTTTCTCGGGGGATATCAAAATGGCTGCCATGCAATCCGCGGCCACGCCCCTCTCCGACGAGGAAGCCCGGCGCCAGTTGCGCCGCGCCGTCATCGCCAGCACGATTGGCACCACGATCGAATGGTATGACTTCTTCCTCTACAGCACGGTCACCGGCCTGGTCTTCGCAAAGCTGTATTTCCCGCAATCCCACCCACTCGTCGGTACGCTACAGGCGTTCCTGATCTACGCCGTCGGCTTCGTCGCGCGGCCGGTCGGCGCAGCGATCTTCGGCCATTACGGCGACCGCATCGGACGCAAGGCCACACTGATCGTGACCCTGTTGCTGATGGGGCTCGCCACCTTCGCCGTCGCCTTCGTTCCGACCTACGCCACGATCGGCATCTGGGGTGCCGTCATCCTCACGGTACTGCGCTTCATCCAGGGCGTCGGCGTGGGCGGCGAATGGGGCGGCTCGGTCCTGATGTCGATGGAGTGGGCGCGCACCAATGCGCATCGCGGTTTCGTCGCGTCGTGGCCGCAGTTCGGCGTGCCAGCGGGATTGTTTCTCGCCAACCTTGCCGTACTGGCCATGAGCTGGTTTTCCGGCAGCGCTTTCCTGACGTGGGGCTGGCGCGTACCGTTTTTCCTCAGCATCGTGCTGGTGGCGATCGGGCTCTATATCCGTCTGAATATTCTCGAGACGCCGATCTTCGCGAAGCTGCTGGCCGAGCGTCGGATCGAGAAGACGCCGATGCTCGAAGTGCTGCGCAAGCAGCCGAGGGATATCGTGCTGTCGGCGTTTGCGCGGATGGCCGAACAGGCGCCGTTCTATATCTATACGGCGTTCGTGTTCACTTACGGGATCACGGCGCTGGGCGTTACGCGCGAATTGTTGCTGGCGGCAGTGCTGGTCGCATCCGTGGTCGAGTTCTTCACCATTCCGCTGTTCGGGCACGTGTCGGACCTGATCGGGCGGCGGCGGATGTACATGATCGGCGCGGCTGCCGTCGGTGTATTCGGATTCGTCTACTTCGCGATGGTCGATAGCCGGAATCCAGTATGGATCTTCGCAGCGATCGTGTTGTCGCTGGTCCCGCATTCAATGATGTACGGACCGCAGGCTGCACTGATCGCCGAGTCGTTCACCGGGCGGCTGCGGTATAGCGGCGCGTCGATGGGTTATCAGCTCGCGTCGGTCATTGCCGGTGGCCCGGCACCGCTGATCGCAACGGCGCTGTTTGCCTACTACCACTCGGGGTACGCGATCGCGGTGTACGTGCTGGCGTGTGCGGTACTGAGCGTGGTCGCCGCGTCGAAGCTCGGGGACTATACGAACAAGGATATTTCGCGGGAATACGACGACGCTCGGGGTTTGGCAGATCACGGGCACGCACCGCCGGTGACTTGACGAACTGGCCAGCTCAGGCTGGCGATGGGGCCGCAGCCGCGATCCCATCGCGTCAACGGCGCGAGAACGACGTTGCTTGCGGGCGCATCGAAGCTCCTTTGGCCGCCGTCATGTGATCAAACCGGTCGCGAACGCAAACGCGACTGCGATCGCATTCGACACGGTCACGCGCATTTCCGGTGCCGTGGTCAATGCGGGCGCGACGGCCCTGGGCGACGCCATATCGTCGGCGGGCGACACGCTCGGCCGCGCCACGAGACGGCACCGGACGCCGCAAAATACCGAGCCGTCCCGTCCGGGCAGGTCTGACGACGGGGCGCGATACGCGGTACACGTGCCGCAACGCTCGTGATCCGGCGCTCGCCGTTCGGCGGGCGCGTTTCATCTGGATCGAAATCGGGAGAGCCGCCGGACGGCGGGATCGGCGCTGTCGCGCAGCGGTTCGTCCGGCGTAACCGCGTTACCGCTCGCTGACCTTCACGCGCGGCAGCCATTCGGACTCGGCGCCCTGCGTGCCTTTCAGATGGGCGGGAATCGCGTCCTGTGCGTGCGCGCCGAGGCGACGTGCCGCCTCGGTGTCGAGATGCCGGCCGTCGAACGTCGATTGGCGACGGGTAATCATGTTGATGCGAAGACGTTTTGCCGCCATGGTCGGTATTCCTTGAGAAAACGGTACCCCGCCAACTGGCGAAGTGCCATAGATTTACGCGAGAAAAATGTCGCTGCGATGACGCTGCGCGCGACCCGAATCCGCCGCCATCGTATCGCTGCGTCACATGTGCCGCAGCGGTCAGCGCCCCGCCGCCTCGCCAGCCCCAACGCCTCAAGGTAGCGATGGACGGACTGGCACGGCAGCAAGCAACTCATGATGGACAAGCAGCAACGCTTCGAGTTCAGTGCGCTCAGCGTTCGTCAAGATCCTCGACTTACCGCGCGTTGCTCCTGCGCCCTTTTGCTGCTCCTGGCAGATTCCCTCCTCACCCTCGCGACGTTCCTTTCAGGATTTCATCGAGCAATCCCCCTCAAGCATCCGCCCACATCCTCAACAGGTTGTGATACGCGCCCGTGAGCTGCAACAACGACTCCCCGTCCGCGTCCCGCTGCGTCAACCGCTGGATCGCGACATCCATGTCGAGCAGCAGACTCCGCTGCGCATCCTCGCGCACCAGGCTCTCCACCCAGAAAAACGATGCCAGCCGCTCGCCACGCGTCACGGGCTCGACCTTGTGCACGCTCGATCCCGGATACAGGATCATGCTGCCGGCGGCGAGCTTCGCGTGGTGCTCGCCATACGTGTCGCGCACGACGAGTTCACCGCCGTCATAACTCGCCGGATCGTTCAGGAACAGCGTCGCCGACAGATCGGTCCGGACGCGTTCGCGCGACGCACGGATGCCACGCACCGCGTTGTCGACGTGATAGCCGAACGACTCCCCGCCCGCATAGCGGTTGAACAGCGGCGGATAAATGCGCTTGGGCAGCGCCGCCGACATGAACACCGCGTTCTGCGCGAGGCGGCGAATGATCTCGTCGCCGATCTCGCGCGCGAGCGGATCGTCGCCGTCGAGTTGCCGGTTCTCCTTCACGCGCCGCGATTGCGCGCCGGCCGTCGCACGGCCGTCGATCCATTGTGCTGCCCGCAGCCGCTCGACGAGCTGGGCGGCCTCTGCCGGGCTGAACACGCCCGGAATCTCGATCATCATCGTGTGCTCTCCTTCGAAGCGGATGCGGTGGCGCTCGCGCGTGTCAGAACCGGACGTCGGCGGTCGCCATGACGGTGCGCCCTGCTCCCGGCACGCCGTACAACTGGAAGCCGTCGAGCGACGCGCCGATCGCCGAGTAATAGAACGTGTTGAACAGGTTCTGCACGTTCAGGCCGAACGTCAGATGCTTGTCGACTTCGTAGCGCGCGGCGATCGAGTGCAGCCAGAACGACGGCGCCTTTTCGCCGTCCGCGACGTACACGGGATGCTTGCCGCTCGCGCCGTTCACGGTGCTGCTGTTGTTGCTTTGGCCGCCGACGTAGCGGTTGTCGGTATAGCGCCGCGTGCCGACGTACTGCGCGCCGTAGCTGACCGACAGCTTCGGTGTGACGGCATACGTCGTCCACAGGTTGAACGTCGCGTTGGGCACGTTGGCGGGTCGCAGCCCGGCATTCGCGCCCTTTGTGATGCGTCCGCGCATCGCGGCAAATCCCGCGAATGCGGACCACCGGTCGGTCAGGTTGCCCGACACGCCGAGCTCGAGGCCGTCGACCCGGCGCGGCGGCAGCGCACGCACGACCGTCGTCGTGCCGTCGCCGTAGTCCCACGAATCGGACAGCTCGGTGCGAAACAGCGCGCCCGTCACCGACAGCCGGTGATCGAGCAGGTCCCATTTCGAGCCGAGCTCCCAGGTTTGCGCGACGGCCGCCTGCAGGTCCTGGCTCGACGTGTTGCCGTAGATCACGTTGTTGGTCGTCGCACCGACTGCCGACGGCTGCGCGGCCCGGCTGTAGGTTGCATACAGGCTGCCGAACGGCACCGGCTTGTACGTGATGCCGATGCGGCCGCTCAACGCGCCGTCGTTGCTGCGTGCGACGGTGTGCGCGTTCGCCGCGCCGTTGACCTGCTTCAGCGAGAAGCGGTCGTAGCGCACCGCGCCTTCGACGATCCACTTCGGCGTGACGGTCACGGTATCGCGCAGGTACACGCCCGCATCGGTCAGCGACGCATAGTCGCCCGCGCCGCCTTCGAGCGTCGGCACGCCGACCATGTTCGTGCCGTAAGCGTTCGTCAGGTTCATCACTGGATTCACCGACGGCGCGAGAATCGTGCGCGCGAGATCGCCGTAGCGCTCGTGATACACCTCCGCACCCGTAACGACGTCGTGATGCAGGCCGCCGGTGTCGAACGACAGGTTCAGGTTGGTTTCGTTCGCCACGATGTCGTAGCGCTTCGACGTGCCGTAGTTGCTGCCGCGCAGCACCGCCAGTGGCGATGCGTTCGCGATCGGTGCAAAGCCGCTGTATGACGCCAGCCCCGCACTGCTCGTGACGAGCGGCCCCGTGCCCGTGTACCCGTACGACGTGCCGCCGGTCGAGTTGAAGCGCGCGGGCGACAGCACGGTGATGCGGTCGGTCTGCTCGAACCGGCTGATGCTGGACATCCGCAGGTTGTCGTTGAAGTCGTGCTCGACCTTGACCGTCGCACGATCCGTCACTTCGCGATCGGTGAACAGGTTCGGGTCGCCGTACCAGCCGTTGCGCGGCACGCCCGGCATGCGCGCGCCGCCGGTGCCGCGTTCGATCGGCACGCCGGTGTCGGGCGTGTTGACGTCGTTCTGGTGCAGATAGTCGATGGTCACGCGCGTCGGCGTGCCGAGGCCGAGTGCGAGCGAGCCGGCCACGCCCCAGCGGTCGTAGTCGGTCACCGCGCGGCCGTCGACCGCGTTGTAGTGGCGCATCAGGTTCAGCCGGAACGCCGACGTCGGCGTCAACTGCTTGTTGAGGTCGGCCGTCACGCGCCGGTAGCTGGCGGTGCCGAGCGTCGTCGACAGGTGGTACGCGTCGCCGGCATGGGCTTCCTTGCTGACGAGGTTCACGCTGCCGCCCGGCGCGGCGACGCCGGACTCGATCGTGCCGGTGCCCTTGAACACCTCGACGCGCTCGACGTTGAACGTATCCGTGCGTCCCGCGAGGCCCGCGTCGCGAATGCCGTCGACAGTCATGCTCTGCTCGCCCGAAAACCCGCGGATCGTGAACATGTCGCCCCAGCCGAGGTTGCCCTCGCCCGACGTGAACGTGATGCCGGGCACGTTCTTCAGGATGTCCTGCAGGCTCTGCGCCTGCTGCTCGTCGAGCACCTTCTTCGGGATGACGGCGACGCTCTGCGCGATGTCCAGCAGCGGCGCGGTGAACTGGTCCGACTGGAGGAATTCGGTGCGGTACGGCGACGAATGCGCGTTGACGTCGATCGCGGGCAGCGTCGCGCCCGGCGACGACGAAGCATCCGGCGCGGCGGCCGAAACGCCCGGCTGCGCATGCGCGGCCGACAGCATGGCCAGCCCGAGCGTGGCGCCCAACAGGTTCGACAGCACGGCCGACGGCGATCGGCCGGCTCGTTGATGAGACGACGACATGAAACCTTCTGGTGATGAGAGTAATGAAGAGGACGGCTAGCGCGATGGGGCGGCAACCGGGTCGTGGGCGGCGAGCCCGTCGATCAGCACCTGGAGCTGGCCGTGCGAGCAGCGCTCGATGCGCGCGGCGACGCCGAACACGTCGGCGAGGCCGGCCGGCGTCACGACGTCTTCCGGCGTACCGAAGCGCGCGATGCGGCCGCGGTGCAGCAGCATCGCGCGGTCGCAACCTCGCAGCGCGGCGCTGATGTCGTGCAGCACGACGACCGTCACGAGCTGCCGTTCGCGCGTGATGTCGCGCAGCGCGGCCATCACCTGGTGCTGGTGATTCAGATCGAGTGCCGACAGCGGTTCGTCGAGCAGCAGAACCTGCGGATCGCGGGCGAGCGCCTGCGCGAGGCCGACGAGCTGGCGCTGGCCGCCGGAGAGTTCGTCGAGGGTGCGTAGCGCGAGTGCATCGATGCCGAGCCGGGCGAGCAACGCGAGTGCGACCGTGTCGTCCCCCTCTTCGCTCCCGCCGCGACCGGCCGGCATGAAGCCCTGCCGTGTCGCGCGGCGCGCGACGACGACCGATTCGAGCACCTGCAGGCGCACGCCGGCCGGCAACGTCTGCGGCAGGTACACGACGCCATGCGAACGCGCATCGCGCAGCCCCGGGACGAACGGCGGCGTGCCGTCGAGCGCGAGCGAGCCCGACGCAGCACGCGTCAGCCCGGCGAGCGTACGCAGCAGCGTCGACTTGCCGCTGCCGTTCGGGCCGAGCAGCGCGGTGATCCGGCCGCGCGGCAACGGCCCCGCGCTCAGCGACGCGAGCACGTCGCGCCGCCCGTAACGCACGGTCAACCCTTCGATCGTCAGCCCGCTCATGCTTGCCCTCCCTGCGACCGCACGACGATGCCGAGGAACAGCGGGATGCCGACCAGCGCGGTGACGATCCCGACCGGGATCAGCACGCCCGGCACGATCAGCTTCGATGCGATCGACGCGAGCGACAGCATCAGCGCGCCGAGCAGCAGGCTGCCGGGCAGATAGAAGCGATGGTCCTCGCCGAACAGCGTGCGCGCGAGATGCGGCGCGATCAAACCGACGAAGCCGATCGTGCCGACGAACGACACCGCAAGCGCGGACAGCGCCGATACCCGCAGCAGCGTCGCGAGCCGCACGCGCTTCACGTCGACGCCGAAGCTCGCCGCACGATCCTCGCCGAGCCGCAGCGCAGTCAGCGTCCACGCGTGACGCATCGACAGCGGCAACGCGATCGCGAGTGCCGTGCCGAGCACGGCGAGCTTCGGCCAGTCGGCGCGCGCGAGCGAACCGAGTGTCCAGAACACGAGCCCCTGCAGCGCGTCGGACGACGCGATGAACTGCATCAGCGAGACGAGCGCATGGAACGCGAACACGAGCGCGATGCCCATCAGCACGACGCCGGTGGTGTTCATTCCGCGCCAGCGCGCGACCGCATCGAGCACCAGCGCGGACAGGAACGCGAAAACGAACGCGTTCGCCGACACGACCCAGGTTTGCGCGATGCCGGGAATCGTCACGTCGAGCACGATCGCGAGCGACGCGCCGAACGCGGCGGCCGCCGAGACGCCGAGCGTGTACGGGCTGGCGAGCGGATT
Organism: Burkholderia lata; assembly: GCF_000012945.1. Classification (NCBI taxonomy): domain Bacteria; kingdom Pseudomonadati; phylum Pseudomonadota; class Betaproteobacteria; order Burkholderiales; family Burkholderiaceae; genus Burkholderia; species Burkholderia lata. Next base: position 672,074 of record NC_007509.1, read on the forward strand.
GGCGAGGATCGTCTGCATCTCCGCGCCGGACAGCCCCAGCGCCGCGCCGACGAGCACGGCCATCGCCGCATATGGCAGGCGAATCTGCCACACGATCACACGTGCGGCCGGATCGGCACCCGTGCGTTCGACGAGCGTGCGCAACAGCGTCGAAACCGGCATCCCGGACGGCCCGGACGACAGGTCGAACAGCACCGACACGACGATCAGCAATGCAACGACGACGAGCGCGGCCGCGCGTCGCCGTGTGAGCCGGCGGTAGTCGAGCAGGCTCGCGGCCCGGATACGGCCAGGAACGAGTTCCTGAAGCACGGCGTCGCTCATCGTGCCGCCTGCGACGTGGCAGCCGGCAGCGGCGCGTCGACCCACTCGGCGCCCTGCGGCGCGATCGCAAGGAAGCGGCGATGCAGTTCGGCCTGCGTCGCATGCACGTCGAGATCCTTGAACTGCTGCGGATAGAACCACTTCGCGAACGCTTCGATCGCGAGGATGTTGTACGGCGAGTCGTAGTAGTTGTGCGAGATGCCGTGCACGCGGCCGTCGTGGATCGCCTTGATCGCATCGAAACCCGGTCGCGCGGCGAGCTGCGCGAGGCTCGCCGCCGCATCGTGCGCACTCGTCCGAGCGCCGACGCGCAGCGACGCGAGCCCCGGCTTCGTGCGGCTGCCGGTCGCGATGTACACGTCGGGACGCGCGGCGATCGCCTGCTCCATGCTGATGTCGCCGAGTACGCCGGGCAGCAGCCCCGTGGCGATGTTGCGGCCGCCCGCGGCCGTCACGAACTCGCCGAAATTGCCGTTGCCGGCCGTGTGACAGCAGCCGGCATCCCACACGCCCGCGAGCAGGTCGACGAACACCTTCGGCCGCTGCGCGTCGGGAATCCGGTTCACGACCGACTCGATGCGCGCGAGATGCGCACGATAGAACGTTGCGTACGCATTCGCTTGCCCGGTGCGGTGCATGACCGCGCCGAGCAGCGCGATGCTCGGCAGCGTGTTCTGCAGCGGATGTAGCCGGAAATCGACGAACACGACCGTCGTGCCGGTCGCCTCCAGCTGCTTCACGAGCGCGTTGTAGCGGCTCGGGCCATGCCCGCCGAGACTGAAGATCGCGAGATCGGGCTTCAGGCTCAGCGCCTTCTCGGCGCTGATGCTGTCCTCGGTTGCCTGGCCGATCAGCGGGATGCGGCGGATTTGCGGAAACGCCTGGGCGTACGCGTCGTAGGTCTGCGGGTCCATCAGCGGCAGGTCGCCCTGCCAGCCGACGATGCGCGCGAGGGGCTGCGCGCCGTCGAGCAGCGCGACCGCCGACAGCAACCGGCTCTCACCGAGCAGGATCCGGCGCGGCGCCTGGGCCGGGACGCGCACCGTGCGGCCCGCCAGATCGGTCACGGCCACCGGCGCGGGCGACACCGCGGGAACCGGCTCGGCCGCCGCCGCCGTTGCGTGTGCAACGGTCGCGCCGACCATCCATGCGATTGCGCCGATGCACGCACGCCGCCCCCACGCCTGTCTGAAAATTGCCATAATGTCGCCTCTGAATGAGAATCATTGCCATTTGAAGGGCGACACTGTAATCACCGCGTGTAATGGCGATGTGTTGGAAGCGCGGCCTTTTGTAATGGAATGTGTTGGCGCACCGTTCCTTTCAGAATCATTTCGATTTATCCGGAAGCTTCCCCTGATGGACCACATCCTTGTCATCGACGACGATCCGAACATTCGTACGCTGCTCGGCGACTACCTGCGCGCGATGAACTACCGCGTCACGCTGGCCGAGAACGGCTTGCAGCTTCGGCAGGCGCTCGGGACGTCGACCGTCGATCTCGTCGTGCTCGACCTGATGCTCGACGGCGAGGACGGTCTCGACCTCACGCGCGACCTGCGGCAGCGCCACGACGTGCCGATCGTGATCCTGAGCGCGCGCGGCGGCCTGCTCGACCGGATCCTCGGCCTCGAGATGGGCGCGGACGACTACCTGCCGAAGCCGTTCGATCCGCGCGAGCTCGTCGCGAAGATCAAGGTCGTGCTGCGCCGCACGCGTGCGATTCCGGGCACGCGGCGCACGGAAGCCTCGTCGCGTGTCAGCTTCGCCGGCTGGCATCTCGATACGCGGATGAAGCAGATGATGTCGCCCGACGGCGTCGTCGTGTCGCTCGGCGGCTCGGACTACCGCACGCTGCGCGCGCTGCTCGATCACCCGAACCGGCCGCTGTCGCGCGAGTTCCTGCTCGATCGCGTGTTCGGCAAGGAGCTTGCGCCGCTCGATCGCTCGATCGACGTGTGCGTGAGCCGGCTGCGCCACCACCTGAAAGACGCCGCGCGCAATGCGGCGCTGATCCGCACGGTCCGCAACGAGGGGTACATGCTCGTCGCGGATGTCGTGCACGACGCGTGATGGGCATGAGGCGCATGACGCTGCGCGTGTGGCCCGATTCGCTGTTCGGGCGGCTCGTCGCGATCCTCGCGGCCGGCATGTTCGCCGGGCAGATGCTGACCGGCACGATCTGGTTCGACACGCACGACAACCGCATGCTGGAAATTCCGGCGCGTCTGTTCGCGAGCCGGCTCGCCGATACGCTGCGGCTCGTCGACGCCGCGCCGGACCCGGCCGCGCGCGACGCGGTCATCGCCGCGCTCGGCGACGCACGCTACCGGCTCAAGCGCATCGATGCGCCGTCGCCCGCCGGCACGCTGAATTTCGCGCAGCACGCAACGGCCGGCCTGATTGCCGGCGTCCTGTCGCGGCGGCTCGGTGCCGATGTGCCGTTTCGCCTCGTCGAATCTGCGTTGCACGACGACGCAGGCCATCATGCCGGCCCGCTGAGCCTGTTCGATTCGCAGATGCCGACGGGCGAATTCCACGTGCAGGTCGGTTTGCCGTCGGGCGGCTGGCTCGATGTGCGCGCCGACGAAGGCCAGGCCGGCATGCATGGGATGCCCGCGTCGCTCGTGTTCGATTACCTGCTGCGGCTTTACCTGATCCGTTTCGTTGCCGTGTGCGCGGTCGCGTTCGTCGCGGTGCGCTTCGCGCTGAAGCCGCTCACTCAGCTTGCACGTGCCGCCGAAGCGCTCGGCCGCGACATGCATCGGCCGCCGCTGGCCGTCGACGGGCCGTCGGAAGTGCGCCGCGCGGCCGAGTCGTTCAACGCGATGCAGCAGCAGTTGATCGACAGCTTCGCCGGGCGCGCGCGCTTTCTCGGTGCGGTGTCGCACGACCTGCGCACGCCGCTCACGCGCTTGCGGCTGCGTACCGAGATGCTGCCCGATCCCGAGTGGCGCGACCGGCTGCGCGGCGATCTCGACGAAATGGAATCAATGGTGCGCGGCGCGCTCGACGCGGTGCGCGGCGTGGAAGTGACGGAGCCGCGCTGCGACATCGATCTCGATTCGATGCTTGAGGGGCTTGCGGAAGATGCGCGCGACATTGGCCAGGCGGTCACGATCGGCGGGCACGCGGCGGCGCCGGTGTCGGGCTTCGCGCGCAACCTGAAACGCTGCCTGCAGAACCTGCTCGACAACGCCGCGCACTACAGCGGCGGCGCGCCGGTGACGATCGACGTGCGCGACGGCAAGGAGGCCGTGCGCATCGTCGTCAGCGATACCGGCCCCGGCCTTCCCGACGACTGGCTCGAACGCGTGTTCGAACCGTACCGGCGCGGCAAGCACGCCGATCTCGACGACGGCGGCACGGGGCTGGGGCTCACGATCGCGCGCAGCATCGCGACGCTGCACGGCGGCACGCTGATACTGCGCAATCGGTCCAGCGGCGGGCTCGACGCGGTTCTTGCGCTGCCGCGCGAGCGTGCGTGAACGTTGCGAGCCCGTGCTCCCTGGCTCAAGGGCGCGAAGCCGCGTGGCGGTGGTTTCGTGTGCATGACATCGGCAAATGTGCCGCAACGCATGACGACGGTTGCAGCGCGCCCCCGCCCCTGAATGCGGGTCGCGCAGAATCGGCCATCCCGTCGGATCGAGACCGCCATTCGACCGATCGATCAAATCAGGCCGGAGATTCGCAAGCGGTAGCGGTTCTCCGTCGCGCCACCATCGTTCCCGCATACCGCAAGCATCGCAACCCGCTCCCCTGCGATCCGCTTGCCGCCCGTCGCGGGATCAGACAGAATCGCGACGAACGAATCGGACTGAACATCTGCTTTGCGCGGTGCCGCGGATCTCAATTGGGCGCGTCAATGCCTCCTCTTATCGAAGCCATCGTCGACTGGACCACCGTCTCACTCGGCGGACTCGGATTGCTCGCCATGATATTGGGCGTGTTGGCCCCGGACCGATGGATGTTCGACGCCGGCTACGGATGCGTTCCCGACGGCCGGGATCTGGTTCTGTCGCCGCGCCGCGTGCGCATCAACCGCTTCGTCTGGTGGCTGCTCGGTTTCGGCTTCGGCACGCTGGGGCTGGCCTGTTTGATCGCCGTACCCGCGTTGGCCGGGCTCCTGACCGGAGACGAACTGCATGCGTGGTATGAATGGCTCGGCCTCGGCATCACGGTCGTACTCCTCGTCGGCGCGGGCGTGCTGATGACCTGGATCGGCTGCAAGCTGATGCGCGCGCGCTGGTTCGGCGGCCCGCTGCGTGAAGCCCGCTTCTACTGGCGCGACGGGGAGCGCTGGATCGACGTCACCACAACGCGATTGCTGCGCAGGCCGGTGCGGCATACCTATGCGTGCCGCGATCTCGAGCGTGTGTTGATTGGCGCGCGCCGAAGTCTGGACGGTGCAGTCGTGGGGGGCTCGTGGACATCACTTCAGCAAAATCTGGTGCAACTGATGCTCGTTTTTCGTGCCCACCCGCCGATCGACCTGATGGGCCGGTTCAACGATGGCGCCGGGGCGCGCCGCATGATCGACATGATCGGCACCTGGTGCGGCGTCGAAGTACAGCGCGTCGAAGGCTTGCCGGACGTGACGCCATTCAATTTCGACCGGATCTGACCTTGCCAGACGCGTTCTAAGCGGGTCGCCTTCGTCATCGCGGCGACGCCGCAGCGGCTGCAGCTTGTCGGCCGCCGGCTACGCCGGGATAATTTCCCGTTCGCGCGCAACGCGCTCAAGACAAATACAACGGTTTCCCAAGGCGTCGCCGTGTTCACGGGGATCCTGGGCACCGAAAGAGAGAGGGCCTCGCCGATGCCGGTTGACACGGGTTTTGATCGCAATGCATTCAGGGAATATCCGCTGGATGGCGCACTGCTGCGCTTTCACCCCGCGACGGGAACACACGTCCGGATCGAGAATGCAGCGACCCACCACTTGCGGCGCCTCGCCCCTCGAGTCGCAATGTTCGGGATCACGAACAAGTGCAATCTGTCCTGCGATTTTTGCTCGCGCGACACGCGGCGCGATAGCGCCTGGTCCGTCCAGTCGGCCGCGGAAGTCCTTCGCGGCCTCAGCGAAGCGGGAACGCTAGAAGTCGCCTTTGGCGGCGGCGAGCCATTTGCATTCCGTGGCTTCGCCGAGTTGATCGACATCCTCCATGACACCACGCCGCTTGCGCTGAACGTCACGACCAACGGAACGCTGATCCGGCGAAACACGTATGCGCCCTACGCCGGCCGCTTCGGTCAGGTCCGCGTCTCGCTCTACGACGAGGTGCGCTGGCGCGACGCGGGCACGGTCCTGTCGGAATACGGACAAAGGTGGGGTGCAAACCTGATCGTCGACGACGCCGTGCTGCCGGGGCTTCCCGCACGGCTGGCTGAACTGGCCACGCTGGGTTGCCAGGATGTCTCGTTGTTGTCTTACATCGGCCCCGATCTGCGCAGGCACCTTTCGCCACGCGGACGGGCGCAGCTGGCGGCGATCGTGCAGGACTCGCCGATTGCGTGCCGCCTGTCGGTGTGCTTCGGCGATGCGATTCCCGTACCCAGGCTGTTCGATGGAGCAGATGGAAGCGGCGACTGCGGCGCAGGTCTGGACTTCGTTTCCATCACGCCTGATCAACGCATGCAGGGCTGCTCGTTCCATGACGGCGGCCTGCCTGCGACCCGTGCGGAGGAAATCCTGCATGGGTGGCGGAACGAGCGTGCGCGTCTCGAGCAGCCAAGCGCGCGGCGCGGCTGTGCACGTCGCAACGCAGGCGCCAGTCGATCCCGGTCCACGCCATCGGTCAGTGTGTGGCAGGCATTCTCCGGCAATAACAGCGGCGAGTGCGTGATGGTCGCGAAGTTCGAAACCCTCGCAGACGCGGACGCCTACCTCGCCCAACTGCTGCCGTCATGGACACCGGATGCCGAGTACTCGTCCGAGTGGAAGCGCCTGTTCAAGGAAGAAGCGGTGGCGTGCCCGGGATTGTCGGGCGGAGGATCGCCTCGCGAGCTGGCGGCGATCGGCCGCTCGGTGATCGCGACGGGATACGAAGCAGACGACCTGTTCCCGGAGTTGCGCGCGCTGGCCTGGAAGAAAGGCGCATACGTCGTGCCCGACGGAATCCACGCCCATGACGTGTTCCTGCTGGCAGCGGTGCGTGCGTCGAGCGCCGATGACGCGCGCAACCTGGCCGGCCTCACGCCCCATCCGGCCGCCAGGACCTGGCTGCATGGCGATGTCATCCTCGTCACGCTCGAATTGCAGGGGGACAGCGTGCCGGGTGAACTCGTCGAGACTCGACAATGGCTCACCGCCTATGCGGCCGGGCGCCCGCTTGCCGCGGAGCTCGTGTTTGACGACGTGGACGAGGCGGCCATGCTGTCGGTCATGAAGCGGCTCGGTGCGGAAATCAGCAGAACGGCAAGGCTTGCGCTGCATTTCGGATGGCGTGACGATTCCGGCCAGAAGGCGGTTCGATTCGCGCAAATGATCGTCGAGGGGCAGACGAACGTCGCAGGCAAATGCGTATTGGTGTCGGGCCTCGAGCGGCGCAAGCGGCTGGCCGTGCTGGCCTATCGGCAGGGTGCGCATGTCAGCGCCCTCGACGGCGAGGAAGTACGTGTCAGTGCCTATTTTGCCGTGCCGGGTGCCAAGCCTCAAAAGGGCCGGCGTGCGGAACCCGGCGAGATCGATATTGGCCGGGTTCGCGAAGCGCTCCACCAACGGTTTCCGGGCGGCATGCGTTTTGATGTCAAGGCGGGATATCGTCGAGACACGGCCTACGTGAACATCGTCACCGCGGACCCCGGATACGCTTTCGCTCAGCTCGACCAGCTTGCAGCGTGGTTGGGTGCCACGCTTTCCGTCGGGGTTCACGAGGTCGATCCGCTGGCGTTTGCGGTTCGGCGCGTGATCGCGGACGTGCGGTCCTGATCATTCCGTGTTTACGCCTGCCTGGCCGTAGCCTGCGCCGCCAGCGCGGCCCGCTCGATCCAGCGGATGGCCGGCGCATCCTGCTCGCCCGGCGCGGGCCTGCCGATCAGGAAGCCCTGCACCTCGCGGCAGCCGGCATCCGTGATGCACGCCAGTTGCTCTTCCGTCTCGACGCCTTCCGCGACAGTCGTCACGCCGAGACGCTTGCCGAGATCGGCAACGGCGCGCACGACAGCTGCGCAGTCCGGGCGCGTGACCGCATCGCGCACGAAGCTGCCGTCGATCTTGATCTTGTCGAACGGGAACGCGCGCAGATGCGCGAGCGACGAGAAGCCCGTGCCGAAGTCATCGAGGGCGACACGCACGCCCATCGAACGCAGCGCGCGCAAGTCCGCGATGGCCTTGCCCTCGTCGTGCAGCAGCGCGGTTTCCGTCACTTCGATTTCCAGCCGGTCGGGCGTGAGCCCCGCGCCGGCCAGCGCGGCCGCGAAGGTCGGCACGATCGTGCCGTGGCCGAGCTGCCCCGCCGACACGTTGACGGCGACGCGCGCGCCGTCGGGCCAGCGCGCCGCCTCCCGGCAGGCCTGCTCGAGCACGAAGCGGCCGAGCCGGTCGATCAGGCCGCCGCGCTCGGCCACCGGAATGAAGCGGCCCGGCGAAATCCAGCCGGCGCGCGGGTGATGCCAGCGCAGCAGCGCCTCGCGCGTCGTGATCTGGCGGGTGCGGACATCGACGATCGGCTGGTAGAACACGTACAGCCCCTGGTTCTCGTCCAGCGCGACGCGCAGCTTCGATTCGAGCGCGACCCGCTCCTGTGCGCTCGTTTCCATGTCCGGCGAGAACATCCGGTAGGTGCCCTTCCCGGCTTTCTTGGCCGCATAGAGCGCCATGTCCGCGCGTGACAGCAGCACGCCGCCGTCGTTGCCGTGATCCGGCGCCAGCACGCAGCCGATCGACGCACCGATGCGGAACTGGCGGTCGGGCGACGGTGCATAGGGAGCAACGAGCGTGTCGACGAGCCGCGCGGCCGCGCCCATCGCGCGGTCCGCGTCGGTGTCGCGCAGCAGCACCGCGAATTCGTCGCCGCCGATGCGCCCGAGCATCATCCCCGGCTCGGGGCACTGCCCGCGCAGGCGTTCCCCGACCTGGCGCAGCACCTCGTCGCCCGCCGAATGCCCGCACGCGTCGTTGATCAGCTTGAAGCCGTCGAGGTCGATGAACAGCAGCCCGAGCACCTTGTCCGAGCGGCGCAGGCTCGCATCGAATTCGGCCAGAAAGGTTGCGCGGTTCGGCAGGCCCGTGAGCGAATCGTGATGCGCGAGCTGGTGGATGCGCGCCTCCGCCTCGGCCTGCTGCGTGACGATCGACCACGACAGCATCGGGCCGATGTAGCGCCCGTCGGCGTCGCGCACGGCCGAGACCTGGATGTCGAGCACTTCCGGCCCGAGCCCGATGCGCGCGCGATGCGGCAGGTTCGCCGGATCGGCGAGCAGGCGGCGCTGGTGCTGCGGGTGCGGGTGGAAGAAGTCGATCGACGCGCCGAGCGCATCGTCCGCGCGAATCGGCAGCAGGTGCTCGATCGTGCGCAGCAGGTTGCGCGACGTTGCGTTCAGGTAGTTGATGCGGAACGTCTCCGGGTCGGCCGTCATCACGGCCACCGGCATGTCGTCGATCATCCGCATCAGCCGCGTCTGCGCCTGCTCGCGCATCCGCGATTCGGCCTGCGCATCGACGGTGCGCAGGAAGCCGCGGTAGTTGACCGAGATGACGGCGATCAGCGCCGCCGACACGAAGGCCATGTTGACCGCGGTGGCGACGAGCGTCGGCTGGCCGGTCGAGATGAAGAACACGATGAACGCGACGTTGACGATCACGGCCACGCTCAGCGCAGCCGTGCGCAGGTACATCAGGCTGAAGATGCAGCCGATCACCGTGATCGCCAGGTAGAACGCGACCTGGGCCTTTTGCCACGCGTCGCCGTACGGGAACAGCAGCAGCGCCCAGGTGGTGAACGTCACGGCGACCGGGACCACCAGCCAGTTCGTGACCGTGAGCGCGCGCATCACGGTGTCCGGCGTCGGCTCGAGCAGCCGGGTGCGGTGCCAGTGCAGCAGCCGCGCCAGCGCCGCGAGCGTCATCGCGGCCGGGATCGCGACCGACAGCCACCACGGCGTGCTGCGCAGGTGCGTGATGGCGAGGCTCCAGGTGCTCGAGATCAGGATCAGGTACGACACCGGGATCTGGCCGGCGAATACCCGGTATTGCGCCGCGAGCAGCTCCGGGTTCCGGGCCGGCGCCGCGTTGCTTGCCAGTCTTGTCATCCGTGCGTAGTGGGTTTTCATGTGAGCCTGCATGCTGCAACCCGGGTCCAGGTTGCGGTGTCGGGCGGGCGTCGGTTACCCGCGCGGGTCCGGGTCGAGATCGGCGTTGACGGCCGATTCGGACGCGGGAACCGGCGGGCGGACGCGGTTGCCGCCGGTCAGCGCAATCTGCCCGCTGCCGACGATCTCGTTGAGGGGCGCAGGCCTGCCGAGCAGGAAGCCCTGCGCTTCGTCGCAACCTTCGTCGGCCAGCAGCGCCAGCTGGTCGCGTGTCTCGATGCCTTCGGCCAGGATCGGAATGCCCAGGCTCTTGCCGAGCGCGAGCACGGCGCGGATGATCGCGCGATCCTGCGGTTTCGCTTCCGCGTCCGCGACGAACGACTGGTCGAGCTTGATGCGGTCGAACGGGAACGAGCGCAGCGTGTCGAGCGACGAATAGCCGGTACCGAAATCGTCGAGCGCGATGCTCACGCCCAGCGCCTTGATCTGCCGCAGCGTGTCCAGCGCGCGCTCGCGGCCCGCGAAGATCGTCGATTCGGTCAGCTCCAGCTGCAGGCGCGACGCCGGCAGGCGGGTTTCTTCGAGCACGTCGGCCACGAGCGCTGTCAGGTCCGCGTGCATGAACTGCACGGCCGATACGTTCACCGCGACCGCATAGGGCGGCTCCCACGTGGCCGCCCGCGCGCATGCCTCGCGCAGCACCCACGCGCCGATGTCCAGGATCACGCCGTTTTCCTCGGCCAGCGGAATGAACTCGGCGGGCGGAATCGTGCCGAGCGTCGCATGCTGCCAGCGCAGCAGCGCCTCGTAGCCGCGGATCTCGCCGGTCGCGAGCGAAGTCTGCACCTGGTAGTGGACGCTCAACTGGTTGTCGGCCACCGCGCGGCGCAGGTCGGCCGCGAGGCTGCGGCGCGCGCGGACGATCAGGTCCATCGCCGGCTCGTAGAAGCAGATCGATTGCGCGATGCTGCCCTTGGCGCGGTACATCGCGAGGTCCGCGTTGTTGATGAGGACGGCCTTGGTGGTGGCGTCGTCCGGGTAGATCGCAACACCGAAGCTCGCGCCCGGCACGACCTCGTAGTCGTCCAGCCTGACCGGCTTGTAGAGTGCCGGCTCGAGCCGCTCGAGCAGGTTCATCAGGCGCGTGTCGTCGTCCATCCGGCAGAGCGCCGCGAATTCGTCGCCGCCGATGCGGGCGACGAATTCGCCTTCGCGCAGCAGGTTCGTCATGCGGCGCGCAAGGATGCGCAGCACCTCGTCGCCGGCGTGGTGGCCGCGCAGGTCGTTGATTTCCTTGAAGCGGTTCAGGTCGATGCCGATCAGCGCGAGCTTCCTGCCGTGCGCTTGCGCCAGCGCGATTTCGAGGTCGAGCCGCTCGTTGAAGCTGGCCCGGTTGGGCAGGCCGGTCAGCATGTCGCTCAGCGCCAGCCGGCGCAGGTGTTCGAGCGATTCGGCCCGCACGTTGCTGTCGATCACATAGCTCACGAGCCCCGTGCAGACGATCACGAGCGACGTGCCCGCGACCGCCAGCGCCAGCGGACGCAGCTCGCTCACGTCGGTCCATGAACCGTCGAGCACCAGCGGCGTGATGCGCAGCGCGCACATCCCGGTGAAATGCAACGCGAGGATCGCGAGCGACAGCACGCCGGCCATCTGGTTGACGGCGTGCGGCGACGGCCGCATCGCGAGGTGCAGCGCGAGCGCGGCGAGGGTCATCGCGAGGAGCACCGACGCGATCAGGTAGCTCAGGTCCCACGACACGATCCCTTCGACCCGCCACGCGAGCATGCCGGTGTAGTGCATCAGCACGATCGCCACGCCGACGATCGCGCCGCCGAGCGCGGGCGCAACCTTGACGATGCGACAGGTCGTCAGCGCGAAGCCGATCGTGCTGCCGCCGACCGCGATGAGCAGCGACACGAGCGTGAGCGGCAGGTTGAAGTGCACGGGCGCGCCGGCGTCGAAGCCGAGCATCGCGATGAAGTGCGTGCACCAGATCGCCACGCCGGCCGAAATGGCGGTCAGCACCTGCCAGCCGAGCCGCTGCGTGCCGGCGGTGTTCACCGTGCGCTGGAACAGGCGCGCGGTGACCCACGAGCCGCCCCCGCACAACAATGCGGCAAGCAACACCAGCCAGTGGTTGTGCCGATGAACGATGCACCCGAAAACTGTCACCAAAACCTTTCTTCCCCTATCCGTCGCATGGGCCGATGCCATTCCTGATCGACGCGGCGGGGGCGATGCCGCTTCGATCAGGCGCGCCTGCAAGATATCGGCATCTGATGAATAAACTGAACGCCGCTCGGTAATGCGCAAACGATTGCCCGGCAGATATTTTTTCTGGAAAAAGTGCCGGATCGAGGCGGGATGGGGGAGCGGAGGTTTGGCCGGTGGTTTGCCGGTCTGACGCGGGGTGCAGGCAAAGGGTAATGCGGCGGGAGTGAGCTGACGTTCACCTTCCGGTTTCTTGAGGGGGCATCGTCGATGACCGGGGAGCGCGACGCGGAGCGCGGCCGGGGCAGCTGTCTGCCGGAACGCGCGCCGGTCCGCAGGCTGCGAGTGCACCGCTACGATGACCGTGGCGGGCTGCTCGGGTGGCGTGCCGCCCGCGTCTGCGCATGACGTCGTCGGCAGAGTATTCCGGATCGACGCTGCTGCGCCGGCCCGATACGCGTTGCGTCACTCCACCAATTTGTGGGCTTTTTTGATACCGGCTCCGGCGGCAAGGAATCCGCCGTCGACAGCCAGGCATTGCCCGGTGATGTATCGGGACCTTTTCGAAGCAAGATACGCAACGGCGTCGCCGACTTCCTCCGGCTCGGCCATGCGATTGAAGGGGATGTCGTCGAGGTATTCGTCGAAATCCGCCTTCGAAAGCTGCTCACGCAACATGTTGCTGTTGACCGGTCCGGGCGCGACGGCATTGCAGCGCACGCCCAGTGCGGCGTATTCCAGCGCCGTTTGTCGCGTCAGCTGGATGATGCCGGCCTTCGACGCGCCATAGGCCACCCGGCCGAATCCGGCTCGAATCCCGGCAATCGATGCGATGTTGACGATCGCGCCATGACCGCTGCGCACCAGGAGATCGGTTGCCAATTGCGTCAAGACCAACGGCGCGGTCAGGTTGAGATCCAGAACCTGGTTCCAGTCCTCCAGCGAGATATCGCGGACCAGGGAAAGCCTGGCCATTCCGGCGTTGTTGACCAGCACCGACAGTTCAGTCAGCTTTGCGAAGTAACGGCGGCAAGCATCGAAGTCGGTGACGTCCAGCGCGTCCGCACGCATGCCGTCGGGCGGTGAAAAATTCGCCAGCGCTTCTTGCCGGTCGAGAATGATGACGCTCCAGCCGTCGTCGCGGAGGCTCCGGGAGATCGCCAGGCCAAGCGTGCCGGCTCCGCCGGTCACGATTGCGGTTCCATTCGTCATGGTTGTTCCTTTGATGGATGAAGCGGCCGGGTTGGATTCGATCATCGGCTTCCAACCGAACCGTTACGCAAGGGACGCCGCCCGCTTTCGATATGGCATGGTCGGGAGATCCTTCCCGGGCAGGCATCGACCGAACGTTCATCGGGATGCCGCCACGTGCCCTGCCCGCATCGAAGAAGATCGGCCACTCGCGTGCCGAGCGTGACGCAAGGCGTCTCCTGCGTTCTTGTCGCCGTTCGATGGATGGTTGGATGGAGGGAATGAAGGCGTCAATCCAGCCGGATGCCGGTTACCGTACTTTGAAACCGGCCGGTCGAAGCGTCCGTCCGGGACACGTCGCTGGGCGGGCTCGATGGAGAGTGGGAGCGATGCACACCGCCCGATCGCGAGCCGACTGTCGGAGAACGGCCCTGCGGCCTGCTCCGGGTGCTTCCGCGCGCACGGTGGGGCCGTACAATTGACAGCCAATCAGTATTCAAGATATTCTCGCCGGTATATTTTCTTGTCTCGCGCCGACTTCCTGGTTCGCCTCGAGAATGGATTTTCTGAATTTCCGGGAAACACGATGCTTCAGAAAGAAAACAAGCGGGGAGGCAGCTCCGCCAAGCCGGATGCACCCGAAATCAATGCGAAGGCGCAGATCAAGGAATACAAGGAAACCCTGATCGTCGATGCCGCCGCCAAGCTGTTCTACGAGAAAGGGTTCCAGCGCACGACGATTGACGATATCGCGGCCTCCCTGGGCTTCACCAAACCCTTCGTCTACACGTACTTCACTTCCAAGCACAGCATCCTGGAGCGGTTGTTCGATCGCATCTACGATCAGGTCCTCCAGTCGGCGACCAACTTCGACGAGTCGTCGCATGCCCACCCGGAGCAACGGCTGAGGCACTTCGTCTACGGATATATCCGCAAGAACCTCGAGCAACCGCAGTTCGCCGCGGTCTTGCTGGAAGAAGAAAAGAACCTCAGCGCCGAAAAGCTCGAATACATGCGCGTCAAGCAGCATGGGTTCGACGATCAGCTTGCCCAGTTGATCGCGGCGTGCGCGGAGGCCGCGGGCAGCTACATCGCGGAGCCCAAGCTCGCCGCACTGTCCATCAGCGGGATGGTTCGCTGCCTGCATCGCTGGTATTCGCCGCAAGGGCGCATGACCATCGAGCAAGTGTGCGAGGAGTTGACGAATATCTCGATGCGCATTGCCGGCGTGCCGCCGGAACCACTATCGAAGCGCAGCGGCAGAACATCGGGGGCAAGCGTGCCGCGCAAACGCGCCAAGCCAGCCTGAACGAAACCAGGGGCGGGCCCGTTCGACCGCGCAAGCGTTCCCGCGAAGGACAACACCGCTGCCGTCGGCCTTATCGGGCTCCGCACGTCATCTCCGTCAATGCGAGTGCGGGTATGGCGATGAAATGCCGTGAGGGGGCGCACCGTGAGCTCGCCCCCTCACTTCGCACACCCATCTTAGGTGGCGTGCCCTTCACCTTCACCGGACAGGCCGAAAAACCGCGGTTCATCCCGCAGCGACAGCTCCTCGATCGCACGTTTCCGAATGAGTCCGCGCTGGATTTTTCCCGACGCAGTCTGCGGCAACGCGTCCACGATGACCGCGCGCCTCGGAATCTTGAAGCTGGCAATCTTCCCCTTGCACGCGGACAGGATGGCTTCCTCGGTGATCGCAGCGCCGTCACGAAGGACGACGTACGCAACCGGCACCTCCACCAGCCGTTCATGGGGCACCCCGACAACGGCAACCTGAAGAATCTCGCCAACCAGCTCACTCAGCGCCTGTTCCACGCCTTGCGGAGATACGTTCTCGCCGCCCACTTTCAGCATTTCCTTGTATCGCCCGGTGAAGCGAAGAAATCCGTCCGCACGCATCACGCCCTGATCCCCGCTATGCAGCCAGCCGTCGGCGTCGATGGTATCGGCGGTGGCCCGAGGATCGCCCAGGTAGCCCTTCATGATCGAATAGCCGCGAAACCACATCTCCCCCGGCGTCCCGATCGGCACATCCTTGTCGGTTGCCGGATCGACCAAACGCACTTCGAGACCCGGTAACGGCCGCCCGGACGAATAGCAACGCACGTCCTCCGGCTCGTCGGGGGCACAGGTACACATCCAGCTCCAGGACTCCGACAGGCTGGTGCCGGTAACGGTCGGGCAAAACACGCGCTGAACCTGCACGGCCACCGCCGCCGAAGTGTCCATGCCGGACGGCAATGTTCCAAAACGCAGGCTGCGGACGTTTCTCGGGCGCTCCGCCTGACGGTTCAGCAGGTCGGCATAGTGCGTCTCGAAGCCATGGATGATATTCACCGACTCGCGCTCGATGGCATCCAATGCCGCATCCGCGTCGAACCGCTCCATGATGACCTGACGACATCCGCCGAACACGCACTGGAGAATCACTTCGCTCAGCGAATAGAGATGGAACATCGGCAGGTAGTTGATCGCGGTCTCGCCGGGCTTCACGCCCCACATCCGGGCCCGATCACGCACCCCTCGCACGCAGCTATGATCGTGCATCACACCCTTGGGGCGGCCAGTCGTACCCGATGTGAATACGATCAACGCCAGATCGCTCGCCGTGCATGCGGCCCTGCGATCCGATAGTGCCCGCCACTCGGCGGAGGAATAGTCGCCCCCCTCGAGAGCGGGCCATGCCACCGATCCGGGCAGGCACCCGTCCCCGATCACCACGGTCCGCAGGTTGCCCTGCTCCAGGTCCGCCGCCAGGCTGCGCCGAATCAGGTCGGCAAAGTCGATCGGCCCCGCGCGCCCCGTCATGATCAGCAATGTGCACTCGCCACGACGCACCACGTCGACCAGATCGGCTTCGCGGTAGCGCAAATTCAACGGCACTGCGACGGCGCGAATGCGCCATAGCGCAAAGATGGCGACGACATATTCGGGACCGTTGCCCGCCAGCAGCCCCACCTTGTCGCCTGCCGTCACCCCCAGCCGCATCAAGCCGCAAGCAACCTTGTCGATCCGGCCGTCGAGCTCGACATAGTCCATGGAGCCGGTCGCCCAGACCATGGCTTCCTGATGCGGCCATCGTTCGGCCGCCCGTGCAGGCAACTCGCCGAGGAGCGGAAAATTTTCGTTCGTCATCGCCTTTTCGAGCCTTCCACAAATTGAATATCCGTCATTGGGACCCGAGCTCAGTCAACCATGGTCAACCCGCCGTCGACACTCAGGATCTGGCCGGTAAGGTAGGCGGACTGGTCGGCGGCAAAGAGCATCACGCCATTTGCAATGTCCTGCGGTTGTCCAAGGCGCCGCAACGGGATCGCGCGATTGAAATGCTGGAGCATCCTTTCCGATTGCAACCGCAGCAACGGGGTATCGATGGCGCCTGGCGCAATGCAATTGACGGTAATGGCATGTTTCGCCATCTCCCTGGCAAGCGACTTGGTAAAAGCGTTGACACCGCCCTTCGCTCCCGCATACACGGTTTCTCCCGCATTGCCGATGCGCCCCGCCCCGCTGGAGATATTGACCACACGACCATCTCGGCCGGCTGCAACCAGGGGGCGCAAAAACTGCTGGCACACCAGTACGGCGCTGGTGTAATTGACTGCAATGATTTTCTCGATGAACGCCAGGGAGTTCTCGAGAAATGGCTCGGTCGGTGTCCACCCGGCGTTGTTCACGATCAGATCGGCGAGTCCGAAGCTGTCCTGCGTGAATGCCTGCAATCGCGCGACGTCGGCGGCCTTGCTGACGTCGGCGACAATGCTTTCCGCTTGCCCGCCTTGCTCGCGAATGCGTGTCACCGTTTCTTCGGCGCCCAACTCATTCAGATCAGTCACCACCACCTTCGCACCCGCTGCCGCAAGCGTGGTGGCAATGGCCCGCCCGCAGCCGGAGCCCGCACCGGTGACAACCGCGACGCGGTCCCGAATGGTCAACGAATAGTTCATGTCCTGTTTCCGATTTCAGCTTGAATACCGCTCAATTGATGATCCGGGATGCGCGCCCTGCCTCGATCGCACCGGCGGAAGTCACGCACTGTCCTCAATCCGGGCGAACGCGGGTTTCAACGAGTCGCGCCGTCAAGAAGTTTGTCCGGATCGACCTGCATCGCGCATGCGGATCCGGCTATCGCCCCTCCCATTGCGGCACCCGCTTTTCAGCAAATGCGGCCGCGCCTTCACGGGCGTCGCGCGACGCAAACACGGGATCGGTGATTTCGCGCTGGCGCACGAACATTTCCGCCGTCGACCAGTCTCGCGACGCACGCATCACGCGTTTGCTCGCCGCAACCGCAAGGGGCCCGTTCGCGGCAATCTTGCCCGCAAGCTCGATGGCCACGGCCAACGCGTCGCCGGGCGGCGTCAGCCGGTTGACGAGCCCATATTCGAACGCACGCTTCGCATCGAGCATGTCGCCGGTCAATACGAGTTCGAGCGCGATGCGTTCCGGCAACTGATGCTGGATGCGCAGCAATCCGCCGGCAGCCGCCACGAGCCCACGCTTTGTCTCGGGCAACCCGAACCGGGCGGTTTCCGATGCGACCACCAGGTCGGACGCCAGCACGACCTCGAAGCCGCCGGCCAGCGCATAGCCCTCGACGGCCGCGATCAGCGGTTTGCCGGGCGGCGCCTCGGTGATACCCGCGAAACCGCGCCCGGGAATGCTCGGCCGCTCGCCTTTCAGGAACCCCTTGAGATCCATGCCGGAACAGAATGCCCCTCCGGCGCCTGTGATGATCGCGGCCCGCAGATCGTCGCGGCGCTCGAGCGTGTCGAGTTCGGCCGCAATGGCTTCCGCTATCGCCTTCGTGCACGCATTGCGTGCTTCCAGACGATTGATCGTGAGAATCTGAATACCGTTCCGATATTCAACGAGCAATTCATCGCTCATCGTCATGTCCCTCCTGTCAACGCATGGGTGGATGACAGCCGGCTCAACGCGGCTGCATCCGGATCGCGCCGTCGAGACGAATGGTTTCGCCGTTCAGCATCGTGTTTTCCAGCACGTGCACCGCAAGCGATGCAAATTCGTCCGCCTCCCCGAGCCGCGGCGGAAACGGGACCATGCGGCCCAGCGACGTGCGGACTTCTTCCGGAAGGCGCGCGAGCAGCGGCGTATCGAACAGCCCCGGCGCGATCGTGCACACGCGAATCCCCTTGCTGGCGAGATCCCGTGCGGCGACCAGCGTCATGCCGACGATGCCGGCCTTCGACGATGCATACGGCACCTGCCCGATCTGCCCTTCGAATGCCGCGACCGATGCAGTCAGCACGCACGCGCCGCGCTGCCCTCCCGCGTCCGGCTCGTTGCGGGCCATCTCCGCCGCCGCGAGCCGCAGCACGTTGAAGGTGCCGACCAGGTTGATGCGAACGACCGACTCGAAAGCCTCCAGCGAGCCCGGCGAGCCGTCCTTCTCGACGAGTCGCACCGCACCGCCGCGGCCGGCGCAATGTACGAGCGAGCGCAGCGTGCCGCGGCGGCGTGCCGCCTCGAACACGCCGGTCATGTCGTCCGCGCTCGTCACGTCGGCCGCGACGAATGAAACGCCGGCGCCGAGCGAATCGGCCACCGCCGCACCGTTCGATGTCGACAGATCGGCGATGACGACGTGTGCGCCCTTCCCGGCCAGCCGCTTCGTGCTCGCCAGGCCCAACCCCGACGCGCCGCCCGTGACGACTGCCACTGTTCCTGCAAAATCCATGATGGTGTTCTCCTGAATGTCCTGCCGGTTCACAAGCGTTCGATCAATGTCGCGTTCGCCATCCCGCCGGCCTCGCACATCGTCTGCAATCCATATCGCCCCCCCGATGCTTCCAGCGAATTGAGCATCGTGGTCATCAGTCTCGCGCCCGACGCGCCCAGCGGATGCCCGAGCGCAATGGCGCCGCCCGCCGCATTCAGTCGCGCACCATCGGCACCCAGCGCCTTTTGCCAGGCCAGCGGCACCGCCGCAAACGCCTCGTTCACCTCGAAACGGTCGATGTCGTGCACCGACAGTCCCTGCCGTTTCAGCAGCCGTTCGGTCGCGGGAATCGGCGCGGTCAGCATCATGAGCGGATCGTCCCCGCACACGTCGAACGCGACGATCCGCGCACGCGGCTTGAGCCCGAGCCGCGCCGCCTTCTGCTCGCTCATCACGAGCAGCGCGGCAGCGCCGTCGGAAATCTGCGATGCGTTGCCGGCCGTCACGTTCCAGCGAATGCCCGGGAACCGTTGCGCCAGCTCGGCGTTCTCGAACGAAGGCGCGAGGCTCGCGAGACGCTCGACGCTCGTGCCCACACGGATCGTCTCGTCCGTATCCACGCGCCGGAGGCCACCGTCGCCGGGTACGTCGATCGGCACGATCTCGCGGGCGAACTGGCCGGCCGTGCGCGCGGCCTCGGCACGACGATGCGACTCGGCCGAGTACGCGTCGAGTGCTTCGCGTGACAGATCCCACTTCTGCGCAACGAGATCGGCGCTGACACCCTGACCGACCAGCCCCTGCGGAAACCGCGCATGAAAGCGGGCACCGTACGGATCGCGGTCGATGCGCGCGGAACCCATCGGCACGCGGCTCATCGATTCGACGCCGCCGGCGATCACGATGTCGTTCACGCCGGCCATGATTGCCTGCGCCGCGAAGTGAATCGCCTGCTGGCTCGATCCGCACTTCCGCTCGATCGTCGTGGCCGGAACGTGGGCCGGAAACCCCGCCGCCAGCCACGCGACGCGACCGGGTGTCGTCGATTGCTCGCCGACCTGGCTCACGCAGCCGATCATCACGTCGTCGACGGTCCCGGGATCGAGATCGTTGCGCGCGACCAGGGCCTGGATCACCTGCGAAAGCAGGTCGGCCGGATGCAGCTGGACGAAGGCGCCGCCGGCCTTGGTACGCCCCATCGGACTGCGTACTGCGTCTACGATTACCGCGCTTCTGATCATGGTTGTCTCGATACGATAGTTAAACGAAGAATGATTGACGGGCATGGCGGTCCGCCACGTCGGTGCCGCAGCGCGCATCCGCTTGCGTGCGCACGCCGGTCATCCGGTGAAAGTCATCAGCGTCTGCTGCGACGCGGAGGCGACCAGGTCGCCGGCCGCATCGTGAATCTTCGCGATCGACAGGCCGCAACCGGCATTCGCCGCCGGGCTGATCGTCTCGACGTGCAGCCACGCGTCCGCCTGCACCGGCCGGTGCAGCCACAGCCCGTGATTGAGGCTGCAGATATAGAGCCGACGCGTGCCGATCGCGCGCTGGTGCAACGCCAGCGCGCTGAAGTTGAGCCACCAGTCGGAAAGGTAGGCAAACGCAGCGGCATGAATGCGTGCGTCGCAAGGCAAAGGCCGGGCCGCGCGCATCCAGTACCGGAACCGTGGGCCGCTCGTGTGCGGGGACAACTGCCGCGCCGGATCGGGAATGCGAAACTCGATGGAGGGCTTGCAATCCCGGTCGTAACCACCCAGGTGCCGGACCGTGTCGAACATCGCATCGGGCAGATCGCACAGGGACGGCAGCGACTCGGGGCGCTCGCCGGCGGGCACCGGGGTCGGCTCGCCGTGCCGGGGCGCATCGAGCGGGATCGCGCACGTCACCTGTGCATCCAGCACGGCACGGCCGCCGGGTTGCCACGCGCTCACGCGCCGGGACGAAAATCGCTTCCCTTCCTGCAGCACGGAGGTCTCGAACTCGAGGGGTTCACCCGGTAACGCGCCGTGCAGAAACAGCGCCTGCATCATCGTCGGCGTCCTGTTCTCGGGCACGCCATCGAGCGCGGCCGCCATCGCCTGCCCCAGCAGCTGACCGCCGAAGATGCGGCCGTTGGCGTTGGGGTCCGCGCGCCGGCTGCGCCAGCGCCCGGGTGCGACGGGATCGAGGGTCAGCAGTTGCGAGAGCGTGGCGTCGCCCGTTGGCATCGCGGGTTCCGTCCGCCCGAGCTCGTCGACCATTGCTTCGCTGCCATGCGCGCTCATGAGTCAGGCCACTCCCCAATCGGAAAAAACCGTATCGGTATCCCCGCCGATCACCGGCGGGCCGGCCGGCGTCTGTGCCGGCGTCCGGGAAAAACGCGGTGCGGGTGCCGGCTGCCGAACGCCTGCGACCGTGATATGCGACGTCCGGGCGAGGTTGTGCGGATGCGCCGCAGCCTCGTCAAAATCGAGCACCGGTGCGAAGCACACGTCCGTTCCTTCGAGCAGCGACGTCCATTCGTCGCGGGTCTTCGTCAGGAAGATGGCTTCCATACGCTCGCTCAGGGCAGGCCAGTCCGCGGCATTCATCTGCGCATCGAACGCCGGATCGTCTGAAATACCGAGCTTCTCGCGCAGCAGCGCGTAAAACGCCGGCTCGATGCTGCCGATCGAGATGTATGCGCCGTCCGCGCACCGGTACGTGCCATAGAAGTGCGCACCGCCGTCCAGCAGGTTCGAGCCTCGCCCGTCGCGCCAGAGGCCCTGCGCCCGCAACTCCAGGATCGGGCCGAGCAGCGCGAGCGCGCCGTCGATCATCGCCGCGTCGACAACCTGGCCGCGCCCGGAAGCCTGTCGTTCGACCAGCGCGGCGAGCAGCCCGAACAGCAGAAACATCGTGCCCCCGCCGAAGTCGCCGACCAGGTTGAGCGGCGGCACCGGCTTGCCGGCGCGCGGCCCGATTGCCGCGAGCGCGCCGGTGAGCGCGATGTAGTTCAGATCGTGTCCGGCGGCCTGTGCCAGCGGCCCCGTCTGCCCCCAGCCCGTGATCCGGCCATAGATCAGCCGCGGGTTGAGTGCCAGCAGCGCTTCCGGGCCAAGACCCAGACGTTCCATTACGCCTGGCCGATATCCCTCGATCAGCATGTCGGCACGCGCGGCGAGCGCTCGCGCGGCCGCTCGCCCGTCTTCCCGTTTCAGGTCGAGCACGACCGAGCGCTTGCCGCGCGACGACACGCCCGCGAAACGTCCGGCGGCCTCGGCCGGGCGATCGATGCAGACGACGTCCGCACCCAGGTCGGCCAGCAGCATGCCGGCCAGCGGCCCCGGCCCGAGTCCGGCGAACTCGATGACCTTGAGGCCGGCCAGCGGCCCGTTGCGATGTGCGTTCGCATTCATGAGACACGGATCCTGTCACGGCGGACCCGAACGTCGTGACGCTCGCGATCCCAGGTTTCGGCGGTTATGCCTTCCTGGCGCAGACGGTATTTCTCGATCTTCTGCGTCGGGGTGTGCGGCAACGCATCCATGATCCGGATGTAGCGAGGCAGCATGAAATGCGCGAGCCTGGGCACCAGGAACGCCAGCAGCTCGCCGGGATCGATCCGCCCGCCCGGTATCGGGCACACCACGGCAAGCACGTCGTCCTCCGACAGCGCGGGCACGGCCACGACCGCACATTCGCGCACGTCGGGATGCGCGAGGATTTCCTTCTCGACCTCGAATGACGAGATGTTCTCGCCCCGGCGACGAATCGCATCCTTCATCCGGTCGGCAAAGAAATAGTTGCCCGCCGCATCGCGCCACATCGCGTCGCCGGTGTGGAACCAGCCATTGCGCCAGGCCTGCACGGTGGCTTCCGGGTGACGAAAGTAGCCGGCGTTGAGCCGCCACGGCGAATCACAGCGCACGATCAGTTCGCCGACGGTGCCGTCCGGCAGTTCGCGATCGAACGCGTCGACGATGCGCAGCTCGGTGCCGTGCCTGGCCCGGCCGCAGGTACCTGCGATGGCCGGATTGCGCTCGGACATCAGCGGCACGTTCAGCTCCGTCATGTTGTACATGGTCCAGAAGTCGACACCGAAGCGGCTCGCGAATGCGGCCGCGTTGTCGGGACGCGGAATCATCATGACCTTGCGCAGCGGATGGTCGCGATCGTCGGCCGAGGGCGGAATCTTCGCGATGAATTCGCACATCACGCCGAGCAGGATCGCGAACGTCGCACCGAGCGCGCACACGTCGGCCCAGAACCGTTCGGTCGAAAATTCGGCGAACGCGATCGTCCCGCCCCGGTTGAGCATCGCGACGACCGGAATCGTGCCGGCGATATGGAACAGCGGACCGAACACGATCGCGCAGTCGTGCTCGTCCAGCATCGAGAAGCTGCGCTCGCCGCTGGTTTCCCAAAGCTGCGCATACGGACTCAGCACGCCCTTGGAGGGCCCTGTCGTGCCGGACGTGAAGATGATCGACTGCGTATCCCACGGCTCGATCGAGCGCTCGAGGGGCGGCACTTCGCCCCCCTGCTCCAGCACGGCCGCATCGATGCGCGCGATCCCCGGCAGCTCGACATCGCTCGCGCCGAATTCCACCACCGTGCGCAGCGTGGCGAGTGTCAGGCCGGCGAGGCGCGGGGCGAGATCCCGGCACGTGACGAGCAGGCGGGCCGCCGAACTGTCGAGCACGTGCCGCAGCAGCTCGCCCTTGTACGCCGTATTGACGGGCACGTAGACGGCCCCCAGCCAGTTGATCGCGAACCAGACGCGCAGCATGTCGATGCCGTTCGGCAACCAGACGCCCACCGTCTCGTCCTGCCGGATGCCGAGCGCGGCGAGCCCCGCGGCCGTCCGTTCGACGTCGGCTGCAAATGCCGCGTAGGTGATGCCGCTGCCGTCTCGCTCGCGGATGAACACCTTGTCGGGCCGGCTCTCGGCCTGGCGCTGCAGCACGTAGCGCAACACGCATGCGTCCCGCGGGCCGACGCTTCCCTTGTACGCGTCACTCTGATGATGGTCGATGGTCATCGCTTCAACCCTCCAGGAAAAGGAACGGGCGCGACATCACGCATCCACCGGACTGTGCAGGTCGTAATGGTCGAGATCCGGCTCGCTCATCACCTCGCGGAAATGCTCGTACGTCCACGGCCACGACGCGATATTGCCGTTGCGGTCCATGTACCAGCTCCGGCAACCGCTCGCCCAGACCGTTTCGCCCATCTGCCGCTTGACCGCGTCGTTGAACGCGCGCATGGCTTGCCGCTTCGGCGAGACGGCCGCGACGTCGCTCTCGGCCAGGAAGCGGATCATCGAGACCGCATAGCCGCACTGGTTCTCCGCCGTCATCAGGAACGAAAAATTCCCGATCGGGCTGTTCGGCCCGCCGATCATGAAGAAATTGGGGAAATCCGGAATCGTGACGCCGAGATACGCCTCGTTGCCGTTGCGCCAGGCCTGCTCGATCGCCAGGCCATCGCGCCCCGTCACGCGCATCGGGAACAGCGTCGAATGCGCGTCGTAGCCCGTCGCCAGGACGAGCACGTCGAATTCGTGCAGGTGGCCGTCTCCGGTCCGGACGCCCGCCGCCTCGATCCGCTCGATCCGCTCGGTCACGAGCGCCGCGTTCGGCCGCTGGATCGCCGGATAGAAGCGGTCGGACATGACCAGGCGCTTGCAACCGACCTTGTAGTCGGGTCGCAGCTTCTCGCGCAGCACCGGATCCGTCACGCTCGTCTCGAGATATTCGCGGCAAAGCCGCTCCATGTGCGCATACACGCGCGGGTTCTGCCCCACCACGGCGGCCGCGAACTTGCTGTTGAACTCGTGGCCGAGTGCTTCGTAGCGTGCTTTCAGCAAGCCGGGGTCGCGCCGGAACGCATCGCGCTCCTCAGGCGGAATTTCCGTATTGGGCAGCTGCATGATCCATTGCGGGGTACGCTGGAACAGCGACAGGCTCGCGACCCGGTCGACGATGGCCGGCACGATCTGCGTGGCCGTCGACCCGGTGCCGATGATGCCGACGCGCTTTCCGTCGAGATCGACGTCTTCCGGCCAGCGCCCCGTGTGAAACATCCGTCCGGCGAAACTGTCGAGTCCTTCGATGTCCGGGTATGAAGGATGTCTAAGAATTCCCATCGCGGTAATCACCACGTCGAACGGCCCGTACCGGCCCGCCTGGGTCGTCAGCGTCCAGGCGCCGTTGTCGTACGTTGCGTCCTTCACCTCCGCGTCGAACGTCACGTGCCGGCCGACCTCGAATTCGTCGTAGACACGGCGCAGGTATTGCAGGATCTCTTCGCCCGACGCGCACACGCGTGTCCAGTCGGGGTTCGGCGCGAACGAATAGCGGTAGAGATGCGAAGGCACGTCGCACGCGACGCCGGGGTATCGGTTGTCGCGCCAGGTGCCGCCGATATCCGCCGCGC
The DNA here is from genome assembly GCF_000012945.1 of Burkholderia lata. Lineage (NCBI taxonomy): Bacteria > Pseudomonadati > Pseudomonadota > Betaproteobacteria > Burkholderiales > Burkholderiaceae > Burkholderia > Burkholderia lata. The sequence continues at coordinate 697,146 of NC_007509.1, forward strand.
GCTCGAATACCTGCACGTCGGTCTGGCCGATCTCGCGCAGTTTCACGACGGCCATGATGCCGGACGCCCCAGCGCCGATCACTGCAATTTTCAGTCTCTTTCCGTTGGACATAGTGTTCTCGCTACTCGGTAGGTACTCGTTGATTCGGTCGGAGGCGGGGGTGCCCCGCCTCGCTGGCCGTCGTCAGCCCGCGCTCGGATCGGGGAGGAACTTCGCGATCGACCAGCCGCCGTCCACCGGCAGCACGACGCCCGTGATGAAGCTGGCCTGCGGCGAAGACAGGAAACGGCACGCATGTCCGATTTCCTCGGGCTCGCCGACACGGCCAAGCGGTGCGCCTTCGATCATCATCTTGTGCCACCACGGATTGCTGGCGATGCGCTGTTCGGTACCCGGAGAGCGGACCAGCCCCGGCGCCACCGCGTTGACCCGAATCCCGTGACAGCCGAATTCCGTCGCGAGCATCCGCGTCATGCCCACGACTGCGTACTTGGTCGGCACGTAGGCGGCCGCCTGTGCGACGCCGACGAGGCCGAACGCCGACGCGATATTGACGATCGACCCACGCGACGCCTTGAGGTGCGGCAGCGCGCTGCCGCACAGCGCCAGCAGCGATCCGACGTTGATGTCGTAGTAGCGCTGGTAGTCCTCCGGCGACGTCTGTTCGAACGGCTTCGCGTTGCCGAGCCCGGCATTGTTCACGAGGCTGTCGAGCCGGCCGTGGCGCTCGATGCAGGCCGCGATCACCTTGGCGGCAGCGTCGTCTTGCGTCAGGTCGACGTCGACATGGCGGAAGTTTTCGTGGCCCGCAAGACTCTCGTGCGGCGGACGGCGATCGCATCCGACCACAATCGCGCCTTCCCGGAGATACACCGATGCGATGCCCTTTCCCACACCCTGCGACGAACCCGTTACGATGACCACTTCTTTCATGGCTGTTTCCTTTATCGATGTTTGACCGTCATGCCGTTTTTCGTCGGCCGGCACCGGGCTGCAACGCGGCGCGGCCGGCAGCGCCCCTCAGCGGGCCGCAATGTCTCGCAGTGCGAGCGCCTTGAGCGCCGTGCGCTGCACTTTTCCGGATGCCGTCATCGGCAACGACTCCATCTCGATGACGTGTCGCGGAATCTTGAAGCTGGCGATTTTTCCGTTGCAGCGCGCCTGGACGTCGTCGAGCGTGCACGTCATGCCCGGCTTTGGCACCACGAAGGCCACGGGCACCTCGGCGAGCCGTTCGTCCGGAAACCCGACGACGGCGACCTGGTCGATGGCCGGCACGAGGCGCAACAGTTCCAGCTCGACCGCAGCCGGCGACACGTTCTCGCCGCCGACCTTCAGCATTTCCTTGTAACGCCCGAGGAACTGGAGATAACCGTCTGACCGGAACATGCCGCGATCGCCGCTATGAAACCAGCCATCGGGGTCGATCGACGCGCGGGTCGATTCGGTATCCTTGAAATAGCCCCGCATGACGTTGTAGCCGCGACACACGATCTCACCCACCGATCCGTTCGGTAGCACGTCGCCGGACGAAGGGTCGACGATCCTGACTTCGATGCCGGGCATCGGGCGCCCCGACGTCGCGCAACGCTGCTCGACCGGATCGTCCAGCGTCGTGATGCACACCCAGGCCCACGTCTCCGAAATGCCGAAGCCCGTCACTGTCGGGCACATGCGCTCCTGCACGACACGGGCGACGGCAGTCGAGTTCTCCATGCCCGCCGGCAACGTGCCGAATTTCAGCGTGCGCAGATCGGTACCCAGCGCTTCGTGGTGCTTGAGCAGATCCGCGTAGTGCGTCTCGAAGCCGTGCAGGCCGGTCACCCGCTCCTGCTCGATGAGGCGCAACGCGCGCTGCGCGTCGAACACACTCATCAACACTTGATGGATACCTTGCGTCATGGTGGCCATGACGATTTCGCTCAGCCCGTAGAGATGGAACATCGGCAGGAAATTCAGCACGGTGTCGCCATGCCGCAGCGGCCAGCTCGCGGCGCGCTCGCAGACGGCGCGCAGGTTCCGATGGTCGTGCAGCACGCCCTTCGGGTTGCCGGTCGTGCCGGAGGTGAACACCATCAGCGCGAGGTCCGACACCTGAACGGCCGATGCGACGGCATCGAGTTCAACGCGCGTGGTCCGGTCCGCGCCGGCCAGGAAGCGCTCCCATGAAAGCGGCGACGCCACGTTCGACGGCTCGACGATCACGACCTCCCGCAGCGCCGGGTAGGCGTCCGATCCGTCGAAGCGATCGCCCGACAGGCCGGGAATCGCCTCGGTCAGCAGCGACATGTAATCGACCGGCCCGGAGCGCTCGCACACGAACAGCAGCTTGATCTCCGCATGCCGGACGACGTAGCGGATGTCGTCGCTCCGATAGCGCGTGTTCAGCGGAACCGCGATCGCGCCGATCTTCACGATCGCGTAGAACGCGATGATGAATTCCGGCCGGTTGGTCAGCCAGATGCCGACCGGGTCGCCCTTGCCTACCCCGCGCGACATCAGCGCCCGCGCGGCAATATCGACGGACTCGTTCAATTGCTCGAACGTGAACACCCGGCCCTCACAGGTCACGGCCCTTGAGTCCGGCCACCTCGTTGCGGCGTAGGCGGGAAGCTCCCCGAACAGAACGGGAGAAGTCAGCATCTTTCGTCGTCTCCATATCACGAACCGAAGCCGCCAGCCCGTATCCGGCATCCAGTGGGGAGCCGGCGCCGGGGAAGCCCCGGCAACGGACAGCAGCGGAACATTCACTTCCGAAGGTGTGACACTGTTTTAATTACCTTCTTAATACGACCACAACGAACCAAAATATACTGATGAGTATATTTTCGATGTATAGGGGAATTCCACTATCTCATAAGGTATGCGCCGGTTCGGGCAAGTCCGGCATCCCGGGGCCTCGCTGGGCCGCTGGCGTTGCGACTTGCGCGTGCCCCTTGCTGACGAAGGGACGCGCGAGACGCAAGACGTCGCGGCGCGCAGGACGTCGTCGATACGTTGATCGACGCGGCGATCGATGGCGTGAGCGAATGGCGGCATCGGCCGCGCAGGCGGAGAGCGTGGTGGCGGGTCATGCGATGGACTGCGCGGAAGGTCCGCGACGAAGGCGCGGTGCGCGATCGGGCGATCCGTCAAGCGCTCGGTGTGTGTCGCGATGGCTCGCGCGACGAATGTGGCGGCTCGATCGAGCAGGCCGAAGAGGTGAAGTGTCGGTTACGGGCTGTCAATCATCCCGTGCCGATCAATAAGCAGGATTTCTGAATAGCCAGATAAAAAGCAGGCTTTCCCGGTGGCAGCGATGCCCGGGAAGCCGGTTCGACACGGCGGATCGACCGCGGCCGCCGTGATATCAGACAGGTGCGGCGCTCACGCGGCAGGCGAGCCCCGCTCAGGCCGACTGCAGCACGAAATCTCCCACCGGCAGGCCGCTCGCAAGCAATGCATCGCCGACGATCGCGTTCCAGTAGTGCTCCGATCCATGCGCTGTCCGCCACTCGTGCATCCGGCGCGTCAGCAATTGCAGATCGTATTCCTCGGTCACGCCGATTGCGCCGTGCAACGCATGCGCGGTCGCGGCGACCGGCACCACGGCCTCGCTCGTGCGCGCTTTCGCGATCGCCGCACGAAGCGCGTCGGGCAAGCCGCGCTCGCCGCTGAATCCGAGCTCGGCAGCGATCGTCGCCGCCGCGACCTGCTCGGCCATCACCGACAATTGCTGCTGGATCGCCTGGAACTTGCCGATCGGCTTGCCGAACTGGGCGCGGTCGTTTGCGTACTGGAGCGTCAGCGCAAACGCGCGACTCATTGCGCCTGCCAGCAGTGCCGCAGACACGATCGCCGCGCACGCGTGCAACGCGCGCGCCGCACCGGGTACGCGCGCCACCGGTGCCAGCGGCTCCGCCCAGCGCACGGTCGCACACTGACTGCCATGCACGCCGGTCGGTATGCGCTCTGCCCGTGCGCATTGCAGCACGACCAGGTCGCCGTCATGATCGGCCAGCACGACGTCGGCGATCGTCCCGTACGGCACGATCGGACAATACGTCGCGCCGTCACGGTCCGCCTTGCATGCGGATGAAAACGTGATCATGCCGTCCGGCACCGGTACATCGTGTTCGGTCAGCAGCGCGCGGGCGAGGATGCTCTGCGCAACGGGAACGGGCACCGCGTGGCGGCCCAGGCATTCGATCACCGGATACACCGCGGCCAGCGACAGCCCTGCGCCACCGGCGGCTTCCGGGGTCAGCATTTCCAGGAAGCCGGATTCGGCGATCGCGCGCCACAACGCCGCCGGCGACGCGCCGGCCTCGATGTTGCGGACAATCGACGGCGTGCAGCAGTCGGCCAGAATGGCCTCGATAGCTTCGACAAACATAGGCTCTCTACTCTCTCTGTGCGTGGTGGGCGCGTTCAACGCAGGCCGAGCCCGCGGGCGATCATGCCGCGCAGGATTTCACGGGTGCCGCCGCGCAACGAAAAGGTCGGCGAAATCTGGCTGAGATACGCGACGGTCCGATACAGCTCGGCATCGACGTCCGCGCCCGGCTGCGCCGCGAGCGCGGCCTCGATCGCCGCGGGAATTCCCTGCTCGAATTCGGTCCCGATATCCTTGACCAGCGCCGCCTCGACGACGGGGCTTTCACCGCGCGCGAGTTTCGTGGTTACCGCGATCGACATGTTGCGCAACGTCGCGAGATGCGTGGCAAAGCGTCCCGCAACGGCCTTGTCGGATGCGCTTGCGCCATGACGCCGCAGGAAGGCAAGCCAGCAGTCCAGCAGCACGACGCTCGAATAGATCCGCTCCGGGCCGCTGCGCTCGAACGCAAGTTCGGCATTGACCTGCGCCCAGCCGCTGCCTTCCTCGCCGATCAGTGCGTCTTCAGGCAGCAGCACATCGTCGAACGTGACTTCGGAGAAGTGCGCATCGCCGGTCAGATCACGGATCGGGCGGACCTCGACGCCCGGCTGCTTCAAGTCGATGACGAATTGCGACAGCCCCTTCTGGCGATCCTCCGGCGCGCCGGATGTGCGAACCAGCGCGATCATGTAGTGGCAGTGATCCGCATTCGTCGTCCAGATCTTGCGGCCGTTCAGACGCCAGCCGCCGTCCACCCGCAGCGCGCGGCTGCGCACGCTCGCGAGGTCGGAACCCGCATTCGGTTCGCTCATGCCGATGCAGAAGAATGCTTCGGCCGCGCAGATACGCGGCAGGTAGAAGCGCTTCTGCGCATCGCTGCCGAACTTGAGAATCAGCGGGCCGCTCTGCCGATCGGCAATCCAGTGCGCGGAGACCGGCGCCCCCGCCGCGAGCAATTCCTCGACCAGCACGAAGCGGCGAAACGCATCCATGCCCGCGCCGCCATACTCGGCCGGCAGCGTCAGGCCGACCCAGCCCCGCTGCGCGAGACGGCGGCTGAATGCCGCATCGAATCCCATCCAGGTCCGGGCGCGCACGTCGGCGGGTGTTGCCGGCATGTGCTCGTGCAGGAACGCTTTGACGTCACTGCGAAAAGCTTCGGCATCGGGCGGCAGCGCCGCCAGACGAAATACATCCAGTACGTTATCCAAAACCGCTACTCCTGAGTCGGAAGATCACGGGCATGCCGCCCGCGTTGTCGTGACTAGTTGCCGGAAAACACCGGCGGGCGCTTCTCGAGAAACGCGGCGACCGACTCGCGATGGTCTGCTGTCTGATGCGACAGTGCCTGGTACGTCGACGACAGTTCGAGCAGCGTGTCCAGTCGCGAATGCAGCGCCTCGCGCAGCAGACGCTTGGCGAGCCGCACCGCATGCGGCGGATTCGCGGCGATGCGTGCCGCGATCTCGTTCGCGGCCGGCAGCAATTGCTCGTGCGGTACGACGCGCGACACGAGATTCCATTCGAGTGCGGTGGCCGCATCGATGGGATCGCCGGTAAACGTGAGTTCCGCGGCGCGTGCGAGTCCGATCACGCGCGGCAGCAGCCACGCGCCGCCGTCGCCCGGAATGATCCCGAGCTTGACGAAGCTCTCTGCGAACCGCGCCTGCTCCGATGCGATACGCAGGTCGCACATGCACGTCAGGTCGAGACCTGCGCCCATCGCCGGGCCGTTCACCGCGGCAATCACCGGCACCTCCAGATTGAACAGCGCCAGCGGCAACCGCTGAATGCCCTGGCGATACTCTTCGCGAATCTGCAATCCCGGCACCTCGCCGCTCGCCTGCCGCTCCATGTCGCGGATATTGCCGCCGGTCGAGAACGCCTTGCCCGCGCCCGTAATGATCACCGCGCGGACGCTCCGGTCTCCCTGGATGCGCTCGATCGCCGCCAGAAATTCGGCCACTGCCGTATTGCCGGTCAGCGGATTGCGCCGCTCCGGATCATTCATCGTGAGGGTTACGACGTGACCTTCTTGTTCGTAAAGCAGGAACGGGTTCATGGATGCCTCTTCATAGGATTGACTGACGATTCTTATGGACGACGCACGCAGGGAGGCGCGCTTTGCGGGCCCTGCCACACATGCATCGACGCCCGGCAACATCTGCATCGCCACCGGATGTCTGTTCTTATTTTAGAACCACATTCTTATATCGGCAAAGCAGATTGCGCTCGCATCGACCGCCGAAAATCTCGAAATGTCGCCTTATATCGTTGATAAATATAGACAAAGTCCATATTTCCTCGCTGGGGTAAGGGTAAACGTCACCCATCATATCGTTCGTATTTTCGAATACTATTCTGATGTCGGAACATAAGGCGACTGATGGCAAGCTGCCTGGATCGATGAGCAGCGTTGTCGCATACAACAACCCAGATACCGGAGACAAACCTGGATGAGCGCAACTCCCGAGATCACGCAGGCGCTTGCGGGCACGCGAGGCACCCCGCGACAAAACGCGAAAATCATCTTCGCGGGCAGCGTAGGCAACGTGGTGGAATGGTTCGACTGGTCCGTGTATACGGCCTTCGCGATCTATTTCAGCAAGCAGTTCTTTCCGGCGGATAACGAAACGGCGGCCCTGCTCGCCACCTTCGCCGTGTTTGCCGTCGGCTTCGGCATGCGCCCGCTCGGCGGCTGGGTCATCGGCGCGTTTTCCGACCGCTTCGGGCGGCGCAACGCGCTGACGTTGACCGTCATGATGATGGCGGGCTCATCGCTGCTGATCTCGATCCTGCCGACCTACGCATCGATCGGCTGGCTGGCACCGGCATTGATGACGGTGCTCCGGATGATCCAGGGGCTGTCGGTCGGTGGCGAGTACGGCGCGGCGACAACCTTTCTCACGGAATCGGCGCCGCCGCACCGGCGCGGGTTCTACGGCAGTTTCCTGTTCTTCAGCATCGCCGCCGGATTGCTGATCGCAGCGGCCGTCGCGAGCGCCATGACGCACTGGATGCCGAGGGCCGAACTCGAGGCATGGGGATGGCGCGTGCCGTTCTTCATCGGCGGCTGCGGGTCGCTGATCGGTTTCTGGATGCGCCGCAACGTTGGCGAAACCGAAGCATTCGAAAACCTGCGCCGCAAAGGCGAAATCGAAGCTCGCTCGCTGCGCTGGACCTGGACCCATCACCGCGATGCGCTGCTGAGGCTTGTCGGCATCAGCGTGCTCGGTGCGTTCAGCTTCTATCTGTTCATCAGCTTCATGCCGGTCTACGCCATCCGGCACGCCGGTGCGCACCCGGAAGACGCGTTCGCGGCCAGCACCGCCAGCATTGCGATCTTCATGCTCGCCCAGCCGTTGTTCGGCGCCTTGTCCGACCGCCTGGGCCGGCGTCCGCAACTGATCGTGTTTGCGGCGGCCTACCTGCTGCTCCTTTATCCGGTCGTCACGTCGATCGGCCCCGACTTCCGCTCGATGCTGCTCGTCGAGTGCTTCGGATTGCTGACGTATGGCCTGTATTCGTCGATCGCGCCCGCCGTGATGGCCGAACTGTTCAGCACCGAAGTGCGCGGCATCGGTATCGGCACCGCGTACAACATCGTCGTCGCCCTGTTGGGCGGAACGACCCCGTACCTGATGACGTGGCTGCAATCACAGCATCGCGAAGGCTGGTTTCTCGGCTATGTCTGCGTCGGCGCTGCGATCAGCCTGATCACGTTCCTGCGCATGCCGGAAACGCGAGGCGCCGGGATCGGCTGAATTCCACGGGCATCAAGCAACACCGCACAACAGGAACCTACATGCAAGACACCGCCATTCGCACTCCGTCCACCGGCGACACGCCGGCCGGCCATCGCCCGAAGCCGCTCGCCGGCATCAACGTGCTCGACCTGTCGCGCATCCTCGCCGGCCCGTGGTGCACGCAGAACCTTGCGGACCTCGGCGCCGACGTGACCAAGATCGAACGCCCGGGCACCGGCGACGACACGCGAACGTGGGGGCCGCCCTTCCTGCACGATGGCGAAGGCCGCGCGACGAGCGAAAGCGCCTACTACCTCTGTACGAACCGCGGGAAGCGATCGGTCGCGATCGACATCGCGTCGCCCGAGGGCGCGGCGTTGATCCGTTCGCTCGCGGAGCAGGCGGACGTCCTCGTCGAGAATTTCAAGGTTGGCGGGCTCGCCAAGTACGGGCTCGACTATCCGGGCCTCGCCGCCGTCAACCCGCGCCTCGTCTACTGTTCGATCACGGGCTTCGGCCAGACCGGGCCGCTCGCGCATCGCGCGGGCTACGACTTCCTGATTCAGGGGATGGGCGGCCTGATGAGCTTCACCGGCGAGCCGGACGAAGCGCCGGGCGGCGGCCCGGAGAAGGTCGGCGTCGCCGTCACCGACCTGATGTCGGGCATGTATGCGACCACGGCGATCCTCGCGGCGCTGATGGAGCGCGAACGCAGCGGCCTCGGCCAGCACATCGATATCTCGCTGCTCGACAGCCAGTTCGCGATGCTCGCCAACCAGGCGTCGAACTACCTGACCACCGGCGTCGCGCCACGGCGGCTCGGCAATGCGCATCCCAACGTCGTCCCGTATCAGACGTTCGCTGCCCGCGACGGCCACCTGATCATCGCGTGCGGCAACGACGGCCAGTTCAAGGCATTGTGCGGCGCCATCGGGCTTCCGGGGCTCGCCGAGGACAGCCGGTTCGCGACCAATTCGGCCCGCAGCGTCAATCGCGCGTTGTTGCTGCCGACCCTCGTCGATGCGTTCCTCGCCCGCCCGCGGGACGAGTGGATCGCGATCTTCGAATCGTGCGGGGTACCGTGCGGGCCGATCAATGACGTCGCGCAAGCGCTGGCGTCGGAGCAGGCGCGCGCGCGCGAAGCCGTCCGTCACATCGCTCACCCGCTGGCCGGCAGTGCGCCGGTGGTCGCGAGCCCGCTGCGCCTGTCCGCCACGCCGGTCGAGTATGATCGCGCGCCGCCGCTGCTCGGCGAGCATTCGGCCGACGTGCTGCGGGAACGACTCGAGTTGAGCGACGCACGCATCACCGCGCTGGCCGAAGCCGGCGTGATCGCGCTGCATTCGGCGTCGCAATCCGCCTGACGCCGCCGGGCGGACGTTGGCGGTGCCCTCCGGGCCGGCGGCGGTGGTGCATCTGGCTATAATCGTTGCCTTCTTTCACCTGCGATGACAGACATGCATTCCGCCACCGACCCTCAGGACGCGACCCCGGCCACCGAATTGCCCGGGCCGCGCGCGACCACGCGCATCGTGCATATCCTGCGGCTGCTGGCCGAACTGCCGGACGGCGCGACGTTGACCCATCTGTCGGAACTGACTGCCACGCCGAAGACCAGCCTGCTGGCGCTGCTGCGGGCGCTCACGTTCGCCGAGTATCTCGTGCACGCCGACGGCAAGTATTCGCTCGGGGTCGAGGCGTTCAAGCTCGGCGCGGCGATCGTCGCGCAGCGGCGCTTTCCGGAAATCGCGCGACCCGTGATGGAGCGCATCGCGCTGGAAGCCGGCGAGACCGTGCTGATCGGGCAACTGGCCAGCGACCGTCCGTCGCTCGTGTACATCATGTCGGCGGAAAGCCGTCACGCCATCCGCTTCATCGCCGGCATCGGCGAGCGTCGCGAACTGTACTCGTCGTCGGGCGGGCGAATCCTGCTGGCGTTCATGCCGGCGGAAAAGCGCGAGCAGTACCTGAAGTCCGTCACGCCCACGCTGCTGACACCCTATACGACGACCAACAAGCGCGACCTGCGCCGCCTCGTCAGCGAAGCAGCCAGCTCCGGCATTGCGATTACCGTCGATCAGAACGATCTCGACGTGGTGGGATTCGGCGCACCGATCTTCAACGAAGCCGGCGAAGCGATCGCCACGCTCGTGATGGGCACCCCTAAAAGCCGGGGCATTCCCCAAATGGATCGATTCAAGGGCTTGATTCTGGACGGCGCGCGCGAAATCTCGCAGATGCTCGGCTTCGACCCGTCGCCGGCCGCCAGGAGCAAGCGCCAGACGTCTTGAGCGGCTTCGCGTGCGGAGAGCACGCGCGGCCCGGTGCCCGCTTTGGCCATTCGCGGAGCGGGTAGCAGCGACTCGCGGTGGCGATCGCGCAATGGCCGAGCAAGTCACGCCGCCCTGCCACTCGTGAGCTGCGTCGGCTGGCCAAGTGCTTTGCAGGACGTTCACGGGCGATCCGTGCCGGTATGGCGAACCTGCGTCCTGTTCATACCGGGGTCCTTTTCAATCCTGCATGGTGAGGCCCGACGGCCGCCACGATGCTGGCTTGATCAAATGCTCGTCAAGCCGCCATCGACCACCAGCTCGGCACCGATGACGTAGGACGCATCGTCGCTGGCCAGGAACAGCGCGGCCTTGGCGATTTCCTCGGACGTCCCGACCCGGCCGATCGGAATGCCCTTGAGCAGGCCCGCCAGCATCTCCGGATTCTCGGTGAAATGAGCGGCCATCGGCGTTTCGATCAGCCCGGGATAGATTCCGTTGACGCGGATGCCTCGGCGGGCGAAATCCACGGCGGCCGCCTTGGTCAGATGACGGCTGGCGCCCTTGGAGGCGCTGTAACCCGGGGGCACGTCGGGGAACACGATGATGCCCGCCGCCGACGAGATATTGACGATCGCGCCGTTGCCCTGGCGCTCCATATGCGGCGTGACGGCCTTGATTCCGTAGAACTGGCTGTTCAGGTTCACGTCGATCACATGATGGAAATCTTCGGCCGTCGCCTTGTCCCAGCTGCCGTCGCGCGGGCCCGGCGTGCCTGCGTTGTTGATCAGGATGTCGATGCGGCCATGGCGCTGCACCGTATCCGCCACGACCGACGCCCACTGGTCCTGACGGGTCACGTCGAGCACCGCCGACGACGCGCTCTGGCCGAGGTCGGTGATCTCCCGAACCAGCGTGTCCATGTTGTCCTGGCGATTGGCGTTGGCCGTCACGACCACCGTGGCGCCTTCCGCGGCGAACACGCGCGCGATGACGGCGCCCATGCCGGTACCGCTACCGGCGCCGGTGACGATGGCAACTTTGCCTGCGAGACGATTCATGATGAGTATCCTGTTGGGTGAAGTGAATGTGCGAAGGCGTGACGGACGCCTTCACGCGATCAGCGAGCGGCTGAACGCTTGCCCGTCTTCGACGCGTTGTCGCATCGCGTCCAGACGCAGCGATTCGTAACGCTGCAATCCCTGCAACACATCGGGTTGCGCGTTCAAAACATCGGCCAGTGCGGCGGCATCCAGTACGGCCTCTTCGAAGCCTGCTCCTGTCATCGGTGTCTGTGCGTGGGCGGCATCGCCTACCAGCACGACCCGGCCGCGCGTTACGCGTGACGGGACGTATTCGGAGATGGGGGTTGCGATCACTTCACGTCGGCGGATGGCGTTCACGATGCCCGAGCGCCACGGCTCCTTCCAGCGTCGCCCGGCCCGCTCGATCAGCGAGTCGTAGATCGCATCGGGGATGACGTCGGCACGCGGCGTATACATCACGTGGCCGCCTTCGACCGCCCCCGTCTCGCGCATCAGCGCGTTGTGCCCGGCGTCGAACCAGGCCCAGCCGACGCGTGTGAGCGTCATGCTGCTGTCGATCAGCGGATAGACCGCAAGCAGTTCGTTGTCCTGCGGGAAAAAATCGACGCCGCGAATATGCCGTCGATCGGCTTCGGGAATTTCGGACTGTCCCAGCCATGCGACATAGCCCGCGTAACGCGCGTGGCATTGGTCGGCGGCCACATGACGGCGCACCACGCTGCGGTATCCATCCGCGCCGATCAGCAGATCGCCGTGCCAGATCTCCCCGCCTTCGCTTCGCGCCGACACCGTCTCGCCATCCTGCCCGATCCCGACCACCTTGACGCCTTCGACGATGTGGATCGCCGGTTCTGCATCGGTGGCGGTACGAAGCGCGGTGTACACGTCCCACCACGCGTGCGGCAAGGTGCCCTGACGGATCGCGGCATCGCCCAGCACGTCGGCCACGCGGCGATAGGCGGCACGACCGATGGTGCGTTCCAGCGGCGGGCCGGCGGCACGAATGGCCACGCCGCGCTGCGTGCGGCCGGCGGTGCGTTCCAGTACGATGGACGAGATTCCGACGCGTGCCAGCGCGAGCGCGGTGGACAAACCGCCAAGCGACCCGCCGACGATCAATGCTTCACGACGACTCATGATGCGGTGTTGCCTGTCGTCATGCGTGCTGCCGGCGCGGGTTGTCTCACGGTATGTCGAGTCATCGGGGTCTTCCAGGGAATGTCGAATCGGAACCGGAACACATCGGGATCAAATGGCCGTGTAACCACCATCCTCTTGGCGATCCTTCCAGACACAACGAACGGACGGAGATCCGTGCGGCATCTGCCGTTTCCGTTGATGTCACCCAGATTAGCCGTTGAACCCTGGACAATCCATGCGATGACGTCTGCCATTCTTTGTAGATCGTCCAGGAGGGGCCGGCCGGCAGATCGATGCGGCCATTCGCGCAGTCCATGCCGATCCGCCCCATCCGTCGACGCTCGCGGAACGGGAAACGATCGCCGGGAAGTCACTATGGTTCAGGGATTTCATCGCGGAACAAGCCGCATCGCTGTAGATGTCTTCGATCAGACGGACGCAGTACACCGAAGCGACCGCGTTACATCGCTTGTTCCCACCAGCCGCGCGTGTTCACGTCAGCGGCGTCGGCGAGCGCTTCCAGCTCGGCGATTTCGTCTGTCGTGAGCGTGATCCTGCCGGCCCGCACCAGTCCGTCGACATGACGGGGCTTCGTCACGCCGATGATCGGCGTCGCCCCCTTGGCGATGGCCCATGCCGTCGCGACTTCGGGCGCTGCAGCACCCCGCTTGCGACCGATCGATGCGAGCGTGTCCGTCAGCACCTTCAAGCGAGGCAGCATGCCGTTGTAAGTTTCCGCCCGGTTGCTGCCTTCCGGCAGCGGGTGCTCCGGACCGTACTTGCCGCTCAGGGCACCCTGTTCAAGCACCATATATGCGAAGAACGGGATGCCCTGGTTGCGGCAGTAGTCCAGGATGCCGGCGTGTTCGGCGCCGCGGTAGAGGAGGCTATAGTGGTTCTGGATGGCCTCGACCCGAAACCCGGCTTCCCCGAGAATGTGGTTGGCGCGTTCGATCTCGCTCAGGTTGTGATTCGAGACGCCGACGTGTTTGACCTTCCCGCTCTCCAGCAACGGGATGAGGTGCGGCGTCCACCGCGCCACATCCGCTGGATTGTGAATCCAGTACAGGTCGATGTAGTCGGTGCCGAGGCGGGCCAGGCTTTGCTCCAGCATGTCCGCCACCGGATCGGCGCCGGCTCCCGCGGCCTGCGGGGTAAACTTCGTCGAGAGCTGATAGTCGCTACGCGCGAAGCGCTTCAGCACCTCGCCGAGTACGGTCTCCGAACGGCCCATGCCGTACACGATGGCGGTGTCCCAGAGGCTGAACCCGGCCGCATGCGCGTTGTCGGCAACCTCCTCCAGGCCAGCCCGCGTGTGGCTGCTGCCAAAGTAGCCATTGCCGGTCTCGCCGCTGTCGCCCCAGGCCCACGTGCCCATTGCAATGATGGGCGGCGTCAGATTGTCAGGTGTCATGTTTGCTCCATATCGGTGACGCGGCCGGGGTTCGCGTAACCCTGGCGCGGCTGACACTGTGATGTGCCGCACCGCCGTCCCGTTAGCCTGATGCCCCAGGATTGCTGCTCGATCGTCCAGAAGCCGCGGTGCGCATTGCGTGCGCTTTGACGCTCGTGCGATAGTCCGTCTCATGGAAACACTGGCGGAAATTGCAGCGATCATTGGCCGAAACGTCTCGAAGGATGGTTTCCACGCGACGCCCATCGAACGCATGACGCTGGTTCGGTCGTCCACGGTGACGATGCCCATGCCGAGTGTTTGCCGGCCGCAACTGTGCCTCGTCGCGCAAGGGCACAAAGAGGTCACGCTGGACGACCGCGTCTTCAGATACGCGCCGGGTCGCTACGGGATCGTCACGTACGACCTGCCGGTGACAGGCAAGGTGGTCGAGGCAACGCCTGACAAGCCCTACCTCTGCCTGTACCTCGATTTCGATCCGGTCATGCTGGGACACATGGCGTTGCGCGTGCCGCCGCCGGAAGCGCCATCCCCGCCCATCGGCAAGACCGTGTCCGGCGCCAGCGCTGGTCTGCTCGACGCCGCGCTACGCCTGCTGCGCCTGCTCGACGATCCGGCGGCGCTGCCCGTGCTCGGGCCGCTTGCGGAGCAGGAAGTTCTGTACCGCCTGCTCGCCGGCCCCGATGGCGCCAGAATGCGCCACATCACCTCCAGCCAAGGGCCGGTCGCCCAGGTCGGCCGTGCCATCGCCTGGATCACGCAAAATTTCCGGGAGCGCTTCAGCATCGAGCAGCTTGCTGCTGAAGCGGGAATGAGTCCATCGAGCCTGCACGACCATTTTCGCCGCGTCACGGCAATGACACCGCTGCAATTCCAGAAGCAACTCAGGCTCCAGGACGCCCGCAGCCTGATGCTGGTGCAAGGCATCGACGCTACGACTGCCGCTTTCTGCGTGGGTTACGAAAGCGCGTCGCAATTCACGCGCGAATATCGACGTCACTTTGGAGAACCGCCGGCGCGTGACATCGCCCGTCTGCGCGCTTCGCCGCGTTGGGTCGGGGTCACTTGAGTCGTGATCGCCAGGACTCGATCTGGCGGGTAGTCGGGCCTGCAAGGAATCAGCCATCGATGGGGAATGCGCTTCTCCCTGGCGAGTTCGAGCGAATCGAGGAAAGTGCGGATCGGGGTCTTGCGATGACACCAACGCGCCTGATGCGCTCGTTCAGCGTTGTACTGGTCGAGCCACGGATCAGGATCCATCCGCAATGTTCAGGCTGACGACGCACGTCGCCAAACATGTTCCCGGCAATCGGAAAACCGGCCGACCGCCACCCTCGACGCAAGTCATGTGGCGAGGCGTGCCTGCCGCTTTCGCCGGCACGCCAAATAAAACGGGCGAGAGGATGGCCACTCAGACCTTCCTCTCGCCCGATCCCCTGCAGCACGACTGCCCTTTCAACAATCGATATTTCGCCTTCTTACTTGATCGATCGTCCGGCAATGTGACCTTCACGAATCGACGGCTGGATATCACGCGCCGACCGCGCATCGCCAACCAGATGCAGTTGATCCACGCGCCCCCGCAGCGCCGCCCAGATTTCGTTCTGCGACTCCCGGTAGCCCACCAGCACCACCGTGTCGGCCGCGATGCGCTCCGTCTCGGTCCCGAAGAGCGGCCGGATCTCGGCACTGCTGCTGTCGATCGACACCAGCGCCGACTGCGTGACGATGCGCAGCCGGCCCGCATTGTGCAGCCGGCGCAACGCGGCCTGCGTGCGCCCGGTGGTCTCGACGGCCGGGGCGAACATCAGGTGGCGCGTCACATAGGTCACCTCGACGCCGCGATTGATCAGCGCTTCGCAGCAGCCGATGGCTTCGTAGTGCCCGACATCGTCGAAGACCAGCGCCGTGCGACCCAGGTCCTGCGGCGGTGCCATCGCCAGATCCAGCGACGTCAGCACCGTCGCTTCGCGCGCAATCGGCACCTGCGCGGCCGGGTCGGCGGTCTGCCGGAACTCGCGCACGTCTGCAGGCTGCGAGCCCGTTGCCACGATGACCGCGTCCGGTTCCTCGGCCAGCACGTCGTCCGCATCCACGTACGTCGACAGCCGCACGTCCGCACCGAGGCGATAGATCTCGTTCTCCAGCCAGATCGCGATGTCCCCGATCGGATGAAGTTTCGGCAGGTGTTTCGCGCAGTTCAGCAGGCCGCCGAGGTCGGACATCGCCTCGACCAGCGTCACACGGTGCCCGGCGAGCAGCGCCGTGCGCGCGGCTTCCATGCCCGCCACGCCGCCCCCCACCACTACCACCTTGCGCGGCGTCCCGGCTTTCACGATGGTCTCGTCCGACAGCGTTTGCTCGTAGCCCACCGCCGGATTTACCGCGCAGCCCATCCGGCCGGCGAACGCGCCGCCCAGGCACCCCTGGTTGCAGCCGATGCACGGCCGCACCTCGGTGCCGCGCCCCTCGCGGCTCTTCACGACCAGCAACGGATCGGCGATCATCCCGCGCACGATGTTGATCATGTCGGCCTGCCCGGTCTTCAACGCCTGCTCGGCATCGTCCAGCGTCGCGTAGCGGCCCACGATGATGCGCGGTACCGTCACGCCTTCCGAAATGCGCTCGACGTGCGGCAACTGGTAGCCGACCGGCGCGTCCATTCCCGCATAGCGGTCGACGTGAAAGTAGTAGTCGCCGTGCGTGATGTTGACGAAGTCGATCAGTCCCTCGGCCTGCGCCCGCAATGCGATTGCATTGACGTCCTCGTCGGTGAGAATGCGCGGGTCCGAGCTGCCGCCGATGCGCACGCCGAGCGCGAATTCCGGCGACGTCGCCGCGCGAATCGCGCGCAATGTCTCCATGAACGCGCGGATACGGTTGTCGAAGCTGCCGCCGTACGCATCGGTACGCTGGTTCAGCACCGGCGAGAAGAATTGCGAGAACAGGTAGCCGGCGCCGGCCAGCACCTCTACGCCGTCCAGTCCCGCGGCCTGCATGCGGACGGCCGCCTTGGCGTACGCATCGATCACCTCTTCGATCTGGTCGGTGGTCATCGGAATCGGCGGCGCGATCGAGTAGCGCCCCGCCAGTGCCGAGACCGCCCACGGCAGGCCGCCGTCCGCCGCCGGATCGGTGTAGCCGCCGTGCCAGAGCTGCGTAAACAGCTTCATGCCGGTTGGGGCAATGGCATCGACCAGCTTGCGCATCGGTGCGATCGATCCATCGTCGCTCGCCGTGAGCGAAAAAGTCGATGACGGGTGAACCGACGTGCTTTCGATGATCGACAACCCCGCGCCGCCTTTCGCGCGCGCCAGGTGATAGGCGATCAGGTCGTCGTTGACGTATCGGTCGGCCAGGCGCGTCGCATGCGCGGTGCGCACGATCCGGTTCGGAATCTCGACGGCACCGATCCGAAGCGGTGAGAAAACATGCTTGTACATGGTCAGGCCACCGAACGCTTGGACGTGATGCCACCGTCGACCGTGACGATGGTGCCGCTGGTGTAACCCGAACGGGGCGACGCCAGATAGACGAACAGGTCGGCAACTTCGTCGACCGTCGCCGCACGCCCCAGCGGATAGCCCGCCATCAGCTCGTCGGAACGCGCTTCGTCACCGAGCAGGCGCGCCGCGTGGTTGCGCAGCACCTTGGCGATGCGCTCGGTGCCGACCGGCCCCGGATTGACGCCCACCACACGGATGCCATCCTCCAGGCTGCGGCCGCCCAGCGCACACGTGAACGCCATCAACGCGGCATTGCCGGTCGAGCCCGCAATGTAGTTGAAGTCGAAGTTCTGGCCGCCATTGCCGATGTTGTTGAGAATCACGCCGCCGCCGCGCGCCTTCATCCCGGTGTAGATCGCGCGCGTCAGGTTGATGTAGCCGAACACCTTCAGCTCCCAGCCCTTGCGCCATGCTTCTTCATCGACGTCCCACAGCGTGCCGCCCGGAATCGCACCGGCGTTGTTCACCAGGACATCGACGTCGCCGGCGAACGCGACGACCTCGTCGATCGCGCCGGGCGCCGTCATGTCCAGTGCCAGCACGTCCACGCGCACGTCATGCGCGGCGCGCAGGTCGGCCGCCAACTGTTCCAGTTTGTCTGCCGAGCGTGCGGTCAAGACGACGTGGCATCCCTCGGCGGCAAACGCCCTCGCGAGACCTTCGCCGATGCCCTGTGATGCGCCGGTGATCAGGACTCGCCGGCGTGCAAGTTTCATGTCCATTTTGGGTTTCCGTACTTTCACTACACGAAATGCGTCATTCCAGTTTCGACCCGGGGCGTGTGAGCGATGCAGCGACGTCCCTGCAGCCTTCTTCGAATATTGAACGCGGAACCGGGGTCCGGAGCCCCAGGCCGGTGCCACTATTCCGTACTTTGATCAACCGGCAGGAACCGCTCCGTACGCGTCAGCGGATGCACCGTCAGGCTTTCCCGATTGACGTTTCACCCGCACCACCCGGATACGTTCACGACGGCGATCTGCCGCTTCGTTACGCCGAATCAATGGCACGCGCTCACGCGGACATCGACGCGAACGACGGCTTCGATCGAGAAACGGACGTGCCGGGAATCGAGTGACTCGAATGCCGTTAGCCGCGTGCGCACGCGCGGCAGCAGCACGATTTAGCCAATCGCCAGAACGACCGACATTAGCTGGTGGGGATTCATGAAATGCGTCTCCGGAATTCTTGTGCTCGTTCATTCATGGTCGAGCGTCGGGATAGCGTCGTCAATTGAGCGATGCGCTCTGTCCCGTGCTTTGGAAGCCCTCGCTCTGCAGACGCGTACGCGGTCATCCCGCGTTGCGGATGCTTTCAAAGTACGGAAACTTGAGCGCGTTTCAATTGCGGCACCTTCCTCTCGTACTTTTCAATCAGGACTGACGTGATGCAAAGCAGGCGCGGCTGCGGAAACGCTTCGACTTCCCGGGCACACGTCGATACGCGCTACCTGACACGCTTCCAGAGGAGACACTCATGACAGACAAATCAGCGCTCAAGGCCGAGTTCGAACGACTACACGGCTACTGGAGCGACGTGCACGACCAGGCGCTCGCAGAGGATCCCGTCTTCTTCAACGATTACCTCGTGATGGCCCGCGCCGCACTGGATGCCGGCCATCTCGAGCCCAAACTTTGCGATCTCGTCATGATCGCGGCGAGCGCGAGCGTCACGCACCTGAACGGCGACGCGGTTGCGCTGCACATCCAGGGCGCGCTGCGTCACGGCGCGACGCGCCGGGAAATCGCGGAGGCCTTGCAGATCTCGTCGGTGCTCGGCATTCACTCGTACATGGTCGGCGTACCCGTGCTGTTCGAAGAAATCGAGGCAAACGGGCAGTCGGTCGATACGGCATTTCCGCTCGACGAGAAATTCGAGCAGGTCAAATCGGCGTTCACTGCCAGCCGGGGCTACTGGAGCGATCAACTGACGTCGATGGTCCGCAGCTCGCCGGCGTTTTTCGACGGCTATACCGCGTTCTCGTCCACGCCCTGGCGCGAGGGCACGCTGGCGCCCGTCGTCAAGGAACTGCTGTATGTGGCGATCGACGTATCGACCACCCACATGTTCGAGCCGGGCGTGCGCATTCATACGCGCAATGCGCTGCGTTACGGCGCGACACCGGCGCAGGTGCTCCAGGTCATGCAGATCGTCAGTTGCCTCGGCATGCAGAGTTTCCTGCTCGGCGTTCCGCCGCTGCGGCGCGCTGCGGCGTAACCCGCGAGCATCACGCTGGAACGGCACGCCCCCGAACGCGCGTGCCGTTCCGCTCCTCGACGTACCGGAGGATCGATGTAAAGTCCTCGCCGCCCCGGCCGGCTTCATACGCCGCGTGCCAGACGTCCCGCGCGCGTTCGATGGCCGGCATCGCCACGTCCATCAGGCGTGCCTCGGCCAGGCCGAGCGCCATGTCTTTCTCGATCACGGCGAGCGCGGCACCGAAGTCGAATGCCCCCGACACGGCCCGGCTCATGATCTTCGAACACGCGAAGCTCTGGCCGGAACCGGAATCGATCAACCGCATCATCCTGTCCGCGTCGAGGCCGGCTTTCGCGCCCATCGCGAGCCCCTCGGCACAGACCACCAGGTTGGCCGCCATCACGACGTTGTTCACGATCTTCATGATCTGCGCCATGCCGGGGCGGTCCCCCATCGGAAACACTTCCTTGCCGATGCGCTCCAGCAGCGGCGACACCTGCTCGACCGCGGACGGCATGCCCGACACCAGCATCGCGAGCGTGCCGGCCCGCGCGGCGGACGGCCCACCGGAGACTGGCGCGTCGACGATATCGATCCCGCGTTGCGCGAGACCCTCGCCGATTCGCTCGATCATGTCCTGGCCGATCGTCGACATCTCCACGTAAAGACGAACCGCCGAACCGTGCACGACGCCGTCCGGCCCGAGGCCGACCGCCAGCGACACGTCCCGGTTCGGCAAACAGGCGAAGACGATGCTCGCCGCATCGGCGACCGCACGCGGCGACGCGTGCGCGACGGCGCCGCCGTCGACGAACGGCGCCACCGCCTGCGCAGACGGATCGTACACATGCAACCGGCAGGCCTGCCCCAGCAGGCGTTCCGCCATCGGCGCGCCCATCTTTCCCAGCCCCAGAAAGCCGATGTCCATTACTGATGTCATGACACCCTCGAACAAGCTTGTGAATGGTCGATACAACCGCACGCGCTGCCGCGGCGGTTCATCTCGTCGTCGTGGTCGCGTCAGCGCAGCGGCGGCGCAGCTTCAAGGCCCTTCAGGCCCGCAGCACCTTCACGCGTGATGGGCATCGCGCGTCACGCCTCGGCTGCCTGAACATCGGCGATCACGAAGCCACGATAGTCGTCGCGGACGACGTCGTCGCAAATCGCGCGGTACCGGTGAAACCCGCCCACATACGGCATGAACACGCGTGGCTTGCCCGGCACGTTCGCGCCCGTGTACCACGACTCGGCCAGCGGATACAGCGTCGCGTCCGCCACCTCGTTGACATGCTCGACCCAGCGCGTCTCCGCGTCCGAGTCCGCCTCGATCGTCGCGGTGCCCTGCGCGGCGAGCTTGCCGATGCAATCGGTGATCCAGTTCAGGTGCTGTTCGATCGCGCACACCATGTTCGACTTCACCGACGGGCTGCCCGGACCGGTCACGATGAACAGGTTGGGGAACCCCGCCGTCATCAGCCCGAGATAGGTGCGCGGCCCGTGCACCCACTTCTGCTTCAGCGGCAGGCCGTCGCGTCCACGGATATCGATGTCGGCCAGTGCGCCGGTGATCGCATCGAAGCCGGTCGCGAACACGATCGTGTCGAGCGCGTAGTCGCCCGTGGCGGTCTTCACGCCCGTTTCCGTGATTTCGATGATCGGTGCCGACTTCGTGTCGACCAGCGTCACGTTCGGCAGGTTGAAGGTCTCGTAATAGCCGGTGTCGAGACACAGGCGCCGCGCGCCGATCGGGTAGTCCTTCGGCACGAGCAGCTCGGCGGTCGCCGGGTCCTTCACCGTACTGCGGATCTTGTTGCGGACGAACTCCGCGGCCGTGTCGTTCGCGGCCTTGTTGGTCAGCAGGTCCTTGTACGCATACAGGAAGCTGATACTGCCGCCGGCCTTCCACTTTTCCTCGAACGTGGCGAGACGATCCTCGGGGGTATCGTCCAGGGCGTTCTTCGTCGGCGCGGCGTGCCCGGCGATACCGAAGGGCGTGTTTTGCGCCTCGGCCCGCCAGAATTCGTAACGTGCCTTGTGTCGGCCCAGTTCGTCGCCGGACAATGCGCGGTTGCGCGCCGGCAGCGTGAAGTTCGCGGTGCGCTGAAACACGAACAGCTGGCTCGCCTGCTTCGCGACGATGGGAATGACCTGGATGCCGGACGAACCCGTCCCGATCACGCCCACCCGTCGCCCGGTGAAGTCGACCGGCTCGTCGGGCCAGAGGCCGGTGTGATACCACTCGCCCTTGAAGGTATCGAGCCCCTTGAATTCCGGCACCCGCGGCAACGACAGATTGCCGGTCGCCATCACGCAGAAACGTGCGGTGACCACCTGCCCGTCGACGGTCTCGACACGCCAGACGCCGTTCGACTCGTCGAAGCTCGCCGACTGCACGCGCGTGTTCAGCCGGATGTCGCGACGAAGATCGAAGCGATCGGCGACGTGATTGATGTATCGGAGAATATCGCCCTGTGCGGAGAAGCGCTCGGGCCAGTTCCATTCCTGCTGGAGGTCGTCGGAAAACGAATACGAGTACTCGACGCTGTCCACATCGCATCGGGCCCCGGGATATCGGTTCCAGAACCACGTGCCGCCGATGCCGCTGCCGGCTTCGAGCGCTTGCGCACTCAGGCCCAGCTTGCGGAACTTGTACAGTGCGTAAAGGCCGGCGAATCCGGCGCCGACGACGATCACGTCGAGATCCGGTGCGGCAGGTGCGCCGTCGCGACGCATCGATACGGTTTCGTCAGGGTATTGCATGGCGTGTCTCCAATGTTGTCATCCCGTGCGGACTCCATTGGAGACCTGCCTACCCTGCCCGACAATCGCGAGCGCCACGCTTTCCCGTGCTTTGAAAGTTCGCGCGGCAGACAGCACAAATCCGGTGCAGTAGAATTTCAAAGCACGGGAGCCCCCATTCTTGTCGACCGGATCGGCATGACCGATGCGCGCGGTTTGCCTCGGCAATCTCGCGCCTGCGACGCACGATCCGACGCGCCACTCAACCATCGACTCGACACCACGATGCAACCCGAAAGATCGCTGCCCCGGCACGCGGGCAAGAAGTCCCTCAGCGGACCCTATGGAATTGATCTGGCGTGGCCCCGCACATCGGGCAGCAATCAGGCCGATGGCACCGTCGTCGTGGCGCCGGTCGCGCGCGGCTTGTCGATTCTTTCCGCGTTTACGCCGGACAAGCCGTCGCTCGGCAACCAGGAAATCGCGGACGCGACCGGCATTCCCGCACCGACCGTGCTGCGTCTGCTGCGCTCGCTGGTGACGCTCGGCTACCTGCATCGCGACGACAGGAGCAAACGGTATTCGCTGGCATCGGCTTCGCTGGCCTTGGGCTATGCCGCGATCGCCGACCCCGAGATGCTGCGGCTCGCCAGCATCGAAATGCGGGCATTCGCCGAGGCGACGGATACGTACGTCCTGCTCGGCACACGTGATCGACTCGATGTGATCCTGCTGGAAACGCACGTCAACCGCCGCTCGCTGCTGGAATTGCAGCTGTCGCCCGGCATGCACGTGCCGATCGCGTATTCGATGATGGGCTGGGCGTTGCTGGCGGCGCTCCCGGAAGACGAGCGGGAGTATCTGCGGGCCCAGGTGGAGCGCCATGCCGGCGCCACGTGGCCGCCGGCCATTCGTCACCGGATGAACGACAAGATCGCGCAAGTGCATGAACTCGGCTTCTGCATGCTGCATGGCGAATGGGAGCCCGAGCTGACCTGCGTGGCCGCGCCGCTGACACTGCCCGGTCGCCCGCCCCTCGTGCTGTGCTGCGTCGGCCGCACCGCGCGGGTTGCGCAGGCGGCCGTCGAGCGGGAACTCGGATCGCGGCTCGTCGCATGTGCCCGCGTATTGCAGGAACGCCTGCCCGCGCGCCGCTGACCTTCTCGCCGCCCGATACGACTGCAGGTGCCGCCATGCCTCACGAAGCCGAAAAAACGACGATGACGCTCGAACGCGGGATGCAGGTGCTCAATGCATTTCATGCGGAGCGCATCGCGCTGACGAACGGTGACCTGGTACAGCGAACCGGCCTGTCGCGCTCGGTCGTGTCCCGTCTGACCTCCACGCTGATTCAACTGGGATTCATCCGCCGTGTGGCGGGCGGCCCCCGCTTCGAGCTGGCGGCCGGCATCTTCGGCATCGGCCACACCTACCTGGAAACCAATCCCGTCACGCGGCTGGCGCAGCCGCTCATGCAACGGCTGGCCGACACGCTCGGCGCGGCGGTCGCGCTCGCCGTGCCGCACCGGCTCGACATGCTGTACGTCGCCCATTGCTACAGCGTGCGGAATTCGACGCTGCAGCTCGGCGTCGGGTCGCTGCTGCCGATGAGCACGACGTCGATCGGCAAGGCCTGGCTGTGGGGGCTGCAGGAAGACGCGCGCAACGACTATGTCGCGCGCTTGCTGAACGCGGCGGACGCTCGTGCGTCCGCGTTGAAGGCCAGCTTCGACGCCGCGTTCGACGAACTCGATTCGACCGGCGTCTGCACGTCGATCGGCGAGTTTCAACATGACGTGTACGGCATCGCGTTGCCGATCAGCGTCGGATGCTACGCGACGCCGATGGCCCTGAGCTGCGGCGCGGTGGACCTGCATCCCGACATCGACGCGATCAGGAACCGGATCGCGCCGCCGATCAAGCTGACCGCGGCCGAGCTCGCCGCCGCGCTTCGCGACGTCCCGTTCATGCCTTGAGGCCGGGCGCTGGCGAGCAAGCCTGTGCATCGCATGCGTGCCGGCGCGTGTGTCGCTACGCCATCGCCGCCGTGTAGCGGGCCATCTGGTAGTCGCTGTCGCCGAACAACGGATCGAACATCGCCAGCCGCTTGAGGTAGTCACCAACCTCGAGTTCGTCGGTCATCCCCATCCCGCCGTGAAGCTGCACGGCCTGCTGGCCGACATAACGTCCGGCTTTCGCCACCATCACCTTCGCGGCTGCAATCTTGCGCGTCCGTTCGTCCGCCCCGGTTTCGTCGAGCGCCTGGGCCGCGACGTAGGCCATCGACAGCGCGATCTCCTTCTGGATCAGCATGTCGGCCATCCGGTGCTGCAACGCCTGGAACGCGCCGAGCGGCTTGCCGAACTGCTGGCGCGTGCGCAGATACTCGGCGGTGATCTCGATCAGCCGCTCCATCGCACCCGCTGCCTCGGCACACAGCGCCGCGATGCCGTGGTCGATGCCGTGCTGCAGCGCATCGAGGCCACCTTCGATCATCGCGTCGCCCGCCACGGTCACACCGTCGAGCGTGATATCCGCGGCACGCAAGCCGTCCATCGTCGGATAGCCCGTCACCGTCACGCCACGGGCGTCGCGCGGCACGACGAACAAGCCGATGTCACCCGAGCCCGCGAGGCGCGCGGTCACGAGCAGCGCGTCGGCCACCTCGCCATGCCACGCGAGCGCTTTCCGGCCGGTGATCACGTAGCCGGCGCCGCTGCGTTCCGCTGACGTCTGCACGTTTTCCGGCTGATAGCGCGAGTCGCGCTCCAGATACGCCACCGACACGATCTTCTCGCCGCTCGCGATGGCCGGCAGCCATGCCTGCTTCTGCGCGTCGTTGCCGTACCGGCCGAACACGGCACCCGCCACCACCGCCGACGGCACCACCGGCTCGAGCGCGAGCCCGCGGCCGAGTTCGCGCTGCACCACGAGACGGCTCGCCGGCCCTTCGCCGAAGCCGCCGTGGTCGGCATCGATCGTGAGCCCCAGCACGCCCAGCTCGCCGAGCGATGACCATACCGCGCGATCGAACGCGCCGGCGTTGCGCGAGCGCTTGCGGCGCCGCTCGAACGCATATTCGGTCTCCACGAACCGGCGCAGGCTGTCGGCCATCATCTGCTGCTCTTCGCTGTAGGTAAAGTCCATGCCTGCTCCTTAGAAACCGAGAATCATCTTCGAGATGATGTTCTTCTGAACCTCCGTCGCGCCGCCGAAGATCGAGATCTTGCGCATGTCGAAGTACGTCGATGCCGCGGGCGCTGCCCAGTCCGGCCCGCTCACCGGCTGAATGGCGCCGTCGAGCAGCCAGTCCGGCGAATACGGCCAGCCGTGCGGCCCGGCCACTTCCTGCTGCAGCATTGCGATGTCCTGCTGGATTTCGGAGCCGCGAATCTTCAGGATCGACGCTTCCGGCCCCGGCGCCTTGCCGGCGCCCTGCGTGGCGACGCGCAGCAGCAGCATCTCGAGCGCCATCACGTCCATCTCGATCCGCGCGATCTTGTCGCGCATCCGGGCGTCGTCGATCATCACGCCGCCGGTGCCGTTTGGCGTGACCTGCGCGTAGTGCTTGAGCTGGCGCAGCTCGCGGTAGCAGTGGCCGATGCCCGCGATGCCGGTGCGCTCGTGCCCGAGCAGATACTTCGCGTAAGTCCAGCCCTTGTTCTCCTCGCCGACCAGGTTCTCGACCGGCACCTCGACCTCCTCGAGCCAGGTCTCGTTGACGTCGTGGCCGCCGTCGAGCGTCACGATCGGGCGGACGGTCACGCCGGGCGACTTCATGTCGATCAGCAGCAGCGAGATGCCTTCCTGCGGTTTCGCGTCCGGGTTGGTGCGAACCAGGCAAAAGAGCCAGTCGGCGAAATGCGCCATCGTCGTCCAGGTCTTCTGCCCGGTGACGACATACTTGTCGCCCTTGCGCACCGCGCGCGTCTTCAGCGATGCGAGATCGCTGCCCGCGCCCGGCTCGGAATAGCCCTGGCACCAGAAGTCGTCCATGTCCGGAATGCGCGGCAGAAACCGTGCCTGCATCTGCGGCGACGCGTATTTCATCAGCACCGGCCCGATCATCAGCAGACCGAACGGTAGCAGGCGCGGTGCGCCGAGCTTGAACGACTCGATCTCGAAGATGAGGCGCTGCAGCGGGCTCCAGCCGGTACCGCCGTGCTCCTTCGGCCATGCCGGCGCCCCCCAGCCGTGGGCGTTCAGGATCCGGTGCCATCGCACGTAATCGTCCTTCTCGACGCGGCGGTGCCCCAGGACCTTGTCCCGGATATCGTTCGGCAAGTTCGCGTCGACGAACGCGCGCACTTCTTCGCGGAATGCGTGTTCCGCCGCGGTGTAACGCAGGTCCATCCTGATGTCCTCCTCGATGCTCGACGGGCGCGCGACGACAGCACGCGCAATCGGTTTGTTTCTGTCGCTATCGAGTGTGTTGGACCGCGATACGCGGTGCAACTGGTATTCGGCGAACGCGGCATTCGGCATCCGCGAACCGGCCGGGTGCGTTGGTTGGCTGCGTTTGCCGGCCGTGACAGGGCGTGGCCGATGCGTTCGGAAAGCGCGAACACTGCCGTCGCGACTTGCGATTTGAACCTGCCCGGAGCCCTTGTTACATTGAATTCACCGAAACCCGCACGCCTGCACGCATCGCGCAACCGGGCTTCTCCGCGACGACGACGCCACCCCGTCACACGGGCGGCAACCGTCGCGCGGCGCGATCGAACGGTCGTCGAACATCCATCAAAACAGGAGGCAGACTTGTCCAGACTGAAAACCCCGTTGTGCGAACTGCTCAACATCGAATACCCGATTCTCCAGGCCGGCATGGGCGGCGTGGCGTTCGGCCCGCTGGCCGCCGCCGTGTCGAAGGCCGGCGGCCTCGGCACGATCGCCGCGATCTCGCCGACGCCCGAGCGCGTCGAACAGGAAATCAAGCTCGTGCGCAGCCTGACCGACAAGCCGCTGTGCGTCGATATCGGCTTTCCGCTGCGCGCGCCCAAGAACCTCGCGTCGATCAAGATCGAGAACCTGCCGTCGCCGATCGTTCAACTGCAAAAGGAAATCGAGGCGCTCGGCATCGAGGTCAAGCCCGTCGACGACCAGGCGATGGGCATCGAGGATGCGAAAACCAAGCTGGAGATCTGTTTCAAGCACAAGGTCGAAGTCATCGCCTGCGCGCTGGGCACGCCGGCGTGGGTGGTCGACGAATGCCACGCGCGCGGCGTCAAGGTCGTCAGCATGGTCGGCTCGGCGCGGCATGCGAAGGCCGCGATCAAGGCCGGCACCGACGTCGTCGTCGTGCAAGGCACCGAAGGGGGCGGCCATACCGGCGACGTCGGCCTGATCACCCTGCTCGCGGAAGTGCTCGAGTTTTCGCCGGTGCCGGTGGTTGCGGCCGGCGGCATCGTGACGGGCTCGCAGATCGCCGCCGTGCTGACCCAGGGCGCGCAGGGCGTGTGGGTCGGGACGCGCTTTATCGGCAGCCAGGAGGCGACGGTCGGCCCGAACTACAAGCAGTCGATCGTCGACGCCGGCTACGACCAGACCATTCGTTCGCTGCTGTTCGACGGCCTGTACGTGCGCCAGCTCAAGAACCGCTACACCGAGGTGTGGGAAGGCCACGAGGACGAAATGCTGCCGTATCCCGAGCAGCGCGTCGCGATCGGGCCGGTTCGCTTCGCGTCGGTTGAAGCGGATTTGAAGGATCATCAGCCGCTGCCGGCAGGCCAGGGTTCCAGCCTGATCCGCGACGTGCCGCCGGCCGGCGACGTGCTGCGTCGCCTGGTCGATGAAACGGTGGCGACGCTCAAGGACTCACGCGGCCGCGTCGAATTCGCCTGATCGGCAGCACTGAAAATGCCGGACCGGCGGCAACGCGGTCCGGCACTTCACTATCGGCCGCACGCCGAAATACCTCGTGCGAGCCCGGTCTGGACTGGCCCGACACGACGAGACTCAAGCGGCACATTCAGACTGGCGATTACCTGGATCGAGCAACGTCAATGTTGTGCCGGGCAATCAATCGCGCCCTCACGCTCGTCGATATTTCACAAGCCGTCACTCAGACCGACTCGCTGACCATGCGAACCCCGGATCGACGACCATCCGGACGAAAAATGAAAACGACAGAAGTCCACCTCGAAGGAGGAAGTCCGCCTCCTCCGACTTGATCACGAAAATCTAACACCCATATCCGTGATCAAAATATCCAAAAAATCAAAACAATCCGGAGACCAACACAATAAATAGACAATCACCAATCCGCACTTCACCGCCGAAAGCATATCAAACCGACCTAAACAAGAAGTCGAGAAGAATCAAACGGAGACAAGTGATGTGGAAGCTATTTTCAGCCAGCCTGCTGGCGTGCCTGATTTCGTCCGAAGCTTTTTCAGCGCAAGGTGTTGCGTACGGAGGGCCGGTCGGAGGAACCGACATACAGAATGCAGTCTTGCCGGACAAAGCCGGATTTTACGGGGGGCTGGTTGTCGGTTATGTGAAATCCTATTCGCTCATGGGGAATGGCGGCCAGAATTCCATTGCCGATTTCTCGACGTCGAGCGGCCTGAGCGAATTCGCGCTTCTTTACATCTATCCGTTCAAGTTGTTTGGGGGAACGCTGGGCACGATGGTCGCGGACGGCGGCGGCATCGGGCGGGTCAAACTCAACGACAGATACGAGTCATGGCGGGGATTCAATGACGTCTACTCCGACATCCTGATGTGGAGCACCCATGTCGGAGACAATCCGGTGAGAGGGCTGACGGTCAAACTGGCGTACTCGATGATGCTCGCGGCAGGTACCTACGATTCCAGGCGGATTGTCTCGACGGGTCAGAACACGTTCTACTACATCCCGAATTTCGCGCTAACCTACCTGACCGGCCCCAACCGCCTGGGTGATGGCCTGGAACTCGACGGGCATGTCTTCTTTGATATTGCGGGCAGAAACCCGACGACGAATTACAACAACGGGCTGGTCATCGATATCGACGCCGCGATCAGTGAAATAATCGGGCGCTGGCAGATTGGCGTCGCCGGCTATTATGCTCGCCAGGTCACCGAGGATCGACAAAACGGCCAGATCGTACCCGGAGACCGCTTTGGCATTGCGGTGGCCGGCCCGGTAATCGCGTACAGCATCCCGGAATGGGGCGCGAGCGTCAAACTCAAGGCTCAATTTGGAATTTGGGCGAGAAACACGGCCAAGGCAAATGGCTTGCTGCTATTTTTCAGCAAAGCGTTCTGATCGAATCGATTGTTCCTGGCTGGAACGATCACGGGGCGCGGACATACTACTGGCCGCGCCCGATTTTGCGTATGACTCGATCGAAATCGCAGGACTGGTAACGTCAGCCGGCGTCCCGGTCTCTACGGGGCGCCGGCGCGGGAACGATAACGGCCATGCGCCGAGGTCCATCTTGTAGAACGGCTCGACGTGACGTTCGACGCGGGTGACGGGTCTCGCAACCTCCACCGGGCACCCGGAAGCGTTGAATCAGGTCCACCGCAACTTGCCCTTCTGCCGCGACGACCTGTGCACGGACACTCGCCAACGTACGCTCCGAGTCGGGATTCGCGGTGAACGACCTTCGACCGGTCACATGTGTACCTGAATTCGAGCCGAGAGGCTCGAGATCAACCACTTGCCGTCGACGCGAACATAGTCGCATTCCATCGTTTCAAAACCCAGGCCGATCTTCAGGCCGCGCGCTTTGGGATCCGTGCCTACGCCCTGAATCCACCAGATGCCATTCGCCTTGTCGGCACTGTCGAACTCGATCTGCGGCATGAGTCCGAGGTGAACCGAGCGCTCTGCGCCGACGAACTGCTTGAGAAATGACACGAACGTATCCGGCCCGTTCAGTACCACAGGTTGCGTCAGTTTCACGGCTTCCGCCGGTGTCTCGTCCGAGAACGAAATCCTGACATCGTGCGTGAGCAGCCCCGCGATCTTGTCTTTTTCGTAATCGACCGCCCTGAAAAATTTGTACTGAAGCGTCTTGATATCTTCAATGGCAACCAGTCGATCAATATCTGAAATCACTTTACGTCTCCTTTGGATTATTCAATTTTTAATAAAGGCGATGTTGCGCAAGCGTTTCTGCATTTTATTCAACCAACAAACTGCTTTCGGATCGTATAAGCCGCATGTCAAACATTCAAATCGTCATCCGCGAAGCGCGTGTTCTCCTTTCGCGAGCCGGATGATTGCCGTTACGCGGCCACGCGCTCGAACACCGCCGCGAGCCCCTGTCCGCCGCCGATGCACATCGTCTCGAGCCCGTAGCGCCCCCCGCGGCGATCGAGTTCGCGCAGCATCGTCGCGAGAATCCGCACGCCGGTCGCGCCGACCGGATGGCCGAGCGAAATGCCGGAACCGTTGACGTTCAGCCGCTCGTAATCACCGGCGTCGAATCCCATGCCCGCTGTACAGGCGAGCACCTGCGCCGCGAACGCCTCGTTCAGCTCGATCAGGTCGAGGTCCTTCAGTGCAAGGCCCGCGCGCCGCAAGGCGAGCTCGGTCGCGGGCACCGGGCCGATCCCCATCCGCTCCGGCTCGACGCCCGCAACCGCCCACGTGACGAGGCGCGCCAGCGGGCGCAGGCCGAGGTCGGCCGCCTGCTCCGGCGT
Source organism: Burkholderia lata (assembly GCF_000012945.1). Classification (NCBI taxonomy): domain Bacteria; kingdom Pseudomonadati; phylum Pseudomonadota; class Betaproteobacteria; order Burkholderiales; family Burkholderiaceae; genus Burkholderia; species Burkholderia lata. Next base: position 728,198 of record NC_007509.1, read on the forward strand.
CGTCACGATGCAGACGGCCGCGCCGTCGTTCTGTCCGCTCGCGTTGCCGGCCGTCACCGTCGATTCCGCATCGACCTTCTGGCGGACCGGGCGCAGCGCAGCCAGGCTTTCCATCGTCACGTCCGCGCGCGGATGCTCGTCGCGATCGACCAACGTAGTGCCGCCTTTCGTTTTCACCTGCACCGGCACGATCTCGTCGCCGAAGCGGCCGGATTCGTGCGCGGCAATCGCGCGGCTGTGCGACCGGTACGCGAGCGCGTCCTGCGCGTCGCGCGTGATTCCGTATTCGCGTCGCAGGTTTTCGGCGGTCTCGAGCATCCCGCCTTCGACCGGATGATGGCGGCCGCCGGACGTGATGCGCCCGCGCGCGATGCGGTCCCACATCGGCGACGAATCGCCGCGCAGGCCGCCCCAGCGTGCGCCGAGCATGTAGTGCTCCGCCTGGCTCATGCTCTCGGCGCCCCCGGCGAGCACCAGGTCGGCCGCGCCGGTCTGCACACGCATCGCCGCGTCGATCACCGCCTGCAGGCCCGATCCGCAGCGACGGTCGAGCTGCAGCCCGGGCACGCGAATGCCGAGGCCCGCGTCGAGGCTCGCGACGCGCCCGATCGCCGGCGCCTCGCCGTTGGGGTAGCACTGGCCGAAAATCACGTCGTCGATCCGCGCGGGGTCCAGCGCCGTGCGCCGCACCAGCTCGCGGATCACTGTCTCGGCCAGCGTCGCGACCGGAATGTCCTTGAACACGCCGCCGTAGCGCCCCACCGGCGTGCGCACCGGTTCGCAGATCACTGCTTGTCTCATGAGAACCTCGTTTCGATTGAATGAAGCGGGATGAGCCGGCGGCGATCGTCGCGCATGGCCGCTCGGTCGCCCTAGATTACGCGCCAATCCCGCCCTCTGCGATCTCGCACGCATCGAGCGCGAGCAGGCGGCTATCGATCTCGTCGTTCGCGTCGCCCGGCGCCAGCGCCATCACCGGCCGGTCGAACTGCGAAAGCGTGGCCGAGAAGCGGATCGGCAACCCCATGCCTGCCGCGTCCACCTCGACGTGCAACGCATGCGCGCGCCGCTGTCGTGCCGTCACTTCTGCGCGATGCGCGTGAACGGCGCGCGGCCGTCGCCGGCCGCCTTCGCTTCGCGTTCCTTCCCGGTTGCGCGGCAAACGCGACACGCGTCTGCCGCGCGCGAGGCGGTGCGCTTACTTCGGGCGCAGCATCATCAGGCCGGTGCGCACGGCCGTGCAGACTTCCTCGTCGCGCTGGTTGAGCGCGACGTGGCGGAACACGACGATGCCCGAGTCGCTGCGGCTTTTCGACAGCCGCGCGCTGACGATCTCGGTACGCACGCGAATCGTGTCGCCGTGGAAGGTGGGCTTCGGAAACTTGATTTCCTGGAAACCGAGGTTGCCAAGCGTCGTGCCGAGCGTCGTTTCATACACGGTGATGCCCGCGACGAGCGCCAGCAGGAACATGCTGTTGACGAGCCGCTGCCCGTAGATCGAGCCCTTGCTGTACTCGGCATCGATGTGCAGCGGCGCGCAGTTGTACGTCATCGCGGAGAACAGCACGTTGTCGGTTTCCGTCACGGTACGGCGGATCGCGTGTTCGACCACGAGGCCTTCACGGCAGTCTTCGAAATAGAGTCCGGGCATTTGTCTGGTTCCTTGTTCAGTCAGTGATTGAGGGATTTCGCCCGCGCGACGATTTCGTGCGCGGTCTTGACGTGGGCGATGTCGATGTGTTCGCCGTCGTAGATGCACGATGCGCGACCGCCGGCCTGCGCGTCGTCGAGCGCGGCGATCATGCCTTCGTAGTACGCGACTTCGTCGGCCGACGGGCTGTACACGTCGTTGATCGTCGCGACGTTCGACGGATGCAGCGCGAGCTCGCCGGACATGCCGAGATTGCGGTCGAGCAGCGACGACTTGCGCAGCCCGTCGAGATCCTTGACCTGCTGCCACACGCCGCCGATCGCATGCTTGCCGGCCGCACGCGCGGCCATCACCGCGCGCGACTTGAAGTACAGGCTTTCGCGGCCGTCGGGCGTCCACACATAGCCGAGTGCGCGCGCGACGTCCGCATTCTTCGCGGTTGCGCCGACGATCGCGCCGACGCGCTCGCGCGACGCGATTTCATACGCGAACTGCAGCGAACGCGCGGTCTCCAGCAGCGGTATCACACGTGTCGACCCGAGCGCCGCGCCGTTGCGGAATTCCGCCTCGGTGAGCATCATCGACACGCAGTCGATGTCCTCCGGCCCGACGGGCTTCGAGATCACGATCCCCTCCACGTGCGGCCCGACCACCGCGAGGATGTCGTCGAAGTCGTACAGGTACGGGCTGCGGTTGATCCGCACATACACGCGCTGCCGCTGCTCGGCGAGCCACGCCAGCTTCGAGCGGACGACCGCGCGGGCCTCGACCTTCAGCGGCACGGGTACGCTGTCTTCGAGATCGAGAATCAGCGCGTCCGCTTTCGATGCAATCGATTTCTCGATCCAGTCGGGTTTGTTGCCGGGCACGAACAGCAGGGATCGGGCCGGCCTCATGGCATTCGTAGTCACATTTGTCTCCTGGTTGCCTGGTTGATGCGAAAAAATGATGGGGGCGTCGCCCTGGCGTCACTTCATGCGGTGACGGAACTCCAGTGGACGCTTCTCGGTATGCGCGCCCTTGTGCGATTCGTCGGGGGCGTACATGCAGTCGGAGGTGCCGGGGTCCGTGTGTCAGCCGCTGTGTGCGCGCCTGACGGCGTTGCATACGTCACGTTCCGGCGATTGATCGTGGTCGTCGCCACGCGACGGGATATCGTCAATACGAAATCCTTGCGGCGCTCGCTCATCTGCCGTCCACCGTTTTTGAAATGCCGTGCCGGCTTGCCGCCGCCGCGATCGCATCCAGCGTCTCGGGGTTGGCCAGCGAAGACAGGTCGCCGGGCGGCAGCCCGAGGCATGCGGCACGTACCGCTCGGCGCATGATCTTCATGTTGCGTGTCTTGGGCAGATCGTCGACGAACAGCACGAGCGCCGGCCGAAACGCGGTGCCGAGACCCGATACGACGGCCGCGCTCAACGCCTTCTCGACGTCCGCGTCGGCGGGCACACCCGGCATCAACGTGACCACGAGACCGACGGTCTCGCCCTTGACGCAGTCGGGCACGCCGATCGCCGCCGCTTCGGCGACTTGCCCCGTCGCCATCACGAGCGTCTCGATCTCGGACGGCCCGGTGCGCTTGCCGGCGACTTTCAGCGTATCGTCGGCGCGGCCCAGCACATACCAGAACCCGTCCGCGTCGATCGCTGCGCGATCGCCATGCCGCCACATTCCGGATGTCGTGCCCCAGTAGCTGGCCAGGTAGCGTTCGTTGTCGTGCCACAGCCCGCGCGTGAGGCCGATCGACGGCGCGCGCAACGCGAGCTCGCCGGTCCCGCCCGGCCCGACCGACCGGCCCGCGTCGTCGACGACATCGGCACCCATGCCCGGAATCGGGCCTGCAAATGCGCACGGCTTCAACGGATGGATCACGGTGCCGGTGACGATGCCACCGCCCACTTCCGTGCCGCCCGAATAATTGATGATCGGCCGGCTGCCGCCGCACACCTTGTCGAACATCCAGCGCCACGCGTCGACCGTCCACGCCTCGCCGGTCGACAGCGCGACCCGCAACGCGGAAAGATCGTGATTTTCGATACCCGCACCGCCCGCCTGCATGAAGCTGCGCACGATCGTCGGCGCGATGCCGAGCACGCTCACGCGATGCTGCTCCATCAGCCGCCAGAACCGCCCGGAGTCGGGGAAATCGTGCGCGCCTTCGGCCATCACGATGGTGCCGCCGAGCAGCGTGGTGCCGTAGATCAGCATCGGCCCGACCAGCCAGCCCATGTCGCTCAACCACATCAACCGGTCGCCGGCGCGCATGTCCGCGCACAGCCCCATGTCGAGCGCGAGCTTCGTGATCAATCCGCAGTGCGAATGAACGGTGCCTTTCGGCTTGCCGGTCGTGCCCGACGTGTACATCAGCATCATCGGTGCGTCGGCCGGCATTTCGGTGGTCGGCGCATCGGTCGGCTGGCCGTCGATCAGTTCATGCCACTCGTGGTCGACCCGTGCATCCCATTCCGTCTCGGCGCCGCGGTGGCGCAGCACGACGACATGTTTCAGCGTTGGCACATCCGCACGCGCCGCATCGATCGTCTGCTTCAGCGGCGTCACCTTGCCGCGACGCGTGCTCGCATCCGCCGTCAGCACCGCCACCGCGCCCGCGTCCTGCAGGCGGCTCGCGACGGCCTGCGCGCCGAATCCGGAAAACAGCGGCAGCACGATCGCGCCGATCTTCGAGATCGCCAGCATGCCCGCCACGGCCTCGGGCACCATCGGCAGGTAGAGCGCGATGACGTCGCCCTGCCGGCAGCCGATCTCGCGCAACCCGGCCGCGAGGCGGCTCGTCTGCGCGTCGAGTTCGGCGTACGTCCAGCGGCGCACGGTGCCGTCCTCGCCTTCCCAGACCACGGCCTCCTGCCGGTCGCGTGCGGTGCCGCGATAACGGTCCAGGCAATTCAGCACCGCATTGGTCGTGCCGCCGACGCACCACTTCGCCCACTCGATGCCGTCACGCGTATCGACCACCGCGTCGTACGGTTGATAGAAACGCAGGTCCATATGCCGGATCAGCGCGCTCCAGTAGTCATCGGGACGAGTCTCGGCGAATTCCAGCAATTGCCGGTACCCGGCCGGATCGGCCTGCTCGATGCCGACGTATCGCATGAACGCAGCCAGGGTACTGGCGCGTGCCGCCTCGGGTTCAGGGCGCCACGCCACGTCGGCCACCTGCCATGCAGTTTCCATTCACGTCTCCGGTTTGACCTGGCATTGCTTTGATTCAATGCTAGTCGTGCGCACCGGCCGCACTCAAGTTTTCACTCGCGAACCCGCGATTCGCATTGCGCGAATCGTTGCGTCCGGCATGTGCACGCACGAGCCGGAGGTACCGCGTTTCGCGCGGGACGTGATGGCGGATGCGGCGAACGCGCATCCGGTAGACGGCCTTCTTTTCTACGTGCTCGCACGTACTTGATACGCGGCTTTCGCACAAGTTCGAGCAGGCAAAAGAGCGCGGGCCGCTGCCGATATCGCTCAGGATTCCGACCGGCCCGCGTCAGATCAATACCGGAGCATCACCGACTTCGCTTCCGTGTAGGTCTGGATCGACTCCGCGCCGAACTCGCGGCCCAGCCCCGACTGCTTGTAGCCACCGAACGGCATCACCGGATCGGTTTCGCCGAACGTGTTGATCCAGATCCGGCCACCCTTCAACGCCGCCGCGATCCGGTGCGCCCGGCCGATGTCACGCGTCCAGATGCCGCCGGCAAGCCCGTAAGTCGAATCGTTGCCCTGCGCGATCACGTCCTCTTCGGTATCGAACGGAATCACGCAGACGACCGGGCCGAAGATCTCCTCCTGCGCGATCCTCATTGCGTTGCTTACACCGGAGAACACCGTCGGCTCGACGTAGTAACCGGCATCGCACGCTTGCCGGCCGCCGGTCAGCAACGTCGCGCCTTCGTCGTTGCCTGCGGCCACGTACGACATCACGCGATCGCGCTGCTTCGACGAAATCAGCGGGCCGAGTTTCGTATCGGCGTCGAACGGGTTGCCGACTTTCAGTCGCGCGGCGAGCTTCGCCACTTCGTTCGCGAATTCATCGTGAATGCTGCGATGAACGAACAGGCGCGTGCCGGACGAGCAGATCTGCCCGGAATTGCGCGTGAAGCCGTTGACCGCGGCGGCCAGCGCCTTGTCGAGATCGGCATCCGGAAACACGATATGCGGGCTTTTCCCGCCGAGCTCGAGCGTCACGCGCTTCAGGTTGCCGGCCGACGCGAGCAGGATCTGCTTGCCGATTGCGGTCGAGCCGGTAAACGCGACCTTGTCGATACCCGGATGCTCGGAGATCGCCGCGCCGACCGTCTGCCCATAGCCGGTTACCACGTTCATCACGCCCGGCGGCAGACCGGCTTCGTGAAAAATCTCGACAAGCCGCAGACAGGTCAACGACGCGAGTTCCGAAGGCTTCGCGACGATCGTGTTGCCGCACGCGAGCGCCGGCCCGAACTTGACGCCGGCCAGCAGCAGCGGCACGTTCCACGGGTTGATCTGGCCGCAGACGCCGATCGGCTCGCGCAGCGTGTAGATGAAGGCCGACGGGTCGGTCGGCACGGTCGTGCCGAGAATCTTCGTCGGCCAGCCTGCGTAGTAACGGAACGTGTCGACGGTCATCTTCACCACCGCCGCGCTGAACCAGGCCGGCATCCCGTTGTCGAGCGTCTCGAGTGCGGCCAGTTCATCAGCGTGTTGCTCGATCGCGTCTGCAAGGCGCAGCAGCACGGCGGTGCGCGCATGCGGAGACATGCCGCGCCAGCCCGACGATTCGAACGCACGCCGCGCGGCGGCCACCGCAAGGTCGACGTCCGCCTTGTCGCCTTCGGCGATGTGTGCGAGCACGTCCGCCGTCGCCGGGTTCAACGTCTCCATCGTCCTGCCGGACGCGGCCGGCACCCACTTGCCGTCGATGAAGTGCTGCTTGGCGCCGGAGCGGCACCACGCAAGCGCCGCGGCCAGGCCGGGATGTTCGGATTCTGACTTCATGGAATGAGCGGTCACTGACTGTCTCCGTTAATGATGGTTCTTGATGTTTCGCTGCGCGTCATCGACGGGACGGTCCTCGTCCCTGTTGCGTGCAGCGTCGGTTGCGTCGGCCGCTCGATGCGGCCTTGCGATGGAACTGGTGAGCGATCTTGCTGTTGAAGCACAGGCCGTCGCGTCTGTCTCGTGCTGGCAACGCGTCGTCGATGGTCAGGCCGGGCGCCGACCGGCCGCAGGTGTTCGTCACGCCAACATGCGTGGAAAGCGCCCCGCTTTCGCGCAGCCGGCGGCGCCAATGATCCGAAGCAATGCGTTTCACCCTCCATGCTTGTTCAATCATTTGTATTTCTAATTGTTCGCATAATGCAGTGAAGCACCCTGCGACCGCCTGCGCCTGATTCGTTCGATCCGTGGCCCGATGCATGCGACGTAGTAACGAAGATGGTAGTCATCGCGTCCGGCAACGCTCAAGTCGTGACTCGCGAATCTGCGATTCACGATGCACGAATCGTCGCGTCGCGATGCCATCGCGACGCGTTCGTATTCCGGAACTCGTGCGCTCACGAATCGTCACTTGAGGCGCTCATCGCGCGCTTCTAGTATTTCCGCATGGCCCGCATCCGGGCCGGCACGCTCCGGGCCGGACGGCTGCGCGACAGAATCACACCGGGAGACAATCTTGAAAGACAACGCAGGAGCCGGACCGCTTGCCGGTCTGAAAATCATCGAACTCGGCGGAATCGGGCCGGGCCCGTTCTGTGCGATGCTGCTGGCGGACATGGGCGCCGACGTGCTGCGCCTCGACCGCATCGTGCCGTCGGACAGCGGCGTGCACATGGATCACCGCTTCAATCTGCTCAACCGCGGCCGCCGCTCGGTGGCCATCGACCTGAAGCGGCCGCAGGCCGTCGAACTGGTCAAGCGGCTCACCGCATCCGCCGACGCGGCGCTCGAAGGCTTTCGCCCCGGCGTGGCCGAGCGGCTCGGCCTGGGCCCCGACGACCTGCTGGCGCACAATCCGCGCCTCGTCTACGGTCGCATGACCGGCTGGGGCCAGGACGGCCCGCTTGCGCAGGCGCCCGGACACGACATGAACTACATCTCGCTGAGTGGCGCGTTGCACACGATCGGCGAACGCGACGGGCCGCCGGTGCCGCCGCTCAACCTGGTCGGCGATTTCGGCGGCGGCGCGATGTATCTCGCGTTCGGCATGGTCTGCGCGATGCTGGAAGCCGCGCGCTCCGGCACCGGACAGGTGGTCGATGCGTCGATGGTCGACGGCTCCGCGCATCTGATGACGCTGATCTACGGCATGTACGCGGCCGGCGCATGGAGCGACCGGCGCGGCGACAACCGACTCGATTCGGGCACACCGTGGTACAGCGTCTACCGCACGCGCGACGATCGCTACGTGTCGCTCGCGTCCAACGAGCCGCGCTTCTATCGGGAAACGCTCGCGCTGCTGGGGCTCTCCGACACGCCGCTCCCCGATCAGCACGACCGCCACGGCTGGCCCGTGCTGCGCGAGCATTTCACTCGGGTGTTCGCCACGAAGACGCGTGACGAATGGTGCGCGCTCGCGGCCGGCACCGACGTCTGCCTCGCTCCCGTGCTGTCGCTCGCCGAAGCGCCGCATCACCCGCACAACGTCGCCCGCGGCACGTTCGTCGAAGTCGACGGCATCGTGCAGCCGGGGCCGGCGCCCCGTTTCAGCCGGACGAAGCCGACGCTGCGCGGCGGTGCGCCCGCGCCCGGCGCCCATACGACGGATGCATTGCGCGACTGGGGCATCGACGCTCGCGAAGTCGATGCGCTGCGCGCCGAGGGGGTCCTGCAATGAACGCAACCGACAACACGCAGGCGAACACCGTCGACCGGCCGCTGGACGGCGTGCGGGTACTCGCCATCGAGAATTTCATTGCGGGCCCCTATGCGTCGATGTGGCTCGCCGATGCCGGCGCGGAAGTGGTCAAGGTCGAATCGCGCGAAGGCGGAGATTTTTCCCGCAGCACGAGCCCCGTCAAGACCGACGCGCACGGCGTCGCGCACGGCCTGTCGTTTCTGCGCTCGAACCGCAACAAGAAGAGCGTCACGCTCGACCTGAAGCATCCCGACGGCAAGCGGATCTTCATCGAGCTGGCGCGCGAAGCCGATATCGTCGTGGAAAACCTGCGCCCCGGCGTCATGGATCGGCTCGGCATCGGTTACGACGTGTTGCGCGAACACAATCCGCGCCTGATCTACGTCGCGATCTCCGGGTTCGGCCACACCGACGTGAAGCCCAGTCCGTACACGGATTACCCGGCGTTCGACATCGTCGGGCAGGCGATGAGCGGGCTGATGTACCGGCCCGAGCGCACCGGCGATCGTCCGACCTATCTCGGCTTTTCGCTGGCCGACCTGCAAGGCGGCATCCTGGCGATGCAGGGCGCACTGCTGGCGCTCTATCAGCGCCAGCGCACCGGCCGCGGCAAGAAGGTCGACATTTCGCTCTACGATGCGTCGCTGATCCAGAACGAGATCTCGGTTGCGATGTATTCCGCGCTGCGCCAGCCCACGCCGCCGGGCGTGCATGCGGTCACCGCGCCGTTCGGCACCTATCGCGCGAACGACGGCTATATCGTCATCGCCGTGCTCGGCGAGCATATCTGGCGACGGTTCTGCGACGTGATCGGTCGGCCGGAACTGCCCGACGATCCGCGCTTTGTCGACGGCATCTCCCGCCGTGCCAATGGCGACGTGCTCAACAGCCACATCGATGCATGGCTGGCCGCACGGACCCGCGCGGACGCCGTCCGGATGTTGCGTGACGGCGGGGTGCCGGCCTCGGTGGTGAACGATGTCGCCGACCTGTTCGACTGCCCGCACGTTGCCGCCCGCGACATGCTGATGACACTCGACGACCCGGTCTGGGGGCCGATCCAGGTCGCCGGCAACCCGATCAAGATGTCGGACGTGCCGGAACCCGAAGCCGGTCTGCCGCCGCAACTGGGCCAGCACACGCAGGCCGTGCTCGAGGCGTGGCTGCAGATGGACGGCGACGAAGTCGCCGCGCTGCGCTCGCGGCAGGTCATCTGAAACCCGGAAGCACCGAGGGCATCGCGCATGGGTTAGCGCGATGCCCTCGGTGGAATGCACACTCGACGGTTTGCGTCAGAGCGCGGTAAAGCCGCCATCGACGACAAGTTCGGCACCGGTCATGTACGACGATTCGTCGCTGGCCAGGAACAGCACCACGGTCGCGACTTCCTCGGGCCGCCCCGCGCGCGCCAGCGGAATCTTCGAGTGGATGACCTTGATGACGTCCGGATCGTCGAACAGGTATTCGCTCTGCGGTGTGCGGATCACGCCCGGATGAACCGAGTTCACGCGAATCCCGCGGCCGGCCAGATCGATGGCGGCACACTTGGAAAGCAGCCGGTTCGCGCCCTTCGATGCGCCGTAGCCCGGGTGGAGCCCCGGAAATGCGATCATGCCGGCGATCGACGACATGTTGACGATCGATCCGCCGCCGGTGCGCTCCATCGCCGGAATGACCGTCTTGATCCCCAGGAACTGGCCGTTGAGATTCAGCTCGATCAGCTTGTTCAGGCTTTCGAGTGTCGCCTGCTCCCAGGTATCCGGCGTGCCGGGCAACCCGGCGTTGTTGACGAGCACGTCGACTCGCCCCCACGCCGCGAGTGCCTTGTCGACGGCCGCCTGCCATTGCGCCGCATCGGTGACGTCGAGGCCGCAGTGTTCGGCGCTCAGCCCCTGTTCGCGAATCCCGGCGGCCACCTGCGCCGCGCCGTCGGCGCGGATGTCGGTCACCAGCACGTTGGCGCCCTCGCGCGCGAGCAATCCGGCCCCGGCCGCGCCCATGCCGCTCGCGGCGCCTGTAATGATGACCGTCTTGCCTTTCATGCGATTCATTTGAAACTCCCGTTCGATTGGTTGGATTGTCGACTTCACTGGATCTTCGGAGTACTGATTCCCTGAAACATCGCTGCGCCTCGGCATACGCCCCGCACGCTAGGCGCTGCCTTCGCCGACGGCGCCCAGCTCGCCGGCGCGATCGTGCGCCGCACGGCTCCTGATGCGGTCGGACAACCGGTCGTTGACCAGCGCGACGGCGAGTGCGCCGATCACCGCCGGAATCGCCATCGCATAGAAGTTGAAACGCAGCGGCAGCGCGAGCCCCACGATCACCCCGATGAGGATCGGGCCGAACATCGCACCGAGGCGCCCGATCCCCGCGGCCCAACCTACCCCGGTCGAGCGCACGTTGGTCGGGTAGAACTGGCCCGCGTAGGCGTAGACCACGATCTGCGTGCCGATCGTGCAGGCGCCGGCAACGGTCACGACCGCGTAGAGAACCGCAGTGGGCGCCTGGTAGCCGAGCAGCGCGATCGAGACGGCCGCGACCAGGTACATGCCGATCAGCACGCGCTGGATATTGAGGCGATCGGCCAGCCAGCCGCCGCCGATCGCGCCGACCACCGCGCCGAGATTCATCGCCATCACGAACGTCAGCGCCGAGCCGAGGCTGTACCCGGCGGACGCCATCAGCTTGGTCAGCCACGAACTCAGCCCGTAGACCATGAAGAGATTGGTGATGCAGGTCACCCAGAACATCAGCGTGCTGAACGCACGCCCTTCGCTGAAGAGCGCGCCAAGCAGCCTCGTCGGGCCGGCCTCCTCCTTCGGCATCGCGAAGCGGTCACCGGGCCGGGGAACCTCGCCGGGCATCAGCCGTTGCGCGATCCGGCGCACGTCCGCGTCACGGCCCTTGAGCACCAGGAACGACAGCGATTCGGGCAGCGTGCGCCAGATCACCGGAACCAGCACGATCGGCACGGCCGCCGCGTAATAGATCGACCGCCACCCGTAGTTTTCCAACAGGGTCTTGCCCAGCAACGCCGCCAGCACCCCGCCCCCCGAGTAGCCCGCGAACATCAGCGACACGAGCATGCTGCGCATGCGCCGCGGCGAATACTCCGTCATCTGCGCGGCGCACGTGGGTGCGATGCCGCCGAGGCCCAGTCCCGCCAGGAACCGCAACGCGCAAAACGCGACGGCGCTCGAGACTGCGCCGGCCGCCGCGCTGAATACGCTGAAGAGCAGCACGCACAGCACGATCGCCGGGCGTCGCCCGATACGGTCGGCGACGCTGCCCAGCAGAATGCTGCCGACCATCATGCCGAACAGGCTCGAACTGGCGATCACGCCTGCCATGACGGGTGAAATGTGCATCGCCTTCATGATCAGCGGCAGCGAAATGCCGACGATCGCGAGGTCGTACCCGTCGAGAATCATGATCAGGATGCACCAGCAAAGCACGACGGCGTGGAATCGACCGAATCGGGCTTCGTCGATCACCGCCTGCAAATCGAATTGACGCATGGTTCCTTTGTCTCCGTGTCTGGAAGGTCGCAGTGCCTTTCCTTTTTTCATTCAGCATGGCTCGTGGTCCGGGCCGCCGGCGGCCGCCGCGCATTCGCACGGTGTGCGTTGCATCGGTGGCGCCATCAATGCTATGAGGCGCACGGCGCATCTTCAAATCACGAATTGCGAGGTCGCCGTTCGCCGTTCACGAACGTCGGGCGCAGCGGCCCGTGCGGTGTCTGGAACCGGTCAGGATGACGGAGGACGCGGTGCCGCCCGCGATGAGACGCCCGAGGTCGGCGGCCATGCGGCGGAGCACCGGGAAGGTGGAGTGGGAGTCGGGGAGTCGGGGAAACGGAGCGCTGCGAGCGCGGCGCGATACGGCCGCGCCCGGCCCATCGATCAATCGGCCAGCGGGCCGGACGACGGCGCGGCTTTCGGCCGCCCGGTAAGCTGGTCGATCAGCGCGCGCGTGGCCGAGGTCGTGGCCTTGCCTTTTCGGGTACCGACCCGCAGCACCCGCTCGGCCCACGGCTCCTGGATGTGCAGGACCGCACACCGTTCGTGGCTGTCCATCGAGACCATGCATTCCGGGAGCACCGTCACGCCAAGGCCCGCCTGTACGAGACTCAATGCGACGTCGGCGCCCGACACGGTAAACCTGGCGCGAATCGTCTCCCCGAGCGCATGCGCGGCTTCGTTGACCTTGAACATCAGCGTCGTATTGACCGGTTGCGCGATGAAGGGCTCGCGAACGAGATCGAGGGTTTTCACCGTGCGTTGCTCGGCGAGCGGATGATTGCGCGGCACGACGGCGACGAAGCTGTCGGTACGATAAGGCAGCGTATCCAGCTGCGAGTCGTCGACGTCGGCGCTCACCACGTACACGCACAGATCGACGTCGCCCGTCATCACCGCTCGCACGAGGTTCGTGTTGGGCTCCTGCTTCAGCTCGAGTTCGACCTGCGGAAAATTGCGTGCGAACTCGCCGAATTCGCGCCCCAGATACTGGACGACGCTGGCACCCGTCGACGCAACGCTGACGTGTCCGCGTACGCCCGCCGAAAATTCGCAGAGCTCGCGCCGCATGTCCTCGAAGTTTTCGAACATCTGCCGCAAGTAGCGTGCAAGCACTTCACCTGCCGCATTCGGAACGACCCCGTTCGGGATGCGTTCGAGCAATTGCACGCCGGCAATGTCCTCGAGGTCCTGGACCCGCTTCGTCGCGGCGGATGGCGCGATGTTCTCCCGCGTCGCGGCACGCCGGATCTGGCGCTCCTCCACGACCGTGAGAAACAGGCGCAACGTAAAGAGGTCGACCCGGCGGGTCAAACCGTGCACGCTCAACGCACTCATGATGTCTCCTTCCGTCCGGTCGCCCGATCGTACGCTCGCGGCAGCGATCGACTGGCGGCGACACGGCACTGTGCTCGCTCCACGATGGCGCAGGTTGACCCGTCGCTTATCGGGGATGCACGTTTTTATGGGAATCCTGTCCGGGAAACGAACAGTTGAAGCCGTCTTTCCTGATCACCGGTTGCACGGCCGATGCATCGGATCGGCAGCGTGACGACGGGCGACTTTCCACGGATGTCAGGCGCACACGGTAGCATCAACGCGCTCGGCGTGCTCGCGAGTCGCGCGTTCGCAGCCGGTCGTGCGGGATCGGCCGCAACGCGCCGGCGGTCGTCACTGGAGCGGCAATGCGGGCGTCGACATCGACCATTGGCTCCGAAACTTGATTACCAGCTCGTTGCGCTGATTGTAGACACGACATTCGAACTCGATCACGGCGCCTTCGTGACCCGCATCGCACCGGTCCACGGTCTCGCTTTCTGCCCAGATCGTATCGCCGACGAAAACGGGCCGGACGAAGCGGACGTCCGTGCAGCCCAGTCCGATGGAACGAATCGTCTGATTCAGTTCGTATGCGTGCGCACCGCTGGCCACGCACAATACGAACGTGCTGTTTGCCACTCGCGCGTGGTACGGGGACGATCCGCCGTGCTCGACATCCAGATACAACGGCTCTGCGTTATGCGTCAGCGTGCTGAACAGCAGGTTGCAGGCCTCGGTGAGCGTATGCTGAATCGGGTGCCGGTAAGTCGCACCGATCACGAATCGGTCAAGGTAGCCGCCGGACATGGCTTCCGTCATGATGCCCTCCTCCTCTCCCTCTTCCTTGCTTCCCAAATTCGATGTTGCGGGGATACTGCGAATGCTTCACCAAGGGTAAATGCCCGGCACACGTGCGCCAAGTCGCGTTCGGCGCATGGGCGATTCGCGAACGGCGATTTCGTGCGGGCAACGGCATGCCGCTGTCGAGGTTTACCCGACAACCGGGGATCACATTGGATGGCGGTGGACGGATCGGAAAGCGATCGGTCAGACGGTCACGTGGATTCCGGCGAACGGTTCGACCGGTGGCGAGGTGAGGCGCGGCGCGGCGAGATCAGCGCGATAGACGGCGGGTGTGAGGAAATCCGGATGCAAGAAAATCGACCGCCTGCAACCGCAGGCGGTCGATCAACCTCTGCCCGTCGTTCGCCCGGGCATCGCGTGGCTTCGATCGGTTCGCACTTCTCCGAAGCGAAGGTCCGCCACGCGATCTCCGGGCGTTCAACGCACTCAGACCGGCACCGTCAATTCACCCCGACGGCACTCCAGGCACGCGCGACCGCCGTGCTTTCGGCCGAATTCGCACCGTACAGGTCGTTCGCCGCCTGGATCGATGCGCGACGTGCGTTCGGGTAGCTGGAGTTGGCGTTCAGATACACGGTCAGCGTCCGGTACCAGATCTTGCCGGCCTTCTCGCGGCCCACGCCGCTGAAGGTCGTGTCGCCGTTACAGACCAGTTGCGCCTTCGTCAGGCCGGTATCGGTCGACGGCACCGTCGGGCCTTCTGCGAGCAGGTAGAACAGGCGGTTGCCGACGCCCGACGTGAAGTGCGGGTCGTGGCGCGGATTCGACCACGAGAATCCGCCGGACGGGTAGCAGCTGAACGACCGGCCGTCGAGATCCTGCTTGTACATCTTGCGCAGGCCGCCGCTCACCACGCGCGCACCGATCACGTAGTTGCCGGGATCGTTCGGATTGTTGGCGTAGTACTTCACGAGCGTGCCGAAAATATCGGACGTCGACTCGTTCAAGCCACCCGCGTCGCCCGAATAGTTCAGGTTGGCCGTGGCCTCGGTCACGCCGTGACTCATCTCGTGTCCGGCGACGTCGACCGACACGACCGGTTTCGGCAGGCTGGTGCCGGGTTGACCGTCCCCGTACACCATCACGTGCGAATTCAGCCATGCCGCATTCGCGCCGGTCGTGCCGCTGCCGGTGTTGAACACGACGTGTGCATAGCTCTTCACGCCGCGGCCGTCGTTGAAGATGCCGTTGCGGTTGTGCATCGTCTTGTAGTAGTCCCAAGTGAGCGCGAGACCATAGTCGATGTCGGCGGCGACCGTCTGCCGGTCGGTGGTCGTATTGTTGCCCCACACGTTCGTGCTGCTCGTGAAGATCGGCAGGTCGGTCGCCTGTTCGACGTCGTCCGAGGTCAGGCCGCGGCCGTCGTAGACCGAGCCCGAACCGCGGCTCGGATCGAGCATCCGGTACGCGTTCGTGCCCGTCTGGTCCGTGGTGAGCGTCAGGTTGCCGTAGTACAGCGAGCGGCCGGTGCCCGTTGCGGCGGCGGTCTTGATCAGGTCCTGCGCGTCGAGCACGGTGCCGTTACGCGCATCGACGTAGTACAGCACGGCATCGCCATGCGCATCGGTCGCCTTGCCGTAGACGCGCACCGCGTAGGCCAGCGTCGGCGTGACGTCGCGTGCGAACACGACGAGTTCCGCGTCATCGACGCGGCGCACGTCCGAGTTGAAACGCGCGGCCGCGATGCGCTTGACCCGGGCAGCGCCGACGTCGGGTGCGTTGCGTATCACCGAGCGGTCGCCGACCTTGCCGATGTTGCCGGCGAGATTGATCGGTGCGAGCTGGGTCACGCTCGCCTGCTTCAACTGCCCCTTGCTCGAATGGACGACAACGTCGCCCCCGATCACGGGCAGGCCCGCGTAGAAGCGGTCGAAGCGCACGTGCTCGGTGCCGTCGGGGTCGACGATCACGTCGCGTACCTGGAACTGATCGCCGTCCGCCGGCGCGCTTGCCTGCGGCCCTGCGAACTTCAACGTGCGTGCTGCGCCGCCAACGGCAAGGCTGAAGGCAGACGGGTTCTGCTGGATCAGTTGCAGTGCCTTGTCGACCGTAGCCGACGGGTCGCCGGCCTGGGCAAAAGCACTGAGACTCGCGACGGTAATCGCGGAGATGGACAGCAGACGAGACAGTTTCTTCATGTAATCCCCCGGGTTATAAGTGGGTGATGTTCGAGGAATGCATCAAGTACAGACTTTGATGTAAGACATGTCACGAACCGCAGAGGGATGCTAGAAGGTCATTTTTATAATTACAAGATATTTTCTGCTAGTTTAATTTTTTCTGTCATCGATGTTAATCGAGTCATGGTTTGGTGAGAAATCTGAAATGATCTCGTCGGCAACAATGGCGGGATCGGCAAGGCTGCATCGGGGGGAATGGGCCGGCCAGCCCGGTGCTGCCTGGGCAAGGCAGCGCGTGGCGTGGGTTGCGCAGGATGGAAGATGTGACGCCGGGGTAAATCGGCCGATACTACTTGCCTTATTAAATATTTATTTTGATTGTTGCCATTCCCGGCGTATCAATGCGCCTTTAATGCTTCTTCGGATCTCGCTTTTGATGGCGACACCTTTGAATTCGTAGTGAAAGCCTGCCGAGCGACACACGAGTTAATGCTTTCTACGAATCGTTCGCCTGAGCGGCGCGGCGCGACCTGTCGCAAATCGCGTCATGTTTTTGCTGGTATTGGAATGCCCGCGCTCGGTCATCGGTTGCGCCCGCTGCTGCTTCCGAGTGAGACGCATGCGGCCGACGAATCATCCGGTGACGTTCGCTGCCTGGCCGGCCCTCACCTTCAAGCGCACCACCAGCCACGTGAGCGCCCCCAGCACGAACACGGCGAGCGTCCACGTGCCGCCGTGGTGCTGCAGCACCGCGGCCGTCGCCGCGATGCCCGCCAATCCTTGCTGCAGGAAGCCGCACAAGGCCATCGCATGCGCGCCATGTTCGTGCGCATCGCTGACGGCCGTCGCCATGCTGTTCGGAAACAGCACCGCCTGCCCGAAAATCGCGAGGCAATACAGCGCGATGAAGATCCACAGGCCGGTGAAATGGGTCAGCAGGCCGCCCAGCCACGACGCCAGCATCAACGTGGTTGCGAGCGCAACCAGCGCGGCACCGGCGTGCATCAGCCGCACGCCGCCTAGCCGCTTCACGAGGCGATTGACCAGCATCGCGCCGCTGAAATAGGCGACGCCGAGCAACAGGCCGATACTGCCGAAGCTCGTCACGGCCAGCTTGAAATGCGCCTGGAACACGAACGGACTCACTTCCTGCAAGGTCACGGTCGTCGCGAAACCCAACCCGCCCGCGCAAGCCGGCCAAAGGAAACCCGGGCGCCGCAGCAGGGCCCGGTATGTGCCGGCCATGCCCGACGTGACCGCGGCGCGGCTTCCCGCCTTCAACGGCAACGCATACGACAGGCCGATCGCCAGCGCGGCGATGACGGCCATCAACACGAAACCCGTTTGCCAATGACTGTATCGGCCGATCAGCCCGCCGACGAACTGGCCGCCGCCCAGCGCCGTAATGAAGGCGATCGACAACACGGAGAGCCGTCGTGCCAGTTCGTCGCCGCGCCAGTTGTCGCGAACGATGATTCTGGCGATGATCGCCGCGCCTCCACCGCCGATGCCCTGCAGGGCGCGCAACACGAGCAGCGCCGGTGCGACCGTGCAGATGGCGAGCAGCAGGCTGCTGGAGACGAACAGCAGCAACGAAATCAGCAGCGGGCCACGCCTGCCCCAGCGTTCCGCGGCAGCGCCCCAGAACGGTATCGGCAACGCTGCGCCGATCACATACGCGGAGATGGAGAACTCGGCGCCGCCTTGCGTCATCGTCAATTCGCGCATGACGACAGGCAGTGACGGCAGGTACACCGTCGTCGCCATTTGCGCCATGAAGACGAGCAGGCACGCCAGCGCCATCAAGGGCGCAGTCGACGCGGCAGGTTCGCACGGCGCACCGGCGGCAAGAACGGGTTTGTCGCTCATGCGTGGTCCCGATCCGGTTGAGACGTGCGCGCCGCCTTTACCCAGCCGCGCACCCATCGCGGGTTCCCGTTGCAAGCGCCGCACGCGTACCTGCTCACCCGCAACCCCAGTTCGGTCGCCATCGTTTCTCTCTTTCGATCTTGTTGACGTACGTGATGGCCGTGCGCTGCCCGACCCACGCACGAGATTGTACAAAACGCGCGACAGGCCTGCACGAGGCGCCACGCCTGTCGTTACCGTCGCATCGAGTGCATCCGGACGCGCATGGCGGCCGGTGTGCCGGCGGCCTCGGTCCAATCGAAGATGCAGCACCGTTTCTGCGCATGAGGCAGAATACGCAGCTTCAAAATTCAGCCCCGGTCAAACACATGCGCGTCGTCGTCGTTGGAACCAGCGGAGCGGGGAAATCCACTTTTTCCAGCGCACTGGCGGCAGCAGCCCACTGCCCGTACGTCGAGCTCGATCGACTCTACTGGGGCCCCGACTGGACCGCCGTGCCGCCGGAACAGTTCGAGAACGCCGTACTGGCCGCGACCGCCGGCGACCGATGGGTCGCCGACGGGAACTACAGCGCCGTACGCGACGCGCTCTGGTCGAGAGCCACGCACGTGATCTGGCTCAACTTCGGGCGACGGACCGTATTCTCCCGGGTGCTCTGGCGCACGTTGAGCCGCGGGCTCATGCGCACCGAGCTGTCGCACGGCAACCGGGAGTCGCTGCGGATGGCATTCTCCCGAGAGTCGGTGCTGCTGTGGTCGTACACCACGTTCGCCAGGAATCGCATCAAGTTCGCCGCACTGCGCGACGACCCGAAATTCGCGCATCTGCACTGGACGGAAATCACCCAGCCTTCACATACCCGCGCAGTGATCGACCGACTGACCCGCGCCGGCGGTTGAGCTCGCGCCGACGGGACGTCACTTCACGGCCGCATTGCCGCCGTCGGCGAACAGGGCCGAGCCGGTCACGAAACTGGCCATCGGGCTCGCCAGGAACAGCGCCGCGGAGGCGATCTCGTCGGGGCGCGCGATACGCTTCATTGCGTGGAGCCCGGCCGCCCATTCCTTCTGGTCACGGTCGCCACCCATCGCGGTATCCACACCGCCCGGCAACAGTGCGTTGGCCCGAATCCCGCGTGCCGCATAGTCCGCGGTGATGCCCTTCACCAATCCCGTCAAGCCGGCCTTGGACGCGCCATACGCAGCCATGCCGGGAAGCCCGGCACTGGTCCCGACGAAGCTGGACGTGAAGACGATCGAGCCGCCTCCGCGTTCGAGCATCGCGGGAATCTGGCTGCTCGCTCCGAGAAAGGCCGCCGTCAGGTTGGTAGACAGCGTCTGCTGCCACTCGTCGAGCGAGAGGTCGGCGAGCGGCTTGAGCGGCCCGACCGTTCCCGCGTTGTTGATCGCGATATCGAGGCCGCCGAACTCGCGCACGGCCGTCGCGACGAGCCTTCGATGCGTATCGACATCACCGACGTCGCCGGCGCATGCGCGCGGCTGCCCGCCCTGACGACGGATTTCGTCGGCAACCTGATTCAGCGGGGCTTCGCTGCGCGCGCCCAATACGACTGACGCGCCGTGCGCCGCGAACATCAACGCGACCGCACGGCCGATGCCGGTCGAGGCGCCGGTGACGATGGCTACTTTTCCTTCGAGCAAGGTCATTGTTTTTACATCCCGTGAGTGAGGTTCATCACGGCAATGTAGGCGGCCAGGCGCAGGCAGACACTCCGTTTCTTGCTGTTGGAGTCCTGCGCGACGGCAAACCGCGCGTCGGGTTGCGGGTGGTGCAGATCCGCCATCTCGCCCTCTGCAACGATCCGCGCACGACGGAACTCACCCAGCCTTCGCATCCCCACGCCGTCATCGACAGGCCGACCCGCGCCGGCGGTTGAGCGCGGCCCGACGCGTACCTGCGTCAGTCGTCGAAGGTGCCTTGATACTCCGGCGCGGCATCCGCACGCGTGTTCAGTTCGAACATCACACCGCCCGGTGCGCGGCAGAAGAAACGCGAACCGCGCCCGTTGTTGAAGACGTTCGTCACCATCTCGACGCCCTCTTCCCTGAAGCGCTCGAACAACGTGCGAACGTCGTCGAAGCTCGGCAGTTCGAACCCGACGTGGAAATTCGTCGGCCATGCCGGCGTGTCGTCGCTGACGTGATCGATCACCACGTCGAAGCCCGGGCGCTTGAGGATCCAGGATTGGTCCCAGCTTCCGGCGATCGTGAAGCCGAGGTGCCGCTCGAAGAATCGGGCCGTCGCCAGTGTGTCGGCCGAGGGGAAGCTCAGGTGGTTGAGCTTCATGGTTTGCGTAATGGCAGTCATTGCGAGTCTCTGTCATGCGTGGATCGGCGGAGGCCCCATGCCGTTCCGCCCGACGCATTCAGAATACGAGCCGGCGCTCACATTCGACTACTCGCATTGGACGCACGTCCAGACCGCGCGCGAACCCGCGTGAAACCGTGGGCCGCGGCACAGTTGCGATCGCTGCGGATCGCGCTACTCGCATTCGGCCAGGGTGGGCCGGAACACCGTCATTTCCGGCACCCGCCCACGTCCACCTTCGTGATGATGTCGGCATGATTCGTCTTGATCTGAATGCGCGTCAAACCCCGTCCGATCCTCTTCGTGGACAAGTGAAACCATCGTTGAATGCGACATGTCGCATGCCGCCCTACGTCTTTTCCGCTTCGTAAATCTTCGTCTTCGGATTGAACCGGTATTCGACGACATCCGCCGCGCCGTAGGTCTTCTTCTGACCGGCGTGGTCGATGCCCGTCCCCTTCATCGCGACACGAACGCGCGGCCAATCGCGGCGATCGGTCGACACGAAGGTCAGGGTCGACGAGCCGGTCACGCACGGGACGTGATTGCCGGTGCCGTCGGCATCGCACGCCGCGCCGTTTTCATTGCCGCGAGACACATTGCCGGCATAGGTCCAGTCGGTATCGTCAGGATTGCTTGACGCATTGGTGCGCTGGTAGACGAACAGGCTGAACGACTTGATCCGGGTACCGGAGGCCAGATACCAGGTCGGGACCGCCAGCACGATCTGCCCGTCCGGCGTTGTGGTGCTCACCGCCGGTTCCCTGTCGTCGATCGTGTCGGCCTTCTCATAGCCGCCGAACTCGCCGATGGAGCGTTCCGACTCGACCATGTTCCAGCCGGCCACGCCGCCATCCGTCGTCCATTCGAAAGTGGCTTCGGTGAGGGTCACCCTCGCGTCGGGCGCCGGGGCGGCGGTTTTCTCCTGTTCGGCATACTTGTTCGGCGTGTCGTAAGCAAAGCCGGTGAAGTAGTGGTTGCCGTTCAGATCGAACGCGTGCCCGTACCAGTAAGAGGCCTGGCTTCCATTGGCGATCTCCATCGTGTCCTCGCCATGCGCGTCCTTCTGATAAATGCCCTCGAGCACCCGGCCGGGCCTCGGCGGCACCGGCACCGGGATCTTCTCGCTCCCCCCGCCCTGCCCGGCGACGGCGGGTGTCGCCGAAGCCGCCGCCGACTGCGCATTCGACGCAGCATCGGCCAGCCCCGATCGATCCCCGCATGCCGCGACCAGAAGTGAAGCGACGGACAGCCACGCAAACTTCCCGATCATGTGTTGTTACCCCCGTGTGCGGTTCCGTGATGCGTCGTCATGTGTCCCGATACGACTTCACGGGACGCACCGACGCGTATCGCCGTGCGATACCGGTTGCCCGGGCGACCGATTCAAGCGCCGGGTCTGGTTGAACGAATGGAGCGACGTGTCCGGGCGCTCAGCGGCACCGGGTGTCGTAATCCGCGAGAAAAGCGGACGGCATGACGGCATGCGCCGCGTAAGCAGGCAGCCGAATTTGACGCGGCAACGCAAAGCGCTGCGCGGGAAGCATCTTGTTGACGGATTTCATCGTTTTCATTTGTCGTTGTCGGCGCCAATACGGGCTTGGAAGACGTGCTCGGACACGCTCAACGCGGGTTGCGTTGCGCCAGTCGACGATTATCACCACTATCGGCAAATAAATCATCCATCGACGGCGTTGGCGGGCGTCGTTTCCCGCCTTGGCGGTAACGCTTGAAATGCGCTGGCACCTGGCACAGGCCACTCGCTTTCTTTCATATGAATTACACAATCTGCCGGATCGCCAGTCACACTTACCGATTTGCCGTGGCCGGTTGCTGGAATCGATGGCTGTGTTCTGCCTGCTCCATCGTTCCGGTGTTTGCCGCGTGAGACGCGAGCGCAGTGCACGCGGTAAGCACTACCGGACACGCTCGGCGCAGCCACGTCGATCTTCGTGGCGAACCAAACGTCGATGGCCCGGGGGAGACGAATCCACCCCGGGCCACGGATTTCCCGCCAGTGCCGGACCTCACACCCCCTGCCCGGCCCCCACGGTCAATCGATGCTGCGCGGACGACGTCAGAACTGGTAACCCGCGCCCACCACCGCGCCGAAGTCCGAACGCGTGTTGCCCGTCACCGACGCCTTGACGACCCAGCGGTTGCTTTCCGTCACGTACGAATAACCGGCGGCGAAACCCTGCTGGCCGTGATAGTTCGACGTCGCCGCCGAGACCATCGAGCGGCCCGCGCCCGTCGGTTGCGGCAGGCCGGCCACGGCCATTGCCGATGCCACGCCGCCGTACATGTCCTTCTTCAGGTCGTTGAACGAGTTGTACACCTGGCCGATGCGCTGGTCGGTGTAGCCCTTCGCCTGATTCGACGCGGCCGACAGGTTGTCGTTCAGCTGCTGCACGTTCACCGCATCGGTCGGCGCCGTGCCGGCCGCGACGTTCGTGACCTGGCGTTCGCTGCCCTTCGCACCCACCGAGAACGAATTATCTCGATCGGCAACGGAGCCCTGGCCGACCGCCACCGCGTTCTTGCCGGTCGCGGTTGCCGTCGAGCCGATCGAACCCGCATCGGCACGCGCGATCCACGTGGTGTTCGCATCGGTCGCCGCCGCGCGGATCTGGTCGTTGGCCGCCGCGTTCTTCAGCGCATTGTTGAACTGGCCCATGTTGACCGCGTCGTTCTCGTTCACGCCCGCCGCAACGCCGGTCAGCACGCGGTCGCCTGCCGTGCCGGAGAAGTTCACGCTGGACCCGCCGGTGTCCTTCCCGACCGTGATCGCGCCGTTCGGGTCCTGCTGTTGCACAAGGCCGGCCTTGCCGTTCGCGATGTTGGTCACGTTCCCCTGCAGGTTCGTGATGTCGGTCGTGTTCTTCGCGACCTGCTGGTTCGTCGCGTAGAGCTGCGAGCCGTTCACCGCGTCGGTGCTGGTTGCGCTGAGCGCACCTGCCTGCACGTTGGTGATGCGCGTGCCGCCGGCGCCGCCGAGCGTGATCGAGCTCTTCGAGCTGTCGTCATACTGCACCGCGAGCGCGCCGAGCTGGTTGAGACTCGACTGCACGCCCTTCAGCTGCTTCACGTTCACCGCGTCCGTATCGTCGGTGCCCGCGGCGACGTTCTTCAGCACGACCGCCGCATTCGTGTCGCCGCCGATCAGCGATACCGAATTCAGCCGATTGCCGTTCGTGTCGACATCGTACTTGACGACGTTCTTCACGGCCTCGCCCGCCTGGTTGGACACCTGCGTGATCTGCTGTTCGAGCGACGACTTCACGCCCGACAACTGGCCGCCGTTCACCGCGTCCGTGCTGCCCGCGGCGATGTTGCCGTCGGCCACGTTCGTCAGCTTCGTCGGTGCACCACCGCGCGCCGCGTTGTAGGCGCCGGCCTTCGGGTCAAACTGAAGCGCATCCTGCTGCAGCCCGGCAATCGCGGCCGTGTTGCCGGCGATGTTCGTTTCGGCATTGCCGATGCGCGTTTCGTGATTCTCGAGCGTCGTCGTGTTGCTGCCGACGCGACCGTCGAGGTTCGTGAGCGCGTCGCCGACGTTGTTGAACGAACCGCCGCCGACTTTATAGGCCGGCGCCGTGATCGAGCCGTCCGGATTCGCCGTTGCGCCACCGCCCAGCGCGGCTGCCGTACCGTCGGTCGCGCGGCGCAGTTGCGCGCCGTTCACCGCGTCCGTGCTGCCGGCCGCAACGTTGCCTTCCGCGACGTTGGTCAGGCGCACCGGGCTCGCGCCGTTGCCCCCGCCGAGCGAAACCTGTTTCTTGCTCGCGTCGTCGTACTTCACCGCGAGCGCGTCGAGCTGGCTCGTGCCGTCCTGAATCGCCGCGTTCAACTGGTCGACGTTGACCGCGTCCGTTCCGTTCTTGCCGGCCGCGACATTGCCGATGCGTTGCGGGCCGTTGCCGCCGTGGCTCGCATCGTAGGTGCCGAGGTTCGCGTTCCACTGGAGCGCGTCCTGCTGGAGCGCCGCGATGTTGCCCGTGTTCGTCGTCACCTGGTTGCCGAGCGTGGTCACGCTGTTGCTGACGTTCGTGATCGACTGGTTCAGCGTGTCGGTGGCCTTGCCGAGCTGGCCGACGTTCACGGCGTCGCCCGTCGCAACACCGTCCGCGACGTTGTGCAGCGCGACCGGCGACTGCGCACCCTTGCCGCCGAGCGTCACGCCGCTGTGCGCGTCATCGTCGTACTGCACCGCGTTCTTCGTCGCGTTGCCGATCTGGTTGTTGATCGACGTGCTGAGGCTGCCGAGCGTCGTGTTGATGTTGTTCGTCACGCTCGTGCTGAGCGACGACAGGCCGCCATTCAGTTGCCCGACGTTCACGGCATCGGTGTTCGCGACACCGGCCGCGACGTTGTGCAGCGTCGTGCCGTTCGTGCCGGCGAACGTCACCGAGTCGAATCCGCTCTGGCCGTCGTACTTCACGTTGCGTGCGTCGGCTGCCTTCAGGTCGCTGATATTGGTGGTCGCCGTGCTCAGCGACGTGTTGATGCTGGTGACGTTGCCCTGCAGGTTCGTGATGTTCGATGCTGCCGTCGAGATGGACGTCTGTAGCGGTGCGACGGTGCTCGTCAACTGACCGACGTTGACCGCATCGGTGTCGGCGACGCCGGCCGCGACGTTGCCGATGCGTTGCGGGCCATTGCCGCCGTGGCTCGCATCGTACGCACCGAGGTTCGTGTTCCACAGGAGCGCATCCTGCTGAAGCGCGGCGATGTTGCCCGTATTCGTCGTAACCTGGTTGCCGAGCGTCGTCACGCTGTTGCCGACATTCGTGATCGACTGGTTGAGCGTGTCGGTGGCCTTGCCGAGCTGGCCGACGTTCACGGCGTCGCCCGTCGCAACACCGTCCGCGACGTTGTGCAGCGCGACCGGTGACTGCGCGCCCTTGCCGCCGAGCGTCACGCCGCTGTGGGCATCGTCGTCGTACTGCACCGCGTTCTTCGTCGCATTGCCGATCTGGTTGTTGATCGACGTGCTCAGGCTGCCGAGCGTCGTGCTGATGTTGTTCGTCACGCTCGTGCTGAGCGACGACAGGCCGCCGGTCAGTTGCCCGACGTTCACGGCATCCGTGTTCGCGACACCGGCTGCGACGTTGTGCAGCGTCGTGCCGTTCGTGCCGGCGAACGTCACCGAGTCGAATCCGCTCTGGCCGTCGTACTTCACGTTGCGTGCGTCGGCCGCCTGCAGGTTGCTGATGTTCGTGGTCGCCGTGCTCAGCGACGTGTTGATGCCGGTGACGCTGGTCTGCAGGTTCGTGATGTTCGACGCGGCGGTCGAAATGGACGTCTGCAGCGGTGCGACGGTGCCCTTCAGCTGACCGACGTTGACCGCATCGGTGTCGGCGACACCGGCCGCGACGCCGTTGATCGTCGTGCCGTTGCTGCCGTCGAGTGCGATCGCCGCATGCGAATCGTCGGTGTATTTCACGACGTTCTTCGTTGCGGTCACGATGCTGGTGCTGAGGCTGTTGCCCACGTTGGTCACGCGCTGGTCGACGTTCGAGATCGTGGTCGACAGCGAATTGCCGACCGACGTCACGCGCGCGTCGACCGTGGCGATGCTCGTGCTGAGCGTGCCGTTCACGTTCTTCAACTGCTGGACGTTGACGGCGTCCGTATCGGCCGCGCCTGCCGCGACGTTCTTGAGCTGGCGTTCCTTGCCGATTGCGCCGAACGACACCGCACCGCCAACCGGCGCGGCCGTGCCGCCGAACACCGGCGTGCCGCCATTGTTCGCACCGGCGCTGCCCGAACCGATCGCCACCTGGTTGTTGTCGTTCGTCTGCGCGCCCGCGCCGATCGCCACGGATTGCGTGCCGCCGGCGCGCGTCTGGGTGGCCGCGTCATACGACGCGCCGGCCGACACGCCGTCGCTCGTCGTCGGGTTGGCGCCGCCGATCGCAACCGAGCGATCGCCGCTTGCCAGCGCCGAGTGGCCGAGTGCGATCGAGCTCGTGCCGCGTGCGTCCGCGACGTTGCCGACTGCCATCGAGAAGTCGCCGACCGCGGCCGACTGGCGGCCAATGGCGAGCGCCGTATTGCCTTGCGCGACGGCCACCGTGCCGATCGCCGTCGCCGAGTTCGCCAGCGCCTGCGCGCCGACGCCGACAGCAATCGAACCGCCGCTGCTGGTGCCGCCCTTGCTGGCCGCATTCGACTGGTCGCCGATCGCGATGCCGCTGGTACCGGCCCGGGCATTCGTTCCCATCGTGACGTTCGTCGAGCTCACCGCGGCGTAGGTCCCGCTCTTGGTCGACACGCACAGCGGGTTCGTGCCGTCGATGCACTGACCGCTCAGCGCGTTGTCCGGGTTGCCGCGGTCGACGAAATTGTCCGCATGCGCGGCGCCCGAGATCAGGACACCTGCACCCGTGAACATGGCGGCGGCAAGCGCCGAAATCTGCTTCCTCTTCATGGTCTTCTGCTCCGTTTTGTAGCGTTTGGTTTGAATACGGACTACTTACTTTTGTTGAAGACTTCAGCTGCGGTTACGATTGCGACTTCAGTGCGGAACCCGATTCCCATGCCCGGCCCGAGCGTGCCGAAGGCGACACGCATCGTCCGCCCGTAACGATGGGACGTTCGAAAGCCCGGGCACGCCGTTCGTGTGACGGCCCGTTCCGTTAATCCAGGTAATGCATTAGGAATGCATATCGTTCTATATGGGCGAATTCGCCCAACGACTGAATCCGGAGATTCAACCCGCCGTTATGGACACCCCTGATTTGATGTCGCGTCGACCGCGACCAACCCCGCTTCTTTTATTTCATCCACGGCAACCGGATTTGCGCTTGTGCGCGACGGACATGCGTTCGGAGTCACATCAATTGATGCCCTCGGACCCGAATCGCACAACGTCCGTCCCAACCCGCCGTGCCTTGTATTGCTCGGTGCGACCCTGCATTCAAAGTTCGGACGAATTATGAGACACGACCGAAAATTATTGAAGGCGACATTCTTTATAGATTGTAAAATTCAATATATTCAATGCGTTACGTTAAAAATTCGCATCTCGCAAACGATTTCTCGTCATTGAAATTAATGAGAATGTTTTGTCGGGCGGATAAAAGCTTTGCCGAGGCGGATTAAGGGTAAATGCCGGGAAGAAGTTTTTGCCAAAAACCCGCGCGATTGCGCGATTGTATGTGGCAGCGCAAATGAAAATGGCGGAAATGGACAGGCGCCGGCATGCCGCGCTGCAAACGAAAATCACAATACACGATGAAGAATCCAAAAAGCGAAATGAAGCAGATAGCGTCAATGCGTCTGGCACGAATCGAAATATGCCCCTACAATTCGGCTCGCATCGATACCGGCAGTCGCGCACTTTTCGGCGCGCGACAACGGAAACGCTCCACGCCAATACCGGATCAGTGATCAAAACAAGCCATGCCGGGTATGGCGCCGGCCGGTTGTCTGTCGCGTAGTTGGGCGAAATCCGAATATCGAAGCGTATGTGCGTCGCCATAGAGCGGCTTCCGACGATTATTCCGAACCGGGCCGGCCACCCGCAGGAACGCAGCCAGCAGCCATTCCAGAACAGGTGCACGATGCATCCATCGATCTCCGCATTGGGCGACGCCCATATCCTGATCGTCGACGATCAGCCCGACCAGCTTCGCTTGCTGATCGACATCCTGCGCGGCACGGGCTGCCGGATCAGCATTGCATCCGACGGGCTGCAAGCGTGCCAGCGCGCGCAGGCGCTCACGCCCGACCTGATCCTGATGGATGTCCGCATGCCGCGCATGGACGGCTTCACCGCGTGCCGGCTGCTTGCCGCCGATCCGCTGACGTGTGCGATTCCGGTGATCTTCCTGACCGTGGCCGGCGCCTTGCACGAACGCCTCGAGGGATTCGAAATCGGCTGCGTCGACTATGTGGTGAAGCCGTTCGAGCCCGCCGAAGTGCTCGCGCGGATTCGCGTGCAGATCGCGCGGGAGAAGCGCGAGCGGCCCGTCGACATGGAAAGCCCGTTCGTGGCCGGCAAGGACGACGACATCATCGTGCGCGCGGCCATCCGCCACCTGGCACGGACGCTGAACGATCCGCCCACGGTGGAGCAGCTGGCCCGCGCGGTCGGCACCCACGAAAAGCGGCTGTCACGCGCGTTTCGCGACAATCTCGGCCAGACGGTGTTCGAGTACCTGCGGCACGAGCGGCTGCGGATCGCGCAGGATCTGCTGGATTCGACGTCGCTCAGCATTGCCAGCATCGCGAAGGAAATCGGCTTTTCCACGCCGGCGAATTTCGCGACCGCCTTCCGCGAACGTTTCGGCCTCACGCCGACCGAGTGGCGACGCCAGCGTCACGCCGGTGAACGCACCGCGCGTCGGGAACCGCAACGCGACGCGTAGGACCGTGCCGCGCATGCGCGGTTACCAGTTGTATTTCGCGGTGGCCAGCACGGTCCGCTCGTTGCCGAACACGCAGACGGCGTACGACTGGCAGCCGCTGACGTAGCTCCGGTCGAACAGGTTCGCGACATTCAGCGCGAACCGCCAGTGCGGCATCTCGTAGTGCAGCGCCAGATCGACCAGCGTCACGCTCGGCACGGTCAGCGAGTTGTCGGGCGCGCCGGCCGACGCGCTCTGGTAGCGCACGCCGCCGCCGATCCCGAGGCCCGACAGCGCACCCGTGCGCCAGGTCCAGTCGGCCCACATCGACGCCATCTGCCGCGGCAGCGGCACCGACACCGGCCAGTTGTTCAGCGACGCGTCGTTCGCCTGCACGTTCTTGACGTCCTGATACACATACGACGCGACGACCGACAGCTCGCGGGTGACCTTGCCGACCGCGCTCAGCTCGATCCCGCGCGAGCGCACCTTGCCGGTCTGCACCGACGTCGTGCCGGTCGGGTCGAGATTCACCGGTGTCGGCGTCACGACGTTGGTCTGGTCGATCTGGTAGACGGCCGCGCTCAGCATCAGGTTCTTGCCGGGCGGCTGCCAGCGCAGTCCGGCTTCCGTCTGCTTGCCACGCGTCGGTTTAGGCAAGCCGCCGCCGAACATCCTGACGCCAATCACGGGATCGAACGACGTCGAATAGCTCAGGTACGGCGACAGCCCGGCGTCGCCCTGATAGGTGAGCCCGACGCGCCCGGAGAACGCACTGACGTCCTGCTGCGCCTGCGTGCCGGCCGTCCGGTCGTCGAACCGTGCATTGACGAAATCCTCGCGGCCGCCGAGCGTCAGCGTCCAGCGCTTCCAGCGGATCTGGTCCTGCGCGTACACGCCGAACGCGTTCATCGCCGTGTACTGGTCGACGTGGCCGAGCGACGTCGGGCCGGAGAAAATCGCATCCGTGACGGGCCGGTAGACGGGGTGATACAGGTTGAGCGACGGCGCCAGCGCGAGCCACACGCTGTTGGTCGTCGTCTGCCGGTCGTATTGCACGCCGAGCAGCAGCGTATGTTCGAGCGGCCCCGTGCCGAAGCGCGCCTGCGCGTGGTTGTCGATATCGAGCCGGCTGTAGTTGAGCTGGAACAGCCCCGCGAAACGCATCATGTTGGTGGTACTGCGGGGCACGAGGCCGATGCCGAACACCGTCGCGTCGTCGAGCGACAGGTGCGACCAGCGCACGTCCTGGTGCAGCGACCAGATCGCATTCACGCGGTGCTCCAGCGCGTAGCCGAGCGACCACTGCTTCTTCCGGTAGTCGTTGAACCCGGGGGCGCCCATGTAGATGTCCTGCGACAGCCGGCCGTTCGGGTTCGGCAACACCGTGCCCGACGCGGGCAGGAAGTTCGACGAAATATCGCCGCTGTCCTGCAGGAACGTCGCCGAGAGCGTCAGTGACGTGTCGGCGTTCGGCCGCCAGCGGAACGACGGCGCCAGCGCGACGCGCCGGTCACCGTTCGGGCCGGTGACCGCGTTGCCGTCGCGGGCGACGCCGACGAAGCGGTAGGCATAGCGGCCGTCCGGATCGAGCGTATCGCCGACGTCGACCATGAATTGCTTGCGTGCGTCATTGCCGATCTGCACGCCGGCTTCGCGGACGCGCTCGCCGTCGGCGAGCTTCGTGTGTGCGTCGACGATCGCGCCGGGCTCGCCCGCGCCGTACAGCACCGACGTCGGCCCGCGCAGCACGGCGATCGAGTCGATCGTGTACGGGTCGACGCGCCAGTTCGCAATGACGGCGGTATTCGGCGCGGCCACGCCGTCGACGTACAGCGTCGGCGTGAAGCCGCGCAGCGCCGCGTACCAGTCGGTGCGGCTGTCGGCGCCGAACGTCGCGAATCCCGGCACGTAGCGCAGCGCCTGGTTCAGGTCGGCCGCGCCGGTCATCTCGATCTGCTGCGCGGTCACGAGATTGATCGTTTGCGGGATCTCGGCCACCGGCGTGTCGGTCTTCGTGCCGGCCGTGGTGCGCAGCCCGACGAGCCCGCTCGACGCGCCGTCGGCCTTCCCCGTCACGTCGATGGTCGGCAGTACGGCCGCCGCCGCGCCGGCCGGCGGCGTGGCGGCCGCGCCCGATGCCTGCGCGTGCGCGCCGCCCGTTGCCGCCGCGACCAGCGCGCTCCCGGCGGCGATCGCCCTCGCGCGTCGCGCCGTACCCGTCCTTACCATCGTTCCTTGCTCCGTCGTGCTGGTGGCCGATTCGGCCTGATCGCGGCGCGACGCATCGTCGGCGTCCGCCCTGTGTTGTCTTCTTTGCGATGCGGATTGCGCGCGAGTCGGCATGCACTGGCCCATGGCGTCGGTCGCGAGCGCAGCGATGATACCGGGCGAACATAGCGCAGTCTTTAAAAAAGTGCGTTGGCGTTCGGCGCGTGGAAGGCGGAGCCGGTTCGGCATCGATCCAGACGGCTTGCGCGAGGCAAGGCGGATGAAAGACCGGAGCGCTAGACTGCGTGCGCCGCGGGAAGCGGTCGCGAGCCGCACGGCCCCGCGCGCGTCACCGGGATGCGTCGTGCTTTGCCGGCCGCACGGGTCCGGCGCCGCGATGTTGTCCGCCCCCAAGGTTCGGCTTCCGTGTTTGTCACGCCACCGTCACGACCGAGGACCGTATGCCCCGCCTGCCGATTCGACCGCTGTGCGCCGCGTTGCTCGCCGTGAGCGCGCTCCTGTGCGCCATGCCGCCGGCCCGCGCCTGCGACATCCCGGCGGCCGTCACGACGATCGATCCGCCCGGCTACTATGACGACGACGCCGGCTATGCACGCGCGGTCAAGCCGATGCGCGATTTCATTGCGCGGCTCAATGCGTCGGCTAACAAAGGTGACTGGTCGTGCGCGGTGAGCCTGCTGGAAAGCTGGGCGCGGGCCGATGCGCTGATGGGCCCGATTACCGGTTATCAGGGCGACTACGAGCGGTCGTGGGCCGGCACCGACTTCGCGATGGTGATCCTGCGCATGCCGCGCGACGTCCGCGATGCGAATCGCGCACGGTTCGACGCGATCGATCCGTGGCTCGAACGCATCGCGATCGCCACCCGCGATGCGGCAGCGATCAATCATTTGCACAACAACCTCGTGTACTGGGCCGGACTCGACCTGATCGCGATCGGCACCGTGACCGGCAACACGAGCCTCGTCGACTCGGGGCTGCTGCGGGTTCGCGAAGGCATCCGCGACATCGGCCCCGACGGTTCGCTTGCGCGGGAAGTCAAGCGCGGCGACCGCGCGCTGCACTATCACACGTTCGCGCTGCTCCCGCTCGTGTTCGCGGCGGAACTCGTGCAGCGGCGCCATATCGATCTCTATCGGGAAAGCGACGGCGCAATCGGCCGCCTGGCGAACCTCGTCATCGATGCCGTGGACAATCCCGCCAGCTTCACGGCCATCACGCCGGTCAGGCAGGACCTGTTTCCGTGGACGTTCCGCGATGAACTGAGCTGGGTCGAGCCGTACTACGCGCGCTTTCACGACGCTCGCCTGCCGGCGATCATCGCATCGCGCCGCCCGTTCACCGAATGGCGGCTCGGCGGGGATGTGACGGCAGTCTGGGGCGCGCCGCTGCCGCAGAGAATCGGCGAGTGAGCTGCCGCCTGAGCCGCTAGCCGCGCACGCGCCGCATCCTGAGCGTCGCCGACGGCGACTCGCCGAACGCCCGCTTGTACTCGATCGCGAATCGCCCGAGGTGCGCGAAACCCCATTTCAGCGCGATATCCGTCACCGACGCGTGCCCCGGCGACGCGTCGGCCAGCAGTTCCTCGCGCACATGTTGCAGCCGCAACTGCCGCACGAAACCCATCGGCGTGATCCCGTGGCGATGGCGGAAGCCGGCGAACAGCGTGCTCGGGCTGACGCCGGCGAGTTCGGCGAGCCGTTCGATCGTCAGCGGCTCGTCGAGATGGGCGCGGATGTAGTCCTCGACGCGCCGCACATAGAACGGCGCGAGCGCCACCGGCAGGTGCCGCGTGCCGTTGCGCGCGCTGTTCGGGTGGCCGTGCAGCAGCAGGTTGAGCAGTGTCGATTCGAGCGGCTCGAACGCGAGCGGGTGACGCAGCGGATGCGCATCCGTCGCGATCGCGCCGGCGAGGATCGGCAGCATCTGCGCCAGACACGTCCCCTGCGACGACGACAGGCTGAATTCCGGCTCGAATTCGACCGGCGCGCGCCGGTCGTCGCCGAAATGCCGCTGCGCGTGGCGCTCCATCACTTCGCGCTCGATGCGCAGGATGACCTGCGGGCACGCGTCGCCCCAACGCATCTTCAGCGGCAGCGTCGGCGAGATCAACGACGCGGTGCCCGGCGACGACACGAAACGCGCGGAGCCGCACTCGATCTCCGCATCGCCGCGCAGCGGGATCTGCAACAGGAAGAAGTGCTCGAGCGGCCCGGGCTCGATGCTGACGCCACCGCCATAATCGAGCAGGTTCAACGACAGGTTGCCCCAGCGTGCATGGTGCATGCAGCTGTGCAACGCGCGCGATTCGCCTGTCGGCGTGAGCCGGTGCGGCTTGAAGACGTCGGCGACGCGTGCGCGAACCTCGTCGACATCGTTCGACTGCAGCAGCAGGTTGTCGTGATTGAAACAGGCCGTGTCCGGCAGCCAGCCTGTTCCGGAAAATTGCGCCATCGATGTTCTCCCGTCATGCTCGATTGCACTCGCGCCGTGCATGCGTTCCCGGTAGGGGGCATTCGCCGCACGATCCGGATAGCGCCCGGAGTATCCGGACAGTCCGGCCGCCAAAGCACGCAAGTCCCGCGCAACTGACGCAAGAAGCGGACCGTTCGCGCATCGTAGAAAACTGTGCGGGGCTTCCGCATCCGCACATACCCGCAGTCAGCCGCGCGCCTGCCCACGCGCGGCGGCCGGTGCAACAGGTTTCCGGAATTCGCGGATACCGGCCGAAGAAAGCGGATAGAAACGCCCATTTCGTCCGCCAATACTGGGCTCGTCGCAGCAATGAACTGAATGGAGGGACACATGCAAGGACGTCACATCGAGATTCCGTCGCCGGACGGCGGCACGTTTCGCGCGTACCTGAGCACGCCGGCCGCCGGCAAGGGGCCCGGCATCGTGCTGTGCCACGAGATCTTCGGCGCGAACGCGACGATGCGGGAGGCCGCGGACTACTACGCGGAGGAAGGCTATACGGTGCTCGTGCCCGACCTGTTCTGGCGCCAGGCGCCGGGAGTCGAACTCGGTTACACAGCGACCGACATGGAACGCGCGATGGCCCTTTACCGCGAATACGACGAGAACAAGGGCGTCGAGGATGTCGGCGCTGCACTGGACGCACTCAAGCAGTTACCGGCATGCACGGGCGAAGCCGGCGTGCTCGGCTACTGCCTCGGCGGCAAGCTCGCCTATCTCGCCGCGTGCCGGCTGCCTGGCGTGGCCGCAGCGGTCAGCTACTACGGCGTGGGCATCGAGCAGGCGCTCGACGAGGCGTCGCATCTGCACGGCCGGCTCGTGCTGCAGATCGCGGGGCAGGACCGCTTCTGCCCGCCCGACGCGCAGCAGCGCATTGCCGACGCGCTCGCCGGGCGCGACGGCGTCGAAGTGTATATGTATCCGGGCGTCGATCACGCGTTCGCGCGCATCGGCGGCGATCATTTCGACAAGGCCGCCGCGATCATGGCCCACCAGCGCGCGATTGCCGCTTTCCGCGCCGCGCTCGGCCCGCGCTACGACCTGTCCACGCTGTGGGAAGCGCACCTCAAGCACGAATTCGACACGCGTAACGTCGATGCAACAATGGCGACGATGGTTGCCGAACCGTACGTCAATCACATTCCGACGCTGACGGGCGGCGTGGGCTACGACGCGCTCAAGCGCTTCTACACGCATCACTTCGTGCATGCGAATCCGCCGGACACGACGATTACGCCGATCTCGCGCACGATCGGCGCGAGCCAGATCGTCGACGAGCTGCTGTTCTGCTTCACGCACACCACCGAGATCGACTGGATGCTGCCGGGCGTCGCGCCGACCGGCAAGCGCGTCGAGATTCCGCTCGTCGCGATCGTCAAGTTTCGCGGCGACAAGCTCTATCACGAGCACATCTACTGGGATCAGGCGAGCGTGCTCGTGCAGATCGGCCTGCTCGACCCGGCCGGCCTGCCGGTCGCGGGCGTCGAAACGGCCCGCAAGCTGCTCGACGAAACCGTGCCGTCGAACGGCCTGATGCGCCGCTGGCAGGACAGCGAGCCGTCGTCGGGTACGCATTGACGCGGCCCTTCCCTCACAAAACGATTCCCGGAGACACCCCATGACTGCCCTTGCTGGCAAAGTCGCGATCGTCACCGGCGGCGCCACGCTGATCGGCGCCGCGGTCGCGCAGGACCTGAACCGCGCCGGTGCGTGCGTCGCGATCCTCGATCTCGATGTGGAGAACGGCACGCGCGTGGCCGATTCGCTCGGCGAACGGGCGATGTTCGTCGCGCTCGACATCACCGACGATCGCGCGATCGAGCATGCAGTCGCGGCGATCGTCGAGCGGTTCGGCGCGATCGACGTGCTCGTCAACCTCGCGTGCAGCTACGTCGACAACGGCATCCAGGCGACCCGCAACGACTGGCTCGCCGCGATGGACGTCAACGTCGTGTCGGCGGCGATGCTCGCGAAGGCCGTGCATCCGCATCTGGTGCGACGCGGCGGCGGCGCGATCGTGAACTTCAGCTCGATCTCGGCCCAATGCGCGCAAACCGGCCGCTGGCTGTACCCGACCTCCAAGGCGGCGATCCGCCAGCTCACGCGCAGCATGGCGATGGATCTCGCGCCCGACCGCATTCGCGTCAACTCGGTGTCGCCGGGCTGGACCTGGTCGCGCGTGATGGACGAGATGACCCACGGCGATCGCGCAAAGACCGATCGTGTGGCCGCGCCGTTCCACCTGCTCGGCCGCGTCGGCGATCCGTCCGAGGTCGCGCAGGTTGTGACGTTCCTGTGCAGCGACGCGGCGAGCTTCGTGACGGGCGCCGACTACGCGGTGGATGGCGGCTATGCCGCGATGGGCCCCGAACAGGCGGTGCCGGCCATTCCGCGTCTGGCGGAGTGACCGCTCCCCGCCGCCGCTTTCCCCACCTCTTCTCACGGCCGGTAGCCGGCCAACCCAGGACCTATCCATGAGACGCATCGCCATCGTCGGCGCGGGCCAGTCCGGCCTGCAACTCGCCTTCGCCCTGCTCGACCAGGGCTACCACGTCACGCTCGCGACCAACCGCGACGCCGAGCAGATCCGCACGGGCAAGGTCATGTCGAGCCAGTGCATGTTCCACACGTCATTGCAGATCGAGCGCGACCTCGGCCTGAACACCTGGGAGGAAGCGTGCCCGTCCGTCGAAGGGATCGGCATCGCGGTGCCGCATCCGGACGGCAACGGCCGCAAAGTGATCGACTGGCAGTCGCGGCTCACCCGCTATGCGCAGTCGGTCGACCAGCGCGTCAAAATGGCCGACTGGCTCGACGGCGTGCGACGCCGTGGCGCGGACGTGCGCATTGCCGACATCGGTGTGCCCGAACTCGAGGAACTGGCGCGCAGCCACGACCTCGTGCTGCTCGCGGCCGGCAAGGGCGAGATCGTCAACCTGCTCGGCCGCGACGAAGCACGCAGCGCGTTCGACCGCCCGCAACGCGCACTGGCCCTCACGTATGTGAAAGGGATGACGCCGAGCCAGCCGTATTCGCGGGTGCGCTTCAACCTGCTGCCCGGCATCGGCGAGTATTTCGTGTTCCCCGCGCTGACCACGACGGGCCCGTGCGAAATCATGGTGTTCGAAGGCATTCCGGGCGGCCCGCTCGACTGCTGGGCCGACGTGAAGACGCCCGAGCAGCACCTGGACCGCAGCCTGTCGTTCCTGCAGCAGTATGTGCCGTGGGAATTCGAACGCTGCCGCGACGTCGAGCTCACCGATCCGAACGGCACGCTGGCCGGGCGCTTCGCGCCAACCGTGCGCAAGCCGTTCTTCCGGCTGCCGTCGGGCCGCACTGTATTCGGGATGGCCGATGCGGTGGTCGTCAACGATCCGATCACCGGCCAGGGATCGAACAACGCCGCGAAATGCGCGAAGGCCTATTTCGACGCGATCGTCGCGCGCGATGCCGCACCGTTCGGCGAAGACTGGATGCAGCAGACGTTCGAAGGTTACTGGGCGTATGCGCAGCATGTCGTGCGCTGGACCAATTCGTTGCTCACGCCACCGCCGCCGCACATCCTCGAACTGCTCGGCGCGGCCGGTCAGTTCCATTCGCTCGCCGCGGCGATCGTCGACGGCTTCGACGATCCGCGCCGCTTCTCGCCGTGGTGGTTCGAGCCGTCGGCCTGCGCGGCGACGATCCGCGAACACAGCGCGCGCGCGGAGTGACCGGCATGGAAACGACCGCTACCGATCGACCGGCCCTCGACCCGATGCAGTTGCGCGCCGCGTTCGGGCAATTCCCGACCGGCGTGACCGTGATCACCACGTGCGCGCCCGACGGCCGCAAGGTGGGCCTCACCGCCAATTCGTTCTCGTCGCTATCGCTCGATCCGCCGCTCGTGCTGTGGAGCCTGCGCAAGGTCGCGCCGAGCCGCCCGGATTTCGTCGCGGCCACCCATTTCGCGATCAACATCCTCGCGCACGACCAGATCGAGCTGTCGCGCCGCTTCGCGACGCCCAGCGCCGACAAGTTCGACGGCGTGCTTCACGTGGATTCGGAGACCGGCGGCGTGCCCTGCCTCGACGGCGCAAGCGCGCGCTTCGTGTGTCGCAACGTCGGCCATTACGAAGGCGGCGATCACCTGCTCTTCATCGGCCAGATCGAACAGTTCGACGCGTTCGGAAAGGCACCGCTGGTGTTCCATGCCGGCCAGTATCGCGCGATCGCCGACCATCCCGATCTCTTTCGCACCATTTGATTAGTTATACAAATAAATATCCAGGAGGTGGTGAACATGAAACTCGGCTCTCGCGTGCTCGTTGTCGCAGGCCTCACGATCGCCGGCATGGCCGCAAGCGCGCCGGCCGGCGCGACCGACCTGCCGGCGGTCAACCTCGGCATGACCAGCTTCCTCGACGGGATGCCGCCGGCCGGCTCCGGCTGGTACGGCACGCAGTACCTGCAGTACTACACGGCGGGCCGCGTCAACGACAATGCGGGCAACAAGGTCGGGCTGCCGAAGCAGGACATCGACCTGTTCGCGGGGCTGAGCCAGCTCGTCTACCAGTCGCCGCTGACGTTCGCGGGCATGCATCCCGGCCTCGACGTGATCCTGCCGTGGATCGCGTCCGCTCGGACCGACGACGGCATCGGCAACGTCGCGCTGAATGCACGCGCCGGCTTCGGCGACCTGCTGATCGGCCCGTTCATCCAGTTCGACCCGGTGATGGGCGCGCAAGGCCCGCGCTTCGCGCAGCGTGTGGAATTCCAGTTCATCGCGCCGACCGGCGCGTACGACCCGTCGCGCGCGATCAATCCGGGCAGCCATTTCTGGTCGTTCGACCCGTACTGGGCGGCGACGCTGTGGCTCACGCCCAAGTGGACCGTGTCGTGGCGGCTGCATTATTTGTGGAACGCGACCAACCACCAGCCGGCCACGTCGCTCGGCCCGGACGCGACGTCCACGCAGGCCGGCCAGGCGATCCACGCGAACTTCGCAACCGAGTACGAAGTGCGCCCCGGCCTGCGGCTCGGGCTCAACGGCTACTGGCTGCGCCAGACCACCGACATGAAGGAAAACGGGCAGGACGTTCCCGGCACGCGGGAAGCCGTGTTCGCGACCGGCCCCGGGGCCATGTATAGCTTCTCGCCGCAGGATCACCTGATGTTCAACGCGTACTTCGAGACCTATGCGCGCAACCGTCCGCAGGGCACGCGGATGGTGTTGCGCTACGTGCATCACTTTCAGTGACGGCCTCGGCCCGCTGAACGGGCCCGATCGCAATCGTCGGACGAAATCGGGCTGCCGGCACCCACGCGCCTGTCCTATAGTTTTGGAGAAGACAACGCAGGCAATACGTCACGACCACAGGGGACCGCGCCATGGCGACTTCAGCAACCTTCCGGTTCTTGTCGAACGCATCGCGGCGCCTGGTACACGGCATGGTTGCCGTCGCACCGGCCGTGATGATCGGCCTCGCCGTTTCCGCGTGCGGCGGCGACAGTTCGCCGACCTCGAACACGCCCGCGTTCGCGAACGCGGCGCGCCCGCAGATCGACGCACTGCTCGCGGACACGCTCACCCCCGGCGCGGTGGTCTATGTGCAATCGCCGCAGGGCAACTGGCTCGAATCGTTCGGCACGGCCGTGCGAGGCACGAACACGCCGATCCCGACGAATGCGCACTTTCGCGTCGGCAGCGTGACGAAGACCTGGACTGGCACGGTCATCCTGCAACTGGTACAGGAAGGCCGGCTGAGCCTCGGCGACAGCGTCAGCAAATTCGTCGCGAACGTGCCCAACGGCGACACGATCACGATCGAACAGTTGCTGACGATGCGCAGCGGCCTCTACAACTATTCGACGAATCTCGCGTTCAACCAGACGCTCGACGCGCAGCCGGATATGGTCTGGACCACGTCCGAGTTGCTGGGTATCGCCGAAGGCCAGCCGGTCTATTTCCCGCCCGGCACGGATTTTCGCTACTCGAATACGAACACGATACTGCTCGGGCTCATCATCGAGCAGCTGACCGGCATGAGCGCGGCCGATGCGATGAACGCGCGCCTGTTTGCGCCGCTCGGCCTGGCCAATACCATGCTCCCGCCGCAGCAGGACACGTCGCTGCCGGCGCCGGCGCCGCAGGGCTATCAATGGGGCACCAACGCCGAGACGACCGACAGCGACGCGCTGTCGCCGCAACGCCAGGCTGACGCGAAAAGCGGCGTGCTGCAGCCGACGAACGTGACCAGCGTCAATACGTCGTGGGCGTGGACGGCCGGCTCCGGCATTTCGACCGTGACGGAACTGGCCGCCTACGTGCAGCGGATGGTCGGCGGCGGCTACCTGAACGCCGACCTGCAGGCGCAACGGCTCGCCAGTTGCACGCCGGTCGATCCGACCGACCCGATGTCGGCGAGCTACTGCCTGGGCCTGGCCAAGTTCGGCACGTTCTACGGACATACGGGCGAGATACCGGGCTTCAACACCTTCATGGGCTATGACCCGGTCACGAAAACGACGATCGTCACGTGGTCGAACACGGCTGCCGCGCCCGATGGACGCGCACCGGCCAACGAAATCGCGCGGATCATCATGGGCGAGCTCAGCAAGGCGGCCGAAATACCGGACGAAGGCCGGCCGTGATGCGGTGAAGGGGAACGTCGCGACCGGGGATGAAGTGCGCCGCGGCCGGCGGCTCAACGGCGACTGCCGGCGGCGGGCCACCGACATGAAGGACGGCGCGCGGGCCCCGCCCCTCGGCGCACGGCATCGATCGATACTCCCAGGCATCCTGACGGAGCCGCGTCATTCCCCGGCCGACATCGCCCGCCACAAGATGGCAAACAGTTCGTCGAACTGCGCGGTCAGCGGCCGCGTTTCGCCCCGCATCAGGTGCATCACCATCACGCGCCCCAGCACGCCCATGAACACGTCCAGCAGCACCTTGCTGGATACCTTGTCGTTCAACGTGCCGCGCGCCTGGCCGTCCTTGAAGACACCGAGGAAGGCTTCCATCAGCTCCCGGCTCTCATAGATGCCGATGTTCTTGTACCGCGACATGGGCATGGTCGTGAACATCATCAGCATCACCGAAGGATGCTTGTCCATGTAGTCCAGCGTGACCCAGCAGGTCTTGCGCAGGCGCTCACGCACGTCGTCGATGCCCTGCAGGTGATCGATCATGCGCTCGGCCAGCCGGCCCAGCATCACGTCGAGCATCGCGCAAACCAGCACCTCCTTGCTGCCGAAGTACTTGTAGATGGTTTGCAACGACACGTTGGCCGCACGGGCCACGTCGGCCAGGCCCACCTCATGGAAATCGCGCCCGGAAAAGAGCTCCAGCACGGCCTTCTCGATCCGGGCCAGCGTGTGACCGCGCATCCGCATCAGGAGCGCGCGACGCTCCTCGGGCTTGAGTGCATCGGGCGCCGCTTGCGCGTCAATGGATGGGTTCCTTTCCTTCATGGAAAGGCATGTTACCAAATTATCTCAAAATGGAAATAAGCCCTCCCGCTGCCTTGCCTTTCAACGCTCGTGTTACGAGAATGGCTCGCACCAGATGCAGGTTTTTCACGGATTCCGCGTCGCATCAGGCACACGGAAGCGGTAATCAAGATTACCGATTTGAGCGACCCGACCGGGAAAACCCGGATCGCAATCACCCGACGAGCACACCCCATGGCTATTCAAAATTTCGCCCCGAGCTGGATGACCCATGAGCACCAGATGCTGTTCGATACGGCCAACCGTTTCTTCAAGGAGCAGTGGGTTCCCCGGGACGAAGCCTGGCGCCAGGCCGGCATGATGGACCGGCACGCGTGGGAAGAAGCCGGGGCCAACGGCTTCCTGTGTGCGTCCATGCCCGAGGAATACGGCGGCGCGGGCGGCGACTTCGGGCATG
Source organism: Burkholderia lata (assembly GCF_000012945.1). Lineage (NCBI taxonomy): Bacteria > Pseudomonadati > Pseudomonadota > Betaproteobacteria > Burkholderiales > Burkholderiaceae > Burkholderia > Burkholderia lata. The sequence continues at coordinate 769,673 of NC_007509.1, forward strand.
AGGCCGCGCTGATCCTGGCCCAGGGTGCAGCAGGAATCGGCGGCTTCGGCGGCTCGCTGCACTCGGGCATCGTCGCCCCCTACATCCTGCGCCATGGCACCGAAGCGCAAAAGCAACGCTGGTTGCCGCGCCTCGCCACGGGCGAGCTGATCGGCGCGATCGCGATGACCGAACCCGGCACGGGGTCCGATCTGCAGGCGGTGCGCACCACCGCCGCCCGGGAGGGCGACCTCTACCGCATCAACGGCAGCAAGACCTTCATCACCAACGGCCAGCTCGCCAATCTGGTCATCGTGGTCTGCAAGACCAGCAAGGACGAAGGCGCGCAAGGCATGTCGCTGCTCGTGATCGAGACGGACCAGGCATCGGGCTTCAGGCGCGGTCGCAACCTCGACAAGCTCGGGATGGATGCGCAAGACACCTCGGAACTGTTCTTCGACGACGTGCAGGTGCCCGTCGACAACCTGCTCGGCGGGAATGAAGGCATGGGCTTCATCCAGCTCATGCAGGAGCTGCCGCAGGAGCGGCTGATCGTCGCCGTGGCGGGCATCGCGGCCATGGAGCTGGCCATGCAGGAAACGCTGGCCTACACCAAGGAACGCCAGGCGTTCGGCAAGCCGATCTTCTCGTTCCAGAACACGCGTTTCAAGCTCGCCGAATGCCAGGCGCTGCTGATGGCGTCGCGTGCGCTCGTGGATGCGGCCATCGTCGCGCACCTCAACGGCGAGCTGGGCGTGGACCGCGCGGCGCTCATCAAGTACTGGGTCACCGACAACCAGTGCAAGCTGATCGACGAATGCCTGCAGTTCTTCGGCGGCTACGGCTACATGAAGGAATACCCGATCGCCCGCCTGTATGCCGACGCGCGCGTGCAGCGCATCTACGGCGGGACCAACGAAATCATGAAGGAACTGGCCTCGCGCTACCTGTAAGCGCCGGCGCGCCTTCATCCCACCCATCCATCCAGGGAAAGTCCCTCATGACCGAAGCCTATATTTTCGATGCGGTGCGCACGCCGCGCGGCAAGGGCAAGAAAGACGGCAGCCTGCACCAGGCCACGCCCGTATGGCTGCTGCGCACGCTGCTGCAGGCGCTGCAAGCGCGCAGCCGGCTCGACACCGCACGGGTGGACGACGTGGTGCTCGGCTGCGTGACGCCCGTGGGCGAGCAAGGCGCGGACATCGCCCGCACCGCCGTGCTCGACGCGGGCTGGGCGCAAAGCGTGGCGGGCGTGACGCTGTCGCGGTTCTGCGCGTCGGGGCTGGAAGCCGCCAACCTCGCTGCGGCAAAGATCATGTCGGGGATGGAGGACATGGTGGTGGCCGGCGGCGTCGAATCCATGAGCCGCTGGGCGATGGGCAGCGACGGCGGCGCGTGGGTGATGGATCCGCGCGTCAACAGCGGCACGGGCTTCATTCCGCAGGGCATCAGCGCCGACCTCGTCGCCACGCTCGAAGGTTTCGGCCGCAGCGATCTCGATGCGTTTGCCGCCGAGTCGCATCGCCGTGCGGCGCACGCGCAGGCGCACGGTTACTTCGCCCGGTCGATCGTCCCGGTGACGGACCTCAACGGCCGGCTCCTGCTGGATCGCGACGAAACGGTCCGCCCCGGCGCCTCGGTCGAATCGCTCGCGCCGATCGGCGCCGCGTTTGAAACGATGGGCGAGATGGGCTTCGATGCCACCGCGCTGGACAAATACACGACCATCGAAAAAATCCACCACCACCACCATGCGGGCAACTCGTCCGGCATCGTCGACGGCGCGGCACTGCTGCTGATGGGCAGCCAGGCCGCAGGCGAGCAGGCGGGGCTCAAGCCACGCGCCCGGGTGCGCGCGTTCGCGGTCACGGGCACCGAGCCCACCATCATGCTCACCGGCCCGACGCCCGCCGTGCGCAAGGCGCTGGCCAAGGCAGGCATGGCGGCCTCCGACATCGACCTGTGGGAAATCAACGACGCATTCGCCACCGTGCCGATGAAGACGGCGCGCGATCTCGGCGTGTCGCTCGAGCGCGTGAACGTCAACGGCGGTTCGATCGCGATGGGCCACCCGCTGGGCGCGACGGGCGCCATCCTCCTCGGCACCGCGCTGGACGAACTGGAGCGCACCGGCCAATCCACCGCGCTGGCCACCCTGTGCGTCGGCGCCGGCATGGGTATCGCCACCATCATCGAACGCGTCTGAAGAGGGCTCCACACATGACCACCTACACCACCCTCTCGTTTGATGTGGATGCCAACGGCATCGGCCTGGCCACCCTCGATCAGCCCGGCCGCGCGATGAACGTGCTTGCCCCGGCGCTGATGGAAGAGTTCACGCGCGTCATCGGGCACGTGGAACAGGAAGCCGGGATCAAGGGCCTCGTGATCACGTCCGGCAAGCCGAGCTTCGTCGCCGGCGCCGACATCGACCAGCTCAGCCGGATCACGTCCGCCGAACAAGCCTTCCAGTTGAGCGAGCAGCTCAAGGCGCTGCTGCGCCGCATGGAAACATGCGGCAAGCCCGTGGTGGCCGCGCTCAACGGCACCGCGCTCGGCGGCGGGCTCGAACTGGCGCTGGCCTGCCATGCGCGCTTTGCGATCGACGATCCCAAGGCGAAGATCGGTCTGCCTGAAGTCAAGCTGGGCCTGCTGCCCGGCGGTGGCGGGACCCAGCGCCTGCCGCGCATGATCGGCATCCAGAAGAGCTTCGAGCTGATCACCCAGGGCATCGAGCTGAGCCCGGCCAAGGCGCTGGGTCTCGGCCTGCTGAACGAACTGGCCGCCACGCGCGAGGAACTGCTGCAAAAGGCCCGCGCATGGTGCGTGGCGCACCCCGCGCCCGTGCAGCCGTGGGACACCAAGGGTTTTCGCATTCCCGGCGGCGACAGCAAGAGTCCTGCCGTCGTTCAAATGCTGGCCATCGCACCTTCCATCGCGAATGCAAAGGCGCATGGCAACTATCCGGCCCTGACCCACATCATGAGTTGCCTGTTCGAGGGCTGCCTGCTCGACTTCGACACCGGCTCGCAGGTGGAGTCGCGCTATTTCGCCGCCTGCGTGATGTCGCAGGTCAGCAGGAACCTGATCGGCACGCTGTGGTACCAGCTCAATGCGATCAAGAAGGGGCAGTCGCGCCCCGCCGGCATGCCGCCGGCCAAGGTGAAGAAGGTGGGCATCCTCGGCGCGGGAATGATGGGTGCGGGCATTGCTTACGTGTCGGCCAAGGCGGGGATCGACGTGGTGCTGCTCGACACGACGCAGGAGAACGCCGAGAAAGGCAAAGCCTATTCGCAAGGACTGCTGGACAAGGCGCTGGCGCGCGGCAAGACCACGCAGGACAAGCGCGACGCCCTGCTCGCGCGCATCCTGCCCACCACGCGCTACGACGACCTGCGGGGCTGCGACCTGGTGGTCGAGGCCGTGTTCGAGGACCGCGCGATCAAGGCCGACTGCACGACGCTGGCCGAGGCCGTCATCGGCGACGATGCGGTGTTCGCGTCCAACACATCCACGCTGCCGATCACGGGGCTCGCACACGTGAGCCGCCGTCCGGCCCACTTCATCGGCCTGCACTTCTTCTCGCCCGTGGACAAGATGCCGCTAGTCGAGATCATCGTGGGCGCGAAGACCTCGGACGAGACGCTGGCGCGCGGCTTCGACTACGTGCTGCAGATCGGCAAGACGCCCATCGTCGTGAATGACAGCCGCGGCTTCTACACGTCACGCGTGTTCGCCACCTACGTGATGGAGGGCATCGCGATGCTGGCCGAAGGCGTGCATCCGCGTTCCATCGAGGTGGCCGGTCTCAAGGCCGGCATGCCCATGCCGCCGCTGGCGCTGCAGGACGAAGTGTCGCTCGGCCTGTCGCTGCACGTGACGGACCAGACCCGCCGCGACCTGGAGGCCGAAGGCAAGGATTACCCGCCGCACCCTGCGGAGGCCGTGCTGCGCAAGGTGGGCCTCGACCTGGGCCGGGTCGGCAAGAAAGCGGGCAAAGGCTTTTACGACTACCAGGGCAAGGAAAAGTCGCTGTGGCCCGAGCTCACCGCGCTCTACCCGCCGCGCGCCGACCAGCCCGCGCAGCAGGAGCTGGTGGATCGCCTGATGTTCATCCAGGCGAACGAAGCCGCGCGCTGCTTCGAGGAAAACGTGGTGCGCTCGGTGGCCGATACCAACATCGGCTCGATCTTCGGCTGGGGCTTTGCACCCCACCACGGCGGGGCCTTGCAGTTCATCAATGCGATGGGCGCGCAACGCTTCGTGCAGCGTGCGCGCGAACTGGCGGCGCAGTATGGCGCGCGTTTCGAGCCCGCGGCGATCGTGGTCGAGCTGGCCCGTGCAGGCGGGAGGTTCGAGGATGCATGACGCAGCGCTCGCCGGCGGCGCATTGCCTCCGTTGCTGTCCGGCCTGCGGGTGCTCGATCTGTCGCGCAACCTGCCCGGCCCGTTTGCGACCCGCATGCTGACCGACCTGGGCGCGAGCGTCATCAAGGTGGAGCCGCCCGAGGGCGACCCGACGCGGCCGCTGGCGGGGTTGTTCGACGCCCTCAATCACGGCAAGGAGTGCCGCACCGTCGACTTCCGCAATGACGCAGACCTGGATCGGCTGCGCGCGTGGACGAAGGATGCCGATGTGCTGCTCGACAGCTTCCGTCCGGGTGTATTGCAAAGCCTGGGGCTGGACGGTGCCGCCCTGCACGCGATCAACCCGCGCCTCACGATGGTGTCGATCACCGGCTACGGGCAACGCGGCCCGTGGGCGGGCAAGGCCGGGCACGACCTCAACTTCATGGCGATGTCGGGCGTGCTCGACCAGATGCGCGCCCCCACGGGCGAACCGGCTCAGTCCAATGTGCAATGGGGCGACCTCGCGGGCGGGAGCGCAATGGCCTGCATCGCCGTGCTGTCGGGCGTGTTCGACGCGCAGAGAACGGGACGGGGAAAGCATCTGGACGTGAGCATGACCCACGGACTGCACGCGCAACTCGTGATGCCGAGGGCCACCGGCGCGATGCTGGCCGCGGCGCTGGGCCGCCGCCCCGGTGCGGGCGAGGATCTGCTCAACGGCGCATTGCCTTGCTATGGCCTGTACGCCACGCACGACGGCCGCCACCTCGCGGTCGGCGCGCTGGAGTTCAAGTTCTGGAAAGCGGCATGTGACGTGTTCGACCGCCCCGACTGGGCCGCACGCCACTGGCAGCGCGGCCAACTGCCCGGTTCCAGCGACTGCGTGGCCTTGCGTGTCGAAGTGGAACGCCTGGTCGCGTCGCAACCGCTGGCGGTCTGGCGCGAACGGTTCGCATCGGCGGACGCCTGCGTGACGCCCGTTCTCACGCTTGACGAGGCTCACGCACATCCTCTGTTCGCGAATCACGCACGGCCGCAGCCGTGGGCCGAAATCGGGGCTTGAGGGGCTGGCGAAGGAGCCATGAGACAGGACGGAGGCCGCGCGCGCCGATCGTCCCTCCTCCGCTCACGCGTCGCGAACGTCCTCGTCGATCCGCAGCAGCCGCCCTGCATTCGCGATCACGATGAACGTGCCGACGTTGTGCAGGATCGCCGCCCACACCGCGCCGAGCATCCCGGTCGCGGCGAGCGCGATTACCGCGAGCGTCCACGCGAGGCCGATCGCCGCATTGGTCGTCGCCGTGCGCCGGCATTGCCGGCCGAGGCGGATGCAGGTCGGAATCCGCTTCAGGTCGTCGCCCAGCAGCACGACGTCAGCCGACGCGATCGCGATGTCGACGCCGCGCTCGCCCATCGCGATGCTCGTCGACCCGGCCTTGATCGCCAGCACGTCGTTCAGCCCGTCGCCGACGACGAGCGGATGCAGGCCCGCGCCGATCTCGTGCATCACGTAATCGAGCTTGTCGTGCGGCAGCGCCTGCGCGACCACCGTCTCGATGCCCGTCTCGGCCGCGACCTTGCTGGCGACGCGTTCGAGGTCGCCCGTCAGCAGCGTCTGCCGCGCAAGGCCCAATGTCCGCAGTTCGGCGAGCGCGTCGCGCGCGTCGGGCCGCAGCGTGTCGGCGAAACCGAACCATGCGAGCAGCCGCCCGTCGAGCGCGAGGCCGACGATCGGCCCGTCGAAACCGTCCGGGGCCGGCGGCAAGTTACCGACGTGGTCGGCCAGCAGTGCGGGACGCCCCAGCACGGCCGTGCCGTCCGGCGTGTCGGCGACGACGCCGAGCCCGCGCAATTCCCGCGTGCGCTCGAACGGTGCAACGGCGGCACCGGTGAGGCCGGACGCGGCGGCATCGCGAACAAGCGCGCGGCTCGCCGGGTGTGCGCTGCTTTCGCCGAGCCGCGCGGCCAGCGTGCGCGTCTGCGCACCGTCGACACCGGGCTGCAGCCACACCTGCCGGACCTGCAATTCCCCGCGGGTGAGCGTGCCGGTCTTGTCGATCACGAGCGAATCGACCTCGGCGATCTTGTCGAGGAACGCGGCATTGCGAAACAGGATGCCGTGCCGCGCGCCGACCGCGATCCCGGCAATGGCCGTGGACGGCGCGGCGAGCACCAGCGCGCACGGGCACGCGGCCACGATGACCGCGAGCATCGCCGACGCATTCGCGGACGTGAACCAGACGATCGCGGCGATCAGCAGGACGAGCGCGAGATACGCGCCCATGTGCCGCTCGAGCACCTGCGTGACGGGCGGTTTCGCCTGCTCCGCGTGCTGCATCAGCGCGATGATCTTGCCGAGCGTCGAATCCTTGCCGGTATGCGTGACGTCGATGCGCAGCACGCCGTCGAGATTCAACGCGCCGCCATACACGGTGCTGCCTGCATCGACGTCGTGCGGTACGGATTCGCCGGTGATCGGCCCGTTGTCGACGCTCGACGTGCCCGCCACCACGACGCCGTCGACCGGAATGCGCGCGCCGGCCACCACTTCGATGCGGTCGCCCGAACGCAGTGCGTCATACGCGACTTCGACGACACTCCCGTCGGCGCCGATGCGGCGCACGCGGCCGGCCGTCAGGCGGCCGAGCGCGCGAATCGCCTCCTGCGAGCCGAGCACGCTGCGCTCTTCAAGCGCATGGCCGAAGGTCATCACGATCGGCAGCAGCGCGGCCGTCGTCATGTCGCCGATCGCCCACGCGGCCAGCATCGCGAGCGCGATCAGCCGATCGGTCACGCCATGCAGGCTCGGCGCGCGCAGGCTGTGCCACGCACTCGCAAACACCGGCCCCGCGACGATCAGCGACGCGAGCGCGGCGAGCAGTTGCGCGAGCGTGTCGCCGCCGGTCGACAACATGCGCCACGCGAACGACAGCACGAGCAGGCCGCCCGCGAGCAGCGCCAGCGCAATCTGCCGCGTGATCGTGCGGCGTTCGTCGGAGGACAGCGCATAGGCCGTCGTGCCGGCAGGCGCGGCGTCCGGCTGCGTGGCCGGTTCGGCGAGCGAATTCATCGGGCGTTTCCGGGCAGGATCAGGTTGGAGGTGTCGTGCGGATCGATCGTCGTCACACGTCCGGCCTGCGACAGCACGCGCTGCACGCGATCGCGATACAGCCGCGCCAGCAGCCCCGGATCGCCGTTCTCGCGGAGCGTCGCGTCGAGCTGCCGGATTTCCAGCGTGTCGGTCTGTGCGGTGGCGACGCGTTCGGCCGCGTGGGCCTGCGCGTCCTGCACGATCCGGTCGGCATCCTGCTGCGCATCCTGGCGCCGCTGTTCGGCGGCGGTGCGCGCTTGCGCGATGGTCCGCTCGGCGACCTGCAGCGACGTCAGCACCGCGTTGAACGCATCGGCGGCCGCGCCGGGAAACGCGGGCTGCACGTCGACGCGCGCGACTTCGACGCCGAGCCCCGCGTGCGCCGCATCGAGTGCGCGCAGGTGCCGCGCGATCGCATCGGCGAGATCGCCGCGCAACCGTTCGCGACGCGCGGCCATCTGCCGGTCGGCGGCCAGTTGCTCGGGCCGTGCGACCAGGATCGCGTCGAGATCGCGGGTCGCCGCCACCTCGACGGCCGACGCGGACACGATCCGTTCGAGCGCCGCGTCGAGACGGTCCCGCTGCAGCACGTACGCGTACGGATCGCTGACCCGGTAATAGAGCACCGCGCTCAACGCGACCGCGCCGCCGTCACCCGTCAGCACGTAGCCGGAACCGGCGAGCGCATCGGGCAAGCGCGCGACGCCCTGCGCGGACGGTGCAAGCGCCCGCGGATCGCGATCGAGCGAACGGATCCGCTGCTCGAGCACGCGCGCGGCGCCCGGCACGAGCAGGACCGACTCGAACGGTTGCGGCCACGCGATCACGAGCCCGGCGTCCTGGGTGCGCACGAGCGCGCCGAACCGCATCACGACCGCGCGGCTGTCCGCCGGAATCCGCCGGATGTTCGAGCCGGCCCACGCGCACGCGGCAAGCACCGCGAGCGCGGCGACGAACCAGAACGACAGGCGCACGGCCTGCGCACCCGGCCCGAGCGGCGGTGCGGACGGCTCGCTCATCGCGCGGCCTTGTGCGCGCTGGACGCCTTGGGCGCCGGCGCGGCCTGCGCCGACGCGTCGCCCGGGCCCTGCACGAGCACGCGGAACGGCGCGGCGTCGGTGCGCAGGATCAGGTTCGTATTGGTGCCGACCACCGTGTTCAGCGTGTCGAGCGAACGCAGCATCGTGTACAGGTGCGGGTTGCCCGCATAGCTCTTGCCGTAGATGTCGGCCGCGTCCTTGCGCGATTGCGCTTCGATGCCGGCCGCTTTCACGTTCGCATCGGCCAGCGCGATGCGCGCGTCGCGCTCGGCGTCCGAGCGGATCTGCGCGGCCTCGCGATTGCCGTCCGCGGTGCGCTGCGCGGCCACGGTCTCGCGTTCGGCGCTCATCCGGTCCACCGTCGCCGCGAGCGTGACGGCCGGCAGCGTGAGCCGTTCGAGCCCGACCTGGGCGACTCGCACGCCGTAAGCCGCATAGAGCTGCGCATCGATCTGCCGGCGCAGCGCCTCTTCGAATTCGCCGATCTTCACCTGGGCCGGATCGGTGTTCACGAGCGACGCGAGATCGTACCCGGCGGACGTCGTCTGCAGCGCGGAGCCGACGAGCGAGCGGATCTGCCGCGCCGCTTCGTCCGGCTCATTGCCGACCGCGCGCATGAAGCGCCCGATGTCGCGCGCATCGGCCGGCACGCGCCACGCGACGTAGGCCTCGACGATGATGCGCAGCCCGTCGCGGGTGCCGACGTCCTGCAGGCCGCTCGACGTGGTGTGCAGGCGCAGGTCGACCGGTGTCACCGCATCGATCGGCGCAGGCAGGCGCCACGCGAGCCCGGGTTCGAGCAGCACGTGCACGGGCCGCCCGAAGCGCGTGATCACCGACGCCTCGCCGGCCCGCACCTGCACGAAGCTCGCGACCGCGAGTGCGACCAGCACGCACAGCACCGCGACGATGACGCGCAGGCGGAACGCGCCGGGCGGCTGCGGCGCACCGTGATGCGCGTGATGAGGGTGGTCGTGGCCATGGCCGTGGTGCGCATGATCATGCGCGTGCGAATGAAACAGACTCACGATATCGCCCCGGGTGCGGCGTCGCCCGCGTGCGGTGCAGCGGCACGGCATGTTGCCGTGCCGCGCCGCCCATGCGGATCACGCCGCGACATGTCAATGGATGCCGGCGAGATCGCCGGCAGGACTATTGCGAAGATCGACGGTCGCCCGCGTGCCGTCGGCGAGCCGGTCGTCGATGATCGTCATGCGCGCGTTGCGCAGGCCGCGTTGCAGCCGGTCGAGGTAATACTCGAACGGAAACGCGGGGCCGCCGAGCCGGTACGCGACCAGGTCGGCGTCGAAATCGATCTGCTGCACGCGCGCCGACGACACCGTGTCGCCGGCCTGCGCTTCGGCGTGCGCGACCCGTTCGAGCGCTTGCTGCTGCGCGTTGCCGAGCAAGCCGGCCGCAAAGCCGCGCGCCTGCGCGACGCTGCCCTGCGCGCGGATCTGCGCGGCCTGCACGTCGTGGAAGGCGGCAGCCGCACCGGTCGGCGGATGCACGCTCTCGATCACGACCGCGATCACGTCGACGCCGCTTTGCAGCCGGTCGAGCTGCTGCTGGATCGCGCGCTTCAACTGGTCCGCCATCGCGGCCTGATTGGTTTCCAGCAGCGATTCGAGCGTATGCGACGCGAGGTAGTGCACGAGTTCGCGATTGGCGCTCGTGCGCACCGTGCTTTCCGGGTCGATCGTGCGATAGAGCGCCGCGCGTGCCGCGGCATCGGTCAGGCCGAGCCGGTAGTCGACCCGCACGTCCGCGTTGACGATCTGGAAATTCTGGCGGTCGCCGTTCGCGCCGGCGATCACCTGGGTGGTTTCCCACGGATGCGGCACATCCCACAGACGGTCGAGGCGTTCGGGCGTCGGGCCGTCGGCCGGCACGGGCGTCGTATCGGCGCTGCCGTCGTTCGCGCTGCCCGCGATCGCGACCTGGTGCACCGCGCCGTTGTCGACGATGCGCGCGCGCCCGAACGGCCAGGGCAAGCCGACGTGCAGGCCCGGCTGCCAGACCGAGACGGGCGCACCGAACCGTTCATAGACCGCGCGCTGCTCCGGGTTCAGCACGACGACGGCGGTGAGCAGCCACGCACACGCGACGGTAGCGGCGAGCGCGCCGGGCAGCAGCCGCACGAAGCTGCGCCAGCCCCAGCTCTGCCGCAGGTCGATGCCGTAACGATGGCGCAGCTCGGCGCCGAGCGACGCGAACGGCGACGGGCGCCGGCTCAGCAGCCCGGCGATCGCGCTGGTCGGCACGACGGCGCCGCGCGGCCCCGCAAACCACGACAGCACGCCGCGCAGCGCCAGTTCGGCAGCGACGGCAGCGTTGAACAGCGCGACCGCCTGCACGAGCCAGTCGGCCGTGCGGTGCCGGAACGCGAACCAGGCGGCGGCCAGCACACCCGCGAGCGCGGTGACGAGCGCGACGCGCAGCACCCGCGTGAGCGACGCGGACACCGCCGAACGGCTGGCGGCCGCCGCATGGTGGCGTTCGGCGACGAGCGTCAGAAATGCGAGGACGAGGCAGGCCGCACCGGCCGCAAGCGTGGGCTCGGGCGACGCCATCGCGCGAACCAGCATCGCGGGCGACGGCGGCTGCCACGCGAGCGCGGCAAGCGCAACGGAGAGCACACCGCCGCCGGCAACCGCCCATGGCCGCCAGTCGATCGCGGCGGCGATCGCCGGCCACGGGTTGTCGTCGTGCTCCGGTTCGTGCTTGCGGCTGAACGCATTGCGCACCCAGTCGCCGATCAGCGCGGCGGCCGATATTTCCGGGGAATGGCGGCGTGCGCGGCCGGCGAGCAGCACGCCGATCGCGACGACGAGTACGTTGCACCATGCGCTGGCAAGCGGGGCGCACCAGCGCAGGTCGGCAGGCAGGAGGTCGACGGCGCCCAGCGTGCCGAGCGTGGCGACCAGCAACGCGGCGGCCCCGGCGACCGGCGCGAGTGCGTCGCGGCCGGCCGGGCTGCCGGGAATGTCGTCGTTGCCTTCCGCCTGTTGCCCCATCGGGGTTCCTTACGTACGAATTACAGGGTGCGCAGGAGTCCGTGCGGAATTCTGCGAGCGGCAATGTAGCGCGGCGGATGATGAAACTCAAGGTATCGATGCGATTGACGCGACCGGCGAAACAGTCGTGCGGATCAGACCTTTCCGCTGCCTTGCGGGCCATGCGCGCGGTCGACCTCGCGTGCCGCGCATGATCCCGGATTCACATCAGGTGCCGGTACGTAGCCGACGCGATCTCCAGCACGCGGCCGGAATTCGGCACGAACGCGATACGGACACGCTCACCTTCGCGCAAGTTGTCAAAAGCGTCCTTGTCTACGTCGAAGCGTCGACGCGGTATTTCGCGATCGTGGTCGGCAATGAGCAGGTAATAGCTCTGCACGCCGCCAACGGTCTGCACGTCGAGCCTGGCAACCGTGGTGTCGAGTACGAACTTCCGGTTGGCTTTCAGGTCGAGCGCGACCTTGTGCTCGTACCACTTGCCGATCAGATACACGCCCAGGGTGGTCGTCACGATGATCCCCGCAACCCACAGGGACGTCAGCAGCGGGAATTTCATCCGCTCGGTGAGGAAGACGAGGCCGACGGGCACCGCGGCAAACACGAGCGCCACCACGACGATCAGCCGGCCGCCGCCTTTCATCCCGCGCAAGCGGGCGCGCTCGTCGGGCTCCAGCGGTTCGGTCGTCAAGGTCGGCATGGTGCTCCTGTCGGGTCTCGACCGGGAATGGCGCGTGCCGCGCCGCGAATGCCGACCATGCTATAGCGCGGCGACGCGCCTGTCATCGCTGCGATTGCGTTCGGGATGACGCCGGAACGCCGCGTCGTCGCGCACAACGCGATGCCGGCAAACTTCGCCGGCATTCAGGTTAGCAGTAGGGGGCAGCCGCTAAGGCGGTGGACTACGGCTAGTTCCATGGCCGACCATGGGTCCAGGATGCATTGACACCGCTATGGTCAACCTGTCTCGCGGCGCCGCCTGGGGAGGGAGCCTCCATGAAGCCTGTTACCGTGCCGGCCGGCGGGGGTGGCCGGCCGGCACGCAAAGCCTTTATCGACGAAACCGGCGCAACGCCGGTCCGTTGCTCACGGTGCGATGCCCACGAACGTCGGCAGCAGCACGCGATAGACGTGGATCATGGCCGGCCCGAGCAGCACCAGCATCAGCGCGGGGAAGATGCAGAAGATCAGCGGGAACAGCAGCTTCAGCGCAATCTTCGCGGCCCGCTCCTCCGCACGCATGCGCCGCCGCGTGCGCAGCATGTCGGACAACACGCGCAGCGATTCGCTGATGCTCGTGCCGAACCGGTCGGCCTGGATCAGCATCGCGCAGAACGACTCGATGTCCTCCACGCCGGTACGCAGGGCGAGATTGCGCAGCGCCGTCTCCTTCGTAAAGCCGGAGCGCATCTCGAGCAGCAGCAGGTCGAGTTCGCTTGCGACCACCTCGCTGCTGAACCGCAGCTCCTCGCTCACCTTCATCAGCGCCGCATCGAGCCCGAGACCCGCCTCGACGCACACCGTCAGCAGGTCGAGTGCATCCGGGAAATCCTCGAAGATCTTCTGCTGGCGCACCTTGACCCGCTGCGACAGCACGATGTTCGGGATGTAGTAGCCGATCCCGGCGAACGCGACGAGGATCGCCGACAGGATCGCGCGCTCGTCGCCGAGCGACGTCGTGATCAGCACCAGCAGCGCCGCGCACGGCAGCCCGAGCGCGAGCGCCGTCTTCGCGGTGAAGTACAGCGCGGCCGCGCTCTGGTTACGCCAGCCGGCATTCATGAGCCGGATGCGCAGCGGCGAATTCTCCCAGCCCTCCTTCGGCACCGACAGCTTCGAGATCGGGGTGGACAGCTCGACCAGCTTCGCGACCCAGCGCGACGCCATGTCGTCGCCGTCGCCGGTGCCCGCCGCGCCGGTCGCCCCGGCCCCGCCGGCCTGCTGGAGCCGGCGCTGGATGCTGCGCGGCGCGAACAGCAGCATCGCGATGAGCACGCCGCCGGCCACGAAGATGAACAAGCCGCCCAGCATCACGGCCTGGACCACGCTCAGATTTTGCATGACAGCCTCGCAATGGTTGGTTATATGACTTGCGCGTCAGACACGAATGCGGACGATGCGGCGGATCCAGAACAGGCCGAACAGCATCGACACCAGCATCCCGCCGACCATCCTGATCCCCGCCGGATCCTCCCAGAGCACGGACAGGAATTCGCGGTTCAGCAGCGCCATCACCGCGGCGGTGCCGAACGGCAGCAGCCCGAGAATCCATGCCGACAGCCGCCCTTCCGCCGACAGCACGCGCACCTTGTCGAACAGCTTGAAGCGCTCACGGATCAGCGCGGAAATGCAGTCGAGCAGCTCGGCCAGGTTGCCGCCCGTCTCGCGCTGGATCAGCACCGCGATCACGAAGTACCGCAGGTCCTGCACCGGCACGCGCGTCGCGAGGTTCATCAGCGCGTCGTGCAGCGACACGCCGTAGTTCACCTCGTCGAACGTGACGCGGAACTCGCCGCCCATCGGATCGGGAAACTCGTCGCCGACCATCCCGAGCGTGCTGGTGAACGAATGACCGGAACGCAGCGCGCGCGAGATCATGTCGCAGATGTCCGGCAACTGCCGTTCGAGCTTGCGCATCCGCTTGCCGCGGCAGCGCATCACGTACATCATCGGCACGCATCCGGCGAACAGCGCGACCGGCAGCGCAGCGAGCTGCGGCAACGTCGCGAAGCTCAGCGCGACCCAGGCGAACGCCGCGAACACCACGCTGAGCATGATCAGCTTCGGCAGCGTCCAGTCGAGGCCCGACTGCTGGATCACGAGATCGAGCCGATGCACGCGCGGCAAGCGCAGCAGCAACCGGTCGAACGGCTTCGATTCGTCGAGCATCCGCTTCTTCAGGATCGACAGCCGTTCCTGCTGGACGTTGCCGCCGGCCGACATCGAGCGGATGCGCGATTCGATCCGGCGCGCGGCAGAGCCGTGCCGCGCGTTCCACCACTGATAGCCCCCTTCGATCGCGAGTACCACCGCGACGAAGGTGAGAATCACAAAACCGTAAAAGATCGTGTTCATGAAGCCTCCCCGGCAGCGAACGGCGCCCTGTCGTCAGTTCGTCTCGTACCGCTGAGACGGGTCGTACAGCGAATCCGGCAGGTTGATGCCGAACGCCTGCAGCCGCTCGACGAACTTCGGCCGCACGCCGGTCGCGCAGAAGTGGCCGCGTACCGTCCCGTCGCGGTCCACGCCCATGCGCTTGAACGTGAAGATCTCCTGCATGTTGATGATGTCGCCTTCCATCCCGGTCAGCTCCTGGATGCTGACGATCTTGCGCCTGCCGTCGGTCAGCCGTGCCGCCTGCACGACCACCGAGATCGCGGACGCGATCTGCTGGCGCATCGTCTTCGGCGGCAGCGTCAGGCCGGAGACGCTGATCATGTTCTCGAGCCGCGTCAGCGCGTCGCGCGGCGTGTTCGCGTGAATCGTCGCGAGCGAGCCTTCGTGGCCGGTATTCATCGCGTTGAGCATGTCGAGCGCTTCCGCGCCGCGCACTTCGCCGAGGATGATCCGGTCGGGGCGCATCCGCAGCGCGTTGCGCACCAGCGTGCGCTGCGTGATCTCGCCCTTGCCCTCGATGTTCGGCGGGCGCGTTTCGAGGCGCAGCACGTGCGGCTGCTGTAGTTGCAGTTCGGCCGCGTCCTCGATCGTCACGATCCGCTCGTTGCGCGGAATGTAGCCGGACAGGATGTTGAGCAGCGTCGTCTTGCCGCTGCCGGTGCCGCCCGACACCAGCACGTTGATCTTCGCGCGCGACAGCGCGTCGAGCAGCTCGGCCATCGGCGGCGTCAGGCTGTGGTAGCGCACGAGGTCGTCCATCTTCAGCGGATTGACCGCGAAACGCCGGATCGACATCAGCGGCCCGTCGATCGCGGACGGCGGGATGATCGCGTTCACGCGCGAGCCGTCCGGCAGCCGCGCATCGACCATCGGGCTCGATTCGTCGATGCGGCGCCCGACGCGCGACACGATCTTCTCGATCACCTTCATCAGGTGCGCGTCGTCGTAGAACGTCACGTCGGTCAGTTCGAGCTGGCCGAAGCGCTCGACATAGACCTGCCGGTACGTGTTCACGAGGATGTCGGAAATGCTCGGGTCGCGCAGCAGCGCTTCGAGCGGACCGAAACCGAACATCTCGTCGTACACGTCGATCGCGAGCTGCCGCCGCTCGATGTCGTTCGCCGGCAGCCGCTCCTCGTCGAGGATGCGCGTGATCAGCAGGCCGATCTCCATGCGGACCGATTCCTGCGGCATCCGCGACAGGCGCTCGAGCTCGACGCGTTCGAGCACGGCCAGGTGGATTTCGCGGCGCAGCTTCTGGTATGCGTCGCGCACCGACGAATGCGCCGGGCTGGCCGGTTCGCTGCCCGCCGCCAGCGGCTGGGCCCGGTGCAAGGACATCTGTTCGCGCAATGACATGATGGTTCCCCGAGAGAGTTACATGGACTTGAGCTTCGGCGTGGCCTTGCGGCCGAAAAGCCTGGACATCAGCGGTTCGCTGCTCGCCGCGCTGTGCCCCGCACGCACTTCGCCGTCGACGAGTTGTTTCGCACACCCCTGCAACGCACGCACGACCGCGGTACCGCGTGCGAGCCGCGACACCGGATGGCCCTGGTTGATCGCTTCGAGCACGGTGTCGGCATCCTCGGGAATCGTGCAGGCCGCCTGCAGGCCGAGCACTTCCTCGAGCGCGGTGCGGGTGCGGTCGCTCGCACGCGTCGCACGGTTCACGATCAGCCGCATCTGGTCGGTCGAGTAGCCGAGCGACACGAGTATCTCCAGCAGCCGGCGGCCGGCGCGCACGTGCGGCATCGCGGGCTGCAGCACGAGCTGGATCTGGTCGCTGCGATCCAGCGCGACCATCGACAGCGGATTGATGCAGACGCCGACGTCGAAGATCACGAAGTCGTAGCGCGGCGCGGCGACGCCCAGGATCCACTCGAGCGCGTCCTCGCGCATCTCGGCGGCCTTGACCGGGTCGCCTGCGCCCGCGAGCACGTGGAAGTTCTCCGTCACGTGCGCGACGCTCGCGTCGAGGAACGCGCTGTCGAGCCGCTCGATCTGCGCGCACAGCTGCGGCAGCGTCGACGGCGGGGTTTCGTCACTGACGAGAAAGGCCGCGTCGGCGAACTGCTGGTTCAGGTCGATCAGCAGCACGCGGCGCTTGAAACCTTCCGCGATCTCGAATGCGATGTTGCTGGCCGCGAAGCTCGTGCCGGCCCCGCCCTTGCACGACATGAACGACACGATCCGCGTGTCGTCGGTGTCGCGCCGCGTGCTTTGCGCGGCCGCCCGTTCGAGCGCGTTGCCGAGCGCCTGCGTGTCGAGCGGCCACTGCAGCACGTCGCGTGCGCCTGCCCGCATTGCGTCGAGCAGTACGTGCGGCGACGGGTCCGCCGTCACGAGGATGCAGGTCAGCCCGGCGTGCGCACGGCAGATCCGCTCGATCGCCGCCAGCTCGGACGGGTCGAGCGACGTGCCATCGACCAGCAGGATGTCGAACGCGTCGAGCCCGTCGGTGCGATGTTCGATCTGCGACGGGCGGCCGGTCGCGCGTGTCGCGCGATAGCGTCCGCAGTCGGCCACGAGGCGCGCGATCTGCGTGAGTCGCGCGGTGTCGTCGGAAGCTACGAGGATGTTGATCATGTCGTGTGCCTCGCCTGTTCGATCAATTGCAGTTGGCGCCGCCGGTCGCGGAAGTCAGGCTTTCGCGCGGCAGTGTCGTCGTGAACGGCGGCATCGTCACCGTGACGTTCACGAACGGGATCATCGTCTTGACGGTGACGTTCGTGACGCTGACGGTCACGAACGCGCACGAATTCACGTCACAGCTTGCGGGTGAGTAGTTCACCGACACGTTCGCGTTCGACAGCAGCGGCAGCAGCGATCTCACCCGCTTCACGACGCCGGCCGCATTCACGTCGCACACCACCGCCGTGCGTGCGCCGAGCCGCACGGCTTCGCTGGCCGTGCTCCAGTAGAACAGCACGCGGCCGAATTCGAAGATGCCGATCAGCAGCATGATCAGCACCGACGCGATCAGCGCGAACTCGACGATCGCTGCGCCGCGCTGGGTGCGCCGGCGCGACAGGGGGACGTGGCGCGCGCTCATGACACTTGCCTCATCACGGTGACGATGTTGTTGAAGGTGATCGACGGCAGCCCCGGGAACGCGGGGATCGGCTGGTACTTGTAGCCCTTGATCTTCACTTCGACGACGTTGATCGCGCCCGTCGCCGTGCCGCTCGCCGCGTTGTTGTTCGCGTCGTAGGTCGGCAGGTTCGCGAACTGCGACGGATCGGACCCGTCGCTGCAGCCGGTCGTGCGCTGCGCGTCGCAGATCGTCACCATCGACGTCGTGAGCCCCGGCACCAGCTCGGTGCCGGAAGCGCCGCACGTCGTGCTGCCGTAGACGACGAGACACTGCGCCTGCGACACCGGGTACGCGCTGTCGGTCGGCAACCACACCGACAGGTAGCGTGCCGCATCGCGCGTCGCCTTGGTCAGCGTCTCGAACTGGTAGATCGCGCGGCCGAACTCGGCCACGCCGGTCGCGAGCATGATCATCGGCATCAGCACGAGCGCGAACTCGACGGCAACGGCACCACGGGCGCGCGAACGGCGAATCGGAGGCTTTTTCATGATCGTCTCCCGCTATTGAACGAGCATCGGAACCTGGGTCCCCGACGCGCTGCCGCTGCCGGGCAAGCCGTGCGTCGCGCACGGATTGTTGCCGGAGACCGACGAACCGAGGTATTCGAGGTGCGCGACGATTCCGCCTTTTCCGGGACTGAACGGCACGGGGTCGAGCATCAGCACGCAATCCCACTGCGTGACGTGCACCTTGCCGCTGGCCCCGTTCAGCGTCGAGCAGTCACCTTCCGGCGCGAGCGCGACGCGGCGATCTCCGCCGGTGGTCTGGTAGGTGCTCGCCGTCACGGTGCCGTTGGTGGCGATCCCGCTGCCCGACGGCGGCGCGCCGTCGCCCTGGTAAGGCTTGAAGGTCGTACGGTCGGTGACGAACTGCGTGTACGCATCGCCCTTGATGCCGGCCGTTCCGGGCGGCCCGTAGTTCGGGCCGACATACGCGTAGCCGGTGAAGTCGGGCTGGCCGCTCGAACCGTTCGCGCCATTCGTATAGATGCCAAAGCGCGTATTCCAGGCTCGCAGCGATGCCGACTTCAGGCCCGTCGACCCGAGGTCCGGCGGACTCGTGATGTTGCAGGTGTTGCCCGACAGCTCGCTCGCAATGGTCGGTTCGTTCGTCGACCCGTCGAGCGCCGCCCAGCCGAAGTTGCCCGGCCCGTAGGTCGTCGACGAACCGGAGAGCGACGTGATCCAGTCGCCGACGTTGTACGACGGCGAGCCCGTCGCGCGACACACGAACACCGGAATCGCGCAGGTCGTCTGCCCGCCGCCGACGGTTGCGATCGCGCTGGCCGACACCTCCGCCGCGTTCGCGAGCTTCGTGCCCGGCAGCACGTTCAGCACCTCGATGAACCAGTGCGCGATGTTGCTCAGCGTCGCGGTGCACTGCACGTACTTGATGCTCGACGGCGTCGTGACCGCGCTCCTCGTCAGGAACGGATCGGTCAGCGAGTCGCTGAACGTGACGTTCGCGTTCGTCGACATCTGCACCGACTTGTTCTGGAAAAACACGAAGTTCAGGTGGCCGGCGGCGATACCGTCCGCCTCGGCCACCGACAGGCTGATTGCCGAAGTCAGGTCACGCGCAGCCGACAGCGCGCAGGCATCGGCGCTGTTCTGCAGTTCGCTGCGCGTGACGTACAGCTTGCCGAGATCCAGCGCGAGTCCGACGAACCCGATCATCACCGCCAGTGAGAGACCGACGATGATCGCGACGGCACCGCGCTGGCGATGCAGGCTGCGACGCATGACTTTCGGATGGCGAGCTGCGCTGTTCATGGCGTTCTCCCTGAGCGTGCCGTCGTTACTGGGTGGCCTTGCCGATGCCGATCACGAACGCATTGGCAGGCGGCACGGTTTGCTTGAACGACTTGTCGTAGTTGTCGAGCGCGGCCGTGGCGGCGCCGCCGTCGACGCCCGGCGCCGACACCGAGGCCGCGTGTTCGGCGGCATGCGGGTCGATGATCTGGGCCTGGGTCACGGCGCGGACCGAATCGCCGAAGCGGGTGTCCCACACCGGGGTGGATGACATGCAGCCGGCAAGCGCGAACGCGAGCGGTGCGGCGAGCGCCATGCGGCGCGCGATGACGAGGTAGGCGGATTTCATGAGCGTCCCCTTGGATGGCTTCAACGATCGGTGGATTCGGGTGCCGCGCTCACGCGCGCGACCTGCTGCGCATGGGGCTCCGCCGGTGTCCGGCGCTTCGGCTGCCCCGCTGGCTGGGCCGGCGTGTCGGGGCCGGTCGCCGCGAGGCGCGCGGCGGCGGCTTCGATACGCGCGATGCGGGCCGCGTTTGCTGCGCCTGCCGCGTCGTGCTGCGGCGCGGCGGCCGCCACCGGCGCGGGCGTCTTCTGCGGTTCGGCCGGTACCGGCGGCTGTGCGTCCGCGCCCTGCGGTGCGCGCGGTGCGGGCAGCGCGGCGGCCGGACCGGCGGGCGCTTCCGATTGCGGAGCCGGAGCCGGAGCCGGAGCCGGGACCGGGGCCGGCGCCTGGGCCGGGTTCTGCGGTGCAGCTGCCGCGCCGTTCGCCGGTTGTGCGCCCGGCTTGCGGACACCACCGCGGCCTTCCATGTTGCCCGTCGCATACACGTCGACTTCGTTCGGCTTCGAGAAGCTGTCGGTCGGCAACGGCACGTCGGCGGTCTGCAGCGGCTTCACCAGGTGCGGCGTGATCACGAAGATCAGCTCGGTGCGGTCCTGCTGGAACGATGTACTGCGGAGCAGCGCGCCGAGCACGGGAATTTCGCCGACACCCGGGAGCGCCTTCAGTGCGCCGGTCCCGTTGTCCTTGATCAGCCCGCCGATCGCGAACGTTTCGCCATCGCCCATCTGGACCGTCGTCGATGCGCGCCGCGTCGTGATCAGCGGCAGGATCGACGTGCCGCCGATGTTGGTCGCGCTCAGCGTGACGCCCGTCTGCGACAGCTCCGACACTTCCGGCGCGACCTTCAGGCTGATCCGGCCGTTGCTCAGCACCGTCGGCGTGAACTTCAGCGCGACGCCGAACTCCTCTTCCTGCAGCGTGATCGACGACGTGCCGTTGCCGCTGCTTTGCGGGATCGGGATGAAGATCTTGCCGCCGGCGAGGAACGTCGCTTCCTGGCCGCTGATCGTCACGAGATTCGGCTCCGCGAGAATCTTGACCAGGTTGTCGGTGTTCTGCGCATCGGCCGCGAGGTTGAACGGCTTGTTGTTCGCCTTGCTGAAGGCGATCCCGGTTGCGACGCCCGCGAGCAGGTTGCTGACCAGCGCGCCGCTCCATGAACCGAACCCGCCCTGGATGTTGAGCGCGCTGCCCATCTGGTTGATCAGCGTCTTCGACACCTCGGCCACCTTCACCTCGAGCATCACCTGCTGCGGCGAAGTCACGTTCAGCATGTTGAGCACCCCGCCGCCGGCCTTGCCGCCGCCCGCCGGATCGCCCGCGCTGTCGCCGTACGCACGGGCGATCTGCATGGCCTGCTGCGCAGCCATTGAGCTCGAAACGGTACCGGCCAGCACGATCGTGCCGGCGGCGGTCGACACATGGATGTCGCGCTCGTTCGGCATCAGCTGCATCAGCGACGCCTGCAGGCCGCCGGCATCCGCGCCGACCGCGACGTCGATCACACGGCATGCACCGCTCCTGCCCTGCACGATCATGTTGGTCGTGCCGACCGAGAGCCCGAGGATGTACAGCGTCTGCGGCGACACCATCGTGGCCTGCGCGACGGCCGGATTGCCGATCGTCCGGTTACGGACCGGCTCCGGCATCGGCACCAGCAGCGACTTGCCGAGCGGCACGCTGACGCTGGTCGATTCGCGCACGGCGCCGACGCAGTTCGGTCCGCGCAGCGGCCCCGCCGATGCGGCGGGCGCGGCGGCCGCCACCGGCGCCATGCTGATCGTCATCTGCATCGGCCCCTTGCCGACCGCGGCCGGCGCGCTGGCGCCGCCCTTCGTCAGCACCGCCGACTCGATGCCTTCCTGCGCGAGTGCGCCATAAACGGTCAGCCATCCCGAACAGAGGATCGCGGCCATCATCGTGCCCCGTGCCACGCGCGTGCGCAGCGGGCCGGTACCTGTGCATTGCGGTTTGATCTTCATTTCGTCTGATCCCCCGAGAGACCGGCGCCGTGCCGGTTATCGACTTCCAGGGCCGCCGCGCGTTGCCGGCGGCCGTTTATGTGGCTGCAATGAATGGATTCAGAAACACTCGACGCTGCCCTTCACGCCCGTCAGCACGCCGACGCAGTCGCGCCGTACTTCCGGCGCCGCGTGCGAGGCGACGTGCACACGTACCGTCTTCACACGGACCGGTGCGGGCGGCGCTTCGGGTGCGGGCTCCTTGCCGAGCAGCGTCAGCTTGGTCGCGCCGTCGGTGTTCAGCGTCTTCTGGTCGACCTGGTTGCGCAGCACGAGCGACAGCGTGCCGACGCTGCGTGCGAGGTCGAGCCGTTCGGCCTGGTCGGGCGTGACTTCCAGCGTGACCGCGTTGACGACCTTCGGTGCCGTGTCGTCGCGGCTGACCTGCTGCGCGACGGCGAGCACGAGGATGTGCTCGAGCACGATCTTCGAGATGCTCTGCCCGTCGGTCTTGCCCTGTTGTTCCTGCGTGTTGACGATCACGTCGACGTAGTTGCCCGGCAGCGCGAAGCCCGCGACGCCGACCACGTCGTTCACGCGCACCGTGATCGCGCGGCTGCCGTCGGCGATGACCGCGGACAGCCCGCCCTTCGTGCCGACCGGCGCGAGCTTCGACTCGATCACCGGCTCGCCGCGTGACAGGCTGGTGCGCACGACGCGCCCTTCGAGCCCCTTCGTATCGGTGAACGCGCCGGTGGGCACGCTGCCCGACGGCCAGCTGACCATGTGGATCTGGTTCGGCCCGAGCGGTTCGCCCAGGTTGAGGTCGGTGGTGGCCACCGCGACGGGCGTGACCGAGCTCGTGGATGTCTGCACCAGCCAGTGGGACGCGAACACGACCGCGGCAAGACCCGCGACCATCGCGACGACCAGCATCATGACCGCTCGACTGTTTTTCATGGCAATGCTCCTCGACGAATCGTGAAAGAAACGGCTCAACCGGTAACGAACGTACGGCCACCGCGCTCGACGGGCGGCGGATGGCTGCCGTCACGTTCGGGTGCCGCGCCGAAATAACTCGCCCACGCGTCGTACAGTGCGTCGTGCGTCACCTCGGGCGGATCGCCGCGATAGCGCGCGCCGGCGGCCACGAGACGCAGCAGGTCCGCCGGGAAACAGGCGAGAAACGCCTTGCCGGTCGGCAGGTGCAGCCGATGCAGCAGGTAGTCGAATGCATCGCTCGCCGATACGAGTCCCAGCGATGCGCAGGCCGCGTTGTACACGGCGCGGTAGTCGTCGATCGACATCGCACCGACGTGAAGCTTCGAACCGAGGCGGCGCAGGAACGCGTCGTCGCCAAGCTGTTCAGGCGCAAAGTTGCTCGAGAACACCGGCCACACGTCGAACGGCATCACGAAGCGGTTGCCGGATTCGAGCGTCAGGAGATCGACGCCGCGATCGAGCGGGCGCAGCCAGCGATTGAGCAGGTCGCGGGGCTCGACACGCTGGCGGCCGAGATCGTCGACGACGTACATGCCCATGTTCGCCTTCATGTGCGGCGGCGCCTGGTAGAAGCCGGCGGCTTCGTCGCGGCGCAGGTCGAGCTCGTCGAGCGTCAGTTCGCCGCCGGACATCACGACCGGCCGTTTGCACAGACGCCAGCGGCGATCGACCGACTGGCCGCCGGACTGCACTTCCGCGTCGACATGGACGAGCGGGTCGTAGATCTGGATCACTTCGCCGGCCGCGCAGATCGCGTGCGGCACCGGCACGCGGCCGTGCATCAGCGAGCCCAGCCGCTCGGCGAGGAAGGTCTTGCCGCTGCCGGCCGGACCGTAGATCAGCAGCGGACGGCCCGCGTTCAGCGCGGCAGCCGCTGCATCGAGCACCGACGTGTCGATCACGATGCCTTCGAACGCCGCCCACACTTCGTCCTGGCCGATGTGCAGCTTGCGCACCGAATGCGCGTTCAGGCACGCGAGATAGGCGTCGAGTGTCACCGGCGCGGGCCCGCTGTAGCCGCTGCGTGACCGTTCCTCCTGCGCAAGCACGCGGCCCGCGTCGGTCAGGCGGAACGTCACGTCGAGATCGGTCGCGCCGCGATGGGTGAGCTCGACGAGATGCTCGCGCACCAGGAAGGCGAAGACGTCGTCGAGCACCGCGAGCGGCAGGCAGTGCCGTTCGACCAGGTCGCCGTACGACGGGCGCCCGAGCATCAGCGTCGACTTCAGCACGAGGCCGGCAACGAACGTCATGCTCAACCCGGTTTCCTCGAGCGTGCGCGGCGCCGCCGGCAACTGCGCGCCCAGCTTCGTATGCACTTCCCGCGACGGCAACGGATCGGGCAGCCGTGCCACCTGTGCGTCGCGTCTCGGTTCGGTGTGGTTCGTGTTCATGATCGTTCCGTCCTCGTTGCGGATGCGTCGCGCTATGCGCACGACACGAACAGCATGCCCAGCGTGCCGGCCGCGATCGCCACGCCGTACGGCAGCGTGCCGACCGATGCGATTTCGACGGGGCTGCCGGCGGCCTCGTCGCTCGCGCCTTGCGAGCGCCGCCGCGCGATCAATGCGCGCACGTTCGCCCACATCTGGCGCATCCGCCCGCGCAGCAGCGCGTAGGCGATGGCGCCGATCCCGCCGGCCAGGAAGGTGGCCAGCACGATGTAAAACGTCATTTCCGCGCCGACCCAGGCGCCGATCGCGAGCATCAGCTTCACGTCGCCGGCCGCCATGCCGCGCAACAGGTAGAACGGCAACAGCAGGGCGAAGCCGGTCGCGGCACCGGCAAGCCATCCGAGTACGCCGGCCAGGACGCCGTGCAACATGCACTGGGAAACCAGCGCGCCGGCCAGGCCGAGCAGCACGAGGCGGTTCGGAATGCGGCGGGTCGCGATGTCCGTGCTGGCCGCGGCGACCGCGAGCAGCGTCACGCACAACGGGACCGGATAAGGCGGCGCAACAGGTAGCATGGCGAACCTCGCAGTCGAATCGGTGGAGTCGGTGGAGTCGGTGGGTCAGGAAACCATTGCCAGCGCGGTGGCCACCGCGGCCGTCACGGCCGTTGCGATCACCTCGTACACATCGGCAAGCGAGCCTTTCAGCGTGACGACCGTGCCCAGCACCGCGACGGCGAACATCGCGCCGAGCAATGCATATTCGATCGACGTCACGCCCTGCTCGTCGCTGATCCAGCGACGTACGACACGCATCGTGGCTTGCATGATGGTCTCCGGTTCCCGGTTGATCAGATGGCCGGGGACGGCTCGAGCGCTGCACCGGCCGAGCCGTCCGCGGCACGATCCATCAGATGCCTGCTACCGCCGAATCCAGGTCGGCCGCGATCGTGCTGAACACGGTCTTGAGGTCCTTCCCGATGGTCGACAGCGCGAGGATGATGCCGACTGCGATCAGTGCGGCGATCAGGCCGTATTCGATGGCGGTGACACCATCTTCGTCACGAACGAAACGGCTGGCTTGTTGAATGAACTTGGACATGATGATCTCCTTGCGTGTTGAATTTCATGGTCCTCGCGTGCCGGCTGGTCGGATGACCGTGCATCGATACGTCGAGGAATGCTGTTAATGCCGTGTGGTGCCGACGAACGATTCGGTCGAGCCGCTCGTCGTACCGTCCATCAGATTCCTGCTACCGCCGAGTCCAGATCTGCGGCGATCGTGCTGAACACGGTCTTCAGATCCGTACCGATCGTCGTCAACGCGACGACGATGCCGATCGCGATCAGCGCAGCGATCAGGCCGTATTCAATGGCCGTCACGCCGTCCTGATCCTGGACGAACCATGCGATCCTTTCGATGATTCTTGACATGGACATTCTCCTTTCGGACTGCTACAAGATTCCCTTCGTCGGTCAGGACGTCGGGGGTGGGCACCACCGGCACTACTCGAAAAATCGGAACGCGACGCTCAGCTGCGGGAGCGGGGATACACACCCCTGTCCGCACGAACGGGTATCAGTGACGCAGAGAGCGAAAGAGGCGTGTACGGTGCGACCGGCCGGATGAACCGGACGATCCGATCGACCGGAACGGCACGACGGCCGTTCGACGCATGGAATCCTGTTGAACGGGAAATAAACTCCCGGCAAATCTGCAATGTGTCTTTAACGCGGTTTGCGAGCCGCAATGTGCTTTGGTCTTTCATTTTTATTCCCCAATGCTGCCATGCCGATTTCTTATTGCCCTGACGATACCGGGTCTCGTTGGTCATTCGACGAAGTCTTGCTCGGTTAATCGACCTGGAGCGGCGTGTTCCCCGACGCGCTCCGGCCTTCCTTTCCGCAGGTGATTCCGAAGCTGGTTCCGTCTGTCTTTTGCTGGAACCGCCCGGTCGTCACCTCGTCGACTGCCGTGCCAACGCTTACGCAAAGAGCAGGCCACCCCGGACGAAATCGAGGCGCATCAAGGGTTTCGGCGATGCATCCGGTTCCCGTTCGGCGGCACGGCACCGAAAATGTTTCAAAGTTGATATATGTTTTCGCGCAAGCGTTGTAAGCCGGAACGCCCGCAGCCGCGCTGCGACAAGGAGCAAAAATTTCTGCTCGGGATTTTCCCCAACGCGCGAAGCCGGTCGCGTTTTACCGGATCGGCGGGATGCCCAGCCGGTCGAAATGACGGAATGTTTCAATGCAGAAACATAAAATCCGTCCGCGTGGATTTCTCATACCAGAAAATCCCGTTTTCACGCCCCTCACCAGTCAAACTAAATCCCGGCTTTCAGCGGTTGATTTGCAACCCGCGATTTTTTCTTCAACAATGAACTCACCGGACAACGCCATTTCAGAGCGATTCGCTCCGCAGGCACGACGCACGACATACAACATGAAACGGCTGCGACTGACCCAAGCAGCCTCTACTACAGACGGGGAATCATGTACACAGCCAACCGTGAAATGCGCGGGCGTGCAATTCGCCGCGTTCAATGGCTGACAGCCGACCGGATCATTCCGTACAGCTGCATCATGCTGATGCTCTTCGTCGCGTTGCTGGTTACCTGGGGCATCGTGACGAACGGCTTCACGTCGAACGCCATCGCCCTCCCCGCCGTCGATTTCTCGGTCTTCTGGACCGCATCGCACCTGGTGTTGCAAGGCCATGCCGCATCGGTCTACGACTCCTCTTCATTCCTGCAGGCCGAGTTCGCGCACTTCGGTGCGTATCTGCAGCACCGGCCGCTTCCCTGGCTCTATCCGCCGACGATGTTGCTGTTCATCGCTCCGGTTGCCCTTGTGCCTTTCCTGCCCGCATATTTCCTCTTTTTCGCGGGCAGTCTTTTATGCTACGCGTTAGCAGTCTCTCGGTTGTCGGGATTGCGCGCGCATCTTCCCGTGCCGCGCGCCGCGGCGCTCGTCGTGGTCGCGTATTCCGCCGTCTGCATGGCCGCGCTGTTCGGCCAGAACAGCATCCTGACCGCCGGCGTCGCCGCGCTCGCGCTGCATCTGCTCGGCAAGCGCCCGGTCGTCGCCGGCGTGCTGATCGGGCTGCTCGCGATCAAGCCACAGCTGGCCGTGGTGTTCCCGGTCGTGCTGATCGCGGCACGTGCGTGGCGCACGTTCGCGGCGGCCGCGATCACCGCGGCGCTGTTCGCGGCCGCCGGCATCGCGCTGGCCGGCCCCGGTTCGCTGCACGGGTTGAGTCAGGCACTGTCGACGGTACGCAGCCAGCATTTCATGCTCCCGTCGTACTGGCTCGCGTCGCCGACGCCGTTCGCCGCCTTGCGGCTCGCGGGCATGCCGGTGGCCACCGCGCTGGCCGCGCAAGCGGCGATCGCGCTGCTCGCACTCGCGGCGGCCGTCGACGTGTGGCGCCGCACGCGCGACATGCGCCTGCGCGGCGCGGTGCTGGCCGTCGCCACGCTGCTGACGACACCGTACCTGTGGAACTACGAACTGACGTGGCTCGGCATCGCGATCTTCTGCCTGATCGCGCACGGCCTCGACGAAGGCTGGCTGCCTGGCGACCAGGGCATCATCGTGCTTGCGTGGCTGCTGCCGATCTTCGAGATGTTCAACCGGCTGATGAAGCTGCCGCAGATCGGGCCGCTCATTCTGCTCGCGGTGCTGTTCGTCGTCGTGCGCCGCGCGGCGCTCGAGCTCCGGAGCGCACGATGAGATCGTCACCTTTTGCGCGCCCCGCGCCCCCGGACGCCAACGTGCATCCGGAACTCCCGATCGCGGGCCCGCGCCGTTACCCGCACTGGCTCAATCGCGAACGCGTGCGCCTCTATGCGAGTGCCGCTCTGGCGACCGAGCTGCTGTTCATCTGCATCTACGTGATCCGTGTGTTCCTGTCGCACAACGGCGCGCTTGAACCGCTGTCGCAGGATTTCTCGCCGATCTGGAGCGCCGCGTGGCTCGCCGCGCACGGGCATGCGGCCGACGCATGGCATTTTCCCGCGCTGTTCGCAGTCCAGAAGCTCGCGATCCCGACGATGACGCTTGCGGACGGCACCCTGCCGTGGCTCTATCCGCCGTCCATGCTGCTGCTCGTGCTGCCGCTCGGCTGGCTGCAGTACACGCTGGCGCTCGTGCTGTGGCTCGGGCTCACGTATGTGCTGTTCGCGGCGACGATCCGCGCGATCGTGCAGCGCGATGCCGCGTGGCTGTGCGCGCTCGCGTTCCCCGGCGCGTTCGTCACGGTGATCGTCGGACAGACCAGCCTCTTCACCGCGTTGCTCGCCGGTGCCGGCCTGCTCGCACTGAACCGCCGCCCCGTGTACGCAGGAATCTGCTTCGGGTTGCTGACGATGAAGCCGCAGCTCGCGGTGCTGTTCCCACTCGCGCTGCTGTGCGCGGGCCAATGGCGCGCACTGGCCGCATGGGCCGCAACGATCGCGTGCAGCATCGCGCTCGCGACACTCGCGTTCGGGTTCGGCCCGTGGCTCACGTTCGTGCATGTGATCGACAACGTCTACGCAATCGTCGGTACCGGCCACGCCAAGCTCGCGCGCATGCCGTCCGTGTTCGCGCTCGCGATGATGGCCGGCTGGCCCGCGATCGTCGCCACCGGCCTGCAGCTGCTATCTGCCGCGGTCGCGGCGATCGCCGTCGTCTATGCATGGCGCGGCGCATGCTCGTACGCGCTGCGCGCCGCGACCCTCGCCTGCGCCTGCCTGCTCGTCAGCCCCTATCTGTACGACTACGACCTGACCTGGTACGGCATCGTGATCGCGTGGTACGCGCGCTATGCGTGGACGCACGGCTGGCGGCGCTTCGATCGCGAATGGCTGATGCTGCTGTGGCTGATGCCGCTCGCGGGCCTCGCGGTCGTGCCGCATCTGTCGTTCCAGTTCATGCCGCTCGTCACGCTGGCGTCGCTCGGGCTGCTCGTCGGCCGGATCGCACAGGAAAGACACGACGTGCCGTCGATGCCCGACGCACGCGACAACTCGACCGACACCGGCTTCGTGCATCCGGTCCGGTCGCACCACCGCCCGGCGCACGGATTGCGCCGCACCGGCCGACCGACCATCGGCGCGCATCGGTGAAACGACATCACAAGGGGAATCATCATGCGGGAACCACCCTACACACCGCTCATCTCGCTGGTCGTGCCGTTCTATAACGAAGGCGAGGCTGTCGAGCACTTCTTCGACGTCGTGATTCCGCTGATGACGTCCATCGACGCGATCCGATTCGAGATCGTCTGCGTGAACGACGGCAGCCGCGACGACACGCTCGAGCGGCTGATCCGGATCAGCACCGGCGAACGGCGCGTGCGCGTGATCGATCTCACCCGCAACTTCGGCAAGGAAGCCGCGCTCACGGCCGGCCTCGACGAAGCCCTCGGCGACGCGGTGATCCCGCTCGACGCCGACCTGCAGGATCCGCCGAGCCTGATTCCCGTGATGATCGAGCACTGGCGCGACGGCGCGGAAGTCGTCGCCGCGAAGCGCAGCAACCGTGCGTGCGATTCGTTCGCGAAGCGCACGGCGGCCGCGATCTACTATCGCGTGCACAACCTGCTGTCGGACGTGAAACTGCCGGAGAACGTCGGCGATTTCCGGCTGATGGACCGCAAGGTCGTGAACGCGCTGCGCAACCTGCCCGAACGGCATCGCTTCATGAAGGGGCTGTTCGCGTGGGTCGGCTACCGGACCGTGATCGTCGAATACCAGCGCGATGCGCGCAGTGCCGGGCACTCGAAGTTCTCCGGCTGGAAGCTGTGGAATTTCGCGCTGGAGGGCATCACCAGCTTCAGCACCGTGCCGCTGCGCAGCTGGACCTACATCGGCGTCGGCATCGCCGCGCTCGCGTTCCTGTACGGCGCGTTCATCATCTTCCGCACACTGCTGTTCGGCAATCCGGTGCTCGGCTACGCGTCGCTGATCTCGGTCACGCTGTTCATCGGCGGGATCGAGCTCATCGGGATCGGGGTCGTCGGCGAATACATCGGGCGGATCTACGACGAGTCGAAGCAACGGCCCGTCTACCTGATCCGCCGCCGCTACCAGGCGCACAGCAAGGTGATCGAACTGCCGGTCGCGCGCGATGCGCGCCGCCAGATCGCCCGCCGGCGCGTGCAGGCGACCCGTGCGCGGGTCGGCGGCGCCCGCTGACCCGCGACGATGGCCATGATCAGCCTGCTCTATGGCGAGCGCACGCGGCTCGTGCGCTTCGGCGTGTCCGGGCTCGGCTCGACCGCGATCCACACGCTGGTCGCGGCAGCCCTGTTCGCGCAGTTCGATGCGACGCTGGTGACGGCGAACGCGCTCGCCTTCCTCTGCGCGACCGCGTTCTCGTATCTCGCGAATACGCTGTGGAGCTTCTCGTCGACGGTGCGCACGCGCAACGCGGTGCGCTTTCTCGCGGTCACGCTGGCCGGCTTCGTCGAGACGATGCTGCTCGCGCGGGCGGCCGAAGCACTCGACCTGTCCCGCGGGATGAGCATCGTTGCAATCGCGCTGCTGGTTCCACCGACCACGTTCGTGCTGCACCGGCTGTGGACCTACCGGTAAGCGATCCCTTCCCCGCGCCGCCGCGCCGCCGCGCCCGAAGATAATCGGCCATTCAATTAACAGATTCAATATCGTTATATTTAGGTAACGCATCGAACCGATTGATTCCGATTTTAAAATTACTCTCTGAAATAATATTAACTACCTGTTTACTTTTACAGCTTCCGGAATTAACCGAACGGGATAACCTGCATTCGCCATCTCGACTGCATGTGCCTTGACCGGCACAAAGCCTTGCAGGACAAGGCGATGGCGACCGCACGAAGAAATTCGCGCAACAATAAGTCCCATTCATTCAAACGGGAGCTTCTATGTCACGCGTCACCGATGTGCTCGTCTCTTTCGATACCGAAACCATTCTCAAAAAATATCCGAATCCCAGCAAGAATCCGGCCGCGCCGACGCTGATCGATTGGCGCTATGTGTATATGGTGACCAACCAGGACAACGTCATCTCCGGGCAGGCGGGCGGCGAACTCGACCTGAAGGCGCAAGTCGGCGACCTGATCCGCTGGCGTGAAACGAGCCTGTCGCTGGGCTTCGAGAACCAGGTGGTGTTCTACAAGTTCGTCGGCAACGTCGGCAACGAACTGATTTCGACGCCGACGCCGCGCGTCGCGGAAGCGTCCATCCCGGTGCCGAACACGAGCAAGCCCGAGGTGCCGACCTGCCAGAAGGTCGCGAACTACTACTGGTCGTCGGAATGCCTGAAGGTCGGCCGCGTGACCTACCACTTCCAGTTCCAGATCATCGATCGCAACTGCCAGAGCCAGGGCTGCTTCTCCTGGGATCCGTTCATCTCGATCCATAACTGATCGCGGCAGGCGGGCGGCCGCGCGGCGGCTGCCCGCGTCATCCACTAGTTGCGGAGGAAGCGCTCATGTCTGGTCTTCGTTGCGATGTGCTGGTGATCGTCGACGCCGTTACGCTGCTGTCGGCCTACCCCGAGGCGAGCCGGGACCCCGCCGCACCGACCGTGATCGACGGCCGGCACCTCTATGTAGTGAGCCCCGGCGACGCCGCGCAGCTCGGCCACAACGACAGCCGCCTCTTTACCGGCCTGTCGCCGGGCGACCAGTTGCACCTGCGCGAAACCGCGCTGGCCCTGCGCGCCGAGGTGAGCGTGCTGTTCATCCGGTTCGCGTTGAAGGATGCGGGCATCGTCGCGCCGATCGAACTCGAAGTACGCGATGCGGCCACCGCCGTGCCGGATGCCGACGACCTGCTGCATCCGTCGTGCCGGCCGCTGAAGGATCACTACTGGCGCAGCGACGTGCTGGCCGCGGGCGCGACCACGTGTACGGCCGATTTCGCCGTGTGCGACCGCGACGGCACCGTATCCGGCTATTTCCGCTGGGAAACGTCGATCGAGATCGCCGGGAGCCAGCCGGACACGAAGCAGCCCGGTTTCAAGCCGTCGTCGGATCGTAACGGCAACTTCTCGCTGCCGCCGAATACCGCGTTCAAGGCAATCTTCTACGCGAATGCCGCCGACCGGCAGGACCTGAAGCTCTTCATCGACGATGCGCCGGAACCGGCCGCAACGTTCGTCGGCAATAGCGAGGACGGCGTCCGGTTGTTCACGTTGAATTCGAAGGGCGGCAAGATCCGCATCGAGGCCTCGGCCAACGGCAGGCAATCCGCGACCGATGCACGCCTCGCGCCGCTGTCCGCGGGCGACACCGTCTGGCTCGGCTGGCTCGGCGCAGAGGACGGCGCCGATGCCGACTACAACGACGGGATCGTGATTTTGCAGTGGCCGATCACGTAAGCGTTGCGGTAAGCGGCACGCGGTAGCCGCGGCGGATTGTTCGGCGACCGTTCGATCGCTTCGATGTCGAAACGCCAGCGCACCGAGCCGCTGCCGTTCGCGATCGGCGCGTTGACCGCGACAATCAGCGAATCGGCGCCACGCGCGCGGTGCGCTAACCCGCGAGCAACGTCCCCGCCTGCCGGCCGAGCACCGCGCGCAATGCGTCGAGTTCGGGCAGCACGGGCGCTTCTTCAGGCGTGACGAGATAGGTCGTCACGCTGTCGAGATCGTCGAACGCGTGCGCCCGCAGTTCCTTGCGCGCCACGTGCTCGGTCGTGATCCGCTTCGGCAGGATCGCGACGCCCATGCCGGCCGCCACGCAGCCGAGGATCGCGCCAAACGTGCCAAACGACGCCACCGACTCGATCGCGATGCCGCGCGCCCTCAGCCAGTGCTCCGCGACCGCGCGATACGGGCAGCCGTCGTGAAACGCGAGCAGCCGCACCGGGTTGTCGGCCAGCACCTGCCGCCGCGTGAGCGCGGCCGCGCTCACCAGCACCATCTCTTCGGCGAACGCCGGCTCGTAGCGCAAGCCGGGCCGGACGACCGCGCGCGCCGTGAGCGCCGCGTCGATCCGGCCACGCAGCAGCGCGTCGGCCAGATCCGGCTCGCTGCCGATCTGCACCGCGAGGCCGAGCGCCGGATCGCGCGCCTTCAACGCGGCGGCGAGCGCCGGCAGCCGCGTGGCCGCCGTGCTTTCCATCGAGCCGAGCCGGAAGCTGCGCGCGACCGGCGTCTCGCGCACCACCTGCGTCGCTTCGTCGACGAGGCGCAGGATGTGGTCGCAATACGGAATCAGCCGGCGCCCGGCGTCGTTCAGCACCAGCCGCTTGCCATGCCGGTCGAACAGCGGCGCGTCGAGCGACTCCTCGAGCTGGCGCAGCCGCGCGGTGACGTTCGACTGCGTGCAGCCGAGCCGTTCGGCCGCGCGCAGTGCGCTGCCTTCCTGAACGACGGCCCTGAAGGTTTCGAGCAGAGGGATGTTCATATCACTTTCTCTTGTTACTGATTCATCTTATATCATTTTACTTCGCCAATGATCCGGATTAGTCTGGCGAATATCCCGTGCCGGCCCGCCGCTTTCGAGGAAACCGCATGCCATCCGCTGTCCGCCCCGGCTTCACCACCGCTCACCACCGGCCCGAGGTGCTCCCGTGCGCGCGCTGATTGCCGCGCTGGTGCGGCGCGGCCCGACCGTGCTTGCGTGCGGCGTCGGCCTCGGGCTGCTGGTGCCGCCGCTCGCCGATCTCGCGCGGCCGCTGATGCCCGTCACCGTGTTCCTGTTCGTGCTCGGCACGCTGCTGCGCGTCGAGCCCAGCGCGGTGCGCGCGGTCGCGCGGCGGCCGGCCGTGTCGCTGCTGCTGCCCGCCGCGACGATGATCGCGTGCCCGGTCGCGCTCGGCATCGCCGCCCGGCTCGCCGGCATGCCGTACGACTGGGTCGTCGCGCTGGTGATCGCGTACTGCGCGCCGCCGTCGAGCGGCACGTCGACGATCGCGCGGATGCTGTCGCTCGACGCCAGCGTTGCGCTCGTCGCGACCCTCGCGTCGATGGTGTTCGTCCCGCTCACCGCGCCGCTGCTGACGGCCTGGTTCAGCCACGATGCAGCCGTGTCGATCTCGCCATTGAATCTCGCGTTGCGGCTCGCGCTGCTGATCGGCAGCGCCGAGGGGGTCGCGCTGCTCGTGCGGCGGTTCGCGGGTTCCCGGCTCGACCGCTATGCGACGCCGATCGACGCGACCGTCGTCGCCGCACTGCTGGTGTTCGCGCTCGGCACGATGGCCGGCATGCAGCAATCGATCATCGACGCGCCGCACCGCGCGTTGAGCGCGATCGCACTCGCGTTTGCCGTCAACGCCGGCTTCCAGATCATCGCGTACGGGCTCACGCCCGGCGACGTCCGCACGCGGCTCAACGTCGCGCTGATCGTCGCCAATCGCAACGTCGGCCTGATGTGGGCCGCGCTCGGGCTCGCCGCGACGCCCACCATGGCGCTCGTGTTCACGTGCGCGCAGTTGCCGATCTATACGCTGCCGCGCGTCGTCCAGCATCTGCTGCCGCGCCTCGAAGCACAGCGCCTGCGCCGGCGCGCACGCTAGCCGGCATGCACCGCG
Organism: Burkholderia lata; assembly: GCF_000012945.1. Lineage (NCBI taxonomy): Bacteria > Pseudomonadati > Pseudomonadota > Betaproteobacteria > Burkholderiales > Burkholderiaceae > Burkholderia > Burkholderia lata. The sequence continues at coordinate 804,322 of NC_007509.1, forward strand.
CGATTTCCCGATCCATCCCCGCCTACGCTCACCATGACGACCCTGCTCTCCGCCAACTATCCGCGCACGCTGCGCACCTTGACCGACCGCTTCACGGCCGGCACCGCCACCCGTGTCGAGGCCTGGCTCTTCGAAGACGAAGCGGCGCGCCGCGAAGCCGAGCGCACGCTGGCCGCCCGCGGCATCGATGCCGTGTTGCGCAGCGCGTACAAGCCGTTGGTGCATTTCTTCATCGAGGAATTCGAGCCGCCGCGCGCGGGCCGGATCGTGATTCGCACGCCGGCGGGCGCGCACCAGCGGTTCCGGCTCGAAGCGTATCCGCTCGCGGGCTGGCTCGCGCCGCTCGAATTCGCGTTCGAGCCCGGCGACGATCCCGCCCACTATGTCGTCGAAGCCGACGGGGCGACGCACCGCGTCTTCGCGCCGAATGACGCGACCGCGTCACCGTGCGGCTGGCTGCGCGTGTGGGACGGCAGCACGTTGATCGAGGACGCCCCGCTCGTCACCGAATTCGAAGCGGCCGCCGCCGCGACGCTGGACGCGCTGCGCGCGCATCCGTGGCCCGACCAGGCGCCGTTCTTCGACATCCTGAGGATCGCGATCGCGACGTCGGGCATCGAACGAACGCTGCCGTATGGCGAGGAACTCGTCAGCACGCTCGACGCATGGCACGAGGACGCCTACTTCGGCGCCGCCGAATTCTTTCATGCGCTCGCGGGCCGCGACGCATCCGACCGGACACTGCAATCCGGGCAGATCGTGCCCGACATCACGCGCACGCAGGGCGATACGACGCTTCGGATCACGCTTGAAACGCATGTGCGCGCGACGACGGACGAGGCCGAAGCCGCGGCCGCTCCGGGTGAAACACTTGCATCGCCGGACGCGCTCGCGGCGGTTGGCCAGCCGTTATCGCCGCCCGACGTCGCTCGCGCGCTCGGTGCGCTGCCGGGAGAACGGTTCGCCGTCACGTCGCACCAGGGCCGCGGCGTGAACGGCATCCATGTTCGCGGCGCGCTGCCCGGGCTCGTCATCACCGCCGGCCAGCATGCCAACGAGACGTCGGGCGTCGTCGGCTCGCTGCGGGCGGCCCATGCGCTGAACCGGCGCCCGGACGCGCACTACGCGCTCGTGCCGCTCGAGAATCCGGACGGCGCCGCGCTGCATCACCACCTGCGCGCCACGCACCCGGCACACCTGTCCCATGCCGCGCGCTATACCGCGCTCGGCGACGACCTCGAAGCACGCACGCAGCCGCCGTTCGGCGAGAAAGCCGCCCGGCTCGACGCGATCGAGCGTACCGGCGCGCGGCTGCACCTGAGCCTGCACGGCTATCCGGCACACGACTGGACGCGGCCGCGCAGCGGCTACATCCCGCGCGGCAGCGAACTCTGGTCGATCCCGAAGGGTTTCTTCCTGATCCTGCGTCACCATGCGGGCCACGACGGGCGGTCGTTCCTCGACGCATTGACCCGCGCACTGGCCCGATCGGATGAACTCGTGGCATTCAACGAGCGGCAAATCCACGCGTGGCACGCGCACGCAGGCGACCTGCCGTTTCCGCGCATCAACGGGATTCCATGTGATGTGGTCGAGGATCACCGGTCGACCGTGCCGTTCACGCTCGTCACCGAGTTTCCCGACCAGACGATCGAGGACGACGCGTTCCGGCTGGCGCACACGACGCAGGCGCGTGCGGTCGAACTGGCCGCCGAGTTTTACTGGGCCGGCCTGCTCGGATGACCGGCTCGTTCGAACCTTCATGACACCGGAGACCTGGGGCGGACGAGCAGAATCCGCACCCCGGTCCGCAGAAGGCCACGCGGCAATGGGCAAAAGACGAGGGCCGTACTCGGCAGCGCGGCAGCGCGACACCGCCGCCCGGGACGGCGGCATTTTCATGGGCAGCGCGCTACCCGTCGGCTTATGGGTCGCCCGCAAAACTGCGGACACGCACCGTCACACGCGACGCCCCAACAACTGCCCTGGCCAGCCGTCCACGTCGAAGGTTGAAATTCGCTCATATCCGCAGGACTCGTAGAAGCGCACCAATGCGCCAGTCCCGCCGCCATAGCAATCCACCCGCAGGCGCTCCACCCCTGCAGCCCGGGCGCGTTCATCCGCGAAGGCCATCAGGCGCCGGCCGACACCCCGCGCCCGCGCATCGCGCGACGCAACCAGCACGCGGACATAGATTTCCGGCTCGGTCGCGGGCGGCACGTAGGGCATGGACTCGCCGAGGATCAATGCGCCCAGGACGCGGCCCTCCTGATCCTCTGCGACCCACGCGTCGGGCAACGCACAGGCTTCGGCCACGAGCGCAACCCGCTTGGGTTGCGTCGACCACGGCTCGCGGCCCCATTGCCCGTCGTTACCGATGGAAACGAACCACGCAATCACGTCATCGAAGATCCCCAGCACGGCCGGCGCATCGAGCGCGCTGGCACGACGAATCACCCGTTCATCCATTCCTGTCTCCGCCACGTTCAACACTCCTTCGCCGGATTCGACGACCGGCGCGCAATGGGATGGTGCGTCGAGCCCCCCAGGGACGTGCGATGGAAGCCCGGCGATCAAGCCTGCTACGGTACTGAACTTCGCCCCGGTTGATCAAGGCATGACGGCCGTCGAGTCGACATGACCGGTTGTCTTCCTGAAAATCGAGGAAGATCAGCGCCAGGCGGGCTGTCAATCGCGCTTCGCATGCAAGGGCGCGGCCGACCCACACCAACGACCCGCAACTTCGCCGGTGGATCGGTACGGCACAAGCAGTTCAGTGCCGTGACGAGGGGGCCGAACAACCCTGCCGCAACGCATGACCGACAACACTCACCCGATCCGGCGGGCCGACGCGACGCCTGCGCCGCACCGAACCGCAGCGATTCGATTCCCGCGCGAATGCCCTCCTTCACGACAAAAAAACCTACAATCGACGCGATGCATCGCAGGCATGAAGCGCCAGCCGCCCACTCTCGCTCGCCACCATGAACGCACCCGCTGATTCCACTCCCTCCGCCCCGTCGGTACTCGGCGTCTATCGTCAACTGGCGGACCCGTCCGCCGGGCAATGGATCGTCAGCCGCTCCGAACGCGCGCACATGTACCGCATCCAGCATCACCGGGCTGACGGCAGCACGTCGGTCGATACGGTCGTCGATGCGGACAACCTCGACGCGAAGCTGCGCAAGTGGATCCAGGAAGGCTTCGTCCGGCGCGACGCAGGCGACCGTGCGGCGCCCGCTCATCGCAGCGCGTTCATGCAGGCGCTACGGAGCGCACATGCGTCGCGACCGGCGGCAGCCGGCGATGCGGCGCAGCTCGCGCACGTGGGCGGCGTGCCGATGCCGCGCGGCCCGGGCGGGCCGCTCGTGCCGCCGCTGAACCCGGCCTACCTGTTCACCGCGCGCGCGACGAACGTGCTGGAAGACATCGTCGAGAACCGGCGCATCCTGCTGATCGGCCACACCGGCACCGGCAAGACGAGCCTCATCGAGCAGGCCGCCGCGCTGGCCGGCCATGGCGTGCTGCGCTCGAACATGAACGGGCAGACGACGGTCGGCGATTTCGTCGGGTTCTGGACCGTCAAGGGCGGCGAGACGATCTGGGTCGACGGCGTGCTGCCGACCGCGATGCGCGAAGGGCTGTGGCTCATCGTCGACGAGATCGACTTCGCGGAACCGGCGATCCTTGCGGTGCTGACCGCCGTGCTCGAACCGGCCGGCCGCCTGTTGCTGAAGGAGAAAGGCAACGAGATCGTCGTCCCCCACCCGTCGTTCCGGCTGTTCGCGACGGCCAATGCGGTGGGCGCGATGGGGCAGTTCCGCCATCTGTACCAGGGCGCCAACGTGATGAACGAGGCGTTTCTCGACCGCTGGCGCGTGTACCGCCTCGACTATCTGCCGCCGCCCGACGAGGCGCGCGTGCTGCAGCGCATGTTCGGCGCGGCCATGACCGCCGCGATGGCCGACACGCTCGCGGCGATCGCGGCCGACTGCCGCGCCGCGTTCGTCCGCGAGGATCTTGCCAGCGCGTTCTCGACGCGGCGCCTGATCGACTGGGCCGAGCTGATGCTGCGCACCGGCGACCCCGAATCGGCCGCCGGCCCGACGATCTATGCGAAGGTCAGCACGGAAGACGCCGACCTGATCCGCAGCATCATTCGCCACTACATCGACATCGAGGCCTGACACGATGGACCGGGACGACGACGCGCGCTCGCTCCACCTGACCCGGCTGGCCCGCACGCTCGCGCAACGGCACGGCATCGAGGTGCGGTTCGCTCGCCATGCGCCGGTCGCGCAGCGCGACCGGCTGGTGCTGCCCGACACGCTGCTCGCCGGCGACGTCGACGACGACGCGATCACCGGCCTCGTCGACCTCTACGCGGCGCGCGAGCGCTTCGGTGCGATCGATGACATCGCCGCACTGGCGTCGCCCGCGGTGCGGGCCATCGCGCAGGCGATCGACGACCGCCGCGCGGCCGGCCGCCTCGCTGCGATCTATCCCGGCGCCATGACGTTCCTGCTGCGGATGCGCGCGGTGACGGCCGCCGACACGCTCCTCCGATGGCCGCGAATGGCATGGCGCGACAGGCTGGTATGGCGCGTCGAACGCGCGCTGTGGGACGAAGCGCCGTCCGCCATCGAGCACGTGCCGTCGCTCGACGCGACGCTTGCCGCATCGGACGATCTCGTCGACGCAGCGCGCGCCGCGACATCGACCGCCGACAGCATCCGCGCCGCGCAGCGGATCGTCGAACGCGTGCGTGCGCTGGCGTCGGCCGGTGCGAACAACATGATGTTCACGGCCGACCCGGGCAGCACGCTCGACAGCGCCAGCATCGCCGCCGAGTTCGACCAGGACGGACAGGGCGCCCCGGACGACTCACGTGCACCGGTTTCCGCCGAATCGGGTGCCGGTGCGATCGCCGACACGGCATCGTCGGCCGAAGCGCCGACGCCGGGCGATGCGATGCCCGGCACGATCCGCCTGTCTGCGGACAACCGGCCGCTGCTGTCGGTCCCGCTGACCACCGCGTTCGACACGGTGACGGACTTCACCGGCAACGGCGAACCGGCGCACTGGCACCGCCTGCGAAGCGCGGCCCGCGCGCAGACCGAGCCGCTCAAGCTGAAACTCGAACGCGCATTGAAAGTGGACGAGCAGACGCGCTGGAAACGCGAACAGGAACGCGGCGAGCTCGACCGGATGTCGCTCGCGCGCCTCGTCACCTCGCCCGGCTATCGCACGCCATTCCGCGTCCGGCGTGCCGCCCCCGGGCGCGATGCGGCCGTCAGCCTGCTGATCGATTGCAGCGGGTCGATGGCCGGCAAGAAGATCGAACTCGCCAGGCTGTGCGCGGCGGCGCTGTGCGATGCGCTGACGCAGCTCGGTTTCGCGTGCGAAGTGCTCGGCTACAGCTCCGTCGAGGACGCCGCGATGCGCGCGCACTACCAGCGCTGGATCGACGCCGGCCGCGAGACGTTCGGCTACAACCGGTTCGTCGAACGGCTCGACCTGCGCGTCTACAAGCGCTTCGATTCCGACAACCCGAGCGGCCTCGCGTGCATCGAATGCGGCCACGAGAATCCTGACGGCGAGGCGTTGAGCTGGGCCGCCGGGCGGCTGCTGGCGAAGCGGGCCCGGCGGCGAATCCTGATGGTGCTGTCGGACGGCTATCCGGCGACCGGCGACGGCAACCCGGCGATCCTGCGCACCGACCTGCGTGCACGCGTCGAGGCGCTGCGCGAGCGGCGCGTCGAACTGATCGGCGTCGGGATACTCGACGATTCGGTCGAAACGTTCTATCCGGTCAGCAGCGTGGTCGAGCATCTGCACGAGCTGCCGGGCGCGGCGTTCAGCGTCCTGGGCGATACGCTGCTGGATCGGCGCTAGGCGCGCGCGCGACGGGGTCGAAGCAGGTTTCGATTCGCACGGGCGTCACATCGGACGGTGAATATCGTCGATGGCAGAGTCGAATCGCCGCCGTTGCGCAGGCCCCTGCATTCCATTGTGTTCGATCGGCCGACGGGTTCCGATGCGCACGCGCCGGCAGCACGAACCTTGCTCCGCGGCCCACTTCGATTTTCCATTCGACGGCGGATTCGGCCGAATCTTCCTGCCGCGGCCGGCCGCCGGCAAGAGACTGCATATGCCCAGGAAAAAAACCAGCCTCTGGTTGCGGCATCTCGAGCTGCTCTCCGTCGCAACCGGCACGCGCCCGACGAAGCGCACGAACAAGCCGCGAGCGGCCGCCAAACGGGCGAGCAAGCCCGCCGTCATCGCCCGTACTGCCAGACGCACGGGCACGGTGCCGCCCGCCCGCGCACGGACGGACAAGGCGCCCGGCACGTGGCTCCGGTCGTTTCATTCCGCCGGCCCGAGTGCCGGCCGCTACGTGAACCACCTCGCCTACGCGCTGTATCTTCCCGCCGCGCCGGCGACGACGGCCGGCATGCCGGCCGTCGTCATGCTGCACGGCTGCAAGCAACATGCCGAATCGTTTGCCGCGGGCACGCGCATGTGCCGTCTCGCGGAGCGGTCGGGGTTTGCCGTGCTGTTTCCCGAGCAGGCCGCGACGGCCCATGCGCACCGTTGCTGGCACTGGCATGGCGACGCGACGCAGTCCGAAGCCGCGGCCGTTGCATCGCTGGTCGACGCAGTCGTGCGACAGCACGGCTTCGACCGCGACCGGATCTACCTGGCCGGCATGTCCGCCGGTGCCGGGCTCGCCGCGACACTGGCCATACGGTATCCCGATCGCTTTGCGGCAGTCGGGCTGCACTCCGGTCCGGCCATCGCCCCGCCGTCGTCGACGTTGGCGGCGATGAGCCTGATGCGCCGAGGCCTGCGCGACGACCCGATACGCGCGGTCGACGCCTGCGCCGATGTCGCGTCCTATCCCGGCATGCCGGCACTCGTCATGCACGGCGCACTCGATACGGTCGTGACCGACCGGAACGCGACGCAGCTCGGCATCGCGTTCGCGCGGCTCAACCGGCTCGTCGACGAACACGGCGCGATCCGCGTCGGCGAGCAACGCATCCATGCGCGCGACGATGCCGACACCATCGACTATCTGAAGGCCGGGCGTCTCGTCGTCCGGGTCTGCATCGTCCGCCGGCTGCCGCATGCATGGAGCGGCGGCGACCCGCGCGAGCCGTTTCATTCCGCCACGGGGCCGGACGCCAGCGCGATGTTCTGGCATTTCTTTCGTCGCCAACGCCGCAAGCGACTGCAATGACGTGCGAAAACCGCGCCGGCCTGTGGCGCACGACGCTGTCACGCGATCACGCTCGTTGCGCCAGCTCGGCCTCGTTCGCGCGATCGCCGGCCCGCCGGATCGGTATCCGGACGCAGAACGTCGTGCCGCGCCCCGGCTCGCTCGTCACGTCGATGGTGCCGCGATGGCGCTTGACGATGCCGTGCGATACCGACAAGCCCAGCCCCGTGCCCTGCCCGACCGGCTTCGTCGTGAAGAACGGATCGAAGATCCGCCGGACGACGTCGGGCGTCATGCCTGTCCCGGTGTCGCTGATCGCGATCGACACCTGCTCGCCATCGCTCGACGTGCGAATCGTGATCACGCCGCGCTCGGGAATCGCGTGCGCCGCGTTCACTAGCAGGTTCATGAAGACCTGGTTCAACTGCGACGGCAGGCATTCGACCTGCGGCACGTCACCGTAATCGCGCACGATCTCGGCCTTGTACTTGAGTTCGTTGTGGACGACGTTGAGCGTGCTTTCCAGGCCCGCGCGGAGATCGACCACGCTCCACTCGTCGCTGGCCGGACGCGAGAAATCGCGCAGGTCCTGCACGATGCGCCGCACGCGCAACGCACCGTCGATCGATTCGTCGATCAGCGTCTCGATCTCGCCGCGCACGTAGTCCAGGTCCGCCGCGCGGCCCATCGCCGCCAGCGCGTCGCGCGCAGCCGGGTCGAGCTGCGGCAGCGCGGCTTCATGCGCGGCGATCACGTCGAGCAGACTGCGCACCCACGTCTTCAACGTATTGAGGTTCGCACTGACGAAGCCGATCGGATTGTTGATTTCGTGCGCGACACCGGCCGCGAGCTGGCCGATCGACGCGAGCTTTTCCGACTGCAGCAGCTGCACATGGGTTTCCTCGAGCGCATGCAGCAGCCGCCGCTGCTCCTCCTTCTCCTGTTCGAGCCGCGCCTGCGCGACCTTGCGTTCGTCGATCTCGGTCGCCATGTTCTCGCGCGTGCGCTGCAGCATCGCGGTCGTCTGTTCGTAGCGGTGCAACGCGCGTTCCAGTTCGACAGTACGCAAGCGCACGAGCCGCTCGAGCGTATCGGTCATCCCGCGCAGGAAGGTTGTGCGCGCATCGAAACGGCTCAGCAACAGCGTGACGACCAGGGTCGCCGTCGTAAACAGCGTGACCGTCGTCGCGAGCCACGGCGTGTCGACCCCGTTCGCGGCCCCGCACCGCGCGTCCGCCGCAAAGTGCGCGGCCGCCATCGCCGTGTAATGCATACCGGTAATGCCGATGCCCATGACGAAGGCCGCGCCGATCCGCTGAGCGGTCGCATGGCGCGCCTGCTGCGCGCGCAGTGCCTGCGCGATCCACAACGCGGCAGTCGACGCGATCACCGCAATGCCGATCGACGCGGCGAACAGCGCGGCATCGTAGCGAATGCCGGGCTGCATGCGCATCGCGGCCATCCCCGCGTAATGCATGCCGGCGATCCCGCCGCCCATCAGCGCGCCACCCACGAGCAGCCGCCGCCAGCCGAGCCGCGCGCGCGTGACGACCGTCAGTGCGAAGTACGACACGAGTACCGCAATCGCCAGCGACGCGCCTGTATCCGGCAATGCGTAGCCGAGCGGAATCGGCAGCGAAAACGCGAGCATGCCGACGAAATGCATCGACCAGATGCCGGTACCCATCGCCACCGCGCCGCCGCCCAGCCACGCACGCTTGAGTTTCAGGTTGTCGAGCAGCGAAATGAAGGCGGCCAGGTCGAGCGTCGTATAGGAGGCCAGCGTCGCGATCGCGAGCGACAGCAGGACGAGCGGGAGATTGTAGGTGCCGTACATGATCGAGCGCCCGAATCGAGGTGAGTGCGTTGCCGCGGCGCGCAGTCGTGCACCGCGGCCTTCAGGCCGCGCGTCCGGGCTCAGGCCGGCGCCGCGCCCGCATTCGGTGCGCTCGACGCCGCTTTCGCCGCTGCCTGGCCGGCCAGCACGAGGATGTCGAACGACGTCCCCTCGCGCGTCTCGAAGCGGCGCACGAGCTCGATCTGGTGCGCCGACATCACGCTGCCCTTGGTCATCAGCAGCACGCCGCGATGCGTGCGCAGATCGTCGGCCAGTTGCATCCCTTCGCGCAGCTGCGCGGACTTGATCTCCGCGACGGACGCCGCGATGCCGAGGCTCGCCGGGTCCCGCATCAGTTCGATCAGGCCGTCGACGATCTTCGGGTCGTAACGCACGCCGGCCTGTGAGCGCATCGCGTCGAGCGCCTGCTCGACCGCATGCGGCACGCCGATGTCGCCGTTGCGCAGCCCTTCGAAATCGCGCGCGACCGCCAGGATTCGCGAGCCGAGCGGGATCGAGTCGCCCGCCAGGCCGTCGGGCGTGCCGCGTCCGTTGAAGCGCTCGTACTGGTGCAGCACGATCGATGCGACCTTGTGCAGTTGCGCGACCGGCGTCAGCACCATCTGCGCGCGCAGCGGATGCTGCAGGAACAGGCCGTGCTCTTCCGCCGTCATCTTCGTGAGCGGCTTGTGCAGCAATTCGTCCGGCAGCGACAACTTGCCGATGCCGTGCAGCAGCCCCGCGAAATAGACGTCCTGCGCATGCAGCTCGCTCATTCCGGAGGCCAGCGCGAGCCGCCGCGCAATCTCGCCGACCCGCATCGCATGCCCACTGGCGGACCCGCAGCGCAACTCGATCATGCTCGCGCAAACCTGGACCATCGCGGTGAAGCTGCTTTTCAGGTCGCGTTGCGCGGCTTCGAGGAACATCACGGTCTGGCCGAGCTCCTCCGTGCGCGCCCGAACCTGCGTTTCGAGTTCCGTGTTGAAACGGCGCAGCGTTTCGTTCTGCGCTTCCGTCAGCGCGGCCAGCCGGGCTGCTTCACGCCGCAGGCGCCGCTGCTCCAGCGCCTGTTCGATGGTCAGCAGCAGGTCGTGATCGTCCCACGGCTTGTTCAGGTAGCGATAGACGCCGCCGTCGTTGACGGCCTGCACGACCGACGCGATTTCCGCATAGCCGGTCAGCAGGATGCGCATCGTGTCCGGATAGAGCGACCGTGCGCGGGCCAGGAACTCCGCGCCGCTCATGCCCGGCATCCGCATGTCGGACACGATCAGGTCGACTTCCGTCGACGCCAGGACCTCGAGGGCCGCCTCGCCGCTTTCCGCGGTCAGGATCTCGTAGCCGGCGGGCCGGAACACGCGCCTGAGCGCCGACAGCACGCTCGGCTCGTCGTCGACCAGCAGGATCGACGGTACGCCACCCGCATCGTCGGATGTCGCTGCCGCCCCGGTCGTTTCAGGCGATACCGCATTCAGTCCGTTTGTTGCAGATGTGGTCATGATGGCCTCGGATCATGAATTTATATTCTCTCTGCATCATCGGCATGCGCCGCGTATTCCGTATCCGGGAAAACGCTGATGCGCTCGCCCGGATCGCACCGCGGATGCGATCTACACCGTCGCCGCACCCGGTGCGCGCACGTAGTAGATGTCCCACTCGGCTTCATCGGCCTGCACGAAGCCGTGCCGGGCATAGAAGCGGTTCGAATCGCTGCCGCGCAGCGCGCCGACGCGAACGGGCATGCGCTGCGCGTCTGCATCGGCAAAGACCTGGTGCAGCACGGCTGCGCCGATCCCCTTTCCCTGATGCTCGGGCAGGATGTACAGATGGTCGAGCAACCAGTGATCTTCCTGCGGCCGGACCACGAAGAAGCCCGCGTTCACGCCGTCGACTTCGATCAAGCGACATAGCGCCGGGTCGAACGACGCGAGAAACCGGTCGCGCGCACGCTGCGGATCGAAGCGGCCGATGCGCTCGAGGCTGTCGCGCATCGCGGCGATGCGAATCGCAACCAGCGCTTCGGCATCGGATCCGGTGGCGGGGGAAAAGGTCAGGTTCATGGGCAGGTTGTGCACTTGCGGATGAACGCCCGGCATCCCGGCGCGGACGTCGAAACTCAGTCGCGACGCCGACCGGCGGGCGGCACGAACAACGCGCGTCAGGGCGTCTCGATGCCTTCTGCCCGCGTGGCCAGGAATCGCAGGTACTTGCCGTCCTCGTCCTCGAACAGTTCGGGCCCGCCCCCCATGTACGCACGCATCAGCTCGTCGGCCGCGCGGTCGAGATCGCCCAGTTCGAACTGGCACTGACCGAGCCGCAGGTGCAGGAACGGGTTGCCGATCGCGTTCGGGAAATGCATCGACTGGGCGAGATTGTCGCGTCCGGCCGCGTAATCCTCTTGATGGAAATTCACGTCGCCGATGGCGGCCATCAGCCAGGTTCCGGCTTCCCAATTGGTCTTGGGTTCGGGAAGCAGGTCGAATCCCGCCCAGAATTTCGCCAGCGCGCCTTCGTAGTCGCCGTCTTCCATCAATGCATCGCCCGCGTCGCTCAGCGCGCCGATCCGTTCGTACAGCGCGTTGTCCAGTTCTGCCATGTCGAGTCCCTGTTCCGGAGTTGATGTCGGCCCGGTGTGGCCGGTGGTTGCGATGCAATCGCGGTGATTGTGTGCGGTTTTGCTGCCCGGGTCGGTCATCCGGACGGCATTCATCCAGCATACTCGAGCTGTATGACGCGTGCGCCTCGACTTTCGGCGCACCTCCGTGTGCCCGGGCGCACCGCTTGTCGCATTACACTATCTGCCGCAACGCTACGCGTCCCGACAATCCGTGTTGCCGGGCCTGCTGCTTTCCGTAATCTGGGCCGTGCTCGCCCGGCAAATTTTCGTTTGACTACCGATCCATGCTCCGCTTCGACAATCTCGGCAAGCGCTACGACAAGCGCGTCATCTTCCAGGGACTCAACTACGCATCCGGTGCCGGATGCGTGGCGCTATACGACGAAACCGGCAGTGGCAAATCGACGTTGCTCGCGATTCTCGCCGGCACGCTCGACGCGGACGAAGGCGAGGTGTGGATCGGCGGCCATTCGCTGCGCACCGCGCCGCACGATGCGAAATCCGCGCTCGCGTACGTGCCCGACGATTGCCTGGCGTATCCGCTCCAGACCGGTCGCGAGTTTCTGGAGCTCGTGGCGGCCGCCAGGCATACCGTCGTCGACACCCGCACGCTCGAGCTGGCCGATCGATTCGGGCTTGCACCGCATCTGGAGAAGCGCTTCGAGCAGATGTCGTTCGGCACGCGCAAGAAACTGTTCCTGACGGCGACAGCGCTCGGCACGCCCGCCGTCGTGATCGCCGACGAACCTGACAGCGGGCTCGATGCCGCGTCGCGTGCAGTGCTGATCGATCTGTTCAAGACGTTGGCTGCAGACCGTGTCGTCATCTTTTCGAGTCACGATCCGGCACTGGCGAGCGCCTGCGACGCAAGGATCACCACTTTTGCGGACCTTGGATTCGCTGGATAGACGGTGTCGTTGCCGGCGCAGTCACTGAAAGGCCGGTGTCGCTGGGGGATGGAGGGAGGAAACGCACCGGTGCCATTCGAGCGGCAGGTGCGGTATTGGCGGCCGGCAAGGCCCCCGAGTCTGTTGCGGGTTCGTGCGGACAATCACGACCGCGCCTTACGGCAGGAAAGCGGCCGGCCCAAGGCATTCGGCAACCGGAGAAGCTTCTGCGATCGTCACGCCAACGATGCAGCAGCGACCCGCTCCAACGGCATCATTCACGTTGATCGTTGATCTACGCACCAACAATCGATCACCGCCCTTTTCCGGAAAGAAGTGCGAAACGGACCATCCCGCTTCGCACTTCCGTGACCTTCCCGATGCGCATGTCCGGCGTGCCAGGTCCCGATCAGCCGACTCTCCAACACCCTGGCCGGCTATCGTTCGACCCGTGCACACGCCCGGGCATGCTCACCGTCAGGCCTTCAACGCCCCAAAGACCTCATCCAGCATCTTCTTCGCATCGCCGAACAGCATCCGGTTGTTGTCCTTGTAGAACAGCGGATTGTCGACACCCGCATAGCCGGACGCCATGCTGCGCTTCATCACGATCGAGGTCTTCGCCTTCCACACCTCGAGCACCGGCATGCCGGCGATCGGGCTGCCCGGATCTTCCTGCGCTGCCGGGTTCACGATGTCGTTCGCGCCGATCACCATCGACACGTCGGCTTCGGGGAAGTCGCCGTTGATCTCGTCCATCTCCATCACGATGTCGTAAGGCACCTTCGCCTCGGCGAGCAGCACGTTCATGTGCCCCGGCATGCGCCCGGCCACCGGGTGGATCGCGAAACGCACGTCGACGCCCTTCTCGCGCAGCACCTTCGTGAGTTCATGCACGGTGTGCTGCGCTTGCGCGACGGCCATCCCGTACCCCGGCACGATGATCACGCTCTTCGCATCGCGCAGCAGCTCGGCCGTCTCCAGCGCGCTCACCGCCACCACTTCGCCGGCCGGCTGTGCACTGCCGCCCGCCGCCGCCGGCGTCCCGCTGCCGGTGCCGAACCCGCCGGCAATCACGCTGATGAAGTTGCGGTTCATCGCGCGGCACATGATGTACGACAGGATCGCACCCGACGAGCCCACCAGTGCGCCGATCACGATCAGCAGGTCGTTGCCGAGCATGAAGCCCGTGGCCGCCGCCGCCCACCCCGAGTAGCTGTTGAGCATCGACACCACGACGGGCATGTCCGCGCCGCCGATCGCCATCACCATGTGCACGCCGAACAGCAGCGACACCACCGTCATCACGATCAGCGGCGTCATGCCTTCCTGGATCGTCTCCGCATGCAGGAACGCGCGGCCGAACACGATCACCACCACCAGCGCGGCCAGGTTCAGCCAGTGCCGTGCCGGCAGCAGCAGCGGCTTGCCGCCGATCTTACCGGAGAGCTTGCCGAATGCGATCACCGAGCCCGCGAAGGTCACCGCACCGATCAGGATGCCGACGTAAATTTCCACTTCGTGGATCGCATGCTCGGCACCCGTGAACTGCACCGACGTATCGATGTAGCTCGCGAAGCCCACCAGGCACGCGGCCAGGCCGACCAGGCTGTGCATCAGCGCAACCAGCTCGGGCATCTGCGTCATCTGCACTTTCTTCGCGGCGTAGAGGCCAACCGCGCCGCCGACGACCAGTGCCGCCACGATGTACGGAATACCCTCGACCGACACGCGCGGACCGAGCACGGTCGCGAGCACGGCGATCAGCATGCCGATCATGCCGAGCAGGTTGCCGCGCCGGGCGGTCTCGGGGTTGGCCAGCCCGCCGAGGCTGAGGATGAAGAGAATCGCCGCGCCGATATAGGAGACGGTAGTCAGATTGGAAGTCATTGTGGTCGTCTCCTTACTTGCGGAACATCGCCAGCATGCGGCGCGTCACCGCGAAGCCGCCGAACATGTTGACGGCCGTGAGCGTCAGCGCGCCCACCGCCAGGCCCAGGATCAGCCCCGAAGGACGGCCCTCGGCCGCGGCGTCGCCCAACGGCGGCGCGACCTGCACCAGCGCGCCGATCGCGATGATCGACGAGATCGCGTTGGTCACGCTCATCAGCGGCGTATGCAGCGACGGCGTGACGTTCCAGATCACCATGTAGCCGATGAAGCAAGCCAGCACGAACACCGTGAAGTGCGCGAGGAACGTGGCCGGCGCGAACTGGCCGACCAGCAGGAACGCCAGTGCGCCGACGGCGAACACGATCGCGAGCGACTTCGCCGACATCGGCGCGCCGCTGCCATGGCCGTGGCCCTTCGACGCGGCGGCCGCGACCGGCGCTGCCGCAGGCTTCGCTGCGACGACCGGCTGCTGGATCGGCGGCGGCGGCCACGTGACGTTGCCTTCCTTGATGACCGTGAGGCCACGGATCGCGTCGTCGTTGAAGTCGACGTTGATCGTGCCGTCCTTGGTCTTGCACAGCTCCTCGACCACGCGCAGCAGGTTGGTCGCATAAAGTGTCGACGACTGCCGTGCCAGGCGCGACGCGAGATCCGTGTAGCCGACGATGGTCACGCCATGACGCACGACGGCCTCGCCCGGCACCGTCAGTTCGCAGTTGCCGCCTTGCTCGCCGGCCATGTCGACGATCACGCTGCCCGGCTTCATCGACTGCACCATCTCGGCCGTGATCAGCTTCGGCGCCGGTTTGCCCGGAATCAGCGCGGTGGTGATGATGATGTCCGCTTCCTTGGCCTGCTGCGCGTACATCGCGCGCTGCGCCTGCTGGAAGCCTTCGCTCATCACCTTCGCGTAACCGCCGCCGCCCGAGCCTTCTTCCTCGTAGTCGACCTTGACGAATTCGCCGCCCAGCGACTTGACCTGGTCGGCCACTTCCGCGCGCGTGTCGTTGGCGCGCACAATCGCGCCCAGGCCTGCGGCCGTACCGATCGCGGCGAGGCCGGCCACACCCGCGCCGGCGATGAACACCTTGGCCGGCGGCACCTTGCCTGCGGCCGTGATCTGCCCGTTGAAGTAGCGGCCGAACGCATGGGCCGCCTCGATGACGGCGCGGTAGCCGCTCACGCCGGCCATCGACGTGAGGGCATCCATCTTCTGCGCGCGCGACAGCGTGCGCGGCAGCGAATCGATCGCCAGCACCGTGGCGCGCTTCGCGGCCAGCTGCTGCATCAGTTCAGGATTCTGGGCCGGCCAGACGAAGCCGATCAGCGTGCCGCCCTCGCGCATCAGCGCGACTTCCTCGCTGCTCGGCGGGCGCACCTTGAGGACGATATCGCTGCGGCCCCATAGATCGGCGGCCGTCGGCACGACTTCGGCGCCTGCCGTGCGGTAGTCGTCATCGCTGAAGTTCGCGCCGGTGCCGGCGCCGCTTTGCACGGCCACCGAAAACCCGAGCTTGATCAGCTTTTCGACGACGTCGGGAACGGTCGCTACGCGCCGCTCCTCGTGGGCCGTCTCCAGAGGGACCCCAATCTGTAATGTCATATCCTGAACTGTCAGTAGTGGCCGTCGCGAGGAGTTACGGCCTGCGTTTCAAGTCACCCAACTCAATCCATCCGTGTACGACTTTGCTTCGCGCGCAGCTTGGCACTGCCGCGCGGATTGCACAAACGGTCCATCCTCTAATTGATCGGCTTGTCAGAGCAAACCGGTCATGCTCTTGCCTGATTATCCTGACGAATATCCGGCGTCTGTTCCGATCGGATTAGACCTGCGAAGCATATCCCGTGCCAGCGTATTGCCAAAATTTATATTTTGAATCGACACGCATTCAATCCATGAATTCCCTGTCTGGACACGATGGGCCGGCAGCCTCCCGTTCTTTCACCGAAGCCGCGCCGCGCGCCGTCTGGACCCGTGCCAACCGTCGCTCCATCTTCACGATCTCGAGCTCGACCGGGCTTCGTCCATGCGAAAAGCGACCGTGCCCGACGACCTCGAACCCGTGTCGCTCATAGAAAGGCCGGGCGTTCGTCGTGGCCTCGAGATACGCGCGCGCGTGGCCGCCGTTCGCGATCTCCGAGACGGCATGTTCGAGCAGCCTGGCGCCGACACCGCTCCCCGCCGCATTGCCACGGACGAACAGCTTGGTGACCTCGTCGCCCGCGGTCTCGACGAAGCCGCATATTCCGCCGTCGTCGGCAACCCAGATCGCGCCATCCGTTACAGCGGCCAGGTACATCGATGGATCCCGCCCGTCCAGCCAGCCCTCGATCTGTTGCTGCGTGTAATGGCCGGCGCAAAGATTGACGACCGAGTCGCGGTGTACCGCGTAGATGTCTCCGACGTCTTTTGCGACGGCGGCCCGAATCACCGGGGAATTCATTCGATTGGCTCCCTGAGGCATGTAGTTCGAGTCTTGCAAGACAGCTGATTTTTCAAGGCCATGACAGCGTGACCTGACAGCGGAATCGGTTTCATCGCGCATCCTCCGCGCGCCGGCACGATGCGATTTGTCGCGCCGCGACGACACACGCGGCGTCGCAGGGATCTTTCGCGCAACCGAGTTTAAACGAGGATGTGGGGTATTCCTGTTTAACCCCGCAACTGTCATCCGGGCTCGGCGTCGATACGGGCATGTACGCCGCGCTAGATCAGCTCGGCCACGTGCACGATGACGAGCGCGGCCGGAACGAGCACCGCCTGCGCGCACAACGTGCCGAGCACGCGCGCACCCGCGAGCGTCGTGATGGCGCGCCGAAAACTGTTCTCCGATATCCGCCCTTCGATGACGTCGTCGGTCATGACGGAAACCTGCGGGTCGATGACGACCGCCAGCACGACGGTCGCGAAACCGTTGATGACGGACGACAAGTTCGCGCATGTCACTCTCAGGTCGGGCTTCAGATAGCCCGCATACAGCGACGCGAATACGCCGACCGTCCAGATCGCCATGGCAGCGACGTTCAACGCGATGACGCCCCACGACACGCCGGTGTTCGCGGTCAGTTGCGTGACGTTCTGGCTCGAAGGCAGCCGTGCGCCGACGCGGAGAAAGTTGATACCCGCACGACTGCACGCGTGCAGCAGCAGGCGGGGAATCGAGCGGTTCGCCTGAAAGTGTTCAACGGCGCGACTGAAGTAACGCTGGAACGTCGGGATCAGGAATGTCCCGACGATGGTCGCCACGGTGGCGGACAGCAGGAACCACCGGAAGTCGGTCAGCAACCCGCTCCCCATCCGGTGCGCGATGTCCATTTCAACGCGTTTCGCGATGAACGGCCCCTGAAAGGAATTGGCCGTTCGGGACACGAGCGCGATGATCCCGAACAACGAAAACGACAACGCGATGCGACGCGTGCGCACGCCGGCGATACGCACGGCATAAGCCAGTGTCGCGATCACATGGATGACGAAGGTGAGCCCGCAAATGATCCAAAGCTGACTGTCCATGCTGATGCCGCGTGAGTGACGGGTGCCCGAGTGTACCCGAGCGTGGCCCGCGCCCGGCGCATCGGCCTGGCAAGGCCGCGTTCGCAGGAGAAACGGTTTGTCGATGAGCGTCAGGCGCTGCCGTGCGGCGCCAATCCGCGGGCTTCATTCAGCATCCATGTCGCGAAGGCCTGCAACGGCCCCTCGGCCAGTTCGATGGGTTCGGGCAGGACGAGACAGAAGTTTTTCGTCACCGCCTTGCCGGCCGGCCACGGGGCGACCAACCGGCCCTGCTCGAGCTCCGCGTCGATGTACAGGCGCGGCACCAGCGCGACACCCAGGCCGGCCAGCGCCGCTTCGATCAGCATCGAATGCAGATCGTAGCGCGCGCCCACCGCCGAATTGGTCAGCACGATGCCGGACTCCTGCGCATAAGCCTGCCATGCGTCCGGGTTCTGTCGCCGGTGAAGTCGCGGCAGCGCATCCAGCGACGGATTCGCCCCGGCGCCCGCGAGCAGCGCCGGACTGCAGATGGGCACCAGCACCTCCTCCAGCAGCGGATGCAGATGCATCCCCTCCCATGCCGGGTGCTCGAAATGAATGGCTGCGTCGAAGCCGCTCCCCGCCAGCAGGAACGGCTCCATCCGCTCGGCGATATGCACCGTGATGTTCGGATGCCGGTCCTGAAAGTGTTTCAGCCGGGGGATCAGCCAGCGGGTGGCAAAGGTTGGAATGGCGGCGATATCGATGCTTGCGCCTTCGATCGGCTGCCCCATCAGGTACAGGCTGTCCCGTTCGAGCCGATCCAGGATCTCGCGAACCTGCACCGCGTATCGCGCACCGTTCGGCGCAAGCCGCACCCGATTGCCGATCCGCTCGAACAGCGTGACGCCCAGGAACGCCTCCAGCCGGCCGATCTGACGGCTGACGGCGCCCTCCGTCCGCGCCAGTTCCTCGGCGGCGCGGGCAAAGCTGCCGTGCCGGGCCGCGGCTTCAAACGCCTGGAGTGCGGAATTGCTTGGGATCTTGCGGGACATGGGCGTCTCGTTGGTCGGGGTGTGTTTGCCATCAGCTTGATCAAATGTCACTGAAGGCTGACTTTATTTCGTTTTATCGCGCGAAATGGCGAGCTTAGCATTACGTTACTGCACTGAGCATCGCAATTCCCGGATGGATGTGCATCCTGCCCAAAGGACAATCCAATGATCTACACCGTGGAATGCAGCTTCGCCGACCTCGACAGCGAAGCCGAATGGAACGACTTCTACAGCCTTGAAAAGCTGCCCGCCCTGATCTCGGTGACGGGGTTTCACACGTCGCAGCGATTCAAGGCGATCACGGGCGGTTGCCCGGTCTATCTGGCGATCCACACGATCGACGGCCTCGATGTCCTCACCGGCGACGAATATCGCCGGAAAGGCGGCGGCAATTTCGCGAAGTGGCAGCAACACATCACCGACTGGCATCGGAATCTCTACAGCGATATCGGCTTTGCGCCGGCGGTAAAGGAAGGTGAACACCTCGCCCTGAGTGCCGGCGGGCCGGATTCGCTGATTCGGTTGGGCCTCGAACCGCTGGCCATGCAGGCCGTCGCGCTGGAGAAGTTTCCGGAGCGCCGCTGGCTCGCCGTCGTGCCGCGGAACAGCGCGCGGCTGGTCGAGGCGCTCCCGGAAGGCATACACCTGTACGCGCCGATGACCGAGCAACTGACAAGCACACGCTCCCTTTCGGCTACACAGGAGTAGACCGCGATGCCGAATGTCACTTTCTCGATCGATGCAACGCGGATGCCGGCTGATGAAAGCCTTGCCGGGCTGTCGCGCGATTGCGTCGAGCTCTGTACGCATGTGCTCGAGGCCGAGCTCAAGAACGTCCACGTCATTTTTCTGCCGGTTCGGCATGGGCATGGTCATCCCGTCTTCGCGGACATCCGGTATCGCGCCGGGACGGCTCGCACACCGGCGGTCATGGAACGGTTCATGGAAGCGCTGGATCAGGCGATCGTTCACCGCACGGGCCTGACGGCGCGCATTCGGTGTTTTGGTTACACCGCGTCGAACATTCACGCTCGCAATTAGCCGTTTCGGAGAAACACGATGTCCACTCTTCCCTTTCCTGTTCAGCAAGTCGGGGATGTCACGATTACCGCCATCAGCGACGGATATCTCACTGCCAGTCTCGACTTCCTGTCGAATATCGATTCGGATGACGCATCAAAAATTCAGCGGGATGCTGGACAAAAGGAGCCGGCGGCGGTGCATATCAATTGCTACGTCGTACGCGGAGCCGGCCGCACCGTGCTCATTGATGGCGGGGCTGGCGGGTTCAAACAATGGGGTGGCCAACTCCGGACGAACCTGGTGCTGGCCGGTATCGAACCCGTTGCGATCGACACCATCCTGCTGACCCACGCGCATCCCGATCACGTTGGAGGGCTGGTCGATGGTGCGGGACAGGTGGCGTTTCCGAATGCGGAACTGGTTGTGCATCAGCGAGAGGTCAGGTTCTGGCAGGACGACGGAAATCTCAGTCGTGCCAGCGAGCGGGCTCGCGGCAACTTTGCGAAGGCGCGTCAGGTGTTCGATGCCTATGGCGACAGGCTTCGCATGTTCGCAGACGCAGACGGACACGTGCTCCCCGGTATCAGCGCGCTGCCGCTGCCGGGACACACCGATGGACATACCGGATATGTCATTGAAGCCCGCGATCGAGGACTGCTTGTGTGGGGGGACGTGGTGCATTTCCCGCATATCCAGATTCAGCGGCCGGACGTGTCGATTGCATTCGATCACGACGCGTCGCTGGCGGTTGCTACGCGGGCACGCCTGCTCGATCAGGTCAGCTCGGAGGGGCTGTTGATCGCCGGCATGCATCTGGGGGAACTCGGGTTCGCTCGCATCAAGCGGACGAGCGGCGGGTACGGGTTGCTTTACGAGAACGAAGGCTGAAGCCGCACGTGTACGGCCATGCAATGCCACCACCCAACACCGGGATGCATGAGTCGTTCGCTTAATCTGATTGGCGTTTTTTGAGGGTTATACGACCTTTGCGCCATACGCTTCGCGTTCCATACTTCGCGTGGAAGATCGAGTTGAGAAACGTAAAAACGCGATTGCGTTTTGAGCTTTCGGCCCGGTCAATCACGACGTAGAAAGGAGCAGAAGATGAGGCTTAAAAGCAAGTCAGCGTTAATCACTGGTGGCACCAGCGGCATCGGTCTTGCCACCGCGAAGCGGTTCATTGCGGAAGGCGCCCGCGTAGCCGTGACCGGTCGCGACGATGCCGTATTCGAGCGCGTGAAGGCCGAGCTCGGCGAGCATGCGCTAGTTCTCCGGGGCGACGTCCGTTCGATCACGGACATGCGAGCGATTGCCGCCGAGGTCAAGGAGAAGTTCGGCGGTCTGGATGTCGTGTTCGCGAACGCCGGCTGGGCGTTCCCGTCCGCCGTCAACGACATCGACGACGCACTCTATGACGAGATCATGGACATCAACGTCAAGGGCGTGGTGTTCACGCTGCAAGCGGTGCTGCCGGACTTGCGAGAAGGCGCCTCGTTCATTCTCAATACCTCGTTCGTCGCGCAGACCGGCAAGCATGGCATCTCGTTGACTGCAGCCGCAAAGGCCGCCGTACGATCGCTTGCCCGCAGTTGGTCGCACGAGTTTCTCGACCGGAAAATCCGCTTCAACGCGATCGCACCCGGCGCGATCGACACGCCGCTGCTCACCAGGTGGGGTATGCCCGACGAATGGGTTCGCGACCGCAAGGCCGAGTTCGCCGAAGCCATTCCGGTGGGCCGCATGGGCAAGGCCGAGGACATCGCCAACGCCGCGCTCTATCTCGCCAGCGACGAATCCTCGTACGTCATCGGCACCGAACTGGTCGTCGATGGCGGCGCCTCGCAGCTTTAAGCCAGCGGCACCCGAACCCAGAGCCCGTGTGTCATCGCGGCTCATCCACCCATCTGATCCCACGTCCGCCACGCCTTGAGTCGCGGCGGTTATTCCATCCGGCCCAGCCTGGTTGCGCTCGCAGCGGGGCCGACGTACAAGGAGAATTGATCTTGACCGACAGTAGCGAAAACAATGCTTCAGGACAGCCACTCACCAGAGCCGGTCGTTCGCGCCGCGATGTGCTCAAGTTTGGCAGCATCGCCACGCTCGGCGCCGTCCTCGGTGGCGGAGCCCTGCTTGGGCAGGCCACCCCTGCGCTTGCCCAGACAGGCAGCGACGGAGCACTTGCCCCGAACGACCCGCTCAATATCCTGATCGTCAATTACGACGGCGGGACGCTGCTCGACTTCGCCGGCCCCAGCGAGATCTTCCATCGGCTACCGAATACGAACGTTCGCTACGCGAGCCTCAACGGCGGCAACGTGACGCTCGAATTCGGCGTCGTGTACGGCAAGACCGAGCGGCTGGCCGATATCGACAAGACAGACGTGCTCCTGGTCCCCGGCGGGTCCGATCTGTCCGCGCCGATGCAACCCGCGTATCAAGCGCAGATCCGGCGCCTGGCAGAGAGCGCGAAGCACGTGACGTCGGTCTGCAACGGATCGCTCGTGCTCGCCGCAACGGGCGTTCTCAAGGGCAAGCGAAGCGCCTGCCATTGGGCCTTCGTCAACAAGCTGGCCGAATATGGCGCGATTCCCGTGCCCGATCGCTTCGTCGAAGACGACAACGGCCGGTTCATGAGCGGCGGCGGCGTGACGGCGGGCATCGACTTCGCGCTGCGCGTGGCGGCGAAACTGCGCGGTCGGGAAGCCGCCGAATTCACGCAGCTCGTGATCGAATATGATCCCGCGCCGCCGTTCCACTCGGGCCATCCGAGAGATGCGCGGCCGGAAGTCGTCGCGATGGTCGACAAGGAACTGCCCGGTGCATCCAGGGGGCTCGCGCGCATACCAGGCGTTCGTTGAAACGCTGGCAGGCAATGTGACCAGCCCATCTGCAGACTGCGAGGAATACCGCAACCCACATTGCCTGCTTCATCCTTCTATTTTCGCAGTCCTCTCCATTCAAGCCATGATCGGACATCACTCGATGCAACAGACTCGCATTTTCACAGCTGCTCTTGCGGCCTGCGCGACCTTTTTCGCGTTTGCAGCGCCGGCCACTGCCGCCAGTTCGCAACGCCCGCCCGAAGCGGCCATCAAGGCCGAGAATGCACGATGGGCGGATGCCTTTGCGCGAGGGGATTACGAGGCGATCGGCCGCCTCTACACCCACGACGGTACGCTGTTGCCGCCCGGAGGCGACAAGATAACGGGGAGCAACGCGATCGTCGGGTACTTCACCAAGGGGTATGCCGGATCGAAACCCGCCACCGTATCGTTCAGCAACTACGAGTTCTACGGTAACGACCGGATCGTGACGGAGGTATCGGATGCGGAGATCCATGACCACGATAGCAAGCTCAAATACCGCGGCAAGCAGATTCTCGTCTTTCTGAAAGAGGGCGGCGCCTGGAAGTTGCATCGCGACATGTGGAACGATTACGGTCCGCTGACGACGGATGGCCATTGAGCATCTGGCAAAACGAATAGTGACCTGCCCACCGCGTCGCTAGTCCGTCAGAAGGACGTTGGCACGGCAGCGCGCTGATCGGCCGGCGGTCGATCAGCGCGCGCCATTCGATCGACTCTCGCGTCGAATCGCTTGCGGCGGATGCCCGTGCAGTTTGATGAAGGCCCGCCGCATCCGTTCCGGATCGGTGAACCCGACAGCCAGCGCAATCTGTTCGATCGGTTCGCTGCCTCCCTGCAGGCGCAGCCGCGCCGCTTCGACGCGCAAGCGCTCCACCGCCTTGGCAGGTGTTTCACCGGTTTCCCGGCGAAATGCGCGCCCGAACTGTCGCAAGCTCAAACTTGCGGCCTCGGCGAGCCGTTCGACCGGCAACGCTTCGGCCAGATGTTCCCTCGCAAAATTCAGCGCGATGCGGATGCGATCCGATTCCGGCTCCATCTGCGACATGGCCGAGAATTGGGACTGACCGCCTGGCCGACGATACGGAACAACCAGGAGCCTGGAGACCGTGCGTGCAACATCCGCGCCCATATCTCTTTCAATCATGCCGAGCGCCAGGTCGATTCCGGATGCGATGCCCGCCGACGTCCAGATGTGGCCCTCCTCGATATAGATACTGTCGCCCTCGACCCGGGTGCGCGGGAAGCGCGACTGCAATTGAGCCGCGTATCGCCAGTGCGTCGTCGCTCTCAAGCCGTCAAGCAGGCCGGTTTCCGCAAGCAGAAACGCCCCCGTACACACGCTGGCCACCCGCGAAGCCCGCGTGCCCAGCTTCCTGGCGGCGGCGATGTTCTCCGGTGTCTGCATCGGGTCGACATCGCCGCCCACGAACACGACGGTATCGAACGTGCGCCTTCCGATCGGCTTCGTTTCGATCGACAGGCCCGTATTGCCCGTAACCGCGCCGCCGGACTGCGAGACGACATGGAGATCATAGGGTGTGTGGCCCGCCGCCGTGGCAACCTGGTTGAAGGCCGACAGCGGCCCGCCCAGATCAAGCGCATCGTAGCCACGGCAAACGAAGAATCCGATTCGATGCATGACGAAGTCGTTGACTGAAAACCCCGGAAAGTCGCATTTTAAATAAAACCCTCAAATAGCGCCATTCAGCCTGAAATGAGGGAAAAACGTCGTTGACGTCGTGATCGCTTGTCCGTATGTCCGCTTGGACTCGCAGTCGGCAGAGCAACTTTTTCAGCAGCATCTGCGCCCTCCCTGCCGAGGAATCGAATCATGCGCTACGCTGCGAGCGACACCAACCCGTTCCCCGCGCAACTTTCCCTCTGAGCGGCCCCAAACATGCACGGTACAGAATTGAAGGTGGCCTCGCTGCCACATCGGTTTCTCGAAGCATCACTGGCTTTGCTCAATTCGGCGTTCGAGCAAGACCCTACGCTCGGCTGGTGCCTGTTCGCCGGAAGCCCGGGATTCGACGAGCGGCGGGCAAACTATCTCGAGTGCTACCTGAAGTATCACTACGATGCCCGCATGCCGGCATTGGGCGCGTGGCGCAATAACGACCTTGTGGCGGTCAGCTACTTCGCACCAGCCTCCAGCAGCGAATCGCCCCGCATGCTTGCGGAGCTGGGGCGCGGCATCGCGATCGGTTGCGGCGCGTCATCATTGAGCAGGATCGATTTGCTTCGCGACACTCCGCCCGCGAATTCACCGGACACGGATTTCAGCCGGATCGAATTCATCGGTGTCTCCCCGGTTCGGCAAGGCGAAGGAATCGGATCGGTGCTTCTCGGTGCGACGTTGTCACATCTTCGGGACATCGATCCGTCGGCGAAAATATCGCTGGAAACGGCTGAGCCGCGCAATATCCCGTTCTATGCGCGCCACGGGTTTTCCGTCAAGGAGCGGATGGAATATGCCGGACTGACGCAATACAGATTGCAGACCATCTAACCGCTGACATCGGCCCGGCCTGAATCGGAGTCACTCCCACCCTACTCCGCATTCACCTTTCGCCACTGCATCGGCGACATCTCGTACCGTCCGCGAAACGCCCGACTGAACGCCGCTTCCGACGTATATCCGACACGACCGGCAATATCCGAAATCGGCGCGCGGCTGTACCGCAACAACTCCGCCGCCCGATCGAGGCGCCAGGTCGTGAGATAGCTCAACGGTGCCTGCCCCACGACACGCTGGAACCGGTCCGCGAAAGCCGACCGCGACAGATTCGACAACTCGGCGAGATCACTCACGCTCCACGCGCGTCCGGGATCGGCATGAATCGCTGACATCGCCGGGTTGATCCGGCTATCGATCGCACCGGACAGCCACCCGTGCCCTGCCGCGCCCGCCGTCGCCCAGGTGCGCAGCAACTGGACGAAGATGACATCCAGCAATCGGGAGATCATCGCGGCGGCGCCCGCGCGCGGGCTCAACGCCTCGTCGAGGATGAAATGGCAGCTCAGCTCCAGCCACTCGAACGGCCGTTCCCGCAACCCTTTCAGCACCAGCACCGGCGGCAGCACGGACAGCAACCGTTGCGACAGCCGATCAGCCGCCCCCCAACAATCAGTTGCCTGCGCCGAGACCATCCAGCAACGTCTGCGTCACGCCGACCCATTCACCGGCTCCGCCGTTGCTGCTGTTGTATTCGACCGCGGGGTTCTGCCCGCCCCAGATCACGAACCCGCTCACCGTCGTGCCCCTGATGTCGTTCAGCAGGTATTGCCACTGGCTGCCCGGCACGAGCACGGTGTTCCGGTCGTAGTACTGCGGCCACAGATACGGGAACACCGGATGCGTTCCCGTGCTGCTCAATGCATCCGCCTGTGCGGCCGATGCGATGTTGCGATTGAGCTGCGTCGCCCAGTCCACGCCCGTCCACGAATCGGTGCCGTTCGCGCGAATGTATGCGCTCGGGAAATGCGCGGTACGCCCGCCATCGAGGTCCATCAGTTCGGCCACGCCCCGATACGCGGCATTCGGGTCGGTGCTGCTGATGTGCGCGGTGTTGACGAGCCCGTACCAGCCGAGCACGCGATTGGGCCGCACTTCGCGCGCCCATGCCTGCAGCTGCTTGAGTATGGCCAGGTGATTCGCGACCGTCGCGCTGCTGCCGGTCAGGTACAACTCCTCGCAATCGAGCACGAGATAGCCCGGTGCGTCGGCGGGCGTCGGATCGTACGTGTTGATCAGGTTGACCCACACGCTGCGGGACGGCAGCACGGCGCGACCGCTCGCGTCGACCGTGATCGGCTTGCAGTACCGCGCCGGGATGAAATTGATTTTGACGGCGCCGTGGCCGATCGACACGTCGGTATAAGCCGTGTTGTCCAGCACGGTGAACGGTCCGGCGGCCATCGCCCCGGGTGCGGCAATGCACGCGCCCAGGGCCAGCAGCGCGACGGGAAGGCCGATCCGCGCGGCGGCCCGGCGAACGAATCCGTTTTTCTTCATGGTCATTACCTCGATCGTTGGATACAGGAAATCCGGCCCGGCATCCGTACCGGGCCGCTCGACGCCGCTCGTCAGAACAGCGTCTCCACGCCGGCATACAGGCCGCTCTGGCCTTGCCCCGGCGGCGGATTGGTGCCCCAGCCGGCGCCGCCCGGCCCACGCCCCGGGTTCTGCGGATTCACGCCGAAATTCCCCTGCGCGCTGTTGAATACGTGGGCCGCCATGCTGTAGAGGAAGGTGCGTTTCGACAGGTTGTACATGCAACCCACTCCGAGCATGGTCGTGCGCGCCGCACCGTCGTGATCGTCGGTCCATCGCCCCGGCCCGACGCGCATCGTGTAGACGGCACCATGCACGTGCAGCGCGGGATTGACGTCGTACGAGAGCCCTGCCCACCAGAGGTCGGCGCTATCCGACAGGCCCGCCGGCGTATCCGGCGCCGAATAGTGCGTGTAGGCGGCCTGGACCTGGAACGGGCCGTAGCGGTTGCGGATGCCGACGAACGCTTCACGCGAATAGCGGAACAGGTTGTCTTCCTTGCCCTGCGCGTTGCGAATCTCGTCCCACAGCACGCGCACCTGGAAATCGCCGTTCGTATAGGCGGCCGCGAAGCCATCCGCCCGCCCGGCCTTGCCGGCATTGTTCGGGTCGCCGGAATTGAAATTGACCGAACTGTTGCCGAGGTTCAGCTCCGCCTCGAACGAGAACCCGTGCAGGTCGGGAGACAGGTAGCGAATCCCGTTCGACAGCCGCGACCCGTTGCGATACGCGACGAACGACTGCGCGCCGAAGTTCTCTTCGAGCAGCGGATCGAATTCCCACACGTAGTTGTTGACCATCGGCCCCTGGCCGAAGCGGATCGTGCCGAGCCGATCGTTCTTCAGCGCCACCCACGCGGCGCGCTGGAACATCAGCCCGGCCACGAGCGAGCCGGTCGGCGTGAACGCCGATTCGAGCAGGAACATCGCGTGATTGCCGTTCCCGAGATCCTCCGTTCCCTTGAAACCCAGGATGTTGACGCCCCAGTCGCTGCCCTCCGCCCATCTCGCGCCCGCGCCGCCGCTCGCCTTCTGCACGTTCGACGTGTACTGCACGTCCCCGCCCAGCCGACCCCATACGAGCACGCTCGACTGTGCATGCGCGAACGCGGCCCACGACAGCGCCACGCCCAACAGAATCCCGCGTTTCATGATTTAGTTATCCGAATTTATAAGAACAGCATGCCCGGGCGCACCCCGTCGCCCGGCGGTCGATACCCCGTTACAGCGCGGCTGCGACCGCGGGCTGGCGCTCCGTGCCGTCCACGCCGCTCGTGCCGTCGGCGCGCCGCTGCGCGTCGCTCAGGCCGAAGAACCAGGTCAGCACGAAGCCGCTCGAATATGCGACCGCTACCGCCGCGCAGTAGGTCGCGACGCTCGCCACGAGCCCCATCGGCCCCGTGACGAGCGGGATCAACATCAGGTTGGCCGGGCCGATCGTCGTCGCGCCCACGTCGTGCCCGTGCGCGGCGCAATAGCCGAGCACGAGCGCACCCATCCCGCCGCCCAGCGATGCCGTGATCAGCGGGCGGCCGAGCGGCAGCGTAACGCCGTACAGCAGCGGCTCGCTCACGCCGAGCATGCAGGTCGGCAACGTATTCCGGATCGTCTGCTTCAGGCGCGGGTCCCGCGTGCGGAAATACAGCGCGAACGCGGCGCCCGCCTGCCCGCATCCGGACATCGCGAGAATCGGGAACAGCGCGGTGTAGCCGTACTGCGCGATCAGTTGCGCGTGGATCGGAATCAGCGCCTGATGCAGGCCGAACATCAACAGGCCCACGAACGACGCAGCCAGCACGAACGCGGCCGGCATGCCGCCCGCGCGCAGCAAGGTCGCGGTCAGGCTGCCGACCGCCTGCGTCAGCAACTCCGCGACCGGCATGATGATGAACAGCGTTGCGATGCCCGCGAGCCCCAGCGCGACGGTCGGCGCGAGCAATGTCTGGGCGGCCGATGCGATACGCGCACGCACGCTGCGCTCGATGCCGGCCGTCAAGGCGCCGGCCAGCAGCGCGCCCATCAATCCGCCCTGCCCGGGCTTCAGCGCGATTTCGCCGATGATCGGCAGCGCGAATGCGGGCAGCTTCGCGATCGCGGGCAGGATCAGGATGCCCGCGGTCGCACCGCCGAGGCATGGCGTGCCGCCAAACTCGGCGGCCGCGTTCATGCCGACCTGGATGACGAGGAACGCGAAAAACGCCGAACCGACGATCGATGCGACCGTCGCGGCGAACGTCAGCGTGCCGGCTCCTCCGGCAGGCGCCTGCGCCACCCAGACCTTCAACAGCCCGGCGATCGCGTTGAGCAGGCCCGCGCCGATCAGCGCAGGGATGAGTGGCGTGAAGATGCTCGCGATGCGCCGCAGGAACCGGTGCGCAGCCGTGTTCCTGCGGGCGGGGCGAGCGGCCGGCTCGCGCGTGCCGGTGGCCGGCGCGGCCGCGGCGGTCACGGCGGCCGGGCGGCCGACATCGGCCGATACGGCCTCGGCTTGCGCCAGGTGCTCGGCCAGCACGGCGGCAAAGGCGGCTGACGCCTGCGCGACCGCCCCCGGGCCGATCACGATCTGCAGGGGCTCGCCGGGCACGACGCCCAGCACCGCCGGCAATGCCTTCAGCGCGGCAACGTCGGCCCGGTCGGGATCGACGAGCACCAGGCGCAGGCGTGTCATGCAATGAAAATGACGGCGGACGTTCGACGCCCCGCCGATCGCCCCGAGTATTGCGCGAGCCAGCGCGTCGAATCGCGCGCTCTCATCCGAAGTCATGCCTTGCTCCTACAGATCGGTCCGTTGAATCACGCCTGCCCGCCGCTCAGGGCGGCTCGCACAGGTTCCATGCGAAAGGTATGGATTCGCAATAATTGGACCGTACCAAATATCAAGAAACTCGCAAAATCGTTCTTCTGATATCGATATTCCGTGCTTGGAGAATTCTCATGAAACCCGCGTGTTCACGGGGCCTTACCGGTTGATTCTCAGCTCGTCGTCCGGCTCGCGGAGCGATCACAACCGCCAGACCTGTTTCAAAATATATCCGTACCAATTATCATGAGACGAACTTCTTCCGGGAGAGCGCACGGCCATGCATCTGGAGCACCTTGTCACCGAGCAGCCCAACGGGCAAAGCGCGAATCTCGACGCGCTCGGTATCCCCGACGCCCTGGCGCTGATGAACCGCGAGGACGCCGGCATCGCAGCGCGCGTCGCGCACGCGCTGCCCGCGATCGCTTCCGGCGTGACGGTGATTGCCGACGCACTGCGCGCGGGCGGGCGGCTGATCTACATCGGCGCCGGCAACAGCGGCCGCATCGGTTATCTCGATGCGCTCGAATGCCAGCCCACGTTCGGCACGCAGCCGGGCGAGATCATCGGCATCGTCGCGGGCGGGTTCGCGGGCATCACGGAATCGGTCGAGGATTCGGACACGCTTGGCCGCCAGGATCTCGACGCGGCCGGGCTCGCGCGCGGCGACGTGGTCGTCGGGCTTACCGCGAGCGGTCGCACGCCATACGTGCTCGGCGCGCTGCGTCATGCGCGCGACACCGGATGCCGGACCATCGCCGTCGCGTGCAACGTGGGCAGCGAGGCGGCCGCGCTCGCGGACGTGGCGATCGAGGTCGACTGCGGCCCCGAGGTGCTGACAGGCTCGACGCGGCTGAAGGCCGGCACTGCGCAGAAAATGATCTGCAACATGCTGTCGACGATTTCGATGGTGGCGCTCGGCAAGACGTACGGCAACCTGATGGTCGACGTCCAGGTTCATAATCACAAGCTTCGCCGGCGGGCGATCGGCATCGTGTCGCAAGCGGCCGGCGTGCCCACCGACGTGGCGGAGCGCGCGCTCGAACAGGCGGGCGACCGGCCTCGCATCGCGATCCTCATGCTCTGCGCGGGTGTCGACCGAGCCGGCGCAGAGCGGCTGGCCGATGCCGCTGGCGGCTCGATCCGCAAGGCGCTCGCGACACTTGCACCCTCTACGCGTGCATGACGCCCTCACAAACCGCAACGACCCGTATGAAACCTTCAAATCCGATGCCGCGCGGCCGGCCCCGTGTCCGCCCGGCCGGCCTGACCGACTTGTTCGACGCCACCCGGGCGGCGGAACTCCGCGCGCCGGGTGGCGACGGCGAATCGTCGATCTCGATGCGCCTCGCCCGCCTGCTGCGCGAGGCGATCGTCGAGGGCCGGCTGAAGACCGGAGAAAGCCTGCCGCCCGAACGCGAACTCGCCGAACACTTCCAGGTATCGCGGGACACCGTGCGGCGCGCGATCGACCGACTCACGCGGCAAGGTCTGATCGAATCCCGGCGAGGCGCGGGCACGTTCGTCGCCGCCAGGGTCGAGCAGCAGCTCGCGCGGATCACCAGCTTCTCGGACGACATGCTGCGGCGCGGGCTCACGCCCGGGTCGCAGTGGATCAGGAGAACACTCGACCGCCCGACGCCCGACGAACTGCTCGCGCTCGGCCTCGCGCCGGACGCGCAGGTGTTGCGCCTCGAACGCGTCAGAACGGCGGACGCGGTGCCGATGGCCATCGAGCGCGCGACACTGCCGGCCGCACTGCTCGACTACAACGTCGATTTCGGCGAGTCGCTCTATCGCGCACTGCAGGACGCCAACGTCCAGCCCGGACGAGCGATCCAGCGCCTGCGGGCCGAGCTGGCGTCGGCCCGCGATGCCGAGCTGCTTGGCATCGGCACGGGCGATCCCGTGCTTTCCATCGAGCGCCGCTCGTTTTCGAGCGAAGGCTCTCCGCTCGAACTGACACGCTCGCTGTATCGCGGCGATCGCTACGACTATGTCGCGGTGCTCGAGCAACCGGCAGGCGGTGCCACAACGGCATGAAGCAGATTCGACGCACGCCAGGCTGATCGGCCGGCGTGCACCGGCTTACGCTGCCTTGGCAAGCTCCGCGTCGATGGCGGCGACCAGCTTCGGGTCGTCCGCGGTCGTATCGGGCGAGAAACGCGCGACCACTTCGCCCGTGCGGCTCACGAGAAACTTCTCGAAGTTCCACAGCACCTCGGGCGCCGGATTCGGTTGAATACCGTAGCCTTCGAGGCGCGTACGGAACGGGCCGTCACCGGTCGCCTGCGGCTGCGCCTGGGTGAGCGAGCGATAGAGCGGATGCTTGTCGTCGCCGATCACGGAGATTTTCGAGAACAACGGAAACTTCACTCCGAAGGTGCCGGTGCAGAAAGACTGGATTTCCGCATCGGTGCCCGGCTCCTGGCCTTTGAAGTTGTTGGCGGGAAACGCCAGCACTTCGAGGCCTTCGGCGCGCTTGCCTTCGTAGAGCGCTTCAAGACCTTCGTATTGCGGCGTCAGCCCGCATTTGGACGCCACGTTCACCACCAGCAGCACTTTGCCCTCGTAGGGCCGCAGGGTTGTTTGCGCACCGTCGATCGCGTTGACAGGAATATCGTAAATCGTGCTCATGTCTGCATCCTTCAATGGATTGAATTGATTGGCGAACCGCTGGAGTCGCGGTGTATCGCGTTCGTTGGAAAACCTTGCGCGTCGTCGGCAATGGCGCGTGCTCGACGCGCGTGATCTGCCCGTAGCAGAGCCCTATCCTACTGCGATCGGTCAAGTTCTTGCTTGCAGGCGCGGGGAGCAGGGGCAGACTGGCGGCCTCGAAAGACGCCAGACTTCGATACAACGCCTGAGCGCTTGCATAAGCAGCGCCTTGTTGCTGGGGCATGCCATATGCGGATGCGGATGCGGTGCTTGGCGATATCCGAACTGCGGTCAGACTTCCGAACGCTCCACGACCACCTCGCTGATTTGAAGCACGGGTTGTATATCCGTGTAATTGGTGATGTCGGCCATGATCTCCTGCGCGTGCGGGTCGCGCGCTGCCTCGAAAGCTTCGACAGATGTGCAGACGAAGTCGCACTTGGCCACGTAAACAGGATCAGCACCCGGCGCACCGCCTGCGATGCCCTTGTCCACCGTGTAGTACAGACATGCAGCGCCGAGCCGCTGTTTCACCATTGGCATGTGCCTCTCGCGGTAGTAGGCATGATCGAATCGCGCGCCTGCGGCGTACGGGTACATGACACTGACTTTGATCATCGGGTTCTCCTGTTTGTTGCTGCACGGTAATCGATGCACCGCCGCCCGCGAGACGACATCGAGGTCGCCGATATAGGGCGCGGCGAAGGCTTCTTGCAGAATCGGAGTAATCGTCCTGCTGATTGTAAGCACCGGTGAACCCGTCTTGCCGGTTTGATGGCACTGGGTGTCGAACGATACGGGAGCAGTTCGGCGATGTCGGACGCTTTGTGAATCGGCAGTCGGGTGAGGACGCCTTTCAAACGGGATATCACTCGACAGTGCTCAGTTGTGTCGGGACGCGAAACCTGCGGCGGCCTCACGGATGCGCAGAGACTGCGACGTGGCGGCCAGTTGACGCAGCGTGTCGAGTAACGAAATGCCGCCAACTTCTTGTATGCCTGCATTTAGCAGTCGGCCAACCATGCAGACACCGAACTCGCTGGGCTGTCGTGCGAGGGACCGAAGAAGCGCCTGCTCATAATTCGGCAGCGCTTCTTGGTTCGCCGAGTGAACCAGCCTGTCTCCGATATCCGTCAACCTGATAGTGCTGTCTTCATCCAGCGCTGCGCTAATCATGGCTCACTTGCTTCAGCCAAGCGTTCAATTCACGCGTACGATCACGTGTTCTGTCAATTTCGCAAGTCAGTAGATCAAGATTGCGATCTGCGCCTGCCTCGTTTATCAGATACCAAGCGGTACACTCGTTGTCGAGAAAGCGGACCCATTGCCGCTGCGCCTCGACAAATTTCACCTTGAGTGCCGGATAGTTGACGTACTCGTCACGTGGCCGAGACATCGACGTCAAAACCTTTTGGTAAGTGCGGTTCAGCTCGTCGTCTGCTTGCTGAAATTCATCCTGGCTACGCTGCAGCAAGCACTCGGGCGCCACGCTATCAGGTGTGCAACTCCGCGCTTGCGCAGCGGTGAACCACGAAAATGTCAGTGCCATGGCGACGCCGAGCGCTGCGCGACGGTGGCTGAACGCCGATGCACGAATCTGCACGCTTGCTCCCATTCCTGTTTTTCCCATTCATGTGCCAATCGGAGTAATTCTGGCAGCGATCTCGATCGACAGCGCCGACCGAAGCACATATCGTTGACTTGCTTTAAACAAGCGCGACCAACTTTGGAAAAGCCGATTGTCACCGAACGACACGGCCAAGTCGAGTGACTGAAAATGGCCGTCGGCTGCCCCATCCAGGCAAGCCAGGGCACCTTCGATCGTTGATTTTTTCAGGTTGATTGCGGAAATCCATGGACATCAGACGCAATCGGAGAAGGCTTACTGCAGAAGCCTGGACTAGACCACACAGACACCATCAGGTCGTCTGACGTCAGTAGCAGATGAAAATCAGCGCTCGATCTGGCGCTGCATGAGATAGAACCTCATGTCGTCGCGCCCCTGCATTGAAATCGGTTTCGGATCGCGATTAAAGCCGAGCATTTCGTAGAATGGGTAGGCCGATTCGCGCGCCGTGCACCAGAGCAACATTCCACGCTGTTCGCGGACATGGCGAATGGATAGATTGACCAGAAGACGTCCGAATCCCAGCCCCCGTACCGATGGATGCACGGCCATGCCGCGAAGGCGCCACGCATCAGTGTTCAATACACCGGATTGTCCTTCTTTACACACTGACGCCACTGCAACAATGCCGTCATTATCACGAACGGCAAAGTGCATTGTCGTTGGGGCGAGGTCTCCATTTAGAGCGCTCCCCTCCTCATCTCCGGCCATCAAGATTGCGGCCCTGAGGGGATAGGTTTCTTCCGCACGAACGGCGCAGATGGTAAAGCGCACATCTTGTGAAGTCATCTAATTATCAGCTCTCTTCGTAACGCAGATTTTCTTCCGGTTCTCTTTCAGCATACCCACTCGCAAAATTAGCAGTTGCCGGGCGTTACCAGTAAGGGTAATTTCCTATCTGTCATTTCTTTTCCAATCATACGCTAACTGCGATCACAGATGACGTCGAAAGTCTCGACAGATGCAGAGCTTGCCTACGACGAGATCCGATCGAGGATCTTTGACGGCCGTCTTGCGCCCGGGCAGAAAGTATCCCATCGAGGCCTGTCGGACGAACTCGGCTTCGGCCAAATGCCCGTGCGCAGCGCATTGCATTTGCTCGAGTCCGAAGGGCTGGTCGTCGTGATCGAAAAGAGCGGGACCTATGTCGCATCGCCGACGACGAGTGATCTCCGCGAAATTTTTGAAATGCGGCTGGCCCTCGAGAGTACAGCTGCGTTTCTTGCTGCCCGATCGGGAGTCACGGCAGACCTTCGCGAGGCGGCACAGAAAATGCAGGTGCTGATCGACCAGGACGTCGCGGACATCATGCTCGAGCAACGTATCGGTTGGGTATTTCATCAAGCATTGTTTGCCGCCGCACGGAACGTGCGAATCTCATCGGCGTATGGTCTATTGCGGGCCCAAACCCTGGCGCTTAACGAACTCCCGCGTAGCGACGCTGAAACCGTTCGGCGCGGCACGATCGAGCACCTGCACATCTTTCACGCAATCGAAGCAAACGACGGCGAGCTTGCGCGTCAGCACATGTGGAATCACATCGTTGACGGCACACCCGCTCGGATAAAACTACTAAAGGCGCGGCATGAACACGAAAAATAAGGGGCTTTCCCTTCCGATGCAAATGCTTGGCGGGCTTGTCCTGGGCGTCGCTTGCGGCGTGTTTGCGCCTGGCTTTGCCCCGAAGCTAAGCTTTTTGAGCGCAATGTTCGGCCACGCGATCAAGATGGTCGTCATGCCGTTGATCTTCCTGTCGGTCACGGTCGGTGTCTTTCGTGCGGGCCGGCTTCGCGAGCGGCTTGGAAAAGTCGCACTGTCCAGTATCGCCTTCTTCGTTTTGATGACTGGCCTGGCTGCATCGCTCGGCCTGCTGCTCAACTTTGCATTTCGACCGGGTCTCGGTGCGAGCGTCGCTCACACTGGATCGATGCCCACGGCACTCGCATCCAGCATCGACTGGACGAAATTTCTCGTTGATTTGATCCCCGCAAACATCGTCGCTGCGCTCGCTGCAGGGAATTCTCTCCCGGTACTCGTGTTCGGCGTAATTTTCGGTGCAGCATTGTCGGCTGCACCGGAGCGTGCCGAGCCCGCGATTGCCGTTTTCGAGGCGCTGCTGTCGGGACTGTTCAAGATGACCCAGTGGGTGATCGCATGGTCGCCGCTCGCGATCTTCGCCGCGATCGCGCAGCTGTTGTCAGCCAAGGGCTTTGCCGGCGTGCACTCGCTTATCGAACTTCTGGGCGTGGCCTATCTCGGCATGGCGATTCTGGCGGTTGTACTCACCATCGTCATTCGCGTCGCCGGTCAGTCGCCTCTCGCCGTTCTCAGGAAGGTGAAGGAACCACTGATCCTTGGGTTCACGACGCGTTCGTCCGAAATTACCTACCCGCTGCACCTGAAGAAGCTGGTTGAATTCGGCGTTCCCCACGGCGTGGCGTCCACGATCTTGCCTCTGGCCTATATTTTCAATCGCGACGGCGCTGTCCTCTACACGGCTCTCGCGGTCGGCTATCTGGCCGATGCCTATCATCTTGCCTGGTCGTGGCCGCTGGCGATTACGATTTTGATTTTGACGATCATCACCATCGACGGAGCAGCCAATGTGCCCTCCGGGGCGATCGTAGCCATCACCATCGTTCTGACGTCGATCGGATTGCCGGCCGACGCGGTGCTGCTGCTGTTGGGTGTTGACGCCTTTTTCGACATGGGGAGAACCGCGCTCAACGTCTACGGGAGCACCGCGGCAGCTGCTGTTGCGGTGAAACTTTCCGGTACGGACGACAGTATCGCCGCAGAAACCGTGACTCGTCAGGCAAGCGTGTAAGTGCTTCGGAAGCTTCGGGCGGAGGGCGTTTCAATGTGTTGCGCCCGCCCATTGCAACGCGCTGGGGCACATCCACTCGAGCATCCAGGTAAGGCTCGGAAAACAGGATTGGATGAACGTTCGCTCTTATTCATCTTCAGTTGGTAGAGCGGCGTATCTTTTGCAGGGGAAACAGTATGGTTGGTTCAGAATCTGCAGAGTTTTTTATGCTGCGCTTGGGCACGCCGCATCCGACGTGGGCGTTGACCGATGACAGCAACATCATTGGCATTGGCGATTGTGACGGGGTGATGAGTGCCCTGTTCGAGCTCGATCGCAACCAAATCGCACGAATTAGAGGATTGGGGCAATCGGTGGAAAGAATCCGGTGTATTTGCGACCGCGCTGGCCGCGAGCTGAACTTTTATCTCCATGGCAGGCAGATGTCTCGAGGCGTGTGGGCCGGGGTCGCGTCGGCCGATCCTGACTATCTGCCGACTGACGCGATGATCGCAACCTGGAAAGTACCGAAGAAGCCCCACGATGCCTTCAAGTTTCCGAGCGTGAGTACCCGTATGGTCGCATCCGCTTGCCCAGCCTAAACTGCGATCACAGATTATTGCGCAAGCTCGAGACGGAAAGGCCCCGATTTTCGGGACCGTTCGTTTGACACGACCGTCTGGCCGCACGCGCACGCCGTTCAGTGCCTACGGTTCTGGCACACTCAACCTCGGATCGCCAGGACCATTTTGCTGGCCAGTTCACCGGCCAGCGCTTTTCATTCGTGGGTATGTGATCGTTGAGCGACGCCCTTTCATCGCGAGGCTCAATCACGAGGCTATGCGAAAGCCCGCAAAAACATCCCGCCAACAATGCCGCGGTACCAGCGCCGCACGTGACAAGACGCAACACGTGAAGCACGCCAAGCCCTACGCCCGCGCGTTCTGAGACCGATAACGCCGTCCGGTCAACCTCACTACGACGCTCACCGCATCGCCGCCCAGGCCCCCTGCTCGCCCCGGGCACTCCCCGTTCGAACAAAATCCGAAACATTCAGCGACACCGTATCGGCCTTCGCCTTTGAGCGCATCTTCCGTGCGACTGCCAGGATCGGTGCCAAGTGCTCATAAAAGCATTCGAGCTGCCGCGCATCCGATGCCAATCGCTCAAGATCGCACGCCTTTTCGAGAATCAATCGAGCAATATGAAAACGCTGAAGTCCGCGGCCGACTCGGATCTGAAACACGACGCCATCGCTGCTATGCGGCACCCCCGCCCACACAAGCGAACTGCAATCCATAAAGCCTCCGGAAAATCCTAATCGTCACATCAATATGCCAGCCATCTCCGGCGTTGCATATTTGTATTTCAAAATTGTGGCGATTCATACATTGGCATTTTCGCGAGATTCGAATATTGCGCCGCAGCAAAAGTATCCGTAGACTGGGTTCGCGAATCCAATGCAGCTGCCCTGCAGTCGCCCCATGACGGGAGAGCACGCCATGACGACTTCTTCACCAGCACTGAGCCAAGCACCCCCAGCCCTCCATGTGTTCCAGCAAGATGGTGGTTGGCACTGGGGCATCACCGTTCCCCGCTCCGCGGGATCCGGCTTCAAACTGATCGCCTTCAGTCACCACATCTTTTCCAATGAAGACACGGCCCAACGCGACGGCGATCGAGCGTTGGCCACCATCGTCGCAAGTGACGTGCATTGAACGTGGCGGATCGAGCAATTGCATCGTCCTTGAGTTTTCACAGCCACCTGCAATACTCCTATCACCCTTCGACGCGAGACCAGTACCGCGCACGATGACGGACTCCGCCACTTGTCTGACCGACCCGATCGTCAATGACGACCCAAGCCGGCCGCTCTCTGCCTGCGGCCCCGGTGGGGGTACGTTTCAATCAAGCTTCCGGCGGACGTCATGCGAGAAAAATGCGGCACAGAGACGGCTGCCCCCACGCCATGGCTCACCGTGTTTGAAAGCAATCGAGAGACAGTCACTGCCGCAGTCAATCGACAGACGTTTCCGAAAGACGACCGGCAAATCCCACTCGACCCGTCAGACTTCTAGACCGAGGCCCGCTTGCGGGCCGGCATGCCGATAGCAGACAGGAGGCGTTACATGAACATCCGGATCTTGATTCCCTGCACCCTGGTTCTTGTTGCCCTCAGTGCTCACGCTGCGGATATCACCGGCGCGGGCAGCACATTTGCCGCACCGATCTACGCAAAGTGGGCCGATGCGTACAAGAAGTCGGGCGGTGGCAAGGTCAACTATCAAGGTATCGGCTCGTCGGGCGGCTTGAAGCAAATCAACGCGAAGACCGTCGATTTTGCCGGTTCGGACGCTCCGCTGAAGGATGACGAGCTCGCGAAGGCAGGCCTGTTCCAGTTCCCGACGGTGGTCGGTGGCGTGGTGCCCGTCGTCAACGTGCCGGGCGTGAAGGCCGGCGAACTGACACTGTCGGGCCCGGTGCTCGGCGACATCTACCTCGGCAAGATCACGAAGTGGAACGACCCCGCCATCACCGCACTGAACCCGAAGGTCAAGCTGTCGGATACGGACATCGCTGTAGTTCGCCGCGCCGACGGTTCGGGCACGAGCTTCATCTGGACGAACTACCTGTCGAAGGTGAACGGCACATGGAAGTCGAAGGTCGGCGAAGGCACGACGGTCAACTGGCCGACGGGCACCGGCGGCAAGGGCAATGACGGCGTTGCAGCGTTCGTGCAGCGCCTGCCGGGCGCGATCGGCTACGTCGAATGGGCATACGCGAAGAAGAACAACATGGTCTACACCGCGCTGAAAAACTCGACGGGCACGGTGGTCGAGCCGAAGACGGAAACGTTCAAGGCCGCTGCGGCAGGTGCGAACTGGTCGAAGTCGTTCTACCAGATCCTGACGGACGAGCCGGGCAAAGACGCGTGGCCGGTCGTCGGCGCGACGTTCGTGCTGCTGCACGCAACGCAAGAGAAACCGGCACAAGGTGCAGAAACGCTCAAGTTCTTCGACTGGGCATTTCACAACGGCAATCAGGCCGCCTCGGATCTGGACTACATCTCGCTTCCCGATTCCGTGGTGGCCGAAATTCGCAAGCAATGGAAAGCGAAGGTCAAGGATGCCTCCGGTAAGCCGGTTGCAAACTGAATGCTCCGGATGGGACACGCAATCGCCTGCCTTCGCCTCGCAGCGAAGGAGGACGTCCCTTCGATGACCTGCCAGAAGGTCCGTCATGACCGACGATCGACGCGCACCGTGATGGCGAGCGTGCTTGATTTGAATGTCGGACGGACGCACTGCCGATCACGTTGCAATCAGCGGACAATTTGAACCATGAGCGAAGATGTGCTTCACCTGGCCGACGCGCTCCTGAAAGGCTGACACCCATGCCTTGCGAAGCCTGCACGAACATGCGCCTGATGTCCGATCCTGTCGCACATCGCGGACTGGTGGAATTGCACAAGCCAACGAAATTGCGGCCGCTAGGTCGACCGGCAATTGTCGTGCGGCAGTATCGCTGCCGTCTTTGCAAGACGAACTGGCTGGTGGAGTCCGATCCGTTGCAAACCGGGGGCACCGAATGGCTCTGTCTGAATGAGTCATCGAACATTCTCGCCCCCGCTTCCACACAGCAACCAAACGACGTGGCAACCGAGCGCCCCGGGGAAGCCGGGGTCGGGAACCCATCGTTACTGCTGAACCCGGCTCACGGCGATGGCGGCAGCGCCATCTTTTTTTGCGCTACGACAGGTAAGGCGTGATGTTCGTCAGCGCCCGAGCAACGTACTCGTCCTTCTCCCCGACCGGCGCCACGTAGTGCAGTGCGCTCCGTGCGGCTTCCTCGCCCTCCAGGCGCGCAATGATCCATGCGGCCAGATACTGCGAAGCAAAGCAGCCACCTGCGGTTGCGACATTGCCTTGAGCGAAGAATGGCTGATTGAGGACTTCGACGCCCGCCTCGACGACCCAGGGTTTGGTTGTGAGGTCCGTGCAGGCCGGAACGTTGTCGAGAAGGCCAAGCTTTGCCAGAACCAGCGTGCCCGAACACTGCGCGCCAATCAGTTGCCGGGCCGGATCGAGATTCAACTGCTCCATCAGCGTCGCGTCGTTGACGACATCCCGGGTTCGAATACCGCTCCCGACGATGACGGCATCCGCCGTGCATGCGTCCGCCAACGTCGACTGCGCCTGCACGGTCACACCATTCATCGACGTGACGAAATGCTCCGGGCATGAAAGCGTTACCCGCCAGTCGGGCTTCTTGATACGGTTGAGTACGCCCAGTGCGATGAGCGAGTCGAGTTCGTTGAAGCCCTGGAAGGTCAGAATAGCGATGTGCATGGGGTGCCCTGGCTGAGGTCTGTCGATGCATATTGCCAGATCGGCGTGATGAACGGATTTACGTTGGCGAAAGCGATCTGACAAAGCCCCGCCGGGAAAGCGATGCGCGGGTCTACGCGCGCTCTTTGGGGAAGTAACCCCGACGAAGCATTCGACACATAGGGACCCGGTCATTCCCTCACATCACGAAGCAGCTCAATCGCCAGCACGGCCCGCTGCGACGACCACTCGCATGCATTTGATGATGCCATCGTCGAGCTGAAGCGCAGAGCGAGCGACGTCGACACAATTGACGCAACCGGTTCACTTGATTTATCGTGGCTCCATGCAACGCAAACCGATTTCCCTCTCGAGCATCACCACCACGACGACCACCGGTAACGGCGGGTCGTCTGGAGGGTGCGCGCAGTAGTTTCGGCAGTTGCATACCACCAAGGGCCCCGCCGGCAACGGACGGGGCTCTTGGCGTTTACGGCGCTCCGTGTGTTACCAGCACGCATCTAAACGGAGTCATCGTGAACGACATCGATCATCGCATTCTCGGAAACAAACTCGGCCTGTTCCATCAGCAACAGGAAGGTCCAGGTATGGTTTTCTGGCATCCACGCGGCTGGGCGCTGTACCGCGTGCTGGAAGATTACGTGCGAATGCGAATGCGTCGCGCGGGTTTTCGCGAGATCCGCACGCCACAACTACTGGCGCGCTCGCTGTGGGAACGCAGTGGACATTGGGACAAGTTCGGCTCGCAAATGTATGCGCTCCCCGATCGATCGCCGATCGAGCCATCAGCCGATGTCGATCACGACGATGCGCTGGCGCTTTGTCTGAAACCGATGAGTTGTCCATGTCATGTGCAGGTTTTCAATCAGGGGCTTCGTTCATATCGTGAGTTGCCGATTCGCTATAGCGAGTTCGGTGCGTGTCACCGCGACGAACCATCCGGATCGCTGGAAGGACTCAAGCGCACACGTGCGTTCGTGCAGGACGATGCACATGTGTTCTGCACGAAATCGCAAATCGAAAATGAAGTAGCGCGCTTTTGCAACTTGCTGAGGGCTGTCTATGCAGACCTCGGGTTTTCGTCCGTCACGGTCGCGCTGGCAACGCGGCCGATGCAAAGGGCGGGCGAGGAAGCCGTCTGGGATCAAGCCGAAGCATCGCTTGCGGCCGCTGCCCGGGCAGCCGGCCTGGAATTCGAACTGTCCGAGGGCGAAGGTGCCTTTTATGGACCCAAGCTCGAATTCAAGCTGGCCGACCGTCGTGGCCGGGAATGGCAATGCGGGACGATTCAACTGGACTTCGTGCTCCCCGGACGGCTGAACGCGCATTTCATCAACGCGGAAAACGTACAAGAGACGCCTGTCATGCTGCATCACGCCGTACTTGGCAGCATGGAGCGTTTCATCGCAATCCTGCTGGAACACTACGAGGGGTGGTTGCCTGTATGGCTCGCGCCTGAACAGATTGTCGTGGCGAGTATCAGTGATGCACACGCACCGTACGCAATGCGGGTGGTACAGATGCTTGATGACGCGGGGCTGCGCGTCGTTGCCGATTGCCGCGCCGAGCGACTGGAGCGAAAAATCATTGACGCCCGCAAATTGCAGATTCCGTTCTTGATTGCCGTAGGGGCACGCGATGAACGGAATGGAACGGTCAGTATCCGAAATCGCAACGGCGATCAGGTGACGTTGCCGCTTGATGAGGCAATCACGGTTTTATCGTGCGAGGCCAAGGCACCGTCGCCATAATTGCGCAAAGCCACGTCGCGATCGACGCTCGCCCCCTTTCGGAATCGCTCGTTGATTAACGATCTTGATGTTGAAGTAGCGTGACCGAAACGGGGCGAGGTCCTCATGAATTCACGATAGAG
The DNA here is from genome assembly GCF_000012945.1 of Burkholderia lata. Lineage (NCBI taxonomy): Bacteria > Pseudomonadati > Pseudomonadota > Betaproteobacteria > Burkholderiales > Burkholderiaceae > Burkholderia > Burkholderia lata. Next base: position 847,364 of record NC_007509.1, read on the forward strand.
GATCGCAGCATGCCGTCTGGATACGTGCGTGCCTTCGAGGTTCACGCTGCCCGGGAGAATACGATTCCCGTTTTGGCGACGATCCCGCACAGCAGCACCCACGTTCCTCCCGATATTGCCCCTTGGGAAATGGACAAAATCACCAGTCACGCCAAGCACGTACGACGGGGAACCGGTGTATATGCTCGAGCCCGCTGCAGCGGAGGCAGCCGTCAGGATCGGCTGCATTCATCGGCCGTTTCACCAGAGGCTCGAGACAGAAATCGATGCGACGGTCGCAAACTTTGGTCATGCCCTGCGCCTGACCTGCACGCGTTCATGGGGCCGACGACTTTCGATGTTGGCCTTGGGAACTGCGGCCACACCACCACGTCTCCACAAACGTTCCAGGCGTTCGCTCAGAACGTAAAGCGGGTGTGGAATCGCAGGATACTGGCGGCAGGCGGCACCAGGAGGCACCGAACCAGTCCGTGCCTATCGCCAGTCAGACGTCGCCGCGCTGCTGCGAACCACACCCGTCACATACGCCTTAAAGCCCAAGCGCCTGTTCCAGTTGCCGCATTTCTTTCCGCCACTGTTCCTGCAGTTGCGGCTTTTGATGTTTCGGTTTGCGTGCGAGCTCTGCCGTCAGCAATGTCTCCAACTGACACCACCGTTGCCACTGTGCGTCGGCGTCGCTGCTGGTGGATTGAACGCCGCTGTGGTTCCGTGCGGTCGGAATCTGCTCGGGTGCAGCGGGCTCACGAGAGGTGAACAAATTTCGATACGCACTTTCAGCATCCGGAAATTCCTGCAAGCGCCCGTCATGGATTGCCCAGAAGCGATTGCAGCTGCGCTCGATCAATTCGCGGTCGTGCGAAACCAGAATGAAACCGCCATCGAACGCCGCCAGCGCGGCGGCAAGTTCACTCTTGCCTTCCATATCCAGGTGATTGGTCGGCTCGTCAAGCCACAACAGGTGGTAGCTCGCCATGGACAGCGCGAGAAAGAGCAGACGAGCCCGCTCGCCGCCGCTCAGCGTGGCTACGGTCTGACCATGACGTACATACGCAAACCCGGCAGAAATCAACGCCTGCCGTCGCTCTTTGTCGCCGACCGGCGCAAATTTATACAGCGCGTCAGACAAAGTGGCGTCGTCGGCCAGTTGATGCAACGACTGATCGTAGTAGGCGATGCGCGCCGCCGGATGATAACGCCAACCCATGCGCGCTTCTCCCTGCTGCAGATCGCTCCAGCACTGGCGCAACAACGAGGATTTGCCCGTGCCGTTGCTGCCCAGAAGGGCGACCTTGTCACCTGGCCGCAACCACAAATCGTGAACCTCAAACAGGATCGGCTCTTCTGCCTGGGCGCGTACATGCAGCCCTTCGAAGGCCATCAGACGGTCGGCCGCCAATGGTCTTCCTTGTAGCTTCAAGCGCCACGGGCTGCCACGACTGACAAAGGTCTGGTCTTCCTTGAGTTTTTCGACACGCCTTTGCATGGACTTGGCTTGGCGCGACAGTTTCTCGTTGTCGTGCTCGCGCCCCCAGATGGCCAGACGTTTGCTGCTGGCGGCCAGCCGGTCTATCTCGCTTTGCTCGCCTGCACGACGCGCTTGTGCCGTTGCGTCGGCCTCGGCCAACGCGACCAGGGCCCGGCTGCACGGCATGTCGAAACCGTACAAGCGCTGATCGCGCAGAATCCAGCTTTTGTCGCTGAGGCTGTCCAGAAGTCGCGCGTCGTGCGACACGAGGATGAAGCCGCCCTGCCAGCGGCGCAGGAAATTTTCCAGCCACAATAACGAGGGGAGATCCAGATGGTTGCTTGGTTCATCAAGCAACAGCAGATTCGGCTGCGTCAGTACCGCACGTCCCAGCAGCAAACGCGTGTGCTGCCCGCCGCTCAGGTCGGAAACGGGTATGTCCGCCGCAGTGGCCAGTTCCAGATCGTCCAGGAGACTGTCTACCCGCCAATGCTCGGCTCGTTGCTCGCCGACGCTCTCCAGCAACGCCTCTCGCGTCGTCAGGTCGGCAAGTCTTGGCGGGAGATGCTGCTCGACGTGTTGCAGGCGGCACATTGCCGCATATTGCACGCTACCGACACTGGGTTCGCGGCTGCCCGCCAATACATCAAGCAGACTGCTCTTGCCGCAGCCGTTGTGGCCGATCAGGCCGATGCGGTCGCCAAGTTTTACGGTAAAGGAAAGGTCCTGGAATAGCGGGCCATGGCCGGTTTCCAGATTCAAGGAAAGCGCGGAAATCAGGGTTGTCATGCTCTTGCTCTCGTTTTTTCGGGACGTGTTTGTCCCTGTCAACAGGAGCGCTGGCGACAACTTTGGAGTCGAGAAAGGACTCGGAAGGAGAAGGCTTTGCTCTGACCGGGTTATCGCAGCGCGATGGAACTCAGGCGAGAGCAGGCGAATGTGCTGAACCAATGTGCCAACATCAGTGGGCGCATAAGCAAAACCATATTTACCTCCTTTTTAAAAAAGAGTTGGATGTAGCGGCGGAGTTTATCTCGGCTCACGCCGGTTATACAAGCCGCTGGAGTGACGGCTCGCAGCTTCTTCCAGGAAAGATCACTGAATGCCTTGTAGCAACTCGCTATTGAGCGGCTAATGTCTGTTTTGAAGAGCGTGTTTTGAGTGACTGCTGCTGACCCGCTGCTGTCCGATGCCGCCGAACGGTTGCACCTCGATGGCAAGTGTCAGAGCACAACGGCCACACGTTCCGACGCTCCGGAAGTTTGTCCTCCCTTACCGAATCGGCTGCAGCAACTGGGGGGCCGGCGCACCACGCGATTGACCTGACGCCAGCCCCGCACCCGGCACAACCTGAGCCCCCAACGGCAAGCAATGATCAGAGATCGCCGCGTACTTCCCCGGTTCCCAGCGCAATCCGCTGCCGATTGACTTCCGCCCAAAGCTCATCACTGTCGTCTTCGCGCAGCACGACCATCCAGTCCAGTTGATCGTCAGTCACGTCGAAGTATTCGAGGATTTCCCGGCGAGCCGCGTCGATGAACTGCGCGTATTCCGGGGTTGCCTGGGCCCGCGCGTGCAAGGCGTCGTATTCGGCATCGTCCGCGCCGCCGCCGTGCTCGTCGATATAGTGCGAGATCCACTGGTCTCGTTCGCGGTCGTAGTCGGCCTCGGCGCGCATCGCCTGCAAAGCCGTGTAGAAATCCAGTTGGGCAAACGCGGCGATCGCCGTCGTTGTCGCCTCGTCGAAGGTAGTCATCATTCCATCTCTCATGTCAGTCATGGCACATCATCGCATGGGCCGCACCCGGGCAGGTGCCGCGAATCCGGCCGGCACAACACGCCGCCTGGCGCCGATGATTGATCGGAGCAAAAGGCATCACGATCGTGAGATTCACGCCTTCCGGTGCGCAACTCATCGCGGACGCCTGCGCAACCGGGCACTGCAAGCACCGCAATGAAAACACCCAAGCGCGGCTGATCGCAGAACAAGCTTCGAGCGTATCGCCGCAAGCGTCACGCCGGCACTTGAGCGCCACCGCGGGCGCCGGCCGTGAATGGCGCATGATGGCCGAACCGAACGCCGTCGGATACCTCCGTGGTGGTCCGTCACCGGCTCAAAACGATCCTGAACGGACTGCCGGCATTCCCGACTACGGCCTATCAGCCTGGTGTTTTGCCGACTGCAGGTAACTACAGTCGGCCCTGGATACAAGCTATACAGAGCCAACGCACTTGGTCATCGGCACGCACGCCAATTCCAGTCCGCTCGACGTTCGGTACGTCGAAATCGATGTCCCCGACCAGCCACAAGAGCGATAAAACGGCGCAGCGTTCAGCGTAGCATCGAGACGCATCGAGGCAAGCCCATGATCGCGAGCCAATGCTTCGAGTGACGCCAGCATGCTGCGTCCAACACCGCGCCCCATGTGAGACGGCCGGACGAAGATGGCATCCACTTGCCCGTTTGCGACGGTAAGCATGCCAGTGCCCACGACCAACCCGTCATCGACGGCTACGTAAAAGTCGCGCTCGACGATGCGGGCCCACTTGTCGGTCGGCAATCCAGCCACCCAGGCTGACAAGGACGCTTCTGGGTAATATTCAGCACACGCAACCCGTACCGAAGCTTTGCGGATTTCCCACGTATCGAGTACATCGCCGCCATTCGCTTTTCGTATTGTCAGCATGCCGCGCTCCCGGGCGTGATCTGCCAGATCAAGGCGTCGACAAGGCGCAAAAGATTAACAACACATGATTTTTCGTGCATGCAATCACTCCGATTTGTGCCAATGCAAACGGAGCGATTGAAACGACACGGCCCCGTCATGAGTGGCGGGGCCGCTGAGGAATTCTACGTACGATGTATGAACGTCACGATTCCCACGACTCGCCACCAGCGGTCATGGCGCACATCATAAATTTTCGCGCGTCGTAGTTCATGACCGAAAGATTGCCGTTCGGTAACGTGGCTGTCAAGAACGATTGGGATATCGTTACCGATTCAGGTAATCGGCGTGAGCGGCTCAACCGAAAAGTCTATATGCCCGAGCACATAACGTGGCAATTCAGTCGCAGGTCTCAGCGGTGTGATTGCGCTCATACCGTTCGGTGCGCGCCCAGGACGTCGGATCGTTGAAAACGCGCACATGCCATAATTCGCCGATTCCTGAGCTACCGGACGCATCGTGTCATACGCGAAATGATTTTGATCAGATCACTTGCCGCCTACCTGTTGCTGGCTGGATGTCTTGCTACAGCACACGCCGAGACGTATCCACCAGAAGTATCGAGAAACATCGACAAGCTTCAGTCCAAATGTGCCCGCAAGTCCAACGATCCCAAGGCACCAGCTTGCATCGAATACAAGGCCACGTTGGCCCGCACCATTCCGTCTGCCGTCCAGGCACTGATGCATCAGGAAGAAGTGGCCAATGACAAATGCCGGAACGGCCCGGCACCGAAATTATTGCCTGACGGGCAATATGCTCCGGGAAGCGCCTGCGCACAACGCGAACAGTTGATGAAGACCATTCACCAGCACAACTGGTGCTGGGGTCATACGGACATGGATAGCTACCTTCCGGGTTGGGTGATCTGTCATCCCGGTGAATGGCAGTAAGGCCGCACCAAGAACAGGACGGGATTTCCGCAAGGCTGTTGAGGCGGATTGCAGGTCCAGATCCTGCTCTTCGCCGGCGATGCCCGCGCCCGTTGTTGCCGCAGCAAACAGTCGAACCGGTTTCCCGGCAATCCGTCCAGCCGCTCGATCTACCTTGGCCGCGCTAACCCTGGCCGCCGCCCCGGCATCCGCAGCGGGCTCTTGTCCACGCGGACCTTCCCGAACCTCCACTTTCAACTGCAGATTCAACCCGTCGACGCAACACCCTCGAGTCTGCCTACGGCCCCCGAACCGCCAGCCGTGCTCACTGGCTGGCGTGACACATTGCCACGAATCAGGACGGACGTTTCCCTCGCCCACCAGCGGGTTTGCCAGCCGGCTTGCGCGCTCCCGCCGCTGGCTTGGCGGCAGATTTACCACGCGGCTTCTGCACGCTGAACGGACTGCCAATGGTGTAGTCCGGTCCGTTACCAGCCGGTTTCGCGTGCACCGCCGCAGGCTTCCGCTTGTTTTCGCCATTCTGCGGACGCGGCTTTTTACCCGGCACCGGCATGGCACCCGCCACAGCGGGCGGCACCTTCGGCTTCTTGGGCTTTTTGGGTTTCTTGATGATCTCGCCCGTCGCGCTGGTTTCCGGCACGCGGTGTTCGGCCTCGAAACCCGGCTCTTCTTCACGGCGCAGCGTTTGCTTGATCAGCGCTTCGATCGCGGCCAGTTGCGGCGCTTCGTCCGCACACACCAGGGACACCGCCACACCGCTGGCGCCCGCGCGGCCGGTACGGCCAATACGGTGCACATAGTCTTGCGCCACGATCGGCAGGTCCACGTTGATCACCAGCGGCAAGTCGTCGATATCCAGCCCGCGCGCCGCCACATCGGTGGCCACCAGCATCTGTACTTCGCCCGTCTTGAAGCGCTCCAGCGCACGCAGGCGCGCCGGTTGCGGCTTATCGCCATGAATGGTGTCGACCGCATAGCCGGCTTCGTCCAGCATGGCCGCCAGGTAATCCACGCCGTTGCGCGTCTTGACGAATACCAGCGCATGCTCCCACTTGTTCTCGGCCACGAGGTGCATGAAAAGGTCGGGCTTGTTCCGCTTGTCCACCGTCACCACCCACTGCTTGATCTTGCTGGCCGTGGCATTGGGCGGGCTGACGCTGATGTTGACCGGGCCGCGCAGAATGGTCGCCGCCATCGCGCGGATATCGTCTGAAAACGTGGCCGAGAACAGCAAGGTCTGGCGCTGCGCGGGCAGCGCGGCGAAGACGGCGTTGAGCTCGCGCGCAAAACCGAGATCCAGCATGCGGTCGGCCTCGTCCAGCACCAGCGTCTGCACCTGATCGAACTGCACCGCATTCTGGCGGTTGAGATCCAGCAAACGGCCCGGCGTGGCCACGAGCACATCCACGCCCTTGCGCAGCTTCATCATCTGCGGATTGATACTCACGCCCCCGTAAGCGGCCAGAAATCGCAAATCGAGGCCCTTGCCGTACGCGATGAAGCTTTGCAGCACCTGTTCAGCCAGTTCACGCGTAGGCACCAGCACCAGAACACGTGCGCGGTTGCTGGACACCGCGGGGCCATGTTGCACCAGCCGCTGCAACAGCGGCAGCGCAAAACCCGCCGTCTTGCCCGTGCCGGTCTGGGCACCCGCCATCACGTCCTTGCCGCCGAGCACGGCAGGAATCGCCTTGGCCTGCACCGGCGTAGGGGCCTGGTAATTGAGGTCCTGCAGGTTACGCAGCAAGGGATCGATCAGGCCAAGCGAGGCAAAAGACATGGACGTATTCCGGACTAAAACCGCAATTCTAGCGGTTGCCGGGCGATTCAAGGCCCACTGGTCCTGGCGGGAAGGTGCCGACGGGGCATGAGGCGGTCAATCGGAAGCAGCCGCCGGCGAAAAGCAAGCGAGTACGGCCCCTTTTTCCGCGCCCAAGCCCTGCTCGTCGCCACGCAGCCCCTTTACCTGTCTATAACTTCATAGTTTATGGTTCGGGCAACAAGGTGAGGAAAGGCACATGTATCGCATCTCCGAGTTGGCGACGAAGGCAGGCCTGAGCCGCTCGACGCTGCTCTACTACGAAAAAATGGGGTTGATCTCGTCGACGCGGCAGGCCAACGGCTATCGCACTTACACGGATCAGGATCTCCAGCAGCTGAAGCTGTTGCAGCAGCTTCAGGCGGGCGGGTTGACCCTGAAGGAATGCCAGGCGTGTCTCGAAACGCGCATCGATCGATCGCTGCTGCTCGAACGCCTGCAGTCCCTGGAGCAGGAGATTGCCGAGAAGCAGCAATCCCGGGATCTGCTCGCCGCGATGCTCGGGATGGGGTCGATGCGCGGGTGGCACGAGGCGCTGGAACGCCACGCTCCAGGTGCGCACCTGGCCTGGCTGCTCAAGCAGGGCTTCAACGAAAAACAGGCGCTGCGCCTGAAGTGGCTGTCGAAGGACATGAATGCGCACGAGCAATACATGGCCGATTTCGAGCGGATTTTCGACGGCCTGGATCGCCTGGGGCCGGGGTCGGCGCAAGACAGCCTGCAAGCCCTCCAGTCGCTACCCACCGTGCCGCACACGCTGCTGGAGGTGGGTTGCGGAAGGGGTGTCACCACTGCGCTGCTGGCCGAACACACGCCCGCACGGGTTACCGCGCTGGACAACGACGAGTACAACCTGGCCTGTTCACGGCAGACCCTCGCAGCGAAAGCACTGCAGGACCGGGTGCGACTGCTTTGCGCCAGCATGACCGAGCTGCCGTTTTCCGGGCAGCCATTCGATGCGATCTGGGCGGAGGGATGTGCGTACATCATCGGCTTCGACAACGCGCTGAAGTGCTGGAGGCCGTTCATCCGGCCTGCAGGGTTTCTGGTAATCAGCGACCTGGTATGGCTGACGGACGAACCCCATCGGGAAGCGTCGGCGTTCTGGCGTCACGGCTACGCCGACATGAAGACGGTGGGCGATCGCCTCTCCGCGATCGGCAAGCTGGGATATCGCGTACTCGACAGCTTTCCGCTTGGCCAGCAGGCGTGGGACAACTATCTGACACCTTTGCGCGAACGGGTGGCCGAATTGCCGCCGGAGGCGTTCTCCTCGAACGCGCTTGCGGATCTCCAGCAAGAGCTGGATATCCATCGGCAGCACCTTGGCGAATACGGCTACCAATTTTTCGTCCTGCAGAAATCAGGCGAATAGAACCGACCTGAATTCAATCTTTTAGTAGAACTCGATTTTAGAAAACATCATCATGAACTTGACCATTCGCAACGAACGCATCGAAGACATCGACACCATTACGCAACTGACCACCGCAGCATTCGAACACGAAGAGCATTCAAGTCACACCGAGCAATTCATCGTCAATGCGCTGCGCCACAGCGAGCAGCTCACCATCTCCCTGGTCGCGATCGAAGACGGCAGGATCGTCGGCCACGTCACCGTCTCCCCGGTTCATGTTTCGTCCGGCGCGGCAGGCTGGTTCGGGCTCGGGCCGATCTCGGTATGGCCCGACCGACAAGGCCAGGGCATTGGCTCCGTGTTGATGAAAGCCGCGCTGAGCGAGTTGCAACGCATCGGCGGGACGGGTTGCGTCGTGCTGGGGGACCCCGGTTATTACGGGCGCTTCGGTTTCAAGGCTTACCCAGGCCTGGAACTGCCCGGCGTTCCCCACGCGTATTTCCAGGCGCAGGCATTTGCCGGTGACGTGCCGCTCGGCACCGTGCAGTATCACGCCGCGTTTGAAGCCGTCGAATAAGCGGCTTCCCCCGGCGCAGGCAGGCCGCCTGCGCCGCTTTCTTCCGCCCTGCCCGACGATCACCGACGATACAGCGCAGTGCAACGACCATCGGCCGGAGCGGCTTCGCGATTCATGTCGGCCAGGTGATAAGCTCGATGCCGACGATCAGCCGCGCATCGACGCGCCCCGAACCCCACGACCGCCACGAGCCTGCCATGCCCCTCGCCCCTTCCGTCCTCTCCGCGTTCACGCCGACCGGCAAGCTGCGCGCGTCGATCAACCTCGGCAACCCGATCCTCGCGAACCGCGACCCGGCAACCGGCGAACCGTTCGGCGTGTCGATCGACCTCGCGCGCGCGTTCGCCGAACGCCTGTCGGCCGAGCTGGAGCTCGTGGTGTTCGACGCCGCCGGCAAATCGGTGCAGGCACTGACCGACGAGCGCGCCGATTTCGGCTTCTTCGCGGTCGATCCGCTGCGCGGCGAAACGGTCGCGTTCACGGCGCCGTACGTGCTGATCGAGGGGTTCTATCTGGTGCGCGACGCGTCGCCGATCCGCACCAACGCGGACGTCGACCAGCCGGGCAACCGCGTGACCGTGGGCAAAGGCAGCGCCTACGACCTGTTCCTCACGCGCGAACTGAAGGCCGCGCAGATCGTGCGTGCGCCGACGTCTCAAGCCGTCGTGCAGACCTTCATCGAACAGCAACTGGAAGTCGCGGCGGGCGTGAAGCAGCAACTCGAGAGCGACGCGGCGAAAACGCCCGGCCTGCGCCTGCTCAACGAGCGGTTCATGGTGATCCGGCAGGCAATGGGTGTGCCGAAGAGCCGCGGCGAAGCGGCCGCGGCGGCGCTGAATGCGTTTGTCGAGGAAATGAAGGCATCGGGCTTCGTCGCGGATTCGCTGCGGCGGCATGGCATCACCGGCGCATCCGTCGCGCCGCAAGCGTGATGGCACGGGGCGTAACGCAGCGATCCAGGACTGCTAGCGCCCCGCTTTCCCGCCGGCCGTATTCGCGCGGCCGCCTCGGGCGCGGGACGCGACGATCGCTTCCCGCTTTTCCACCAGAAAGTCGATCAGCGCCCTGATCTTCATCGGCATCTGCGCACGGGTCGGCGCATACACGTAGAAGCCGGCGAACGGTTTGCACCACGGTTGCAACACCCGCACCAGTGCGCCGGAATCCAGATGCGGCTGCACGGCAATGTCGATGTGCTGGATCAGCCCGACACCCTGCAACGCCGCGCGGATCATCCCGTCGTCGTCGTTGGTGGTGATGCTGCCCAGCGGCTCCACCGTGAAGCCGTGCCCTGACGCATCCGGCGACGCAAACTCCCACGGATGAATGGCCCCGCTGACCTGCCGGAATCGCAGGCAATTGTGCCGGACCAGATCGGCCGGCGTCGCGGGCTCGCCGTGACGCTTGAAATAGGCCGGCGTGCCGACGACCGCCATTTCCAGCGACGGCGTAATTGGCACGGCCACCATATGCGGCGCGAGGCTCTCGCCGATCCGGATGCCGACATCGCACCCGTCGGCCACGATGTTGGCCAAGCCGTCGTCCATTACCAGCTCGAGGCCGAGCCCCGGAAAGCGGGTGCTGAACTCTTCCAGGTGCGGCTCGATCAGCGTCTTGGCGGCGACGCGCGACGTGTTCATGCGAATCAACCCGGTCGGCGCGTCGCGCGCCTCGTGCAACGCGTCGACGGTCCGCTCGACGGCAACCAGCGCCGGATACCACACGTCGTAGAGCCGCTGCCCTTCCTCGGTCAGCGACATGTCGCGGGTCGTCCGGTACAGCAGCTTGACGTTCAGCCGGCGCTCGAGCGCCTTGACGTTCTGGGACAGGTTCGCGCGGGAAACGCCCATCTCGGCGGCCGCCTTCGTGAAGCTCCGATGATGGGCGACGTGGGCAAACCACGCGAGAGACGGAAGCAATGAAGGGTCCATGCCAATGCCATTGTCAATTTTGGAATACCACTGTAGTCCGGATTGCGATCTTTCGTAAATCCAATCGCCTCTCTATATTCGAGTCATTGCCCCGGTTGCCCAAGCGTCACCCGGCCCGGCGAACCTCGAATCTCCCCCTGAATGGAGCTGTCATGAAAAGTGTGAAGATCAAGAATCTGTACTGGGACATTGCCGCCAACGTCTACTTCCCGCCGAATTTCGATGAAGGCAAGCAGTATCCCGCCATCATCAGCGCTCATCCGATCGGCAGCTGCAAGGAACAGACGTCCGGGAACGTGTACGGCGAGGCGCTGGCCAAGGAAGGCTTCTTGGTCGTCGCATTCGACGCCAGCTTCCAGGGCGACAGCGGCGGCGAGCCGCGCTACATCGAGGATCCGACGTTGCGGGTCGAGGATTTCCGCGTTGTCTGCGACTACCTCGTGACGCTCCCGTACGTCGACGAAGCGCGCATCGGCGTGCTCGGCATCTGCGGTGGCGGCGGCTATTCGATCAATGCGGCGATGACCGAACGCCGCATCAAGGCGGTGGCCACCGTGACGGGCGCCAACTACGGCCGCCTGATGCGCGAAGGGTTCAGCAACTACGACCCGATCGCCGCCCTCGAGGCGATGGCCAAGCAACGGACGGCCGAAGCGCGCGGTGCCGCGCTGCGCGTGGACGACCTGCTGCCGCCGTCGCCCGAAGCGGCCCGGGAAGCCGGCCTCACGGAAGTGGACGTGTACGGTGCGACCGAATACTACCGCTCGGATCGCGGCCGCGCGCCGAACGGCGTCAACCGCTCGCTGTTCTCGCACCAGGCCGCCGCCGTGGGCTGGGATGCGTTCCATCTGTGTGAAACGCTGCTCACCCAACCGCTGATGGTGGTGGTGGGCGATCAGGTCGGTGCGTTCGGCGCCTATCGCGACGGGTGCGAAATCATCGGCCGCGCAGCATCGAAGCAGAAGGAACTGGTGGTGATCGCAGGCTGGTCGCACTACGACCTGTACGACAAGCCGGAGCCGGTCGGCAAGGCGCTGGCCAAGCTGATCCCCTTCTACAAGGAACACCTGTAATTCCCGTTGCCGGGATCCCACCGGCACGCTCTTGCGCCGAGGAGCCCGTCCCGGGTTCCTCGTTTTTTCGGAATCCGGAACAAACACCATGACCAACGTATTGATCCTCGGCGCCAGCGGGCAGATTGCCCGCTGGGCCGTTCAGATGCTGGGCGAGCATCAGAACGTCAGACAAACCCTGCTCGTGCGCGATCCCGCGAAGCTGGCCGGCAACGAGCCCGCCAACGCGAGCGTGGTGATCGGCGACGTCCTGGACAAGAAGCTGCTGCCGCGGATCATGGACGGGCAGGACATCGTCTACGCCAACCTGGCCGGTGACGTCGACGTGCAGACGGAGCATGTGCTTGCCGCCATGAAGGCCGCGAACGTCAAGCGGCTGATCTTCGTCAACTCGCTCGGCATCTACGACGAGGTACCCGGCAAGTTCGGCGACTGGAACCGCCGTGAAATCGGTCAGTACCTGCCACCGTATCGCCGGTCCGCCGACCTGATCGAGGCATCCGATACGGACTACACCCTCCTCCGCGCCGCGTGGCTCCAGGACAAGGATGAGGTCAGCTACGAGATCACCCGTCGCGACGAGCCGTTCAAGGGCACCGAGGTGTCGCGCAAAAGCGTCGCCGCGCTGGTCACCGAGCTGGTCGCGCATCCGGACAGGCTGGTGCGTGCCAACGTCGGCGTCAACAAGCCAGGGACCGACGGCGATCAACCGGCTTTCGTCTGATCTTCCAGCGTGGCCATGCCGGGCGGCGGCCAGCATCCGCCGCCGGCTTCGCCAATCAGTCGCGCGGCCGGTCGAGCAGTTGCTTGACCAGCGCGCGCACGATCGGATTCTGTTCGCGACCGCGCGCCGTCGCGATATGAATGTGTCGCACCGCCCAGGGTTCGGCCAGCTCCAGCACGGCAACCCGGCTGAACAGCTCGTGACTGACCAGGCATTCCGGCTGAATCGTGACACCCAGCCCGGCCTCGACGAGGCTGACCGCGACGCCCGCACTCCGGACGCCATAGCGTGGCTTGAATTCCTCCCCCAGGCGCCGCGCGGCCGCCCGTATCACGCCGACCATCGCGGTGACGGTAATGACGTTTTCCGGCAGAAGATCCTTGAAGGTCACGCTCGCGCGTCCGCTCAGGTGATGCTCCTTGGGGACGACCGCGATCAGCCGGTCCTCGCGGTACGGCGTGATATCGACGCCGCCCAGGTCGATCTCGTGGGCAGCGGCAAATACGCCCACATCGGCTTCACCGCGGGCCACCGCGTGCACGATCTCGGCGTTCTCGAGCTCCTGGATCACGAGCTCGACCCGGGGATACTCGCGGCCGAACTCGCCGACTTCACGCGCGATGAACGGCACGATGATCGAGCGTGCCGACGCGACAGTCAGCTCGCCCTGCATGCCCTCGGTAAAGGAGGCGATCTCGGATCGCATGTCGTCGAGATCGTCGAACATCTTGCGGATATAGCGCAGCAGGACTTCGCCCGCCGGGCTCGGCGACACGCCTTTCGGGCCGCGTTCGAGCAGCTTGACGCCGGCGATGTCCTCGAGATCCTGGATGCGTTTGGTCGCCGTCGACGCAGCGATATTCTCGCGGATCGCGGCCAGGCCGATCTGCTGCTCTTCAACCGCGGACACGAACAGTTTCAGCGTAAACAGATCGACCTGCCGAATCAGGTGCAATCGGTTGAATGTACTCATGTCTCCTCGCATGCACTTTTTCAAGACGTTGTCGGGCGTCATGTCGCACGGCGCGCGGGTTCGTTCCCGCTCCTCCCGCCACGGCAACGCGTCGAGCCAGTCCATCCCTGTGCAACAGCGATGCTGCGTGTCACAGGCGCACGACGCCGCCCTCCGCGATCGTACACCTGTGCCCTGCCGCGTGTTTTGCGAACACACGATCTACCCAACCGCACGCCGCGCGCACCGCTGCCCGGTGCGCGTGGGCGGCCGATCCGCCGGCCTGCTCGACGCATCATCGTGCCGGCCCGTGCAACCGCAGGTCACGCCTTGACATACGACGCGTCGATGCGAGCCGCCCTGGGAATCTGCGTCACCACGATGGCGGCAATGAGCGACGGAATCGCAAACACGTAGAAATTCCATTGATGCCCGAGGCTCGACCCGACGACCCATCCGCCGATCATCGGCCCCAGCACCGAGCCGATCCGCCCCAGCCCCTGCGCCGTCCCGATGGCCGAGCCGCGACACGACGCCGGGAAATATGCGGCGATGAAGCCGTACCCGAGCGTGGTCGATCCGATCGACCCGAGGCCCGCGCCGAACACCGCCAGCATCAGCCACGCATAGCCGGGCTTCTGGCTCATGACCAGCAACGACAGCGCGCACACGAGGAACAGCGAAATGAGAATTTTCCGCGCGCCCACGCGATCGGCGAGCCATGCGCCGATCAGGTTGCCCGCAACGGCACCGAACTGCATGACCAGCAGAAAGTGCAGCGACGATCCCAGCGGATAGCCGGCCTTGCGCATCAGCGTGGGCAGCCAGACGTTCATGCCGTAGACGACGATCTGTCCGCAAAAGAACAGCACCGCAAACAGCAGCACCTTCGATCGCCAGTCGACCGACATCGCGAGCCGGAAGCCGCCCGCATGGCCCGACGCCGCATGAAGCTGCCGCTGGTGCGCGTGATCGGCCAGCACGCGATCGAAGTCGATCGAATAGCGGGCCGCCAGTTCGCGCGCTTCGTCGATCCGGTTGCGTTCGACGAGAAAACTGACCGATTCCGGCAGGAAGAAAACCATGACGGGCAGGATGATCAGGTACAGCGCGCCGGCGCCATAGAGCACTCGCCAGCCATGACTCTGCAGCAAGGCGATGGCCAGCAGCGCACAGACCACGCCGCCCACCGCATAGCCCGTGAGGGCAAGCGCGTTGTAGAGCTGCCGGCGATTTCGCGGCGCGTACTCGATCGTCAGCGCCACGGACGACGGCACCACGCTTCCGAGCCCGATGCCCGTGAGGAATCGGGCAATGCCCAGTTGCGTCGGCGAATGGGCCAGTGCGCAAAGCAGCGAGCCGATCGAGAACCACAGCACGCCGGCCATGATCAGCTTGCGCCGGCCGATCCGGTCGGACAGCGATCCGGCACCGAACAGGCCCAGCATCAGACCGGCCAGCGTCCAGCTTCCGATCATGCCGGCCCCGCCGGCACTCAAACCCCATCCGGGTTCTGCGAAGAGCGCCGATACCGTTGCGCCGTAGACGATGAGGTCGTAGCCGTCGACGGCAATCGTCATGAAACACAGTAGTACTACGAACAGGCTGCTGCGAGAGGGAATGGATGAATCGTTCACGTCGTCTCCTGGTTACTCGTGATCGCCCGTCGTCGAGCGGGATTTTTTATGTTCTCGCCCACTATAGGGAGGCGAAATTTTTCGACCAAGTGCCGGATTTCGAAACGACGTTTGACCAAATTCGAATCGCGCTTTGTGAGATCGGAACCGCGTGCTTACGAGGGGCGGAATGGGCTCGACACATGTCGTCGAGCGTGCATTCGCATTTCGTCACGCGTGGGATTCTGCGGAATTCGTCGAGCGGAAAGTCATGGGGAGACGACCTCGATAAACCGGCTGTACCGACGCGCAAACGCATCGTCCGCCGAGGAGGCGGAGATGACGACGCGAAACGAAGCGACGCAGCCGGCCGCCCCGAGCGAATGTCGAGGCCGCGGCGTGAGTGAAAGCGTCGTTAGTGGTCGGTCAACTGCGCGACAAACGCCCTAGTCGCCGCTGTCAACGCATCGCCGCGCCGCGTACCGATGCACAGCCGGCGCAACGCCCACGGTTCGTCGAGCGCCACCAGCGTCACCTTGTTGACGTCCTCGGCCGGCAGCATGCTTTCGGGGTGAATCATCACGCCAAGGCCGGCCTTGACCAGGCTGCGCGCCGCCTCGATCGAGCTGACCCGGTACTTGACGCGCAGCTCGCGCCCGAGTGCGGATGCCGCATCGTGCAGTTGCGTCATCAGCAGGGTCGTCGGCGCGAGGCCGATGATGTTCTCGTCGACGAGATCCTGGGTCGTGACGCTCGCGCACGCGCCGAGGCGGTGGCCGTGCGGCACGACCGCAACCAGGCGATCGGTCCGGAACTCGATGATGTCGAGCGCGTCGCGGTCGATATCGGCCGTGGCGTAGAACATTGCGACGTCGGCCTTGCCGGTCACGACCGAGCCTATCACGTTCGCATTGGTGTCCTCTTGCAACTCGATCTCGACGAGCGGAAAGTCTCGCGTGAATTCGGCGATCTCCCGCGCGAGGAAATGGACGATGATCGTGCTCGTCGAACTGATGCGGATATGACCGCGCACGCCCTCGGTGAATTCGGCAACCTCGCGGCGCATCACGTCGAGATTCTCGAACAGCACGCGCAAGTGGCGCGCCAGCACTTCGCCGGCCGGGCTCGGCACCATGCCACCCGGCAACCGCTCGAACAGGTCGATGCCGGCAATCTCCTCGAGATCCTGGATGCGACGCGTCGCGGCCGACGGCGTGATGTTTTCTCGCACCGCCGCGCGACGCATCTGCTGCTCTTCGACGACCGTGAGAAACAGCCTCAGCGTGAACAGGTCGACGCGCCTCGTCAGATTGTGGAGACTGAGCCCCGTCATTTCCACTCTCCTGTCTTCGTGCCCGGCCGGATTGCAAGCATGCGCGATAGAGACTAAGCCGGGGGTCGGCATGCGTCAATCGGGATCGAGGACGGGCCGGCCGTGACTGCCGCGGCGATGTCGCCCGCTTTGCGCAACGAGATCGCGCATCGCGGATCGGCCGGTTCAGATCACGTTCATGTCCCGCAATGTCGTGATCGCGCGTTCATCCAGGCCCAGCCAGTCGTGCAGCACGTCCGCGTTGTGCTCGCCGAGAACCGGCGGCGTCTTCGCGTCCGGTTCGGGCACATCCGACATCTTGACCGGATTGCCCGCGACCTGAATGGAACCCCATGCCGGGTCGTCGAGCGTCATGAGCATCTTCCGGGCGGCAACGTGAGGGCATTCGAACAGGTCCGGCACGTCGTTCACGTTCGAGCACGGTACGCCACCCGCACGCAGCGCCGCCAGCGCCGCTTCGCGCGACCGGTCGCCGAGCCACGCATCGATCTCGACGTTCAGCACGTCGACATGCTGCTTGCGCAACATGCCGTCGGCGAATCGCGGATCGTCCTTCAGGCCGGGCCGGCCGATCACGTCCGCAAACCGCTTCCAGATGTGTTCGCCCAGCACCGCGATCACGATATAGCCGTCTTTCGCGCGATAGGTGCCGAACGGCGCGGTAACGGCATGCACGCCGGGCGGCGACGTGCGCTTCGTCGCCGAGTACATCGCGACCGAGATTTCGTTGAGGATCAACGATGCATCGACCATCGAGATGTCGATCTTCTTGCCCTTGCCCGTGGTATGCCGATGCAGGAGCGCCAGCACGATGCCGTAGAGCGCCAGGATCCCGCACTCGATATCGGCCAGCGAAAAGCCGAGATAGGTCGGACGATCGTCGCCGCGCTCGGGGCGGTACATCAGCCCGCTCATCGCCTGCCCGACGATATCGAACGCGGGGAAATCGCCGTACGGGCTCGGCAGGATGTCGTCGTGCCCGAAGCCGGAAATGGCGCCGTAGATCAGGCGTGGATTGATCCGGCTCAACGCCGCGTAGCCGAGCCCCAGCCGGTCCATCACGTTCGGCCGCAGGTTCTCGAGCACCACGTCGGCCCGCGCGGCGAGCTCGGTGAAGATGCGCCGTCCCTCCGGGTGCTTGAGATCGAGCGTGACGCTCTTCTTGTTCCGATTGGTCCGCAGAAAGGCGAGCCCGCTGGGCCGGCCGTCGGCGCCCGGCCCGACCGGGTCCGTGCTCCGCGCATAATCGCCGCCGTCGCGCGCTTCGATCTTGACGACTTCCGCGCCGGCGTCCGCCAGCCACATCGAAGCAAACGGCGCCGCGATGAAGTTCTCGACCGTCAGCACGCGAATACCGGCCAGCGGTCGTCCCGCGCCGATCGTCGTTCCGGCGCGCGACTCATGAATCACCTCCTCCATCTCCTCTCCTTTTTCATCGTCTCCTGATACCGCGGTTCGCATGCGACGTTGCGCGGGTGTCGTGGCGATTCCGTCACGGGCAGTACCGGCGCGATGCACACGTGGGCCACGGCTACGCATTCACCGCGGCACACCGACACCGCCAATGCTAGGGGCGCGGCTCGCGCCGTTCAATTGCCGATTCATGAAAGCGGGATTGCGGTCTTGCGAACGTCGACATCGGCCCGCACGCAGCCGGAACGCCCGGCCACGCGACCGTCACGCATCGATTCGAAAAACGTCAACCGGGCGTTCGAGAATCGGCACTCGAATTGATGATTCCGCGTCCCTACTATTGGTCAGGCAAACAGCCGGCGGACCGGTACGCGCAATCCGCACGATCGACACGGTCCCGCGTCAGGCCAGCAACGCGCATCCGAACTTTTTTCAACGAACTGAAGAAGGCATTTTTCGATGAGCAGTCTTGAAGGGAAAGTAGCCATCGTCACCGGCGGCACCGGCGGGATCGGCAAAGGCATTGCATTGCAACTCGCCGCGCGGGGCGCCACGGTCGTCATCAGCGGGCGCAACGCGGCCAAGGCCGAGGGCGTCCTCGCCGAATTGCGGCAAGCTGGCGGCCAGGCGGATTTCCTGCCGGGCGACGTGCGGAACAAGGCCGACATGGACGCCCTGGCCGCGGAAACGGCCCGCCGCCACGGCGGCATCGACATCGTCGTCGCCAATGCGGGCGGCAACGACGACGAGGCGCGCTCGCCTGACGTGCGCGGCCCGTTCGCCAACATCGATCTCGCGCGTGTCGCGGCGGTGGTGGCGGAAAATACGGCCGCCAAACTCTTCCCGGTCCAGGCCGCGTTGCCCTACATGCGCCCCCGGGGTGGCGGCAGCGTGATCTTCGTGACGTCGGAAGGCGGCCGGGTGCCGACGCCCGGGCAGACCGCCGTGTCGACGTTTGCCGGCGGCCTGATCCGGGCAAGCAAGGTGATCGCGAAGGAACTGGCGCGAGACAGGATCCGGGTCAACTGCGTCTGCGTCACGGTGGTGCGCGACAGCCCGTCGTGGGAAGCCGTGTTCGGCGCCGACAGCAAGGTATCGGTGCAGCATCGCAAACAGTACGAGAAGATCGTCGACGGCTGCCCGCTCGGCGTGGCGGCCCCGCCCGACATCGGCCAGGTCGTCGCGTTCCTCGCATCGGACGAGTCGGCCTACCTGACCGGCGCCACGCTCAGTCCGACCGGTGGATTGACCATTCATTGACCACGCCGCGCGTGGTGCCCCGGCTCAGCGAAACAGGATCGGCATCGTGCCGACTTGCACGGACGAGCTGAAACGCACACGCCGGCTCAAGAACAATAAACCGGAGGAACTTTCATGCGCGGCATGGTCTTTCAAGGGCAGTGCAAGGTCGATGTGCTCGATTTCGACGATCCCGTGCCGGGATACGGCGAAGCCGTGATCGAGATGAAGGCATCGGGCATGTGCGGGACCGACCTTCACTATTACCGCCACGGCATGGCGGAATCGCTGGGCATGCTCGGCCTGCGCGACCGGATGGAGTCCGCGCACGTGATCGGCGGCCACGAGCCATGCGGCGTCGTGGCCGCGCTGGGCCCCGGCGTCGATCCGAAATCATTCCGGGTCGGCGATCGCGTCATGGTGTTTCACTACGCGGGTTGCAGTTGCTGCGACCCGTGCCGCACCGGCTGGACCCAGCTCTGCGATCACGGCGCGCGCATCTATGGCGTGCTGAGCCACGGCGGGCACGCGAACTACATGAAGGTGCCGGTCTCGTCGCTGGTTCATCTGCCGCAGGAAGTGTCGTTCAAGGGCGGCGCGGCCATCGCGTGCGGCACCGGCACCGCGTACGGCGCGCTGCTGCGCCTCGATATCAGCGCGCGCGACACGCTGGCCGTCTACGGGCTCGGCCCGGTCGGCCTGTCGACCGCCCAGCTCGCCGCCGCGATGGGTGTCGAAGTGATCGGCGTCGACATCAACCCGCATCGCGTCGAACGCGCAAAGGCATTCGGCGTCGCGCACGGCATCGATGCCAGCCAGTGCGACCCGGTCGATACCATCCATCGGTTGACCGGCGGCCAGGGCGTGTCGTGCGCGGTCGAATGCGCCGGCGGTGAATTGCCGCGCGCGCAAGCGATTCGCAGCACGAAGGTGTGGGGCCGTGTGGTGCTCGTCGCCGTCGGCGGCAACGTGACCGTCGACGCAATGAAAGACCTGATCGGCAAGCAACGCACGCTGATCGGCTCTTTCACCTTCTCCGAGCCGGGCATGAAGGAATGCGCGCACTTCATCGCCGATCACGGCGTCGAGGTCGACAGGCTGTTCACCGACGAATGGCGTCTCGAACAAGCCGGTGACGCCTACGCTCACTTCAATCGGCAAACGAGCGGCAAGGGCGTCATCGTATTTTGACGGCACGCATGACGATGCCGTCCGGAATCTGGAAAGCGCCGTCCATGACGGCCATGGAGAATGAAATGACCAACAGAACGATTGAACTCAAGCATCCTCGAGCGTTCTACATCGGCGGGCAGTGGGTCGCGCCGTCCACCCCGGACACGTTCGACGTGCTCGATTGCGCGACGGAAGAAGTCGTGGCGACCGTGGCGAAAGCCGCGTCGGCCGACATGCAGCGCGCGATCGACGCAGCACGCGACGCGTTCGACAACGGCCCGTGGCCGCGCATGACGCCGCAGGAACGCGCGGGTTATCTGGAGAAATTCGCTGAACGCCTGGAAGCGCTCAATGACGAATTTGCCCGCATCTGGACGATCGAGACCGGGATCGTCTACAAGGTCGCGCAGCCGCGGATCGGCCTGTTCATCAGCGGCGCATTTCGCCAGTATGCGGCGATGGCCGCGACGTTCCCGTTCGTCGAGGAACAGCGATCGGTGACGGGCAATCTCGGCTATCGTGTCTACGAGCCCGTCGGCGTGGTCGGCGAGATCATCCCGTGGAACGGCCCCGCCGGCCTGATGGCGTACAAGACCGCGCCGGCGCTGCTCGCCGGCTGCACGCTGGTGATCAAGTCGTCGCCCGAGGCGCCCTGCTCGGCCTACCTGTTCGCCGAGATCTGCGACGAAATCGGCTTGCCGCCGGGTGTCGTCAATGTCGTGACGGCCGATCGCGACGTGTCCGAGGAACTGGTGCGCCATCCCGGCGTCGACAAGATCACGTTCACGGGATCGACGGGCGCCGGCCGCCGGATCGCGTCGATCGCCGGCGACCGGATCGCCCGCGTCACGCTCGAACTCGGCGGCAAGTCGCCCGCGGTCATCCTCGACGACTACGACATCGAAACCGCGGCGAACGTGCTGGGCCCGTCCTATTTCGGCTACAACACCGGGCAAATCTGCCATAGCCTGACGCGCGTGATCGTGCCGCGGGCCAAACACGATGCGATGGTCGAAGCGTTGTCGGCCATCGCGAAGCAGATCGTGGTGGGCGATCCGTTCGCACCGGAGACGACTTCCGGCCCGCTCGCGAGCGCACGGCAGCGCGAGACGGTCGAACGATTCGTCGCCACGGGCATCGCGGAAGGCGCGACGCTGGCCACCGGCGGCAAGCGGCCGGCGGGACTGGCGCGCGGGTTCTTCTTCGAGCCGACGGTATTCGGCAACGTGGACAACCGTTCGACGATCGCGCAGGACGAGATCTTCGGGCCGGTGCTGAGCGTCATTCCCGCCGACGACGAAGCGAGCGCGATCCGGATGGCAAACGATACGCCGTTCGGGCTGAACGCCGCGGTCTTCACGAACGACCGCGCTCGCGCGTTGCACGTGGCGCGGCAGATCCGCTCGGGCACGGTCGGCCACAACGGCCCGCGCACCGATTTCTCGATCGGGTTCGGCGGCTTCAAGCAGTCCGGCATCGGTCGCGAAGGCGGTGTCGAAGGGCTGACCGCGTTCATGGAATCGAAGACGATCGTGATGGCTTGATGGTCTGGCGGCCAGGCGCTACACGCCGGGTCGAGTCGAGTCGAAAAAGCGCCGGCGTCGTGCCGGCGCTTCTCGTTGCGTTGCGATCAACTGCGTCGACTCACGCCTCGTTCGGCGGTACGAGAAGGTAAATACCGGCTGCCTCGATGGCACGCCTGTTCGGCAATCGCGTACATCGTCGTGGCCGCATCGCCGCGCATCGCATGCAAGCGCGCAGCGTGTCGCGACAGGATGTCCCCCGCATGCACGCCGGCATTCGCAGTCCGCTTCGGCGCGATTGCGGGGCGGACGTGCGCGGCCTGCTCATCCGCCTGCACGAAGCGCTTGTTCCAGCTGCTCGCGATGATCCGGATGTGCAACAGCGATCATTCTCGGAATGCGCTGCGCGAGCGACAGCCCGCGCAGATCGGCGATCCCGTACTCGGTGACGATCACGCATGCATCGCTTCGCGGTATCGTGACGGGCCCCGTCACGCGCGGCACGATGCGGCTGTGCCGGCCGGCAGTCGACGGCAACGCCACGACAGGCACACCGCCCCGGCTGGCCTGCGCCGCACGCAGGAAGTCCGCCACGCCGCCCACCGCGCCCACATACGTGCCGCCGATCGCCTCGGCGTTGATCTGCCCCGTCAGGTCGACCTCCACCGCCGAATTGATCGCGACGAATCGGTCGATCCGGCGCAGCACGTGCGGATTGTGCGTGTACTCGGTGCCGCGCAGCTCGAGCGCGGGGTTGCGGTGCGCAAAGCGGCGCACGCGCTCGGAGCCGATGATCACGCCACCGACGGTGATCCCCGCATCGATCGTCTTGCGTGCATTCGTCACGACACCGGCTTCGCACAACGCCGCGACGCCGTCCCCGATGCTGCCGGTATGCACGCCGAGATCGCGCTTGTCGTGCAAGGCCGCCATCACCGCGTCAGGAATCGAACCGATGCCCGTCTGCAACGTCGCGCCATCTTCGACGAGCGACGCGACGTGCCGGCCGATCGCCAGCTCGACCGGCCCCGGCGCAGTGGCCGCGGCCTCTGGAAACGATGCATCCGATTCAACCAGCAGGTCGATGTCGGCCGCGCCGAGCGTCGGGCTGCCGTAGGTCCACGGCACGTCGGGATGCACTTCGGCGACGATCGCGCGCGCATGCTTCACCGCTTCGACCAGGTATTCGCGTGCCAGCCCGAGGCTGTAGCGGCCCTGTTCGTCCGGCGGCGATACCTGCAGCATCACGACGTCGATCCGCAGCCGGCCGTCGCGGATCAGCTCCGGCAGTTGCGAATAGTGCGCCGGAAGAATGTCGAGCACCCCGGCACGGGCGAGCGCACGATTCGATCCGCTGCCGCAGTAGGCGAGGAAGTCGAACGCATCGGCATGCTCGGGCGCGAGCACGTCGGAGAGACCGATCCCGAGGAAGATGCGGATCCGCTTCAGGCGCTCGCGCTGCGCAACGAGTGCGCGCATCAGCGTCACGGGCTCGGCGTGCGACTGGCCCCACATCACTGTATCGCCGGGACGAATGATCGCGGCAAGATCCACGCTGCCGCCGGACGCGACGGCAGCGCTCGCGCGGCCCGGAATCTCCTGTGCGAGGTCGTTCATGCAGATCGAGCCGGCGACACCGGCGTAGTCACGGGAAACTCCGGCCCGCGCTTCTCGCGGAACGATTTCACGCCTTCGCGCACTTCGGCCCCGCCGAAACCGAACATCTCCAGTGCGAGCGACGCGTCGAACGTCGGCCCGGCCTGGCGCAGCCAGTTGTTGAGCGCGTACTTGGTCCAGCGTGTCGCCGACGGCGCGCCGTTCGCGAGCCGCACGGCGATCGACAGCGCGGTTTCCTGCACGTCCGCGTCATCCACCGCGACGGAGACGAGGCCGATCTGTTCGGCCTTCTCGCCGTTCACGGGCTCGCACAGCATCAGGTGATACTTCGCCTTCGCCATCCCGCACAGCAGCGGCCAGATGATCGCCGCATGATCGCCGGCGGCGACGCCGAGCCGCGTGTGGCCATCGACCAGGCGCGCGGTCCGGCCGGCCACCGAGATGTCCGCGAGCAGCGCCGCCACCAGGCCGGCGCCGACGGCCGAGCCGTGGATCGCCGACACGATCGGCTTCGAGCAATTGATGATGTTGTAGACGAGATCCTTCGATTCGCGCCACACGCGCACGCGTGCGTCGAACGAGTCGATCATTTCCTCGACCATGTCGAAGTCGCCGCCGGCGGAAAACGCCTTGCCCGCGCCGCACAGGATCACGGCGGAGACGCTCGGATCCTCGTCGACTTCCCGCCATACGCGCGCGAGTTCGTCATGGCCGCGCGCATCGAGCGCGTTGAGCCGCTCCGGCCGGTTGAGCGTGATGCGCAAGACGCCTTTCGCGGGGCGGTCGAACGCCAGGCTTGAATACGACGCGTAGTCGGACGCGTGCTGACTGCTTTCGGACATGATGCTTCCCTTTCCATGTTGGGCTCGCCGGGCGGCGTGGCGATCGTTCCGGACGCATCGGTTGGCCAGCGTCCGGGGACCTCCTTGAACGCAGCCGACGGCATCGCGAAACCCGATCGGTGTCGATGTCCATCGTGTGCGCCACCGCTGGACGCGTCAATCCACGCGCGGGCGTTGTTCCGTACGTCGGAACGGCCGCGTGCCACGTGCGCGTCGACGTATCGCGATCCGGCACGCGCGACGCGTTCCACTGGCTTCACGCACGTTCCGAAGTACGGAATCGTCGGGCAAGCAGTCTTGACGCCACGACCGTCGAACCGACACTGTGGGTTCTCCCCGAGTGCCCCGGTTTTTTTCGCGTGGCTGAGGGTGAGTGGTCGAATGGAAAGGAGACGCAGAATGAAGGTATCGCTCGCGACCGAACGTCTCGCAGACGCGAACGTCAAGGCCGGCGTGGCCGATTGCAGGACGGACACCGCGCAGAAGCGGCGCACGGAAAACTGCGCACCGAACATGCGGGTCGCACGCGAGGCCGCACGCGACAGCGCCAACGCGGAAGACGCGGCGCTGTGGCGATGGTTTGCCGAGTTGCTGGACGATCGTCGGATCCGCTGGTGCCACAGCGGTCGCGGCTGGTTGATCAGTGTCGATCACCGTCATGTCGCAACCGGCGCGCAGTTCGATCAGGCGATGCGCATCGCGAAGGCCAATGTCGAAGCCGACGACATCGAACACGCGGGTGCTGCCCGAAAGCGCAAGCGTATCCAGTAATCGGTTTCGATCTGTCAGCTGGACGCAACACGAATCAGCATTGCTTCACGCGCGACAGGCCCATGAACAACAATGAAAGGGCCGACCGCGAATGCGCCGATGCGCATGTCTCAGCCAGCCTCCGTGCTGCGCACTTCTCCCATCGCCCTGCCCTGATGCGGCTTTACCCTTAAGGGTCTCCACGCTGATTGCCGGGCCCGCGACGCCGTCGTTTTCAATGCACGGAATCTCTCGGCCCAAGCGGTTGACCGGCGACATTCGCCCCGAATCTAATCGATCAACGCTGCGATGACATGAGGTTCCGGATTCGGTTGAATTGATCAGGACGAGCGTTTCACCTGGTCTTCGATCCGACTCCATTGATCTGCTGTACTGATCAAATGTCAGACGAAAAATCGCAGCGCCATACAACATGAATTCAGAAGAAACTTTGGAGACGTTCAATGAGAAAGACGATTGCGCTTTGCGCAGCAGCCGGGTTCGTCAGTGGGACAGCGCATGCGCAAAGCACCGTGCAGCTCTACGGCATTCTTGACGAAGGGATCAACTACGTCAGCAACGCATCGGGCAACCACCAGTACGCAATGGCAAGCGGCGTGCTGAACGGCAGCCGCTGGGGGCTGCGCATCAAGGAGGACCTCGGCGCGGGCTATGGTGTGGTCGCCGTGATGGAAAACGGCTTCGACGTCAATACCGGCAAACTCGGCCAGGGTGGGCTCGGGTTCGGGCGGCAAGTCTATGTCGGCCTGTCCAGCCCTTACGGCACGATGACGCTCGGGCGCCAGTACGATTCCGTCGTCGATTCCCTCGGCCTGTTCGAGGCGGGCGATCAATGGGGCGGCTACCTCGCTGCCCATCCGTCCGACAACGACAACTTCAACAACACGAACCGCGTCAACAACGCGATCAAGTACACCAGCCCGGTCTTTCACGGCTTGACCGCGACCGCCCTCTACTCGCTGGGCGGCGTGCCGGGGCGCACCGGCCGCAACCAGATCTGGTCGGCCGGCGCCAGCTACACGAACGGCCCGCTCGCGCTGGCCGCGGGCTACCTCAATGTCCGGAATCCGAATACGTCGTTCTACGGTTCGGGCGGCACCGTCGCCGCGACCGTCAACGAAGTGCCCGGCTCGAACTTCGGTGCATCGCCGGTAATTTCGGGTTATGCATCGGCGCATACGCTGCAGGTCATCGGCACGGGCGCCGCGTACACGATCGGTGCATTCACCGTGGGCGCAACCTATTCGAACACGCAGTTCCGCGGCCTCGGCGATACCACGACGGGCCCGGTCCCGGCAGGCGGCATCGCCGGCACGGCGAAATTCAACAACGCCGAGCTGAACGTGAAGTATCAGATCACGCCGGCCTTCCTCGTCGGCGCCGCGTACGTCTACACGAAGAACAGCGGTGCCGATGGCCAGAACGGCGCGCACTACAACCAGGCATCGTTCGGTGCCGACTACTTCCTGTCGAAGCGGACCGACGTGTATTTCGTCGGCACGTATCAGCGCGCCAGCGGGACGGATTCGACCGGCCGTATCGCAGTTGCATCCATCAACCAGTTGACGCCGTCGACGTCCAATCACCAGACGGCGCTGCGCGTCGCCATTCGACACCGGTTCTGATACGCCGCGATCGCGTCGATCGGGATCCGGAAGCGCCGCAAGGCGCCGCGAACCTGCTGGAGCAACATGATCCGGCGGGTGCGTGGCGGCTTGCGGCGCGATGCGTTTGGAGCGAGTCGGACGGATCGGTGCTTTCGATTGTCCGACTCGGCAGGGTGGAGGCGACCGGCCGCAACGAGGTCCCGGCGCTCAGTACGACTTGACCGCCACCGTGGCCGGCGACTCGCTCAACGGGACAAAATGGCGCGTCGCGCCGTCGAGTGCGTCGATGCGCCCCATCTCGATGTCGTAGACCCAACCGTGCAGATTCATCCGTCCTTGCTCGAGCGCGAGGGCGACCGACGGATGCGTGCGCAGGTTGGCGAGCTGCGCGATCACGTTCTCGCGCACCAGGCCGTCGAGCTTGGCCCGGGGGGAGTCGAACTGATGCGCGGCATTGATGGCTTTCGCGGCATCGGAATGGCGCAACCAGTTCGCAACGGCCGGCATATGGTCCAGGCACGTGCACCGCGAGATCGCGCCCATCGCGCCGCAATCCGAGTGCCCGCAAATGACGATGTCCCGCACGCCGAGCACGGCGACCGCATATTCGACCGTGGCGGACACGCCCCCCGGTTCCGGTCCGTACGACGGAACGATGTTGCCCGCATTGCGAATCACGAACAGTTCGCCCGGCTCACGCTGCGTCAGCAATTCCGGCACCACGCGGCTGTCCGAGCACGTCACGAACAGCGCCTTGGGATTTTGGGTGGTCGCGAGCTGCTTGAACAGCTCGACACGTTGCGGATAGACCTCGCGCTGAAAGCGCAGGAAACCGTCGATGATGTCGCGCACGGGGATTCTCCTGATACGAATTCGCGGCGGGCGGCAACGCGATCGTTCGCTGCCGTCCGCCAAGGCGGGCGCCATTATCGCAGATCGCGGCGTCGTGATCAGGTCGCCGCGGACGTCGGCCGGCCGGACCACCTCATCGCACCCTCTTGCACGCACCGCCCATCCGACCCCGTCTGCTCGCGACCGAAAACACGGCGCGAGACGGGGACGTCCATAGTATCGACGCACCACCCCAAGTTGGCGGCGGCACCCTTGATTAGATGCCCGGTTTCGGTATATTTGCGAAACACACGAGGGGATGGCGTGCTCGCAAAGGAATCGCGCCGTCAAAAACGACCAAAAAACATATAACCGAGAAAAACGATTATGTCCGGCACCTACGACCCTACGCTTGTCGTCATTTCCTGCTTGCTTTCGATCCTCGCATCATTCACGGCACTCAATGTCTCCGATCGACTGAATCTCATCGGGAATCGTTCGATCTGGCCTTGGATCGCGTTAGGTGGTTGCATCATGGGGCTCGGTATTTGGTCGATGCATTTCGTCGCCATGCTGGCATTTCACCTGCCTGTCGCTGTTGAATACGATATTCCTGCGACAGTCGCGTCCTTGTTCATTGCGATTGCTGCATCGGCGGTCGGCTTTGTACCGCTTTCCCGTTTCAATCTGCACTGGCCGCTGCTCATTGTCAGCGCAATCGTCATGGGACTGGGCGTCGCCGGCATGCACTATCTCGGCATGCAGGCAATGAGCATCTGCTCCGGGATTCGATACCAGCCGTGGTTGGTCGTGCTGTCCGTCATCATCGCGATCCTGGCAAGTGGCGCCGCCTTGTTGCTTGCGTTCGATCTGCGCCGGCCGAGCACATTCGGCAGAACACGCCAGATCGGTTCGGCAATCGTCATGGGCGTTGCCGTGTGCGGGATGCATTATTGCGGCATGGCAGCGGCAAGTTTCGAGAAAGGCAGCTACGCGACAGCGACCTTCTACAATCTCCCCGCACCGTGGTTGGCCGGTATCGTCGTGACGTTCAGCCTGGTGATTTTCGCGATCGCCACGGTGATCATGCTTCTGGATGCCAGAACCAATACCCAGGCGCGAGTGCGAGTTCAGGCGACCTTGAGCAGCCATCTCGATCGACGGAATCCCACTCGCTGACAGCGCATGATCGATTTCATCCGAAATCGTGAAACGCGATGTTCAAGCTGCATCCGGTGCAATCCGGCGGGCGACGGCCGTGGCTCCCGAGTCGGCGGCCGGCGTCTGCGGGCGCGCATGACGCGACAGTTGGCGCCCGACGCGATGCTGCGTGTGATCGACGGCCCGTGGTTCGGGGCGGGCGAAGCGAAGTAATCGTGCGTTGTCGCACCGCCCGCGATCGGCACGCGGAATGGTGCCGGCCGGCCGCCGCCGAAATCGACCGGCGGCGGCAGCGCACCGCGCTCAAGCAACCGCCGGCTCGTCGCGATGCACCGGGAACCAGCCCTTCATCGCATCGATAACCCCCCACAGCTTGTCCGGAATGACCAGTTGCGGCACGTCAACCGGATGCAGCTGCGTGCGAATCGCAGCAGCCTCCCCGCGCATCGCCTGCTCGACCCACGCGGGATTCATCACGAGCCCCTTCCCGACCGCCACTACCGACAGGCCGAGCGCGAGCGCAGCTTCCGCCTGCGCGGGCGTCCGGATCTGGCCGGCCGCAATCACCGGCACGCGCTGCTGCACGGCCGCCACCACACGCTCGATCGTGCGGCGCTCGTCGGTCGCGTCGAGTGGCTTCGCGTCGAGCAGATCGGCCAGCGACACGTGGATATAGTCGATGCCCGCGACGATCAGCCGGTCGATCAGCGTCAGCGCATCGTCGACGCGCAGCCCGCCCGCATCGGGCTCCTCCGGCGAGATCCGGTAGCCGAGCAGGAACGGACGATCCGCATGCTGCGCGATCACGCGCCGGATTTCGGCGACCAGCGCAAGCGGAAAGCGCATCCGGTTCTCGAGCGAGCCGCCCCATGCATCGGCGCGCTGATTGAACCGCGGCGAGAAGAAATTCTGGATCAGGAAACCGTGCGCGCCGTGCAGCTCGATGCCGTCGAAGCCCGCTTCGATCGCGCGTCGCGTGGTTTCGCCGAACGCGCGAATCATCTCGCCGATCTCGTCGTGCGTCAGCGCGCGGCTTTCGAGCTCGCCGTTGTTGAACGGGCCCGGCGGCGCCTTCATCGCGCTCGCGCTGACGAGCTCGCCGTCCGGCACGAGCGCCGGCACGGCCTTGTTGCCGGCGTGGAAGATCTGCAAGATCGCCGGCGCCCCGCCGCTCTTCGCGGCCTGCGCCAGCGCGCGCAGGCTCGGCGTGTAGCGATCGTCGTGCGCGGCGAATTCGTCGGTGAAACCGATACCGTTTTCCGTCACGTGCGTGCAGCCGGTCAGCACCGCGCCGACGCCGTTCACGCGACGACGGTAATACGCGAGTTCCTGGTCGGACACCGTGCCGTCCGGGTTGGACGACCACGTGGTCATCGGCGCCATCAGCACGCGGTTGCGCAGCGTGATGCCGTTCGGGAACGTGAACGGCTGAAACAACGAAGCAAATTGCTGGGTCATGGGAATTCCTCGGGGCCGTCGCAACGCGACGCATCGCGTTCGTGGGACGGCACGGATATGAAAGGCGCGGCTCGAGGCCGCCATTGCATCGCGGTCGCTTCCGGCAGGCGGCGGGTTGCCGCCACGCACCGGTTCTTTCGCGAACCCTCGTATCGTAGGTCCCGATTTGCATTACTCAAGCGTACAAAACTGACAACAGTTGTATGCGCACCTTAACAATCAACGCGTCATGCAGCGCTGCCCCGCTTTCGCGCATCGCATCGCTCTGTAAAGTATGGCTTAACACTGAAGTTGTCTTTGGGCGATATATCCGGATCAATTTCCTGCCTATGATGGGTTCATACCGCTTCACTCGAGCCACTCATCACCGGAGTTACCGATCATGCAAAAAGTCAGCTTCAAGAACCTGAACGGCCAGGGCATCACGATTGCCGCCGTCATCCACTTCCCGGAAGGTTTCGATCAAGGCAAGCATTACCCGGCCGTGGTCGTCGCTCACCCGGGCGGCGGCGTGAAGGAGCAGACCGCCGGCCTGTACGCGAAGAAGCTGGCCGAGCACGGCCTCGTCGCGATCGCGTTCGACGCGTCGTATCAGGGCGAAAGCACCGGTGAGCCGCGCCAACTCGAGAACCCTTACGTCCGTACCGAAGACGTCAGTGCCGTGGTCGACTACCTGACCACGCTGCCGTATGTCGACGCCGAGCGGATCGGCGCGATGGGCATCTGCGCAGGTGGCGGCTATGCGGCGAACGCGGCCATCAACGACCGGCGCATCAAGGCGCTCGGCACCGTCAGCGCAGTAAACATCGGCTCGATGTTCCGCAACGGCTGGGAAAACACCGTCAAGGATGCCGAAGCAATTCCATACGTCGCGGCCGGTTCGCAGGCACGCACCGGCGACGCATCCGGCGCGCAGCTCGCCACGCTGCCGCTCGCGCCGATGCGCAAGGAAGACGCGCCGAACAAGGAACTGGAAGAAGCATGGGAGTACTACCATACGCCGCGCTGCGCGCATCCGAACGCACCCGGCTTCATGACTGCCCGCAGCCTCAACCAGATCATCACGTACGACGCGTACCACAAGGCTGAAGCGTTCCTCACGCAGCCGCTGCAGATCGTGGCCGGCAGCGTCGCGGGCAGCAAGTGGATGAGCGACGACCTGCTCGCCCGCGCGGCCAGCGCCGACAAGCACCTGCACGTGGTCGAAGGCGCGAACCACATGTCGCTATACGACGTGCCGCAGTTCGTCGACGAAGCCGTTGCCGTGCTCGCGCCGTTCTTCAACGGCAAGCTGTAGCGCGCGCATCCACACGGCACGGCACCGCGCCACGGCGGCCGGATCGTGCGACGTGAACGACGGCCGGCTTGCCTCCCCCGGGCAAGCCGGCCGCATGCGTTGGGGCATTGATGCCGTCATGCTTGCGGATCGGCGTCGCGACAGATGCCGCGCAGGAATGCGCCCGCTGCCGCAATGCGCTCGCCCTCCTTCAGCCCGCAAGCGGCCCCCTGCACGCGGCCGCTTCCCGCCCCTGGCTCACGCCACACGCCGCCTCCCCTCCCGCACAGCATCTCCGTATAAACCCCAATGACGGTCTCGCGATTTGAGCGCCAAACTAACTACCAGTTGTTAGGTTGATGCCTAACGATGAATCAGGCGACCCCATCAACAGGCCAAGACCATCATGACGACGCAGATGAAACCCATCCGTTCCTTCCTCTTCGTTCCAGGCAACAAGCCGACCTGGATCGAGAAGTCCATCCAATCGAAAGCCGATGCGCTGATCCTCGATCTCGAGGACAGCGTGCCGCCCGCACAGAAAGTCGAGGCGCGTGAAATCGTCCGGTCGAAGCTCGCGTGGCTGGCCGAGCAGAAGCAGCGCATCTGGGTGCGCATCAACCGCAGCGCGCACCTTTACGACTTCGACGACATCCTCGCGATCGTGAACCCGGTCGTCGAAGGCATCGTGATTTCGAAGCCCTGCGGCCCGGAAGACATCCACACGGTGTCGTCGATGCTGGCCGAAGCCGAATACCGCGCGGGCGTCCCGGTCGGCCATACGAAGGTGATCCCGCTGCTGGAAACCGCTCGTTCGCTGGAGCTCGCGTACGACATCGCGCAGCACGAGCGCGTACCGGCCATCGTCGGCGCCACCGCGAAAAATGCCGACGTAGCCCGCGCCCTGAAGACCGTGTGGTCGCTCGAAGGCCGCGAGACCCAGTACCTGAAATCGCGCATCGTGATGGCCGCGCGCGCCGCCGGCAAGCTGCCGATCGGCGGCGTGTGGCAGCAGGTGCACGACCTCGAAGGACTGAAGGTGTCGTCGGCGAACGACCGCCAGCTCGGCATGAGCGGCGAGCTGGTGCTGCATCCGTCGAACGTCGAGATCGTCAACCGCACCTACAGCCCGACCGAAGAGGACGTGGCGTTCTACCAAGGCATGATCGACGCGCTGGACCAGGCCCAGGCCGAAGGGCGCGCATCGTGCATCTACGACGGCGAGCACATCGACATCGCCCACGCGAAAACGGCGCGCGAAATCATCGAACTCGCCGAGTCGTTCAATCGCTGATCGCTTCCCGGACACCCAAGGAGACAGAAAAAATGGCAGGCCTTTACTTCGAAGAATTCAAGCCCGGCATGGTGATCGAGCATGCGATCCGCCGCACCGTGACCGAAACCGATAACGTGCTGTTTTCGGCGATGACCTACAACTGCGCGCCGCTGCACATCGATGCCGAATACAGCAAGAACACGATGTACGGCCAGCGCCTCGTGAACAGCATGTTCCTGCTCGCGCTGGTGGCCGGCATCACCGTGTACGAAACCACGCTCGGCACGACGCTCGGCAATCTCGGCTTCGGCGAAATCGCGTTCCCCAAGCCCACTTTTCACGGCGACACGATTCGCGTGGAAACCGAAATCGTCGACACGCGGCTGTCGAAGAGCCGCACCGATTCGGGCATCGTCACGTTCAAGCACGTCGCGAAGAACCAGCGCGACGAGATCGTGTGCACGGCCGTGCGGACGGGCCTGATGATGTTGCGCCCGGCCGGCAACGCGTAACGGCGCCCTGCAGGAGAATCGATCATGAACTACCAGCTCACAGCCGACCAGCAGGCGATCGTCGACGCCGCACAAAAGATCTGTGCGGACTTTCCGCTCGAATACTGGCGCAACAAGGACAAGAATCATCAGTTCCCGCATGAATTCTTCGACGCGGTCGCGAGCGGCGGCTGGCTCGGCATCTGCATGCCGGAAGACGTCGGCGGCGCGAATCTCGGCGTGACGGAGGCCGCGCTCTTCATGCGCACGGTCGCCGAATGCGGCGGCCAGGCGGCGGCGTCCACCATCCACATGAACATCTTTGGCCTGCAGCCGGTCGTGCATTTCGGCTCGGACGCGCAGAAGCAAGCGTGGCTGCCGCCGTTCACGCGCGGCGAGCACAAGGCTTGCTTCGCGGTGACCGAGCCGGACACCGGCCTCGACACGACGAAGCTGAAGGTCGTCGCGAAGAAGCAACCCGACGGCAATTACCTGATCTCGGGCAAGAAAGTCTTCATCTCGACCGCGCAAGTGGCCGACCACATGCTGATCCTCGCGCGCACCACGCCGATCGAGCAGGTAAAAAAACACAGCGAAGGGCTGAGCCTGTTCTATACGAAGCTCGATCGCCGATATGTCGACATCCGCGAGATCGACAAGCTCGGCCGCGCGGCGGTCGACACCAACGAACTCTTCATCGACGACCTGCCGGTGTCGAAGGACGAACTGATCGGCGAGGAAGGCAAGGGCCTGAGCTACATCTTCCACGGGATGAATGCGGAGCGCGTGCTGGTGGCGGTCGAGCAGGTCGGCATCGGTCGCGCGGTGCTCAATCTCGCGACGCAGTACGCGAAAGAGCGCGTCGTGTTCGGCCGCCCGATCGGCCAGAACCAGGGCGTCCAGCATCCGCTGGCGCGCAACTGGGCCGAGCTGGAAGCGGCGAACCATATGATCTTTGCGGCCGCCGACCTGTACGACCGCGGGCAGTCGTGCGGCTCCGAGGCGAACGCCGCGAAGCTGCTGGCATCCGAGGCGTGCATGAACGCATGCCAGACCGCAATCCTCACGCACGGCGGCTTCGGCTATGCGAAGGAGTACCACGTCGAGCGGTTCATGCGGGAAGCGTGGATCGGCTACATTGCCCCTGTCACCCCGCAACTCATTCTGTCGAACATCGCTGAACGCAAGCTCGGATTGCCGAAGTCCTACTAAGCGCGGCCATCCGCCGGCGGTTCCCGCATCGGGCATCGCCGGATCGCGGTCGGTGCCGGCCATGCAGGCCGGGCACCGACCGCACACAAGATTCAGGAGACAAGCATGTCAGCTGCAAGACCTCTGGACGGCATTCGCGTCCTCGATTTGACCGTGGCGTTGGCCGGCCCCTACGGATCGCTGTTGCTGGGTGGAATGGGCGCCGAAGTCATCCGTGTCGAGTCCCCCGGTGGCGGCGATATTGCGCGCAACAATCCCCCGTACGTCGGCAAGGATGGCGTCCACTTCGGCGTGAAGGGCGACGACGAAGTGTCGCTGACCATTCTCAACCGCGCACGCAACAAGAAGAGCATCACGCTCGACCTGAAATCCGAACAGGGTCGCGCGCTGTTCATGGAACTGGTCAAGGAATCCGACGTCGTCATCGAGAACGCGAGCGAAGGCGTCACGGCCCGCCTGGGCGTGGATTACGAAAGCGTGCGCCAGGTCAACCCGAAGATCGTCTATGCGTCGATCAAGGCGTTCGGCGAACCGAGCCCATACAAGAACCTGAAAGGCATGGACATCATCGTCCAGGCGCTGTCGGGGATCATGGACGTGACCGGCTTCGCCGATGGCCCGCCGACACGCTCGGGCCTGCCGATCGCCGACCTGATCGCGCCGCTGTATGCGGTCAACGGCATCCTCGCGGCATTGATTCACCGCGGCCGGACCGGCGTCGGCCAGTGCGTGCAGGTATCGATGCTCGATTGCCTCGCATCGCTCGTGGCCGAGGAGCATTTCGACGTGTTCCTCAAGCACGGTTACGCGAAGCGGTCGGGCAACTTCCAGGATCGGCTGGTGCCGTTCGGCGTGTACGGCACGCGCGACGGCTATGTGGCGATGGTGGCCTTCCAGCCCGACTGGTTCCAGAACCTGATGGAAGCCGTGGGCCGGCCCGAGATGGCCACCGATCCGCGCTACGCGACACGCGGCCCACGCATGAAGCATGCGACCGAGATCAACGCGATCATCGAGGCGTGGACGCGCCGCCACACGACGGAAGAAGTGATCGCCGAGCTGCAGGTCAAGCGCGGCGTGCCGGCCGCCCCGGTACGCTCGCCGCTCGACGTGCTCAAGGATCCGGTGCTGCAGGAGCGCGGCGCCGTGGTGCGGCTCGAGCACCCGGGCCTCGCCGACGTCAACGCGATGGGCATGGGCCTGCCGATCAAGCTGTCCGGGACGCCTGTACAGTTCGACCAGCCCGCGCAGGCACTCGGCGCCGCCAACGACGAGATCTACCGGGAGCTGCTCAAGCTGCCGGAAGAGCGACTGCAACAACTGCGCGACGCGGGAGTGATCTGATCATGCCCGCAGCCCCCTCCCGTTCCGGCCCGTTGGCCGGCATCAAGATCGTCGAGATCGCGGGCATCGGCCCCGGGCCGCTGGCCGCGATGTTCCTCGCCGACCTCGGTGCCACCGTGATCCGCGTCGATCGCAAGGAGCCGTCCGGCATCGGCGCACCGCGCCCGGTGCAGTTCGATCTCGGGCTGCGCAACCGCAAGTCGATTCGCGTCGACCTGAAGGATCCGGCCGCCGTCGACATGGTGCTCGACCTGATCGCCAACGCCGACGCGCTGATCGAAGGGTTTCGCCCCGGCGTGATGGAGCGCCTCGGCCTCGGGCCCGAACCGTGCCTCGCGCGCAACCCGCGCCTCGTCTACGGCCGCGTGACCGGCTGGGGGCAGGACGGCCCGCTGTCGCAGGTGGCCGGGCACGACCTGAACTACATCTCGATCACCGGCGCACTGCACGCGATGGGCCGCGCGGGGCAAGCGCCAACGCCACCGCTCAACGTGCTCGGCGACTATGCGGGCGGCTCACTGTATCTCGCGTTCGGGCTGCTCGCGGGCATCCTCGAAGCGCGCGGCTCCGGCCAGGGCCAGGTGGTAGACGCCGCGATGGTGGACGGTGTCGCGTCGATCATGACGGTGACGATGGGCCTGCATGCGGCCGGCATGCTCGACAAAGCGCGCGGCACCAACCTGCTCGACACCGGCGCACCGTTCTACGAGGTCTACGTGTGCGCCGACGGCAAGTACGTGAGCGTCGGCCCCATCGAAGGCAAGTTCTACCGGTTGCTGCTCGAACACCTCGACCTGCAGGATCACCCGCTGCTGCAGGCGCAGATGGATCGTGCGCAGTGGCCGCAGGCCAAGCAGGTTTTCGCCGAAAAATTCAGGGAGCGCACGCGTGACGAGTGGACACAACGGCTCGGCCATCTCGACGCGTGCGT
The DNA here is from genome assembly GCF_000012945.1 of Burkholderia lata. Lineage (NCBI taxonomy): Bacteria > Pseudomonadati > Pseudomonadota > Betaproteobacteria > Burkholderiales > Burkholderiaceae > Burkholderia > Burkholderia lata. The sequence continues at coordinate 883,995 of NC_007509.1, forward strand.
GGCGCCCGTACTCGACTTCGACGAAGCGCCGAGCCATCCGCACCTCCACGCACGCGGCACGTTCGTCGACCTCGACGGCGTGACGCACCCGGCGCCCGGCCCGCGCTTTTCGCGCACGCCGGCCGCACGGCCCGAGGCGCCCGCGGCACCGACGACCGACAACGCGATCGCCGCGCTGCAGGGCTGGCTGCCCGACGCGCAGATCGACGCCTGTCGCGCGCGAGGCACCTTCATCTGAGACCCGACTGACATGACCACCCCTACTCCCGAGCTCGCGGCGCTGGATCGCCTGACGAGCGGCCGCTCCACCTGTCGCGCGTACCGGCACGACGCGCTGGACGTCGAGCTGATCCGCAGCATCGTCGCCATGGCCAGCCGCTCGGCGTCGTGGTGCAACGTGCAACCGTGGCAACTCGTGATCACCGAAACCGCGGAAAGCACCGAGCGCTTTCGCGACGCGCTGATGCAGCGGGTCCAGGATCATCCGGAGAACGAATCGGATCTGCCGTTCCCGCCGAGCTACCAGGGCATCTACGGCGAGCGCCGGCGCGGCGCCGGCATTGCGCTCTATGCGTCGCTGGGCATCGGCCCGAAGGACCGCGAGCGCAGCGCCGAGCAGGCATTCCGCAACTTCCGCCTGTTCGATGCGCCGCACGTGGCGATCGTCACGGTGCCGGCGGAACTGGGCCCGTATGCCCTCGTCGATGCAGGCGGCTTCGTGTCGTCGTTCCTGCTCGCGGCCTATGCGCACGGCGTCGCCACCACGCCGCAGGGCGCACTGGCCCGCCATGCGCATTTCGTCCGCGACTATTTCGACATCCCGGATACACAGCACATGATCTGCGCGATCTCGTTCGGTTACGCGGAAGACGAACACCCGGTCAACCGGTTCCGCACCACCCGCGCCGGTGTGGACGACCTGACGCGTTTCGCGTGAGCGTGGCACGCTGTGCACGATCGAGATCGATGCAAGGAGATGCGAGCATGGCCGAACGTATTCACGAACTGCTGGATCGCTGGCTGACCGATGCCCCCGAACGGCCGTTCATCCATCTCGCCGACCGCACGCTGAGCTATGCGGACGTCGGCGCGCTGGCCGATGCGCTCGCGCGCGAACTGCGCGACGACGGTGTGCGCGCCGGCGATCGCGTGCTGGTGGTGGCCGAGAACTGCCCCGAGCACGCGGCGCTGCTGATCGCGTGCAGCCGCGTCGGCGCGTGGTCGTGCGGCGTCAATGCGCGCATGGCGCCGGGCGAAGTCGACGCATTCGCCGCAAAGGCCGACGCGCGCGTGCTGTATTTCACATCGGAAGTTTCGCCGGCCGCCGGCGCCCATGCGGCGCGGCACGATGCCCGCCCGTCCTGCGTGGGCGGCCTCGCGCGCAGCGCCGTGCGCGCCGCGGCGCAGGTCGAACCCGAACCGCTGGCGAGCGACGTCGCCGCGATCATCTTCACGTCCGGCACGACGGGTGCGCCCAAGGGCGTGATGATGACGCACCGCGGCGTGCTGCATTTCGCACGCGTCTCCGCGCAATCGCGCGCGCTGGGGCCGGACGACAAGGTCTACGCGTACGCGCCGATGACGCACATCTTCGGGCTGGGCACGGTGCTGCTCGCGTCGCTGCATGCGGGCGCCGCGCTCGAAATGCGCTCGCGGTTCGAGCCGGCGGAGCTGTTCGACGCGCTCGCGCACCGGCGCGTGAGCCAGGTGCAGGGCCCGCCGATGCTGTTTGCCCGCCTGCTTCAGCACGGCGAGGAACAGCACATCGCGCACCCCGACGCCCCGCACCTGCGCTACCTGTACGCCGGCGCCGGGCCGCTCGACAGCGCGCTCAAGCAGAAGGTCGAGGCGATGTTCGGCCAGACCCTGCATCACGGCTACGGACTGTCGGAATACGCGGGCTCGCTGCACGCGACGCGGCTGGGCGAAACGCGCCACGACACCAGCGCGGGCTACGCGTTTCCGGGCGCCGAACTGCGCATCGTCGATCCGGCCAGCGGCCGCACGCTGCCGGCCGGTGAGCGCGGCGAAGTCTGGCTGCGCGGCACGGGCCTGATGCCCGGCTATTTCCGCGATGCGGCCGCCACCGCCGACGTGATGCGCGACGGCGGCTGGTACGCGTCCGGCGACCTGGGCGAACTGCACGACGACGGCGCGCTGTTCATCGTCGGACGGCTCAAGGACATGATCATCCGCTCCGGCTTCAACGTGTATCCGGGCGAAGTGGAACAGGCGCTCAACGGCTTCCCCGGGATCCGGAACTCGGCCGTGGTCGGCCAGAAGGAAGCAGACGGCAACGAGGCCGTCGTCGCGTTCGTCGAACTCGATGCCGGGCATCCGCTCGACGAAGCCGCGTTGCGCCGGTATCTGCGCGAACGGCTCGCCGCCTACAAGCACCCGGCGCGCATCATTCCCATCGATGCACTGCCGTTCAACGGCAACGGCAAGCTCATGCGGCGGGAATTGCTGGCGCGGCTGTAACGCGCGAAACAGCGCCGGCGCGGTTTCCCCTTCCCCGAAAAAACCGCAAAATCTGCAAACCCGCCGACCCTACATTGCTCCTCCAGGAGCCCGCAATTGAAAACCCGAACCCTGACCCAATACGCCCGGCGCATGGACCCCGTCCTGCGCTGGCTGGCAAGCCACCCCGACGCCGACCCGGATCTGTATCTGCTGGCCGACCTCGCGTGCTTGTCGCCGTATCACTTTCATCGCGTCTACCGCGCGATGCTCGGTGAGACGGTGAACGCCACCGTGCAGCGCATTCGCATGCACCGCGCGGCGGTCGCACTGGGCGGGACCGGGGTGCCATTGCGCGACGTTGCGCAACGCGCCGGCTATACGTCGGACGCTGCCTTCAACCGCGCGTTCGGTGCGACCTTCGGCCTGTCGCCGGGGCGCTACCGCGCGGCCCGCTCCGTTCCGTTCAATCCACAGGAGCTCGGCATGTATCCCGTTACCATCGAAACCTTCCCTGGCGCCGTACTGGCCGCATTGCCGCACCACGGCAGCTATCAGGAGATCGGCCCGGTCTTCACCCGTGCGTTCATGCTGGCCGCCGCCCGCGGCCTGGCGCGCCCCGAGGCGATCGGCTTCGGCGTGTATTTCGACGATCCCGAGCAGATGCCGGCCGACCGCTTGCGCTCGATGGCCGGCATGTCCGTCGCACCCGACGCCGAGGTGGGCGGCGAGCTGGAACGCTTCGAGATCCCCGCCGGCCGCTGCGCGATCCTGACCTACACGGGGCCGTACAACGAAATGGACCGCCCGTATAACTGGATGTTCTCCGAATGGCTGCCCGCGAGCGGGATGGTGCCGGCCGACTTTCCGATGTTCGAGCAGTACCTGAACGACCCGCGCAGCACGCCGCCCGCGCAGTTGCAGACACGCATCTGCATGCCGGTGAAGTAAGCGCCGCGCGGCCACGCGGAGTCACGCCGGGGCCGGTCCGGCGCTGGCCTGTTCCGGCCGTGCACACTCACCGGGGCAGGCTGCGATCGTCCTGGCGTCTGTACGCGCTCACCGGAGGGATCACCCCCTAACCCAGCCAGCGCGCATCGGGCCAGTCGCCCTGGTCGAACGTGGCCTTCACGCAGTCGAGCAGCACGGCGACCACGCAGCGCACCGGCGCCGTGGCTTGCCGGCTGCTGGGCGCCGCGAGCACGATCGTGCGGCGGACGCCCGGCGACGCGAGCGGCGCCGCGGTCAGGATGCCGCGCTCGACCTCCTGCGTCACGCCGACGGCCGGCAGGATCGTCCAGCCGTGGCCTTGCGCGACCAGTTCCTTCTGCACGCTCAGCGCATTGGTTTCGGCGAAGACCTGCAACGTCACGCCCGCCTCCGCCGCCGCATGCTCGATCGCGGCCCGCAGGCCCTGCGGCGCGGACGGCAGGATGAACGGCTCGCGCGCGACCCGCTCGAGCGGCAGCGGCCGCTTGCGCGACAGCCCGGCCGACGGCGCCGCGACGGCCCACAGACTCTCGTCGATCAATGCCTTGACGTGCAGCGCGGGCGTCTCCTTCTGCCCGTACAGCAGCGCCGCATCGACATCCCCCGCTTCGAGCCAGTCCTGCAGGTGGCCCGCATAGCCGATCGTGAGCCGCAGCCGGATGTGCGGGTAGCGCCGCGCGACCTCGCCCGCGAGACGCGTCGCCAGCAGATCCGACGTGCTGGCCAGCAGCCCGATGCTCACGATGCCCGCCACCGGCCCCTCGGTCGGCTGGATCTCGGCCTTGGCCCGCGCCACCTCGTTGAGGATGCGGCGCGCGTACTCGAGCATCGTCTTGCCCGACGGCGTGAGCTGCATGCCGTGCCGGCTGCGGTCGAACAGTTCCGTCCCCATGTCCTCCTCGAGCAGGCGCAGCTGGCGCGACACGGCCGGCTGCACGAGATTCAACAGGCTCGACGCCCGGGTGACGTTGCCCGTTTCGGCCACGGTGACGAAGGCGCGCAGTTGCTTGAGATCCATCGCGGATACCTCGATACCAAAAACTGATTTGGCGATCAGAAAATTCTATTGTTTAAGAAATCCATCAAAACTTATTATGGACTCAACCCATGCCAATGACGAGACACGATTCATGAGCGCCTCCGTTTTCTCCGCCCCCGACCAGTACCAGGAAATCCGCGACGCGGTACGCGGCCTGTGCAATCAGTATCCGGCCGAATACCACCGCAAGATCGACGAGGCGCGCGGCTACCCCGAAGCGTTCGTCACGGCCCTCACGCAAGCAGGCTGGCTGGCCGCGCTGATTCCGCAGGAATACGGCGGCCCGGGCCTGTCGATGGCCGAGGCGTCGGTCATCATGGAAGAGATCAACCGCTCCGGCGGCAATTCGGGCGCGTGCCACGGCCAGATGTACGTGATGAACACCATCGTGTTCAGCGGCACCGAAGCGCAGAAGCAGCGCTACCTGCCGCGCATCGCGGCGGGCGAACTGCGCGTGCAGTCGATGGGCGTGACCGAGCCCACCACCGGCAGCGACACCACCAAGCTCAAGACCACGGCCGTGAAGAAAGACGGCCGCTGGGTCATCAATGGCCAGAAGGTGTGGATCTCGCGGGTCCAGCACAGCGACCTGCTGATCCTGCTCGCACGCACCACGCCGCTCGACCAGGTGCAGAAGAAGAGCGACGGCCTGTCGTGCTTCATCGTCGAGCTGGACAAGGCGATCGGCAACGGCCTCACGGTGCGCCCCATCCTCAACATGGTCAACCACGAGACCAACGAGCTGTTCTTCGACAACCTGGAGCTGCCGGAAGACGCGCTGCTCGGCACCGAAGGCAAGGGGTTGAAGGTGATCTTCGACGGCCTGAACGCGGAGCGCACGCTGATCGCGGCCGAATGCATCGGCGACGGCTACTGGTTCCTCGAGAAAGCGCGCGACTACGCGAGCGAGCGCAAGGTGTTCGGCCGCCCGATCGGGCAGAACCAGGGTATCCAGTTTCCGCTCGCCGAATCGTTCATCGAGCTGGAGGCCGCGAACCTGATGCGCTGGCGCGCCTGCGAGAAGATCGACGCACGCCAGAACGCCGGAGTCGAAGCCAACATGGCCAAGTACCTGGCCGCGAAGGCAAGCTGGGAAGCGGCCAATGCGTGTCTGCAAACGCACGGCGGCTTCGGCTTCGCATGCGAATACGACGTGGAGCGCAAGTTCCGCGAAACGCGCCTGTACCAGGTCGCGCCGATTTCCACCAACATGATCCTGGGGCATGTAGCCGAGCACGTGCTGCAGCTCCCCCGTTCCTACTGATTCCGGAAGGATTCCTCTCCATGAAGATTCTCGTACCCGTCAAGCGCGTGGTGGACTACAACGTCAAGGTTCGCGTCAAGGGCGACGGCACCGGCGTCGACCTCTCGAACGTCAAGATGTCGATGAACCCGTTCGATGAAATCGCGGTTGAAGAAGCCGTCCGCCTGAAGGAAGCCGGCGTGGCGACCGAAGTGATCGCGGTATCGGTCGGTGTCGCGCAGGCGCAGGAAACCCTGCGCACGGCGCTGGCGATCGGCGCGGATCGCGCGATCCTCGTCGAATCGAACGACGGCGTCGAGCCGCTGGGCGTCGCGAAGATCCTGAAGGCGCTGGTCGACAAGGAACAGCCGCAACTGGTGATCGTCGGCAAGCAGGCGATCGACGACGATTCGAACCAGACGGGCCAGATGCTGGCGGCGCTGGCTGGCTTCCCGCAAGCGACGTTCGCATCGAAGGTCACGGTGGCCGACGGCAAGGCAACGGTCGCACGCGAAGTCGACGGCGGCGCGGAAACGCTGTCGCTTCAACTGCCCGCAGTCGTCACCACCGACCTGCGCCTGAACGAGCCGCGTTACGTGACGCTGCCGAACATCATGAAGGCGAAGAAGAAGCCGCTGGAAACGGTGAAGCCGGAAGACCTGGGCGTCGACGTTGCCCCGCGTCTGAAGACGCTGAAGGTGGTCGAGCCGCCGAAGCGCGCGGCCGGCGTGAAGGTGCCGGACGTGCAGACGCTGGTCGAGAAGCTGAAGACCGAAGCCAAGGTACTGTAAGAGGGAGCGGAAAAAATGACGATTCTGGTGATTGCAGAACACGACAACGCGTCGATCAAGGCCGCGACGCTGAACACGGTGGCGGCGGCCGCCGAAGTTGGCAAATTCGTCGGCGGCGACATTCACGTGCTGGTCGCGGGCCACAATGCGCAAGGCGCAGCCGATGCGGCAGCGAAGATCGCAGGTGTGTCGAAGGTACTCCTGGCCGATGCGCCGCAACTCGAAGCGGGCCTCGCGGAAAACGTCGAAGCCACCGCGCTGAACATCGCGAAGGATTACTCGCACATCCTCGTGCCGGCCACGGCCTACGGCAAGAACGTCACGCCGCGCATCGCCGCGAAGCTGGACGTCGCGCAGATCTCCGAAATCACGGCGGTGGTGTCGGCCGACACGTTCGAGCGCCCGATCTATGCAGGCAACGCGATCGCGACGGTGCAGTCGGGCGATTCGATCAAGGTGATCACCGTGCGTGCGACCGGGTTCGATGCGGTGGCAGCGGAAGGCGGCAGTGCAGCGGTCGAGACGATCGCAGTGGCAGCCGATGCCGGCAAGTCGCAGTTCGTGAGCCGCGAAGTGACGAAGCTGGACCGTCCGGAGCTGACGAGCGCGAACATCATCGTGTCGGGCGGCCGTGGCCTGGGCAGCGGCGAAAACTACACGAAGGTGCTGGAGCCGCTGGCCGACAAGCTGAACGCGGCACTGGGTGCGTCGCGCGCGGCAGTCGACGCCGGTTTCGTCCCGAACGACTACCAGGTCGGCCAGACCGGCAAGATCGTCGCGCCGCAGCTGTATATCGCAGTCGGCATCTCGGGTGCCATTCAGCATCTGGCCGGCATGAAGGATTCGAAGGTGATCGTCGCGATCAACAAGGATCCGGAAGCACCGATCTTCAGCGTGGCGGACTACAGCCTCGAAGCCGACCTGTTCGCGGCCGTGCCCGAGCTGGTCAACGCACTCTGACGGCAAGGTCAGCCGGCGCCTGGCATGCAGGCGCCGGCTGCCTGCCGGACGCTTCCATCATCGAGCACGAAACACCATGAGTGTCGAGCCTTCCGAATCCTTCGACGCGTGGGTCGGCCGCAGTGAAGACAGCGCGGACCGGATTACCCGGGCCCCCGTCCGTCTGCTGCAGGCGACACTGGACTCCGCGAACCCATCCGAACTCCCCGCGACGCTGCCGCCGCTGTGGCACTGGCTGTACTTCCTGCCGGGCGAGCGCCAGTCGAACATCGGTGTCGACGGCCACCCGCAGCGCGGCGGCTTCCTGCCGCCCGTCACGCTGCCGCGCCGCATGTGGGCCGGCGGACGGCTGCAGTTCCTGCGCCCGCTGGCCGTCGATGCGCCCGTGCAGCGGCGGTCCACGATCCTGAGCGTGCAGAGCAAATCCGGCCGTAGCGGCCAGTTGGTGTTCGTCACCGTCCTGCACGAAACGAGCGACGCCGAGGGCGTAGCCATCCGCGAGGAGCAGGACATCGTGTATCGCGACGCGCCGCCTCCCGCCGCGGCCGGTGCACCGGCACCGCAGCCGGCACCGGCGCCGACCGACGAGCAGTATTCGCGCGTCGTCACGCCCGACCCGGTGCTGCTGATGCGCTTTTCAGCCCTCACCTTCAACGGCCACCGGATTCACTACGACCGGCCTTACGCCATGCAGGAGGAAGGTTATCCGGGCCTGGTGGTGCACGGCCCGCTGATCGCGATGCTGCTGCTGGAGGAACTGCGCCGCACGCACCCCGAGAAGACTGTACGCAGCTTCGAGTTCAAGGCCGTGAGCCCGCTGTTCGACACCGCGCCGTTCACGGTGAACGGCACGCTCGACGGTCATGCCGCCCGCCTGTGGGCACGCGGCCCGCAAGGGCAGCTGGCCATGCAGGCCAGCGCCGAACTGGAATAACGATCCGATCATGCAAGCTCGAAAAGGCCCGCTGAGCGGGATGACCGTCGTCACACTCGAACACGCGATCGCCGCGCCGTTCTGCACGCGCCAGCTCGCCGACCTCGGCGCCCGCGTCATCAAGGTGGAACGCCCCGGCGTGGGCGATTTCGCGCGTGCGTACGACCACCGCACCCGTGGTCTCGCATCGCACTTCGTGTGGACCAACCGGTCGAAGGAAAGCCTCACGCTGGACCTGAAGCAACCGGCCGCGCAAGAAGTGCTGGGCGAACTCGTGGCCCAGGCCGACGTGCTGGTGCAGAACCTCGCGCCCGGCGCGGCCGCGCGCATGGGCCTGTCGTTCGATGCGCTGCACGCGAAGCACCCGCGGCTGATCGTCTGCGACATCTCGGGCTACGGTGCCGACGGCCCCTACCGCGACAAGAAAGCCTACGACCTGCTGATCCAGAGCGAGGCGGCGTTCCTGTCGATCACGGGCACGGCCGACGAGCCCTGCAAGGCCGGCAACTCGATCGCCGACATCGCGGCGGGCATGTATGCGTACACGGGCATCCTCAGCGCGCTCCTGCAGCGCGGCGTCACGGGCATCGGCTCGCACGTGGAAATTTCAATGCTCGAGGCGCTGGCCGAGTGGATGGGCTTCCCGATGTACTACGCGTACGACGGCCAGCAGCAGCCGGGCCGCAACGGCGCCGCGCACGCGACCATCTACCCTTACGGCCCGTTCAAGGCCGGCGACGGCCGCGTCGTGATGCTCGGCCTGCAGAACGAGCGCGAATGGAAAGCGTTCTGCGATGTCGTGCTGCGCGACCCGGCGCTCGCGACCGATCCGCGCTTCGACGCCAACGTGCACCGCTCGGAACACCGTGCGGAGCTGAAGGCCGTGATCGAACAGGCGTTCTCCTCCCTCACCGCGCAGGACGTGATCGCGCGCCTCGACGAAGCGCAGATCGCGAACGCCGCCGTGAACCAGGTCGGCGATCTGTGGACGCATCCGCAACTGCACGCGCGCCAGCGTTTTCGCTCGATCGACTCGCCGGCCGGCGAACTGCAGGCGCTGCTGCCGCCCGCCACGGTCGACAGCTTCGACGTGCGCATGGATGCGGTGCCCGCGCTCGGCGAGCACAGCGCGGCCATCCTGCATGAACTCGGGCGCACCGACGCCGATATCGAACAACTGCGCGCCGCCGGCGTGATCTGAGCCATGTCCAAGCCCCTCTCCCCCGTCCAGCACGCACGCAGTCTCCTGTTCGTGCCGGCCACCCGCCCCGAGCGCTTCGCGAAGGCGCTCGATTCGGGCGCCGACTGCATCATCGTCGACCTCGAGGACGCCGTCAGCCCCGACAGCAAGGACGACGCTCGCGCGCAACTCGCGCAGCACCTGCCGCTGCTGACGCCTGAACAGCGATCGCGCACCGTCGTGCGCGTGAATGCGGTCGGCACGCCGTGGCATGACGCGGACATCGCGCTGCTGCGCGACTGGGCCGCGCACGGCGTGATCGTGATGCTGCCGAAGTCCGAAGACGCGGGCGCGCTGCGCCACGTCGCGGCGCAGCTCGGCGAGCACGCGCAACTCGTCGCGCTGATCGAATCGCTGGCCGGGCTCGATGCGGCCGATGCGCTCGCGCGCGACCCGCAGGTCGTGCGCGTCGCGTTCGGACACCTGGATTTCCAGCTCGATCTCGGCATGCGCGCGACACCGGAAGAGCCGGAGCTGGCCTTTGCGCGCAATGCGATCGTGGCCGCGTCGCGCCGCGCCCGCCTGCCCGCGCCGATCGACGGCGTAACCACGCGCACCGACGATGCCGAACGCCTGGCAGCCGATGCGCGGCGCGCACGCGCGTTCGGTTTCGGCGGCAAGCTGTGCATCCACCCGGCCCAGGTTGCCGGCGTGAACGACGCGATGGGCTACTCGGAAGACGAGCAGGCGTGGGCGCGCCGTGTGATCGACGAAGCCGCGAAACACGGCGGCGCCGCGTTCAGCCTGGACGGCCGCATGGTCGATCTCCCGGTGATCCGCGCGGCCGAGGCGATCATCGCCGGCACGCGGAAATAATCGATCGCCGCGCGGCAGGATCCGCGACTCCGGGGGCCTGCCTTGCGACCATCGCGCCCCTCATGCGGCTCGCGCCGAACGCAGCAGCAGGCCAGTCAATCCGACAGGTAGCCAGTTATGGGGAAAACATGGGCGGCGTCCGGCATCCGGACGCCGCCCATCGTCTTGAGCCGCTTTCAGTCGCGTGGCGCCGGGAGACGCTTGCGCGCCCCCCTCGCCGATTTCCCGCTTAGTCTTCAACCGCCCACATGCGCGTCAACTCGGCGGCCTTCATCGCCGGGTTCAACTCACGCAGCGCGGCCAGCAGTTGCCGGGCCCGCTCGGCACCCAGCACGTCCTGGGTCAGGTCCATGAACTTCGCGTCCTGCTCGTGCTCGGGCATCGGATTCGTGTCGGTGCCGATCGGGTCGCCGACGAACACGTGCTCGGTGCGGCCGTCCTTGAACGTCACGGTCACGTCGGCCACGAACTTGCCCGGATACTGCTGTTCCAGCTCGGGCGCCTCGGTGATGCGGATGCTGCGCGCGATCTCGATGACCGGCGCCATGTCCACCTTGCCGGCGAGGTAGTCGCGATGGACCGGATAGCCATTGCCGTGGCCCAGCAGTGTCAACGCCGCCTGGATCGGCAGGCTGAACTGCACGTGCTCGATGTTCTTCGGCGCGTACGCGTTGGCGTTGGCCGTGCCGACGACGACGTTGAAGTGCGGCGTGATCTTCAGGTGGATGTCGGCGATCTCGTCGCGACGCGCCGCGAACGGCCGCAGCGCGTCGATGTACGCATGCGTGCAGTAGCACGCGCAGTACGCCTTCAGCCACACCGTGCCGATCTCGAACGGCCGGTCGATCACGAAGCGCCGCTCGGCCGCGTCGCCGGCCTGCCGCTGCAGCAACGTGCGGAAAAAGCCCTTGTTGCCGCTCAGGAACGCGCGCGGGCCCGTGATGCCGGCGCGGGCCATGTCGGCCGCCGCCATCCCGTTGCGCGTGCCGATGCCCGCATGGATCCGCTTGATGGAGCCGCCGGTGGACGTGTACTCCGTCGTGCCCGACACATGGCTCAGCGCAATCGCCAGCGCGTGCAGCGTCGTTTCGGCGTCGAAGCCGCGCAGCTTGGCCGCCACGGCCGCCGCGCCGAAGTTCGACAGCGTCGCATGCGGGTGGAAACCGCGCTGCAGCAGGTCGGGCGCGGCCAGCTTGCCGATGCGCGCGTACACCTCATAACCGGCTACCATCGCGACGATGATGTCCTCGAGCGACGAACCCAGTTCCTCGCCGATCGCGAGCGCGGCGGGGATCACGCAGCTGCCGGGGTGACTGTAGCTGGGGCCGTGCGCATCGTCGTACTCGAAGCCGTGGCCGTACGAGCCGTTGACGAACGCGGCGTCCGCCGCGCTCATCGTCAGCGCCGATGCGCTGACGCGGCTGTTGCCCGGGCGCTGCTGGGCCTTCGCGTAGTCGAGCAGCTGCACCGACCACGGCAGCTTCGAAATGCCGACCTGCAACGCGATCTGGTCGCGCATCAGCCGGTTGAGGCCGGCGTGCGCATGCGCATCGAGATGCTCGTATTTCAGTTCCTGGATGAAGCGCACCACCGCTTGTTCCAGCGGCGGGCAGTTGTCCGGCGCAACGGGCCGGGTCTCTCGGGTGATGCTCATTTACGGTTCCTCGACATTCAAAATGGGGATGGCCCGGCACGTGTCCGGGCATCCGGTGCTCGTCTCTTCCATCGGGTCAGAACAGGAACGCGCCCTTGCCGCCCGACTGCGCATCGAACATCCGGTACGCTTCGTCGGCCTGGTCGATCTTCCAGTAGTCGGTGAACAGCTGGTCGACGTCCACGCCGTGATCCGCGACGAAATGGATGCATTGCTTCATGCTGACTTCGGAGAACGTGTACGACCCGATGATGGTGCGCTGCTTGCCGATCACGTCCTTCATGCCGTCGACGTTGAGGTTGCCGCCGACGGCCACCAGCGCGATGCGGCCCCACGGGCGCGTGCTGCGCACCGCTTGCTGCCGCGGCACTTCGCCGCCCGCGCAGTCCATCGCGCAGGTCACGCCCAGGCCGCCGGTGAGCTTCTGGATTTCCTCGATCGGGTCCTGCTTGCTGCCGTCGATCACGTGGGTGGCGCCGAACGCCCTGGCACGCGCGACGCGATCGGCTGCAATATCCACGCCGATGACTTCCACGCCCATTGCCGCGGCCAGCTGCACGGCGGACAAACCGACCGGGCCCAGCCCGAACACCGCGAGCGTGTCGCGTGCGCTGATATCGAGGCGCAGCAATGCGCCCCAGGCCGTCCCCGTGCCGCACGAAATGGCCGCGCCGGCGGCGAACGACACTTCGTCGGGCAGGTGGACCAGCGACGTTGCCGGCACCTTCATGTAGTGCGCGTGGCCGCCGTGCTTGATCACGCCGTGAATGTCCGCGCCGTGGCTGCACATCTGCGTCCAGCCGGTACGGCAGTGGTCGCAATGCAGGCAGCCTTCGTAGTGGAACACCGCGACGCGATCGCCCACCTTGAACGCACGCGGATCGACGCCCGCGCCCACCGCGACGATCTGGCCGCAAGGCTCGTGGCCGCCGATGACCGGCGTGTCTTCCGACATGCCGCGCGACGCGAGATCCTTGAAGCCCAGCGAGCGGATCACGTCGGCCGGCTTGTTGCGATAGAAATGCAGGTCGCTGCCGCACATGCCGGAGGCCTTCATCTCGATCACCGCTTCGCCGGGGCCGGGCACCGGATCCTCGAAATCCAGAATCTCCAGCTTCCGTTCGCCTCTGAACACGACGCCTTTCATGTCCTTGTCTCCTGATTGTTGTGCAACGGGGTCGAGCGCATGCGTGCCGGCTCAGCCCAGGTTGATGTAGGTCGCCTTCGGGTACAGGAAGCTCTCGACGTGCTCCTTCCCGCCCTTCCATCCGTAGCCGCTCATCTTCGTGCCGCCGAAGCCCACGGCCGGATCGATCACGCCGTAGCAATTGACCCAGACCGTGCCCGAGCGAATGCCTTGCGAGACCTTGTGCGCGGTCGACAGGCTGCTCGTCCACACGCCGCCGGCCAGGCCGTACGGCGTGTCGTTCGCCAGCTGCAGCGCCTCCTCCATCGTGTCGAACGGGATCACCGAGGCCACCGGCCCGAAGATTTCCTCCCGCGCGATGGTCATGTCGTTGCGCACGTTGGCGAACACCGTCGGCTCGACGAAATAGCCGCGCGCCAGCTCGCCGCCCGGGCGCTGGCCGCCGTGCACGAGCGTGGCTTCCTTGCCGCCGATGTCGACGTAGTGCATCACGCGCTCGAGCTGGCGCTGCGAAATCAGCGGGCCGATCTGCGTATCGGGCGACAGGCCGTCGCCGATCCGGATCGTCTTCGCGAACGCGGCGATGCGCTGCACGAACTCGTCGTGGATCGCGCGCTGCACGAAGATCCGCGTGCCGGCCACGCACACCTGGCCGGTATTGGTGAACACGCCCATCGCCGCGCCCGGCACGGCCTTGTCGAGATCGGCATCGGCGAACACGATGTCGGGCGACTTGCCGCCGAGTTCGAGCTGCAGCCGCTTCAGGTTGCCGGCCGACGCGCGCACGATCGCCTGCGCGGTGCCCACCGAGCCCGTGAAGGCGACCCGGTCGACGTCCGGATGCTCGGCCAGCGCCTGGCCGACATCCTTGCCGTAGCCGGTCACCACGTTGATCACGCCATCGGGCACGCCGGCTTCCATCATCAGTTCGGACACGCGCAGCGACGACAGCGACGCATCCTCGGCCGGCTTGAGCACGGCCGTGCAACCGGTGGCCAGCGCGGGGCCGTAGATCCACCACAGCCCCATCAGCGGGCCGTTCCACGGGATGATCCCGCCGACCACGCCCACCGGCATCAGGTGCTTGAGCGCGGTGAAGCCGGGCGCGATCGACATCGGCGCGGCCTGCACCGTGCCGGCGCCGGTTTGCGACGCGTAGAACTGCAGCAGTTGCGACAGCCATTCCTTGTAGCCGCGCGTGCGCGCCAGCGGTGCGCCCATGTCGAGCGTCTCGATCAGCGCGAGCTCGTCGAAGTGGTCGAGAATGACGTCGTGCACGCGCAGCAGCAGCTTGCGCCGCTCATGCGGCGTGAAGCGGCTCCACGGCCCCTCGAACGCGCGACGCGCGGCCGCGACGGCCCGCTCGACGTCCTGCGTGCCGCCCTTCGCGATGTGGCACAGCACCTCGCCGGTGGCCGGATTGATCGCCTCGATATGCTCGCCGCCGGCCGGTTCGACCCATTGGCCGCCGATCAGCAGTTTCTTGTTGCCCTCGATGAAGCCTGGAATGTTTACGCTCACTGGCGTCTCCTTCGATTTCGTTCTGTTCTGAATGGATGGGTGAAAATCACATGCGCAGCATGATCGACTTGGTCTGCGTGTACGCATCGATCGATTCCTGACCGAACTCGCGCCCCCAGCCCGACTGCTTGTATCCGCCGAAGGCCATCGCCGGATCGGATTCGCCGAACGTGTTGATCCACAGGCGCCCGGCCTTCAGTGCGCGCACCACCTTGTGCGCCCGCGCGACGTCGCGCGTCCACACCGCGGCCGACAGCCCGTAGGTCGTGTCGTTGGCCTGCAGCACCGCGTCGCCCTCGTCCTTGAACGGGATGATCGACAGCACCGGGCCGAAGATCTCTTCCTGTGCGATCCGCATGCCGTTGCGTACGTTGTCGAACACCGTCGGCTCGACGAAGTAGCCCGCGCCGCGCCACGGGTCGCCGCCCAGCCGCAGCGTCGCGCCGCCCTCCTGGCCCACGCCGATGTACGACCACACGCGATCGCGCTGCTTCGCCGAAATGAGCGGACCGAGCTTCGTATCGGATGCGAACGGATCGCCCGCCTTCCACGTCGCAGCGATTTGCGCGACGCGCTCGGCCACCTGCTCGTGAATGCCCTCCTGCACGAACAGGCGCGTGCCGGCCGAGCACACCTGGCCGGAATTGCCGCAGAAGGTCTTCACGGCGGCCTGCACGGCCTTCTCGATGTCGGCGTCGGCGAATATGACGTTGGGCGCCTTTCCGCCGAGCTCCAGCGTCACTTTCTTGAGGTTCAGCGTCGCGTCGCGGGTGATCTGCTTGCCGACCGGCGTCGAGCCCGTGAACGCGATCTTGTCGACGCCCGGGTGCTGCGCCAGCGCGGCGCCCGCGGTCGGACCGTAGCCCGGCAGCACGTTGATGACGCCCGGCGGCAGGTCGGTTTCCTGGATCAGCTCGGCGAGACGGATCGACGTGAGACAGGCCAGCTCGGCCGGCTTGAGAATGACCGTGTTGCCGCAGCACAGCGCGTTCGCGAACTTGATCGCGGCCATCAGGATCGGCACGTTCCACGGGATGATCTGGCCGCATACGCCGAGCGGTTCGCGCAGCGTGTAGATCAGCGTGCTGCCGTCCGACGGGATCGTCGTGCCGAGCACCTTCGAGCACCAGCCCGCGTAGTAGCGGACGATGTCGATGGTCGCCGTCACCGCGGCCAGCGCGAACCACAGCGGCATGCCGTTGTCGAGCGATTCGATCGCAGCCAGTTCGTCGACGTGCTGCTCGATCGCATCGGCGATCTTCAGCAGCGCGCGGGTGCGCGCGTGCGGCGACAACCCGCCCCACGACGGCGCGTCGAATGCGCGGCGCGCGGCGATCACGGCGGCGTCCACGTCGGCGCTGTCGGCCTCGGCCACGCGGCACAGCACCTGTTCGGTCGCCGGGTTGATCGTCTCGAACGTGTTGCCCGACGCGGCATCGACCCAGCGCCCGCCGATGAGCAGGCGCTTCGGGCCGCGGTTGATCCACGCAAGCGCTTGTGTGCGCGCGGCTTGCGCGGCCTCGGTAACTATCGTCATGAATGCTCCGGGTGAGTGAGGTCGCATGTCAGGCCAGCGGCACGTCGACCCGCGTCGACAGCACCGCGCTCAGCGGATTGGCGCGACGCACTTGCGGATCGAAATCGGCCGGCGTGACGCACATGAACAACGTGCGGCCGTCCTCACCGCCCAGCGAGCAGGCGTAGCAGTTGCGGTCGCCGGTCTGGATCTCGTCGAGAATCCTGCCGCCCGGCGCCACGCGCAGCGCGCGCGTCTTCGTGAAATCGGCGATCCAGATCGCGCCCTCCGCATCAGCCGGCGAGATGCCGTCCGGCGCCACGACGATTTCCGCCATCGACCGGATCACGTCCTCGTCCTGCGGCACCGGGCCGAACGTCGCCCAGTCGCGCCGCGCGGACAGCGCGCCGTCGGCCCGGATGTCGAACGCCGACATGCGGTTGCCCCACGACTCGGCCACCACCAGCGTGCGGCCGTCGACGATCGTCGCGCCGTTAGCGAAATGGAGCGGCTCGCTCACCATCGTGACCGTGCCGTCCGGATCGACGCGCGCGAGCCGCCCCGGCCGGCGCGGCGCGCGCTTCATCACGTCGAAGCCCAGGTTTCCGACCCACGCGCGGCCCTGCGCATCCACGACCATGTCGTTGGGTTCGAACTCGAGGTGCGGGGCAAGGTCGGCGTGACGCACGACCGAACCGTCGTGCTCGCGTCGCAGCAATGCGCGGTCGTGCATCGACACGACGAGCAGGCGCCCGTCGGGCAGCCAGCCGATACCCGACGGGCATTCGGGCACGTGCATTTCCTCGCACACGTTGCTGCCGTCCTCCCGCATCGAGTACACGCACTCGGTGTAGAGGTCGCTGAACCAGAAACGGCCGTCGTGCCAGCGCGCGGCTTCGGTATGCGTCATGCCGTCGAGAAGCAGGGTGAGTTGTCTCATTTACCGTTTGTTAGTTAGATCGAGAATGCGGCCGGATCGATATCGATGAGTGCAGCCGCTTGCGACTACAAAAGCCGCGCCAACGGGACATCGACGGCGCTCATGCCGCGCGCCTCACGCCCGTCGGAGGAAGTCATCCGTGTTGAAGCGCAACGCGCGGAGCAATGCGAGCGCGCGTCGCCGTATTGCGTTACCTAACAAACAGTAGTTATTCTATTTTCCCGGACCGGATTTCACATCAGGGAATCCCCGTAGCCCGCACGTTGCACTGCACGAAATTTTCGAAGGATGGAACGCTTCGAACACGGGCATTGCGAACGGCGACGCACGCGCGACTAAATGATCTGGGCAAATGCACGACGCCCTGCGATCGCATCGCGCCTCACCGCTTCTCCCACTGGACTACCGCACCATGCCTGACTCCCTCATCCAGCAGCTCGCGGACTTCACCGCCGGCACCCGTTACGATCAGCTCCCTGCTCCCGTCGTCGATGCGTGCAAGCGCATCCTGCTCGACTCGATCGGCTGCGCGGTCGCCGCCGTCGACGAACCGAAGGGGCGCATCGGCATCGACTATGCGCGACTGACGGGCGGCCACGGCGACGCGACCATCATCGGCACCGGCGAGCGCGTGTCGATGTTCGGCGCGGCCTTCGCGAACGGCGAACTCATCAACGCGCTCGACATGGATGCCGTGGTGCCGCCCGGCCATGTCACGCCGTACGTGCTGCCCGGCGCGCTCGCCGTCGCCGAGACGTCGCATGCGAGCGGCCAGGCGCTGATCGAGGCGATCGCGCTGTCGCACGAAATGTCGTACCGCATCGGCAAGGCGATGGATTACCTGCGCGATACGCGGGACGGCAAGGTCGCGCCGCCGCCCGTGTACGGCTACAGCAGCACCGTGTTCGGAGCGACCGCCGCGATCGTCAGGCTGAAGGCGCTACCGCCCGACGTGCTGCCGAACGCGCTCGGCATCGCCGGCAGCATTGCGCCGGTGAATTCGCAGGTCGCGTGGTTTCAGCACGCCCCGAGCTCGACGATCAAGTACCTGCTTGCGGGCGCGCTCACGCAGGCGGCGATGACGGCCGCGCACATGGCCGAACTCGGCCATCGCGGCGACACGCAGATCCTCGACGATCGCGAATATGGCTTCCCGCGCTTCATCGGCACGCAACGCTGGGAGCCGCAGCACATCACCGACGCGCTGGGTACCGACTGGCGCTTTCCGTCCGAACAGGCGTTCAAGCCCTACCCGCATTGCCGCATTCTTCACGCGCTGCTCGACGGTCTCACTGAAATCGTCGAAACGAACGACATCGCGCCGCACGAAATCACCGGCATCAAGGCCTGGGTCGAAGGTTTCGTCGAGCAGCCCGTGTGGCTCAACCGGAACATCGAACACGTGCACGACGCGCAGTTCAGCATCGCGCACGGCCTCGCGCTCGGCGCGCATCGCCCGCCGCCCGGCAAGGCCTGGCAGGACCCGGCGCTCGTCTTCGGGCCATCCGTGATGGCGCTGATGGACAAGGTCACGCACGAAGTGCATCCGAACTACGTCGAATTGCTGTCCGGCCACGCCGCCAGCCGGCCGGCGAAGCTCGAAGTGTCCGCGCGCGGCCAGACGTTCGTCGACGAGCGGCGTTACCCGAAGGGCAGCCCGTCGCCGGACCCGGCAAGCCTGATGACCGACGACGAACTGATCGCGAAATTCCGTCGCAATGTCGAGGACGTCCTGCCTGCCGGCCGGATCGACGACGTGATCGAGGCGGTCTTCACGCTCGAGCGCGCGGACGACGTCGCGTCGATCATGCGCCTGCTCGGCCCCGATTCCGCCCCTGCCGGCTCGCAGGCACGATCGGCTGGCTGAGCGTGCAGACTTTGCCGTTTCGGCACGGCTGAACACCACGCATCGTGTCGCGGCGACGTACCGCGGCACGAACACACATTCCTCAAGGAGACAATTCGCACAAGCATCGAATCCGGACTCGAAACTCGCAGTGTGCCCTTCGCATCGGACGCTTCGATGCAGGCATCGCCTCGTCCGGATTGATCGACGTCTTTCGCTCGTCGCCGACGCAACACGCCGCCTCCTCCTTCATCAACACCGCGCACACGGTGCGGTCGTGCCCGAACTCGTCCGTACGATCCGCGCATGAAATATCCGGCAACACATTTCCCGCCCGGATTCACGTCGCTGATCCGATCACAAAAAAATCCGTCAGAACGCGTCGTTCCGCTCGACGAAATATGACAACGCGCCATCTCCGCCGGCTGCAGGCGAACGTCATCGATCAAATCCCCGCCACCATCATCGATGCCGGAGAAAATTACTACGCATACCGAATGATATTCCGGATTTTTCCGTCCCGATTGCGCATTGAAGTACGGAACGTACCGATTCACGCAGTCGGGCAGGCGCGAATCCGATGCGGGTTAGACCCAATGGAGATTCAATCCTCTGACATTCACTCTACCGAACGTTAGATTGAGCGAGACGTGATCCCGGCCACCGCCGCCGGAGGATTTCGACACGATTCGCTGCCGCACCGAGTTCACCATCAGCGATTCCTTTCAAGACCATTATTAGATTCGGATAACGAAATGAATGTTCGCCCCATGCCCGGCTGCTTCAAGAAGAAAACGATCCTCGTACTCGGCATCGCGATGCTGCCGGCCTGGACCTGGGCGCAAAGCAGCGTCACGCTCTACGGCACGCTGGATACGGGCTTCCTGTACACCAGCAAGACGCGCAATGCGGCGACCGGCGGCAACAGCGGCAAGCAGTTCGGGCTGATCAACGGCGGGCTGGAACCGTCCAATTTCGGCCTGCTCGGGCAGGAAGACCTCGGTGGCGGGATGAAGGTGACCTTCAAGCTGGAAAACGGCTTCAGCGTGGCCAACGGCGGCAACGACAACAGCAACGGCAACTTCTTCGGGCGGCAGGCGTGGCTCGCGCTCAGTGGCCGCTACGGCGAACTGAAGGCCGGCGTGCAGTATTCGCCGTTCGTGCTCGCGATCTACGAATCCGATCCGCGCAACGCCGGGCAGTTCGGCACCGCGTTCTCGGTCTATGCCGACCAGACGTTCGTGGGCACGTTCAATCCCAACGCGATCACCTATACGAGCCCGCAGATCGCCGGCTTTTCCGCGCGCGCGATGTACGCGCCAGGCGGTGTCGCCGGCGACATTCGCGCGGGGCAGCAGTATTCGGTCGCCCTGCGCTACGCGTATCGCGGGCTCTTCATCAACGCGGCGATGTACGACTCGAGCTCGGGGAACAGCACGGCGACGCTCACCGCGTTCCAGCAGCCGTTCTTCGGGCGCATGATCGGCGCGGGCTACACCTTCGGCCCGGTCACCGTGAAGGGGTCGTTCACCAGCTTCAAGGTGCCCACGACGATCGCCGGCGGCGCCGTGAACGGCGGCACCAACAACATATGGAATCTCGGCTTCGATTACTACCCGGTTCCGCAGCTCGATATCAACTCGGGCGTGTGGTACATCCGCGACCCGCACAACTCGGACAACCGCTCGATCATGGGCGCACTGACGACCCGCTATTTCCTGTCGAAAGCGACGTCGCTGTACTGGGAGATCGGCGCGGCCAACAACCGCGGCACCGAGAAAACCGGGCTGTCGATCGACAACGCGTTGTACGGCACGCGGGGCACGACCATCGGCACCATCGTCGGGATCAACAAGAAGTTCTGATCACACGCAATTCGACCGGAGTACGGAACGTTTCATCGATCCCGATTGACCCGGCTGCATGCCGACGCGACCTTATGCCCATACGGGTCGATTTCAGCGCGGCGCGGCAGCGCGACGCGGGAAGCAACGGATCATGAATACTTCGATGAAGACGGGAACACGCGCGGCTTGCCTGACCGGCACGCCACGGACGTGGCAGACCAGGGACGGGATTCAACTGGCGGGCAGTGCATGGGGCGACCCAACCGGCACGCCCGTCATCCTGCTGCACGGCAGCGGGCAGACGCGCCACGCGTGGACCGGCATGGCCCGATCGCTCGGCGAGGCCGGCTTTCATGCGATCGCCTTCGATGCGCGGGGCCACGGGGATTCGAGCTGGTCGCCGACCGCCAACTATAGCCAGGGCGCGATGATCCGCGATCTCGAGCGCGTGGTCGCCACGCTCGACGGCCGGCGGCCGATCCTGGTCGGCGCCGGGCTGGGCGGCGGCACGGCCCTGCTCGCCGTCGGCGAAGGGTATCTCGACGCGCAGGCGCTCGTGCTCGTCAACATCACACCCCATATCGAACCCGACGGCGCATCACGCCTGCATTCGTTCATGCGGCAGCCCGCGGAAGGGTTCGGGTCGCCCGACGAAGCGGCCGACGCGATCCGCCGCTATCGTTCGCTGCCGGCGCATGCGCTGTCGCACGAAAGCGTGACCCGCAGCCTGCGCTACGACGACGGCAAATACCGGTGGCATTGGGATCCGCTCTTTCTCGCGTGGCCGCGCGACCTGACGCGCCGCCATGCACGCTTTTCGGCGAGCGCCCGCCGCCTGAAGCTGCCGACCCTGCTCGTGCGCGGCGAAGCGTCGGAGATCGTCAGCCAGAACGGCGCGCGCGAATTCCTGAAGCTGTGCCCGCACGCCGACTATGCGGATGTGCAGGATGCCGGCCATACGGTCGCCGGCGAACCCTACGACCTGTTCGCCCATGCCGTGCTGCGCTTTCTCGCCCGCCAGGCGGCACACGACCCGGCGATGCCGCTGCACGCGGCCGCCTGACGCGGCGGCCGCACGGTGGCGCAGGGCCGGCCGCCAGCGGTAGTGCGAGGTCAGGAGGCGGCGAGTTCCGTCTTGCGGCTGCCGCGCCGCGTTTTCGCGGCGGGGGCTTTTGCGGCAGGGGCCTTCGCGGCCGGCCGGACACCTTCGAAGAACATCGTGACGAGCTGGTCCGCGACGTGGTCGAGCGACCCTTTCTTCGGATCGAACCAGGTCTGGACCGAGTTGATGCAGCCGAGCACGAAGACGCGGCACAGCGCGTCGTCGACGTCTTCGCGCAGCCACCCTTCGGCGCGCAGGTCGTCGAACACCGCGGTCCAGAGCTGCTGATGCCGCTCGCGCCGCTTGACCTGGCGCTCCCGCACCTTGTCCGGAAGCTGGGTCAGGAGCCGGCTGTGCGCCAGCGCGTAGTCGCCGAACTTGATCAGCGCGCTCATCTGCCCGATCAGCGCGGCCTTGAAACGCGCGTCGGCCGTCGCACCGGGCGGCAGTGCCGCGAAGTGCTCGTTGATGTGCTGCACGATGCTCTCCGCACCGTGCTCCATCACGACGTCGACCAGCTCTTCCTTCGACGAGAAGTGATAGTAGATGCTGGCCGCCTCGATCCCCGCCTGATCCGCGATGAAACGCATCGTCGTCGCCGCATAGCCCTGCGTCGCAAAGGAACGCGCGGCGAGCCGCAACAAGGTTTCCCGCGTATCCGCGCTGGGATTTACATTTTTCTTACGCACGTTCGTGTATCAGCCGTCTGTTATCAAGCATCAAGATGAATGAGGAAACCGGGTGCCGCATCGGCGGAGCCGGGCCCCGCGGCAGCGCGCGCCATGTCCTCGCGATACTGCCTGATCCTCTCGCCCACCGCCATCCGGTACAAAACTAATGTTCGAGAGGGTAGCCCAATTTCACCAGGCGGGCCAGCGCATCGGGTTGCCGTCGGCCGGCGTGCCGAGTGCGCGTCATCATCGTCACGATTGCCTGAATCTCCCGATTGAGGCGAAACCGCTCGACGTCGCGCGCACCGTCACCCTCGATACGCGCGCCGAGCGGCATGCCGCGCGCGGCGTCACTGTACGGAACGGCGCGCGTGCGCACGTTGACACTCGCGTCCGCACCGGCGAAGTTTGAAGCATCGTCGGGCTGCCCGATCCGCCCGCCCTTCCCCTTCAGCCGACCTCGTCACGCCCATGCATCCATCGACCACCCCGTTCACCCCCGCCCCGACGAATTCCGGCAGCCGGCTTCCCGGCACGCCCGACCCGATGCACCGGTGGGAAGGTGCGGACGGCGTGCGGCTCGCCGGCGATACGTGGGGGCACCCGGACGCGCCGCCGGTCGTGTTGCTGCACGGCGGCGGCCAGACGCGTCATGCCTGGGGCGGCACGGGCGAACGGCTGGCCGACGCCGGCTACTTCGCGCTCGCCTACGACGCGCGCGGACACGGAGACTCCGACTGGAGCGCCGACGGCGACTACGACCAGGATGCATTCGTCCGCGATCTGCGCCAGATCGTCGCCACGCTCGGCGGGCGCCGCCCCGCGCTGATCGGCGCATCGCTGGGCGGCGGCACGAGCCTCGTCGCGATCGGCGAGCATCAGGTCGACGCGCGCGCGCTGATCCTCGTCGACATCGTGCCGTACACCGAACCGACCGGCGTCGCACGCATCCGCACCTTCATGGCACAGAACGCCGACGGGTTCGGCTCGCTCGACGAAGTCGCCGATGCGATCGGCCGCTATCGCTCGAACCGCACGCGCCCGGGCAATCCGGCCGGCCTGTCGAAGAACGTCCGGCTCGGCGACGACGGCCGCTATCACTGGCACTGGGACCCGCAGTTCCTGGCCCGCACGATCGACCTGCCGTCGCGTCACGCCCGCTTCTCGGCCTGCGCACGCAACCTGACGCTGCCCACGCTGCTGGTGCGCGGCGGCAGTTCGGACGTGGTCAGCGAAACAGGCGTGCGCGAATTTCTCGAACTCTGCCCGCACGCCGAATACGTGAACGTCGCCGCCGCGGGCCACATGGTCGCCGGCGATCGCAACGACGTGTTCGGCGAGGCCGCCGAGGCGTTCCTGATGCGTCACGTCAACGCTGCCTGAGTCTGCGCCGATGGGGCACGCGCCACATCGGCCATGCGCTTCAGATCGGCGGCGTCTCCGGCGACGCCGAGAAATGATGCTGGCGGATCTTCCATTCGCCCGCCTGCGACGCGATCACGAGCGTCGTGCGCAGCCGCGAGCGCGACGTATTGCCGTCGCCGAGCACGAACGCGAATTCGCCGTAGCCTTGCGCGAGAAAGCAGTCGTCGCCGAACCGGATGAAGTGCTGCTCCACCAGGTCCAGCGTCGCCGACCGGATCACGCCGACGTACGACGCGAAGTACGCGTGAATCGCGTCAGGCCCGGTCGAGTGCCCGGGCCGGCCGCCGAAGAACAATGCGTCGGCCGTATAGACGCCGGCCAGCGCGTCCGGATTCCAGTCTTGCGCAGCCGCGTTCCACGCAGCCTGCACGATCGCCAGCGCGGGGCCGGGAACGTCGTTCACTCCAACCATCGTCCACTTCTCCTTGTTTCGGAACCGCCGAATACGTCAAAGTAACTACCATTAGTTAGATGATTGCGTGCCATCGCGCATGCCGCCGGTGCGCGACCTCATCCTCATGACATGCGTATCAAGGCTCGCAGTCGATATCGCTCAGGATCATGGACAGCGTTTCCGCCGCCGTCTTCAGTTCGGGCGCGACGCGCTGGCGGATCGCCGCCATGTCCGGCTCCAGTTCCACCGCGCCGCAATTCAGCGCCATCAACGTGCGGGTCCGGCCGACCACGATCGGCACCGCGACGCCATACGCATTGCGCTGATATTCGCCCACCGACATGCAGACGCCCGTCTGCCGCAGATCCTCGAACGCCGCCTCGAGGTTCTCGCGCACCGTGCCTGCATCGTCGCCGGCCGCTTCGAGCAGCGCGGCGATCAGCGGCTCGCGCATCGCGTCCGGCAGCGCGTACAGATACGCGCGCCCGACCGCGGTCGATGCCATCGGCAACAGCGACCCGACGCCCAGGCGCAGCGTGGCGATCCGGGCGCTCGCGCGCCACGCGATGTAGACCATGTCGAGCCGATGCGGGACGGCCAGCGCAACCGACAGGTTCAGCTTGTCGGCAAGCTTCTGCATCACCGGCGTGACGAGACGCGTGACGGGATTCGCTTCGAGATACGCG
Source organism: Burkholderia lata (assembly GCF_000012945.1). Lineage (NCBI taxonomy): Bacteria > Pseudomonadati > Pseudomonadota > Betaproteobacteria > Burkholderiales > Burkholderiaceae > Burkholderia > Burkholderia lata. Next base: position 909,217 of record NC_007509.1, read on the forward strand.
TGGCCGATGCTCAATGCACCGGCGCTGAGTTCGAACTGGCGCCCGCCGCCCACCCGGCGCAGATAGCCGATCGAGATCAGCGTCGTCGTCAGGCGGGACACCGTGGCTTTCGGCAGCCCGGTGCGCCGCACCAGCTCCGCGTTGGACAACGGCGCGCGGACCGCGCGGAACGCGTGGAGCACTTCGAGCCCGCGTTCGACGGTCAGCGTGACGCCCTGTTGCTTGTCGGTGGTATTCATGTTCGATTCAGTCGATCACGACTGCCTGCTCCTGCAAGTGCTGCGCGGCGGCGACCAGCCGCGGCCCGAGTTCCCGCTCGACCCGCGCGCGCCCCAGCCGCGCGCTGCGGCCGATACAGGCCAGCACGAGCGGCGTGTGATCCTGGACGACCAGCGGCACGGCGAGAATCGTGAGATCCGGCTCCCATTCGCCGAGCGACATGCAATAGCCGACGTTGTGCACCTGGGAAATGCCTTCGCTGATGCGGCGACGCAGGTTGGGCCAGTCGCGCCCCGTCTTGCGTTCGATGTTGCCGAGCAGGTAGAAGCGCTCGAGCTCCGGCAACGCCGCGAGCAACGCCCAGCCCATCGGCGACGATGCAATGCGCAGCCGCGTGCCTGCGTGCAGCTTGAGATCGACCGAGGCGGGCTTGCCCGCGCAGGTTTCCAGCACGATCACGTCGAGACGGTCGCGCGTGCCGAGCATCACGTAGGTTTCGTTCGCGTTCGCGAACGCCTGCATTTCGAGGCGGGCGAGCAGTTGAACGTTGGAATGCGCGATCGCCGCGTAGCCGAGCGACAGCACGGGGGCCGCCAGCCGGTACTTGCGGCGTTGCGGCGAATAGTGAAGGTAGCCGAGCGCGACGAGCGAGCGCACCATCCGCGACACCGTCGGCGCCGGAATGCCCGTTTCGCTCACGAGCTCCTGGTTGCCGAGCCACGGCGCGTGCGGCGAAAACGCGGCCAGGATCGCGAGGCTGCGCGCGAGCGGCACGACCATCGCGCGGGACGCGTGCCCGCCATCCTGGCTCTCACCGTCTCCGATCGACGCGTCGTGCCAATTCGCGTCTTCCTGCGCTGACATGCGCGGCGCTGCCCGGGTTGCCTGCGGCGACATCGATTGCTCCGTTTGTCTCGATTCGGCTCTGAAAGCGGCCATGAACTGCGTGGACCGGTTGCTCGCAAGGTGCGGCTATCCGACGTCATGCATTACACGAGCCAACGGGAATCGAGTCAAAGTGTAGCGACGATATGTTCCGTACTTTGGAATAACGGCCCGATACGTGAATGATCTGGCTTGTCGAGTACAGGACGGTACGTGCCCGGCCATTGCGAGACCCAATGCACGCCCCGGATCAATCAAAGTACGGAACATCAAGCCGCATGACGGCATTTGAACGGGGCGTGACCGTCGTCGGCAGCCCTCAGAACCGATACGTCGCGCCCACCTGCGCGAATCGCCCGACGTACGTATAGAGCGATGCGTCGTAGCCGGTTGGCCCTGCCATCCATACCGGATCGAACGGCGGCTTTCGATTGAAGAGGTTGTCGATCCCCGCGTACAGCGTCCAATGCTTGAATCCCGTATAGCCGACCATCAGGTTGAACTGGCTGTACGACGCCACGCCATCCGCCATGCCGGGGTACGTGCCCGGCGCAAGAATCGACTGCGCGTATGGGCCGACATAGAGCCAGCTCAGGGTCGCGTTCCACCGGTGATAGTTCCAGCTCAGATCGGTGTTCCCTTTCCAGCGCGGGGAACTGCCGCCGAACGGCTGGTGAAGTGCACCGTTGTTGCCGGCGAAATCCCTTTCCACGCCGCCAACCGGCATCTTGAAGTGCCACACATAGGCCCAGTCGCCGGACAGCGTAAAGGTGCCGATCGTCGTCGCGACCGTCTGGCGGAATGTGGCTTCGAAGCCATCGGTGTCGAGCGACGACAGGTTGCGATAGGGCAGCGTGACATACGCGATGCTGCCGTTGGCGTTGCGGACCACCTGCGACGGATCGTTCTGGTTGACCACGACCTGCACGTCGTCCGTGCCGATCACGTTGTCGATGTGAATCTTGTACCAATCGAACCCGATATCGGTCGTGCGCGTCGGCGAAAACTGGAAGCCGATGTTGGTGTTTTTCGTGCGCTCGGGTTGCAAGCTGCGATTGCCCGCGCGAATTTCCTCGACGATGTTGTACGACCCCGGATTGTTCGGATCCCGCGCATCCACCACGCCCTGCGAACCGAAGGTCCGCGACGACGTGTTCTCGATCAGCGTCGGCGCACGGAAGCCGCGATTGTATGAACCGTACACCGTGAATTCCCGCACCGGCTGAAAGCGCAGCGCGAACCGCGGCGAAAACGCCCCGCCGAAGTCGCTGTAGTGATCGTAGCGGCCCGACTGGCTGAACGTCAGCGTCTTCAGCAGCGGAACGTCGATCTGGTAATAGACCGCCGAGACGTTGCGCTCGCCGTTGACAGACTGGATCGACGGCGACGTCAACTGGCCGCTCGCCCAGCCCGCACCCGTGCCGATGTACTGGCTCTGATGCATGAACTGTGCGCCCAGCCCCAGGCCCACGTTGCCCGTCGGCAGCGCGAACAGGTTCGGGCTCGACAGCGTCGCATCCAGCACATCGAGCTTCGTGATCGCCTGATTCGACGTGCTCTGGTAAAGGCCGTTCAGTCCGTTCGGCGTTGCGGACGGATTGGAGAAATCGAAGCCGCCGTTCTGAATGATGTTCGTCAGCGCACTGGCGCTCATCTGGTTCGAATAGTTCTGCGAGACCGTGTCCTGCGAATGGGCATACGACGCGCTCCAGTCCCAGTCGCCGGCCGACGGCAACGCGAACGTGCCTTTCACGCCCGTCGCGGCACGCCAGTAATTCGAACTGACGTGCACGGATTGCGACGCCGGAAACGCATAGCGCAACTGCGTCGGCACGCCGAACGGGTTGAATGGATTGCCGGCCGGCACGACGTTCGAGACCAGCGAAACGCTGCCCGTCGCCGGATCGTAGGTCTGCGTACTGGTCGTCAGGCGGCCGACGCCCCGGTTCGCGACCGTCGTATTGTTGCTCTCCCACAGATCGGCGAACGCCTGCGTCGCATCGTCGATCCTGAACTCGCCATGCAGCTTCGCGCTCAGGCGCTCGGTCCACGGCACGAGCGACGACGCGCCCGCCGTGTTGCGCTGGCAGATCGTGCCGCCCGCACCGAACGACTGCGAATTCGCGTTGCCGGGTACGACGTGACCGCCATACGCACACGGATCGAGCGGCACGTTGCCGTTCGCCCTCGCCCAGTACGAAGTCGACTGGTTGGACAGGCCGCCCGGGTAGTTCGAGAAATTCTGGTTCTCCGTCATGTCCCGGTCGGACGCGAGCACGCCATTGTTCTTGTAGTAGCTGAGCGCCGCCGTCACGTTGAAGCGATCCGCGTGGAGGTCGCCGAAGCCGCCGAGCAGGCCGAACCGGGTCGTGCCCGCGCCTCCGCCGCCGTTCGTCGCGCCGCCATAGGCGCCGGATAGCTCCAGCCCCTGGTAGTTCTTCTTCGTAATGATGTTCACGACACCGGCGACGGCGTCCGAGCCATACTGCGACACCGCGCCCGTCTTGACGATCTCGATCCTGTCGATGATGTTGAGCGGCAGCGTGTTCAGGTCGAAGAACTGATCGGTGCCGTTGGCCGCGTAAGCATACGGGGCGACGCGCTGGCCATCGACGAGCACCAGCGTGTATTTTTCGCTCAGCCCGCGCAACGCGATGCCTGCTCCGCCAACCGCGAAGTTGGACGTCGCCGCCGAGCCGTCCCCCCAGCTACTCGATGAATTGGCCGTCACGCTGCGCAGATAGTCGGCGACCGTCGTCTGGCCGCTGTTCACGATATCCTTCGCCGTGATCGTCTGGACCTGGTTGAAACCGACCTTGTCGGCGCTGCGGATCAACGATCCCGTCACTTCGAAACGCTTGACCGTCAGCGCGTCGTGCGCGCCCGATGCCGGTACTGCCGGCACGGCCACCGCCGACGCCGATGCGTCGGGCGCCGGCAGGTTCTGCGCCCAGGCGGACGCTTCAGGTATCGCAATGGAGGCGCACCACGCCCCTGCGGCCGTCAGCAACATCACCACGCTTCGCTTCATCTTCTCGTTCTCGCGCTCATTCGCCGGCAATGCCGGTAGGTATTGTGGAATGGACTCTATTTAGATATCCGAATTGATGCGAATGATGCGGATCGTCCTGACTCACGATTCTGCCGGCCACGTTGCGGGCGCCTTGCTCAATGCCACGCAATGCGGGTGACATGGGCGCTGCATCGGCAGCGCCCGTCGCATCAAGTCGAAGCCGTTCGGAACGCCCGCATGCGCAAGCATGCGTGATCGCTCGATCCGGGTCGCGCACCTGTCGAGCAATGGAACGCGTGTCCGGCAACCGCCCGGACACTCGCCCGCATTGGATCCGGGCCTGCTCGCGTGGTCACTCGCGAGCCGCGTGCCCGACGGCCGGTCAGTCGATCGCCACCGCGACCGACTCGCGCGACAGGAGGTGGTACAGCGCACCGGCAGCGAGGATGATGGCCGCGAGCGCCAGCATCAGCGTCTGGTAGCCCTGCCGGAAATCGTCGACGTGCCGCATCAGGAAAATGGCGAACGCAATACCGCTCGCGCCGCCCACGTTGTGCACCGTCCACGACGTCCCCATCGCCACGGCTGCCTTTTCGCGAGGGAGCGCGCCCAGCGCCACCAGGGTCGAGGGCCCGAGTATCGCGCCCCAGCCGATACCGAACAGCAGCAGCGGAACGATGAACCAGCTTGCATCGGGCTGTCGCGCGGCGACCGACAGCAGGATCGACGCGACGACGAACAGCGCCAGGCCGGTCACGATCACCCGCGACGGGCCGAGCCGTTCGCTGCGGCCGCCGATCCAGGACGACGCGATGGAGAACGTGATGGTAGCCGGCAGCAGGAACAGCCCGATGGTGATGTCGCTCTTGTGGAGCTGGGTCGAAAAGAAGATCGGCAGCGTGAGCAGCACGATGCAGTAGAAGAACGCGAGAAAGAACGTCGCGAGCAGCGCGGACAGGAACCTCGGTTCGCGGAAGAAATGAAACTCGACGATCGGATCGCGCGTGCGCAACTCATGCCAGACGAACAGCGCCAGGGCCACGAGCGACACCGGCAGCAGCCCGAGCGTGAACCGGCCACCGTCGATCGACAGATAGCTGACGAGCGTGGTCAGGCCGACAACCAGCAACAGGCATCCCGTCACGTCGATGCGCTTGCGCGCCTGCGCCTTGAACTCCGGTATCGCCCATGCACAGAGTGCCAGGCTGATCACGATGAACGGAATGTTGATCAGGAACGCGTCGTGCCAGTCGAGTGCACCGGCGAACAGGCCGCCGATGATCGGGCCGAGCGCGAGCCCGACGCCGTTGGCGCCGAACAGGATCCCCAGCGCCTTGCCCTGCTCGCTCTCGTCGAACGTATAGCTGACGATCGCCCCCGATACCGTGTAGAGGATCGCGCAACCGATGCCCTGCAGGAAGCGGAACGCCACCAGCAGCCAGAACTGATGCGCGAGGCCCGCGAACAACGACGCCGCGCCGAAGATCACGAGGCCAATGATCAGCAGCTTCTTGCGGCCCAGGTTGTCTGCGAGCGTCGCCACCGGCACCATGAACGCGGATAGCGCGACCATGAAGATGGACGTGATCCATTGCGTCGTCTGGATCGGGATCGAAAAATCGCGGCCGATCGCCGGAAGAATCGTGTTGACGACCGTGAGATCGATACATCCCAGGAAGCTCGCGATACAGATGCCGGTCAGCCCGACGTATTTCCGTACCTTGCTCGATGAATTACTCATGCGCCAGTGCCTCGGTGTCTTCTTCTGAATTCGACTGCGACTTTTTCTTGAACTTGACCGCCAGCCAGTTGGCGCGGGTATCGCTCCCCTGCTGCACGAAAATCTCGCGGGTCTTGCTCATCGCGGCGGTCATCTGCTTCGGGTAGATGATGAAATCGACGCCGTCCTGCGCCCACATCGGCATGATGATCGGGCATTCCTCGAGAATGTAGAAGAGCGAGCGATAGAATGCGGCCTCGTGTTCAGGCGTGCCTTGCACGAGCCCGTTTCTCTCGGCAAACACGCCGATGGTGTCGTTGATCGCGTGCCGGTATTCGTGATTCGAGTAGTACTCGTTCGTGATCAGATGGTAATACTGCGAGTAGTCGTCGCGGCGCAGCAGGTCATCCCATCGCAGGATCTCGCGCCGCATCGACAGTTTCGCGAGGGTGTCGCTGTGGTCCCGGAGCCACGCGTCGCCGCGGTCGCGGCTTTTCTGATAGTTGCTGTGCGCGGAGCCGGTCACGTAGTTGTGGCGCTGCAACGTATCGGCCACGCCGATCACGCATTGCCCGAATCCCGCCACGTTGATCTTGTCGACCGTCGCCGCCAGTTTTTCGCCTTCGTGATATTCCTTGCCGACACTGATCAGCAGCAGTGCCGTTTTGCCGACGTACTCGTGCGCCTGAAATTTTCCTTGTGCCTGCAATGAAACCTTGTACATGGTCAGCTCCAGTAAACTAAGGGTTCGGTTACGGATCGGATGCCGACGAAGGCACTCAACGTGACTCGGTCGGTGCCCCGGACAGGGCGAACCGCGTGAATGAAACGCGGATTCAGGAAGATCAGGTCGCCCGCCTCCGGCTTGATCACGAGGTCGGGCGCACCCACCCGCTCGCGGCCGATCCCGTAGTGGCGATCGCCCTTGAGCGTTTCGTATTCGCGAGAATCAGGCGCGATGCGCCAGAGTTCCAGCTCGCCGCCGTGCGGGGGCACCTGCAGATAGAGGTTGGCCGACAGTTGATACTGCAGCGTCCAACCGGTGCCCGCAGGCAGCGTCCATTCCAGGTTGTCGATGTGCGGCTCGAGATCCACGCCGGGTGTCAGGTAACGGCACACGCCGACGAAGCACTTGCGCCCGTCGACGCTCAGCAGCCTCGCCCCTTCGGGCCACGCGTCGTCGAGCAGGGTGCGGAACCGGTCGACCGGCGACGCCAGCTCGCCGAACAGCGCGCGAACGCGCTCGATATTGGCGCGTGCATGCCGGTGGTACGCCTGCCTGACCTCGTCGGATCGCACCTCCGCGTACGCGATGCCGAGCCGGGTAAATTCGACGGCATGGCCAAGCGCCCCCCGTTCGGGATGGGAAAACAGTTGCGCCTCCGCTCGCCGGATGACCGCCGGCGGCGTGAACGCACGAATGCGTATCGCGAGCGCAGTGCCTTTGCACAAATCGAGAATGTGATCGGCGGACAGCGACGCTTCGTCGACGTCGATCACTGCATGGTCAACCTCTTCCGGTCGGTTCATGGCGTGATGGTTTGAAGGAGTGAAGGAACCGCGCGCATCAGAGCAGGTAACGGGCGCGCAGGTAATAGAACCCGCCGTTGATGCCGATCGGCGATGACACGATGTCGTACTGCGTGCCGAGGAACTGGTTCTCCGCCGGCAGCTTGCTCGGGTACACGTTGAACAGGTTGTTCGCGCCCACCGCGATTTCGAACTTGCGCGTCATCGCATAACGGAGCTCGACGTCGGTGACGTACCTCGCCGCGTTCGTGAAATGGGCGAAGCGCGTCGTCGAATAGGCATTTGGGCCGCTCCAGTAGCTCTCTTCGCCGGAGGTCGGGCCGTAACGCGTTTCATGCAGGCTCAGAGCCCATTTGTCACGGTGCCAGGTGCCGCCGACGATGATCTTGTTCTTCGGCGTCGACGACGTGATGTAGCCGACCTGCTGCGCGTTGAGCAGCGTGTTGCCGTTGGTGTCGCGGCCCACGCTCGTCACGCTCGTCGTGTTGAAGTTGATGCCGAGATCCCAGTCGACGGAACCCCACCGCGCGAAGTTGCTGTGATACGTGGCCAGGATGTCGACGCCGCGCGTGCGCGTATTCACGCCATTCGTGAAATAGTTCGCCGTCACGGACGGCAAGCCCGCCGGCAACGTGATGCCGGCCTGCGTCAGTGCATCGATCGCGGACTGTCCGCTATAGGTGCCGCCCTGCACGATCCGGTCACGGATGTTGATCTGGTACGCATCGATCGTCACGTTCAGGTTCGGCAGCGGGTTAAGCACGAGCCCGATATCGAAGTTGGTCGACTTCTCCGGTTTGAGCGGCGTCGCGCCGAGGTTGCGTGCGGCCTGTGAGTTCGGTGCCAGCTGCCCGTATGCGGAAAGCGGCGAGATGTTCAGGTTCGTGAAGTATTGCTGCGCGAGCGACGGCGCACGAAAGCCGGTGCCGACGCTGCCGCGAACCGCGATGCGCGGCGTGATGTCGTAGCGCGTCGAGACCTTGCCGTTGGCGGTGCTGCCGACATCGTTGTAATGCTCGAAGCGCCCCGCGAGATCCACCTGCCAGTTCGGCGCAGGCCGGGTCGCGAGATCGATGTAGGTGCCGAGCACCTCGCGCGATTTCGACAGCGCACTGAGCGGCGACAGGCCCGGCAATGCCTGACTACCCGCGCCATAGGTCGATGCCGGATCGCCCTCGCCGACCGTATAGCTTTCGTGGCGATGCTCGACGCCGACCGACACGTTGAGCGGCGCGGGCAGCAACGGCAGGTGGAATGCGCGCGTCAGGTCCAGGTTGTTGGTCCACTGCGTGCTCGTGAAGGTCGACAGGCGAAAGCCGGTCGGCGTCGATCCGGTCGCGGCGAACAGGCTCGTGTTCGCCGAATTGACCATGCCGATGCCGATGTTGTCGCGGCCGTAGGTCGAGCTGATATCCCATGCCCAGCCGAGCAGCCGGTCGCCTTTCACGCCCGCGGTCAACGAGAAGTCGTTTTCGTTGAGCGTCTCCTGCGGGGTGAAACCGTTCGGATAGAGGGTCGGCAGCACCGACGGCAACCGGTAGTTCTGGTAGCTGCTGCCGTTCCGGTGCGCATACGTGCCGAAGCCGTACAGCTTCGCGCCGCCTTCGAGCAGGTAGCCCGCGTTGAATGCGACCGACTCCCGCGTGCTGGCCGGCGACCCGAGAATCAGGTTGTCGTTCTGGCCGGTTCGCGGATCGGCGCCGGTTCGCACCGTATGATTCTGCCGGTTGTATTCGGCGCTCAGGTCGAGATAGCCCGCATCGCCGAGCCGCAGCCCGATGTTGGCCGCATTGTTCTGCGCGAGGCCGTCGCCTTGATAGGTCTGCCCGGTGGTGTTGGACAGTTCACCGCCCTTGTAGTCCGACTTGAGGATGACGTTGATCACGCCGGCAATCGCATCCGAGCCGTATTGCGCGGATGCGCCGTCGCGGAGAATCTCGACGTGATCGATCGCCGCGACCGGAATCAGGTCGACGTCGACCCCGGTCGAGCCTTGCTGCGGCCCGCGGTTCAGCGACACATTCGCGGTCGAATGGCGGCGCTTGCCGTTCACGAGCACGAGCACGTAGTCGGGGCTCAGCCCGTGCAATGTCAGCGCGCTGGTCAGGTTGCCCGCATCGCCACGCATCGCCTGGCGCGCGATCGACGGCGACAGCTGGACGAGCGCATCGCGCAGGTTGCCCTGCCCGGTGCGCCGCAGCGCGTCGCCGCCGATCACTTCCACCGGGGCAGCGGCATCGCGCATTTTCCGTGCACTTTCACGCGTACCGGTCGTGACGACGACGTCCTGGACGGTCACGACAACGTCCTGGGCACCGCCGGCGGGCGTCGGGTTTGGCGTACTGCCCTGCGCCCACGCGGCGCCGCTGGCGGTAATCCAATAGGCGGCCAGCGCCAGCGAGCGGCGACGGGGATACGTCACGCGCGCATTGTCGTTTCTCTGATAAACCACTGCGAAGCCCTCATTTCAGCGAGCCGCAAGGTGTCGTTCCATTCTCGCGTCACGCTTCTCGTTTGTTTTGATTTCAGTGCGTGACGCATCATCCTCCCGGTGAAACATTTTGTTAAATAACAAATGCATATTTTCATTTACCAATTTAAATGCCCGACACCGGCCTTGCGTGCGATTACGCAATGGCTTCGATAATGTCGCGATTGTGTGTCGAAGAGAAATGACGTCAGTCAGACCGACGCTCGTATGAAATGGCCGAATTGAATAATTGAAGCGAATATGCGCATATTTGTGAAATGTCGATTTTTCTCGACGTGCTGCGCATTGCCTGTCTGAACCACTGCGGCGGAAACGATCGCGGCAATACCGACATCATTGCGATGGCGGAAGGGTGGCAGGCTCGCGGCCTTGGGCGGCGTCGAGTCGTTTCCGTCGATGGGGGGCGCGTCGGGTTTTCAATCGGGATCGATGGCGAGACCACTGCCGCATCGAGATCCGCTCCTCCGGATCTCGATGAGCGAGCGTCTCGATCACCTCGCGATCACGATTCCGCTATCCCGCGTGGAAGCCGGCCTGTCCGGCTGAAACGGCAGTCTCGTGCGACCCGGCGGGATACGATTCCATCCGTCGTGTTTTTATTTCGGATCGTCACTGCATGTATTGCTCGTTGCCGATCAGGCCGATCTTCGTCGCGCCTTCGCGCTGTGCCGACGCCAGCACCTCGGCCACCGCGCGGTAAGGCGCCGCCTGGTCCGGCCGCAGCCGGATCTCGTCCTGGTCGGCTTCGGCCGCGATTTCGCGGAACTTCGCCCCCAGCCCGGCCGGCCCGTTCACGGGCGAGCCGTTCCAGTTGACCGATCCGTCCGCGCCGATGTCGATCTGCACCACCTGGGGCGGATGCGGCGGCGGCGGCGGGTTTCCCACCGGCAGGTTCATCTTCACCGAGTGCATCTGGATCGGGATCGTGATGATCAACATGATCAGCAGCACCAGCATGACGTCGATCAACGGCGTGGTGTTGATGTCCACCATCACGTCCGGATCGTCGTTGCTCCGTCCGGCGCCCACGTTCATACCCATCGTTCGAACTCCCTAGCCCCCGCGTGCGGGCGGCTCCGTGATGAAGGCGATCTTGACGACCCCGGCCCGCTCGCATGCGGTGACGACCTGGCCGATGTACCGATACGGCGTCGCCTGATCGCCGCGTACGTGCACGTCCGGTTGCGGCGTCTGCGCCGAAATCTCCTTCAGGCGCGACACCAGCGCCTGAAGGTTCACATGCTCGGTTCCCCAGAAGAGCTCGCCCTGCCGGTTCACGGCGATCTCGATGCTTTTCGGTTGGGTCTGCAGCGGCTGTATCCGCTCCGCCGGCAACTGCACCTGGATCGTGTGCGTCACCACCGGGATCGTGATCAGGAAGATGATCAGCAACACCAGCATCACGTCCACGAGCGGCGTCGTGTTGATCGCCGAGATCACCTCGTCGTTATCGTCACCGCCAACGCTGATGGCCATGGCCGACTCCGCTCAGGATTGAACGGCCAGCGCCTGCGGCGACGGTGCTGCCGCCGGCGCGATGCGGCCCGCGGCCCGTCTGCCGCCCGCGAGCAATACTGTATGCAGTTGCGCGCCGAAGTTGCGCACACGCTCCATCACGGACTTGTTGCGGCGCACGAGGAAGTTGTAGCCGAGCACGGCCGGCACGGCCACCGCCAGACCGATCGCGGTCATGATCAGCGCTTCGCCCACCGGCCCCGCGACCTTGTCGATCGACGCCTGGCCCGCGATACCGATCGCCGTCAGCGCGTGATAGATGCCCCACACCGTACCGAACAGCCCGACGAACGGCGCGGTGGACCCCACCGTGCCCAGAAACGCGAGGCCGTCCTGCAAGCGGTTCGAGACGTTGGTGATCGAACGCTCGATGTTCAGCTCGATCCAGGTGTTGCGGTCGACCGAATCGAGCAGCGCCGAGTCGTGGTGCTCTCCCGCCTCGATCGCGTTCTCGGCGATGAAGCGAAACGGCGACGCATCGTCGAGCTGGGCCGTGCCTTCGGCCAGCGTCGGCGCATTCCAGACCTGTTCGTCGGCCGACTTCGCCCGGCTGTTCGCACGCGCCTGCTCGATGAACTTGGTGACCATGACGTACCAGCTGCCGAGCGACATGACCACGAGCAGCGCCAGCACGAAGCGGGCCACGAAGTCGCCATTTGCCCACAGGGCCCCCAGGCCGTACGGGTTCTCGACGGTTGCCGACGTCGCGGGTTCGGGTGGCGGCACCGGGCGTTCCGATCCATTCGAAGCAGCCGGCGCCGCCGCGATCGGCAATGCACCGGATGCGGCTCGGACCGATGTCGCCGTCGTCTCCTGTGCCAGCACCGATGGCGAGGCGACCAGCGCGCCGCCCACGCCGGCGGCAATCAACAGACCTGCCGCCAGTGCGGCCCGAATATGCTTTTTCATAAGGACTCCATAGACATGATGGATCGATTCGGAAAGCAGGCGGTGTCCACCGCCTTGCCTGTCCCGCCTCAGTTCAGGTTGAAGGAAAACGGTACCCGCACACGCACGGATTGCCCCTGGGCGATACAGTTGAAGCGCTTGACCGCATTCAGCGCGGCACGATTGAGCACCGGATCCGCCGGCTGCGCGACCCGCAGGTTCGTGACGCGGCCGTCCGGGTCGACGGTGAATTCGACGGTCACGTCACCCGTGATGTTGTTGTCCTGCGCCTCCGGCGGATAGGCGATCGACGCGCGAACCTCGTCCGAATTCGGGCAGACCACGCCAATCTCGCGGTTCACCGGCTTGGCAACCGGTACGGGTGCGGGTACGGGCGGGGCTTCATGTACCGGTGCGGTCGGGGCCGGCGCGTCCTGATGCGTGATGGTGGCGGGCGGCGGGGCCTGCACGCGCACCCCGGGCGGCGGCACGAACGGCGGCGGCGGCGCGGTCACCCGCGGCTTCGACACGACCTTTTCGACCGGCTTCGGCGGCGGGGGCGGCGGCGGTTTCACCGGGACGATGATGCGGGCCTCGATCGGCTGCTGGACGATCTGGACGACCCGGGTCGCCAGGCCGTTCACGAGCGCCCATATCAGGACGAGATGCAGCGCGATGGCGATCGCGATGCCGCCGAAGCGGCGCACGGGGTGGGTCTGTCTTTTGCCGAACTCGCGCGGACGGCCGATTGCCGCGAGTCGGGAGGGAGAGGCGGTTGTCATGTTCAGTCCAAGGCCAATGAGGTCGGGCGTCCGGCGCGGGTTTCGCGTTCGCCGGTCCGCAGGCGCGCCGCCGGTCAGGCCGCAACCGGTTCGCGCCGATCGGCGGGACGCCAGCCGAGTGCCGGCGCGAGTCGCGTCATGACATCGTCGAGAATCTGCAGATAATTCTCGAACGTCAGGTCGTAGGGCAGTTCGACACGCAGTTCCTGCACCTGCTCGACCACCGGATCGGCCAGCAGCCGCTCCAGGATTTCGTCCGAGGTGCCGACGAGATCCGGCGCGTACAGCGTGCGTCGCTCGCCCTGCGGTGCCAGCGTGCGAGCATGACGCCCGTCGGCAAACGCGCGATAGCGTTCGCGATCTTTCGCGCTCGCACCGTCGGTCGGGACGATCACGCGCCCCAGCGAGATACGCGGTGCGTGGGCCTCATGCCAATGGTCGCGATACAGCGCCAGTTGCCGCAACTGGGCGTCGATATGGCTGTCGGTGCCCTCGCCCGCGGTCACGTTGGCGATCAACAGGTTGAAGCCGTTCCGGGCGGCCCATTCGGCCGACCGCCTGGACCCTCCGCCGTACCAGAGCCGGCCCGTCAAGCCCGGCGCAAAGGGGCTCACGCGTGGCCGGACCCGGCCGGCGGCCGATTCCACAAAGGTGTCTTCGTCGCCGAGCCAGTCGCCGGCGAGATTGCGGCGCAGCCGGGCCAGGCGCGCATGCGAGAAGTCGACCCGCTCCGGATCGGTGTCGAACAGGCGTTCGCCCAGCAGCGCGCCGTGAATCGGCGCACCCGCGCTGAGTCCGACCTGGAGCCGTCCGCGCGAGAGCACGTCGACGGTGGCGAGGTCCTCGGCCAGCCGGAACGGATTCTCGTATCCCATCTGGATGACCGCCGCGCCCAGGCCGATCCGGGTCGTGCGCTGGCTCGCCGCCGCGAGAAACGTGGTGGCCGACGAGACGGCGCGCTCGAGATGGCGTTGCCGTATCCAGGCACCGTCGTAGCCGAGCGCCTCGCCGGCATGGAACAGCTCGAGCGTCCGCTCGAATCCCGCCGCCGCATCTTCGCCGGCGTAATTTCCCGTTGCCAGGAAGGCAATCTGATCAATGCGTACGTTGCTCACTTTCGTATCCTTCGCAATCGGTCGAAAATCGAAAGGCAATGAGACATCGGGCTCGACCTCGCGAATGGCCGAGCACATCGGATTCAAGCTGTCGTGAGGAAGCGTGGAAGGGACAGACAACTTCACACGAGTCTTCGATTATGGAGAACGTGCGACTGCCGCGTTGCGGTCATTTCTTCTATGGATATGACGCGCGCATCGAGACAGATAGCGCGCGCATCAATAATGGAATTCGCGATTGCTGCGGGACGATTCGGTGCGCATCCGGTCACGGAAAGGAAGCGACAGTGCGGAAACCCGCGACGGACGGGTTCGACGTGGCGGCAGGTCGATTGCCGCTTTCAACTTCATCGCCTGCTCGAGAAATGATGTGCCGCTGCGCAAGCGTGGTAACGGCTCCACGCGGGAGCCGTTACCACCGGGCTTGAGAGAAAGGAACCGATCACGACTCACGGCACCTGTCGCTGCGTGCCGGCACCGTGTGCCTGCCTGTCAGGTATGCGTCAACGCGCCGTGCTTCGTCGCAGGCACACTTGCACGGGATCAGCCGCGGTCGTGATGTCGCCGGACGACCTCAGCCCCCTCCCTTCAACTCGATCAACAGATCCTTCGCCGCGACCCGGTCGCCGGGCTTCACGTGCACGGCAGCGATTTCGCAATCGCGCTCCGCCGCGATGTGCGTTTCCATCTTCATCGCCTCGAGCGCGATCAGCGTCGTGCCGGCCGTCACGCGCTGCCCCGGCTGCACGGCCACCGTCACCACCGAGCCCGGCATCGGCGCGGCCACGTGCAGCGGATTGCCCGGCTCCGCACGCTGCAGCCCGTGACGCTCCTTGCCCGCCTGCACCACCGTCTTCTGCTCCACGAGCGCCGTGCGCGACTGGCCGTTCAGCTCGAACTGCACCTTCACGATGCCGTCCTGCGCATCCGCGTGCTGGCCCTGCAGCGACACCAGCAGCGTCTTGCCCGGCGAGATGTCGATCGCCACCTCCTCCTGCGGCTGCAGCCCGTACAGGAATGCCGGCGTCGGCACTACCGACGTGTCGCTATAGGCACGCACGTGCGCGTAGTAATCGATCGTCTGCTTCGGATACATCAGGTACGACGCCAGTTGCCGATCATCGAGCGGCTGCTCGCAGGCGGCCTCGGCCTGCACGCGCGCCGCGTCGAGATCGACCGGCGGAATCTGGTCGCCGGGGCGATACGGCGCCGGCGGCTCGCCCTTGAGCACCTTGCGCGACAGGTCCGCCGGGAAACCGTCCGGCGGGAAGCCGAGCTCGCCCTTGAACAGCGACACGACCGACTCGGGGAATGCAATGTCCTTGTTCGGGTTGCGCACGTCGTCCACGCCGAGATCGTTCGCGACCATCATCAGCGCCAGGTCGCCGACCACCTTCGACGTCGGCGTGACCTTCACGATGTCGCCGAACAGCCGGTTCACGTCCGCATACGCACGCGACACCTCGGTCCAGCGATGATCGATGCCGAGCGAGCGCGCCTGCTCGCGCAGGTTCGTGTACTGGCCGCCGGGCATCTCGTGGCGATAGACGTCGGCCGTGCCCGCGCGGATCTCCGATTCGAACGGCGCGTAGTAGCGGCGCACGCCCTCCCAGTACATCGACGCTTCGTGCAGGCGGTCCGCATTGAGGCCGGGGTCGCGCACGCTACCGGCCAGCGCCGCCGCGATGCTCGACAGGTTCGGCTGCGACGTGAGCCCGCTCATCGCGTCGAGCGCGCCGTCCACCGCGTCGCAACCCGCCTCCACCGCCGCGAGCACCGACGCCGCGGCGATGCCGCTCGTGTCGTGCGTGTGGAAATGCACGGGCAGCCCGGTTTCCTCCTTCAGCGCCTTCACGAGCGTCGCGACGGCCTGCGGACGGCAGATGCCGGCCATGTCCTTGATGCCGAGCACGTGCACGCCGGCCTGCTGCAGTTCACGCGCGATGCCGACGTAGTACTTGAGGTCGTACTTCGCGCGCGACGTGTCGAACAGGTCGCCGGTGTAGCAGATCGCGCCTTCGCATAGCATCCCGCTCTCGCCCACCGCGTCGATCGCCACGCGCATGTTGCGCACCCAGTTCAGCGAATCGAATACGCGGAACACGTCGACGCCCGCGCTCGCGGCCTGCTGCACGAAGAAGCGCACGACGTTGTCCGCGTAGTTCGTATAGCCGACCGCGTTCGAGCCGCGCAGCAGCATCTGGAACAGGATGTTCGGCACGCGTTCGCGCAGCAGCGCGAGCCGCTCCCACGGGTCTTCCTTCAGGAAGCGCAGCGCGACGTCGAAGGTCGCGCCGCCCCAGCATTCGAGCGAGAACAGCTGCGACAGCTCACGTGCGTAGAACGGCGCGATCGGCAGCATGTCGGCCGTGCGCATGCGCGTCGCGAACAGCGACTGGTGCGCGTCGCGCATCGTCGTGTCGGTCAGCAGCACCTGCTTCTGGTCGAGCATCCACTGTGAGAACTTCTCCGGCCCAAGCTCGCGCAGGCGATCGCGCGTGCCGGCCGGGATCGCCGCGGTCGTATCGATCTTCGGCAGCACCGGTTTTTGTAGCGGCAGCGCCGGCAGCGTGCGGCCGCTCATCTCCGCGTTGCCGTTCACGTTCAGCTCGCCGAGATAGCGCAGCAGCTTCGTCGCGCGGTCGCCGCGCTTCGCGAATTCGAGCAGTTCAGGGGTCCTGTCGATGAAGCGCGTCGTCACCTCGCCCGCGATGAAGGCCGGATGGTTGATCACGTTCTCGAGGAACTGCAGGTTCGACGTGACGCCGCGAATCCGGAACTCGCGCAGCGCGCGATCCATCCGGTGAATCGATTCGGCCGCCGTCGGCGCCCACGTCGTCACCTTCACGAGCAGCGAGTCGTAGTACGGCGTGATCACCGCGCCGCCGTAGGCCGTGCCCGCATCGAGCCGCACGCCGAAGCCGGCCGCGCTGCGATAGGCGGTGAGCCGCCCGTAATCGGGCAGGAAGTCGTTCTCCGGATCTTCAGTCGTGATCCGGCATTGCAGTGCGTTGCCGTTCAGCGGAATCGCGTGCTGTTCCGGCACGCCAGCCGCACGTTCGACAAGCGTGCCGGCGCCATCAACGACATCGTCGGAAAGACCGATCCGCCCACCTTCCGTGATGCGGATCTGCGCCTTCACGATGTCGATCCCGGTGATCATCTCGGTCACCGTGTGCTCGACCTGGATGCGCGGGTTCACCTCGATGAAGTAGAACTGGCCGGTGTCGGCATCCATCAGGAACTCGACGGTGCCCGCATGCGTATAGCCGACCGCGCGCATCAGGCGCAGCGCGGATTCGCACAGCGCGTGCCGGCCATCGTGATCGAGATACGGCGCCGGTGCGCGTTCGACCACCTTCTGGTTGCGCCGCTGCACCGTGCAGTCGCGTTCGTACAAATGCACGACGGTGCCGTGCGTATCGCCGAGCACCTGCACCTCGACGTGGCGCGCATTGCGCACGAGCTTCTCGACATACACCTCGTCGTTGCCGAACGCGGCCAGCGCCTCGCGTCGCGCGACGGGCAGCAGCGTCTCGAGGTCGCGCTCGTTCTCGAGCACGCGCATCCCGCGTCCGCCGCCGCCCCAGCTCGCCTTCAGCATCAGCGGATAGCCGACTTCTTCAGCCAGCGCCTTGCATACGGCGAGATCGTCCGGCAGCGGCGCGGTCGCGGGCATCACCGGCACGCCGGCGGCGATCGCCGCGTTACGCGCGGCCACCTTGTTGCCGAGCGTGCGCATCACGTCGGGCGACGGGCCGATCCAGCGGATGCCCGCATCGATCACGGCCTGCGCGAACTCGGGGTTCTCGGACAGGAAGCCGTAACCGGGGTGGATCGCGTCGACGTTGGCCTGCCGCGCGACACGCAGGATGTCGTCGATGTCGAGATACGCGGCGAGCGGCTTGCGGCCTTCACCGATCAGGTAGCTCTCGTCCGCCTTGAAGCGATGCAGCGCCAGGCGGTCTTCCTTCGAATAGATCGCCACCGTGCGGATGTTCAGCTCGGCGGCGGCACGCATCACGCGAATCGAGATTTCCGAGCGGTTCGCGATCAGGATGGACTGGATGGGGGTTGGAGTCACGGCAGCCATGAATCGTTGAAGGTTGAATGAAACCTGTCGACGCGATCCATCCGCCGCCAGATCAAGTTGCCGGTCGGTGCGCGGAGCGCGCCGGCGTTCGCTTTGCATCGGGCCCGCTTGCGGCCACCTGCATTGTTGCCACACTTTCCGGCAGCCGCAATCGGCATCGCGACGGCGAATGGTATTCAGACGACCGGTCGCGAGCCGGCGTACGGGTGCGCAGGCCCGCCGGCCGGCGCTCGGCCGGAGTACGGCGAATCGCGCGGCGAACCGGGCGGCGAAACGTAGGGTGAATAAAGGGCCCGAAACGAGCCCGATGCGGATCAGTCGCGATGATCGAAAAGCGGCGCGTGATCCATCCAGTCGTAGTGGGCATTGCCGGTCGCCCAGGCCCAGTTCACGTCCACGCGCCGCGTGCCCTGCGCACCGGACACCAGCGGCGCTTGCCGTGCGTCGACCGCATGGCTGTTCGGCGCGACGGATGCACCGCACCGCCGCGAGCCGGTGCCCGTTCCGAAGCCGCTCACCGCATCAGCTCCCCGGCGCATCATTGCGCGTCGCGGATCATGTTGCGGGCGATCACCAGTTGCTGGATCTGGGTCGTGCCTTCGTAGATGCGGAACAGGCGCACGTCGCGATAGAAGCGCTCGATGCCGTATTCGGCCATGTACCCCGCGCCGCCGAAAATCTGCACCGCACGATCGGCCACGCGCCCGCACATCTCGGACGCGAACAGCTTCGCGCACGACGCCTCGGTGCTCACCGGCAGCTTCGCGTCGCGCCGGCGCGCGGCGTCCACCACCATGCAGCGCGCCGCATAGATCTCGGCCTTGCTGTCGGCGAGCATCGCCTGCACGAGCTGGAAATCGGCGATGGGCTTGCCGAACTGCTTGCGCTCCATCGCATACGACAACGCCATCGACAGCATGCGCTCGGCCACGGCCACGCAGACGGCCGCGATGTGGATGCGCCCCTTGTCGAGCACCTTCATCGCCGTCTTGAAACCCTGGCCCTCTTTCCCGCCGATCAGGTTGGCGGCCGGCACGCGCACGTTGTCGAAGATCACGTCGCAGGTATGCGCGCCCTTCTGCCCCATTTTCTTGTCGCGCTTGCCGAAGCTGATGCCCGGCGTCTTCGCGTCGACGATGAACGCCGAGATGCCGCCCGAGCCCTTGTCCTCCGGGTTGGTGCGCGCCATCAGCGTGAAGATGCCGGCATGCGGTGCGTTCGTGATGAAACGCTTGGTGCCGTTGACCACGTAGTCGTCGCCGTCCCGGATGGCCGTGGTGCGCAGCGACGCGGCGTCGGAGCCGGACTCCGGCTCGGTCAGCGCGAACGACGCGATCAGCTCGCCGGTCGCGAGGCGCGGCAGGTAGCGTTCCTGCTGCTCGGGCGTGCCGTCGAACAGGATGCCCTGCGAACCGATGCCCACGGTCGTGCCCAGCAGCGAGCGAAACACCGGCGAGGCCTGGCACAGCTCGAACACCGCGAGCACCTCTTCCTCCATCGTCAGTTCCAGCCCGCCGAAGCGTTCGGGAATGGTGAGACCGAACAGGCCCATCGCCTTCATGTCGGCGACGATGTCCTCGGGAATTTCATCGGTTTCGGCTACCTGCTCCTCGTTGGGTACGAGACGCTCGCGCACGAAGCGGGCAATGGAGTCGAGCAGGCCGTTGAGCGTTTCTTGATCGCGAATCATGTCGGTACGCCTGAAAAAGGTGGAGAAAACGTCGAAATGCTGCGCCGAGCGCCGGCCCGAAACAATCACGCCGCCGAAAACGTTCCGTAGATTGAAATCGCGCTGGCTAGGCGGGGACTGGAACCGGCGACCCGGGCGGCCGGGCATCTGCCAAGGTACGGAACAAACTCCACGGATGCGTTGACCGGTGATCGGCGCGGTTCCATCGTAGGGACTCGAATCAACTGCCACGCCATTCGCCATGCCGCTCCAGCCCGATCACCTGCTGTCCCGCCGCTTTCCGCCCATCGAGCATGCGTACTCGCTGCGCGACACCCAGCTCTATGCGCTCGGCCTCGGGCTCGGCGCCGACCCGCTCGACGCCGGGCAGTTGCGCTACGTCTACGAAGGCAAGGAAGGCGAATCGCTGCGCGCGCTGCCGACGATGGCGAACGTGCTCGCGTACCCGGGGTTCTGGGCGCGCGAACCGGACACGGGCATCACCTGGCAAAAGCTCCTGCACGCCGAACAGGAAATCCGGATTCACGCGCCGCTGCCGCCGAGCGGCCGCATCACGGGCACGACGCGCATCACCGGCCTGTGGGACAAGGGGGAAAACAAGGGCGCGTTCCTGCAGCAGACGCGCGACATCGCCGATGCCGACACCGGCCGCCTGCTTGCGACCGTGGTGCAGCTGAGCCTGTTGCGCGGCGACGGCGGCTTCGGCGACGGCGGCAGCACCGACCCGCTGCCGACACCGCACGCGATGCCCGACGGCGCGCCCGACCACGTTTGCGAACTGACCACGCCCGCGCAGCTGGCGCTGATCTATCGCCTGAGCGGCGACCTGAATCCGTTGCACGCCGATCCCGTGGTGGCGTCCGCGGCCGGTTTTCCGCGGCCGATCCTGCACGGCATGGCGCTGATGGGCGTGGCCGCGCATGCGGTGCTGCGCACGGTGCTCGACTACGACAACACGCGCTTCGCGGGCATGCGCGTGCGCTTCACCGCGCCGGCGTGGCCCGGCGACACGCTGCGCACCGAGATGTGGGTGCGCGACAAGACGGTTTCGCTGCGCGTCACGGCTGTGGAGCGCAACGTGGTGGTATTGACCAACGCGCGGGTCGACCTGCGCTGAATCGCAATTCTTCAGGAGACACACATGGATCTGGGTTTGACCGGCAAAGTCGCCATCGTCACCGGCTCGGCACGCGGCCTGGGCGCCGCCACGGCACGCCGGCTCGCGCAGGAAGGCGCGAGCGTCGTCATCACCGACATCAACGCGGAACTGGCGCAGGCCACCGCGAAGGCGCTGCAGGACGAAGGGCTGGCCGCACACTGCATCGTGGGCGACATCACCCAGGAAGCCGACGTGCAGCGCCTCGTCGATGAAACCGTCGCGCATTTCGGCGGCGTGCACATCCTGGTGAACAACGCCGGCGCGCCGCGCGACAAGTACCTGGTGAAGATGA
Source organism: Burkholderia lata (assembly GCF_000012945.1). NCBI lineage: Bacteria > Pseudomonadati > Pseudomonadota > Betaproteobacteria > Burkholderiales > Burkholderiaceae > Burkholderia > Burkholderia lata. The sequence continues at coordinate 930,609 of NC_007509.1, forward strand.
GCGCGGACGACTGGGATTTCGTGATGAACGTGATGCTCAAGGGCGCGTTCCTGGCCGCGCGGGCCGTCATGCCGCACTTCATCGAGCAGGGCTGGGGCCGCCTGATCAACATCAGCTCGCGCGCGCACCTGGGCAACCCGACGCAGGCCAACTACTCGGCCGCGAAGGCCGGCCTGATCGGCATGGCCAAGGCGCTGTCGATGGAAGAAGGCCGCTACGGCATCACCGCGAACTGCGTGGCGCCCGGCTTCATGGAAACGGAAATGGTGCAGGCGCTGCCGACCTACGAAACGATCAAGGAGCGCGCGGTGGCGGCCCAGCCGATCAAGCGCGTCGGCCGCCCGGACGACATCGCCGACGCGGTGGCGTTCCTGGCCAGCGAGCGCGCCGGCTTCATCAGCGGCGAAGTGCTGCACGTCACGGGCGGACGCTACGGCTGATCGCACGACGGCAGACCACGAACCCGAGCGGCCATCGCGTGACAGACGCGCGATGGCGGCGGAACATTCATGACATTCAAGAGGCAACCCAGATGAAACGAGCAGCCATCGTCTCCCCGCTGCGCACCCCCGTCGGTGCGTTCGGCGGCGCGTTGAAGGGCATCCCCGTCGAGGAACTCGGCGCCACCGTCGCGCGTGCCGTCGTGGAGCGCACCGGGCTGGACCCTGCGCGCATCGACGACGTCGTGTTCGCACAAAGCTACGCAAGCGGCGAGACGCCGTGCACCGGGCGCTGGGTCGCGCTGCAGGCCGGCTTCCCGATCGAAGTGGCCGGCATGCAGCTCGACCGCCGCTGCGGCGGCGGCGTGCAGGCGCTGGCCACCGCGGCGATGATGGTGCAGACCGGCGCGGCCGACGTGGTGATGGCCGGCGGTGTCGAAAGCATGAGCAACGTCGAGTTCTATACGACCGACATGCGCTGGGGCAAGCGCGCGGGCTCGGTCACGATGCACGACCGGCTCGACCGCGGCCGCGAGCGCTCGCAGCCGGAAAGCCGCTTCGGCCGCATCAGCGGCATGATCGAGACGGCCGAGACGCTGGCACGCGAATACGACATCACGCGCGAAGCGTCCGACCGCTTCGCCGCGCGCAGCCACCAGCGCGCCGCCGCGGCGCAGCAGGCCGGCTATTTCGACGCGGAGATCGTCCCCGTCGCCGTGCCGCAGCGCAAGGGCGATGCGCTGATCGTCAAACAGGACGAGGGCGTGCGCGGCGAAACCACGCTGGAAAGCCTCGCGAAGCTGCGCACGATCATGAAGGACGGCGTCGTCACGGCCGGCAACGCGTGCCAGCAGAATGACGCCGCGGCCGCATGCCTGATCGTCGCCGAGGACAAGCTCGACGAGCTGGGCCTCACGCCGATCGGCTGGCTGGTCGGCTGGGCGGCCGCCGGCTGCGACCCGGCACGCATGGGCATCGGCCCCGTGCCGGCCGTGCAGAAGGTGCTGGCGCGCACCGGCCTCACGTTCGACCAGATGGACCTGATCGAGCTGAACGAAGCGTTCGCGTGCCAGGCGCTGGCCTGCGTGAAGGGCTGGGGCAGCTCGATGGCGGCGCTGGAAGACAAGCTCAACGTGAACGGCTCGGGCATTTCGCTGGGCCACCCGGTGGGCGCGACGGGCGGGCGCATCATGACCACGCTGCTGCATGAAATGCAGCGCCGCCAGGCTCGTTACGGCCTGGAAACGATGTGCATCGGCGGCGGCCAGGGCATCGCGATGATCGTCGAACGCGCATAAGGCAGGAGACCAACCATGAGCCACCCTGAATCCGGCCAGACCTGGCAACCGGGCCAGCGCGAGCTGCAGAACGCCGGCATCGTGAAGCTGATGCGCGCGCTGGACGTGTCGTCGTATGACGAGCTGATGCGCGTGTCGATCGCCGAGCCCGAACGCTACTGGGACACCGTGATGCGCGAATGCGCGATCGCGTGGGACGTGCCGCCGACCGGCTATGTCGACCTGTCGCGCGGCGCGCAGTTTCCGAGCTGGTTCCCCGGCGGCAAGCTCAACTGGGTCAACACGATCTACGCGTGGGCACGGCATCCCGCCACGGCGCAGCAAAAAGCCGTGGTGGCCGAACGCGAGGACGGCAGCGTCAGCACGCTGACCTTCGCGGAGCTGGAGCAGCGCGTGCAGGATTTCGCCGCGGGGCTCGCGCGTCACGGCGTCAAGCAGGGCGACCGCATCGGCCTGCTGATGGAAAACGGCGTCGAGGCCACCGTCTCGCTGCTGGCCATCGTGCACCTCGGCGCGCTGGTCGTGCCGCTGTTCAGCGGCTTCGGCGTCGACGCGATCGTGGCCCGCCTGTCCGCCGCCGAAGCGCGGATGGTGATTGCCTCCACCGGCTTCTCGCGCCGCACCAAGCGCGTGGACGTGCAAGGCGCACTGCGCGACGCATGGCGCCAGTTGCCGCTGCTCGAACACGTGATCTGGAAACGCGGCGAAGGCGACACCGCGCAGGACGCACGCGACCTCGACTGGCAGGAAACCGCGGCCGCCGCCCCCGAGCAACGCAGCGCCGCCGTGTCGGTCACGCCCGACACGCCGTTCATGGTGATCTACACGTCAGGCACCACGGGCAAGCCCAAGGGCGTCGTGCATACACACGGCAGCTTCCCGATCAAGATCGCGCACGATTCGCTGATCCACTTCGACGTGCAGCCGGGCGACGTCTATTGCTGGCCGGCCGACATGGGCTGGATCGCCGGCACGCTGGTGCTCGGCTGCGCGCTGCTGCGCGGCGCGACGCTGGTGTGCTACGACGGCGCGCCCGACTACCCCGACTGGTCGCGCATGTCGCGCGTGGTCGAACGTCACCGCGTCACGCACTTCGGCTCGGCGCCCACGCTGATCCGCGGGATGGCGAGCCACGAGGCACTGGCGCTCGCGGGCGACCGCTCCACGGTACGGCTGCTGATCACCGCCGGCGAAGGCATCGCGCCCGAGCATTTCAACTGGTTCCTGCAACGCTTCGGCGACGGCACGGCGCCCGTCATCAACTACACGGGCGGCACCGAGGCATCGGGCGCGCTGCTCGCGAGCGTGCCGATCCGGCCGATTCCGCCGAGCGGCTTCAACACCGTGTCGCCGGGCGTGGCCGCCGACGTCGTGAATGCCGATGGCCAGAGCGTGACCGGCGAAGTCGGCGAGCTGGCGATCCGCGCGCCGTTCGTCGGCATGACGCATTCATTCTGGCGCGACGACGAGCGCTACCTGGAAACCTACTGGCAGACCATTCCGGGCATCTGGGTGCATGGCGATCTCGCGCTGCGTACACCCGACGGCAACTACTTCATGATGGGCCGCTCCGACGACACGCTGAAGGTCGCCGGCAAGCGGCTCGGGCCGGCCGAGGTCGAGGAAGTCGTGCTGGAGCTGCACGACGTGGCCGAAGCGGCCGCGATCGGCGTGGCGGATGCCGACAAGGGCCAGAAACTGGTGGTCTTCATCGTGCCCAAGCCCGGCACGGCTGTCGCGGTTGCCGAGCTGGAAACGCTCGTGTCCGGTCACGTCGACAAGCGGCTGGGCCGCCCGTTCCGGCCCGGCCGCGTGCACGTGGTCGCGCAACTGCCGAAGACGCGCAGCTCCAAGATCATGCGGCGCGTGATCCGCAGCGTGTATTGCGGGCAGCCGCCGGGCGACCTGTCGTCGCTGGACAATCCCGCCGCGCTCGACGAAGTGCGCGCGGCCTCGACCGTCTCCTGACCCGCGCGACGTCCGGCCCCGGGCCACCCCGCACCGGATCGAGCCATGCGATGCGCGCACTCGCATGAAGCGCAACCGGCATGGCCGCCTGACCGATCCCCGATCGGCCAGGCGGCCGACTTAACCGCAAACGAAACATGAAAGTACTCGAAGGCATCAAGGTCCTCGATTTCGGCCGCTTCATCGCCGGGCCGTTCTGCTCGGCGCTGCTCGCCGACTACGGCGCCGACGTCATCCGCATCGACCGCGTCGGCGGCGGCGAGGATCGCTTCATCGTGCCCGTCACCGAACACGGCGAAGGCGCGCTGTTCCTGCAGGTCAACCGCAACAAGCGTTCGATGACGCTCGATCTCGACAGCCCGGAGGGGCGCGAGATCGTGCGCAAGCTCGTCGCCGACGCCGACGTGGTGATCGCCAACATGCCGCCGCGCACGCTCAAGAGCCTGGGCCTCGATTACGCCAGCCTGTGCGCGATCAAGCCCGACGTGATCCTGGTCGCGTCCAACGCGTTCGGCAACAGCGAGGCGGTGCGCGACCGCGTGGGCTTCGACGGCGTGGGCCAGGCGCTGAGCGGCGCCGTGCACATCGCGGGCACGCCCGACCGGCCGCAGAAGGCGATGGTGCCGGTGGTCGACTTCGCGACCGCGTTTTCCTGCGCGCTCGGCGTCATGCTGGCGCTCTACGAACGCCAGCGCAGCGGCATGGGCCAGGAAGTCAGCGCATCGCTGCTGTGCACGGGCCTGAACATGGCCAGCGGCGCGCTGATCGAGGAAGCGCTGCTCGGCCTCGATCGTCACGCGACGCTGAACCGCGCGTCCGGCTATGCGCCGTCCGACATCTTCAAGGCCGCCGACGGCTGGTTCATCACGCAGGTCATCGGCCGCCCGATGTTCAAGCGCTGGACCCAGCTCGTGGGCCGGCCGGAACTGCTCGACGATCCGCGCTTCGCCGACGATACGCTGCGCGGCGAGCACGGCGAATTCCTGAGCGACATCATGAGCGCATGGTGCGCGGACAAGACGCTGGCCGACGCGCTGGCCGATCTCGAGAAGGCGCGCATCCCGGCCAGCCCGGTCAACTCGCCGCGTCAGGCGCTGGAGGACGAAACCGTCAAGGCCGCCGACGTGATCCGCTGGATGGACTACCCCGGTGCGCCGAAGCAGGTGCCGATCTTCGCGACGCCGGTGACGCTGTCGCGCACGCCGCCGGAAATCCATACGCGGCCGCCGCTGACCGGTGAGCACACGGATGAAATCCTGGCGGGGATCGGTCTCGATGCGGGGACGGTTGCTGATTTGAGGGCGCGGAAGATCGTTTGAGCTTGGCGGTGTGCGGCGGAGCGCGGTTGCATCCTCGCGCTTGGCGTTCGCCTAGGCGTTGCACGCGTGCCGGGCACCACGCACCCGCCCGCCGCCGTACTGGCGGTGATGAGCGGCCGTCCGGCGTGCGTGCCTTTGCCGGTTCTCTTGCTGCTTTTGTCCCCTGCTTCTTCGCTCTGCTTACCGTCACCGCTTCATCTCACCGCTTCGTAAGCGATCAATGAATGACATCTCCCCGCGGAGCGCCGTCGCGGCAACCCAGTGAGGGGAAAGACGGAGTCTTGCGGCATCGAGCCGAGTAATTGGCTCAAGGGCGCGCCCGCCGGAGTAAGGAATTAGCTTTCTAACCTCGGAGCTACGGGTCAATTTTGCTTCTCAGGTCCGACTTCTTTTGTGGGACGCAGAATGGATTTGCTTCAGTTTGCCACGGTCCCGAGTCGCCGAGGCAACAAGGCGTCGTATGCGTCGGCAGTATGAGCAAGCGGTATCCTGTTGCCGGCACTGCTCGAAACGTATTGGAACGAAGCCCTCGGAGCTTCGTTGCTTGCAGTCTATGGCGTGTGGCAGACCGACGGCAAAGTGCGACTCCTGATTGTGCGCAAATTCGTTGATCGCTCCGAGCTACTGGGGGAACTGCCAACGACGTCGCGGCAGTTTTGTTGATCCACCAATCAGTCGGGGGAGTATCGCCAGTGGTAGATGCTCTGCGGAGGAGAGCTTTCCGAGTTTTATGTGGTTAATCGAACAGCTCCCGGACGCCGATCCTTGATCAAAAATCGGCCACCGCCTTACTTCCCCTCCAAGACCTGCCCAAACGCCTGAGCAAAGCCGTGCGCATCCCCTGGCCACCGCGCGGACACATAAGCCGCGTCCCGCACGAAGAAGGCAGGCCGCGCGTCGCTAAGGCTGTCGCGGGCCAGGCCCAAAGCCTTGCGGCGATAGTCCGGATCAGCCGAATCGACGTCAATAAAGTCCGCAGGCGATGCCAAAGCCCTGGTCACCTCCTGCTGCACCGACATGTAGCCGGGCCTCCCCGGCGGGTCGGGATAGGTCCGGTAATAGCCTCCGTCCCAGAACCGCCCCACCCGCGCCAGGCTGTCGGCCGCCCGCTCCAGCCGCCAGGTCAAGGCAGTGGTCTTGCGCCCAAAAAGCACCGAGCGCCCGTCTGCCTTCACGCTCCGCGCCGCAAGCAGTACCCCATGACAGATCGCCCCCACCGGCGCCCCACGGCCGAAGAAGCCGGCGACCAAGGCCTGCAGAACCGAGCTCTCCAGATAGGGCCGCATCCCCCTCGCGCGATGCCCGCCAGCCAGCAGCAGCCCGTCGAACGCTTCACCCGCGACCTCATCCCAGCGCAGCGGCGCCTGGAAAGCGGGCGAGGCGGCCATGGCACGATAGGCCTCGCGTCCGTTGACGTCGGCCCTCAGCATCAGCCCGATTAACCGCGCGCGCCGAATCCCTGGTGCGAAACCCCAAGGATCCAGCCCCTCGCCGGTTAGCATAATCTCATCACCGCGCCCCGCCAAACCCTCAGGCGTTGCGAAACTGACCCTGTGCCCACGCCCGGTCAGCACCGCCCAACTCACCCCAGCCTCGGTCGGATCGAAATCGAGCGCCGGCAGGGGCATCAGTACATGAGCCATAACCACAAACTCCCAAATTTTGCGCATTGCCCCGCAGCCGGGATAGCGCCAGCGACATTCTGGACGTAGCGATACTCGACCAGACTGGCCTGATCGTCACCGCAATGCTTACATGATCGACGCATTGGCAGTAACCAACAAAACAGCCGTGTTGACCTGCGGCCCAGGTTTCATGTTCGTGTCGGCGAATTGGCTCGTAAAGCCGGATGTCGGCGAGTACGAGTCATGGGATGTGACTGTGTGCATAGCTTGAAGAAGCGCGCCTCAGTCACGGTCCCAGTATGCAACTCCCGCCGGTACCCTACTGGTCCCGGGCGGCGAAGGTGTTTGGCGCAGTGTGGCCGCATCATGCCGCATAACGCCTCCGTCTCAGCCTGGCCAAAGCCGCGCCCGCGATGTCAATCACGCGGCCTTTCGAGTCATAGAAATTCACATGAAAATCGTTCCAGTCGAAGGATTGGAGACTTAGCGGACCGGAACGATGCGACGCAGGAAGTCAAGTTGATCTTCGATTACTCGCTCAAATGCTTCGCCCACGTAGATATCGAAATGCCCATCAGGATAGTGCTTAATTTCTCTGCGCTGAGCACGGTCAGCGTGGCGCAGAGTGGCTTTTGCTGGTGCCACTGAGTCAGTGTCACAGACACAGAACAGGATCGGACAAGCGATCCTGGAGACGCGGCGCCCCGGGTAGTAACGGCTAATTTGAAGCGCAATGCGAGCGGCAACATAGTTGGGGATATTCGATCCTGGTGGCTGGATTGCGCGATAGCCAGAATGAGCGTCCGGAGCAGTCATCAAAGCCGTCTGGCCCGGACGACCCGATAGGGGAATCATAACTGGCCGAGCGCCAAACCAGGAGCCAATCCAGTCTTGTAGTGCTAGCGCGGTGACTTTCAACGACGTAATGGGACTTATCGCCAAGCTCGATGCGAGCCCGTCCGTGAAGGGGCATTGTGAAATGACAGCGGAAATGGCCTGGTCGTCCGCGGCAGTCGAAAGAACGTGTCCGCCGCTGAAGGAAGTTCCCCAAAGGATCACTCGATTGATTTCAGGTAGCCCCCGGGCATAGGTGACTGCCGCCTTCCAGTCCTCGAGCTGGCACTTAATGTCCAGCAACTGCCGAGGCTCTCCCTCACTGGTTCCAAAATAGCGATAATCGAAAACGAGACATGCATAGCCGGCGGCAACGAAACGTTCCGCAAAGGCGCTAAGCCGCATCTCCTTGGTTCCGCCCAAGCCGTGAGCCATTACGATTACAGGGAACGGCCCAGCGCCCAAAGGACGAAAGAAAAGAGCGTGGCACTGCAATTGACCAGACAAAAACGTCATCTCGACCGGTACGAGTGGATTGCTGCTCCTGTTGCTCATGATGCACTCCAAAAACTTGAGGGATGCACCATCTTCCGGCATGTGGCGTTCGCTTTCTTGACACACGCCGACGGCAGACTTGATAATTCCCGCCACAATTTCTGTGGGAATGTGGCGATGGGTAGGCCCTTGCACAGGCGCGCTGTGCCCGCAACTTACGTCCAACTGCTCTTCGAGTATCTAGAGGATTTGGGGTATTCACCCGAGGCGGTCATTGGTGAGCCGTGGCCGGAGTTGGGTCCGGATGGTTTTGCGCATGTCGACGTCGAACTCTGGGAGTCGATGCTCCAACGTGCGGCGACCCATTTGAGCGATCCTCTGTTGGGGCTCCACTTAGGGCAGACAATCACCTCTCAGCACTTGGGGATCCTCGGTGCAGTATTGCTCGCCTGTGAAAATTTAAGAGCAGCCCAGCTACGCCTGGAGCGGTATCAGCGGTTGATCTTTGACGTGGTCCCGATGACACACAGGACTGGTCCGGGTTATCTCGATCTGATTTGGGATACCACCCAGTACAAGAGCGGTCGCCTCGTTGAGGAGACGGGCTATTCGGTCTTGGTCCAGTTCACCCGCAGTCTCGTCAGGGAGCCAATAAATCCGCTCATGGTGCGCTTTGCCCATTCGCCCCCTGCCGATGTTCGCCCCTATGAGAACTTCTTTGGTTGTCCGATATTGTTCGATCAACCGGAGTCTGGGGTGCGTTGGGATCTTGATATTTCGGCAATGCCCCTGAAACGTCCTGACCCGGCACTCATTTCGTTATTGGAGCGGCATGCAGATACGCTTCTGGAACGATTGCCCCAGCAGCCGGAAATCGTTGAGCAGGTACGCAAGGCCATATCTGATGCCCTTCAGGAAGGGGAGCCCGACATCGAAAATATTAGTGCAAAGCTGTCCTGCTCTTCTCGGACGCTGCAGCGTCGACTGTTAGGGGCCGACACCAACTTTCGCACTGAACTGAGCCTGGTTCGTAGGGAGCTTGCCGTATCCTATTTGCGCGATCCGCGCCTGCAGATTGTAGAGATTGCCATGCTGCTCGGATATTCCGAGCACAGTGCGTTCACACGCGCATTCCGCGATTGGACGGGAGAGTCGCCACAAGCAGTGCGGCAACGATCGCGCAAGTGACATTCTTCTACGGGCCATTCCAACCTAACGGCCAAACCGCCGGACGGCGGCTAGCCGGCCGGCGCGCTGGTCGAACGTATGCGGTCACATCAACGTTGTAGCGCCGATCATGGTTGGGTGCGCACCATACTTTCGCGAGCGGAGAATCGGTGCCACCAGTCCTTCAACTTTTTGCATCGATCCATCAGTAAGCCTGCTTCGGCCGCTTGCGTGAAGCAGGCGAACATGGGCGCAGCGTAGATATCAGCAATGCTCACCTGGTCGGCGACCATATAACCATTTCCGTCGCATAGTCGGTCAAGTTCGGCTAGGCACGTCGACGCAAGTGGCAACGCGATCGCAATCTTTTCTTCGTCTGTCGGCCGCCCCTCCTTTACAGCAACGACGCGTTCCACGTAGATGTCCCAGACCAAGGTTCGGTACGCGTAGGCATCCATTAACCCCGCGATCTGATTGACTCTGGCACGTGCCTTCGCATCAGTCGGTTGCAGCTTGGGCCCGTCAAAGGCGTCATCGATGTAACGAACGATGGCACTGGTTTCGTAAAGGCAGAAATCTTCATGCTGGAAAGCTGGGATGCGACCGAACGGGTGTCGTTTTAAATGTTCATTCGGAACACCGGCACTATCGAATACATCGACTTCGACAAGGGTATAAGGAACGCCCTTTTCTTCCAGTGCAAGCCTGGCTATCCGCACGTATACACTCCATGCGGCACCATACAGTCTCACTATATTGGCGGATGGCAATTGAATCTCTCCCCTCGTTACTTACTTAATTTGGAGTCCGACAAGTCAGCTTGGCAGCCCTGCGCCGCAGGATACTCCAGATCGGGCGTCATCCAGGATCCACGGAAGGAGATCAACGTAATCGTCGACCGTATTTGCCAATGGTAGTTTTGCGAACAGGCAGGCGAGATAGCGGTACGGATCGATTCCATTCGCTTTACAGGTCTCGACCAGGGAGTACAGGTTGGCGCTGGCCTGCGCTCCCGCGACCGTATCGGAGAACAACCAGCCCTTGCGACCGACGACGAACAGCCGGAATCTGTACCAATTCATCACGAGCCGCATCATCATATTCCCGGCGGCCATCTCGTTTCCGTCCGACGACCAATCGGCTCTGTAGGTCTTGCTTCTCACTCATACACTCTGATACCAGCTAGCATCGGAGTGCAGCGATTTCTACACAAGGGCGCCGTTATTCGATCGCTTGCACCGCTTAATCCCGCAGCTTCATCACACCGCTTCATCCCGCCGCTTTCACCCGCAGCTTCCCCCACTTCCCGCTCCGTATCGCGCCACGGCCCGGCGCCAAAAGCCTGTTCGTCGCAATCACCAAGTCGATCCTGGCCGTCTCGCACGACCGTCACCGGCCGCCACCGCTGCACGCCCGCTACCCGATCGATTTAGCCGCCCGACAAGTACAATCTGCGCTACCGTCGTAAGACACCCTTGACAATCGAACCATGGACCCGTCCCAGCTCCCTTCCCTCGCATGGTTCGTCCATATCGCCCACCATCTCAGCTTCACCCGCGCCGCCGCCGAGATGGGCGTGTCGCGCGCGGCGCTGTCGCAGAACCTGAAGGCGCTCGAGCAGCAGTTGAACGTGAAGCTGCTGTACCGGACGACGCGCGACATGTCGCTCACCGAGGACGGGCAACGGCTGTACGACACGCTGCGGCCGGCGTTCGGCTCGATCGAGCAGGCGATCAGCAGCCTGCATGAAGTCCGGCACGCGCCGTCGGGGCTGCTGCGCGTCAACACGTCCCGGGTCGCCGCCAGAACGCTGATCGAGCCGTACCTCGGCGAATTCATGGCGCGCTATCCGCTGCTTCGGGTGGAACTCGTGATGAACGACGGGATGTCGAACATCATCGCCGACGGCTGCGATGCGGGGATCCGTCTCGGCGAAAGCCTGGCTGAGCACATGGTCGCCGTGCCGATCACGCCGATGATCGAAATGGTGGTGGCCGGCTCGCCGGACTATCTCGCGCGTCACGGCAAGCCGGCCACGCCTGCCGACCTGATCGCGCACAACTGCCTGTGCTATCGCCAGACGACGAGCGGCGCCATCTATCGATGGGAATTCACGTCGACCGACATCGAGGGGCACGCCTTCGAGGTCGAGCCGAAAGGCAGCGTGGTGACGAACGACGACGACGGCATGATTCGCGTCGCGCTGCAGGGCGTCGGCCTGATCCAGCACCAGGACCTCGCGCTGCGCGAGCAGCTGGCCGCCGGCACGCTGGTGCGCGTGCTCGACGCGTGGTGCAAGCCGTTTCCCGGCTACTACCTGTACACGCCGTCGCGCGAACAGATGCCCGCGAAAGTGCGCGCACTGATGGATTTCCTCGTCGAGAAACGCGAACGCCTTGCCGTCGACCTGGGCAAGCGTGCGCCGCGTCCGGCCGCGCCGAAGCGTCGCAAGGCGCCGACGCGGCGCGCGTGAGCGACTGAGCGACTGAGCGACTGAGCGACTGACAGTCGCGACGTAACGCGCTCGCCCCCGTTCAGCGCCGCTGAGCGTCGGGCCGTCGACCGCATGCATCCGCTCGAGACGGTTCAGCGTGACGACGCGCACGCCGGGCTGTGAATCATCGATCAGGCGCGCGTGCGTCATCGGGTGGCGCCGTGAGATGTCCTCCGATACTGGCGTGCGTGCGCCAAGCACGTGCAAATCGACGCTGCCCGACACGCGTCCGGCGCGCTACCGCACGACGCCGCTGCGTTGTTCATGCAGCCTCGTTGCTGGACGGACCGACCTGCAACAGTCACCGGCCTCTGCCTCTGCCTCTGCCTCTGCCTCTGCCTCTGCCTCTGCCTCTGCCTCTGCCTCTGCCTCTGCCTCTGCCTCTGCCTCTGCCCGCATCAAAGGCGCGTACCGCCGACCTTCGCCATGCGACGTGCGCGTAGTTCCGCCTGCCGGAATTGAACGCGCCTCCGCTCGCGATCGCACCGCGCACCGGAACCGCCTGCCGTGCGCCTTATTCCGAAGTACGAAACAGCACGGGCAAAACGACTCGACAACCGCATGCCATGTGATGCAATCGACAACCCATGGACGGACGGCCCCTTCACGCGTGCACCGGGCCCCGATCCTCCAGGGCGTCCTTCAGCCGGGGGCGTCGATCGAACAATCACCGAGGAGACACGCCATGCCGTTGCTGCATACCATTCGCTCGCGGATCGGCCATGCGGAAGTCGTGCAGATCGTCGAAATGGACATCAGCCGGATTCTGGAAACCTTGCTGCCCGACGCCACGCCCGACCTGCTGAAAACCATTCCGTGGATGAAGCCGCCCTACGTGGGCGACGACCGCGGCATGCGCGCCGTCAGCCAGTGCTTCATCGTCAAGACCGGCGCGCGCATGCTGGTGGTGGACACCTGCGTCGGGAACGACAAGGACACCGCCGGCTTCGATGCGTTCTCCGGTCTGCAGTTCGAATTCCTGGCGACACTCGAGGAAGCGGGCATCGACCGTCATGCGGTCACCGATGTGCTGTGCACGCACCTGCATTTCGATCACGTCGGCTGGAACACCTACAAGCAGGACGGCCGGTGGCTGCCCACCTTCCCCCATGCGAAGTACCACTTCGGCAAGCAGGAGTTCGACACCGCGCAACAGGGCAACCCGGACGACGCGATGTACCACGCGCAGGACCTGTCGTTCCACGAATCCATCCAGCCCGTCGTCGACGCGGGCCTCGCGCACTTCATCGATCGCGACACCGACCTCGGCGACGGAATCTCGGTGTTCTCCGCGCCGGGACACACCATCGGCCACATCGCGATCGAAATCGACGCCGGCACCGAGACCTTCATCATCGCCGGCGACGCCATGCATCACCCGGTGCAGGTTGCCAGGCCGGACATGGCGCAGATCCTCGACTACGACCACGCGCAGTCGTCGGCCACGCGGCACGCGTTGCTGTCGCGCCTCGACGGCAGCAAGACGCTGTTCACCTGCACGCATTTCTGTTCACCGTCGTTCGGGCGGATTACCCGCGATCCGGAAGGCGACTACGTGTTCACCGGCGTGCCCCAATAACGCTCAGGTTCCGATTCCATGCTCAGTCTCGTTTCCCATCTCGACCACTTGAACGTCCGCCCCGGACGCCTTTTCATCGATGGCCAATGGCTGGACTGGCCCGACGCGCGTTTCGACCAGCTCAACCCCTGCACGAACGAAGTCATGACCAGCTTCGCCGACGCCGGCGCGCAAGGCGTGGAGCTGGCCGTGGCCGCGGCGCGCAAGGCATTCGACGAAGGTCCGTGGCCGCGCATGCGCGCGCAGGACCGCAAGCGCCTGCTGCAGCCGATCGTCGAGCGCCTGTATGCGGCCGAGGAAGAAATCGCGCGGCTGCAAACGCTCGACAACGGCATTCCGTACGCGTTCAGCCGCCATTCGCGCGTCTCCGCCAAGTCGGCCGCCGACGTCTTCGATCACTTCCTCGGCTGGATCGACAAAATCAACGGCGACACGCTGCCGATCTTCTCCGGTGCGTCGAACATGCAGTACATGACCTTCCGCGACCCGGTCGGCGTGGTCGCGGCCGTGCTGCCGTACAACGGCCCCGTGCTGACGTTCGCGATGAAGGTGGCGCCGGCGCTGGCCTGCGGCTGCACCGTGATCGTCAAGTCGTCGGAGCTTACCAACCTCGCCGTGGCCCGGCTCGCGCAGATCATCGCCGACAGCGACTTGCCGCCCGGCGTGTTCAACTTCGTGACCGGCGGCGTCGAAACGGGTAGCGCCCTCACCTCGCACGCCGGCGTCGACAAGGTGACCTTCACCGGCAGCCCGGCCGTCGGCGAAAAAATCATGATCGCGAGTGCGCCGACGATGAAACGCCTGTCGCTGGAACTGGGCGGCAAGAGCGCGGCGCTCGTCTTTCCCGACACGCGCAGCGTGCAGACCACCGCGCACGCGCTGATGGGGCTGTGCTCCACGTTCCTGTCGGGACAGGTCTGCTCCACGCCGTCGCGCGCGGTCGTGCATCGCTCGATCATGGACGAGTTCCTGCACCACGCGCAGGAACAGCTGCAGAAGGTGCGGTTCGGCGATCCGTTCGACGCGGCCACCACGTCGGCGCCGATGATTTCCCGGCGCCACCAGGCGCGCGTGCTCGACTACGTCGAAAGCGGCCGCCAGCAAGGCGCGACGCTGCTGGCGGGCGGCCGCGCGCCGGGTGGCGAATTCCGCAACGGCAACTGGGTCGAGCCGGCCCTCTTCGCCAACGTGAGCAACGACATGACGATCGCGCAGGAGGAAATCTTCGGCCCCGTGCTGTCGGTGATTCCGTTCGACACCGAGGAGGAAGCGATCCGCATCGCCAACGACAGCGCGTACGGGCTGGCCGGCTGCGTGTACACCACGGACGTGAGCCGCGCGTTCCGCGTCGCGCGTGCGGTCAAGAGCGGCGCAATCGGCGTCAACGGCTTTGCCAGCATTCCGAATGCGCCGTTCGGCGGCATCAAGCGCTCGGGCACGGGACGCGAAGGCGGCTGGTCGACGATCGAAGCGTTTACCGAACTGAAAACCGTCAATTTCAATCTGGATGCCTGATCGATGACCGAAACCTTCGACTACGTGGTGGTCGGTGCCGGCAGCGGCGGCAGCGTCGTGGCCGCGCGCCTGGCCGAAGCGGGCCATACGGTGTGCGTGCTCGAAGCCGGCCCGCCGGATACCAACCCGTTCATCCACATCCCGGCCGGGTACATCAAGAACCTGTTCAACGACAAGCTCGTGTGGCGCTTTCGCAGCGGCCCGATCGCGGGCACCGACGGCCGCACGATCGAGCTGACGCAGGGCAAGGTCGTCGGCGGCTCGGGTTCGATCAACGGGATGGTCTACAACCGCGGCCAGCACGGCGATTTCGACGACTGGGCCGCGCGGGGCAATCCGGGCTGGGGTTACGACGACGTGCTGCCGTTCTTCAAGAAGGCGGAAACGCGGATCGGGCCCGGCGACGACCGCTATCGCGGCCGCAACGGGCCGCTGATCGTGACGGACCCGATCCTGCCCGCCCCGTTGTGCGACCTGTTCGTCGAGGCCGTCAAGAGCCTCGGCTACCCGTACGTCGCCGATTCCAATGCTCAGGCGCAGGACGGCGTCGGACCGTGGCATTTCATGATCGACACGCGCGGCCATACGCCGCGACGCAGGAGCGCCGCCCGCGCCTATCTGCATCCGGCCATCAAGAGCGGCCGTGTGACGCTGCGCACCGGCAGTCCCGCCACGCGCGTGCTGCTCGACGGCCGTCGAGCCACCGGCGTGCGTTACCGCGCGGGCGGCAGCGGCGCTCCCGAGCGCGAAGTGCGCGCCAATCGTGAAGTCATCGTCGCCGCCGGCGCCCTGAACACGCCCCGGCTGCTGCAGATCTCCGGCATCGGCGACAGCGCGCATCTGCGCGCGATCGGCGTGCAGACACGCGTCGACCTGCCCGGCGTCGGCGCCAATCTCGTCGATCACTTCAACCTGCGCGTGGCCGTCCGGGTCAAGGACGTCGCCACCCTCAACGAGCGCGGGCGCGGCCTGCCGCTGGCCGGCGAGATCGCGAAGTACTTCCTCGGCCGGCCCAGCATCCTGAGCATGGGCCCGGTACCGATGCGCTTTTTCTTTCGCTCCGAACCCGCGTTGTCGCGGCCCGACCTGCAGGTGTCGTTCACGCCCGGCAGCTATCAGGAAGGGCTGCCCGGCCTGCTCGATCACTATCCGGGCATGACGCTCGGCGGTCACAAGCAGCGCCCCGACAGTCGTGGCTGGGTCAAGGCGCGTTCGGCCAGCATCGACGAACTGCCCGAGGTGCAGCCCAACTACCTGACCGACGAATCGGACCAGCGCGCGATGGTGGCCGTGGTGAAGATGGCGCGTGCCGTCTTGCAGGCCCGGCCGTTCGCCCCGTACTACGTCGACGAAATGTTCCCCGGCAACGACGTGCGCACCGACGACGAGATTCTCGCGTTCGCGCGCCAGCGCGGCGGCACCGTCTATCACCACAACGGCACCGCGCGCATGGGGCCCGACAGCGACCCGATGGCCGTGGTCGATGCGCGGCTGCGCGTGCGCGGCGTGCAGGGCCTGCGGGTGGCCGATGCGTCGGTCATGCCATCGCCGATCTCGGGCGCGACCAACGCGGCCACGATCATGATCGGCGAGAAGGCCGCCGACATGCTGGTACAGGACGCGAAAGCGACGGCCGCGGGTTAAGCGTCAACCGATGGACGCGTGGCGCCCGGATCGGGAACACGTGAGATGGGCGGCCGATGCGGTGGTGCGTGCGGTGCCGGTTCCCTGCCGGCAGGGTCGCACGCCGCACGTCCACGCTTGAATGAGCGCGCCCACGGGACGCGAAATCGTCATGCCCAGGCCATTTTCGGGACGTCGAGCCGGTTTGACCTGAAATGCGGAAGCCGGCTCGACACGCGTCGGCTTGCGCTGACGGATCGATGCCGGCTTCCGCGCCGCACCTGGGCGGCGGTCCGCTGAATCAGCCTGCGTTGCCGCGCGGCGGATCGGCAAGCGGGACGCGTTGGCGGCGGCGCCGCCAGAACACGACGCCCAAGATCGCGATCAGCACGACCAGCGCCGCGCCCGGCAGCATCAGCGGCCGGACCCGCACGAGCAGCGGAACAGGGCCGCCGCTGCGCGCGACGGCAACGTCGTCCGCGGTGACGGTCACGTCCGGATTGCCGTACTGCTCAAGCACGTAGTTCGCGATGGCAGCGACCTGGTCGTCCTTGAGCGGCTGGACATAGGACTCCTCGCCAAACGACGGCATCAGCACATGCTCGCCGCCCACCTCGCGATCGACGCCGTACAGGATCGCCGCAATCAGGTTCGACGGATTGCGCGAGCCCGTGGCGGTATTGTTCGACAGCGACGGATACGCCTGGCTCGGGCTGCCCTTGCCGTTCGCCTGGTGACAACTCGCGCAGTAGCCGCTGAACAGCGCCGCGCCCGTCGTCAGCGTGCCGTTCGCGTTCAGCGCGGACGCGCCGCGCAACGTCGCTTCGCTGCTGATCGCTCGCCCGTACGAGAATGCCGGCACCGATTCGCCTTCGTCGCGGATCGGCTTCGTGCTGCGCAGATACGAGACGATCGATTTCAGGTCCGCGTCCGACAGATACTGCAGGCTGTTCTGCACGGCCTCCGCCATCGGGCCGGCCGCCTGGTTCTTGCCGGCTGCGCGGCCGGTCTTCAGGTACGACACCAGCTCGTCGTCGGTCCACGCGCCGATGCCGCTCACCGGATCCGACGTAATGTTCGGCGCGTACCACGCGCCGAGCTGCGCGCCGCCGAGATTACGGCCGAAGTCTTCGGCCATCAGTGCGTTGCGCGGCGTGTGGCACGCGCTGCAGTGCGCCAGCACGTTGGTCAGGTACGCACCGCGATTCCACTGCGCATCATGGGCCGGATCCGCTTCGAAA
Organism: Burkholderia lata; assembly: GCF_000012945.1. NCBI lineage: Bacteria > Pseudomonadati > Pseudomonadota > Betaproteobacteria > Burkholderiales > Burkholderiaceae > Burkholderia > Burkholderia lata. The sequence continues at coordinate 948,207 of NC_007509.1, forward strand.
CGCTTGTTCGACAGGAACAGCATGTTCCATCCCGCCATCGCCATGCGCATGCCGAACGGGAACGGCAGGTTCGTGGCGGGCGCGGCTTCGTCGACCGGCTTCACCGCCTGCATGAAGTAGCTGTAAAGCGCGTGCACGTCGGCGTCGCTGAGGCCGCTGTACGACGTATAGGGCATCGCCGGATACAGGTACGCGCCATCGGCGCGCACGCCTTCGCGCAGCGCGCGGGCGAACTGCGCCTCGGTGTAGTTGCCGATGCCGGCCGTCTTCGACGGCGTGATGTTGCTCGAATAGATCTGCCCCATCGGCGACGCGATGCCGTACCCGCCCGCGAACGGCTTGCCGCCGTCGAGCGCCGTGTGGCAGGCCATGCAGTCCGCCGCGATCGCGAGCTGATGTCCCTTTTCGACCAGCGCGGCGTCGGCCGACGTCGAAGCCGTGCCGGCCGGCGCACCCTGCGCAAGCGCGGATGCGCTGCCGACGAGTGCGAGCAGGCCGGCCGCGATGGCCGCGCGATACGCGGTGCCGCGCCGCGCGCGACGGTGTCGTTGAATCGTGTGTGTCATCGCATCAACCCTTTGCGAGGCTCGCGGAAATCGAATCCGCGGCCTTCAGGCCAAGGGCCGCCATCGACAGCGTCGTGTTGACGACGGACGCCGACGGCATCGCGCCACCGCCCGGCAGCCACAGGTTCGCATGGTCGTGCGCGCGGCAGTCGCCGTCGACGACCGAGTTCTTCGGATCCGCGCCCATGATGGTGCCGCCCATGATGTGATTGTTCGCGTTCAGCGTCTTCGTGATGTTGAATTCGACCGCGTCGAACAGGGTGCCGATGTGCGACAGCTGCTTGCATGCCGCGTCGTAGCCGTGCCGCACGTAGTCGCCGACGTCGTAGTGGATGTCCGGGCAGGCGAGGCCGAGCGGATCGACGCGCGTCTTGCTGAGCGTCAGGCGGTTGTTCGGGTCCGGCAGCGGTTCGAGGCTGATCGACAGGTCCACGCCGTAGATCGCGCGCCGCCGGATTTCCTCGTCGAGTGCCTTGCCGACCAGGCCGAGCTTCAGCGCCTGTTGCGTCGCCGGCCCGACGCGCGAGATGTTGTTCAGGATCATCTTGTTCGCCGAATACTGCCCGCGAAAATCGCCATCGCGCGGACCGACGATACAGCTGCTCTGCGCAGGGCCGCGGCCGAGCCACATCGGCTCGTTCGCGAGGAACGTGCAGTGGAAGCCCGAGTGATCCATCATGTTGCGGCCGACCTGGTCCGAGCCGTTCGCGATGCCGTGCGGGTTGCGCTCGTTCGCGGCGAGCAGCAGCAGGCGCGGGGTCTCGATGCCGTTGCAGGCGAGCACGAACCGCTTGCCGCTCGCCTTGTGCGACTTGTGCGACGCGTCGTACCAGTGCACGGCCGTCACGCGATTGTTCGCGTCGGTGTCGATCTTGTAGACGACCGATTCGGCGAGCACCTTCGCGCCCTTGCGCTCCGCGCGCTCGATGTGATGGATGCCGTTGTACATCGCGCCGATCGGGCAGATCGGCTGGCAGTTGTTGTTGCCGCAGCAGGTCGGGCGGCCATGCCACGGCCGCGTGCTGCGTGCCTGCGGAATCGGGATCGAGCGGTAGCCGTGCGCGTTGACGATTTCGGCGAAGCGCCGGTCGCCATGCCCCCACGGCACCATGTCCATCGGATACGGGCGGCTGCGTTGCGACGGCGACTGCATCGCCGGGTCGCTCGGTCCGGCCACGCCCATCTCCTCTTCCGCGCGGCAGTAGTACGGCTCGAGATCGTCATAGGAGATCGGCCAGTCGCGGCCGACGCCATACGTCGACTGCATCCGGAAATCGACCGGCAGATGCCGCCAGCTCGAGGCGGCCCAGTGCCAGGTCGTGCCGCCGACCGTGCGCAGGTAGCCCTGCTGGAAACTCTGGCCGTCCGGACCGCTCAGGCCGACGTAGTCGTTCTTCGGGAAATACAGCGGGGCCGGCGCATTCGGCGCCTGCGGGTAGAGCCCCTGGAAGTCGGACCCGACGCGATTGTCGAACGGCATGTTGCGCCAGTTCTCGACCGCCTGCCCGCGCTCGATGCGCAGGCCCGATTCGAGGATCAGCACCGAATGGCCCTGGCTGACCAGCTGGTCCGCGATCAAGCCGCCCACCACGCCGGATCCCACGATCACGACGTCGGCCGACACGTCGCCGTTCGATTCAAATACAGGAGTTTTCATGAGATTCAGGCGTGCTTTTGCGGGTGCTGTGAAGTGGCTGGCGCCACCATCTTGCGCGGCGGCGCGACATCGGCCGGCGGCGGTTCGGCGGTCCACCACAGCGGGCCGTTCGAGCAATAGGTCGGCGCGCTCATCCCGTCCTGGACGGTGTCGTACATCAGCGCATCGGCATAGGTCACCATCACGGCCTTCTGGCCATGACCGACGGTGCCCGTGTACCACGCGGCGACGATCGCGAGCGCGGTGTCGTGAAGGCCGGCGCTGTCGGCATCGGCCAACAGCTGTGCGGGGGTCTGCCCGGCGCGAACGCGTTGCGCCAGCGCGGCCGCACGCGCGGCAAAACCGGCGTCGGTGCGATGGAACGCGTCGACGAGCCGCCTGGCCGTCATCGGGTCGAGATTCGCGTGGCCTGTCAGGGCGCTCGACAGCGCGAGAAAAGTCTTGGCGTCGAGCGACGGCTGCTGCGCGAATGCATGGCCGGGCGCGACAGTGAACAGCCCGACCTGCGTCAGGGCTGCCGCCATCACTTTCAGGGCCGCTCTCCGGGTAATGCCGGCGCGCGCAGCGACGCGTGTTTCATGATCGTAAGGGGACATGTCGTTTTCGTCTTCTTGGCGAGCGGTTGCTCGCAGGCTTTCTTGCATCCAAATATTCCGCGACGGGAGTCGCTCCGCGCCGAAACCACGGAATGCCTCCCCCACGACTTGTGCACAACCCGTCCGAAAGCACCGGCAAACGACCATGACCGGCCGAACAAAGTATTGCACACGTCATGCGACGCAAATTTTTAACTGCTCAAACTGCACATAATCCGGGACAGGATTATGGAACCGGTTCCATTTTTGAACGTAGTAACCGGTTCAAATTGTCATCGCAGGGGGGGAGTGTAGCGATATCGGTCGAATCGCGTATTTTCGCGACCGTGTCGAGTCCCCAATCCCGTCGGGAAACGGGACGCATCCGCCGGACCCCGGTCGGTTTCGGATACGCGCAAAACCCAATGAAATTAAAACGTAATGTTTATATTATTTATTTGAAAGAGTAGTCGCCCCACGGTGAGCTTGCCTGTTGCGCAGCGTTTTACCGGATGGCCGCCGCGCCCGCGGCCGCGATCACGCTATCCTGCACCCCCGCGCCGCCACTGGTCCCGATCGCGCCGATCAGTTGCCCGCCCACCACGATCGGGATGCCGCCTTCTCCGGCGAGAATGCCCGGGATACTGAGGTTGCCGGTCGCCCCGTTGTTGATCGCGTTCTGCATATCCTTGGTCTGTCGGCGGAAGCGAACCGACGCCCGCGCCTTGGCTTCCGCAATTTCGGTGGAGGCGAGTTGCGTTCCGTCCATCTTGTCGCACGAGACCAGATTCCCGCCGCTGTCGACGACGACGATCGCGTATTTCCAGTTTCGGCGTCGCGCTTCTGCTTCGGCTGCCGTAATGGCCGTGCGCGCCTGAGCCAACGTTATGGGCGCACCGTACGGGATGTCATACGGGAGTTGTTCGGGAATCGGTGCGGACGCCGGAGATTGTGCTGCCGCATGGGCGGTGAAAAATGCGGCTACCACGATGAAGAGTCGGGATGGCTTCGAAAACATGAGAGGCGGTTCCATAAAGGCTCGACGAGGCTGATTTGCCCGGCGAACGGTTGATCTTGCGGGTGACACAAACTTGACGCGTCGTCAGTACGGCCACTGCACGCTCCTCCATTGGAAATGACAGTTGAGCGATCAGGTCATGACGCAGGCTCTTGATGGAGGTTGGAATATGACGCCGGCCGCACAAGACGGCCGCGGTGGCGGTAATCCCGAGAAACTGCAGGAACGTGTGCAACGACGTGTTTTGATTGCGACAGTCCCGGATACTATCCGACCGCGAGCAGCGGTGCGCCGGAGACCACGGGCGCGATCCATCGCCAGCCCGGCTTTCGACGTCCTGTTCCAATGCATGGAAATTCATCGACGACGACTATGAGGAAATCGAATGCACGGGCACGGTTCCGTCGATGGCGTGGCCGTAACGGCGGTCGTTGAGCCGCCCCGCCCGGTCAGACGCCTTCGACCAGCACGGCGCGATAGCGCGCGCCCTTGAAGCGATGCTGAACGACGGTCTGGTATGCCGGGCTGTCATACCACGCGTGCGCAGCATCTCTGGACGGAAACTCGACGATCACCACCCCTTCCGGGCCGTCGCCCTCGAGCGTTTCCTGCGGGCCATACGCGGCCAGCACCTTCAACGGGTGGCCGGCGAGCGTCGCGCCGACCTGGTCCTGATAGCGGTCGAGTTCCTGCTGATCGTGCGTGCTTTCACGCGTGAAAACGATATAGGTCGCCAAGGTTGCACTCCTGTTGCGGTTCGAGAATGATGCGGCGATCCGGAGGTCGCCCGTCGGACAACGGCATTCATCGTAACCATCGGGCGCGCTTTCTCGTATCCCCCGCGATTCCAACTGTGTTTTCGAGCCGGATTAACAATGGATTTCGTCGGGCGGAAACCGCTCGATCCGGACGGCCGCTTCCTTCGCACGCGCGGACATCGCGTCGTGGAACGTCACGATCTCCGCATGCGGCATCGCCGCACGGTTGATTCATCGCTCGTGCGGTGTCGTCGCATTCCAGCGATCGAGAAACGATTCGAGTTCTTCGAAACCTTGCGGCAGACGACTCGAATCGCGCAATACCTCGTCGGTCATCGTGCTCATCCCGTTCTGGATCGGGAAGCTGCGGACGGAGTCTGGCAACAGTACGCCTCGTCCTTGTTCAGCGTGCGTTCCATTCCCCAACATTCCGTACTTCGAAACATTGTTCCGATCTTCAGGCGGGCGCAACGCGATCACCACCGATTTGTCCGCGATCCGTGGCGAACCGTTTGCCTCGCAAATGGTGTGATCGGTAAATTAAGACCGCCCTCTCCCTTCGATCAAACCCGGGCGGCGGCTTGCCGTTTGACTCGGCGTGGCCCGACCGTTCGCGTCCCGATACCGATCACCGCCGGCCGGGTTTCCCGCCACACCACGTTTGCGGGACAAGACGCGTTGCCACGCGCCCCCGGCCCGGCCAGCCGCGCTTAATGGATAACACTCATGGCACTTCACTTTCGATCCCGCCAAACTACCTAACGATAGTTTGATAAAAGGGCGCTGACGCCTGTCACGGCCGGCCACCCCGATCGGGCGGCGACGCACCGTGCAACCGTGCAGGCGCCTGATCGACACGACTCAGCGCCGCACGTGCCGTGCGCGGCGACGGTTTCGTCGAACGATTTCCACAGCAACCGAACGACCGTATTGGAGAAATGATGAGGAATGCCATGAATGAAACCCCGCCCGTCGGCGGCCTGAGCGAAGCGCTAGCGGGACGCACCTCCGTCCAGACCGGGCAGGACAGCCTCAGGTCGTGGTACATCCTGGCCATTCTCACCTTCGCGTATTCGCTCGCCTATATCGATCGCCAGCTTCTCAACCTGCTCGTCGACCCGATCCGCCATTCGCTCGCCATCTCCGATACCCAGCTCAGCCTCGTCCAGGGCGTCGCGTTCATTTCCGCCTACCTGATCGCATCGCCGCTGTTCGGCCGGCTCGTCGACGTGACCAACCGGCGCAACATCCTGCTGGTCGGCATCTGCCTGTGGTGCATCTTCACCGCCCTGTGCGGCAAGGCCACGACGTTCCAGGGATTGTTCCTCGCGCGCTTTGGCGTCGGCGCCAGCGAAGCGTGCGTGTTTCCGATTGCGCTGTCGATGATCGCCGACTGCTTTTCGGCGAAGCAGATGCCGCGCGCGATGAGCGTCTTCATCCTCGGCCCGATGCTCGGCGGTGGCCTCTCGCTCGTCGCCGGCGGCCTCGTCATCTCGTTCGCGCGCGACGTCCATCAGCAATTCCCGATGCTCGCCGGGTTCGAAACCTGGCAGCTCGCGTTCGTGCTGATCGGGTTGCCGGGCATCCTGTTCGCGCTGCTGGTGTGGCTGACGGTGCGCGAGCCGGTACGCAGCAAGGTCATCAGCGGCAGCACCGACGACCGGCAGTATTCGACCCGCGATTCGGTCGCGTTTCTGTGGGCGCGGCGCGGGTTCTACGCGCGGATCCTGTTCGGCGTCGGCACGCTCGCGATCGTCGTGCTCGGCATGCCGGCGTGGCTGCCGACCTATCTGATCCGTGCGCAGGGGATGCCGGCGGCGCTGGTCGGCTTCCGCTTCGGCGCGCTGGTGGTCTGCTGCGGCACCGCCGGCGCGCTGGCCGGGCCGTGGGTCGTGCGCTGGTTCGAGCGGCGCGGCTACGAAGATGCGTCGCTGCGCACCGCCGCGTTCGCGATGATCCCGATGCTGCTCAGCTGCGCGAGCATTCCGTTTGCGCCGGGCGCGATCGGCACGCTGGTCGCGGCCGCCGTCACCGTCTTTTTCTTCACGCTGCCGACCGCGTGCATGGCCGCGTCGCTGCAGCTCGTCGCACCCAGCCGCATGCGCGGCCTGGTCGGCGCGCTCTACTCGTTCTTCGCTCAGTTGATCGGCTTCGGGCTCGGCCCGACGTTGATTGCGCTCGTCACCGATCGCGTGTTCGGCAACCCGAAGATGGTCGGCCAGTCGATCGGCATCGTCTGCACGATTGCAGCGGCGCTGGCCGCGTGGCTGCTGTTCACGTCGCTGCCGCACTATCGCCGGTTGCTGGCGGAGGAGCGTGGCGCGAACGCTGGCTGATGGTGCGGGATGCCGGTCAGGTCGATCGTTGTGTCGACCTGACGGCCTGCGCGCCTCGCGATCACGGCGGCGACCTATGGCGCTGACCGCCGCCCCAAAAGAAAACACCCCTCGACGAGGGGTGCATGGGCCGGATTGCGGTGCGGCCCCCAGCCACTTTTGCAAGTCAGCTGGGGGAAATCATCGCGCAGCACCGGGGCCGTCGAGTCGAAGCGTCACGCTCACCCTACCCGCGCTTCGCCCTCGCGCTCGGCTTCCCCTTCGTCCGTACCGATTCGTGCCAGCACCGGCTTGAGCGCCTGCCCGGTGTGGCTTGCGCTCACCTGCACGAGCGCTTCCGGCGGTGCCGCCGCGACGATCGTACCGCCCCCCACGCCGCCTTCCGGCCCGAGATCGATGATCCAGTCGGCTTCCGCGATCACGTCGAGGTCATGCTCGATCACGACGACGCTGTGCCCCGCATCGACGAGCCGGTGCAGCACGCGGATCAGTTTCGCGACATCCGCCATGTGCAGGCCGACCGTCGGTTCGTCGAGCACGTACAGCGTGTGCGGCGCCTTCTGGCCACGCCGCGTGATGTCGTCGCGCACCTTCGTCAGCTCGGTGACGAGCTTGATGCGCTGCGCCTCGCCGCCCGACAGCGTCGGCGACGGCTGGCCGAGCGTCAGGTAGCCAAGGCCGACATCCTTCATCAGCTGCAACGGATGCGCGATGTTCGAGATCGGCGCAAAAAACTCCACGGCCTCGTCGATCTCCATCGTCAGCACGTCGCCGATGTTCCGGCCACGCCACGTGACGGCGAGCGTCTCCGGGTTGAAGCGCTGCCCGTGACACACGTCGCACGGCACCTTCACGTCGGGCAGGAAGCTCATCCCGATCGTGCGCACGCCTTGCCCTTCGCATGCGGGGCAGCGCCCGTCGCCGGTATTGAACGAGAAACGCGACGCCGTGTAGCCGCGCGCACGGGATTCCAGCGTATCGGCGAACAGCTTGCGGATCGTGTCCCACACGCCGATATAGGTGGCCGGGCACGAGCGCGGCGTCTTGCCGATCGGCGTCTGGTCGACTTCCAGCACGCGATCGATCTGCTCCCAGCCGCTCAGCGACTCGCAGCCCTGCCACGCATGCGTGACGGTCAGCGACGGCCGCGGGGCGCTGCGCGCGAGCACGCTCGAACGGCGGTTGGTAGCCGGCGCGTCCTGCTGCGCGGCCTTGCGTGCGCGCCGCGTGGCCGGCGACGACAGCACCGAACGGCCGACCGCGTCGAGCAGGTTCGTCATCAGCACGTCGCGCGCGAGCGTCGACTTGCCCGAGCCGCTCACGCCCGTCACCGCGACGAGCCGCGCGAGCGGAATGCCGACCGTGACGTCACGCAGGTTGTGCAGCCGCGCGCCATGCACGGTCAGCCAGGCTTCCGGCACTGCAGCGCCGCCCTTCTTGCCCGGCAGGCTTACGCTGCGACGCGGCTGCAGCGGGTGCGTCATCGGCTGCGCGAGCAGGCGCCCCGTCACCGAATCGGCCTGCGCGGCCAGATCCGCGACCGCGCCCTGCGCGACCAGCGTGCCGCCGCGCTTGCCCGCGCCCGGGCCGACGTCGATGATGTGATCGGCGCGGCGGATCGTGTCCTCGTCATGCTCGACGACGACGAGCGTATTGCCCTTGTCGCCGAGCTTGCGCAGCGCGTCCAGCAGGATCTGGTTGTCGCGCGGATGCAGGCCAATCGTCGGTTCGTCGAGCACGTAACAGACACCCTGCAGGTTGCTGCCGAGTTGCGCGGCGAGCCGGATGCGCTGCGCTTCGCCGCCCGACAGGCTCGGCGCCGCGCGATCGAGGCTCAGGTAGCCGAGCCCGACTTCCTCCAGAAACGCGAGGCGGCTGCCGATCTCGCTGACGATGTCGCGTGCGATCTGCGCGTCGCGGCCCGTCAGTTCCAGCCCGTCGATCCAGCGGCGCGTGTCGGACACCGTCCATTGCGCGACCTCGACGATCGGATGCGCGTCGAACGTGACCGCACGCGCGGACGGGTTCAGCCGCGTGCCGTGGCAATCCGGGCACGGCTCGTTGCCCACGCCTTCCGGTTCCTGCTCATCGGACGGCAGTGTCTGCTCACGGCCACGATCATCGCCGGCAAGCACCGTGTCGTCGTACACGGCACGCTGTTCGCGCGTGAGCGTGACGCCGGTGCCGACGCAGGTCGTGCACCAGCCATGCTTGCTGTTGTACGAGAACATCCGCGGGTCCAGCTCCGGGTAGCTCGTGCCGCACACCGGGCACGCGCGCTTGACCGACAGCACCTTGACCGTGCCGACACGCGCGGTCGAATGATCGTTCTGCATCGCATGGTGCAGCCCGTCGAGCGGCGCGAGCAGATGCATCACGCCCTTGCCTAGCTCGAGCGTCTCGTCGAGCACGCGCCGCAGTTCGGCCTCGTTGTCCGGCGACACGACGATGTCGGCCACCGGCAACTCGATCGTGTGCTCGCGGAAGCGGTCGAGCTTCGGCCACGGATCGACCGGCACGAACTCGCCGTCGACCCGCAGATGCGTGCTGCCGCGCGCCTTCGCCCACTTCGCGAGATCCGTATAGACGCCCTTGCGGTTGACGACGAGCGGCGCGAGCAGCCCGACGTGCTCGCCGCGATGATCGCGCAGCAACTGCGCGGCGATCGATTCGACGGACTGCGACGTGACGGGCGTGCCGTCGTGGATGCAATGCTGCAGGCCGAGCTTCACATACAACAGCCGCAGAAAATGCCAGACCTCGGACGTGGTCGCGACCGTGCTCTTGCGCCCGCCGCGCGACAGCCGCTGCTCGATCGCGACGGTCGGCGGAATGCCGTACACCGCATCGACTTCGGGGCGGCCGGCCGGCTGCACGATCGAGCGCGCATACGCGTTCAGCGATTCGAGGTAACGGCGCTGGCCTTCGTGGAACAGGATGTCGAATGCGAGCGTCGACTTGCCGGAACCCGACACGCCGGTGATCACGTTGAACTTGCCGTGCGGGATGTCGACGTCGAGCGCCTTCAGGTTGTGCTCGCGCGCGTTGACGATCCGCACGACGTCTTCGCCTTCGATCGCACGCCGCTCGCGCGCCGCATTCAGTACGGCCTGCAACGGCTTGCCTTCGTCGGCGAGCGCCAGCTCGGCATCCATTGCGCGGTCGTATTGCAGCAGTGCCACGCCGGTATGCGATTCGGCGCAGGCCTTCACGTCGTCGGGCGTGCCCGCGCACAGCACGAGCCCGCCACCGTCGCCGCCTTCCGGGCCGAGATCGATCAGCCAGTCGGCCGCGCGGATCACGTCGAGGTTGTGCTCGATCACGATCAGCGAATGGCCGGCCGCGAGCAGCTTGCCGAACGCCTGCATCAGCTTCGCGATGTCGTCGAAGTGCAGCCCGGTGGTCGGCTCGTCGAACATGAACAGCTTTGCCCGCGCGATGCGCGCTTCCTCCGTGACGACCCGGCGGCCGTTGACCGCTGCCGCCGATTCGGCGAGGAAGCCGGCCAGCTTCAGCCGCTGCGCTTCGCCGCCCGACAGTGTCGGCACCGGCTGGCCGAGCTTCACGTATTCGAGGCCGACGTCGACGATCGGCTGCAGCACGCGCAGCACCTCGGCGTCGGTCGCGAAAAACGCGGCCGCTTCGCTGACCGTGAGGTCGAGCACGTCGGCAATGCTCAGCGCGCGGCCGTTACGCTCGATGCGCACTTCGAGAATCTCGGCGCGGTAGCGGCTGCCGTCGCAATCCGGGCAGCGCAGGTAGACGTCGCTCAGGAACTGCATCTCGATGTGCTCGAAGCCCGAGCCGCCGCAGGTCGGGCAACGGCCGTCGCCCGAGTTGAAGCTGAACGTGCCGGCGCCATAGCCGCGTTGCAGCGCGAGCGGCGCCTTCGCGAACAGCTTGCGGATTTCGTCGAACGCGCCGACGTAGCTCGCCGGGTTCGACCGCGTGGTCTTGCCGATCGGCGACTGGTCGACGAACACGACGTCGCCTACCTGGTCGGCGCCCGTGAGGCCGCGATACGCGCCCGGCGACTCGGTCGCCTTGCCGTGGTGCCGCGCCATCGCCGGATAAAGCACGTCCTGCAGCAGCGTGGACTTGCCGGACCCGGACACACCCGTCACGCAGACGAGCCGCTGCAACGGAATCTCGACCGTCACGTCGCGCAGGTTGTGTTCGCTCGCGCCTTCGAGCACGATGCGCGGCGTGTTCGCGTCGACCACGCGGCGCGCCCAGTTCGACGCATGCGCGACATGCTTGCGGCCGCCGAGGTACTCACCCGTGAGCGTATGCGCCGACCGGATGTCGCCCGGCGTGCCGTCGTAGACGATCGTGCCGCCGCGCTCGCCCGGGCCGGGCCCCATGTCGATCAGCCGGTCGGCCGCGAGCATCACCGACGGATCGTGTTCGACCACGACCAGCGTATTACCCGCGTCGCGCAGCCGCTGCATCGCCTCGACGATCCGCGTGAGATCGCGCGGATGCAGCCCGATGCTCGGCTCGTCGAGCACGAACAGGGTTTTCGTGAGCGACGTGCCGAGCGCCGTCGTCAGGTTGATCCGCTGCACCTCACCGCCCGACAGCGTACGACTCTGCCGGTCGAGCGTCAGGTAGCCGAGCCCCACGTCGCACAGGTACTTCAGGCGCGTGCGCACCTCGGCGAGCAGCAGCTTCAGTGCATCGTCGAGCAGCGCGCTCGGCAGGCTGATGCCGTCGAAGAAGCGACGAATGCGCTCGATCGGCAACAGCATCAGGTCGTGCACGGTCAGGCCCGGCAGCGCTTCGAGCTGCGCGCGGCTCCAGTCGACGCCACGCGGCATGAAACGGCCGGCCGGCGCGAGCACGCCGTCGGCGTTTTCCTTCGAGCCGAGCCGCCATTGCAGCGATTCCGTCTTCAGGCGCGCGCCGCCGCACACGTCGCACGGCGTGTAGCTGCGGTATTTCGACAGCAGCACGCGGATGTGCATCTTGTACGCTTTCGACTCGAGATAGCCGAAGAAGCGCTTCACGCCGTACCACTGGCTCTGCCACTTGCCGTTCCAGTCCGGCGAGCCGTTGACGACCCAGTCGCGCTCGGCGTCCGACAGCTCGGCCCACGGCGTGTCGCGCGGGATGCCGGCTTTCGCCGCATAGCGCATCAGGTCGTCCTGGCACTCCTTCCACGCGGGGGTCTGCATCGGCTTGATCGCGCCGCCGCGCAGCGTCTTGCGCGCGTCGGGGATCACGAGGCCGAGATCGACGCCGATCACGCGGCCGAAGCCGCGGCACGTTTCGCACGCGCCGTACGCCGAATTGAACGAGAACAGCGCCGCCTGCGGCTCCGCGTAGCGCAGGTCGCTGTCGGGATCGTGGAGCCCGGTGGAGAAACGCCACACCTGCGGCTCGGCGGTCGCGCCATCCGGGCTTTCCGGCTCCGCCGCGAGCACGTATACGTTCACGCGCCCGCCGCCGCGCTTCAGCGACGCCTCGATCGCCTCGACGACACGCACCTTGTCGGTGTTCTGCACACGGAAGCGGTCGGCCACCACGTCGAGCACCTTGCGCGGCCCGGTGGCCGACGCGACCTCGCGCTGCGCCTGCACGCGCGTATAGCCGCTCGCGGACAGCCACTGCGCGATTTCTTCGTCGGACACCGTTTCCGGCAATTCGACCGGGAACGTGACGACGACGCGCGGATCGTCCGCCTGCGTGCGCGCGACCAGATCCGCGTAGATCGTCTCCGGCGTGTCGTGCCGCACCTGCCGCGCGGTCTTGCGGTCGAACAGCTCGGCCGCGCGCGCGTACAGCAGCTTCAGGTGATCGTTCAGCTCGGTCATCGTGCCGACCGTGGAGCGCGAGCTGCGGACCGGGTTGGTCTGGTCGATCGCGATCGCGGGCGGCACGCCGTCGACACGCTCGACCTGCGGGCGATCCATCCGGTCGAGGAACTGCCGCGCGTACGCGCTGAACGTCTCGACGTAGCGCCGCTGGCCTTCCGCGTACAGCGTGTCGAACACGAGACTCGACTTGCCGGAGCCCGACGGGCCGGTGACGACCGTCATCTCGCCGGTGCGCAGGTCGAGATCAAGATTCTTGAGGTTGTGCTGACGTGCTCCGCGAATGCGGATCAGATTGCTGGATGACAATTTGCCTGCCCGTCTGAATGAGTTAGCCAGAGTTCACGGTGCCGGGACGCTGCGGTGGATGCCCGCAGGCGCGGCGCGCGGGCCGCAAGGTCGTGCCCGTGCGACTCGATTTCGACGGACACTATACTGTATATTCATACAGTTTTCCATGACGACCCTGGGGGCGTCATGGGCAGGCGGCTGGCGGCCGGGATTCCCTTCCCCCGGAACGCTGTTCGCTCAAGCTGGAGCCCGGTTTGGACATGGCGCATGCCCCGATGCGCTCGCGGTCCGTCATTCCTGGCCACGGCGATTGAGACCCGATGCAAGGTGGCAGGCGAAATGGGGAGGATCGGGAAAGGCCGGACGGCAAAGTCCAGTTATTTCGGAACGTTCGACATCTGATGGTTTCCCTGCTGCTGCAGGTTGCTTGTGGCCTAGGCCGCCGCCGCGACCTCGGCCGACTGCGCGCGAGAGTCTTTGATGCTACCTTGCTCCGCAAACACGGCACACGCGTCGTTCAATCGGCACTCCTGGTGGGAAACCTGCAACTTTTGCAAGGCCGTCAGTCGGATAGGGCGAGCTTCACCCGAGCCCGGCCCGTTTGACGCCGGAAACGAAACGCCCCGCACATCGGGTGTTCAGCCCATTCTCAGATATCGGACAGCTCATGAAGAACAGCATTCTGGTCACCTCCGGTCGCGCCGCGCTGGCGACCGAAGTCGTCGGCAGTGGAGACCCGATCGTGTTTTTGCACGCACGCGTCGCGGACCGCCGGATGTGGGGCCACCAGATGCGTGAAACAGGCGCGACTCTCCAAGCCATTGCCTATGATCGACGAGGCTTTGGAGAAACTACTGCTGAAGCAGAGAGCCATTCTTCCGTTGAAGATTTGATCGCCGTTATCAAGTCGGTGTCAAACGGCGCTCCTGCAATACTGGTTGCCTGCTCTCAAGGCGGGGGCATTGCACTCGACGCAGCGCTTCGATATCCGTCACATGTTCGCGCGCTTGTTCTAGTTGCGCCGAATGTGACCGGCGCGCCGAAAATGGTCCATGCGCCGCAGGTTGACGATTTGATTGCCCGTTTAGCAGACGCCGAGGCCAGCAGCCATTTTGAAGAAGCCATTGCGATACGCACGCGTCTCTGGCTTGACGGCCCGCTTCAGCACGAAGGGCGCGTGAACGGTAAAGCCCGCAAGCTGTTTGATGAGATGAACGCTGTCGCTCTCGGTTTGCCCCCGGCAGGCATGAACACGGATGCACCGATTGCGTATGGGCGACTCGAAGAAATTTCAGTGCCGACATTGGTGATGTGCGGGGAGCTTGACCTTCCCGGCATTCAGGAGCGTAGTCGCTACGTCGCGAATACCGTATCTGACGGTATCTTCCACCCAATATCAGGTACCGCCCATTTGCCGAGCCTTGAACGGCCAGAGGAAGTCACGGGTAGGATCGTGGATTTCATCGGATCACTGTGATGCTTGGCAATGGGGGAAGTAAGTAGCGAAACGCTGACGAAGATACCCCCGCGCGGAAAGGCCTTGTCAACCAGGTCACCCATGTGAAGGCTAGCAGGCGTCCACCATGCGACGTTGCATCGCCTTCGCGACACTCGCCTTGTACCGTCGCTCGACCCGATCGAAAGATTCATCAGATTCATCCCGTTCAGGAGCCGTGCCGCAAAAAGGCGCGGGTATGCGAACCGGTTTGACCGGGACAGGCTCGAGGGACCATTTTGTATCGATTGGCTCCACCGCTCAGGGTCGGTTTGCCCCCGCCGCGAACCGGCGCAATGGCAGCCGACTGGATTCGGCCATGACGAGTCACTCGCGAGTTCCGAGGTCAGGACGCCCGGACGTCGGCGCATATTGCGCAAACGGTCGTTGGACGTCGACGGTAGCGCATCGCTCAAGCGCCGTGTTGACGAGAGATTTCTCGAAAGGCCGGCACCCTGCGCCGGTCGCGAGCACGAGATGAACCTCGCCGCGCGTCATGCGGTGCACTGAGTAACCCGGTTCCACCATTTCGATTGCGCTCATTCTCTTCACTTCGATACATGCGCTGACATGACATGCGATCCGCGGCGACGCGGGTATCGCACACAACGCATTCATTGGCCCGCTGGCGGCTGATTCGCTTTCTATACTGTTTACGTTGCCGATTTATCAAGGGCATGCGTGCGTCAGCAACGCACATGTCCGACAAATCCCGGGGTAAACGAAAACTGCACCTGCCTCAAAAGCTTGAGGCCGGTCGGTGAAGTTCGTCCCGTGTATGGGCGGGAGAACGTGGATGGACTCCTTAACCATCGGAGGCAATATGGCGACATACATCGTGTTGATGAATTGGACCGATCAAGGCATGCAGTCAGTGAAGGACACGGTCCAGCGAGCGAAATCGTTTCAGGAAGGGGCGAAGGCGATGGGCGTCACCGTCAGTTCGCTCAACTGGACACTTGGGCCTTACGACATCGTCGCGACACTCGATGCGCCCGACGACGAAACCGCGACGCGGCTGGGACTGATGGTGGCGCAATTGGGCAATGTTCGAACCGTCAGTATGCGTGCTTTCGGCGAGGCGGAAATGGAGCGAATCGTCGGCGGAATGAAGTGAAACCTTGACGCGCGAGATGCAACCGCCATCGACAGAGATGAAACGGGCGTCCTGAAAGCTGGCCGGTTGCCGTCGTATCGTGGCGTTGCAGGTATGGCTCACGAGCCAGGAGCCAAGCGCAGGCAAAGGCCAACGATGCGGGGCGCAAGCGTGTAGCGTGACGCCATTCTCGCGCGCCTCGACATGGGCCAGGTGCCTGCGCAGCTACGCTCCCGGAGGTCGATCAACGACAAGGAACGACGCCGCTTGAACGGGAAGGTTGTAGTGAGCGGGCAGCTTCCCTGCGCGACATCGGTAACCGAGTCGCTGCCAGCAGCCTCGCACCTCGCGTCGAAACGCTCGCAATCATCCGTCTAGTCATGGATGCCATCGCCGGCCCGCAGTCAGGCTGTATTCATGCCCGCGTCGGTCGCCGCTCAGGTGAACTCTGGCGCTGACGTGCTGACGTTCGACATGGCCGGCGAGAAACGCGATCGCAGATCGCCGCCGTATCGGCAAGACGATGGGTGTCCGCACCGAATACTTGTCCACGAGTGGCCGTACCGAGCGACCGTTTAGCGCTGCGGATTCAACCCGTCGGTGCAACGAATTGATGAAATCGTTCAGCCGGTGTATCGAAGTTTAGTGTCTTTCGTGGACGCTCATTGAGCCGTCTGGCTACTGCGTTGAGCTTGGCCTGCGAATAGGCCGAGAGATCGGCCCCCTTGGGGAAATACTGTCTCAGGAGCCCATTTGTGTTCTCGTTCGATGCGCGCCCCGGACGGGGCCGCACCGATGGACACAAGCGTTGAACTCCGTTCTCGGTCGAAACAGCGGCCGTCCAAGCGTGGAGTAGTATTCCCCCATGTCCAGGTTATTGCCAAGCCTCTACGGCACACAGCCGCCCACCCGTGACGACGGCGGCGAGCTCGCAAAGGCGTTCAAACTGCTTCAACGATACGTGTGGCTGCACCGGCCGTGGCGACGGCATTGATGGGAATGCATCATGTCAACCGAGTGGAAGCACCGCGTCAGACTGTTTGTCCAGCGTTTCTGGCAGCCGACCAGTGCGTGCATGACGTGCATGCCGGGGAGCTGGGGAAATATCACGAGCCTTGCCCACTGGACTATTGCATTTCATACGGGTCTGCTTACTGGACTCCTGGCTGTCCTTCTGACTTTCACGCCTGTGGCGAAACTCTACGCGCATCGATACGGCAATGCGCTGGTCGTTGGCGTCCTGACAACGTTGGGCGACGCCTACTCGCACTCGAGTCACTACCGTATCCCCTATGTCGAGCACATCGTGACAGGGGCAATTTCAGGTGCCTTTACGCTTGCGGCGTCATATCTCTTCGAAGACCGCGCGCGACGCATTCGGGCGGTGTGGACTCGGGTTTTCGGACAGCCAGTCCGATGACTTTCTGAACCTGCCGGGCCAAACGAAAAGAGACTCCCCGGTGAAGCGACGCTTCATGATCCGGAGGCCGTGCATGGACAACCGGAATTCGCGATGGCCAGGCGCGGGCGTTCAACATAGCCGGATGGACCGTCGCCGATCGCCTCTCATTCAAAAAAAGTGCGAACCATGATCTTCCGCTCATTATTTCGATCGCCGAGTTCGATGCAGGCAACGGAGCAGTCAACCGGTCCGGTGCATAGAACCGTCCATTGCAAACGGTTCGATCATCCAGAGTTTCAGATTCGGGTTTCCGATCGCACGATTCCCGCAGTGGACATCGGCTGGCTGCTGCAATTCCTCGAGCAAAGTGTTGCGGGAGGCGAACGATTCCGCGCCGGCGAGACGTTACAAATCGGCTGGATGGTCACGATGCTCGAGGCCGCGGAGGAAGGTGCCCTGCGAATCATGGAGCCCGATATGAGGGCGATTCCAATCGAATTTATCGACTCCGTCGACAGTACGCTCAAGCACCTGCGCAATCAGAGAGATATGGCGGCAAGCGTAGCGCCCGCCCAGGAACCTGACTTTCCGTCACTTCTGCAAAGTGCAGTGGTACATGTCGATTACAAGGGCGCGGGTAGCGTGCTGCTGACTCGCTACCCGGCTCGTGAAACCGACTCCGGTTGGACGCTCACCGATCCGGATGACGAAGCGGGCTCACAGGACCCGTCACGGTACGTCAAGATTTCACTTTATCAATTGGGCGTGAACAGGCCGGACCTGATCCAGTTCCTTGCGTTGCCGTCAGGCCTGCAAGTCGTCGTCGCGGGTTCGACCATTCGCGTGATGGACGCTGGTGGCGAAATTCAACCGGCGCCCGGATCGTATCTCGACGCGTTGAATAGGCTCAAGCCGCGACGTGTCGCCAAGTGACCGCTTTGGAGGGGCGCGCTGTCCGCTCCGGGTCGGCTACCGCCACAAAGGTCTGGGCGAACGGCCCGCGTAGAAGTAAAGACTCAGCGCGCGACGGCGAGGTTGCGTACAAGCACTCGCGAGATCAACCTGCCACGAAGGATCTGGAAAGCGTGAATCCCGACACCGTCGTGGCACTGAATGAGCAAGACCGCGACTCGCCAGCCCCCCCTCCTTCGCTACGCCTTTTTCGTGTAGGTGTTGCACCAGCCTTTCGCATTGACCTGCTTGCCGCCGAAAATCGCGCACGGCCCCGTCGTCGCGCCGGCCTTGCCCTGGAAGAACTGGCAGTTCGCACAGGCCTCGCCCGCCTGGAATTTCGGGTACTTCGCATGGTCGACCCGGCTGGCGTCTGTCTTGTAGCCGAGCGCCTGGGCATTGGCATCGGTTTCCTGCACGACACCGGCACCGGCATCTGCCGCCGCCGCGCGGCGGCCAACGGCGAGCGCGGAGGCGAGAACGGTGGTGACGGCAATAAAACGTCGGCGTGAAAATTTCATGGGATCCTCCCTTCAGGTTTGCGTGAACGGATGTCCGGGAAGCGTCGTTCCCCGATGACGCGATGCCGTCCGCTCCGAAACGGCGTCCGCCGATGACGCACGTACCGCGCCCCCTGATGCGTAGCGCCCATCGCGCCGCCGCACGACCCACGACTGGCGACGGCATCAGCGAAAGAACAGCTCCCGCATCCCGAACGTGTGATGCGCTTCCGCCGCCATCAACACCATGAGCACGAGCAGGCTCAGCGGCGGTATCAGGATCGCGTACACCAGCGCCAGCCGCTCCCACATCATGTGCATGAAGATCGACACGATCAGCCCGGCCTTCGCGATCATCAGCACGACGATCAGCACCCAGCGCATCACGCCCTGCACGTTGAAGTAGTCGACCAGGTACGAGAACGTGCTCAGCACGAACAGCAGGCCCCAGATCTTCAGGTAGAGGCCGATCGGATGCTGCTGGCCGTGCGCGGCGTCGGGTCGATCGGCGGGATCGGTGTGTTCCATGGCCTGCCTCACCACAAATAGAACAGCGCGAAGATGAACACCCACACCAGGTCGACGAAGTGCCAGTACAGGCCGGCGATCTCGACGATCTGGAAGTTGCCGTGTTCGGTGAACCCCGGCTGCAGGATCTTGCGCGCGATCAGCAACAGGTAGATCACGCCGCAGGTCACGTGAAAGCCGTGGAACCCGGTGATCGTGAAGAAGCACGCGCCGAACTGCGCCGCGCCCAGCGGGTTGCCCCACGGGCGGATCCCTTCACGGAAGATCAGGTTGCTCCATTCGAACGCCTGCAGCGACAGGAAAGTCGCGCCCAGCAGCGCGGTCGCCAGCAACAGCGCGGCGGCGGGCCGTGCGTTGCGCCGGTAGCCGAAGTTGACGGCCATCGCCATCGTGCCGCTGCTGCTGATCAGCGTGAACGTCATGATCGCAATCAGCAGCAACGGCACTTCCACGCCGCCCACGCTGAGCCCGAACACCTTCGCGGTATCGGGCCACGGCGCCGTGGTCGACATGCGCACCGTCATGTAGCCGATCAGGAAGCTGCTGAAGACGAAGGTGTCCGACAGCAGGAAGATCCACATCATCGCCTTGCCCCACGGCACCCTGAAGGCTTCGCGGTCGGACGACCAGTCCGTGACGATGCCGCGCCACCCATCGGGCCGCGCGTCGGCGGTCAAAGCCGCAGGCGATTCGGCCGCGGATTCGGTGTGGGCCGTAGGCGCGGTCATGGCGCGGCTCCATACAGCGGCCCGCAGAGGGCCGCGACGATCCCGGGGGTCAGCCACCACATCGCCGCCAGCAGCACGAGCCAGACCGCGAGCAGGAAATGCCAGTAGAGCGCGCACAGCGCGATGGCGTGACGGGCCCGGAACGGGTCCGCGCGCCGGAGCTGCGCGATCGTCGCGGCCCACGCCACCAGCCCGCCGAGCACATGCACTCCGTGCAGGCCGGTGAGCAGGTAGAGGAAGCTGTTGGACGGATTGACGGTGACGGTCTCCCCGGCCGCCGACAGCATGTGCCAGGCGGTCAGTTGCCCGATCACGAACACGGCCGCCAGCACGCCGCCGCTCACCAGCCATGCCGTGCGATGCATGGTGAGTTGCCGGGCACGCTGCATCGCGAGGCTGGCCAGCGCCAGCGCGCCGGTGTTCCACCACAGCAGCGCCGGATGCGGGATCGGCTGCCAGTCGGATTCGCGCATGCGCATCGCATAGGCGAGCAGCAGCAGCGAGAACAATGTCGTCGCCACCGCCATGAAGACGGCCAGCCCCGTGCGGCCCGCATTCGACAAGCCCGGTGGCGCGTCAGGAACGAAGGGGCGCGGCAGCGTGGTCATTTGTGTGCCTCGCCGGGGTGCAGCGTCGGATGGGGCGCTTCAGGTTCGGGCGTCGTCGCGGGCGGCTGGTTCTGCGGCACGAAGTCTTCCTCTTGCCCCGGTGGACTGTATTCGTACGCCCAGCGATAGACGACGGGGAGCGTCGGCCCCCAGTTGCCGTGCACCGGCGGCGTTTGCGGCGTCTGCCATTCGAGCGTGGTGGCCCGCCACGGGTTGCCGTCCGCACGCCTGCCGTGCCCGAGGCTCCACGCGAGGTTGAACAGGAACAGCAACTGCGCCGCCGCGACGATCAGCGCGACGATCGTGATGAACGTGTTGAGCGTCTGCGCCGAATGCGGAATGAAGCTGTAGCCCTGATACGCGTAATACCGCCGCGGCATGCCGAGGATGCCGAGATAGTGCATCGGGAAGTAGATCGCATAGGTGCCAACGAACGTGATCCAGAAGTGCGCGCGCCCGAGCGTGTCGTCGAGCATGCGGCCCGTCACCTTCGGGTACCAGTGATAGAGGCCGCCGAACACCACGAGGATCGGCGACACGGCCATCACCATATGGAAGTGCGCGACCACGAAATACGTGTTCGACAGCGGAATGTCCACGCTCACGTTGCCGAGGTAAAGCCCGGTCAGCCCGCCCAGCACGAAGGTGCTGATGAAGCCGATCGCGAACAGCATCGGCACGGTCAGGTGAATATCGCCACGCCACAGCGTCAGCACCCAGTTGTAGACCTTGAGGGCGGTCGGGACGGCGATGATGAGCGTCGTGGTGGCGAAGAAGAAGCCGAAGTACGGATTCATGCCGGCGATGAACATGTGGTGCGCCCAGACCACGAAGCTCAGCGCGCCGATGATGACGATCGCCCACACCATCATCCGGTAGCCGAAGATGCTCTTGCGTGCGTGCGTGCTGATGAGATCCGACGCGATACCGAAGGCCGGCAGCGCGACGATATAGACCTCCGGATGCCCGAAGAACCAGAACAGGTGCTGGAACAGCAGCGGGCTGCCGCCGGCATGCTTGAGCGTCTGCCCCATCGACACCACGGCCGGAATGAAGAAGCTGGTGCCGAGCGTCCGGTCGAACAGCATCATCACCGCCGACACGAACAGCGCCGGAAACGCCAGCAGCGCCATGATGGTCGCGATGAAGATGCCCCACACCGTAAGCGGCATGCGCATCAGCGTCATGCCGCGCGTGCGTGCCTGCAGCGTGGTGGTCACGTAGTTCAGTCCGCCCATCGTGGCCGCGACGATGAAGATCGCCAGCGACACGAGCATCAGCACGATGCCCCATTCCACGCCCGGCGTGCCCGGCAGGATCGCCTGCGGCGGATACAGCGTCCAGCCGGCGCCAGTCGGCCCGCCCGGCACGAAGAAGCTCGACACCAGCACCAGCACGGCCAGCAGGTAGACCCAGTAGCTCAGCATGTTGAGAACCGGGAACACCATGTCGCGCGCGCCGAGCATCAGCGGGATCAGGTAGTTGCCGAAGCCGCCCAGGAACAGCGCCGTCAGCAGGTAGATCACCATGATCATTCCGTGCATGGTGACGAACTGGTAGTAGTGGTTCGCATCGATGAAAGCGAACTTGCCCGGAAAGCCGAGCTGCAGCCGCATCAGGTCCGACAGGACGAGGCCGACCAGGCCGATCGCAATGGCCGTCAGCGCGTACTGCACGGCGATGACCTTGTGGTCCTGGCTCCACACATAGCGGGTCCAGAAGCTGTGCGGGACGTGGTCGGTGTGCGCGTAGGTCATGGCGTCTGCTCCGTCTGCTTCGTCTGCCCCGCTACGGGCTGGGCCGCGGTGCTGGCGGGCGGCGCGCCTTGCGCCTTGATATAGGCCACCAGCGCGGTCAGTTCCTGCTCGCTCAAATCGAAGTGCGGCATGATCGGCGAGAAGCCCTTCACGACGCGCGCCGTCGGATTGCGGATGAACGCGCGCAGATAGGCTTCGTCCACCTTCGCGGTGCTGCCGTCGGCCATCGTTTCGGTCTTGCCGTACAGGCCCTTCCAGGTCGGGCCCACGAGCGGGCTGCCGTCCACGGTATGACAGGCGACGCAGCCCTTGGCCGCCGCGAGCGTCTTGCCCAGGTTGGCCAGCGCCTGCGCGCTGCCGCCGGCAGCGGCCGGTGCGGCCTGTACATGGGCCATCTGCTGCTGCGCGAACGTGGTCTGCTGCGCCAGCCAGCGCGAGAACGCGGCTTCGTCTTCCACCACCACCACGCCGCGCATGCCGGAGTGCCCGATCCCGCAGAGCTGCGCGCACAGGATGTCGTAGCGCCCTGCCTTGGTCGGCGTGAACCAGAAGGTGGTCACCATGCCGGGCACCATGTTCATCCGCGCGCGGAACGGCGGCACGTAGAAGTCGTGCAGCACGTCGCGCGACCGTGTCAAAACCTGGATCGGCCGATTGAGCGGCAGGTGCACCTCGGGGCTTTCGATCAGGTAGTTGTCACGGCCGTTGGGGTCGGCGGGATTCAGGCCGAACGGGTTGTCGTTGCTGATGTAGCGCACGTCGGTCGTGCCCAGCTTGCCGCCGGGGCCGGCGAAGCGGAAGCGCCATTGCCATTGCTGGCCGAGCACTTCCATCTGCAGCACGTTGCGCGGCGGCCGGATGTAGTCCGCGTAGACGAACAGGCCCGGCGCCAGCAAGGCCGCCACGCCGACGACGGTCAGGCCGATCAGCCACCATTCCAGTTTCCGGTTGTGTGGCTCGTAGGCCGCACGGTGCCCGCTGCGGTGGCGATAGCGCACCAGCGCGACCACGATGAACAGGTTGATGGCGATGAAGAATGCGCCGGTGATGACGAGCGTGATCGTCAGCATGTCGTCCATGCGCACCCAGTTCGACGCGATCGGCGTGATCCACCACGGACTGGCAAAGTGAAACCCCACCGCCAACACGATGATCAGGACCAGGGCAATCGCAAGGGCCATAGGCCGCCTCGCTGCATGTCACTCGCCGGAGCCGCCGACACCAGGTTCCGTGTCTCCCGCGAGCACCGCGTGGTCAGGCTCGGCGCGGCGGGAAACGCGATGTGTCAGTCGTCCGCGTTCTGCTTGCGCAATCGCTCCAGCCTGCCGTAGGTGATGGCCGCCACCACGCCGAACAACAGGTTGGCGAGCAATGGCCCGGAACCCCGCTCGGAGATGAACCACGGGAACACGGCCGTCATCACGTAGAAGTTCCATCCATACGCGACGATCCCGAACGCCAGCCCGATGGCGGCTTCCATGCCCAGGCTCGAATCGAAGCGGAAAGGCGCCATGATCGCGGCGAGCATCATCCCCATGATCGCGCCGAGCACGTAGTGCAGCAGCAGCGCCATCGCCACGATCTCAAGGTTGAATTGCGTCATCTGGCCGAGCGCACTGCGGCCCATCACCATCGCTGCGATCTTGTGGGTCGGTTGCCACGGGCTCGAGCCGAGCACGAGGGTCGACCAGACGAATTCCAGCGCGATCACCAGCGCACCGCCCGCGAGACCGGCCACGGCAGCGGCGACCCAGTCGGGCGTACGACGCTCCCAATGGTGAGATTGAATGTGCAGTTCCATACGACCTCCTTGCCGACGGTTCGACGTCGGCGCTTCGGTTCCGAAGGCGTCACGCGGGTCGGGCCTGCGTCTCTTGCGCGATTCGGAATGGCGAGCAGGGTTGCCTGTGCAACGTGCGAACGACCCGCTCCGAGCGCGGCTCGCGGTCGCGGCCGAGCGCTCGACGACACGCGTCGATGAACGCAGGGGGCGGGCAGGCCGGCTTGCTGTCGCGCGTCAGGGGAAGATCGGTGACGTAGGTTCGGCGCCTTCCAGGTCCGCCTTCGGAAAATGCTGGGCGACCATCTCTTCGATTTCCTGCTCTCGCAATGCCGGCACGTCGGCCATGATCAGGATCTGGCCTTCCTGGATGGCCTCGCGAAATCGCTGGAGTCGCGCGTTCGGCTCGGCGATGCCGATCATCGCGGCGGTCCACGCCCCGAAACCCGCTCCGGCCAACGTCAACCCGACGACGGCGCCGCCCGCGATCACGAGCTCCGCCGGCGGAAATACCAGCGCGACGAGGCCGATCAGCGCACCGGCCGCGCCGCCGAGCGCGACGCCGCGCTCGAGCGCATGCACGACATCGCTGCTTTGCAGCAACGATGCTTCGGGTAACTGATCGAGTGTGACGCTGTGGTCGGCGAGAACGTGGATATGGCGCCAGATGATGCGTGCGCGCAATAGATCGTCGACGATGGCCTTCGCCATCTGCGTATCGGGTACGAGGAAATAAAGGCGTCTCATAATGGCACCCCTTTTCTTGCCATCAACTCGTCCTCAAGGGACTGTTTTCTATTCTATGTCAGCAACGGAGACGCGCCAGGTGCGCGCGGGCCAGCGCCGGGGTCGCATGCGTGTATTCAGCGCGCTTCGCAGATGTGGCTGGAGAGAGGGGGATCGTCGATCACGGTCGATCGATGCGGGAGCCCGTGGCATTCGCCCCTGATTGACGTTATCCGCGTTTGCGCAACGGCGCCAGCAAGTCCCGCAGGCCGTTGTGATCGATCTCGTGCATCAGCGCAAGCTGCCGGCCGATTTCGCCGCGCGGGAACCCTTCGCGCGCCAGCCAATTGAGGTAAGGCCCCGGCAGGTCGGCAATGAGCCGGCCCTTGTACTTTCCAAAGGGCATGGTGACGGTGACGAGGTGTTCGAGGTCTGGATTTTGCATGCGGGTATTGTGCACGGCTTTTCGGTCCTGTCGCGTGCCGAGCCATTCCGGCCGACTGTAGGTCGTGAATCCGGTCTTTCACGGGCGGCCGAATCGGGTTGATGGCCATCGCTCGCGTCCGGCGAGTGTTAGCCGATTACCCGTCGGATCAAGCCCTGGCGAAGACGGATGAGTAGACCGGCATGACGCACGGACATCGAGGCGGAATGCCTCCCGTGGAGACCTCGCAGAAAGGACGCTGCAAACCGCCTGCGCCCCTTTTCTGGCCTGCTAGACTGGAATTCCCCCCCTGCAAACGATGGAGGGAATCATGTTGTCCGTCTACGTCGTGAAGACCGGCGAGCAGTTCCTTTGCACCGCCGAGGATGGCGATATCGGCATGGCACCGGCGGTTGAAGATGCCACGTCGTTTCATTCGTATGAGGAAGCGGAAAAGACGGCGCACGTGCATGCCGACCCCGGATACGAAATCGTGGCCGTCTGCGTGCTCAAACACTGACATGGCGCCCGCTGCCGGGCGCTTGGCAATGAGATGCGGCTCGCAGTTCCGCTGGCGCCATGCAACATGGGTGCCACGGTAGGCTGCGTCCGAAATAACCTGCGAGCGGACGGATTGCGTGTCGGGATGCGCGCGAGGGGGTCGCCGTGTGCGTCGGCAGTCGTGCCGTATCCAGTACGACGCAGCGCATGCGCAACGCGGAACGTGCCGTTCCTGAAACGCTTGGCATCCGGCGCGCACGCGTCGTATGCGACGCTACCGGAAACCGGCGTGTCGCTGCGCCGCTTTTATCGTCTGGGCCCTTTCATGCCCTCCGACTCCATGGCCGCATTCCACTCCTCATTCGCCTCGATGGGGTCCATCGCTTCGTCAATCGAAGCCGTCGCGCGCTCGGCAGCCGCTCGGGTTTCGTCTGGCGCGGTGGTAGCATCGCCGTCACCATCGCCATCATCGTCGAGGTCGCCCGGGGGTTGCAGCATGTCCTTGAGCATCGCGCTCAACTCCGACGTGTCCCATGGCAACCCACGCCGAGTCCGATCCTTGATGTAGTGCCTCACTTCCGCGTCCTGCTCCACGGTCAGCGGCAGCCCTCGGAAGGTGCTTTGGGGGCCAGCGTCGATCATCGCATTCTCCTGTTTCTAGGGCATTTTCAGTGTACTCGCCATTGCGAACCTGGGAGGCGCAATTACTGCGCGCTTGCGTCGAATCAAATGTGCGCGCTCGACAGGCATGCAGCGGCCAGCCACCGACGTCCTCTGGATTCCTTCGAATGCCTGGCACTGGCGGTTCCGCTCGAGACCGACGGAATACCAGGCGTGATCGCCACCCGGCTCACCATTTGACGGGAGTATTCAGTGGCGCGTTTGCTCCGACGCCGGGCGAACGCACGGAGAGGATCACGCGCTCCGTCGATTGACGCGTCAAAGAGCCCGATGGAGGTCAACGCTCAAACCGTGCCATGCGCGGCGATGTTGCGATATTGCCCTTTGAAATACAGCAATGGCTGCGTAGCAGCCGCTTCTTGCAGGTTCAACGCTTTCACTTCACCAATCACGATCAGGTGATCACCCGCGGCGTGCTCGGCGTAGATTTCGCAATCAAGCCAATGGAGGCTGCCGGCAATGATCGGGTTACCCAGCGGCGACGCTCGCCATTCGACTCCGTGCCACTTGTCCGTGCCTCTCTGAGCGAATTGATTGGAAATCCTGACTTGTTCGTCTGACAGGATATTGACGACGAATCGACCTGCCTGGCGAATTTTTGGATAGCTGCCCGAACTGGACATGACGCTGAATGACACCAGCGGCGGGCTCATCGACACGCTATGGAACGACTGGCAAGTGAAGCCAACCGGCTCGCCCTCGACGTGTGATGCAATGACCGTAATGCCGGATGCGTAATGCCCGAGCGCTTCGCGAAAGCTCAATGGCTCGATGGCCGTGCTGGAAAGTGACATGGTAGATACTGAATGCTGGGTGCGGCTCGATCAGCGCAAGCAAACCCGTCCACGTCGCCGCCCGATCCTTTTCGATCAGAAAGAAACAACGTACGGGCCTGCCTGCGCTTATCGGATCAATCGAAGTCGGCAAGGATCCTTGCTTCAACTGGATACTCGGGCAACCGAGGCGTATTCGAAGAGAATCAGGGCGCCTCCGCGAGACACTCCCTGAAATCTGCACCGCCCTCAATCCTCCCGAGCATCACTTCCCGCGTTAGCTCGGAATCAGCTCGAGAGTTCTTGTCGGACGATTTCTGCGCCTGCACTCAAAGCTTCGAGCTTGCCTCGTGCGATTGCACGGGACAACGGGGCCATGCCGCAGTTGGTGCAAGGATAAAGCTTGTCGGCATCGACAAACTGAAGGGCTTTTCGCAACGTGTTGGCGACTTCCTCGGGCGTTTCAACGGTATCGGTTGCGACATCAATGGCCCCGACCATCACCTTCTTGCCTCGAATGAGCTCGATCAGTTCCATTGGAACATGCGAATTGTGGCATTCCAGCGAAACCATCCCAATACTGGATTTTTGCAGCTTGGGGAAGGCTTCTTCGTACTGCCGCCACTCCGACCCCAGCGTCTTTTTCCAATCCGTATTGGCCTTGATGCCATAGCCATAGCAAATATGCACGGCGGTCTCACACTTGAGACCTTCAATGGCCCGCTCCAGGGTCGCAACGCCCCATTCGTTCACTTCGTCAAAGAAGACGTTGAAGGCGGGCTCGTCAAACTGAATGATATCGACGCCGGCAGCCTCCAGCTCCCTGGCTTCCTGGTTCAGGATCGTTGCGAACTCCCAAGCCAGCTTTTCGCGACTCTTGTAATGATCGTCATAAAGCGTATCGATCATGGTCATCGGGCCTGGCAGCGCCCACTTTATGGGTTGCTTGGTCTGCTGGCGCAAGAACTTGGCATCTTCAACAAAAACCGGCTTTTGTCGAGCAACGGCACCGACGACCGTCGGCACGCTTGCATCGTAGCGATCACGAATTCGAACGGTCTTGCGGTTCGCAAAATCGACGCCGTCGAGATGCTCGATAAACGTCGTCACAAAATGCTGGCGTGTTTGCTCGCCGTCGCTGACGATGTCGATGCCTGCATGTTGTTGCTCTTGCAATGACAAACGCAACGCATCCTGCTTGCCCTCGACCAACCCCTCATCCTGCAATTTCCAGGGTGACCACAGTGTCTCGGGCTGTGCGAGCCAGGAGGGTTTGGGCAAGCTGCCAGCAGTAGAAGTCGGTAGCAATTTCTTCACAGTAGATGACCTTGTGTTTTTGATGAATCAAAGAGCGTAGTTAGCGGACCACTGCTCAAGAACAGCGTGGTACGGTTTGATGAAGTGCTCTTCGACAAACTTTCCCTGCTCGATAGCCAGCCGGCTGCGTTCTTCCCGATCGTAAACAATTCGAGTAAGCGAAAAATCCTGGTGCTTCAAGCTTGGCTGATAGGACTTCCCTGCTGCGGAATTCGCATTGTAAATTTCTGGCCGGTAAATCTTCTGGAACGTATCCATCGTGCTGATAGTGCCGATCAGCTCGAGATCGCTGTAATCGCCAAGCAGGTCGCCGGAAAAATAGAAAGCCAAAGGCGCAACACTGTTCGGCGGCATGAAGTAGCGTACCTTCAACCCCATTTTTTTGAAGTACTCGTCAGTCAACGAGTATTCGTCCTGCAAGTATTCGATGCCCAATACCGGATGCTGATTGGCGGTCCGATGATAAGTCTTGCTGCTCGAAACACTCAGGCAAATAACGGGCTGCTTGTTGAAATTGGCCTTGTAGGCACTTGAATTCACGAAGCACTTGAACAACTTCCCGTGGAGATCCCCGAAATTCTCCGGCGTGCTGAATTCGGCCTGGTCCTTGGTGTGCTCCAGCAGCAGGACGCTGAAGTCATAGTCCCGCACGTAAGACGAGAAATTATTCCCTACGATGCCCTCGATGCGCTCACCGGTCTTTCGATCGACAATATTCGTTTTCAATACTTCGATCAAAGGGAGCGAGCTACCACCGCTTTCACCGTCAATGCTCATTTCAACGGAAATGATTTCAAGCTTGACGGCATAACGATTACCTTCAGGGTTGTCCCAATGCGCCAGGGCATTGAAACGGTTGTCGATCATCCTGAATGTGTTGCGCAAGTTCTCTTGACGACTCGTCCCTCTGGCCAGGTTGGCAAAGTTGGTCGTGATACGCGTACTGTCTGACGGACGATAGTCTTCATCGAAGCAAATGCGCTTGATGGAAAAAGTAAAATCTTTACTCATTTTGATCTGACGCCCTGATTTCCGAGATGAAGACTGGATTCATCCCTTGGTTATTCGATGCTTTCCGATTTTATTTTCTGATCTTTGCTCAGAAATCTTTGCGATATCGGCATTGAAGACAAATTCTATGCGGAGCCATCGATGAAAAAAAGTGAATTAATCTCATCGACCCATTAGTCACGTTCATGATGTAGCGTGCCGGCTGGCTTGCCCGCAGGCCAGCCCCTCGATTCACCGCGTCATGGCCCGCCCAAGGCAGCTGCGCGGATACGCCCCTTCATGCCCCAACGCGCTCGTGTCCAGACGCATCCGCCTCAGAGGCCTGGCTTGCAGGATTTGACCGCTCCGGCGATCAGCCAGACAGAAAGCCTGATGGCGAAGTCATGGAGCGTGCTTGGCGAATGCCTGCGCGACAGGAGGGTTCGTTTGCTTCGGATTGAATCGGACGGCAAACCATGAAATGAGGCGCGCGTGGAAGAGACGCCCCTCACGGCGTGGATCAGGAACGGCGAATGGAATGGCCGAAAACCGGTTCGATCCCGTGCTGAATCGCGGCAGATAAGAGGCGCAGGTCAGTTTCGCGTCGCCGCGGATGCTCCAGCGGAGCATCGAGGCCTGCGCCACGGCGCTCCGTGACAGGCGCCCGACGGTACACGGTACGCGGCACGACCACGGGCTTGCCAAGGTACGACGCTTTCAAACCGCGCTGCTCACTCGTCCGGGTACGGATGACGCGCTCAGGATTCGACTACAGAGCCGTCGTCGCCGTAGAACTTCACACCCAGCTGAATGCGTTCCCGGCCGCTTTCCACACGATGCCGATTGGTGTCGCGTAGCGAGTAGACGCAGCCGCAATATTCCTGCTGGTAGAAGTTCTCTCGCTTGCTGATCTCGATCATGCGCGCCGAGCCGCCGCCTTTTCGCCAGTTGTATTCCCAATACAGCATGTCGGGATAATGCGACGCCGCGCGCACACCGCAATCGTTGATCTGCTGCATGTTCTTCCACCGCGAGATGCCCAACGAGCTGGTGATGACGGGGAAGCCGTGTTCATGCGCATACAACGCCGTGCGCTCGAAACGCATATCAAAGCACATGGTGCAGCGAATGCCGCGCTCCGGTTCGTTTTCCATGCCCTTGGCACGCTCGAACCAGTTGTCGCGGTCGTAGTCGGCATCGATGAATGGAATACCGAATTGCTCTGCAAACCGGATGTTTTCCTGCTTGCGCAGCTCGTATTCCTTCAGCGGATGGATATTCGGGTTGTAGAAGAAGATCGTGAAGTCGATGCCGGACGCCTGCATGGCTTCCATCACTTCACCCGAGCAAGGCGCGCAGCAGGAATGCAGCAGCACTTTCTTGTGCCCGCCGGGTAACGCCAACGGCTTGCGCTCGATCGTGGATGCCATGAGAAAACCCTTGAAATAACACCCGCGTCCGTCGAACTGGGCAGCCGCGAATTGTGGCCTCCGACCGGGACAAATGAAAATGGATATATTTTCATGTTCCCATGAGCAGCACTCATGGATTGCGCCGCCAGGACGAATCAAGCCGCGCCACGCCCCTTCGCTTGCTCGATGAATGCACGCAAATAATCAGTCCCCACGTCCGCCTCGCGAGCACCCAGATAGATGTGTTTCGCAATGCCGTTCTCACCCAGCCGTACTGGCACCACATCCATCTTGTCCGCGTACTCCAGCACCAGCCAGCGTGGCAGCGCAGCCACGCCGCGACCGCTGGCGACCATCTGCAGCATGATGTCGGTGGTCTCGATGGCCTTATGCCGTTTGGGCGCGATTCCGGCTGGCGTGAGGAACATGCTGTAGATATCCAGACGGTCGACCGGCACCGGGTAGGTCACCAGCACCTCGTTGCTCAACTGCTTGGGCTGGACGTATTCCTCCTTGGCCAGCTTGTGATTACCGGCAACGACCAGGACTTGCTCGTAGTCGAACACCGGTTCGAATACGAGGCCCGGCTTGTCCAGCGGATCGGGGGTGACCAGCAGGTCGATTTCGTAACCGAACAGCGCGCCGATGCCGCCAAACTGGAATTTCTGTTTGACGTCTACGTCCACATCCGGCCACGCGGCCAGGTAAGGTGACACGACTTTCAACAGCCACTGGTAACACGGGTGACATTCCATGCCGATGCGGAGGGTGCCTCGCTCACCCTGGGCGAACTGCTGCAAGCGTTCTTCGGCCAGATTCAGCTGTGGCAGCACCCGGTTGGCCACCGCCAGCAAGTATTGGCCGGCCTGCGTCAGGCGCAGGCTGCGGCCTTCGCGCAGCCAGATGTCGGTGCCGAGCTGCTGTTCCAGCTTCTTCATGCTGTGACTCAAAGCCGACTGCGTCACGTGCAGGACACCTGCGGCTGCGGTCAGCGAACCTTGCTTTTCCACCTCTTGCACGATGGACAAATGAATACGATCAAGCATGATGGATGAGTAAAATTCATATTTTTTTGAGATATAACAATTCTACTTCATCGTTTGTACCGTTGCGATCCGCCGGTACAAGGATGCGTGGGGAGCAGCCCACGGCCACCATTCACACCCTCGGCCTTCCGCGCATCGCGCGCGAAACGTGAACTGAAATTTGCACCGGAGTCGTACGGGGCGGGCGAAACGCCGCGGCCGCAAGCGAGCCGTCCGGTTGCGACGGCCACGCCTGCGGCAACCCGGTGGCGACGTCTTACTTCTGCAGCGAGATCTCCACCCGGCGATTGCGCGCCCGCCCTTCGGCGGTCTCGTTCGATGCGGCCGGATTGGTTTCTCCATGCCCCGTCGCCGCGAAGGATTCCGCCTTCAGCCCGTGTTCGCGCAGATACCCCGCGACTGCATCGGCGCGACGCTTCGACAGCACCTGGTTGTGCGCATCCGAGCCGGTCGCGTCGGTATAACCGTCCACTTCCACGCGCGAGAAATGTTTGTCGCCCTGCTGGTTCAGCAGCGTGTCGAGCGCGGCGGTGGCGGCGGACGTCAGCACGGCGGAGTCGGTCGCGAAGTACGCGTCGCCGGTCAGGCTTACCTTTTCGACCGCGGCGGGTGCAGGCGCAGCCGCCGTGGCGACCGGCGCGGGTGCCGCACCGCACTGAAACACGATCGAGTGCGGATCGGCGCCGTCGCGGTACGGCGTCGTGGAATCGACCGTACGCACGGCCTCGTTGCCGCACATGCGCGTCGCGACCTTCATGCAGGTATTGGCGCTCGACAGGATGCCGTGGCAGTCGACGCGGAAGGTCCGGATGCCTTCGCGCGGCTGAAGTTCGTATGCGTTGTACGTCGGTCCCGATGCGCTCGAACAGGCCGCGAGGGAAACGACGGACGCCAGCAGGGCAAGATGGATGTTTTTCACTTGATTACTCCGAGAATGCGATGGGCACAGCGCGTGCGGCGCAATGGCGCAGCCGCGTCCGCGTGCGTTTGCGTTCGGCGCGGTCCGCCTCGGCAGTGCGTGCCGGAACGAACCGCAGCGCGCGATCACTTCCACTGATACAGCATGCCCGCGCCGACGACGCGCTGGCTCCCGGCGAAGCCGCCGTTCAGCGTCGCCTTCAGGTTCTCCGTGACGCGCGCCTGCACGCCGACCGCCATGGCCTTCTGCCCCTGGAACGTCGCCGTGCCGACCCCCATCGCAAAGTTCGAGTCGCGGTCCATGTGCGGGATCGACGCCATCGCGGCGGTTGCCGCAATCCCCTCACGTGCCATCGAATCGGTCTGCTGGATCTGCTGCTGCATCTGCGTGAGCTGGTTGTTGACCGTGTTCAGCGACTGCGTGAACTGGTTCGACACGGCATTCAGCTGATTCACGTTCACCGCATCCGTGCCCTGCGTGCCGGCCGCGACGTTGACGACCTGGCGCGCCGACTCCGTCGAACCGACCGCGACGACGTTCGACCGCCCGCCGTCGTTGCTGCCCGTGCCGATCGCGGCCGAATTGTTGCCCGACGCCGTCGAGCCCACGCCGATGGCGGTAGAGCCGTTGCCCGATGCGAGCGAATTGTTGCCGACCGCCGTGCTGTTCGAGCCCGATGCCACCGCGCCCGACCCACCCGCCGACGAATTCGGGCCGGTCGACCCCGGCGGCACGTTCGTGCCGTTCGGGTTCGTCGTGTACTGCCCGCCGAGGTTGGTCGTGCGCTGGTCGATCAGCGTCGTCAGCTGGTTCGCGACCGAATCGAGCTGCGATACGTTCACCGCGTCCGTGCCGTTCTTGCCGGCCGCGAGGCCCGTGATCTGCCGGTTGCCGATGTTCACTTCGCCGGCCGACGATTGCGGGCTGCTCAGGCCGTACGCCACGTAGTTCGTCAGCGCGCCGACCGTCGTCAACGAACCGGCGCCCAACGCCACGCTGTTCGCGAACGTCGCGGACGCGCCGGCGCCGAGCGCGAGCGCATCGGTCGCGTTGCCGAGCGCGCCGGAACCCAGTGCAACGCTGCCCACGCTGACCGCCTTCGCATTGGCGCCCTGTGCAACCGACTGCGCGCCCAACGCCGTCGCGCCGCTGCCGAGCGCGATCGCGTCGGCCTGCGCGACACTCGCCGCCTGCCCGATCGCGACGCCGCCCGGAGCGGTCTGGTCGACGATCGCACCGTTGCCGATGCCCACGCCGTTGTCGCCGTTGACGACCGTCGTCGGCCCCACCGCGACCGATTCCGCGCCGACGGAGAGCGAGTCCGCTGCCGTCGAATTCGCGTGGAAATACTTCTGGCCCGTGACCGCGAACGACTGCAATGCGCCGGTGAGCTGCCGCACAGTGACCGCGTCCTGCTGGCCGGTACCGTCCGCGACGTTGGTGATCTGGCGATACGTCTTGCTGGTCGCGTCGCCGACCGACACCGCGCCGAGCAGCGTCTGGTCCGTCGTGTTGAACGGGATCGATGCGGTGCCGTTGCGGATGATGCCCGACGCCGGCGTCGTCGCGCGATCGGATACCGAACCCGAACCGAGCGCGATGCTGCCGTCCACCTTCGAGATCGCATTCGGGCCGATCGCGACGCTGTCGACGCCGAGCGCCTGGCTGTCCGGTGCGGTCGAGTTCGCGTGGAAATACTTGATGCCGTGCGCGTTGATGTTGTCGATCGCCGAGCCGACGTTGTTGTTGATCGTCGTCGAACCGTCGCTGTTGTACGTCACGTACGACGGCGCGGAAATCTTCCCGGTCGTCGGATCGTAGGTGGCCCCGCCGCCGATCGCG
The DNA here is from genome assembly GCF_000012945.1 of Burkholderia lata. Lineage (NCBI taxonomy): Bacteria > Pseudomonadati > Pseudomonadota > Betaproteobacteria > Burkholderiales > Burkholderiaceae > Burkholderia > Burkholderia lata. The sequence goes on from NC_007509.1 coordinate 982,700, forward strand.
CCCGCCGTGCTGTTACCGAGGTTGGTGTTGTTGTTGGCGATCGAGCTGAGGCCGGTCGACAGCGAGCCGATACCCGTCGACGTTGCGGTGGACAGCGACGTCAGGTTGCTGTTCGTGCTCGACAGGCCGGTGGACAGCGAGCCGACGGTCGTCGAGGTCGACGTCGACAACGACGCGATCGAGCTCGTGGTCGAACTGAGCCCGGTGGACAGCGAACCGATGCTCGTCGAGGTCGCGGTCGACAGCGACGTGACGTTGCTGTTGGTCGTGCTCAGGCCGGTGGACAGCGAGCCGACAGCCGTCGAGGTCGACGTCGACAGCGACATGACCGCGCTGTTGGTCGAGCTCAGGCCGGTGGACAGCGAGTTGATGCTGGTCGACGTCGAAGTCGACAGCGACGTGACCGTGCTGTTGGTCGTGCTCAGGCCCGTGGACAACGAGCCGACGGCCGTCGAGGTCGACGTCGACAGCGACGTGACCGAACTGTTGGTCGAACTCAGGCCGGTGGACAACGAACCGACAGCCGTCGAGGTCGACGTCGACAGCGACGTGACCGAACTGTTGGTCGAACTCAGGCCCGTGGACAACGAGCCGACGGCCGTCGAGGTCGACGTCGACAGCGACGTAACCGCGCTGTTGGTCGAGCTCAGGCCGGTGGACAACGAGCCGACAGCCGTCGACGTGGACGTCGACAGCGACGTGACCGAACTGTTGGTCGAACTCAGGCCGGTGGACAATGAACCGACAGCCGTCGAGGTCGACGTCGACAGCGACGTGACCGAACTGTTGGTCGAACTCAGGCCGGTCGACAACGAGCCGACGGCCGTCGAGGTCGACGTCGACAGCGACGTGACCGCGCTGTTGGTCGAGCTCAGGCCGGTGGACAGCGAACTGATGCCGGTCGACGTCGACGTCGACAGTGACGTGACCGCGCTGTTGGTCGAACTCAGGCCGGTGGACAACGAGCCGACAGCCGTCGAGGTCGACGTCGACAGCGACGCCACCGAGCTGTTGGTCGAACTCAAGCCGGTCGAAGCCGACGAGGACAGTGACGTGATCGTGCTATTGGTCGACGACAGACCGGTCGACGTGGACGTCGACAATGAGCTAACAGCGCTGTTGGTCGAACTCAACCCCGTCGACAACGAGCTGATGCCCGTCGACGTCGACGTGGACAGCGATGCGATCGAACTGTTGGCCGACGACAGGCCGGTTGATGTGGACGTCGACAATGACGTCACTGCGCTGTTGGTCGAACTCAGGCCGGTCGACAGCGAGCTGATACCCGTCGAGGTCGAGGTGGACAGCGACGTTACCGAGCTGTTGGTCGAGCTCAAGCCCGTCGACAACGAGCTGATGCCGGTCGAGGTCGAAGTCGACAGCGACGTGATCGCGCTATTGGCCGACGACAATCCGGTTGACGTGGAGGTCGACAACGACGTCACCGAGCTGTTGGTCGAACTCAACCCCGTCGACAGCGAGCCGATGCCGGTTGAAGTCGACGTAGAAAGCGACGTGATCGCACTATTGGCCGACGACAGGCCCGTCGACGTAGACGTCGACAATGACGTCACCGAGCTATTGGTCGAGCTCAACCCCGTCGACAATGAGCTGATGCCCGTCGAAGTCGATGTCGAAAGCGACGTGATCGCACTGTTGGCCGACGACAGGCCCGTCGACGTCGAAGTCGACAATGACGTCACCGAGCTGTTGGTCGAGCTCAACCCCGTCGACAGCGAGCTGATACCCGTCGACGCTGACGTCGAAAGCGACGTGATCGCGCTATTGGCCGACGACAGGCCCGTCGACGTCGAAGTCGACAATGACGTCACCGAGCTGTTGGTCGAACTCAACCCCGTCGACAATGAGCTGATGCCGGTCGAGGTCGAAGTCGACAGCGACGTGATCGCGCTATTGGCCGACGACAATCCGGTCGACGTAGAGGTCGACAATGACGTCACCGCGCTGTTGGTCGAACTCAACCCCGTCGACAGCGAGCTGATCCCCGTCGAAGCCGACGTCGAAAGCGACGTGATCGCACTATTGGCCGACGACAACCCGGTCGACAACGACGACACCCCCGTCGACAACGAACTGACACTCGACGCCGTCGAAGTCGACAGCGAATTCACCGCCTGATTTGTCGCATCGAGCTGCGACCCGTTGATCGCATCCGTGCTCGCCGAACTGATGCGCCCGGCCGCGACATTGGTGATCTGGCGCTCGGTCCCTGCCGCACCGACGCTGACGACACTGGTCGGATTCGTGCCCTTGAACGTGTACGTCACGCCGCCGATCGTCGCGCTTGCGGTCGGATTCGGCACGGCCGTCGTCGAACCCGAACCGAGCGCGACATCGCCCGCATTGTTCGCGACCGCCGACGCGCCAAACGCCACCGCACCGGCCGCCGCGGCCGTCGACGTGTTGCCGAGCGCGAGCGAGCCGGTGCCCTGAGCGATGTTCGAATTGCCGATGGCGACCGCGCCGTCGCCGTTCGCCGTGTTGTTCGACCCGGCCGTGACCGCGCCGGTGCCGATCGCGGTGCTCGGATCGCCGATCGCCACCGCACCGTTGCCGCTGACCGTCTGTCCCAGACCGAGCGCGACGGCACCGAGGCCGCCCAGCACCTTCGAGTTGTTGCCCCCAGCAATCGAGCCTGCACCCGCCGCGGCCGCGACAGAGTTGCTGTCGCCGATCGCCACTGTGGAACCCGCCGCCGCGACGCTGTTGATGCCGATGGCCGTCGCATTCGTGGCCGACGCCGTCGCACCGGCCCCCAGTGCGCTCGCCGATACGCCGGTCGCAAGCGAGGCATTACCAAGCGCGGTCGCGAACTGCTTCGTCGCGCTCGACTGGACGCCCACAGCAATCGAACTGACACCCGCCGCATTCGCGCTCGTGCCGAACGCCATCGAGGTATCGGCGCCAGCCGTCGTATTCGAGCCCAACGCGATCGAACTGGTACCGAGCGACTGCGTGCCCGAGCCGGCCACCCCCGCGGTGCCGCCCCAGCCGATCGCGATCGACGTCGTGCCCTTCCCGCCGCTGTTGACACCCATCGCGAGAGCAGAATTGCCGGAAGCCAGCGCGCCACTGCCCACCGCTACACCGGCCGCGCCAGAACTCGTGGACTGGTTGCCGAGCGCAATCGCGCCCTGGTTGGTCGCTTGCGCCGAAAAGCCGAGCGCAACGCTGCTGAGGCCCGACGAAACCGCGCCAGAACCGAGCGCTGCCGAACTCTGACCGGAGGCCGTTGCATTGTTGCCGATCCCGATTGCCGACACACTGGTCGCGCCCGCCCCGCTGCCTATTGCCACCGTGCTGCTTTGCGTCGCACTGGCGAGGTTGCCGATGGCAACCGAGTAATCGCCCGACCCGATCGCCTGCACGCCCATCGACGCGCTGTTGACGCCGGTCGCCTGCGCGTTGATGCCGACGGCCGTCGACGCATCACCCATCGCATGCGCGCCCGGGCCGAGCGCCGTGGCCGACACGCCCTGCGCCGTCGACAGGTTGCCCAACGCGGTGGAATTCGTCTGCGCGGCACTTGAGCCGACACCGATCGCGATCGACGAGATGCCGCCGGTGGCCGTGCCGCCATCCGGGTTGTACTGCGCGTGCGCGCCGGCATGGAACAGCGCGAGATACGCAGACGCCATCAGCACGGTGAGCCGCCTGAGCGACGGAGTCGAAGGCGTGCCCGCGCGCGCCGCGGCGCCTCCGTCCAACGCACGCTCCGGCGTGCCACGCGACGACGCGACGCGCTTTCCGCGCGCACGGTCAAGCTCCGAAGCCGCAACCCAGGCTCCCAATGCTTCGTTCCAGATCGACTTGAACGACTTGTTCATCTTGTCTTCCCTCGGTTCTCATGTGCTGGATGACGCAACGGCAAACGCGACGGCCGACGAGAACACCCTCTGCGCATTCCCGTCCACCTCGCGACGCCCCGCTATTCACTTTGGATCACTAAATAAACAACTGAGTAACGCTGCACGACACGCGCGATGGACATCGCGATCACGCGACTGCACGCCGCCCGTGTCCGTCGACACGATGCAAGGCGACGATCGCCGGTTATCGAATCATGGAAGTCGACGTGGCGAGCCCGGCGGCACGATGCGCAACGCGCCGCTCATCCGCACGCGCGTGCGCCATCGCGCCGAACCCGCGACGACCTCGAATCTCATGGGAAAGCGTCATTCAGACGCCGGATAGGCGGAAGCCGGCCCGCACCCGAGGGCGGCCCGCCCTGTTTCATTCAGGAGGAGGATGACGCCATGCGATCCCCGGGACTGAAGCATGCGCCGCCGGCTCGTGCGAACCGGTGCGTTGGCCTGTCATGCCTGCTGTATTCATCTTTTTCGTGCCCGCCTGATTCGAAAGCGCGCCGCGCGCGACCGTCCCCCGATGGATCGAACCCTCGGACGGCCCACGCGCAGCCACTCACCCTTTCCGTCCGGCATTCAAACGCATTTTCCGGATTCCCGGAACAGCATCGACGACTTGCCGGACGACCCCTGCACCGAATTAATCGAGCGAATTTCCTTGACGATTTCGTCTCGACCGGCGCCTCTTACCAACCGCATTCCACCACTCACCGGCTTTTCTTATATAGCAACGTATTTGGTGAATGATGAAACTTGCATTACCCTCGTGCCCGTTATTCGTTTGCCGCCGCGATCCCACATCATGGGATCGCGCATCAATCAATGTCTCATTGGTATCGCATGCATCGGGATAGAACCTCGGCATGCGATTCGCACGATCCCGACCGTTTCAAAGAACCGATTCCAGCCGCGCCGGGGCTAGTGTGCGGGCATCCGCCGGAACAAACCTTTTCCAGAGCGGAAAAATACTTTTCCGGAGCGGACGGCATTTACATTAATACATTCCAGAGCAAATTGCGATTTCATCGCTAACACGATTCCAGCCATACATTAGAAAAAAATTAATCAGGCAAGCCACACCCCATTCATATTCTTTACATGGAACACACCAACCTGAAGACGCACATCAAATTGATTCTTCACCAGCAGCAATTCTAATTTTTCCAAATTAATCCGGAAATAAAGACCGATCATTAAAAATCAATTCGGCACGTTTTTCCGCATCCGTTCCGTTTGACGGAACGCCGTGGCGACCGACACGCAACGCCTTGCCGCACAAGCCCCCACGGGACGCGCGGAATCCTCACAATATGAGCTGTCGTCGGCATATAATTTTTCGCAACAATCGCGCAGACAGCGATGCCTCATCCTGACCGGCCACCCTTCCACCGCATCCGCCACCATGTCATCCCGCTCGTCCAGTTCGGCGTCGCCTCGTCCCACGCCTGATCTTGCTGACGCACATATTCTTGTCGTCGACGATCGCCCGAACGACCTGCGGCTCCTGACCGAAATCCTGCGCGCCGCACGGTGCCGGATCAGCGTCGCGTTCGACGGGCTGCAGGCCTATCACCGTGCCCAGGCGATCGCGCCCGACCTGATCCTGATGGATGTCCGCATGCCGCGCATGGACGGCTTCGCCGCGTGCCGCCTGCTGGCGTCGACGCCTTCGACGCAATCGATCCCGGTCATCATCCTGACGGCCGCGGGCGATCTCGAGGATCGCATCGCCGGGCTCGAAACGGGTGCGATCGACTACATCATCAAGCCGTTCGAGCCGACCGAAGTGCTGGCCCGGATCCGCAATCACCTGAAACGGGCACGGCGCAGCCAGCCGTTCGCGCATTTGCCCGAGTTGCCCGACAATCCCGATGCGGCCCTCGTGCGCGCGGCGTCTGAGGTCCTGTTGCGCGACCTGCGCCATCCGCCCGCGCTCGAGGAACTCGCCCGACAGGTCGGCACGCACGAAAAGCGCCTGTCCCGCGTGTTCCGCGACCATCTCGGCCAGACCGTGTTCGAATATCTGCGCGACACGCGCCTGCGCGCCGCGATGCACTTCCTCGCGGAGACGTCGATGGGGATCGGCGACATCGCCGAGGAAATCGGCTTTTCCACGCCCGGCAACTTCGCCACCGCCTTCCGCGAACGCTTCGGCATCACGCCGTCCGACTGGCGCCGCCAGCGCCATGCGGTCAATGCCCCGCCCGCCACGCCCGGTGAGCACCACCACGATGTGTAGGCGCCACGCGGCATGGGCAGCCGGATGTCGCGCGATGCTGCTGCTTCTGCTCGCGATGGCCGTCACCTGCGCGACGGCGCGCGCCGCGACGACGCCGAACCCCGCGCAACTGGACGCCGTATCGGTATTCGAGGACGCGAGCGCGACGATGTCCGCCGACCAGGTCGCCGCACGGCTCGCCGATCCGGTGCATGGCACGCCGGTGGCCGGCACGTCGTCGTTCAACGTCGAGTTCTCGCGATCGGCATGGTGGATCCGCGCCACGCTGACCAACCGCGACAGCGCCGCGCGCCCGCTGGTGCTCGCGATTCGCGACGCGCGCGTCGACCAGGCGGATTTCTATATCGGCCAGAACGGCCGGTGGACACTCGACAGCCGCTTCCCGGCCAGCGGCGCCGGCGGTGATGCCGCCGGGCCGCCGTCGCGCTACCCGGCGCTCAACGTCACGCTGCGCGCCGGCGAAAGCCTCCCCGTGCTGATCCGCGTCACGTCGCGCAAGGAAATGCGGCTCGCGCCGGCCGCATTCACGCATGCGGCGTGGGATGCGCTGGAACGGCGCGCGACGATGTGGGACTTCGGCTTCTTCGGCGGGCTACTCGCGCTCATGTGGTGCGCGCTGCTGATCGGGTTCTTTTCGCGCAGCGGCGTGTTCCACGTGCTGGCCGCGCTGGCGCTGACCACGACGCTGTTCGAAGCGGCCTACCGCGGCTATCTGGCGATGGCCTTGCCGCCTGCGCTACGTGAATGGTCGGCGCGCGGCGAAGTCATCTTCGCGTACCTGGCGGTCTCCTGCTTCATCGTGTTCATCCTGATGGTCGCCCGGCGCGAGCAGACGAAGCTGCCGATGCGCGCGATCTACATGGCATTCCTCGCGCTCGAAGCCGTCGGCCTGGCCGGCGCCGCGTGCGGCGACCTGCTGACGTTCACGTGGTTCTGCCTGCGGCTGAACGCGCTGGTCGGGATCGTCAACATCAGCCTCGCGCTGATGCTCGCGATCCGCCGGACGCCAACCGGCCGCGTGATGCTGATTGCCATCGCGATCGCCACCTTCAACATGCTGATCCGCGTGCTCGACGGCATGAACACGCTGCCGCCCGCGCTCAACTGGCTGAAATCCGACATCTTCCCGAACCCCGTCATCGCGGTCATCGGCCTCGCCACGCACCTGCTGGTGCTGGCCGCATGGATCCACCACGTCGGGCGCCAGCGCACCGAGGCGAGGAAGCGGCTCGAACACTGGCAACTCACCGAACAGGATCGCCTGCGCGACGAAGTCGCACGACGCACGCTCGCGCTCAACGACGCGCTGCAACAGGTGACGACCCACATGCAGCAGAAGATCGAGACGCTCGGCTACGTCAGCCACGACCTGCGCGCGCCGCTGTCCACGATCAACGGCTACGCGAAGCTGTTGCTGCAAGGCGCGACGCACGGCCAGGCGCGGCTGATCCGGTCGATCGACCGCAGCATCCGCTACCAGCTCACGCTGATCGATGAACTGCTCGCGTTCACGAAGGCCGAACTGCAGCCGCTCGGCGTGTCGCCGGATGCCACCGACCTGCCCGGCCTGCTCGACGACATCGGCCACTATGCGGTCGCGCTGTGCGCGCAGCAGGACAACCGGTTCGTGTACCGGCCGGCCACGGCGCTGCCGCGCACGGTGTCGATCGACGGCATGCGGCTGCAGCAGGTGCTGCTCAACCTGCTGTCCAATGCGTCGAAGTTCACGCGCGACGGCACGGTCACGCTGTCGATTCATGCCGCGCGCGAAGGCGACACGTGGCGCCTGCGGTTCGAAGTGGCCGATACGGGCATCGGGATCGACATCAGCGGAAACCGCGACATCTTCCGTGCGTACCAGCAGGTGCAGGCCGTGAACGGCGGTACCGGGCTCGGCCTGTTCATCGCACAGCGCATCGTCGGCGCGATGGGGGGCGAGCTGGCCGTGGCCAGCCAGCCGGGTGTCGGCACGGCATTCTCGTTCGCGATCGTCGCGCCGGCCGTCGGGCACGCGCTCGTGCCGGTGTCGGAACTCGTCCGGCGGTTTCATCCGGACAGCGATGCCGAGCCGGAGCACTCCGCGCCCGCGATGCAGTGCCCGCCCGACGAGGCGCTCGACCAACTGATCCTGCTGGCCGACAACGGGCAACTGACCGATATCGAGGAATGGCTCGGCCAGTATGCGGACGAGCCGGATTACGCGGCCTTCGTGCAGGACGTGCGCGAACACCTCGATGCACTGGACCTGGACGCGATCGGGAAACTGGCCGGCTCGCTGAAACATGCGCGCGGCGCCGCGACGTCGTTCGACGCCGAAGCGGACACCGCCGGGCCGGCCTGAATCCGCCGGGCGCCCGGTTCCATACGGACCGGATGCCGCGCAGGTGAATCAGCGCAATGCGCCCTTCGCGCGCAGTTCGTGGCCGATGCGCACGATTTCGCGCTCGCCCTCCACCAGCGCGGCTGCACTCGTGTGCACCGAGTAGTTGCCCAGATGCAGGTCGTGCGGATGCGGGACGGCCGTGCCGACCACAAAGCGCGCGTCGGTCACCGCCTCGAATTCGATCGCCGCGTCGGACGAGTCGAACACCACCAGCTCCCCCTGCCCGACCGGATCCGGCACGCGCAGGCTGCCGTCCATCACGGCGGTCCAGCCGACGCTGCAGCCCGGCTGCGGCCGGAAGGTCCAGCGCTCGCCGGCCTTGAGCTGCACGACGACGTAGTGGATGCCCGGCGGCGCATCGATCGGGCTGACCGCGTCGCCGCTGCGGCCGAGCAGCACGCGTGCCGGGCCGTCCGACGGGATGTCGGCGATCGACAGATGCTGGCTGAAGGCCGGCGCCAGCTCGCGCTCCGGCGGCAATGCGACCCACAACTGGAACACCTTGACCGGCGGCACGACGGTACCGGTATGCCAGACCCCGCGCCCGGCGCTCATCCATTCGATGTCGCCCGCCACGGTCGCGCCTTCGTGGCCGGTGGATTCGGCGTAACTGCCTCGACCGTCGATCACGAGCGTGAGCGTCGCGATCCCTGAATGCGGATGCCAGCCGAAACCCGACCCGATCGACGCTTGCGTGTCGACCAGATCGAGAAAGACGAACGGCTTGATCATCTCGCCGACGTCGGACGGGCTCACCATCCGCACGATCGGCCCGTGTGCGCGGCCGCGCGTGCGGAAGATGACGTGACGGCCGGTGACGGCGACGTCGGCGGGCTGCGTGGCATGAGACATGGTGATTCTCCGGTGGTCAGCTCGATCGCGCGGCATCAGGCCGCGAGCGCGGCCGCTGCTTCCTTCGCCGACGCGATGGCGCCGCTGCGCAGGTCGGGCCCCATCGCCACGCCTTCCGCACGAATGAACGTGATGTCGGTGATGCCCAGGAAACCGAACGCCGCTTTCAGATAGGTTTCCTGATGATCGAAGGCCGCGGCAGGTGACCCTTCGCTGTACACGCCGCCGCGCGACGATGCGACGACCAGCTTCTTGCCGCCGCACAACCCGACCGGCCCGTTCTCGCCGTAACGAAACGTCGTGCCGGCCACCGAGATGCGGTCGATCCACGCTTTCAGTTGCGACGCGATGCCGAAGTTGTACATCGGCGCGCCGATCACCACGATATCCGCGGCGAGAAATTCGGCGAGGGCGCGCTGGCCGATCTCGACGTCCGCCTTCAGCGCGTCGGAAATCGGGGCGCCCTGCGCGGCGGCCAGATGTTCAGCGCTCAGATGGCCGATCGGCGTGGCGGCGAGATCGAGGCGCGTGACCGTGAGGCCCGGATCGCGGGCACGGAACGTCGCGACGACTTCCGCCGACAGTTCGCGGCTGACGGAGCCCTGGCCGAGGATGCTGGAATCGATATGGAGCAGTTTCATGCGTGTGTTCTCCGAACGGGATTACTGTTTGAGCGCTTCGGCCGTGATCAGCAGCTTCGTCTTCATCTTGAAGCCGTACTGCTTGCCGTAGTCGAGGCCGAAATCGCTGCGGTCGAATTCGCCGACGGCGTCGACACCGCACACTTCACGCTTGAGCATCGGGTGCGGCATGCACTTGAACGAATCGATCTTCAGCGTGACCGGCTTCGTGACGCCATGCAGCGTCAAGTTGCCGACCACCGACACCGGCTTGTCGCCGTCGAACTTGATCGCGCCCTTGTAGTTCGCCTGCGGGAACTTGGCGACGTCGAAGAACTCGGCCGTCTGCAGATGCTCGTCGAGCTTCGCGCTGCCGGTGTGGATCGACGCGATGTCGGTCGTCACGTCGACCGTGCCCGTCTTCGCCGCGCGGTCGAGCGTCACGGTGCCGCTCGACTTGTCGAACTTGCCGCGCCAGACCGACAGGCCGCCCATGTGGTCAGCCTCGAAGCTCGGGTACGTGTGGCTCGGGTCGAACTGGTAGGTCGTGCTTTCGGCAAAGGCCGACAGCGACAGCGAAGCGGCCAGTGCGCCCGCTGCAATCATCCAATGCTTCTTCAACTCTTTCTCCCTGGAACGTAAAGGTTCGTCTGTAGCGTGAGAGCAGTATGGAGAGGGACGCTGATTTACACTAGACGGATAAATAGGATTTGATTAATCCATTTTTGGAGGAATCCGATGCTCGATCTGAATGACCTTGCGCTGTTCGTCCAGGTCGTCCGTGCCGGCAGCTTCTCGGAGGCCGCGCGCCGCCTGCGCATGCCGGCCAATACGCTGAGCCGGCGCATCGACCAGCTCGAAGGGCAGCTCGGCACGCGCCTGCTGCACCGCTCGACCCGCAAGCTCGCGCCGAGCACGGAGGGGCAGGCGCTGTTCGAGCGCTATGCGCCGGCGCTCGACCGGATCTTCGAGATCGAGCGGCTGCATGCGGACGGGCAGGAGCCGTCCGGCACGGTGCGCGTGACGGCGATGGCCGGCCTGTTCGAAATTTTCCGGCTGGAATGGCTGGCGGAGTTCTATGCGCGCTACCCGCAGATCAGCATCGACTTCCTGCTCGACGACACGCCGTCCGACCTGATCGGCGAGCGCATCGACCTGGCCTTGCGCATGGGGATCGAGACCGGCGGCAGCTTCCGCGTGCGCCGGATTGCACCGGGCACGATGATCCTTGCCGCCAGTCCCGCGTATCTCGAACGGCGCGGGGCGCCGCGCACGCCGCGCGAGCTCGCCGATCACGACTGCCTGACGGTGTCCGGCCGCCAGGGCCGCGCCATGTGGCGCCTGCAGGGGCCGCGCGGCACGCAGGAAATCTCGATCGACAGCCGCTTCTCGGTCAACGACATGCGCGTGGTGGTGCAGGCCTGCATCGCCGGGCTCGGGGTGGCGCTGCTGCCGCAGTTGCTCGCGGAACCGGGCATCGAGCAGGGAAAGCTCGTGCGCGTGCTGCCTTCCTACCGACGTTCGAGCAGCGACCTCGGGCTGCAACTCGTCTATACGAGCCGGCCGCCGTTGGCGCCCGCTGTCACGGTGTTTGCCGATTTCCTGCTGGAAAAGCTGGGCGAAGCGATGCCCGGGCAGTTGAAGGATTCTGCTGGCCGATAGCGGGTCGTTGCTGCGACGGCAGCGCGGACGTCGCGGTTCAGCGACGATCCGCGAGTCGTTCGCTCAGCTCAGTTCGCGCAACTGCTTGGCGGTGACGGCGCCGATCGCCCACGGCAACGCACCACCCAGCTGCCGACAATCGGCAGGCAACCCGTTCGTCAGATCAACGACGCCGTACGCGCCGACGCCCCTGACGCCGTTACGCGCTCAACCGGCGTTGCGCTCGATCAGGAAGCGTTCCCGGCGGCCTCCCTTGATCCAGCCGGGTTCGCGACCGCGTCCGTTCCAGGTCGCGCCGGTCTTCGGATCGCGATACCTGGGCGCGGACGCGATCCCTCGCGCGCCCCGCTTTGCGGTGCCGCCCGGGCGGCCGAATATCTGACTCGCGGTCAGCCCGTATTCGGCGACACGGATGCGAACCTCCTGTATGACGGCATCGAGTTCGGCGAGCCGCGCTTCCTCGACGCGCTTCATCAACTCGTCGGCTTGCGCCTTCAATTCGCGATAACCGGACATGCACTTCCTCCACACTTTCATTGCGTTATAAAAGACCGAATGGGCGCGACCGTCGTGGCGCCGGCGATGCGCAACGCGGTGTCGCGAATCGCGGGGCCGGAACGTCCATTCGAGAAACCCGGAGAACGGATCACGCGCGCCCCGGCGCGTGCTCGATGCGAAATTCACAGAACAACTCGCCGCTCGCCGCAATTGCATCGATCTGATCGGGCGTCAATGCGACGATGGACGCGGCAATGTCGTCCGAGATCCCCAATTGCCGCTTGCCCTGCTCGTAATCGCCACGCAACATGCGCTGCGCCAGTACGAGATACGCGCGGTTGAATTCCGCGATTGCATCGAAGATATCGCCCTGTCCAGTCATGGCCGCTCCCGAGCCGACGGCGGTTCCGTGGCCGCCAAGCGTGGCGCCGCGACCGGTCCGTCCAATAGTAGATGCCCGAATCTATGTCATGCGGCCGGCGTCATGCCGACAATTCCTAGATGGCATCCGACACACTGGAAATCGGCATTCGCATTTCGCGAATCGACATTCGCCGCTGTCGGATTCAGCCTAGATTCGGTCACCTCCCGAAACCCAAGCGCCCGTACGATTTTCCGACGGCGTGCGAATCCATTCGCGCGATCGGCGCAGCGCCGGCGACCGACTACGGTATTCGCGCGTCGCCGCCTGCCATCGGCATTGTTGGTAACATTCCTGAACGGATGGAATCCGAAAATCATGTTGAAAGTGACGAAAGCCGTATTTCCGGTTGCCGGTCTCGGCACGCGATTTCTGCCTGCGACCAAGGCCAGCCCGAAAGAGATGCTGCCTGTCGTGGACAAACCGCTCATTCAATATGCGGTCGAAGAAGCCATCGACGCCGGCATCACCGAAATGATCTTCGTGACCGGCCGCAGCAAGCGGGCGATCGAAGACCACTTCGACAAATCCTATGAGATCGAGGCCGAACTCGAAGCGCGCGGCAAGGAAAAACTGCTGTCGCTCGTGCGCAGCATCAAACCGAGCCACGTCGACTGCTTTTACGTTCGCCAGGCCGAAGCGCTGGGGCTCGGCCATGCCGTGCTGTGCGCGGAAAAGCTCGTCGGCGACCAGCCGTTCGCGGTCATCCTCGCGGACGACTTGCTGGACGGTCCCACGCCGGTGCTGCGCCAGATGATCGACGTATTCGATCACTATCACGCGTCGGTGATCGGCGTGGAAGAGATCGCGCCCGAGGCATCGAAATCCTATGGCGTCATCGACGGCAAACGCTGGGAGGACAACCTCTTCAAGCTGTCCGGGATCGTCGAGAAACCGGAGCCCGCGAAAGCGCCGTCGAATTTCGGCGTCGTCGGCCGCTACGTGCTGAAGCCGAAGGTGTTCGAACATCTGCGTGCGCTGCGGCCGGGCGCCGGCGGCGAACTGCAGCTGACGGACGCGATCCAGTCGCTGCTGACCGACGAGCAGGTGCTCGCGCATCGCTACGACGGCACGCGCTTCGATTGCGGCAGCAAGCTCGGCTATCTGAAGGCGACGGTCGAGTTCGCGTTGCGCCACCCGGAAGTGGCCGCGGATTTCGAGAGCTATCTGGCCATGCGCATGTCGGCGCTGCAGGCCGCCTGAGCGCGCGTCCGTCGGGCACGCAGTCATGTGGGCGGCCGTCAGCGATCTCGGTGACGCGGCATTGACCCTGCCGCTTGCCGTCGCCTGCATCGTCTGGCTGACGCGCTCGAGCGCCGGGCCGCATGGCGCGGCGGCGTGGACGCTGATGCTTGCCGCGGGCATGGCGCTGGTCGGCGCCACCAAGTTGCTGTACGCCGGCTGCGGCATCCAGGTTCGCGCGCTCGATTTCCGCGTGATCAGCGGCCACACGATGCTCGCGTCGGCGGTATGGCCGATGACCTGCGCGTTTGCGCTGGCCGGCTGCGCGCCGATCCGGCCGAGCACGTCGCTGTCGCTCGGGCTGGCGCTCGGAGCGCTGATCGGCGTCGCCCGCGTGTTCGACGATGCGCACACGCCGTCGGAAGTCGTCGCCGGCTGGATCGTCGGTTCCACGGTCGCGCTGTCGTTCGCGTGGCGGCACGGTGCACCGCGTGTCGACGCCCGGTATCGCGTGCTCGCCGCCGGTTCGCTGATTGCCGTGTCGGCCGTCGCCTATGGTCGTCACGCGCCGATCCAGGCCGCGATCGAACTGTATTCGCCATTTCTGTGCGGGCGCTTCGTCATGCCGCCATGACGGTCGCGGCTCCAAGTCGCTGCGAAGTATCCGGCCGACCAGCGAGCGCGCACCCTATCCGCGTGTCCGATCCCGCCGGAAAAAGACAGAATCCCGCCGCGATCGGACAACCGGTCTCACCCGGCCGTCCAGCCATCTATGCTTGATCGCCTGTATGCGCGCCGCCGTGCCGAACCGCGGGCGCGCATGCCTCGTGCGAACCGGCGAGCCAGCCCTGCCTGACGGGCATCCCGCCCGCGTCGCACGGCCACTCGCCGCGCGGCGCCGGAACGACCGGCATGCGGCACATCCGGATTCCCCGATCGGGCGCACGCATGTCGACCTTGCTATTTTCAGCCAGCGTACTGTTCTTCTCCCTCAATGCGTTCAGCGTACGGGCGACCTTCGCCGCGTATTTCCTGCTCTGCGCGCTCGCGTTTCTCCGGGCGCCGACCTTGATGACGCGCCAGCGCCACCTGTTTCCGGTTTGCGCGTACTGGCTGATCAGCACCTGTCTCGCGTTCATCCTGTCCGCGTTCGGCGATTTCTACGTGAACTTCTACATCAAGTTCCTGCTGATCCAGACGTACATCGCGCTGAGCTACTGGATGTTTGCCGGCGGCGTACTCACGCGGCACGCGCTCGACACGGCATGCAGGACGCTGATTTACATCCACGCCGCGTTCTTCACGTTTCAACTCGTCTATTACCTCGCGACGGGCAACTTCATCGACTTCGACAGCTATATCCGCGAATCGGACTCCGAAGCGCTCTACGCGACCAAGGCACTGAGCGACAGCCTGATTTCGATCCGCGCGTTGGGCCTGTATTCCGAACCGTCGTTCTATGCGATGACCGTCGTGCCGAGCGCGGTGCTCCTGCTGCTGTCGCAGCGACGCATCACGCTCGCCCCCATCGTCGGGTTCGCCACCGCGCTACTCAGCTTCTCGGTCGCATCGATGGCCGTATGCGCGGCGCTATGCGGGCTGCACGTGCTCACCGGGCGCGGGCGGCTGCGGACCCGAATCGCCGTCATCGTCGTCGCGCTCGCCTGCGTGCCGTGGCTCTATAGCGTGTACGACCAGCGCGTCAACCAGTCCGTCGACTACGATGCGGTCGGCAGCCGGACGCTCGTGCTGACCGAACTGACCGAGCGCGACGCGATTGCCGGCGTGTTCGGCGGCGGCCTGTTCTGGGACGAGCGGAACAACGTCGGGAAAACGCATCTGCGCGGCTACCAGGTGCGGGACAGCTCGTTCTACATCTACCTCGTGTTCGCCGCGGGCGCCGGCGGTTTCGCCGCGTTCTTCGGTACGCTATTCGTGCTGTTTCGCCGCAAAGGCAGACGGAAATACCTGCTCTATCTGTTGCCGATCCTGCTGTTCAAGTATCACGTCCTGTATGGCATGCTCTGGCTCACGCTGCTGCTGTTCGTCGTGCTGGCCGACCAGGACGCGCCACGCAGGCGCATCGTCGAGCGCCCGAACCCGAACCCGAACGCGCCCGGCGGCAAACCGCTGGTACACATGACATGACCTCATTTCCCTACCCGCCGTCCCTGGTCGCGGTGAAGCGGTCGATCCTCGCGGTGCTGTGTGCGTGCTGCACGGTGACGGCATCGAACGCCGAGCCCGTGCCCGCGCCGCCGGGCCAGGTCGTCGCGCACAGCCGGGCGGCCACACGCGTCTATCTCGGCTCGCCGTCGCTGGCCGTGCTGCCGAACGGCGACTATGTCGCGACCTTCGACACGTTCGGCGCCGCCGCGTCGCAGAACCATGTATCCGTGTTCACGTCGCACGACAAAGGCGCGACGTGGTCCAGGCTCGGCGACGTGCCGGATCAATACTGGTCGTCGCTGTTCGTGCTGAACGGCGCGCTGTACCTGATGGGCACCAACCGCTCGATGGGCACGCCGTCCATTCGCCGATCCGACGACGGCGGCGCAACCTGGACCACACCGGTCGATGCGGCCACCGGGATGCTGCCGTATCCGGGCCGCTATATCACCGGGCCGGTTCCGGTGCTCGTCGACCGCGGGCGGGTCTGGCGCGCGTACGAAAGCGTCGAGGACGGCGACCTGCGCGCGCTGGTGATGTCGGCGCCGGCCGATCGCGATCTGCTCGATGCGCGCAACTGGCGCGCGTCCGTTCATCTGGCGTCGGACAAGCGCTGGCTCGACGGCACATTCGAGTCGTGGGAAGAAGGCAACGTCGTCGGCAGGCCAGGCGCTGCGCCCGCCGTCATGCTTCGCGTGAATACCGCGAACGGCCCGGAGAAGGCCGCGCTGGTCGCGACCGGCGGGGACGGCCGGACGCTGTCGTTCGACCCGGCGCACGACTTCGTCGACCTGCCGGGCGCCGGAAAAAAATTCACGATTCGCTTCGACCCGCGGTCGAAACAGTACTGGACGATCACGAACGCGGTGCCGAAAAGCGTCGGGTCGACGAACCTCGAGCGCGTCCGCAACACGCTGGTGCTGTTGTCGTCCGCCGATCTCAGGCAGTGGACCGCGCGGCGGATCCTGCTGCAGCACGCCGACGCGAAACGGCACGGCTTCCAGTACGTCGACTGGCAATTCGACGGCGACGACCTCATCGCGGTGCTCCGCGTCGCATTCGACGACCCGGAAGGCGGTGCCGCCAGCCAGCACGACTCGAATTTCATCACGTTCCTGCGCGTCCCCCGCTTCCGCCAGGACGCCGCGTCCAGGGCGCTGACGCAAAGCCTGCAGTAGCACGCCGCCGCCCGCGCACGGGCGCGCGTCGAGCGCCCGTGCCTACTTCTTGAATACGCCGACGATGCGCGTGCCGTCGGACACCAGCAACGCGCCGATCCGCTGCTGCTGCATCAGCAGCAGCGCATCCTCGACCCGCGTGCCGGGCGGCACCGTGGACGGCTCGATCGACATCATGTCGGCCGCCGTGCGCCGCAGGACGCCATCGCCGTGCCGCTCGATCGCGCGGCGGACATCGCCGTCGGTCACGATGCCCCAGCCGGCATCCCGCTTCACGATGGCGAGCCCGAGCCGACCGCGCGTCATCGCATCCAGCACGTCGAGCGTCGACGTGTCCTCCGTCACGAACGGCAGATCCCGGCACGCCATTTCGTCGTCGACGGTGGACAGCAGCCGGCGGCCGAGCGAGCCGCCGGGATGGAAGCGCGCGAAGTGTTCGGGCTGGAAGCCGCGCGCCCGCATCAGCGTGACCGCCAGCGCATCGCCCATCGCGAGCGTCGCCGTCGTCGACGCGGTCGGCGCGAGCTGCAACGGGCACGCCTCGCGTTCGACGCCGATGTCGAGATGGACCCGCGCGGCGCTCGCGAGCGTCGACGACGGATTGCCGGTCAGCGCGATCAGATCGTTGCCGTTGTTCCGCAGGAACGGAATCAGCTTGATCACCTCGTCGGTTTCCCCCGAATTCGAGATCGCGAGAAACGTATCGTCCGGCGTCACCATGCCCAGATCGCCGTGATAGGCCTCGCCCGGATGCATGAAGAAGCCGGGCGTCCCCGTGCTCGACAGCGTCGCGGCGATCTTCCGGCCGACGATGCCGGACTTGCCCATGCCGCACACGACAACGCGGCCGCGCGACCCGAGGATGGTCTCGACCGCCGCGTCGAAATTCGCGTCGAGACGCGCGGCGACGCCGGCCAGTGCCCGCGACTCGATCTCGAAGACCTGCCGGGCGGATTCAATATGGTTCTGTCTCATCTTGGGTTTGCCGTTTGAGAAGGGAAACGACGCGCGCCACGTCGTCGGGCGTATCGACGCCGGCCGGCGGCGCATCGGGCCAGCGCATCACGTCGATCGGCATGCCGAGCCACAGCGCGCGCAGTTGCTCGAGCTGCTCCAGCTGCTCGAGTTCGCACGGCGCGGTATGCGCCAGTGCCTGCAACGCCGCATTCGAATAACCGTAAAGACCGATATGTCGCAGGTGCCCGCCGAGGTCCGCACCCGCCGACCGGCCATCGCGACAGAACGGGATCGCCGCGCGCGAGAAGTACAGCGCACGGCCGCGGCGATCGACGACGAGCTTGACGATGCCCGGTTCGTCGAGCAGCGCGGCATCGCCGACCGGGCATGCGACCGTCGCGATGCCGAGGTCCGGCGCGGCCACGCAGAAATCCGCGAACGCCTTCAGCAGCGCCTCGGGCACGAGCGGCTCGTCGCCCTGCACGTTCAGCACCACGTCGGTGTCGTGCCAGCCGGACACCCGCGCGAGTTCCGCCGCGCGGTCGGTGCCCGACGCATGATGAGCGCCGGTCATCGCGAAGCGGATGCCGCGCGCGTCGAGCGCTGCCGCAATGCGTGCGTCGTCGATCGCGACGACGATGTCCGCACCGGGCAGCGCACGGCTCACCCGCGCATGCACGCGAGCGATCATCGGCTCGCCGGCCAGGTCGACGAGCGGCTTGCCCGGCAGTCGGGTCGAACCGTACCGGGCCGGAATCACGACATGTACCGGGCGCCCGCTATTGAATGACGTCATAACCGCTCCATTGTTCGAGCAACGGCCGGTATGCGTCGTCGAGCGACAAGCCCGCGCCGCTCAACACATGTTCGGCCACCTCGCGCGCCACGCCGCGGCCACCGGCCGTGCCGGCGACATGATCGACGCGCGCCCGGACGAGGTGATGCGCGTCGGCCGGGGCATACGACACGCCGACGCGCTCGATGACCGGCAGGTCGTTCACGTCGTCGCCGACATACGCGATCTCGCGGTCGTCGATCCGCTCCCGCGCCTTGATGTCCGCGTAGCCGGCCGCCTTGTCGTCGCACCCGGTCACCACCACGTCGACGCCGAGCTGCGCCGCCCGCCACGCCAGCGCGCCGCTGTGCTTGCCCGACAGGATGCCGCTGCGGATGCCGTGCGCGCGCAGCAGCGCCACCGCCACGCCGTCGTGCGCGTGAAAGCGCTTCATGACCTCGCCTTCGGCCGTCACGTGCAACGTGCCGTCGGTCAGCACGCCGTCGACGTCGAACAGCACGAGGCGCACGGGCCCGCGATACGTCGCGCCGCTCACCGGATATCGAGCGGCGGAAACCGCTTGACCAGATCGTCCACCGCCTTGACCTGCTGCAGGAAAGCGTCGAGTTGCGCGAGCGGCAGCGCGCTCGGGCCGTCGCAGCGCGCCTGGTCGGGCTCCGGATGCGCCTCGAGAAACAGGCCGGCCAGCCCGACCGCCATCCCGGCGCGCGCGAGATCGAGCACCTGGCGCCGCCGGCCGCCCGATGCAGCGCCGTGCGGATCGCGCATCTGGAGGCTGTGCGTGACATCGAAGATCACCGGGCAGTCGCCCGTCGCGTCGCGCATCTGGCGGAACCCCAGCATGTCCACGACGAGATTGTCGTAGCCGAAGGACGCCCCTCGCTCGCACAGGATCACCTTGTCGTTGCCCGCTTCGCGGCACTTCGATACGACGTGCTCGATCTGCGTCGGGCTCATGAACTGCGGCTTCTTGATGTTGACGGCGTTGCCGGTTCGCGCGATCGCGACCACGAGATCCGTCTGGCGCGCGAGAAACGCCGGCACCTGCAGCACGTCCGCGACGTGCGACGCCGGTTCGGCCTGCCACACCTCGTGCACGTCCGTGATCACGGGTACGCCGAACCGCGACTTGATCTCTTCGAAGATCCTGAGCCCCTCGTCGAACCCGACGCCGCGATACGAGTGGATCGACGAACGGTTCGCCTTGTCGAAGGAAGCCTTGAACACCAGCGGAATGCCGAGACGGCGCGTGACTTCCACATACCGGCTGCAGACGTAGAGCGTGAACTCGACGCTCTCGAGCACGTTGAGGCCGCCGAAGAGCACGAACGGCAAGCTGTTGCCGACCGTGACGTCAGGCGTAATCGATACATTCATATAGTTCTCCACGAAATTGAATCGGCGTCGCGCGCGTCGCGCGCCGGCGGGCACCGCCCGATCGCGCCGCCTGCAACGACTGTCAACGGGCGGCCCAGGCCGCATAGAGCGGCGCGAGCTCTCCATACAGGCGCTCCTCACCGAAGCGCAGGCGCGCCTCGCGACCGGCTCGCCGGCCAAGCTCCCCGCGCAATGCACGGTCGCCGGTGAGACGCGCCAGCCACGCGACCGCATCGGCTGCCGTCGCATAGACCACGCCGGTCTGCAGATGGCGCACGACGTCGACGTTGCCGGCGCAGTCGGACACCACGACGGGCCGGCCAGCCAGCATCGCCTCGATGACCGATACCGGCATGCCTTCCCACGACGACGTCGACAGGTACACGTCCGCGCGGTCGAGCCGGCGCGCCACTTCGTCGTGCGGCAACCACCCGGTCACCTCGACGCCGGCCTCGGCCAGCCGCGCCTTCAGCGCACCGTCGCCGTCGCCGATCCAGACGAAGCGCATGCCGTGCGCCCGCATGCCCTGTGCGATCTGCGCGAACAGCGCGGGATCCTTTTGCGTGCGGATGCCGCCGACGGTCGCCACGCACAGGGGGCCGTTCGACGACGGCGCCGTGTCGTCCGGACGAACGTGCGGCGTGCTGTCGCCGACCGCGTTCTCGATCACCACTACCGGCTGACGCAGCCATGTGCGGATCGCGCGGCCTTCGCTTTCCGAACAGGCCACGTAAAGACACTTCCGCGCACACGCGACGCGCTCCAGCCCGACGAATGCCAGCCGCTTCAGGGTCGAGATATCGCGGCGCATGAACGAAATGCAGTGCGGGCTGTAGAAGAACGCCGCCTTCGGCAGGGCAAACAGCGTCGACAGCCGCCCGAGAAAACCGGCGAACGACGAATGCAGATGCACGACGTCCGGCCCGAGCGCCGTCAGCGTCGCGCGCAGCCGGAACACGGTCCGCACCGCGCCCGCCCCCTTCATCTGGACGTGATGCAACGCCACGCGCGCATCGAACATCGCGGCGAGCCCGGGCGGCGTATCCGGCCGCACCGAGTAGACGACGTGCACGTCATGGCCTTCGCGGGCGAGACGATTCGCGATCAGGCACACCATCGACAACGTGCCGGTAGCGCTGGATTCGACCAGGTGGACGATCTTCATCGGATTGCGCCTCATGAGCGATGCGCCGCGGCCGAGCCGATATACGCGAGCACGCCCGAGCGCTCGATGACGCGCCCCCATTCGAGCGCCCTCATCGCGGCCGGATCGGCGCCGTTCGCGCGAATCCGCGACAGCGGAAACAGCTCGTCGAAGATCGTCGCGCCGGTGACGTGGCACTGGATGCCGAGCTCGTTCGCAGTACGCACGTTCGACGGCGCGTCGTTGCAGACGATCTTCTTGCCGAGCGACGCGTATTCGAGCAGCTTCGTCGGCGTCTGGAAGCAGTGCGGCCGGTGATACGGAAAGAAGCACACCGCGTATTCGCTGTCGCGGACGATACGTAGCGCCTCCGGCTGCGGCACGCGGCCGACGAACCGGATGCCCGGCGTATCGCCGAACGCCGCGCGGATCCCGGGCTCCGGCTGGCCGACCAGCACGAGCGTGTCCGTCTCGTCGCGCCGCGCGTCGCGATAGGCCGCCAGCACCTTGTGAAAGCCGCGCTCGCGGCTCATTTCGCCGATGTAGCAGAACCGGCCCGACGGCGTGTGCGCGGCATCTGCGTCGGCGCCGGCCGAATCGAAGATCCAGTCCGGCACGCCCATCGGCAGCAACAACGTCCGCACGTCGTCGCGGAACGCCATCGCTTCGCGCATCTGCGCGTTCTGGAAAATCCGCAGATCGGGCCGGACATTGAGCACGCGCTTCACGCGATCCTTGACGGCGGCGAGCCGCCCGACCGACAGCGAGCGATAGTCGTGAATCACGTACCGGGCAGGCGGCAACGCGCGATAGAAACCCATGATGCACCACAGGATGCAGGCGTCCCGATCCGGAAAACGCGCGTACGCGTCGAGATCGCCGTCGAACACCTCGAATCCATGCGCACCCAGGCAATGCCCGTAGGCGGCGATCTCGGGGTAGTTCGCCTTGCCGGGATGCAGAATGAACACCTTCATTGCGGCTCCTGTCCGTTGTCGAGAATGCGCGCCGGGACGCCGACGGCGACGCGGCCGTCGGGCACGTCCCTCAACACCACGGCCCCGGCGCCGATGCGCACGCGATCGCCGACCCGAATCGGGCCGAGCACGACGCTGTGCACGCCGAACTCCACGTGATCGCCGATCGTCGGCACGCCGTCGATCGTGCCGTCCTGCCGGGTGGTGTTGCCGATGGTCACGCCGTGACGCAGCGTGCAGTAGTCGCCGATCACCGCGAACCCGTTGATCACGAGGCCGGTGCCGTGATAGATCGTGAGCCCCTTGCCGATCTTCGTCTTCACGGGAATCTCGATGCCCATCAGCCAGTCGCACAGCAGGATGTACAACACGATGAGCGGCGCACCCGCCAGCAGCGTGAACCGGCTCCTGCATGCGAGGTAATGCACGATCCGGTAGAACACCACGACGCAGCGCGTCTTGACGAACGCATTGCGGCGGCAGTCTTCGGCGATCGCCTCGGCGGTCTGTCGCAACGTGATGGCCATCTCAATGGGGCCTCGCGAACACGCGCCGGGCCGCATCGGCCGGGATGCGCGCGGTGCCGAAGTAGTCGATTCCGTCGATCAGGAACGAATGGATGTACTTCAGCAGGCGCTCGCGGTCGAATTCCTTGTAGAAGCACCGGCCGAGCGACACCACGCGCTTGCCGTACAGCATCGCCTCCAGACCGACCGTCGAATTGATCGTGACGACCGCGTACGCGTGCTTGAGCAGGTCCGTGGTCGGTGACGTGACGATTTCGAAGTGGTAGGTGTCCTGCAGGCGCACGATCGCATCGATCTCGGCCGCGTCGGTCTCGGCCGGATGAAGCTTCACGAACAGGTCGGCGCTCTCGTTCGCCGCGAACTCGAACGCATGACGGATCGCCTCGAGATTGCCGACGTCCGAATGCAGCTTGATCTGCGTATCGCCGGACACCTGGAGCGGCAGAAACACGTAGCGGCTGGTCGACAGCGTATCGGTCGACAGATTCGCCGCCTGCCGGGGCGCCGGCATCCCGTTGCGCGCGCGCACGCTGGCGAGGCGCTTGCGGGCCACCCCGCGGCTGACCACCTTCAGCACGTAGTTGGTCGCGGACATCACCTTGCGGGCCAGCGACGTCCGCGCCTGCGGCAGCGGCATCCGCTTGTCGCGCTCGTAGCGCGACAGCCATCGCGCATGCGTCTCCTCGTCGGGCAGCGGCAGACCGTCGATGACTTCGGGGTGGTGGCTGATCGTCGACAGCGCATTGACGCCCAGCGAGTCGACGAACAGCTTGCCCGGGAGATTCGAGATCTCGATGAACCGGGTCGCCACGCCGTACACGGTGCATGCCTGGCGAACCGCCCTGCACACCAGTTGTTGCCCGTTCCACATCACGCACTGCTCGACTCGCCCGCCGCGCAACAGCTCGGACGCGATATGGAAAATCGCCGCCGACTCGCGCTTCGCGCGCGCCTCCGTCATTTGCCCGTTCAGCACCTCGATCGACAGCCGGTACGGCGTCCGGTCGGCCGCCTGCCCGTCCGGCATGTCGATCGGCATCAGGCGGTTCAGGTACACCGACCGATAGCCGCCCAGCAGCAGGCCGAGATGCGCGACGGGCTCGCTCGTCAGGAACGCGAACTCGTACTCGTGCCTGACCGGGCTCACCAGACGGTTGACGAAGAAGTACCGCTCGAGGGAATCGATGACTATCAGGATCATGATGGGTTCGTTCGTCGTAGCGGCACCGTCACGCCGGTGCCCGGGATCGGGACAGGTTCGCGTCGAGTACCCGGTACGTGAGCGCGATGCCGGCCGCCATCAGCGCCGCGCCCGTCAGCGAGAAGATCTGCACGCTTGCGGGCGCCGACAGGTTCATCAGTCTCGCCACGCCCAGCGCGCCGGCGAGACAGGTGCCGCAAGCGAGCTGAAACAGGAAATCGACGCGCTGCGCGCGCGTGGCGAGGAAGATCTGCGACAGCGGCACGTAGATCAGTTGCAGCGCGAAGAGCGGCATCAGGCTCTGATAGAACCCGACCGCGCCCCGCCAGCTTTCGCCGAAGAACAGGCCGACCAGCGGCCCGAACAGCAGCAGCCCGCCCGCCATATACACAACCGCAAGCCCCGCGAGCGCGCGGGCGTAGCTGCGGTACACCTGCGGCACCGTCGTGGCCGCATCCGGCCGCGCCATTGCGCCGATGGCATCGCGCCGGAACACCCCGCCGACACTCTGCGCGATCAGTGAAACCGGAAAGAAGCCGAGCCGGTAAGCCGCGGCGAAGTAGCCGGCGCTTTGCGCGTCGAACCAGTGCGGTATCGCGATCGACAGCGCGTACGTCAGCACCGACGCACACAGCGTCGACGGCAGGATGTACAGCGCAAAGCGGCGGTTCCGCACGAAGAAGCCGCGCGACAGCCGGAACGAATGGCCGGCCCGGTAGCCGGTCAGCAGGATCGCCCCGGCCATCGCGAGCGAGACCGCCGCGCTCACCCACGCGTACAGGTCGAATACGCCGGTGCCCTCGCAGGCGCGACACGCCAGCGCCAGCACGAGCCCGACGAGAAACGCGCCGTTGACGACCACACGCGACAGCGCGATCCAGCCGTACCGCCTCATGCTGTTCAGGTACGAAGCCGCGGCCAGTTGCACGAACGACGCCAGCGCATAGACCGCGACGATGACCAGGTCGGGGCGATCGGCGATGCCGATCGCCGCCACCGACACGGCCACGACGGCCAGGCCCAGCGCCGTCACGTTGACGAACGCATTGAACGACTCGCGCGGATCGTCGTCGACGCACGCGAGCTCGTAGCGGAAGGCGAGCAGCGTGCCGCCGAAGGTCGCCAGTGCGAGCAGGTAGTTGAAGTGGCCGAGCGATTCCGGCCCGAACCGTCGCCCGATCACGAAGATGCACGCGAACAGCGCAATCTGCCCGATCACGACACCGGCCAGCGAAACGACCGAATCCCTGGGATTGATCATCGCGCTCTCCTGCTGCGCTCGCGCGCCGCGCCGCCTGCGGTCATGCGCGCGTCACGCATCGTGCATCCCGTATTCGTAAGCGACGTACCGGTACCCGCCGTACTTCGAGCCGTACCCGTACTGGCCGAGCCGCGGATTGACGCCGTTGAAGATGACGCCGTTCAGGCGGATGCCGTTCTGCGCGAATCGTTTCGACGATTCGCCGATCTCGCCGAGCTTCGTCTTGCCCGCCATCGCGACGAGCAGCGTCGTGCCGGCGAACGCACCGAGGATCCCGGCATCGGGCACGGCAAGGACCGGCGCCGAGTCGACGATGACGATGTCGTAACGCGACGACAGATCGGCGACCAGCGACGCGAGGTTCCGGTTCAGCAGCAGTTCGGCGGGGTTCTTCGGCATCGTCCCGGTCGTGACGAAATCGAGGCCCTCGACCACCTCGCGATGCAGCACGTCATCCACGCGCGCACTGCCCGCGATCAGCTCCGTCAAGCCCCGGCCGCGTGAAAAGCCGAGATAGTCGTGCAGGCGTCCCTTGCGGATGTCGCCGTCGATCAGCAGCACGCGCTTGCCGGCACTGGCCATCACGACCGCGAGGTTCGACGAGATGAACGTCTTGCCGACGCCCGGCGCCGGGCCGGCGATCAGCACGACGTTGTTCTTCGCCTCGAGCATCGCGAACTGCAGCGCGGTCCGCAGGCTCCTCAGGCACTCGACCGCCGGCTCGTTCGGGAAGTCGATCGACAGGATCGACTTGTGGCCGCTCTTGCGCGCGGCCTCTTCGGCCAGGTCGCGCTGGTGGTCGCTGATCGGCACGGTCGTGTAGACCGCGAGGCCGAGCCGGCGCTCGATCTCGTTGTGGTCCGAGATGCCGTGGAACAGCATCGAGCGGACGACTGCGGTGCCGCCGCCGGCGAGCAGCCCGAGCAGCAGCGCGGCCACCGCGACCAGTGCCTTCTTCGGCCGCACCGCCACTTCCGGCACCGCCGCGGTATCGACGAGGCGTACGTTGCCGACCTTGCCGGCCTGCACGAGCTGCAGCTGCTGCATGTTGTTCAGCAAGGCCGTGTAGAGATCGGTGTTGACCCTCACGTCGAGCATCAGGCGCACGGTTTCCTGCTGCAGGTCCGGCAGGCGCCGGATCTGTTGCTCCGCAGCGTTCCGATAGCCGCTCAGCGCCGCGATCTGCTCGTCGATCGCGGTCACGCTCGGATGCCGTTCGGTAAAGCGGGACATCAGCTCCTGCCGCTTCTGCTGCAGTTCGAGCAGGCGCGTCTTCGCATCCGCGGTCTGGGCCAGCGCGAGCTTCGCTTCCTCGGTCAGGTCGACCGTCCCGCGCTCGTTTCGCACCTTCGTCAGACGCGCTTCGGAATCGGTCAATTGCTGCTTGAGCTGCGGCAGTTGCGCGTTGAGGAATTCGAGCGACTGCGCGGCCTCGGCCGACTTCCGCTCGATGTTCTGGCGGACGTACTGGCGGCCGATCTCGTTCATCGTGTCGCTTACCCATTTCGGATCGGTGTCCTGCAGGCTCGCGACGACGACGTCCGATTGCTTGACGCGCTCCTGGACGTTGAGGCGGTCCCGGATATCCTCGATCGTCTTCAACCGCGAATTGCGAACGAGCACGAACACGGCGCCGGGCTTCGCGGCGATCGCATCGACGCGCAGCAGGATCGGGCCGCGCGGCGACCGGAACCGCTCGAGCGTACCGACCGTGCCCTCGACCGGAGCGTCGAAATCGCCGCCTTCGAGCCGGTAGCGCTTGCCGTCCAGGTTCGTCAGCGTGAACGTGTCGCCCTCGTTCTTTCGCGGCACGTCGAACTGCGGCACGTCGATGCGCTCGCGGCCCCATGCGTATCCGCCGATTCCGGCGAGGCCGGGATCGGACAGGCCGTCGCTGTGGCGCGCGATCCAGTCGCCGATCACCGGAAAACGCTTGGGCGACGCGTCGATGAAGAGGTGGAGCTTGTCCACCGCGCGTTCGACGACGAGCCTCGACGCCAGAATCTGCTGCTCGGCGGCGGCCGACGACTTGACGTCGAACAGCGCGGACACGTCGCCCAGCAACGACTTGGCGGCGGACGTATCGGGGCTGTCCTCGACCTGGACCATGATGTTCGCTTCGAACACCGGCTTGCCGAGCACCGCGTACGCCAGGCCCGCGGCCAGGACGATGCACGTGATGGTCGCGATCAGCCAGCGGCTTTCCATCAGGATGTCGAGCACCGCGACGAAATCGGTCTCGCTGCCGTCTTCGGCGGCTTGCTGCGGCGGGGCGGAGGGTTGAGTCATGGCAACGATAGGGAGCGAATGGGTTCCAGTGGAGCGTCGACCGGCGGCCGGTTCAGACGATGCGAAGGCGCTTCGACCACTCGGACACGCCGAGCTCGATCAGTCGCGCGCAGCGTTCGAAGACGAATCGCGGCTGGCGGTAAGGGTCGTGCACGTCGAAATCCGTGTACTCGCCGATGCGGAACACGCGGCCGCGCACGAACGGGAACCGGCCTTCAAGCGACGTGCGCTGGCGCCGGTCCATCACGAGAATCAGGTCGGCGTCGGTACACAGCGACAGGCCGATTTGCTGCGCGCGATGCGTCGACACGTCGAATCCGCGCAGCCGCATCACGTCGTGCACATACGGCGCGACCGGCATGCCGACGAGCGCGTTCAGGCCGGCGGACACGATGCGGCGCCCGGGCATCGCCCGGCGCAGCATCGCTTCGGCCATCGGGCTGCGGCAGATGTTTCCCTCGCAGACGATCAGGATGGATTCGATCATTTGGTCGCAATCGCCGCGGTCAGGCCGGCATTGATGGCCGGCAACAACAGGCTGAGCACGCGACTGAACCGGACGAGCCCGTTGCCGTCGACATACACGACGTCCTTCGGCTTCAGCTGGAACTGGTTCGCCAGCACCATCGCCACCGGCGATCGGGCATCGAGGTGATAGACCTGCGGCTGCTCGTCCTGCATGCCGCGCACCACGTACAGTTGCGCGGCATCGGCCGTATTCGCATTGAGGCTGCCGGCCTGCGAGATCGCCTCGCTCAGCGTCAGGCGGCCATTGCGCATCGGCAATGCCGTCACCGGCTTGTTGACCTCGCCCATCACGAACACGCCGCTTTCATCGCGCGGCAGCACGCGCACCAGGTCGCCGTTCCTTAGCACGATCTTCGACGGATTGCGTCCTTGCTCCGCCATCTCGGTCAGGTCGATCCGGCGCTCGACACCGTCGCGCACGAGGACGATCCGGCTCTGGTCGGCCGTCGCCGCAAAGCCGCCCGCGCGGCCGATCGCGTCGTACAGCGTCATCGGTATGTCGTTCACCGGCTGCGAGCCCGGCGTGTGCACTTCGCCCTCGATATAGACCTGCTTCGCGCGAAACGACGCGATGCGCACCGTCACCTGCGGATTCCTGAAGGTCTTGTCGAGACGGCGCGTGAACTGCGTCTGCACCTGCTCGGCCGTCAATCCGGCGACCTGCACCCGGCCCGCATAGGGAAACTGCAGCGTGCCGTCCTGGTCGACGACGAAACCCGGCGGCGCATCCGCCGCTCGCGGCGCGGCCTGTGCCGGTGCGCCGAGCGCGGCCGCCAGTTCGGGGTGGTCCCATACGGTGATCTGCAGCACGTCGCCACGCCCGATGGTGTACGCATCCGGCGACGCGCCGATATCGTGCGCGTCACCGCGCTGGCCGCGTTCCGCGTCGCGCATGCGCCGGATCAGCGACACGTCGATGTTCGTGACCGGAACCGGCAGCGCGGTACTGTCGGCCGGCGTCGCACCGCTCTGCAGCGGAATCGACGCAGGCTGCTCCATGCGCATGCCCGGCGCGATGCCACATGCGCCAAGCAATGCACACAGCGGCAGGATCGCCGCCAGCGACCCGACACGCACCGGCCATCGCTGCGCGGACACGCGCACCGGCTCCATTTGACGCAACCTCTGCATGACGACCTCACACCTGTTTTAATTGGAAAATGCTCCGATCGCCGCGCGCCGTGTCGACGCGCGTACAGCACCCCTGTCGAGATCGGACCTGCTGCCTGCACTAAAAAAATCGGCGCTTGCCGCCGCGACGCGCCGCCGGTGTGCATTCCGCCCGGCGGCCCCGCAGCGCCTAGTACGCGCCCGACCCTCGCAACACCACGTTGATCGTCCTGAACAGAATCCCGATGTCGCGACGCAGCGACCATTCGCGCACGTAGGACACATCGAGCGATACACGCGTCGAATAGTCGATGTCGTTTCTGCCGCTGACCTGCCAGAGCCCGGTCATGCCCGGCTTCGCCATCAGGTAGTAGCGCACGTCGGTCCCGTAACGCTCGAGCTCGGCTTCGACAATCGGGCGCGGCCCGACCAGGCTCATGTCGCCTTTCAGCACGTTCATCAGTTGCGGCAACTCGTCGAGACTGGTCTTGCGCAGAAACCGGCCGATGGGCGTGATGCGGACGTCGTTCTTCAGCTTGAACTCGCGATCCCATTCCGCGCGCGCGTCGGGGTCGCGCTCCAGCAGCGCCTTGAGCACCACATCGGCGTTCGCCACCATCGAACGGAACTTCAGGCATTTGAACGGCCGGCCATTGCGGCCGACCCGCTCGTGACCGAAGATCGCCGGGCCACCGTCGCGCCGCACGGCCCATGCAATGCCCAGCAACACGGGCGTCAGCAACACGAGAAGCAGCGACGCACCGACCAGGTCGAAGCTCCGCTTGACCGTCCGCCTGACCACCCGCTTGAATCGCGCAGCCGGCCGGTGCACGCGCGCCTGCTGGCCGTGCCGGTCTGCGTGCGCGATCGCCGCCGCGCGAACCTGGCCGCCTGCCCGCGCGATCATCCCGAAGATCGCAAGCGTCAGCGCACGGAACGCGATCAGGCCGATCCCGCTCGCGAGCGTCCAGTACACGAACCATTCATTCGACAGCACGTGTGCACGATGCAGCACGTACAGAAGCGCAGTGCTCATGCCCTGCACGACGATCCACGCGAGCACGGTCCGGCCGAGCACGCGCAACAGCGATCGCGTCCGCACCGGCTCGTAGATGCCGCAGGCGGGGAACACCGACAACGCCAGCGCCGCGGCGAATGCAACCAGCGCACCGTCGAACAGGGATCCTCGCGCACCGCCAGTGGCACCGATCAACGCCGGAATGAACGCGCCCAGCACGATCAGTCCGATATCGGTCGCTCGATTGATCAACGAATTCATTGATATGAACTCCTAATTCATCGTCCAACACCCGTTCGCGTGGCGCATCGGCGCCTCACGTCTTCACCTCATGCCGCTCGAATCCTGCGTGGCCGATCCGGCCGGATGCGAAGCGCATTCGACGCGACGCGACCGTCGCGACGTCGTTGCTTCAATGTTTCCGCAGCGCATCATATTCGTCGCGATTCGCGCTTTTATCGCTTGCGTCCGAATTCGCCTTGTTGATGGCGGAAGAAATCAAGGCGGGTTTCCACTCAATATCATTCGATCCGTTTCACGCATGACGCGATGAAATTCCGGACGAGAATGGCGAGCGATCGCGATGCGAAATTCCCGAATCGGGTTCGCCATCACGACGTGCGATTGACTGTCGAAGCTGGATTGATCGCGCCGGTTATCTCGGCGCATCGGGCGGCGATCGCATCACTGGATCGCCGCCCGGAACATGCGGGCAAGCATCGACCGAATGCGCTCGGCGCGAATGCTGGCTCGACGAATAAAAAGGCCTGCGCAGTGCGCTCACGACGACACGGCAGGCAAAATTCCGAGGAGTACCGGGGTGCCGCCTCCTCGAAAGGCCAGTCGATAACTTAATCCAGTGGAAGCGCGCTTTTGACGCGCCGTGTCGGACTGCGCCACGATTGTGGCTGAATCCGCCTGCGTCGCATTTCGCTTAGCCGATTTCCGGGTCTTGATTCCGGATTGGCGGCGCTGTCATTCGAACGAAACACGAATATCCCGATAGGGATGACATGCACGGTATTGAATTCCGCGGATCGATCTCGGGTAACGAGCCGCGATTGCGCGACCTAAGAGGTCGCACCGCTCATCCAGCCGCTCAGATCCGATGCGTACAACATCTCTGCCGATGCGTCGCCGCCTTTTCGCGCGGCGGCCCGGTATTCGGTCGGCGAGGTCTGCAAGTGCTGCCGAAACAGCTTGGCCATCCGGTCGCCGCTGCCCAGGCCGGTGCGTCTCGCGACCTTGTCCGCCGGAAGATCCGTCTCGATCAGCATGCGGCATGCTTTTTCGAGGCGGATTCGCAACACGAACTCGGTGGGCGTCACGCCGATTTCATTCTTGAAGCGCCGCAGGAAATTGCGCTCGCTCATCGCCGCGGCCTGCGCCGCATCGGCAATGGAGATGCGGTTTTCGCTGTTCACGCGCAGATGATGTGCCGCCATGCGAATCAGCGTGCTCGCTCGTGCGACACGTGCGCCGAACAGCACGTCGGTCAGCTTCCGGTTCGCGCCGGACACCATGCACATCACGATTTCCTGCGCGATTTCGTAACCCATGTCCACCCGGACGATCGACAGCGCATCCGAGAACGGGCCGTCGTCCTCGTCGCCCGCGTATTCGGCGTCGTCACGCCTGACTTGCAATGCGCCGCCGGCGTCCATCTCGGGCGACGCCCGCTCCACCTCTTTTTGGGGCAGGTGAATCTGCGTGAGCAACTTCCGGCCGCCACTGCTGCCCCTCACGACGCGCGCTCGCTGATGCGCATACCTCAGCCATGCGATCAGCTGCTCGTCGAGTTTGTCGATGCCGCCCTGACCGCTCAGAACGAACATCGCATGCACGGTGCTGGCGTCCAGCGTACTGGCCGCCTCCGTCCAGATCCCGACACCCGACGACGAGCGAACCGGCCCGCCATGCACGGAATAGAGCCGTAATTCGTAGTGGTCGACGAATGCGCCATCCTCACGGCCGAGCTGATTGGCGAGTTCGAAAACCGCGGCCAGCTTGCCCATCTGCATAATGGGAAAACCCTCGAGCAACAGTACGATTACGCTTGCCCGTTGATGCCCGTTTCCGGGGCCTCTGCCACGATTCACGCTTAACCCCGTCGATGAATGATTCGACACTGTCTGCATTATTACGGACCTTTGACAATTTCTTACATTTCTGGTTTTCTGCGCCGCATCATATGGGCGGCCCTTGTCCGCCGATTTGTCAATGTCTGTTTTCGCCGTGTTGTTGTCGGAATCAATCAAGCAGACGGTATGGCCCCCTTTTTAAAGATTCTTCATATCAACGACAACGCATTCATTCAAATCCAGCAAAAATAGAGGTAGCTCAATGATTCGGAATTAGTGTCGTGATAGCGACGGTGGATCGACCTCCGGATGAATGTCAGGAACGCGATTCCGATGAATGCACCGCAATTGCCGGCTGGCACGGCCCGCACGAATGAAAGCGCAATCAACGCACAGGCACGGCCACGCCGTGCGCGAATCGCGCATTGCCTTTGGTCGCTCGTGTTCGGAAAGCCGCACGCCGTGCGGCGCCTTTCGCCGCGTGCCGCCGGACCTCGATCCCCATCGCTGTTCCGGTCAATCACGCATTTCGGAAAGTTTTATGTCAACACCGGGCACGCCGTAATTTGGCGTAATGCTGCAGCAGTCGTTGGCGTTGACCAGGCGCCATCCGGAATCGCTGAATGCGAATCGGCAATGGCGTGTCGGCATCGTACACACTTCGATTTCATGAATGCGTTCGTGACAGGAATTTTCATCGAACGTTATTGGCCATTCAAATCGTCCACGGCTTCACATCGGCAATGAAATGCCGGTTTCATCGTCGAATATTCCAGCATAGCGACACGCAAACGTTCGCATTTATGAAAATTCGCGAATGAGCGAGTGCGCGGGTTCGTGCGGTGCGAAATTTCTCGCCATTTATCGCGATCACCGACGCCTATTCTTCATACAAAACACGCGCACTGACCGATCGGACGGACGGCCCTGAACCCCTGCCGCGTCGCGCCAGGGGTTGTCACGCTGCTGTCGAATATCTCGCAACCGTGCGTCGCCGCGAAACCTGTTGAACACGACGTTGTCATGCACGGATGTGCTTGAACCACCGCTGTCGCCCATTCGACAGCGCAAGGCCATCGGCACCCGTTACTGCCAGGCGAGGGCCGCTGCACAGGACGAGCAGGTCGCTACGGTCAATCGCCAGGCTGCAACGAACATCGAGCGCGGGATCGACAATGCGTGCGGTGGCAACCGGCACGACTGCCGGCGCGAGCCTCGGGATCTGCCGCATGTTCCGATGCGGGAATGTCAGCCCGTCCGATCCACACTCACCGGCCTCCGTTTAATATTCGCATTCCGAATTAACTTTAAAATTCCATCGTGCACTGGAAAATCGTTGCGCGAGCATGCATTCGTACCGGCGCATCGCGCACGACTTCTTTCTGCGCCGTGCCGCTCCTCATCGTATTCCACGAAAAGACGCGGTCGTCTTGCATGCGCGACCGCATGAACCAGCCCAGCCATTCCTGGCGTTCTCGGGCGACGTCGTCGATGTCGTTTACAACCGGGTTCCAGGCGCATGACCGATAGTCGGCTGCGTCCGTTTCTCTAAACTGGTTCTCACAACAAACCTGCCCGGTGTCGCCCGCAACGCGCGTCACTCCACCGACATCGCGGCGCCCCGAGACACCCGCCTTCGCTGTCCATCGGCCCGCACGACTCCACTGCACACCCGCCCGGCCGGCTGCCAAGGCAATTCCAGGAGAGTTCTTTGAGCCCGTCGCAAGCGCACCCCGCGAAAGCCCGGTCTTCGCGCAAGTCCGTCAAGCTGGATGACATCACGATCGTCGACCCCGCCGTCCTCAAGCGCGCGGTCGGCGCCATGGCGTTCGGCAACGCGATGGAATGGTTCGACTTCGGCGTGTACAGCTACATCGCCGTCACGCTCGGCAAGGTGTTCTTCCCGTCCAGCAGCCCGTCCGCGCAGCTGCTCGCGACCTTCGGCACGTTCGCGGCCGCGTTCCTCGTACGCCCGCTCGGCGGCATGGTGTTCGGCCCGCTCGGCGACCGCATCGGCCGCCAGCGCGTGCTCGCCGCCACGATGATCATGATGGCCGTCGGCACCTTCGCGATCGGCCTGATCCCCAGCTACGCGTCGATCGGCATCATGGCGCCCGTGCTGCTGCTCGTCGCCCGCCTCGTGCAGGGTTTCTCGACCGGCGGCGAATACGGCGGCGCAGCCACCTTCATCGCCGAATTCTCGACCGACAGGCGCCGCGGCTTCATGGGCAGTTTCCTCGAATTCGGCACGCTGATCGGCTATACGCTCGGCGCGGCAACGGTCGCGCTGCTCACCGCGTCGCTGTCGCAGGAAGCGCTGCTGTCATGGGGCTGGCGCGTGCCGTTCTTCATCGCCGGCCCGCTCGGTCTCGTGGGCCTCTACGTCCGGCTGAAACTCGAGGAAACGCCCGCCTTC
The DNA here is from genome assembly GCF_000012945.1 of Burkholderia lata. NCBI lineage: Bacteria > Pseudomonadati > Pseudomonadota > Betaproteobacteria > Burkholderiales > Burkholderiaceae > Burkholderia > Burkholderia lata. Next base: position 1,017,473 of record NC_007509.1, read on the forward strand.
AAGAAGGAAGCCGAAGCACGCGAAGCGGACGAACGGTCGCGACCGAAACAACGCTTCGCGGCGCTGCTCGTCGAACAGTGGCGGCCGCTGCTGCAATGCGTCGGCCTCGTGCTGATCTTCAACGTGACCGACTACATGGCGCTGTCGTACCTGCCGAGCTACCTGTCGGCGACGCTGCACTTCCGCGAATCGCACGGCCTGTTCCTGGTGCTGCTCGTGATGGTGCTGATGATGCCGATGACGCTCTACGCCGGGCACCTGTCGGACAAGGTCGGCCGCAAGCCGGTGATGATGGCCGGCTGCGTGGGCCTGCTCGTGCTGGCCGTGCCGGCGCTGATGCTGATCCGCACCGGCGGCATGCTGCCCGTGTTCGGCGGGATGCTGATCTACGGCGTGCTGCTGTCGACGTTCACCGGCGTGATGCCATCGGCGCTGCCCGCGCTGTTCCCCACGCGCATCCGCTACGGCGCGCTCGCGATCGGCTTCAACGTGTCGGTGTCGCTGTTCGGCGGCACGACGCCGCTCGTCACCGCATGGCTGGTCGATCGCACCGGCGACCTGATGATGCCCGCGTACTACCTGATGGGCGCCTCGTTCATCGGCATCGTGTCGGTGCTCGCGTTGCGCGAGACCGCTCGCCAGCCGCTGCCCGGCTCCGCGCCGTGCGTGGCGAGCCGCGCGGAGGCGCTGAGCCTCGTTCGCGGCGGGGCCGACGAAGCACACGGGCGGGACAGGAAGCTCACGCCGGTCAGCGAACGCGCGTGATGCGGGCGCTGGTCGCGTTGGCTCGCGTGGCGTGGCGCCACGCGACACGCGCCGGCGTCAGCCCGCCGACAGCCGCTGCGCGTCGAACCAGTCGAGCAGCGCGCGCGTGACGAACGCGGGATTTTCCAGATTCGAGATGTGGCCGGCGTCCGGCACCAGCGCATGCGGGCACCCGATCACGCTCGCCATCTTCACGGTTTCCGACGGCGGGCGCGCCATGTCGCCCGCACCGCACATCAGCAGCGTGCGTTCGGCGTCCAGTTCGGCGAGTGCCGACAGCGTGTCGGGCCGGCCGAAGATCAGCCGGCCGAGCGGGACGATCGATTGACGCAACCGGTCGGCCGGCAGGTTCGCGAGCGCGTCGCGAAACGCGGACGGCACCGGGCCCGCGAGATTGACATCCGGCCGGAAGAACAGCGGCACGATCGCATCGAGCAACGGCGGTGCGATACGGCCCGCGGCGGCGATGGCGTCGAGCATCCCGAAGTAGCGCAGCCGCGTCGCTTCGGGCTCGGCCTCGAGCGACGCATCCATCAGCACGAGCGCGCGCACGCGCTGCGGTTCGCGCAACGCAAGCCGCGCGCCCCACATGCCGCCGACGCTGAGCCCGACGAGTGCACACTGTTCGATCTCCAGCGCGTCGAGCAACGCACTCGCCTGCGCGGCGAGATCGTCGAGCGTCTGCGTGCCTTCCGGCAGCGCGCCCGATGCGCCATGTCCCCACAGGTCCGGCACGATGACACGATACCGGCGCGACAGCGCGTCGATCTGCGGCGCCCACATCGCCGAATCCCACAGATAGCTGTGCCCGAGCAACACCGGAAACCCGGTACCGTGATCCTGGTAATGCAGGGTGCTGCCATGAATGTTCACTGCGGGCATGTCGTCTCCGGTGTCGGCGCGATCGGCAGCGGCCCCGAACCGGGCGCCGCGGTCAGCGGCGTGCTGCAACGAATGCGAAGCGGCGCATCATCGCACAGGTTGCAGGCGCGACGCATGACGACTCGCACGCGCCCACGCATCGGAGCTGCCGCATGACACCCTCGACACGCACGCGCGATGGCGCGACGGCGTGACGCGACCGTCCTATCCGACCCGATACATCGGCACCACGTTGCTGCCGCCCGTTTCCTGGTCCGACGCGAGCGGATGACTCGCCTGTTCGAGCAGCCAGTTGGTCAGCACCGCGATATCGAACTCGTTGCACGCATCCGGGTTCTGCACCAGCACGTAGCTGCCCGATGCAACCGTGCAGTGCGGGAACAACTCCACGAGCCGGCCCTGCTTCAGCAGCCCGTCGACCAGCGGCCGCCGCCCGATCGCGATGCCGTGCCCGTCGACCGCCGCCTGCACCAGCTGGTCGTACTGGCTGAAATGCAGCGCGCCGGCAGGCCGCAGGCGCGGCACGCCCAGCTCCTTCAGCAGATGGCTCCACCCGTGCCACGGCCACTCGCCGCGCGGATCGTCGAGATGCAGCAGCACGTGCTTGTCGAGGTCCTCCGGCTTCATCGACGCAGCGTCGCCCGCCGCCGACATCAGGCTCGGGCTGCAGACCGCCACGACGCGCTCGCGAAACAGCACGTCCGTCTCGTCCGTCGACGTATACGGGCCTGCATATCGCACGGCCAGGTGCAAACGTTTGCGTTTAAGATCTTCAATTTCGCTCGTTGCCGATACGCGTACATCGATGTCGGGATAGCTTGCGCGAAACGAACCGAGACGCGGAATCAGCCACAGCGCCGCGAACGAAACAGTGGTCGACAACGAGATCGCACGCTGGCCGACACTCGACGACAGCTTGCCGATCACCGATTCCAGGTCGGACAACGCGAACGAGATCGCGTCGTACAGCTCCCGCCCCTTGTCGGTCAGCGTCAGGGAACGAATGTGCCGGTGAAAGAGCTCGATCCGGAGCTGCTCCTCGAGCGCCTTGACCTGGCGACTCACGGCGGATTGCGTGACGTTCAGTTCCTGCCCCGCACGCGTAAAGCTCAAATGACGCGCCGCGCATTCGAAGCCTCTCAGGAAATCCAGCGAAGGCATACTTCTCAATCGCTTTGCCAATCTCACATTAGCCATACCGCCGCCTCAAAGTTGCACCCACCGACAGGCAAGTCGCCGTTCGTCTCCCTGAATCGTTTCTCCTATTTGGATTCGGGAACGATTTTATATTGAAGCATGGATGCAGATCATTCTTATTTTCAATCGTGACACTCGTATTTATCTATCAATTTTGATCGACCCGATATTCTTACATTAGCATTATGAAGTAGTGATTTTGTAAATAAATATCCGACCGGAGCGATGCTGGTTATGGCCGCGAAAGGCGCGCAAAAACAGGACATTACGGGCACACATCCACGCTCCGTCAGCCATCCCGACGCTACAACAGAGGCACAACTCGATTCCTACAATTCAATTTCAATTACCAGACATATTTATTCATTTACCGGATTGCAAAAAGAATACGCATCTCAACATTCACGCGGAATACTATTTAAACCCGCAATTTTATGTTTATGAAAATATACTAAACGCATGAAATTGAATTGCGCCATGCAATCCCCGGAAATTGATGAACCAATTATGTCCGGAATTGAATATTCCGCCGACCGGAAACGGCAATCGGCATGCATGACGCCGCCACGCCGTCCGGAATCGGTTCCGCCTATTACTGGACAGGATGCGTGTCGCTATACGCTGTCCACCACGCCGTCCGCCACACGGTTCGTCCGCGCGGTCACTTCGCGGCGATAGCGGTTCAGTTCCTGCGCGGACGTGAGCGTGCGCTCGAACAGGATCGACAGGTTGTGCAGGATCCGCTCGACAACCTTCTTTTCCCACTCGCCGTCGAACCGGATCTGCTCGTCGAGCCAGCGCTCGAGCCATTCCGGATCGGGCAGGCGCGACTGCACGGTGTCGCGCGGGAACAGCGCCTGGTTCACGTGCAGGTTGGTCGGGTGCAACGGCTTCTCGGTGCGGCGCGCCGACGCCATCAGCACGCCGATCTTCGCGAACGCGGCACGCGCGACGTCGCCGCAATCGTTCAGTGCCTTCTTCATGTAACGCAGGTATGCGCCGCCGTGGCGCGCTTCGTCGCGCGAGATCGTTTCGTAGATCAGCTTGATGACCGGCTCGGTGTGCCAGTCGGCCGCGCAGCGGTACCAGTGATTCAGGCGGATCTCGCCGCAGAAATGCAGCATCAGCGTCTCGAGCGGCGGCGCCGGATCGAATTCGAAGCGCACCGCGTGCAGCTCCGCTTCGGTCGGCACCCTTTCCGGCTTGAAGCGGCGCAGGTATTCCATCAGCACGAGCGAATGCTTCTGCTCTTCAAAGAACCACACGCTCATGAACGCGGAAAAGTCGCTGTCGTGCCGGTTGTCGCGCAGGAACATTTCCGTCGCAGGCAACGCCGACCATTCGGTGATCGCATTCATCCTGATCGTCTCGGCCTGCTCGTCGGTGAGCCGCGACGCGTCGAACCGGTTCCACGGGATGTCCTTCTCCATGTCCCAGCGCACCGCTTCCAGCGACCTGAAAAGTTCCGGATAGAGCATCGTCGTCACCGTCGTTGAAAAACATTCGGGCGCGGCACGCACGCGGGCAGCACCGCCTCGGTCATGCCGATTGCGTGGACGCCGGCGCCGCCGCTTCCGCGTCGGGCGCACGGTCGTCCGCGTCGTCGTCCACCGTACGCGGCGACAGCCTGCCGCGCAGCAGCGCGTAATAGAACTGCCGGTACGTGCGGTGGTAGTAGCGAATGCGCGGCCCGATTGCGCCATGCAGGTCGTGCAACCGTTCGATCGGCAAGTTCGGCATCATGTGGTGCTCGACGTGATAGTTGTTGCCGTTCGTGAACCACGTCATGAACGCATTGCTCTCGATCGTCCGCGTGTTGCGGAACGGATCGGTGCTCGTCAGGTCGCAGCGGTAATGCTCGGGCATCTCGACCAGCGCATGCACGGGTGCGGCCACGAACACGAGCGGCACGACCCACACCCACACGACGAACCACGTGTGCAGCGCGAACGACACGCCGGCGAGCAGCGCGATCGCCGCGACCATCAGCAGGTGATCGCGGCGGATCGCGCGCGACACCAGCGGGTTGTCGCCGAAGCGTGCGCCCGGCACGACGAGCTTCGCGACGTTCTTCGCGAACTGGATATAGTGCGCGGCCATCGACAGCCGCCACACCCACAGCCCGAGATTCACGACGGGACTCGCGCCGTACTGGTCGCCGTAGTCGAAGAACTCCTTGTTCTCCGGCGTGCCGAGCAGCCGGTGATGGCGCAGGTGGCTGTCCTGGTACGCATGGAACGACACGAGCATCGGCATGCCGAGCAGCACACCGAACACCATGTTGAGCCGCTTGCTCCTGAACCCCTGGTAATGCAGCGCCTGGTGCTGCAGCTCGACGCCGTGCGCGTACATCGCGCCGATCAGCAGGATGCCGACGACCTTCAGGACCACAACCGTCGACAGCGCGAACAGCATGCCGTGCGCGATGAGCGCGACGTAGACCGCGAGCTTCAGTGAGAAGACGACGCCGCTCGGGCGGCTCTTCATGTCGGCAACCGGTTTCTGACGGGCGAGAAGCGATGAGGTGACGGACAAAATGCTCTCCTTGGCCGGACCCTGCCCGGCACGATGACGCGGCGACACTGGCGCGCTGCCGGGTTGCAATTCTTCTGTGAGTCGATGCTTCGGACAAGCGAATTTTCCGAACGCATTGCATGACGCCCGCGCATGAGCGCACCACATCGTGAACTAGACGACCGGTCGAATGCGTACCGACCATTCACCTCGCGCGGGCTCACACGTATACGCACATGGCAACGCCGAGTGGATGCGTGCTGCTCATGCATAGCCTGCAAATATTCCGTTTGTCGCGTCATGTCGATCCGGCAAGAATCCCCCTCACTCGACGAACGGCGCCGCCGGCACCGTGGCGCGAGCGGCCGTGTTCCTCAAGGGGAGAATCCTCGTGACGAAGTGCGCATCCACCATTCATCGCCTGATCGAATCGCTCGAGGACGTCGCGGGCGCCATGCATCGCATGACGTTCGTCGACGACGCCGGCAACGAGGCGAGCATCACGTACCGGCGCTTCGCGGAAGAAGTGTTTCGCCAGGCCGGCGCGCTGCGCGAACTCGATGTGCGCGAGAACGACCTGGTGATGCTGGCCTTGCCCGCGTCGGTCGAGCACGCAGCCGCGATGATGGCCTGCGTGATGACGGGCGCACTGCCCTGCACCGTGCCCGTTCCCGCGCGCCGCGCCACCACCGGGCGCCAGGTGATCGACGTCGCTTGCGAGCTGTACCGGCCGCGCCTCGTCATCGCCGCGGACGCGCAATCGGCCGCATGGCGCGACGACGCGTTTCCCGCTTCATCCACGCGGGTCGTCGATCTCGACACGCTGTCGATCGTCGCGGATGCCGGTGCACGTGCGCTGATCAGCGGGAAGCATGGCCGCGATCCGCATCATGTCCAGCTCACGTCGGGCTCGACATCGCATCCGAAGGCCGCGGTACTCAGCCACGAGAACGTGATCGCGAACGTGCTCGGCATCGGCGGGTCGGTGCGGTTCGACCTCGCGGCCGGCGACGGCACCGCGTCGTGGCTGCCGCTCTATCACGACATGGGGCTGCTCACGCTGCTGTCGAACATGCATTACCGCGCGCCGCTGCTGATGATGCAGCCGAACAGCTTTATCCGGAATCCGCTCGGCTGGTTGAAGCGCATCGCGTCGGCACGCGCAACGACGACGTCGGTGCCGACCTTCGCGCTGCGCTATTGCGTGCGCCGTTTCAATGCCGCCGCGATGGAAGGCGTTGATCTTTCCGCGTGCCGCAACATCTTCATCGGCGGCGAACGCGTGGACGACGCGACGCTGCGCGACTTCACCGCGACGTTCGAACCGTACGGCCTCGCGGCATCGGCGCTGCAGCCGTGCTACGGAATGGCCGAATCGACGCTTGCGGTGTCGATGCATCGTGCGTGGCACGAAGGCACGGTCGATGGCGCGCCGTACGTGATCGCCGATACGCTCGACCGGCGCGCGCTGATCGAGCGCCGCGACGCGCAACCGGCCGCCGCGAACGACGGCGCCGACACCGACACCGAAACCGTGCTCGCGATGGGCACGCCGATCGAAGGCATGGCGTTCCGGATCCTGGACGACGGCGACCACCCGCTGGCGAACCGCGCGGTCGGCGAAGTCGCGATCCGCGGCACGTCGGTGATGCTCGGCTACCTGAATCCCGACGATGGCTCGATCGCCGCACCGCTGACGGCCGACGGCTGGTTCCGCACCGGCGACATCGGCTACGTCGCCGACGGCCAGCTCCATATCCTCGGGCGCAAGAAGGAAGTCATCATCATTCGCGGCAGCAACTACTTCCCGCATGAAATCGAGGAAGCGCTGGCCTCCCATCGCACACTGCGCAAGAGCACCTGCATCGCGTTCGGGCTGCCCGACCCCGAGACCGGCACCGAGCGGCTGGTCGTCGCGATCGAGGCGCGGCCGGTCGATGCGACGCCGCAGACGCGCGCCGAGTGCCAGCAGCTGCTCGCATCGCGGATCGGTTTCGCCGCGCAGGATCTGTGCTTCGTCGAACCCGGCTCGCTGCCGCGCACGACGAGCGGCAAGCTGCAACGCCTGAAGTGCCGCGACCTCTATGCGAACGGCGCGCTGTCCGTCATCCACGCAACGGCCGCCGCCGAAGCCGGCCAGGGAGCGTACGCATGACGGCCACCCCACTCACGCCGGTGCTCGAACTGCGCGACGTCTCGCGCGTGTACGAGGGCGCGGGCCGCGTCGTCGCGGTGCGCGGCGCGACGATCTCGATCGGCCAACGCGATGTCGTCGCGCTCGTCGGCCCGTCGGGCAGCGGCAAGAGCACGCTGCTCAACCTGGCCGGCTTTCTCGACGTGCCGAGCAGCGGCGAACGCTGGCTCGAAGGCCGCCGGATCGACGATGCGCCGGACACGCTCGAACGGATTCGCCGCGAGCGCATCGGCTTCGTGTTCCAGCAGTTCAACCTGATACCGGTGATGTCGGCGCTCGAGAACGTCGAGCTCGGCTGCTTCGCGTGGGGCACGCCGCGCACGCGCCGCGAGCGCGCCCGCGCGATGCTCGACGCGGTGGGGCTCGCCGCGCGCGAACGCCATCTCCCCGGCGAGCTGTCCGGCGGCGAGCAGCAACGGGTCGCGCTGGCCCGCGCGCTCGCCAAGGAGCCGGCGATCGTGATCGCGGACGAACCGACCGCCAGCCTCGACAGTACCAACGCACGCGCGGTGGCCGAGCTGATCCTCGACACCAACCGCACGCTGGGCACCGCCTTTCTGATTGCGTCGCACGACGATCGTCTGTGCGCGCACCTGCCGCGTCGCATCGAGATGCGAGACGGCGTACCGGGAGAGAATCGTGAACTGGTCGACGTTTGCGTGGCGTAACCTCTGGCGCAACAAGCGCCGCACCGTGCTGACGATGGCGATGATCGGCGTCGCCGCGTTCGCGTCGAGCCTCGCGCTCGGCTATGTGATCGCGACCTTCGACGCGGTGCGCGAAGGGTCGATCGACAGTGGCGTCGGCCACGTGCAGGTGCTGCACCACGGCTATCTCGACCTGATCGGCGAGCGGCCGCTGCAGTACGGGCTGACCGCCGACGAACAGGCCACCGCGACGCACGCGATCGCGGCGCTGCCCGGCGTCGCGACCACCGCGCGCGGCATCGACTTCGACGGGCTGATCTCGAACGGCGATCTCAGCTACGGCTTCGTCGGCGAAGGCATCGAGCCGAACCGCGAGCCGCCCGGGTTCTTCGACTATCACACGGTGCTGTCGGGCCGCTACCTGTCGCCAACGAATCCCGGCACCGAAGTCGTCGTCGGCGCGGAACTCGCGCGCAAGCTCGGCGTGCACGTCGGTTCGGTCGTGCAGCTGATGGCGTCGACCGCGCATGGCGGCATCAACGCGACCGATGCGCAGATCGTCGGCGTGATGAGCACCGGCAACAAGGACGTCGACGAGCGGATCGTCAACGTGACGTTCACCGCCGCGCAGGCGCTGCTGCGCACCGACCGCGCGTCGCGCATCGCGGTGTTCCTGTCGGACACCGCACACACGCCGGCCGCCGCCGCGACGCTACGCGCCGCGCTGCCGACGCTCGACGTGAAGACCTGGGACCAGCTCGTGTCGCTCTATCACCAGGTCGTCGCGCTGTACAAGAACCAGTTCTCGGTGTTCGGCGCGATTCTCTGCCTGACGATCCTGCTGTCGATGAGCAACTGGATCCTGATGAGCATCGTCGAACGCCGCCGCGAGATCTCGACGCTGCGCGCGCTCGGCGTGCCGGCCGCCACGGTGCGTGGCGTGCTGATCCAGGAGACCGCCTTCCTCGGCCTGCTTGGCGCGGCCGCCGGCATCGCGGTGGCGCTGCTGACGATGGTCGCGCTCAATCACGCGCAGATCCACCTGCCCCCGCCGCCCGGCCGCGTGAAGTCGATCCTGCTCGAATTCACGGTCTCGCCGGCCGCCGTGGCCGCCGTCGAAGGCGCGTTCGTCGTGCTCGGGGTGGCTGCCGCGCTGCTCGCGACGCTCGGGCTCGCCAAACGCAACATCCTCGAAGGACTCGCCCCATGATTCGCATTCGCCACCTGGCCGCCGCGCTCGTCGCATGCGCGCCGCTCGTTCATGCCGCCGACGCCCCGACGGCCCAGACCATGCTCGCCCGTGCCGACGCGTACCGCAGCACGGCCGCCGATACGCAGACGAACATCCAGATCACGAACGAAGTCGGCGGACAGTCCGGCGATGCGACGCGTTATCTCGTCTACACGCGCGGCAACGGCGACACGCTCGCGCTGACGCGCAGCGGCGAGAACGACGGGCAGAAATACCTCGCGACGACGCGTGGCCACTGGTTCTACGTGCCGAACACACGCAGCGCGGTCCGCATCAACGGGATGCAGCGGCTGCAGGGCGAGGTCGTGATCAGCGACATCACGCGCACGCACTGGGCGGACAGCTATCACGCAGCGGCAGCGGCCGGCGCGACGACGATCGCCGGCAAACCGGCCACCGAGCTCGACCTGACCGCGACCGATCCCGACAACGTCTACCCGACGATCAAGCTGTGGGTCACGCCCGACACCGACGTGCCGGTGCGCGCGCAGTTCTTTCTTGCCAGCGGCCTGCTGTTTCGCAGTGCAGATTTCTCGACACCGGTCGATGCCAACGGGCGCAAGGTGATTCGCAAGATCACGTATCGCAACGAGATCGAAAAGCAGCGCGCGAGCGTCGTCGACATCCTCGACGGCCAGCCGCGCAAGATTCCGTCGGGCTGGTTCAACCCCGACACGCTTGCCGATGGCCAGTGACCACGACGCCCATGTCGACGCCCATCGTGACCGCCTCCGTCCATCATCCGGCCGCATCTGGCCCGCCGCCGTGCTCGCCGTCCCGCTCGCGCTCGGCTGCACGCTCGCGCACGGAGAATCGCTGATGGAACAGTTGAGCACGCTGAACGGCATCGCTTACGCACGCACCGTCGACAGCATGGACGGGCACGCGCTGCTAGGGAACCTGATCGGCGACCAGCCGCGCAACCTGCAGGAAGCGGGCCTGCTCGCACGCATCGACGGCGAGAACCTGTTCATGAACGCGCGTGCCGTGGCCAGCAACCACTCGCTCGGCGCGCAGGCCACCCGCTTCAACGAGGCCGGCGTGCGCTATGCGTTCGACAACGGCATCACGCTGACCGCCGGCAAGCGGATCGATCCGCTCGACACGTCGCAAGCGTTCTTTCCGCTCGGCTTCTTCCAGAAGCGCGCCGCGACGGCCGACATCTACGACCGCTACGGCGACGTCGAAGGCACGCCGCTCGTCGAAGCGAAATGGGCCGGTGAACAGACCACGCTGCAGATCATCGCCGGTGAAAACCGCACGCTGCGCAGCGACGTCGACAACCGCGACGTGCAGGGCGCGACGCAGCTCGTGCGCGGTGCGTACAACTGGTCGGGCGGCTCGGCCGCGTTGCTCGCCGGCCGGCATGCGGGCCGTGGCGGCGCCGGTGCGACGCTGTCGTTCGACGTCGCGCGCTCGAACACCGTCTATGCGAGCGCGTGGCTCGAGCGCGGCACGACGCGGCCGCTGCCGGCCTTCATCGCGAACGGCACGCCACTCGATTCGCCCGCCGCGTACGACGCGGTCGATCGCCGCAATGACCGCCAATACATGTGGCGCAGCGCGGTCGGCATGCAAAGCGCGCTGCCCGGCAACTTCTCGCTGATCGTCGAGTGGTCGCACGACGAGGCACGTTACGACGCGAACCAGTGGCGCCAGATGGTCGGCGCGGTCCGCGCGAACAATGCGCTGCTGCCTGTCGCACCCGGCGCCGCGTTGGGCGGCCTCGGCGGCACGGCCGATTTCGTGAGCGTCGACGGCAACCTGCGCGACTACCTGTTCGCACGGCTCGGCAAGAAGATCGGCCGCGTCGAGTACTCGCTGCGCGGCGTCTATTCGCCGCAGGACAAGGGCCTGCTTGCGATCGCGCAGGTCGTCGCCGACGTGAACAAGCGCGTAAGCGTCGATGTCGCGGTCACCCGCGCGTTCTCCGACAGCAACTCCGAGTACCGGATGGTCGGTCTCGGCACCCGTATCGACGCCGCCGTGCGCGTGCGCTTCTGACAGGAACCCTGCCCCATGTCCACGCTTTCCGTTCCCGCTTCGTCCGCCGACCCGCTCGCGACTGCACCGCTGCTGCTGCGCGTGGCCGACCAGGCCGCGTATCCGGTACTGCGCCACTTCGACACGATCGCGTCGCTCGGCACGCCGCCGCGCGCGGCCGCCCGGCTGGTTGAAGCCGCCGCCGTGCGGCTGCTCGACAGCGAGATGGTGATCGCGCTGCATGCGGCCACGCCGGACGTGCTGCCCGATTCGTCCGCGTCGACGCCGCTGCAACACGACGAAGCGCCGCTCACCGAAGCGCTGCTCGAACAGATCGGCCGCGAGGGCTTCCATCACCTGTTCAAGCCGTTCATGCGCGCATTCATCCGCATCATGTTCGGGTTGTTCTTCTCGGACGACCAGAACCGTCGCGCATGCGACTGCATCGACAGCGGCCACAACTTCGCGTTCCTGATGAGCGACGGCGGCGGCCCGACGCTCGCCGCATGGCGCACGGTCGTGCGCAGCGACGACAACGGCCTCGCGCTCACCGTCGACAAGGTATGGGGCATCGAAGCGCATCGCGACTGCATGGCGGTGGTCGCCGCGCGGTTGCCGGGCGTGATGTTCCCGGCCGCCTACCTCGTGTGGCCCGACGAGTACCGCAAGCTGAAACGCATGACCTGCGGCGCGCCGTTCCTCGCGGGCAACCTGCAGCTCGCGAACGTCGGCGGCCAGGTGCGCGTGAGCGCCGAGGATCGCCTGCGGATCGGCGGCCCGACCGTGTTCAACAAATACCTGACCGTCGTGCGCCCCTACTTCGTCCGCGCGCTGATGGCGCACGTCGACTGGCTCGAACGCACCGGCCGCGTCGAACTCGATGCCGACGCACGCGCCGTACACCAGTTCATCGCCGACGCCGCCCGTAGCCAGACCGACGACGCGCACTACAGCTTCGGCAAGGTGCAGCGCGTGCTCGCGATCAAGCTGCTGTCGAACGAGTTCCTGACGGCGCTCGTGCGCGACGGCAGGGTCGCCACTTTCGACGACCAGCGCGACCTGCTGGCGTTTTCGAAGATGGAAGGCAGTTCGTACCGTTGTTATCACGAGCTTCGCAAGAGCCTGCGCTGCGAAGCCGGCAGTTGACCCACGCGACAGGCCGATCGATCCCGATCAACCCACTTCATTATCAGGAGCTCCTCTCATGACGACCCAGAACGTTCCGGCCGACGCGCTCGACATCCTGTCCCGCGAAGTCGCGAAGATCCTCAATGTCGAGACCGTCGACACCGACGCCGGCATCGGCGAACTCGGCATCGATTCGCTGAACATCGTCGAACTGATCGTGTTCTGCGAACAGCTCTACGGTTCGATCGATCCGGAAGCGCTGAACATCACGCAGTACACGACGCTGCAGCAGCTCGACGCGCAACTGCGCCGCCAGCAGCACGCCGCCTGACACGACGATGCTCGCGCCCCTTGCGACCGTGGCGGCCCCCGCCGCCGAGCCGGCCCCGGCGACCGCGCTGACCGTGCAGGCGCTCGCGTACCGGCGCGTCGCGCCGTCGCGCGACGGCGCGGCCGTGCCGCTCGACGACACGGCCCGCGCGATCGGCACGCTCGCGTGTGCCGAACGCGAGCGGCTGTGCGGCGCGGTCGGCGCGGACGACTACGTGGTCAGCTCGACGATCCTGTCGATGCTGCTGATGAACGATTCGCCGCAGCATCGCGTGTTCGCGCAGGCGCTTGCCGGTGCGAACGACTACACGCCCGACTGGATGACCTGCTCGTACGAATGCGCGGGCTGGGGCTACGTGTTGCGCCGCACACTCGCGACCGCGGCCGAAACCGGGCCGCGCACGCTGCTGCTGCAGATCGTCGACATCGACGTGCACGGCTTCACGTACTGGCACGGCAACCCCGCCTGGGGACGTTCGGGCTTCGGCGTGTGCTCGCTGCTCGTCGACGTCGGCCGCGAAGCGGCGCCGTCCATGACGTCGGTGCTGGCCGATGCCGCACCACCGGCCAGCGCGGTCGTGCGGCTGGGCCGCGACATCCGCACCTTCTGCGCGGCCCGCCCCGGCTTGCAGGCGGCGCTGCCGTTCTTTCCGGCCACGTCGCGCCGCGCGCTGCTCGCGTCCGTCGGCAAGACGCCGCTGCTGCCGGACGGTCACGGGCTGTTCGGTCATGCGTTCGGCAGCGATCCGTGGCTGTCGGTGCTGCTCGCGCATCGCGACGGCGACACGCCGCGCCGTGCGGCCGTTTGCTCGCTCGCGCTGAACGGCTATTACGCGGTTGCCGACGTCGCGTTCGCGCCGGACGCGACGTTCTCTCTCGACGACGAGGCGTGACATGGTGCGACCCGTTCACTTCACCTACCGGATCGAGCGCGATGCGCAGCAGCCGGTCGCGGTCGCCGCGAGCGCGTACCGGATGCCGCTCGACACGCCGGCGGACTATGCGCGCGCCGCGCTCGCGGAAAGCGCGGGCAACGCTTACGACGCCGGCGATGCGCTCGGCGGCGATCACCGCGTGCTGCTCGACCACGTCCAGTATTTCGCGTTCCTTGCCGACATCACCACGCGGATCCGCGACGTCGTGCATCCGGACGCCCGCGTGTTCATCGAAGTCTGCGCGCCGTACTTCGGCGCGCTGCCGGCCGAACTGCTCGCGCCGCACGTGCTGCTCGGCGTGCACCTGTACGACGAAGCGTTACGCGATGCTGCGCGGGGCGCCCCCGTCGTGTGGATCGGCGACCGCATCCTGCGCGATGCGGAGTTCGCCGGCGACAACCGCGTGTGCTGCGCGATCTGGCCCGCGCGGCTCGCCGACGCCTTCGACGCGCAATTGCGCGGCCCGTGGCCGTCGTATGCGATCCGCCTCGACCCTCACCCGGCCACACCACGCGGCGCCCCCGCGACGCTTACCGATTCCGCCCATCATTCCGGCGCCGCCGCGCAGCCGGGGAGACCTTGAAATGACTGACACGCTCACCGTTATGCAGGACACGGCCGACATCCGCTGGTCGATGCCCGTCGACGCGCTGATGTCGAACGACTACGAACTGCGCGAAGAGGCGCTGAACCGGTTGTACGAAAAGGCGAAGGCCGCGCAGTGGGATGTCGCGACCGATGTCGACTGGAGCCACGACCTCGACCCGGCGAATCCGCTCGGCATGCCCGACCCGACGCTGCTGATCTACGGCACGGAGCTGTGGAGCAAGCTGTCCGACGCCGACAAGCGCGAGGTGCGCCATCACGCGCAGGGCTGGCTGCTGTCGCAGATCCTGCACGGCGAGCAGGCCGCGCTGATCTGCGCGTCGAAGCTCGCATCGGCCGAGGACGGCCTGAGCGCGCGGCTGTGCGCGGCCGCGCAGATGATGGACGAAGCGCGCCACGTCGAGGCCTACGCGAAGCTCGTCAACGAGAAGCTCGACGTCAGCTACCCGATGAGCCGCTCGCTGAAGGGGCTGCTGCACGACACGATCACGAGCAGCGCGCTCGACATGACGAACCTCGGGATGCAGGTGCTCGTCGAGGGCATCGCGCTGTCGATCTTCCAGAGCGTGGTCGCGTACAGCACCGATCCGTTCATCAAGGACCTGTTCTTGCGGATCCAGCGCGACGAAGCGCGTCACTTCGCGGTCGGCCGGATCACGCTGTGCCGCGTGTATGCGGAGATGAGCGCGGTCGAACTGCGCGAACGCGAGGAGTTCGTCTGCGAAGGCGCGGCCGTGCTGTACGAGCACCTGTGCGCGGACGACATCTGGGAACCGATGGGGCTGTCGAAGCGCGAGTGCAGCGCGATGGTGCGCGAATCACCGGTCTCCAGCTCGATCCGCCGCTCGATCTTCCGGCGCCTGGTGCCGACGATCCGCGAGATGGGCCTGCTCACGCCGACCGTGCAGGCGACCTTCGAAAAACTCGACGTCCTCGACTACGCGGCGATGCCGCTCAACTGAACCATGACGACGAACGCCTCCCAAGCATCCCGCGACGCCGGCTTCTGGATCGGCATCGACGCGGTGGCCTACGAGCTGCCGGGCCTGCCCGTCGATATCGAGGCCTGGGCCGCCGAGCGCGACTACCCGGCGCAGCGGGCCGCGGCGATCGCGCACTCCGGCAGCCGCTATTTCCACATGGCGCTCGACACGAGCGAGACCGATCTCGCGATCGCGGCGGCTGGCCGCCTGCTCGACACCGCGCGCGTGCATCCGTCCGACATCGGCGCGATCGTGCACGTGCACACGCAGCAGTTCAGCGTGCCGCCCGCGCCGCGCAGCCTGCCGCACGAGCTGGCCGCCCAGCTCGGCATCGAGCCGCTGTGGCTCGGCTCGGTCGCGCAGCTGAACTGCGTGTCGGTCGCGGCCGGCATCGAGACCGTGCGCGCGCTGATGCGCCGTTATCCGCAAATGGATGCGGCGCTCGTCGTGTCGTCCGACCGCGTGTACGGCGAGGATTACCGGATGCGGCAGATGACGGGCGTGCAGTGCGACGGCGCGGCCGCGATGCTGATCGCGCGCAACAGCACGAAGAACCGGCTCGGCGGCATCGCGATCGAGACGCATGCGAAATGGCACCGTGGCTCGGACACCGTCGCCGCGAACGAGGCCGACCTGATCATGATGGAGTGGCCGTACACGCGCAAGGCGATCGACGCGGCGGTCGCGCTCGAACCGCACGCGCTCGACGCGTACGAACTCGTGCTCCCGCACAACGCCGACCTGCCCGGCTGGAATGCGCTGTGCCGCGCGATGCGCGTGCCCGCCGAGCGACTCTATGCGGAAAACATCCATGCGCGCGGCCATGCGTGCTGTTCGGATTTCCCGATCAACCTGGCCGACGTCGGGCTCGACGCGGTCGCGCGCGGCCAGCGCGTGCTAGGCGTGATGCAGTCGAACTGCGGCGCGTACGCGGCCGCCACGCTCCATCCGGTGGGCCGCCATGACGCCTGAGCGCCCGCTTCCGCCCGCCGGCGACCATGCGTGGATCGCCGATCTGCGCACGCCGTGCTACGTGTACGAGCCGGAAGTCGCGATCGCGCGCTACCGGTCGCTGAAGGCGCGGCTCGGCACGCGGCTGATCGTGTCGCTGAAGGCGAACCCGAACCAGGACATGCTCGCGCGCTGCGCGCATGCGTACGAGGACGGCGTCGAACTCGCGAGCCGTGGCGAACTCGATGCGGTGATCGGCAGGATCAAGACGCCGCGCTACCTGAACAACCCGTCGATGGACGAGATGTTCATGCGCGCCGGGCTCGCGTCGCGCTGCCATTTCGTGCTCGACAACCCGGACGCGGTCGCGCGCTTCGTGCCGCTGGCGCGCGAAGCGGCAGCCGGCGGCAGCACGCCGGGCTCGGTCCTGCTGCGCGTGAATGCCGGCGCGCTGGCCGGCGACGATGCCCGGGCACTGTGGCACGACCACTTCGGGATGACGCCGAACGAGGCGCACGACGCGGTGCGCACGCTCGCCGCTGCCAGCCTGCCGGTAGCCGGGCTACACGTGTTCTCCGGCCCGCATTCGTTCATCCGCCAGGACGCGACGCAGCCCGACACGCTCGTGCTGCCCGAACGGCTCGCGGCGCTCGCCCGCGATCTCGCGCCCGCCAACGGCGCCCCGCTCGGGTCGCTGAGTCTCGGCGGCGGCTTTGCCGACGATCACCCGGGCGACGCCGCGTTCGAGCGCTATGCCACCGCGCTCGCGCCACTGTCCGGCCAGTACTCGCTCGCGCATGAATCCGGCCGCGCGATCTTCGCCGACGCGGGCGTGTTCGCGACGCGCGTCGTCGCGGTCAAGACGTGGCAGGACCGCACGATCGCCGTCTGCGACGGCGGGCTGTCGCACGCGTTCCTGCTTGCGCAGACCGAATCGGTGATGCGCCGGCTGGCGGCGCCGTCGCTCGTGCGCCGCACGCCAGCACCGCCCGAACGCGGCGTGCCGACGATCTATGTCGGCAGTACCTGCAGCCGTGCGGACGTGATCGGCCGCGACGACACGGGCGCACCGCCGCAGGTCGGCGACATCGCCGTGTTTGCGCGCTGCGGCGCGTATCACCGCACGTACTCGATGGCGCATTTCCTGTCCCACGAAGCCGCGCACGTGTACGTGCGGCCCGCCTAGTCCAACCTGAGAGAGGAGCCGATCATGAACGCCCTGATCAGCGTCGCCGACCTGCTCGAACACGGCGCCGCGCGCTGGCCGCAGCATCCCGCGTATGCCGACGGCGGCGGCACGATGACCTACGAACAGCTTGCGCGCGCGGTCCGCCGCGCCGCCGCCGCGCTCGCGTCGCGCGGTGTGCAGCCCGGCGAGCGCGTCGCCATCTACGCGCCGAAACGCATCGAAACCGTGGTCGCGATGCTCGCGACCAACGCGCTCGGTGCGATCTTCGTGCCGGTCAATCCGCAGTTGAAGGAAGCGCAGATCGAACACATCGTCGCCGACAGCGGCGCGGCGCTGTTCATGACCGGCGCGCAGCGGTTGAAGCGCCTGTCGGCGCTCGCCGCGCTCGTCGGCGCCCGCGCGATGCTGATCGAGGAACTGGCCGATGCGATCAACGCGCCCGGCACCGACACATCGGCGCCGGCTCACACCGGCCGGCCGGTGGACGACGATCCCGCCGCGCTGCTCTACACGTCCGGCTCGACCGGCAAGCCGAAAGGCGTGGTCGTGTCGCACCGTAACCTGGTATCGGGCGCGTTCAGCGTCGCCGCATACCAGGGGCTGGCCAGTGACGACGTCGTGCTCGGCGTGCTGCCGCTCAGCTTCGACGCGGGCCTGAGCCAGCTCACCACCGCGCTGGCGTCCGGCGCGTGCTATGCGCCGCTCGACTTCCTGCAGCCGGCCGAAGTGCCGCGCCATTGCGACGCGTTCGGCGTGACGTCGATCACCGGCGTGCCGCCGTTGTGGATGCAGCTCGCCTCGGCCGGCTGGAGCGATACGGCGCGCACGCGGATCCGCCGCTTCGCGAACACCGGCGGCCATCTGGCGACGCCGCTGCTGCACCGCCTGCAGGCGGTGTTCACGAACGCCGCGCCGTACCTGATGTACGGATTGACCGAAGCATTTCGCTCGACGTACCTGCCCCCGGCCGACGCCGCACTGCGCCCGACATCGATCGGCAAGGCCGTGCCGAACGCCGACATCCTCGTGCTGCGCGCGGACGGCAGCGAATGCGCGGCCGACGAACCGGGCGAACTCGTGCATCGCGGCGCGTTCGTCACACTCGGCTACTGGAACCGGCCCGAGCTGACCGCGCAGCGCTTTCGCCCGCTGCCGCGCCGGCACGGCGAGATCCCGCGCCCCGACGTCGCCGTGTGGTCCGGCGACATCGTGCGCCGCGACGCGGACGGCTACCTGTACTTCGTCGCGCGCGGCGACGACATGATCAAGACGTCCGGCTATCGCGTGAGCCCGACCGAAGTCGAGGACGTGCTGTTCGCGCTGCCCCACATCCGCGAGGCCGCGGTGTTCGGTGTCCCGCACGCGTCGCTGGGCGAAGCGATCGCCGCATGCGTCGTGTCGACGCTCGACGCCGACGCGTGCCGCGCCGACATCGCACGCGCGTGCCGCGACGCATTGCCGACCTACATGAGCCCGCTCGTCGTCGAGCCGCTGCCGGCGTTGCCGCGCAACCCGAACGGCAAGATCGACCGACCCGCGCTGAAAAACCAGTATCGCGACGCGTTCGCGCGCACGAACGAGGAGACCGCCGCATGACCCTGTCGACGCTCGATGAAACCTGCCTCGGCGCGCGCCGCGTCGCCGAGCCCGGCACGCTGGCCCTGTCCGGCGGCGTCGTGGTGCTGCCGCCCGCCGTCGTGTTCAGCGCGATCCAGGCGCAGGAACGCCATCCCGGCTACCGGCACCTGCTGCTGCCGCAGGCCCGCTTTGCCCGCCCGCGCGGGATGGGCGCGCTGACGCCCGACGAAGGCACGCGCCTCGCGCCGGGCGGCCGGCCCACGTTGCGGGTCGCGCCGCCCGGCCGCAGCCTCGCCGACCTCGCCGCCGATGCCGCCCTCGACCTGCGCGACCAGCTCGGCTCCGGGCAACTGGCCCGCACGACCCACGTGATCGTCGCCAGTTGCGCACTCAACGAAGGCATCGGCGATTCGGTCGTCGGCCGCATGCAGTACGAGCTCGGCCTGCAGCGCGTGACGCCGTTCGCGCTCGGCCAGAACGGCACGCTCGGCTGGTATTCGGCGCTGATGCTGCTCGACGGGCTGCTCGACGAAGGCGACCAGGCGCTCGTGATCCTCAGCGACAAGTGGCTCTACCCGTTCTTCCGCCAGTTCGGCGACCTGGTCGGCTACGGCGACGCGGCGGCCGCGCTGCTCGTATCGCGTGCCGGCCCGGCGCCCGAGCCGGCCGACTGGGGCGGCGTGCGGTCCGTCGCGGTCGAGTTCGGGCCGTCGATCGCCGATCCGTGGGCCGACGCGCCGGGCACATTGCGCGACACGCTCGCGCCGGTCGCCGCGCGGGCGATCCGCCGCGCGCTCGACATGGCCGGGCTGCGCGCCGGCCAGATCGACTGGTGCGTGCCGCCCGGCTTCGATCCCGGCCTCGCGGCACGCGTGGCCGACGCCGCGTCGATCCCGGTCGCCGCCCGCATCCAGCATGAAGCCGCCGGCCACCTGTCGTCGGCCGAATCGGCGGCCGCGCTGATCCGGCTCGCGGGCGCGCTCGACGAAGGCGAACGCCGCACGGTGCTCGTGTGGGATGCGGCACTGCATGGTGCAGCGGCGGCAGCCGTCGTCGACCTCGCCGGCGGCCTCGATGCCGCACTCGATATCGAAGGAGACGCGTGATGAGCGCCTACAAGGTGAGCCTGCGCGAATTGCGCTTCTTTCTGTGGGAACTGTTCGAAGCCGACAAGCGGTTCCTGGCGGAACACAGCCTGTACGGTACGCACGACCGCGCGTCGATCGACGCGCTGCTCGAACGCGCACGCGATTTCGCACTCGACCTGGGCCGCAGCTACCAGCAGGCGGACGTCGAGGGCTGCACGCTGCTCGACGACGGCCAGGTACGCATTCCGTCGCATTTCCACGCGCTGTGGGCGCGCTTTCGCGACGAATGGTCGAACACGCTGTTCGGCACCGCGCACGGGCTGCCGCCGATCGTCACGCAGATGATCTACGAGATGTTCATGGGCGCGAACCCGTCGTTCATGACTTACGGCGGCTTCACGCGCCCCGCGATCAAGCTGCTGCAGATGCACGGCACGCCGCACCAGAAGGCGCTGATCGCACCGCTCGAGGCGTACCGCTGGGATGCCTGCTTCTGCGCGACCGAACCGCAGGCCGGCACCGATCTCACCGCGGTCGCGCTTCGCGCGACGCCGCTCGAACGCGACATCTACGCCGTTGACGGCGAGAAGGTCTACATCTCGGCCGGCATGCACGAGCTGACCGAGAACACACTGTATTTCGTGCTCGGCCGCATCGACACCGCGTCGCCGGACTCGTTCTCGCTGTCGTGCCTCGTCGTGCCGCGCTTCTGGCCGGACGAGGAAACGGGCGAACTGCAGTCGAACCATGTCGACTGCATCGGCCTGCCGCGCAAGATGGGGCTCAAGGGCTGCGCGAACACGCACCTGGTGTTCGGTTCGAACGGCACGACCAAAGGCTGGCTGCTCGGCGGCCGGCGCAACGTCGGCCTGCTGCAGCTGATGCCGCTGATGAACCAGGCGCGGATGAGCACCGGGATGTTCGGCGTCGGCGTCGCGTCGAGCGCGTACCTGCATGCGGTCGAGTATGCGGGCCGCCGGCTGCAGGGCCGGCCGATCGAGCGCGCGTCGAACACCAATGCGGCACGCGTCGCGATCGTCGAGCACGCGGACGTGCAGCGCATGCTGGTCGACATGAAGAGCCGCGTCGACGGCTGCCGCGGCCTGCTCGGCAAGCTCGCCGCGACCGCCACGCGCGCGGCGATGCTCGAAGCGACGCCCGACGCCGACCCGGCCGAGATCGAGCGTCACCGCAAGCTCCAGTTGCTGCTCACGCCGATCTGCAAGGCGTTCATCTCCGACCAGGCGTGGCGGATCTGCGAATCCGCGATCCAGGTGCACGGCGGGCTCGGTTATACCGATGCGAGCCCCGTCGAGCAGAACGCGCGAGACGTGAAGATCCTGTCGATCTGGGAAGGCACGAACTACATCCAGGCGCAGGATCTCGTGCGCGACAAGCTCGGCTTCGGCCGTCATTCGCGACTGATCCAGTACTACCGCGACGAACTCGACGTGTTCCTCGCGCGCCAGCATCACACCGGCACGCATGCGGAGCTGCGCCCGCTGTTCGATGCGCTGCGCACGGGCGCCGACCGGATCGCCGCCGCGCTCGACGACATTGCGCGCGACGTGCAGGACGGTCACACGCACCGCAGCAGCCAGTTCTACACGCGCTTTCTCGAGATGTTCGGCGTCGTCACGTCGGCGTGGGTGCTGCTCGAATCGGCGACGATCGCCGCGCGCCGGCTCGACGCGCCGGACACCGCCGACACGCCGGCCGAACTCGCGTTCTATCGCGGCAAGCTGAAAAGCGCGCGCTACTACTTCGCGAACGTGCTGCCCGTCGTCGACCAGCACGCGGCCGTGATCGCCGCGATGGCGCATGCGGCGATCAGCGTCAGCAGCGAAGAACTCGCGCAGGTGGAATGACATGGACACGACTCTTGATTCCGCCACGACCACCCCGGCCGGCGAAGCCCCGCGCAACCTGCTCGGCCGCCCGGCAACCCGCCATCGAGGCACCGACATCGACGGCGCGACGCTCGAACCCGAAGCGCTGCGCGTGCGCGATCTCGACCTGAACGCGCTGATCGGCTCAACCACGTTCGAAGGCGCGCTCGCGCACCTGTGGTTCGACGTCGCACCCGGCAGTACCGCTCATCGCGCGCACGAAACGGCAATCGGCACGCGGCTCGCGGCATTCGCCGACGCGCTGGCGTCCGGCTCGGCCGCGCAATCCGTCGCTGCGGATCTCGGCGCAGCGGGTGTCGCGCCGGTGTTCGCGGCCGCGTCCGGCCTGCTGCGCGGCTTCGACGACGTGACGGCACGCGTGCACGGCGAAGCGCCGGACGACGCCGATCTCGATACGATGCTGCTATGCGCGGCCGCCGCACCGTTCCTGCTGCATGCGGCAATCGAGGGCCGTCCGTTCGTGGCACGCCATGACTCGATCGGCGCATCGCTCGCCGGTACGTCGAGTCACGCGCAACGCATGCTCGTGCTGACCGGCGCGACGCGCACCGATGCACCGGCGCAAGCCGCGATGGACATGCTGCTCGTCGCGTGGCACGCCGGCTTCGGCTACATCACGCCGACCGTGCTTGCGCCGCGTGTCGCGATCGGCACCGGCGTCACGCTCACGCAGGCGATCGCATCCGGTTTTCTCGCGAGCGGGCCGTCGCACGTCGGCGCCGCGCTCGAGGCGATGCAGTGGCTCGCCGCGCTCGCGCAGTCGGTCCCGGGCGGCACCGGCGCACCGCCTGCCGCGCTCGCCGCCACCGGACACGCGGCGATCGATGCCACGTTCGACGCGAAACGCACGCTGTACGGCTTCGGCCATCCGCTGTTCGTCGCGGACCCGCGTCCGCCGCACATGCGCGGCCTCTTCTCGACGCACGGCTTCGACGGCGCCTACGTCACGCTGTTCGACGCGTGTTGCGCCCAAGCCGACGCCCGCCGATCGCTGCGCCCGAACATCGATTTCCTGACGGCCGCGACGCTGCTCGAACTCGGTGTCGCCGCACCGTCATGGGGCATCGGCGTCGGGCTCGGCGCCCGCATCGCGGCGATGGCCGCGCATGCGGTCGAACGCCGCCGCCGCCCGGCTTTCGGCGTCAACAGCGCGACTGCGCGACGGCTGCTGGCCGCCGTGCCGGTCGGCTGGCTGTGATCCCTTCATCCCTTCGGCACCCTTCTGCAAAAGGAACGTCATGCTGCTCAAGAACCTGCGCCCGGCGAACGACTACGATCGCTTCGCCACCGAAACGCTCGAACCGTGGGACCTGCTGTTCATCAGCCGCATCCGCCAGCTTGCGCGCGGGATGACGCCCGGCGTGATCGCCGACATCGGCACGGCCACCGGCGTCGTGCCGGTGCGGCTCGCGACCGATCCGGCGATGCGCGGCTGGCGCTACGTCGGCATCGACCTCGATCCGGCGATGCTCGACGAAGGCCGCCCGCGCATCCACGAACTCGATCTCGACGACACGATCGAGATGCGCGTCGGCGACGCGCTCGCGCTGCCGTTCGACGACGGCACGCTGACGATGGCGGTCGGCCGCGCGACGCTGCACCACCTGCCTGACAAGGCGTTGAGCCTCACCGAGATGTATCGCGTGCTGGAACCGGGCGGCATCGCGCTCGTGCACGACATGCGCCGCGACGCGCCGCAGCACCTGCTCGACCGCTTCACCGCGATGCGCGCCGCCGCCGACTATCCGCCGACCCACGTCGAGGAAAAGATCACGCTCGACGAAGCGCATGCGCTCGTCGCCGAAGCCGGTCTCGCGGAAGTCGCGTCGATCTACAGCCCGAGCGCCGGGCTCGGCGCGCTCGGCTTCGAGATCCTGCTGAAGAAACCGGCGCTGGCCTGAGTGATGACCGACCTCGCCTTCCTCGCCGCGCACGCCGCCGCACGGCTCGGCGCCGACGACGTGCACTGCTCGGCGGTCGCGTCCGGCGCGACGCTGCCGCTGTGCGTGACGCCGCGCAGCGCCGAACTCGCGACCTCGCCGGAGATGTTCGTCGCGTGGTACCGCTCGCGGCTCGACACGATCGACACGCTGCTCGACGCGTGCGGCGCGCTGCTGTGGCGCGGCTTCGCGGTGCCCGACACCGCCGCGTTCGGCTGCCTTGGCTCGCTGTATCCGGCGCACGCGAACGGCTACACCGCGGGCGCCGCGCCGCGCAAGCAGATCGACGGCCAGGTGTACGAGTCGACCCGCATGCCGCCGCCGTTCAAGATCGGGCTGCATCAGGAGATGGCCTACATGCCCGCGTTCCCGCGCCTCGTCGCGTTCTATTGCCGGCAGCCGGCCGATGCGGGCGGCGAGACGCCGATCTGCGACATGCGGCGCGTGACGGCGCGCGTGCCGGCCGCGCTGCGCGAACGATTCGCCGAACGCGGCGTGATGTACCTGCGCAATTTCGCGGCGCCCGGCGAGCGCGCGGACGGCCTCGCCGCCAATCCGGGCATGCCGTTCGCCGAATACCACCGGCCGTGGGATGACGCATTCGGCACGAGCGAGCGCGACGAGGTCGAGCGGCTGTGCGCGGAACGCGGCGTCGGCTGCCGCTGGCTCGACGACGGCAGCGTGACCGTGTCGCACGTCGGCAGCGCGCTGCGCGCGCATCCGCGCACCGGCGAAACCGTGTGGTTCAACCAGGCGAGTGCGCAGCATCCGAACCCGCGCTCGATGGGCGAGCTCAGTTACCGCTACCTGCAGCGCATGTACGGCGGGCGCGCCGCGTTCCCGTACGAGATCCGCTATGGCGACGGGTCGCCGATGCCGTTCGACGATCTCGTCGCGATCTACGACGCGTTCGACGACGAGGAGCTTGCGTTCCCGTGGCACGTCGGCGACGTGCTCGTCGTCGACAACATGCTGGTCGCGCACGGCCGCAACCCGTACCGGGGCGCGCGCGACACGCAGGTCATGCTGTTCGACTGACGGGATGCCGACGATGAACCCCTCGTTCCTCGCTTCCGTGCGCGCGATGGTCGGCCCGCACACTGCATTCGACCGGCCGCAGCGCTCGGGCACGCAGCCGCTGCCCGATGCGCACGCGCCCGGCGCGGCGCTCGGCGCACGCGCGATCGACG
Organism: Burkholderia lata; assembly: GCF_000012945.1. Classification (NCBI taxonomy): domain Bacteria; kingdom Pseudomonadati; phylum Pseudomonadota; class Betaproteobacteria; order Burkholderiales; family Burkholderiaceae; genus Burkholderia; species Burkholderia lata. The sequence goes on from NC_007509.1 coordinate 1,042,735, forward strand.
TCGCGGCCGGCGATTTCCGTTTTTCCGCGCGGCATGTGCGGTTCCGGCTCGGCGCGATCACCGCGATCGTCGGGCCGAACGGCTCCGGCAAGACCACGCTGCTCGAAACGCTGCTCGGCTTCCGGCGCGGCGGCACCGACGTGCGCGTGCTCGACGTGCCGGCCACCCGCTTCATGCGCGATACGCCGTCGCTGCGGCGCATCGGCGCACAATTGCAGAAGGTCGAATATCCCGACCATCTCCGCGTGTCGGAGATCGTCGCGCTGCACCGCGCGATGTACGTGCGCGCGGACGCCGCGGTCACGGATGCGCTCGGCATCGCCGAACTGCTCGACAAGCCGTGTCGCGCGCTGTCGAAGGGGCAACGCCAGCGCGTCGATCTCTACGTCGCGCTCGCGCACCGGCCCGAACTGGCCGTGCTCGACGAACCGTTCACCGGCCTCGACCGTCGTTATGCGGGTGTCGTGATCGACCTGCTGCGCCACCGTGCGCACGGCGCGAGCGTCGCGATGATCTGCCACGCCGAGGAAGAACTCGCCGTCGTCGACGATCTCGTATGGGTGCGTGACGGCGGCGTGCGCTACCAGGGCGACAAGGACGCGCTGCGTGCCGAACTCGTCGGCGAAGCGCGCGCGGTCCTGCATTGCCGCGACGAAGCCGACGCGCGTGCGTTGCGCAAGCGGCTCGCCGCGCTGCCGGGCGTGACCGGCGTGCGCGTGTCGGCCGCGCATGTCGTCGAGGTGTTCGGCGATGCGACGCTGCATCCGAACGTGCACCGGATCGTCGGCGAACAGGGCATCCAGCATCTCGCGCTCGCGCCGAGCACGCCGGGCGACCTGCTGCGCCTCTGTACCGAGGGCCCTTCCCATGACTAAGGTGTTCCTGATTCTCGTGCGCAACGAGCTGCTCGGCTACCTGCGCAGCCGTTCGTCGCTGTTCTGGACGCTCGTGTTCCCGGTGTTTCTGCTGAGCGTGATGCTGTTCGCGTTCGGCGGATCGGGTTCGCTCGGCACGGCAGACATCGCGTTCGACGTACCCGGCGGCGCGACGCCGTACAGTCGCGCGTGCGAAGCGCAGATCGTCGCGAGCCTCACGCACAGCGACACGGTGAAGGCGACGTTCGACGGCCGCGGCGCGGCGGCCGATCGCGTGACCGTCGTGCTCGGCGCCGACGAGCGCACGCCGACGACGATCCGCTACGACTTCAACGGTTCGCTCGCGGTCAAGGCCGCGTCGCGCGTGGTCGAGATCGCGCTCGCGCGCTGCGCCGCGCAGCGGCTCGGGCTGCCCGCCGCGCAGGCCCGCTTCGAGAACGCGGCACCCGCGCGCCGCCCGTTCGACTATGGCGCATTTTTCGCGACCGGCATTCTCGTGATGGCCTTCATGGCGATCGGCCTAAACTCGACGACGACCGCGATCGCGTCGCTGCGCGAACGCAATACGTTCAAGCTGTATGTGTGCTTTCCCGTCTCGCGCGGCGTGTTCCTCGCCGCGCTGATCGTCGCGCGGATGATCATGATGGCGCTGTCGGCGCTCGTGCTGCTGACGGTCGCACGCGTCGCGTTCGGCATCGCGCTGCCGATCGCGACGCCGGACGGGCTGCGTGCGTTGCCGATCGTGCTGCTCGGCGCGGCGATGGTGCTCAGCATCGGCGTGCTGCTCGCGAGCCGCACCAAGTCGCTGGCCGCCGCCGAACTCGCGTGCAACGTCACCTACTACCCGCTGCTGTTCTTCAGCGACCTGACGATCCCGATGCACGACGCACCGGCCTGGCTGAAGTCGGTGCTCGCGTTCCTGCCGACCAACCAGTTCGCGGTCGCGCTGCGCGGCGCGCTGGTCGACGGCGCCCCGTATGCGCAGCTCGCGCCGCAACTGCTCGGCATGACCGCGAGCACGGCGCTGTTCCTGTTCGCCGCCGCGCGGCTGTTCCGCTGGCACGACGCGTAACACCGCACCGTGTCCGATGTTTCGACGTTACGACGTTTCGACGAAGGAGAATCCCCCGATGAAATCGAGCAATCCCATCACTGACTACCTGCTGCACGCGAGCAACTTCCTGCCGGCGATCGTGTTCCTGTTCTACGGCCGGCTCGGCCCCGAACAGCCGGACGTACGCTGGACGCACGCGTTCCTGATCGGCGGCGTGCTCGCGCTCGTGCACGGCGCATGGCTGATCCGCCGCGCGGACCGCAACAGCATTGCGATCGGCGTCGACCTGTTCCTCGTGATCGGCGCGGTGCTGGCACTCGTGTCGCCGACAGGTAGCCGTTTGTGGGGCGAGGAACTCGGGCCGGCCGCGATGCTCGTCTGCGTGCTGGTCGTCGGCATCGTGCATACCGCGTGGTCGGAAGGCGGTTTCGTCGACGGCGCGTTCGTCGACCACGGACGCGTGCGTTCGCTGTCGATCGTGCTGCTCGCGGTCACCGTCGTCGCGCTCGCGGTGTCGATCACGATGCGCCACAGCCCGCTGTGGGGCGGCGTCGTGCCGCTGATCGCGCTGGTCGTCGTGCGCGGCCGCCTGCGCAAGCAGCTCGTGCGGGCCGGCTGACGATGAGCGCGCTGCCCGACCGCGCCGCGCAGCGGCATGCGCTCGCCGCGACGCTCGGCGACGGCTGGCTCGACGGTGCATCTTCTGACGCGTGTTCTTCGTATGTAACGGATGTGGCACTCCACGGCGGCATCGCGCTCGGCGTCGCGCGGCCGGCCTCGACCGCCGACACGAGCGCGCTCGCGCGGGTCGCCGTCGCGCACCGCATCGCGCTCGTCGCGCAGGGCGCGCGCACCGGGCTCGTCGGCGCCGCGGTGCCCGATCGCAGCGGCACGCAATGCGTGGTGTCGTTCGACCGGATGCGCACCGTGCGCGCGTTCGATGCGGCGAATCGCAGCATCACGGTCGAAGCCGGCGCGCGGCTGTCGGACATCAACCGCGTGGCGGCCGAAGCCGGCCTCTGCCTGCCGATCGACCTCGGCAGCGATCCGTCGGCCGGCGGCCTCGTCGGCGCCAACGCGGGCGGCAGCCGCCTGATCAAGTACGGCGACGTGCGCCGCAACGTGCTCGGCGTCGAAGTCGTGCTCGCCGACGCGGCGGGTACCGTGATCGACGCGCTCGCGCCGCTGCGCAAGCGCAACACGGGCTTCGACGTCACGCAATGCTTCATCGGCGCGAACGGCGCCAACGGGCTCGTGACGGCCGTGTCGTTCGCGCTCGCGCCGCTCGAACGGTCGTCGTGCGCGGCGTTCGTTGCGTTTGCGTCGTACGACGCGGCGCTCGCCGGCCTGCTCGCGTTCGAGCGTGCGTTCGGCGAGATGCTGTCGGCGTTTGAATTCATGTCGGCGGCGGCCGTCGGCTGCGTCGCCGCCGCGTATCCCGCGGCGCGCATTCCGTTCGAAGCCGACGCTGCCGCATGCTACGCGCTTGTCGAGATCGCGACCGGCATGCCGGGGCTCGATGCGCTGCTCGAGGAACGCACGATCGCGACGCTCGACGCGCTGGCGAGCGAGCGCGTAGTGCTCGACGCCGCCTGCGCACCGGCCGAACGATTCTGGCGGATCCGCGACGCACTGCCGGCCGCGGTTGCGCAGGACGGCCTTCCGCTGTCGTTCGACGTGTCGTTTCCGCGCGGCGCACTGGCTGCTTTCGTCACCGATGCCGAGCAGTGGCTCGCAGCCGCGCATCCGTCACTGCGCTGTCACACGTTCGGCCATTTCGGCGACGGCGGCTGCCATCTCGTCGTGTCGATCCCGCACGCCAGTGCGGACCGCTACGGGCCGCTGCAGCAGGTGGCGCTGCGCGGCGCGCTGTACGACCGCGTGGTGCGGGCCGGAGGCTGCTTCAGCGCCGAGCATGGCGTCGGGCCGGTCAACGTCGCGTACTACCGCAAGCATGTGCCGGCCGCACAACGGCAGGTCGCCGCCGCTATCCAGCATGCCGTCGACCCGCTGGGTCTGATCGGGCGTGTCCGCTATTGATGCGCCGTTGCGCGGCGCCACGGAGAATTCGCATGATCCTTCGACATCCGCCCGGCCCGGGTACCGCCTCCGAACCGGATGCCGACCCGCCGTACTCCGGCATCCCGGCCACGCTGCCCGCCTCGGGGGTCGTGGTCAACGTGCGAGGGGTGGCGTACGTGATCCAGCTGCCGCCGCGCGATCATGCGCGCCCGGCGCTGTGGCGCGAACTTGAGGATTGGCGCGACGACCGGTCGGCGGGCGGCAACGGCGAGCCGGAGGCGCGGCAGGATTGAGCGTTCCGGTGCGTTGAAAGGCCACCGCAGAAACGACCGCGGCGCCGGACAACCTCGGTCGTCCGGCGCCACGTCGGGCGAAGCACGCGATTCGACGATCAGAACACCGCGTGCCCGCTGATCAGGCTCGGCAGCCAGGTCGAGAAGAACGGCAGGTACGTGACGATGTTGATCGCACTGAAAATCGCGAGGTAGTACGGCCACGCCATCTTCGTGGTCTCGCCGATCGACACGTTGCCGATCGCGCAGCCGACGAACTGCACTGACCCGATCGGCGGGTGCACGAGGCCGAGCGAGCAGTTCAGCAGCAGCATGATCCCGAACTGCACCGGCCCGACGCCGCACGCCATCGCAATCGGCAGGAACAGCGGCGTCGTGATCAGGATGTGCGCGGCCATGTCGACGAACGTGCCGAGGAACACCTGGATGATGTTGATGTACAGCAGCATCAGCCATGGCGCGGCGGTCGACTGCTTCAGCAGCCCTTCGATCGCATCCGGAATCTCCAGGTACGACATCTGGAAGCGCAGCATGTTGGACACCGCGATCAGCAGCAGCACGACGCCCGTCGTGCGCGCCGCATGCGACAGCGCGCGGCGCAGCTTCGCGGCCGTCAGCGTACGGTAGACGACCGCGGTCAGCACCAGCGAGTACACGACGGCGATCGCGGCCGCTTCGGTCGCGGTGGCGATCCCCTTCGCGACGCACACGAGGATGATCGCGATCACCATCAGGCCGGGCACCGCGCCGACGAAGCTGCGCAGCACCGCATACCAGCCGGGGAACGCCGGCAGCGCGGACGAACCGTCTTCACGGCGCGGATAGCCGTGACGCACGGCCTGCCAGTATGCGGCGGCGAGCACGAAGCCCATCACCCACAACACCGGCAGCAGCCCCGAGAACAGCAGGTCGCCGATCGACACGCCGCTCACCGGCTGGCCGTGCAGCATCCCGGTGATGCCCTGCGCGGCGAACGCGTAGATGATCATGTTGGTCGACGTCGGCATCAGCGCGCCGGCGAGCGACGCATGCGTCGTCACGTTGACCGCGTACGCGGCGCTGTAGCCTTCGCGCTTCATCAGCGGAATCACCACGCCGCCCATCGCCGACGTATCGGCGGTCGGCGAGCCCGACACGCCGCCGAACAGCGTGCAGGCGACGACGTTCGCCATCCCGAGGCCGCCGCGGAAGTGGCCGACGGTCGCCTGCGCGAAGCGCAGGATCCGGTCCGCGATGCCGCCGTGCAGCATCAGTTCGCCGGAGAAGATGAAGAACGGCACCGCGAGGAACGAGAACGCATTCATCCCCGAGATCATGGCCTGCATCGCGGTCGCGATCGGCAAGCCTTCGACCATATAGGTCAGCACGCAGGCTATCCCGAGCGCGAACGACACGGGCACGCCCAGCACGAGGAAAATCAGAAAACTGACGGACAGGATCGCGAGTTCCATGGCGTTATTGTCCCGGCGAAGAACGACGAAGCGCGAGCAGGTGCTCGAGCGAGAAGAGGATGATGGCGATCGCCGCGGGCATCGCGATCAGGTAGCGCACGCCTTCGGGCAGCCCGATGATCGGAATGCGGTCGCCCATCGTCTCGGCGGCCATGCTGCCGCAGCCGACCATGATCATGATCGCGAACACGATCAGGCTCAGGTGCTGGATCGCGATCACCACCGTGCGCGAATTCGGCGGCAGCCGGCGCACGAGCGAATCGAGCCCGATATGGCCACCGTCGCGCACCTTCATCGCCGCACCGAACATCGCGATCACGATCACGAGCAACAGCGCGATCGGCTCCACGAAATCCGGCGCATTCTCGAACACGTAGCGCATCACGACCGCGTAGAAAACCAGCACCGTCAGCACCGCGAGGCACGCCGACGCAATCACGGCCAGCACGCGGAACAGCACGTCGTTCACGCAGCGCAACAGCGGCGCGGCATGCGGCCGCGCCGGCGTCGCGCCGTCCGGGGCGGCTGCCGCCCCGCTCGCGGCCGCTGCGCTGTTCAGGGAAGTGCGACGCGTCACTTGGTGGCCTCGATCTCGTCGACGATCTGCTTCATCTGCGGCGTCTTCTCGTACTTCGTCCACAGCGGCTGCATCGCCTTCACGAACGCCGCGCGGTCGATCTGCGCGGCCGGCAGGACCTTCGCGCCGCCCTTCGTCACCGTCTGCTGCGCGGACGCTTCACGCGCGGTCCACAGCTTCTGGTAATACGGCACCGAATCGGCCGCCGCCTTCTTGATCGCCGCCTGCTCCTGCGGCGACAGCGTGTCCCAGACCTTCTTCGAGAACACCAGCACTTCCGGCGTCATCGCGTGCTGCGTCTCCGAGTAATCAGGCGCCACTTCGTAGTGCTTGGTTTCCTCGTACGACGGCATGTTGTTTTCGGCCGCGTCGACGAGGCCCGTCTTCAGGCCCGTGTACACCTCGGCGAACGGCATCGGCGTCGGCGTGCCGCCCATCGCCTTGATCTCGTCGACCATCAGGTCCGACGGTTGCACGCGCACCTTCAGCCCCTTCATGTCGGCCGGCGAGCGCACCGGGCGCTTCGCGTAGATCGAGCGCGCGCCGCTCTCGTAGAACGTCAGCGCGATCATCCCCTTCGCGGTGAACGCGTCGAGGATCTTCTGGCCGGCCGGGCCGTACATCGCCTTGCGGAAATGGTCGACGTCGCGGAACAGGAACGGGAACGACGGGATCAGCGATTCCGGCACGATCTCGTTGAACGACGCGCCGTTCACGCGCGCCATGTCGATCGCGCCGATCCGCACCTGGTCGACCGTGTCCTTCTCCGAGCCGAGCGCACTGTTGCCGAACACCTTGATCGAATCCTTGCCGCCCGTCTGCTTCGACAATTCGTCGCCCATGAACTTCACGGCCATGTTGGTCGGGAAGTTGTCGCCATGCACGTCCGCCGAGCGGAACACGCGCGCCTGGGCGGACATCGCGAAGCCGGCCATCAGCGCGACGGCCAGGGCGATACGGGAGCGGTTGAATCGGTGCTTCATCGTCAGTCTCCTTGATGGTTGTGCTCGTTGTTGCGCGGCGATCCGCCTGCATGCGCATTCTTCGGCGCCGTGCCCGCTGACCGCTGACCGCTGAGTCATACGTCGTATGACGTGTTGACGCGAATGTACGTCGGTTAATCGTTTAACTCACTTGGTGCATACCCGTAGAGCCACTCCCATGACGGGTTTTGGGCAAATTTCAGGGAATCGTTTTCTCTGTTTAGACGAATTTGCGCGAAACGTTTTCTGGAAGTGGGTTTGCATTCAAGCTGGGCGGATGGGCAGTTGCTTCCGCGGGTGTCGGAATGAAATCTTTCGCTTCGCTTGCAATTGTCATAGGATGACTGATCACAATGCCAGTGCGCTGGCGCGATGCCATGTGCACGCACCGGCCACGCACCACCGCGTGCGGCACGACCAGGAAGAAACGACAGGGAATTCGGACGGCGGCAGGCGGCGGCGCCTGCCCCGCCGTAGTGCGCCATAGTACGTGCGACTGGCGCCACGGTTTTGCGACTCTGCGCGACGAAGTTACTGCGACTGCCCTACGCAATGGCGACAACACCCCGTGATGTCGCCGTCCGGATTCATGCCGCATAGGTCGCATGTTCGCGCAGGGTGCACGGCTGGCACCATGCTTTTCCGGCTTTCGACCAAGTCGACGTAACCGGCTCGGCTCGCAACTCCGACGGCTCCCGGCCGTGAAGAGATGCTCGTCCATCCCATCGCGTGCTCATTTGAACGTCGGCGACGCCACTGAGAGCGGCCCTTCGTTGGAGGATGGAATCTGACAAGTCATCTGGCTGAGGGTGTGCCGGACCCACGAATTTTGCGTCGTTCTTCGAGTAACCGCGTCCACACAATCGGGTCGTCACCGACAGACGCGACGCGATCGCTGAGCCGAGCGGTATGATTGGCGCCGTGATTGCGACAATGGCTGCCCGGAGACTGGAATTGCTCAAAAACTACCTCAACAAGGATGGTGTGGACCTCTTCGCCTCATTCAAGTCGGATGCGGATCGTGAGTGGACCTGGCGGGTGATAGAGTGCATACGCGAACGTTACCCCGATGCCGATCAGTGGACGACAGGTGGGCCAAACTATCAGTACACCGACTTGCGATTCGGGCGACGCAAGTTCGGCCATTCAGCGTGGCGTGTCAGTTTTCGAATTCGGCTGAGGGCAGGACGACCTGCTTGTGAGCTTGCCAAGTGGCTCTGCAAGGGTTTGGCGAACCGTCCGGCGATGTCGCCTATGACGCATCCTGATTCGACCGCCATGAATCGCTGGCTCGACGAGTGGGCGCCGCGCATCGCCCCCTACGCGAACGACTTGATAGGGGAAGGCTACCGTCCGTCGGACTACGGCACTTCAGCGTCTCCTGACATTGACCCGGACGAGTCCGATCCAATCGAGCGGACGCCACGCGGTATGCATCCAGATGCCCGCCTTATGAACACCATTCTGTACGGTCCCCCGGGAACCGGCAAGACGTATGCCACGATTGACGAAACATTGCGCGTCTTGGATCCCGAGTTGCTGGCGCAGTATCCAGAGCCTGTCAGCAACGCTGCGGCTGACAATCTAAATCGACGTTCTGCGTTGAAGACAAGGTTCGACGAATTGGCTCAGGCCGGGCGCGTGCGCTTCGTCACCTTCCACCAAAGCTTCAGCTACGAGGACTTCGTGGAGGGAATACGTGCGGTTAGCCACAGCAATGGACAAATCAGCTATCAAGTCGTTGACGGGGTGTTCAAGGCGCTGTGCGATCGGGCACGGGGGGCCGCCGCAACCAACACATCCGTCGAGACCGAGCCGCCAATCAAACTCTCCGGACGCCGCATCTGGAAGATGTCTTTAGGTGCGGCTGAAGGCGATGACGCATACGTCTACGATGACTGCATCAAGCAAGGGATGGCGCTGCTGGGCTATGGTTACGCGCTCGACTACACCGGCTGCGTCTCACGAGCTGACGTCTCTGCACGGATGCGCGAACACGGGCATCAACCCGATGTCAACGACTACGCCGCAACGGCGGTTAACATCTTCATAAACGTGATGAAGATGGGCGACCTGCTCGTCGTTACGGACGGGAATCTGAAGTTCCGGGCACTTGGCGAGATCACGGGACCCTACCGACATATCGAACGGGAGGAAGGCGACGACTACAGGCAGAGCCGTGCTGTACGATGGCTACGGTCCTATGAGCCGTCCCTGGCCTTCGGTGAATTGATGAACAATCGCTTCAGCCAGATGACGCTTTATGAACTGCGTGACGGCTCAATCGACATGACGAAACTCGATGCCTTGCTGGCACCGGCGCCGCCACCGACTGGAGTCGACGCGACGCCTTATGTGTTGATCATTGACGAGATTAATCGGGGAAATGTGTCGCGTATCTTTGGCGAACTGATTACGCTCATCGAGCCCAGCAAACGGGCTGGCAATCCAGAAGCGTTGACGGTTACGTTGCCGTATTCGCAGACGCCATTCACGGTGCCGGACAATGTCTATCTGCTCGGTACGATGAACACGGCTGACCGCTCCCTAACGGGTCTGGATATCGCTTTGCGTCGACGCTTCACTTTCAGGGAAATGGCGCCCCGGCCAGATTTTCTGGATGACGTAGACGTTGCCGGCGTCAACATCGGCCGAATGCTTGCGGTCATGAATGAGCGCATTGAGCTATTACTTGATCGCGACCACATGCTGGGCCACGCGTACTTCATGCCGCTGGCCGCCGAAGGTGGCAACACACTGGAGACGCTGGCTCGAATCTTCAGACATCAGGTATTTCCGCTGCTTCAGGAATATTTCTTTGAGGATTGGGAGCGAATCATCTGGGTGTTGAACGATCATCGCAAGGCTGATGAATTGCGCTTCATCCGACAGCGCGGCGCGCCACTCGCACAACTCTTTGGCGCGGAGCTGGTCGGCATGCTGCGCGAAAAACGTTGGGAAGTGAACACAAAAGCCTTCGATAACGTTGAAAGCTATGCGGGCATCCTGTCGACCGAAGCATGAGCGCACGCACGCTGACCGTCCGTGAATTCGCTCGTTTAACGACGGGCGCTGTGCCCACGTCGCTAGATCAGGCGCAAGTTACGAACGCCGACTTCGAATGGCTATGCGAGATTTCGGCGCGTATGCGCGGGCGAACTGGCGCGCAGGTTCTGCATGTCGAAAGCCAGCGGTGGCTACGTCTGGACAATTATGTCGGCGTACTCGAATCGCCTGGCGGCCTGCGTCTCGAGATCCTGCCCAAGCATGTAAGCCGCGCCGACAACCAGACTGTCGAACAGGCCCGAGCGTTACTGCGCCGCATGCTTGAAGTGGCAATGGAAATTACGCCGCGCGAAGGCGACGAGGCTACCCTTCAATGCTTTGATCACCCTATCACCGAATGGATGATGCGACGGTTTCTACAGGCACTCGAGCATGTGATCAAACGAGGCATGAGACGCGACTATCTTCGTATCGAAGAAGAGCAGCGCTATTTGCGCGGCCAACTGAACATCGCAAAGCAAATGCGCGCGTCGCCTGCTCACGCCGATCTGCTGAACATCCGGTATGACGTGTTCTCGCCAGACCGTGCCGAGAACAGGCTACTCAAGTCCGGGTTGATACGCGTGAGCAAAAGCACCCGAGATGCCGATAACTGGCGCGTTGCCAATGAATTGCTGCACATCCTTCACGAGGTCCCTGCCAGTCGAAACGCGTCGGCGGATTTCCGGGCGTGGCGCACGGACCGCCTGATGGCGCATTACGTCCAGGCCAGGCCCTGGTGTCAGATCGTGTTGGGCGACCAGGTGCCGTTGGCGCTAACCGGTGAGACGCAAGGGATCAGTCTGCTGTTCCCCATGGAGAGGCTTTTCGAGCGTTACGTAGGCCACGCGTTACGCATACTTTTACCTGTTCACTACCGACTGACGGAGCAAGGTTCGCGACATTGGCTCTGCAACCATGACGGCACCGGCATCTTCAAACTCAAGCCGGATTATTTGATCGAGGGCCCAGATGCTCCGAGGATCCTCGACGCCAAGTGGAAACTGATTGACGGAGCGGACCGTACCAACAACTATGGGCTTAAACAGGCCGATTTCTATCAACTCTATGCCTACGGCCAGAAGTATCTCGGTGGCGTTGGCGAATTGAATTTGATCTATCCGCGCACGCGGCAGTTCGAGGCGGCGCTGAAGCCATTCTATTTCACTCCCGAGTTGCGCTTGCAAGTACTGCCGTTTGACCTAGACACTGCAACACTGCATGGCCTGAATTGGCTTGCGCCGGACTCTGAATTTCCCCCCAGTTATTTAGATTTGCAAGCCTATCCGCCCGGGGAGGCTGCTTACCGGTGATTCGATACACGCGAAGTCAGACCGTCACCTTCTGGGGTTCCTTTACATCCCGCGTCCTCCGCCGTATGGAAAACGTCACATACGGAACACGCTAGTAGCAGTAGCGAAGTAGGCATGGATGACATTTATGCGCTAGAGAACAGCCGTTCCTGGAATGCTGACGTGAAGGACCGCAACGGGTCGGTATCCGCTAGTCGGCCGCCACTGGATACCAACCGGCCGGGTTCGGCCATCATGCGACGGTCGCGAGAGATGCTAGCCGATCATTCGAGCGGCAGCCGCATCTCCATAGCGGCCATCCATCCGATCTCTCAAGATTGGCGGGCGGCTAGCCGGATAGGGATTCTGGTCGAATGCTGGTCGCAGAGAAGAGCCCTGATATCCTGCATGGGTCGGGTACTGGGCCATCCTCCTCATGTTTGACGAATTCGTGTTGCAGTTGACGCTCTCGATGACCGGGAAGCGGCCCGGACCGCTATTTTCGGCCGCGACTGGGCTGCCAGTGCGAACTGGCCGGAAATTACTCGCTTATCCTAATGGGGCAGAGAAAATTCGTGGGGCGATCGTCGCAGAATATGCTCGCGCGAATAAGTGCTTGATAGACGAGGCAGTGCGGCACTTTGACCGGTTTCCGGGCACACGTGCGCAGTGGCCGTCCCCTCTGGCCGATTGTGTTGCACTTACTCCACGATATGACCCGAAGCTTGGCAACTATGCTCGCTCGCTGAAACTGAGTCGCGAGTTAGATGAATGTGCGGCAACATTCAGGCGCTTGCGCGAGCTCGATGATGGTTTCGCAAAATTTCGGGAATTTCTGCTCGAAACCGACTACGTAACGGCCTCGTTTTTCCGGGATTTGAACGAGGACAATGTCGACGTTCCGCGACTCTGGTCGGCGTTTCTGGAATCGCATAGTTGGGAAGATGCGGATGAGCCTCTACGCGCTTTCGGCCTGAATGCCATCATGGATTGGTTAGCATGTTGGGACCTTGAATTCTGTATGGACTGGATCCCCAGGCTGACGCCGAATCCACTATTCACGCTTGTCGTGCCGTTCGTATCGCCGGAAGTGCTGGAGCAGAGGACGACGACTCTAAATGGGATGCGGGGCTGGTATCGGTTGCCTGTTGCGCGGCTTATCGATATCACTTCCGTATTGGCAAGCGGCGTTCTGAGCAGATCTATCCCCAAGCGAAAGCCATTTCTCGGAACTTTTGCCGTGTGGGCCAAAGTCACACCGCAATGGCTCGCGAATCTGCGGACTGGCGAGCGCAAACTCACGTTGCGGTATTTCTCCGACATGTGGGAAAACGCAGTGGGCGATAAAGGCTCGGATATCGGCGCGCCCATCCCGCTGTTCGTGGCAGCCCATGCATTTACCGTACTGTGCGTCCGACAAAATGGGTCTCGCGTTGCCCAAATCGTAACTGTGGATGTAGACCGATACCGGGCGATGTGGAACAGGCATCTGGATGCGGCAATTGCGGCGGGTGCCAAGCCTGGCACCCGTCCGTGGCCGCTGGTTTTGCAATAGCCCGCGTCGAGTCGCTTATTTCTTGCCGCCAGTCGGTTTTCCGGTACTGCGAGCGGCTGTAGACGTGGCACGGGCAGCAAAGCTTCCAGGGGCGACCTTCCCCCCATTGGCTCGAGCCGTCGCTCCTTGAATGCGTGCAGCGTCAGTCGCGGTCATTGGCGAGCGGGGGCCGTTGCCGGTTCGTGATTTAGTCATGATGTTCACCCTTTAACGATATTGAGTTGGGTGTACCCCAGATGGGCGACGCGAGGACAATTGTCTGGGCGATTCTCCACGAATTAATCCCGTTTTTCTGACGAAATTGCGATCCCGCAATGGGATGGATTGGCTGGGCCTCGTGCCGGTTACCTAACCGCGATTCCGAATTTGAGGGGCAGGTGGGGTGCTCTGACCGGTCACTCCGTGTCTCGGCTGGCGACCGGCTGGTTTGGGTCGTGCGCCGTCGATCATTGACAAGCGCCAGACTGCCGGCAGCGATCACTTCGCCGAACTTTTAGAGACGGCCCGGTACTTTACGGCGTGGCGGCGCCGCGTCATCCGTTCGATTGCAATGGCTGAAATCGCTGACGTTAGCCCAACGGCGCTCGCTGCTTGCGCCTATCGTGCTGAACAGAAGTCTGTCCAGCGTGCTACGGCAACGCCGAGGTGTGACCCGAACAATCAGTCAACCCGGTACCAGTGACCAGATTCTGGACACACAGCGGCCGGTGCGCCGTTCGACCAGACTTGCTCCTCATCCAGGTGCAGCGAGGTCGAAGGGTCGATGTCGAAGACTACCTTCAGTGCTTGCCCAACATGGGCATCTTCGATAGGAAGCTCCCAAGTCAGGAATATCTGGATGCAATCCTGGTCCGTCGCGAAGTCGGCCGCATTAAAGCCGCTGCTGCGGCGCTGAATGACGCCATGAGGCTGGCCGGTATCGAATATCACAGCTGTCCCCCGGGTCAGGGGAATGCGATGGCCCGTAGAGGGAAAATGCAGGTCCAGCCCCCGGTCCTCGCTCAGGAATAGATTGCAGAATGCCGCACCGCCATATTGCGCACCGTCATGGTGGTACCTCGCGCCACGACAGGCCATGAGGGCTACGTCACTGGAGGCAAGCACGGAGGGCAATCCTAGTGCGCACGTCCAGTCGGACATGGCCTGCACGCAGCGCTTATAGTCCGGCCAGCGCGCTTGCGTTCGCGCCAAAGGCATAGCTTCGACGTCCCCGGGTTCCAGGACGAGCCGCGACGATGTTTCTCTTTCCCAGTCCGCAAGCACGCGTGCAGAGGGAACGGGCACGTCGACCGTGCCTGATAGAACGATGTCACTTACGCGTCGACTGCGGATGGCGTCGCCGCTCCAGAAATAGGAAGTCAGCATGTCTCGAATTCGACGCTGTCGAAGGGGGGCATCTGGGCGATTGTAACGATTCAGCCTGATCACGTCGGCGAAAACGGCCAGTTCCGGTCGTTCGCATGAAGCGATGGCGGGACATTCAAACGTCGGGTGGGCGTTCAAAAGCGGACGCCCGATCGATGTATCGCGCACCGGCACCATCGGAAACCTGTCGCGGAAATCTCATTGCTGCTCCGATTCAAAGAGGCGAATGCTTTCTATCGCGCCTTCGAGCGCTGAACCGCAACAACACCCGATGAAATTGGGGACGACGGGTGCGTCCCGCTGAACCAGTCTGACGCGATCGCCCGGCCAATCCGTGCCGAGGTACGGGCCAATGGCAATTGCTGCACGCGCATCCATCTTCCATGCCGGATCGAGCATCCTCGGGGACTGGAACGCTCACGACTCCCCGTCGAACGACTGCTTCAAGCGATGGCGCAGATCTTCGAGCAGCCAGCTTCCTGCACGGCCCAGAGGTCGGTCGCGAACATGTGCCGCGTAGATAGGCAGCGATCCCGTTGGCGACAACGCTTCATCGGCAGTGTCCAGCTCGACGAGGCTACCGTCGGCCAGATACGGCTCGACGATATACGGCGGCATCTTGCACCAGCCAAAGCCAGCACGAAGGAAATCGAGTCGCCTGCCAAGATCGACGAAGCGCCAGATGCGACGCCCAATGACGCCGTGCCGGGGGCCCTCCGCGCCATAGGCATCGGACAAAACGAGCTGCACGTGCGACTCCAGATCGTATCGGGTGAGCGGCCGGCCAAGGCGAACGAGCGGGTGATCGGCGGCGGCGACAGGCACCAGCGTCAGGTCCATGAGCGGATAGGCGATCAGGTCGTCCGGAATGGACGGCAACAGCAGGCACAGTGCGAGCGATGCTGCGTTGTCGCGCAGACGTTGTTCGGCGCCGCCCACCCCCTCGGTGGAGAACGAAACCGGCAGGTCCGGGAAAGCATCGTGCAACGCACGCAGACTGGCTATGAGCGGCGCGGTCGGGACCAGCGGGTCGATCGCCACGGTGATTGACGGTTCAAGCCCTGTCTTCGTACCTGCCGCAATGGCCTCGAATCGGTCTGCGCTCGCCAGGACGGCGCGGGCCTGCTCAACGAGCGCGCGGCCAACCGGTGTCAGCACGGGTCGTTGTCGGGTGCGGTCGAACAGTTCGATTCCCTGTGTTTCCTCGAGCGTTCTGACCGACTGGCTGATGGCCGACTGAACGCGCCCAAGTGCGCGGCCAGCGGCCGAGAAACTGCCGACATCGCTAATGGTTACGAGGACACGCAACTGATCGAGTGTGAGACTGCCGATCAAATCCATCTCTAAATGTGATTGAAACCATCGAAATTTAATCACTTCCTGAGTTAGGTGTCACGTCTTATATTGCGTTGCCTGTTCGCAGGCTTGCGCATCACGCGATGCGGCGCGTCTTGCAGAAAATCCGTCCGGCAAGACCGTTCTCCCATCCATCAACGTCAAAGGTTCCTCGCATGCCCACCTTGCTCGTAGTCGAAGCCAGCCCGCGCGGCGAACAGTCCATCTCCCGTGGACTCACGAAAATGTTCGTCAATCAATGGAAGCGGGAACAGCACGACGGCCGCGTGATCCAGCGCGACCTGATGGCGACCGACCTGCCGTTTGTGACGATGCCGTGGCTCGGCGCCTATTTCACGCCCCCGGAACATCAAACGCAGGATATGAAAAACCTTCTGCGTCTTTCCGATGAACTCGTGGCGGAGATACTGTCCGCTGACCACATCGTCATTGGCACGCCGGTTTACAACTACAACGTCCCCGCCGTGCTGAAGGCGTATATCGACCATATCGTGCGAAAAGGCAAAACGCTGGGCTTCTCCGGCGAAGGTCTGGTTAAAGGCAAGGCATGCACGATCGTGATGGCGTCCGGTGGCGCTTACACGCCGGATTCGCCCATTCGGGACCGCGATATCGCGACCGGCTATTTGCGACTGATCCTCAAGGTGATCGGGATTGAAGACGTCACGGTCATCGCAGGGGGGAACGCAAAGGCGGTCGATATGGGTGAAATATCGCGTAGCGACTTCCTCGAAGCGTTCGCGTCCGATATGGCTGACGCAGCGGCAAGACCCGTAGTGCAGGTGTAAATCTGGGCGGCCGGCATCCTCACAAACCGGCCACTCGATTGGCTGCAATGGACAGACGGGTTCGGGTAGCTGCAGTCAACCGGGCGCAACGCAATGCCACTGCGTTGGCGCCGCAGTCAACCAATCGCACGAACTCCGACGACCGCCCCGACGCCGGTGGAGCAACTGAACGTAAATCGCCGATTTTCTGCGCACACCGTGGCCGATACTCTGGCGCCCTACGCCCACGCCTGCCCCGCGCCGTCACGTCTGCATGACCAGCGACGTCAGTTGCGCCGCGCGCGCCACGGCCGTCTTCGCGTAGATCGATTTGATCTGCGTGCGGATCGTGCCGATCGACACACCGCGCAGCGCCGCGCATTCCTGCGGCGACAGCCCGTCGCAGCACAGCAGCACGGCGAGATCGGCCTCGGCCGACGACAGCCCGTAGAACACGCGCAGCCGCTGCGCGCGGGCCGACGGCGAACGCAGGTCGGCGGCCGTCATCAGTGTCGCGACGCCCGGCCGCTCGCGCATCAGGCGCGATTGCTCGGGCACCGGCATCAGCGCCAGCGGCAGCGGTTCGCCCGTTACGCGCCGCAACAGCAGCCCGCCGCGCGCGTACGCGTGCCGCCATTGCGCATCGTCGACACAGCCTTCCGGCACGAATCGCCCGTTCACGACCCGCAGCGCCGGTTCCGCCGCGATCATTTGATCGGCCGCGCGATTCGTATAGCGCAGTTCACGCTGCGCGCCGAGCAGGAAGACCGGCACCGGAATCGCATCGAGCGCCGATTCGGCGGCGGCCACGCGCGCCTCGAGCTCGCCGATCCGTGCCTGGATCTGCAGCGCGCGGCTGATGTGCATCCCCATGTTTTCGATCGCGTGGCGCTGATCGTCGGAAAGGCCCTGCGATTCGGGGCCGCCCTGGACGCTGAGGAATGCGCCGGAACCCTCGCTGCGATGGATGTACAGGCCCGAGATGCTGCCGAGCCCGTAAGGGTGAAGGAATTCCTGGTAGAACGCGCTGTGCGCGCGCTGGTGCGCGGACAGGTGCTTGACGTCCTCGAACCAGCGGCCCGCCGGCCAGTTGGCGGCGACCGGCACGACCGGGTCGTACAGATAGAACTCGGTGTTGTAGGTGTGGTAACACGCGGCGACCCATGACGCGTCGTCACCCGCCGCCTGCTCGATCGCCGGCACCCGCGCCGCGTCGTCGAAAGACAGCAGCGTGACCATGCGCACGCCGACCCACGATCGCAGCCCGTCCAGCACCGTTTCCCATCTTTGATCGCCCAGTGCCGCAGCGTAGACGTCATCGATCCATGCCGATGGAATCATCCCGTTCATTTGCATCTGGCCACCCCGCGCCGTGCGTTTTTGTCGAACGTCTTCTGCGCATCTTAGTCAATCGGCGCCAACGTTTAAATCACTCGTTCGTGTTTGATCGAAATACCACGTTTGTTACCGTTTATCGTCAGACGTAATAGCCGCTATTCCGGTCCACGCGGCGCTGCCGGCTTTTCATCCGGATCACGGTATGCCATGATGCGGCGCATGACGATTCGAAACACCACGCTCTCGCTGCACCATCACCACGGACGCCCCCTGTTGCGCCGCGGCTCGTTTCGCATCTAGCAATTGCATCGGGTGAATACCCGATCAAGACGACAACCAAGGCGCCTCCGGCGCCTTTTTTGTTTTTTGCCGCCTGAAAAACCGGCTGCGCCGGTCAATCGAACCCGTATGGAGTGTTTTCAATGCAACAGCCCTGGAAAGCAGTCGCCTTGTCGGATTTACCGCTCCGCGAGGATCTCAAGTTGCAGCACGCGTACGGGGCGCCGCAGCTCGATGTGCCGGTCTGCCTGAACGTCAACGAGAATCCCTATCCGCCGTCGCCCGCGCTCGTCGAGCGCATCGCGACCGCGGTGGCCGACGCCGCGCGCGCGGCGAACCGCTATCCCGATCGCGACTTTGCCGCGCTGCGCTCGCATCTGGCGGCGTACCTGACGCACGACACCGGCGTGACGGTCGACGCATCGAGCGTCTGGGCGGCCAACGGCTCGAATGAAGTGATCCAGCAGATCCTGCAGGCATTCGGCGGCCCGGGGCGATCGGCGCTGGCCTTCACGCCCGCGTATCCCATGTATGACGAATACTGCCGCACGACTTTCACGCGCCTGCATACGTTGCCGCGCACCGAGGATTTCGCGCTGGATCTGAATCAGGCCCTCGACAGCATTCGCGCGCACCAGCCGGGCGTGGTGCTGCTGACGTCGCCGAACAACCCGACCGGCACCGCGCTGCCGATTGACGATATCCGCGCGATACTCGACGCCGCACCGGGCGTGGTCGTCGTCGACGAAGCCTATGCGGAGTTCCGGCGTCACGGCGTCCCCAGCGCAGTGACGCTGCTGCCGGCGTATCCGCGGCTCATCGTCACCCGCACGCTGAGCAAGGCGTTCAAGTTCGCGGGCGGCCGCGTCGGGTATTGCGCGTGCGCGCCTGCGATCGTCGAAGCATTGAAGCTGGTTCGATTGCCCTATCACCTGTCCGCCTTTACCCAGGCGGCGGCCTGCGCGGCGCTGGTCGCGCGTGACGAGATGCTGTCGCAAGTGGAGGCGATCAAGGCCGAGCGCGATTCGACCGTCGACTGGCTGCGTGGCCTGGGCCTCACGGTGGCCGATTCCGACGCCAACTTCGTGATGTTCGGCGAGTTTGCGGATCGGCACCGGATCTGGAGCGGCCTCCTGCGCCGCGGTGTGCTGATTCGCGAGTCGGGCCCGCCGCCGTATCTTCGCGTGTCCATCGGCACCGGCGCGGAGATGGCCGCGTTTCGTGCGGCCCTGCTTGACGTGATGGCGCTCGAATAAGCGACCGGCCATCCGGTCGACGACGCGATGGCGCGCATGCTCGCGCGGCATCCGACGGTGTACTTACTTCATCGTCGCGAACCGCATTTCCATCGCGTTGATCTTCGCGAGCACCGCTTCGCTGAGCTTTCTGACATGGCGAGGCACATCGGGCGCCGACAGCAGCTCCTCGATTCGCCCTCGCCAGTAGCTCGGATGCCGCACACGCGCCGCACCCGACATCGACACATCGTCAGCGTTCGGCTCGCTGTCCAGGAGAGCGACCATTCTCTGAATGTGAGAGAGCTCTCGTTCCGCATAGTCTCGTGCCAGCATATTGATTGAAATCCCCGAAATACGACAGCAGGCCTTCCGTCATCAACGCGCCATCGTGTTGCGATGAAAAGGCCTCACCGCACACGTTTGTCGCCATCGTACGCAGAAGCTGTGTCAGTAAACCGCGTGGGCATTCGCTGATTTCGATACGGAATGGGGAGCCTGTCCAATTGTTCTGATGACTTCCGGCCCCGATGCCCTGTGGTCAATCGTAGGCTGACTGTTGGGCGATGACATCTCCCAAAGTGGGGATGCGGAGCGATATTGGCGGGGCGGTGTTTCCGGGATTTTCTGACCGTCGGGCATCGCGCGGCAGGCATGCGGTTGCCGACAACGCGAAATTGGCCGACTACCTGAACGGCATACCGTCTGCGCTCTGCTGCCGGGCAGACGGCGAGGATGTGGACCGTGCACGGGCCAAGTGCATCGTTCGCATGCACGACGACTGCGGACGCGAACGTGCAGCACTGTGTTGCCGCATGCGTCGGCTGCGTCCGCTCGTTGCTCGATGAGCGAGCACGTGTGATTGCCCGGATACGGTTCGAACGACAACGCAGCCCACTTACCCAACCCGCCGCGCACCTTCATATCGCAGGTGTCGAACGCCGCCTGGAGCTTCGCGAGATCCTCATCGGCAAGCAACCTGTCGAAGTCCTTTTCGACAGCCTCTCTTTAGCTTTCCGCATTGCTGGCGCCTGCTGTCACTGGCAGGCGTGCCTTGCGTCGGATATCGGAATGTTTCGCGGAACTACACACTCGCGAGATAGGGTCCGCTGGAGTCAGATTTCGACATCGCCGTGCTTCAGTCCGAAAATAAAATCGACTTCCACCGAAGCGCCTTTGGGTAATTGCAGCACGCCGACCGACGTGCGCGTATGAACGCCGGCATCGCCAAGCACCGCGTACAGAATGTCGGATGCGCCGTCGGCAACTTCGCTTTGCATCGTGAAGCCGGGTGCACTTCGCACATACACGGTGATACGCGGTACCGTCGCTATCGCGTCGAGCGTGCCGCAGCGCTTCCTGATCAGCGCCAGCGCACGCAGCGCCGATACGCCGGCAGCCCGGCGACCGTCGTCGAGCGAAACGGATTCCCCGACTACGCCCACGAAATGCACCACGTCGCCGATACGCGGAATCTGGCCGGCAATATAGGCCGTGTTGCCGTCGACCAGAACGGGCGTGTACTTTCCGCCGATCCTGATTTCCTCGTCCGGATTGAAGCCGAATTCGGCCGCGATCTGCGTCAGCTTATTGTCTCTGTTCATTAGTGAATTCCCCGATACCTCAGAAAAATGTAAAGAATAATTAAGTCTCGACGGCTTGTCTCCAGGAAGAAAATGCGTTGCGAACAGTCAAAGTTACGCGCCGCAGCCGTTAAAAGTTTCCGGGTAATCCTCTACGTTTTCTCATACATGACACACTTCTCAGGTGTTCGAAGCAGTCCTGCATCGCTTTATCGATGACAAATCTCGTAGTCGAAGAGAATTTCCTAAAAATTTGCCGCTGAAACCGCTATCATGTGTGTACTCAACCTGAAGAGTGATACATGGCAACTTACAAGGAACTGAAAGCCCAAATGGAAGCTTTGGCCGAGAAAGCCGAAGCTGCCCGTGCCGCGGAATTCCAGGCGATCGTCGACGACATCCGCACCAAAGTGGCGGAATTCGGCATTACCGAGAAAGACATTTTCGGTACGCGCCGTGGTCGACCGGCCAAGCAAGCGGCCGCCCCCGTGCAGGCAAAGTATCGCGACCCGAAAACCGGGGCAACCTGGTCGGGCCGCGGTCGCGCGCCGGCATGGATCAAGGACGCGAAGAATCGCAATCGATTCCTGATCCAGGAATAAGATTCTCGACACGCACCGGCGCGCGATTCAGCGCGCCGTCCTGCTATTTGGGCATCGACACCGGCGGTATTCAAAGACCGTTCCGGTTGATGAAGCTTTGTCTCAATCGGCGCGTGGCGTGCATGCTACGCGCCGGTTCGCATTTCGCCCCGCCCAATATTTCCTGATTCAACGTTCGTAATAAATCGCAAGCCAGACGGATTGCGTTTCTTCGTGCGTCCACGCAACGCGATGGCGGCAATGCGGCTCGATCAGCACGTAGTCGCCGGGATGCATTTCATGGCGCGTCGGGCCTTCTTCGAATTCGAGTACGGCTGCGCCCGACAACAACACGACCCATTCTGCGCGCGAGTCGTCATACCAAAAGCCATCGGGGCTCGTGTGGCCCATCGATACGATCCGCTCGACGTTCAGACGCTGCCCGGTGACGAGGAGGTCGATTTGTTCATCGGCGTCACGCTGGCTATCGGTGGTGAACAGGTTGCCGGCTTGAAGGTGCATGGGGTGGCCTCGTCGGTGGCATTCAGGGAAAAGAATCAGGCATTGAGGTGGCGGGGAATGTTCACTGTAGTCCAACGACCGCTATTGAAGCTGACTCGTTTCGTCGGGAAGCGCTGCGGCAGTTCGGGAACCCCTTGCACGTTCAAGCGCTTCCATCGCCTCAACGGTGCATGTTTTTTACAGGCTTGATAAAGGGTGTCGTGCGCAAAGATGAATCAGGTTTGCGTACGCTGAATGCACTCGACGAAATATTCGAGCGCCGCCGTCAACACCAGATCGCGCCGATGCATGAGCCCGAGCGTCAAACGCGGCTGGCATGCGTCCGTATCCAGCCGCTGCAAAAGGCCTGACCGAACCGGTTCTTCCAGCAGAAATTCCGGCCATACGCTGACGGTGCCAGGCTCCTGCGCAAGCAGCCCGTAAAGCCGCTGCGACGTGCATACATTCACATGCGACGGCAATGGCAATGCGCGCTCGCCGCACAGTTCGCGCCAATACGCGGGCAGACTTTCGCGAGTATGGCCATAGAGCCAGCGTGCGCGCACGAGATTTTCGAGCCGCGTCTCGTCCGCCAACGCATCGCTCTGACGCACCGCCAACACCTGCGCGGCTTCGCTGAGTGGCACCACGCGATATTCCGCCGTCACGTCGCTACTGGCGATAAAGGCCACACACAGATCGAACGACCCATCGCGCAGCCCGTCGATGATCTGCGTGGGCAGGCATTCGTACACGTTGAGCCGCACGTCGGGCAAGCGCGCACGAAAAGCGCACAACGCCTGCGGCATCGCAAATGACGACGCCAACAGCGACACGCCAATCGACAGCGTGCGCTCCGCGCCCGTGCGCATCTCCTCCAGTTCGCGTTCCGCGCTGGCGATTTCCGCCACGACGGCGCGCGCGCGGCGCAGCAGCATTTCGCCATAGCGCGTGAGGCGCACGCCTGCGCCGCTGCGCTCCAGCAATTGCACGCCGAGGCGCGCTTCCAGTTCCTTGATGCTCTTGGTGACCGCGGGCTGGGAGACGTTGAGTGCATCTGCGGCAGCCATGAGCGTGCCGTGCTCCGCGATGGCCACGAGCGTCTGCAATTGCGCTGTCTTGAGCGTGCCTCGTTCCATAAGCATTCGCTATGAGCATGAGAAATTGGAAATTGGCGGCAGGCGCCCCGCCCCTAGTATGCGAGCTCCGGCACAACCGAAGGCCGGAAGTATACAAGGAGGCAATAGTGGCATCGAACCCGGTCGATTTCGACATCGACGAACTCGTCGCCTTGCGGCGCGACATCCATGCCAATCCGG
This sequence comes from Burkholderia lata, assembly GCF_000012945.1. NCBI lineage: Bacteria > Pseudomonadati > Pseudomonadota > Betaproteobacteria > Burkholderiales > Burkholderiaceae > Burkholderia > Burkholderia lata. The sequence goes on from NC_007509.1 coordinate 1,066,206, forward strand.
AAGTGGCGTTCGCCGAGCATCGCACGAGCGAACTCGTCGCCGCCAAACTGCGCGCCTGGGACATCGAGACCCATACCGGTATCGGCCGCACGGGGGTCGTCGGTGTCGTGCACGGTCAGCGCGGCCCCGGGCGCGTGATCGCCTTTCGCGCCGACATGGACGCCCTGCCGATGGAGGAAGAAGGCCGCCCGCTGCACCGCTCGTTGCGGCAAGGCGTGTTTCACGGTTGCGGACACGATGGCCATACCGCCATGCTGCTCGGCGCCGCCCGCCACTTCAGCCGCCACCGTGACTTTGCGGGCACGCTCGTGCTGGTTTTCCAGCCCGCCGAGGAAACCGGCGGCGGCGCGAATGCGATGCTCGCGGACGGCCTGGAAACGCGCTTTGGGTATGACGAAATCTACGCGCTGCACAATGCGCCTCATTTCGCGCCCGGCACTTTCGGCGTGCTCGACGGCGCGATGCTGGCCTCGTGCGACGAAGTCGTGATTCGCATCGACGGCGTAGGCGGGCATGGATCGGCGCCCGAAAAGACTCGCGATCCGGTAATGGCGGCGGGGCAATTGATCTGCGCGCTGCAAACCGTCGTCAGCCGTTCGATCGAGCCGAGCGCCACGGCCGTGCTGAGCATCGGCAGTGTGCATGCAGGCAGCGCGCCCAACGTGATCCCCTCGCACGCCGAATTGACAGGCACATTGCGTGCCTTCGACGAAACCGTGCGCGCGCTCGCCAAGTCGCGCATCGACACAATCTGCGCGGGCGTCGCGACGCTCAGCGAGTGCGACATTGCCGTCGAGTTCCGCAACAGCTCGCCCGCGACCGTGAATCATCGCGAACAGGCCGAAGCGGCAGCGCGCGTCGCCAGCGGTATTTTCGGCGCGGAAAACGTGTTGCGCGACTTCCCGCCACTCAACGGCTCCGAGGACTTCTCCGAATTCCTGCTGCGTCGCCCCGGTGCGTACGCGCTGCTGGGACAAGGCGGCGTCTATTGCCATCACCCCGAATTCGATTTCAACGACGACGTGCTGCCGCTCGGCGTGCGCTTCTTCGTTGAACTCGCCCACGCGCGCTTCGCGGCCTGACCACCCGACTTCAACACGATCAAGGACATTTCGATGAAACACCTCAAATCGCCTGCGCTGCGCACTGCGATCATCTGCGCGGCGGCGGCCTTCATGTGCGCTGGCGCATCGGCCGCTACCTTGCGTTTCGGGACCGATCCGAGCTATCCGCCCTACGAATACAAGCAGCCCGACGGCAAACTGGCCGGGCTCGACATCGATATCGGCAATGCAATCTGCGCGGCGGCCAACGTGCAGTGCGTGTGGGTCGAAATCAGTTTCGACGGCCTGATCGCCGGGTTGCAATCGCGCAAGTTCGACGCCATCAACGCCTCGCTCGCACCGACCGCGGCCCGTCGCGCCGTGATGGATTTCACGCAGCCTGTCTACCCCGCGGATATTCGCCTTGTCGCGGCTCGCGGCAGCCATCTCACGCCGGACGTGACGTCGCTTTCGGGCAAACGCGTGGGCGTGCTGCAAGGCTCCACGCAGGCCGCATTCGCGAAAGCCAACTGGGCGCCGCATCAGGTACTCGTCCAGGAGTACCCGGATCAAGAGAGCATTTACGCCGATCTCGTCAATGGAAGACTCGACGCGACGGTCGTGCTCGGATCGGCGGCGAAGCTCGGTTTTCTTGGCAAGCCGCAAGGCGCGCGCTTCGAACTGGCAGGACCGCGTATCGACGATCCCGCGATTCAGGGCGCGAGCAGCGTGATTGGCGTGCGCAAGGGCGATGGCCGCACGCGGCAGGCGCTCGACGCCGCACTCACGCGACTCAAGCAGGACGGCACGATCAATCGACTCGAAAAGCAGTATCTCGGCGACGTTCCCGACGCGAAATGACTGCACCGCGGACGATTGACGTCCTCCGCAGAGCAACACCTTAAAACAACATATCGGAGATCCAATGAAAAAATCCCACCTGCTCGTGGGCATGCTTGCAGGCATGACGCTCACGCCTGCGTGGGCGCAGAGCACCGTTACGCTGTTTGGATTGATCGATCAGGGGATCGACTACACCAGCAACGTGCGCGGTCATGGCGTCACGGAAATGCTGAGCGGTGCGGCGCAAGGCAGCCGCTGGGGTGTGCGGGGATCGGAAGCGCTGGGCGGCAAACTATCGGTGGTCTTCCAGCTCGAAAACGGCTTCGACGCCAGTTCGGGGCGGCTCATGGAAGGTGGCCGCATGTTCGGGCGGCAAGCGTGGGTGGGTATCGCGCACGACGATATCGGCAGGCTCACGTTCGGCCGCCAGTACGACTCACTCGTCGAATATCTCGCCCCGCTCACGGCGAACGGCAACTGGGGCGGTTTCCTGTTCCAGCATCCGTATGACAACGACAACACGGACAACTCATTCCGTCTCGACAACGCCGTGCAGTTCAATAGCAGCAATATGGGCGGATTGCAGTTTGGCGCGACCTATGCGCTCTCGAACACGCCCGGCCAGATATCGACCAACAACGCGCAGAGTCTTGGTGTGAGTTATTCGGTCAACGGGCTGTCGCTGGGCGCGGCATGGCTGAACGTGACGAATCCAGGTGCCACCGCGCTGGGCGCCGTGACCACCGACGATGCGGGTTTCGTGGCCTCGCGCCATCGCGTCTACGGCGCGGGCGTCAACTATCAACTCAAGCAGGTGACGCTGGGCTTCGTGTACACGCATACGAGCCTGAACGATCCGACCGCGTACTCGTACATCAGCGGTGCGATCGTGCCTGCGGGGCAGCACGCGTCGACGCTGAAATTCGACAACTTCGAGGTCAATGCAAACTGGGCGATCACGACCGCGCTCATGCTCGGCGCGATGTACAACTATACCCAGGCGACGCTCGACACGTCAGCGGGCACCTATCGGCCGAAATATCACACTTTCGGCGCGATGCTCGACTACGCGCTCACGAAGCGCACCGACGTTTATGCGATGGCGAGCTATCAGCGCACCGTCAGCGCAAACAGCGGCACCGCGCTGGATCAGGCGTACGCCGGCGGCGCGGACGACATCTCGTCCACGCAACGCCAACTCGTCGGCCGCGCCGGTCTGCGACACAAGTTCTGAGCGTGAGGAAAAGGGGCCTTGGAGCGCTCGTGAATATCATCGAGCACTCCAGGGGCCCCAGGGCGCCAGCGACCGCCGTGCAGCTCGCATTTCGAGCGCCGCGACATTGTCGTGACGACCCTTGGGCTCAAGCAGCACTTCGTCACTGCTGGCAGAAAGCCAATCCGTTGAAGGCCTTTTCAACCCACGACACCAGCCTGAGATGCTGCGCTACTAGCAGGCAGTCTTCCTTGCCGGAGTAATGCACCCACTACTCCGGCCGTCCAAGCCGGCGATCAGAACCCGTGGTACATGCCGATGTTGACTTGAACCTGGTTGCCGCCCGATGCGGTGTTGCCGAAGTCAGCCGCCGACGCCTGAGCGCCCTGGGCATGAACGTACGCACCCATCGCATACAGCGCGGTGCTCTTCGACAGCGAGTAGGTCGCCCCCAGCGACACCTGGTTGATCGACGCCATCGTGCGGCCTTCGGCGGCCAGCTTGGGCGCGGCTGCGGAACCGTAGACGTACGTGTACCCGGTCGCCAGCGACAGCGCCGGATTGACCTGGTACTGCAGGAGCGCACCCAGCACGTTGAAGTGGATCGACGGCTGGCCGGCGTTGCCCTGGTACTGGGCGTTCGAGTAGCGCAAGCCAGCCGTGTACGGACCAATCTGGTATTGAGTCGCGACTTGCGCGATGCCCGCGCTCTTGAACGCATTGCCGCCGTTGTAACCCGAACTCGGATAGCCCAGCGCACCACCGAAACTCGGTTGCGCCGTGGCGTTCGTCCACCCGTTCGCACCCTGGTTGACCGCACGGAAGTAGCCGCCGGCGACCGTCAGACCACCCTGAGCGTAGTTCGCGGCCACCGACCACGACTGACCCGAACCCGTCGAACCGGCAACGCCGCCAAACGAGTACGCGCCTTCAGCCTGGAAGCCGTGGTAGAGCGGCGAAATATACTTCACGGCGCTGTTCTGGTTCGTCGTGTTGTCGTTGTTGTCGACGTCGCCCGGGGTCGAGAAGGTCGACGCCGAAATGGCGTCGCCCGTCAGGACTTGAACCATTTCCGTCACGGCGTCGAGCTGGCGCCCCAAGCGCACGGTACCGTACTGATCGGACGAGAGGCCCACGTAGGCCTGGCGGTTGAACAGCGAACGCGAGGTGCCGATAGGCCCTTGGCCGCCGATGCCGCCTGTCCCGATGTTGAAACCGTTTTCGATCTTGAAGATTGCCTTGAGGCCGCCGCCGAGATCTTCCGTCCCCCTGAGGCCCCACTTGTTCGAACCTGCGGCACCACCGTCGAGGCCGAACCTGCTGTGGCCATTGATGTTCGACGTGTAGCCGATACCCGAATCGAGCATGCCATACAGGGTGATCGACGACTGTGCCATTGCTGCCGACGATGCTGCGAAGGCGGCAACAGCGATAACGCTGACCTTGATGTTCTTGTTTTTCATCTGTATTTCACTGTCAGGAGTGGTTTCGGGATTGTTTGAAACGGGTTTTTTTGTATTCGAATGCAGACGACGGCGCACGGCCTGCGCGTCGTCTCAAGCTGAAACGGCCGACGTCATATTCACCAGATCGGCATATTTGACTCGATCATTTCGTCATCCTCAAAATTACATGCAGGAAGGCGCCTCGCATCTCGACCTATCCGGCATGCCCTCGATTAGAACCATCGCGGCGCCCCAACCTGGACGCAAGCCGCTGCCTTGCTTTCGTTACCGCTCCAGCCATACGGCACCGCCGGTCGCGCAAAGGAACTCGCCCCCTGCGCAATGATTCCCGAACGCGTGTTGCCCACCGGCAGGCACGCGAGGATCCGGACGAACAGCGGTGCCGAATCCGCAAAGCCGAAAAACTCGAGCGGATCACCGCGCGGAACCGAACGTTTCTTCGATGGCATTTCGAAGAAGCACTGCATCGTCACGTTCCACGCTCGCGCAATACCCACGAGCGAGGTCAGCGATGACGAAACCGGACCACGCTCGACCTGCGACAACAAGCGACCTGGAGATGCCGACCGCCATTGCAGGCCGATCGGGCGTCCGGTTCAGCCGCCGGCGAAGTACGCCAACTTTTCGCCGAACGCCAACGCAACCGGGTCACACTTTGCAGGTGCGAAAAACCATATCAGGAACATAAATCGTCGTCAAAATTTGTTTGATATAAGTTAATCGCGTTTGATAACCTTGCGTCTTACCGGGATTTCCCTAATTGAAACCAGCATCAAGAGTTAGCGGGATCCGCACCGCCACTTTGATGCGCGATCAGGCAAGGATCGCGGGGGCGAACGGGAGCGCCTATACGGTGACTGCGGACGATCTAAGCCCGGACGTTGCGTCGCGCCTGGAGTCGCGGCGAGAAGAAGCCAGCATTCTGGTTGGCATCGTGGGAGACGCTTCTTCTACGCCATTGAATGGCGCCATTTAGAGAGGATGATCGGGAGAATCGGGTATTCGGATCCGCGACGCGGTTTCGGCTGATCGTGACTGCTTTTCGTTACCTGACTTTTGTGGAAAGCGCGACACGCCTCACACGATTCGCGGGCTGCTGTTCTTCGCGGCATTTCATGGTGCGATCAAAGTTGTCCGGCAGACGGAAGCTCAGTATGCGCTAACGGTAACGACGATCCTTGGCGGACGGCATGGCGAATCGATTTCCGGGATATCGCGGATCGCCGGGCAGCCCGCAAAGCGCACTGCCCCCTGGAAAACAACAAGCGAACCCGTCGAGGATGCAGAGATTGACGCACCCAACCAGCGCTTCTGATGTTTGAGCGCATAGGTCAGTTTCGGGTGAACGTCAACCGCCGCGTCGCGCTCAGATCCCCATCCGTTCCGCGACACCGTCTCGATCGACGAACTTGTGTTTCAGTCCGGCCGCGACGTGCATGGCCAGCAATAGGCCCAGCGTCAGCACCAGCGCGCGATGCAACGTATCGGTAAGGAGTCGCAAGGGTTCGTCGCGGCCGACAAGCACGGGCAATTCCGCGATTCCGAAGAAACTCACCGGATGGGCGCCAGCGAGGCGGTGCACGTAGCCGGTCAGCGGCACGAGAAACAGCAGCAGGTACAGCACGCCGTGCAGTACACCCGCGATCCGTGCCTGCCACGCCGGAACGCTGGCCGGCAGCGGCGGCGGCGTATGCGTCGCACGCCACACGAGGCGTGGCACGGTCAACATGAAGATCAGACTGCCGATCGATGCGTGATAGAACAGGATGCTGTTGAACTGCGACGAGTTGTGCGGAAACGTATCCATGTAGATGCCGATCGACAGGTTCAACAGGATCAAGATTGCGATCGACCAGTGCATGGCGATCGCGAAGCGCGCATAGGCGACATGGTTGGGGTGTGACATGGCGGTCTCTCTGGGTCGGTTGGGCGGTGTGCACCTGTACGTTCGATGTGGTGAACGACGTGACGCCCCCGATATACCGGTACCGGCCAGCATTTATTCCCGCAGCACGCATCAGTCGCCACTATTTTTCATGGAAGGCAACTGATGGATCTTGAAAGGTATGGGTTGTCTTGGGCGGCATGGCACCGAAGGCAACACCATCGGGCGCGCCACCAACATCCGACGACACGGTGCCGCTCAAACAGCTGACGTCCGCTCATCCGCGGTCGCGCCAGCGCGAATCCCGGCGGTAATGAAGGTCACCAGATGCTCGGCCTTGCGCTTCAGCGCGCCGGCCTTGACCTTGCCGCCCGAGATCCGTTCGATGCGGCTGTCGAACACACTCATCACCAACGCGCCCACCGCGAACAAGTAGGCCCAGTGAGCATAGTTCGCGCTATGGCCCGGCAGCGTCTTCCTGATTGCGCTGATGAACTCCGCCGCAAACGGATCGAAATAGGCAGCAACGATGCCGCGCTCGACCTCGCGCGGATCGGAAGCCTCGCGCGCAACGAGTTTGGCATACGCCAGTCCGGACTCGGTATTCTGGATTTGCATCACCGGGAGCACGAAGGCGCGCACGATATGCTCGAGCGGGTCTTCCCCTGCAGTCACGGGTTCGCGAAGCAAACCCAACCGGGTGTCGAGCACTGTCTTGCGGCGCTCGAACAGCGCGCGGTACAGCCCCATCTTGGTTTCGAAGTGATACACGATCAACGGCAAGCCGACCTCTGCCGCCGACGCAATATCCCGCATCGAAACGCCATCGAAACCGCCTTCGGCAAACAATCGCTCTGCCACGTCGAGCACCCGCTCACGCTTGCTCGTTTCGACCGTTCGTTGCGCACCCTTCCCGCTCCGTACACCGGCCGCCTTCCCCGTGACTTCCTTCGCTTGCATGGTTTCTCCGCTGTCCTGTGGCTCGATTGTCGCGAATGCCAATCCTTTCATTGTGCGGCGCCAGTTTACACCAACACGATACTGACTGTACGATCGTACAGTCTACATAACGTGAACGCTGCCATGCAGCGTCGGTGGTAAGTCCCCCAAACCAGGAGCAACCGCACATGACACGACGCTTCGTCGATCTTTCGATCTATCTGGAAAACGACGTCATTTCCGATCCACCGGGTTACGGCCCCAAGATTCAGTATCTGACGCACCGGAATACGGCCAAAGCCGTTACGGCCTTCTTTCCCGGCCTGCAGGAAACCGACCTGCCCGACAACGAAGGCTGGGCCATCGAACACATCCAGTTGAGCACGCACAACGGGACTCATCTGGATGCGCCCTATCACTTCCACAGCACAATGAACGATTCGACGGGCGAGCGGGAGCGTTCGACAACCATCGACGAAGTCCCGCTCGATTGGTGCTTCCAGCCCGGCGTGAAGCTTGATTTCACCGGCTTCGACGATGGCTACGTCGTGACTGCTGCCGACGTCGAAGCCGAGCTTGCGCGCATCGGCCACGCACTCAAGCCGCTTGAAATCGTCGTCGTCAACACGCGTGCGGGCAAGCGCTACGGACAACCCGACTATGTGTCCTCGGGTTGCGGCATGGGCTTCGACGCGACCATGTACCTGCTCGAACGAGGTGTACGCCTGACTGGCACCGACGCGTGGAGCTGGGACGCGCCGTTCACCCATACCGCGAAGAAGTATGCCGAAACGCGTGATGCATCGCTGATCTGGGAAGGGCACAAGGCCGGCCGCAAGATCGGTTATTGCCACCTGGAGAAACTCCACAATCTCGAGGTGCTGCCACCTCACGGCTTCTTCATCTCGTGCTTCCCGCACAAAATCCGGGGCGCCTCCGCTGGCTGGACTCGCGCGGTCGCGATTTTCGACGACGCCCTCAATGCAACAGCTTGCGACCTGCATCGAACCGCATAGGCGAGGAGCCTCGATGGAACTGAATCACACACACGACGTCACGCAACGTAGTTGGCTGGAAACGGCCAACGTGGCGGGGACCGACTTTCCGTTGCAGAATTTGCCACTCGGCGTGTTCCGCCGCCGCGGTGGCGGTGAAACCTGGCGCGGCGGGATCGCGATCGGCGACCAGATCGTCGACCTCGCTGCGTTACAGCAGGCGGGCTGCATGGATGGCCTGGCACTCGACGCCGTGCGAGCGGCCACGGCAACCACACTGAATGCGCTGCTCGAGATGGGGCCGACGGCCTGGCAGGCATTGCGCCACGCACTCTTCGAACTGCTGCGGGCCGGCAGTCCACATGAGCCGGGCGTACGGAAGACGCTGGTATCACAAGCGGAAGCCGAGTACGCCGTACCCGTGCGTATCGGCGACTACACCGACTTCTACACGTCGCTCGATCATGCGGTGAACTGCAGCCGCCCGCTCGGCATGGCGATCAGCCCGAATTTCGACTGGTTACCCATCGCCTATCATGGCCGCGTGTCGTCGATTGGCGTCAGCGGTCAGCAGGTCTACCGGCCAATGGGGCAATTCCGCCCGGATCCGTCCGCCCCTCCCGTTCATGACGCCTGTCGCCGGCTCGACTACGAGCTGGAACTGGGCGCGGTGATCGGGGTCGGCAATCCGCGCGGCAATTCCGTCCCGCTGCGTGACGCTCAACGGCATATTTTCGGGCTCTGCCTGCTGAACGATTGGTCCGCGCGCGACATCCAGTCGTGGGAAATGCAGCCGCTCGGGCCATTCCTCGCGAAGAATTTCGCGACGACGATATCGCCCTGGCTGGTCACCCTCGAAGCATTGCTGCCGTATCGCACCACGTGGTCACGCGCCGCCGAACGCCCGCAGCCGCTCGACTACCTGTCCTCGGACGACAACCGCGCGGCCGGTGCGTTCGACATCCAGCTCGAGGCATCGATCCTCAGCGCGCGTCAGCTCGCGCAAGGACGCCAGCCGCGCACGTTGACGCGCACCAGTTTCCGGCATCAATACTGGACGTTGGGGCAGATGATCGCGCACCACACGATGGGGGGCTGCAACCTCCAGCCGGGTGACCTGCTGGGAAGCGGCACCATCTCGGGCCCGTCATCGGGCGAAGCCGGTGCGTTGATCGAACTCACGGTCGGTGGCACGCAACCCGTCGATATCGGCAACGGGGAAAGCCGCTCGTTCCTCGACGACGGCGATACCGTCATTTTCCGGGGCTGGTGCGAGCGCGATGGCTTTGCACGAATCGGTTTCGGCACCAACCACGGAACCGTATTGCCGGTGCCGTCCGCGGAAAGCGCGCATTGACCGCAAGTCATTTCGCAATCGACCACTGAGACCATGCGAGGACCATGTGTGTGGTCCTCGCGCTTTGAAGTGCCCCGTCGATCGACTTGCGGCGTCCGCACACCGTGCCTGAACGCCGCACCCCGATGCCAGGACGCATTCGTAAAATCGCCGCCAGTGCTATTGGCTGGCGGCGATTTCCCGGCAGGTGTTTTTCGGGTGCGCTAGAAGCGGTGACGAACACCAACGACGATACCCACACTGCTTCCGGTTGGCTCATACAGCGCACCATTCACCGTGAATCCGGTGTGCATCAACCCGTGGTTGTTCACGCATGCAGCGGCGCCATACAAGGTCGTTCGTTTCGACAGAAAGTAGTCCAGCCCGGCAGACGCCAGTAACGAATGGTTCGCCGAGTCGTTGCTGTCCCGCATGTACCAGACGCCCAGGTCGGCGGACAGTGCTGGCGTGATCAGATATTCGCCGCCCGCGGCGTACACTTTCTCGTTGAACGAGCCGGCGATCTTGTAGCTTGTGTACGATCCCTTCAGTGTTGCGCCTCCCCACGTATAGCTCGCGCCGATGGTTCGCCCGCTGAATTCGATCGTCGACGGGAATGGCGTGGAAACGCTGGCTGACCCACCGGGATTGCCACTGAAGAGGGCCGCGTTCACGACCAGGTCTTTCCATTCGTATCTCACGCGAGCCGCATATTGGCGCCCCGCCTGAAATCCGTTGGGATCGCTACCCAGCGCAAGCAAGGCACTCGCCTGTATACCGGCGATCGTCGGGCTCGTATAGGACACGGCATTCGCGACGAAAATGCCGGTCGCGAAAAGGTTGCCCATGTAAATTCCGGCCTGGCTCCCGAAGAACGACGCATGCCGTGCGTCCGTGTCGACGATCGCAAGCCCGAACGGCGAGTACTGCAGGCCGGCCTTGACGATACCGTAGCGCCCGGACAGACCCACGAAGGCTTGCCGTCCGAAGAAATTCCCGTTCGAGTTGCCCAGCGCCCCATTGTTCGTCGTAAAGCCGCTTTCCAGTGTAAAGATCGCCTTCGTACCGGCGCCCAACTCCTCGACGCCGGTGATACCGAAGAGCGACCCCGACATCGCGCCGTCCGTTGCCGATACCTGATGCGGGCCACTGGCACCCGTTCCAGCGTCGAAGCTACGGCTCGTGTACATCACACCGGAATCCACGACACCGTACAGCGTGACGTGACTTTGCGCATGCGTTTGTGACGGCAGACCCAATGCGGCGATCGAGACAGGGATCAGCAGCATCGGACTGATTTTTTGCATCTTGCTCACGTTTTTATGTCTCCTCCAGTCATGCAGGACTACAAAATAAATAACGAGGATCGGACCGCATGCGGCGCTTGTCGTATGGCGATCAAATGAAGTCGGATCGATAGCCGCTTCGGCTTCCGTCCTCAGTGCTGCCACGCATGCCCGCCGGACCGTGGGCTTTGCCTGAACTGCGCCGGGTCCGGAATCGACGGCGCTCGCAATGCCGCCAAAGAATCGGATCGCACATTGCGCGCACGCATCGGCCGCAATCGGTTCACGGCATTGATGACGTGGCGAAGCGTCAGCGTGCTTCCGTTGCTGCTCGATGCCCCGCACCAGCAGCCCGGCGACGCACTTGCCCGCTCGAAATGCGCGAACCGATGGGGTGGTTATGTATTCACGGAAAGCGCCAGCGGCATCAAGTCATTGGCTTGCGTCCGCGAGAGGACGTACAGCTCGAACCAGTTGTACCACTCGACCATCAGGTGGTCCGAGTGCCCGTGAACGAGTGCTTCCGGCGCGGTCGATGGCCAGAAGATCTCCAGCCGCGCATCGAACCCCGGCAGCGTGTCCCTGAATTGGTGCAGCAAGTAACCCACGGTCACACCATCGGGTGTCTCGACGCGCCCCATCATGCGATGCGGCATATCAGGCGCCAGTTCGATCGGGATACCACTCCAGTCATCCAGGTGGCGGAGCTTCAGGAGAGCCGGCGACTTGGCATGGCCCGGTACTTCCAGAATGCCGACACGCCCGTCCGGCAGTGGCAGCGCGCCGAGATGCTCAGGGTGGGCACGGAGCATTGCCGGGCTGTTCGACCCGCCATACCCCTCCCAGAACCAGCTCACGAATTCGGCACTGGTCCCCACCGCGACGTGCGCTTCGGCAACGGACGAACTGAAGCGACCGTTCGCACGCTGCGACCAATCCAGCTCGTTCGCTTCGTGCTCCGCGATCTCCTTCGCGAACAGGCTGACCATGCCGTCGGCCCCCAGTTTCTCCATGAGCAAGGCCATCATGTAGCGCGCCCTTTTGACCTCCATTCTGAGGATGTCCTCGCAGGCCACCTCTGCACCCGACTTGAAAAACGACACTGCTTTCACTTGAACCTCCATCGCGTTGGTGAACGAGTTGCCATGTTTCCCGACTCGCGCCACTAACGCAAGTAAACTTGCGTTAGTGTTTACCGCATGCCTGTCGGCCATCGGTCAGGGTCGTGCGCGTAGTCGGACTGCCGTGGCAACGCGGGCAGTCGATGCGACGATGTGTAAAATCCGCTCATGCCAAAGTCAGCCGAACAAGAATCGCCATCGCCCCGTCGCCGCCTGGGCGGCCGCAGCGCACGCGTCCGTGAAGCCGTGATCTCAGCCACGATTGCCCAGTTGCGGGCGGCGGGTTTCGAGGGGCTCAACATCGGCGCCATCGCCGCGCTCGCGGGCGTGCATGAGAGTTCGATCTATCGCCGCTGGAAGAGCAAGGAAGGGCTGATGATGGAGGCCGCCTTCGAGCTGTTTGCCGAGCACATCGCGATACCGGATCGGGGCTCGCTTCACGCGGATCTCGTCGCGCTGCTGTCGGCAACCGCGCGCTACTTGCGAACGGGCGTGGGCCGGTCTGCCATTCAGTTCGTGCTGGCCACGTACAACGATGCGGCCGTAGCGGACGAACTGCGCAGGTTGTGGACGAACCGCTTCTCGGCGGTTCAGCCGATTTTCGACCGCGCCGTAAAAATGGGCGAGTGGCCGCAGGGGGCGGATCCGATGCCCCTGCTTCATTGCCTGATCGGCGCCATTTATCTACGCACGCTGATCCTGCACGAGCGCGTCACGATCGATCAGATTCGAGAACTGACGCGCTGGATGCTTCGCGAGCGAGACGCCTGAGCGTCGGGAATCGCAAAGGCCAGGCGAGCGCTTTACGACACGCCATCCGGATCGAGCGAGCGGGAATCAGCTGCCGAAGGTTCACCCAAAGCTCCCGTCACGCCGAAGCCAGCCGCAGCGGATCTCAACCGCCCAAAACCCGCCCCCGGCTCCGAACCCCGTCACGCCCCTCAACGCTCCGCGTCGGAAAAGCGCGTGGCCGTACTCGCCGCTCGCTCCTGAAAAATCGTCTCGGTTGCCTGCCCCAGATTCCGCCACGCCATCACCGCGCCCACCACCAGCAGCAGCACCGAAACGATCAACGCCCGCTCCATCCCGAGAACAAACGCCCCGCCCGCTGCGTCGCGAACGAAGAAGCCAAACAACGCGACGCCCATCACGCCGCCTACCTGCCGCGCCGTATTCAGCAACCCCGACGCCACACCTGACTGCGCACCGCTCACCGCCGCGAGCGCGGCATTCGTGATGGTCGGTATCGTCAACGCGATGCCGCTGCCGGCGAGCAGCATCGGGATCGCGAGCAACCCGTTGGATTGCGCCGCGATTGCCGGCCACATCGCCAGATAACCGACCGCGGAAATCGACAACCCGGCCGTCGCGAGCGTGCGTGCCCCCAGCCTGCCGGTCAGTCGCCCGGCAACGATGCTCATGACCATCAGGACGCCCATCATCGGCAGAAATGCGATGCCCGTGCGCACGGGCGTCATGTGCCAGACCGACTGAAACAGCAGGCTCAACGTGAAGACGATGCCGTAGAAAACCAGATTCGCGATCGCGCCGATCACGATCGAACTGCGGACGATCCGGTCCTGCCACAACGCGGCCGGCAGCATCGCGTCCGGATTGCGCGCTTCCAGCCGGACGAACGCGATGCCCAACGCAACGCACCACGCGAACGCACTCACGATGACCGGACTGCGCCACCCCAGCGCACTGATCTCGGTCGACGCGAACGTGAGCGCCGCCAGCGCAAACGCACCGGTCAGTTGCGCAGGAAGATCGAGGCTCCTGCCGCCCTGCGCTTTCGTATCGGGCGCAAACCGCCACGTCATCCAGATACCGGCGATGCCGACCGGCACGTTGACCAGGAAAATGCTGCGCCAGCCGACTGCAGCGATGAGCAACCCGCCGGCCAACGGCCCCGCAGCCAATGCGATGCCGCCGCCGGCACCCCACCAGCCGATCGCGCGGCTACGCGCTGCCGCGTCGTCGAATGCGAGACGCAGCACGGCCAGCGAGTTCGGCACCAGCAGCGAGGCGCCGATCCCCTGAACGAGACGCCAGGCGATCAACGCGCCCATGGCGTGCGCCATGCCGCAGCCGATCGACGACAGCGTGAAGATCGCGTAACCGGCAATGAACACGCGCTTTGCACCCAGCCGGTCGCCGAGGGCACCCGCCATCAGCAGGGTCGCCGCGAACACGAGCGCATACGCGTTGACGACCCATTGCAGGTCGGTGAGCGCTGCGCCAAACGCCGTTCGTAACGCATCGAGCGCAACGTTGACGACGCTGACGTCGATCAGGACGACCGCATAACCGAGGCACGCCGCCGTTTGAACCAGCCGCGGGTGATGTGTGGATGATGTCTGCATCGGCAATCCTTCGGATTCGGAGGATTGAAGCGTAGAGGATCGCCTTCTGTGCGAATATTCCGCAAAACGGCACAGCAACCTGGAGAAAATGCACCGATGTTCGACTGGGAAAACCTGCGTTACTTCGTTGCCGTCGCACAAGCGGGGAGTCTTTCCGCGGCCGCCAGGCGGTTGAATGTCGACCATGCGACAGTCAGCCGTCGCCTGGCCGCACTCGAATCCGAATTGAAAATGCGTGTGATCGACAGGTTGCCGCGCGCGTGCCGGCCCACCGCCGCCGGCCGGCAGATTCTCGAGTTCGCCGGGAAAATGGAGGAGCACGCGTTTGCGATCGAGCGCCTCGCGCTCACGGAACACCTGCCGATGCACGGTACCGTGACGATCAGCGTGCCGCCCGTGCTCGCCAACAATTTCTTCGCGAATCATCTGTACGCATTTGCGCAATTGCATCCGGGCATTCGGCTGTCGATGGCCAGTCAGGCGCAAAGCGTATCGCTCGCCCGTCGTGAAGCGGATATCGCCGTGCGCCTGTTCCGCCCCGAGGAGCCGCAAAACGTGACGCGCAAGCTGGGCGAGATGGCATTCGGGCTCTACGCGAGTCGCGACTATGCGCACGCGTCGACGCCCGACGATTGGGCCTTCATCTGCTACGACGCGCAATTCGCGGAAATGCCGCATCAGAAGTGGCTCGAGTCGATCGCGCGAGGTCGCCGCATCGCGTGCGAAGTCAGCGATATCACGACGCAGCAGGTAGCGGCCCGTACGGGAATCGGCGTGGCCGGCCTGCCCGTGTTCATGGGCGACGGCGATCCCGGGTTGCAGCGCTTGCCGTTCGACGGCGAACCGTACGCCCGCGACATCTGGCTGGTCGTGCATGCCGATCTCAGGCATTCGCCGTCGATTCGCGCGGCCATCGACTTTATCGCGGACGTGACGGGCAGGACCTTCGCGCCGGATTCGAGGCAGTAGCGTCGGCCATCACAGCGCCCTGCGATTCACGATATCAGGCTGGCTGCGCGAGTTCGTACCTGAAGTAGCACAGGTTGAAATACCAGTAAGGATCGGAGAGAGGAAGGTCCTCGGTCGGCCGCTCCCGATTCGACCATCGAGAAACCTTTCGCAAATTGAAATTCGTCGGATCGGGCCAGCCGAACGCGTGGAAGATGCGCTCGGCGAGTTCATCTTCAATGCTGTTGCGGAACTTCCATTTCCCCAGGAAGTGAAAGAGCATCATGACCAAGGCACCTGCGAAGAGTGCCCCTCCCAGCATGATCGCAAGGTCTCCGATACTGCCATCCCCACGGATGAAATCGATCCCCAGGAACACGGCCATGATCAACTCCACGAACACGAAGAACCCCAGCGTTCCTTTTCGTTCGAAGCGGCCACGCGCCTTCGTACCCATGACCGCATTCGGATAGATCGCGACCACGGCGTCCGAATCGCGCTGGACGGCGTAGGCGAAATAGCGGTTCTCGCCGATTTTTTCCGCCACGACCCTGACCTCGTCTCCACGGTACATCGGCATCATCCACAGCACGCCGCGGAAATGATTGCCGTCGATCTCGAACTCCACCCAGTCCGCTTCGTCCTTCCAGCTCGATGCGTCGGTCGCATCGACCATGACCTGCGCCTGGGTTCCCATGCCCATCAACGTAGCAGCAATCGCGGTCGCACCCACGACGCCCGGGGGCGGCGGGGGAATACGCGACGGGGCTGCCGCACGCTTCTTCGTCACGCTGGCCAATGTGCCGTGCAACAGGACCAGATTGTCCTTCCACCCCGGCAATTGAGCTTCCAGCTTCCCGGCTTCACGCTGGGCCGCGATCAACGCCTGCAACTCGCCTTCCATCCGTCGCTCCGTGAAGTGAGGATCCGTCCACCCGTCCGTCGTGGCATTGGGTCGGCACACGCGCTTTGAAATTGTGCCATTGCGCGGTCAGCGCCCACGCCGTTTTATCTCACGCCTGAATGTCCGTTCCACGGCCCTCCGCCATCAAACCACCGCCCTCAACCACCCCAGCACATCCGCCTGCGCGCTCCCGGCCACGACCGGTTCCGGCGTCAACAACGAGTAATGCGAGCCATCCTCGACGAACCCCATTGGCGCGACCAGCACACCGCTTTCAATATCATCGCGAACGAGATGCCACGGGCCGATGGCGACACCGAGCCCCGCGACCGCTGCCTGCAGACTGAAATAGAAATGGTCGAACCTCTGCCCGCGCCCACCCGCGGCCGGCTGGTTCGCCGCCACTGCCCATTCCTTCCACGCGTCCGGCCGTGTCCGCGTATGCAATTGCGGCACGTCCGCCTTCAACAAACGATCCCCGCGACGCGCGGAAAACCACGCGTCGACCTTATCCGGCCGGCAGACCGGCCCCACCTTCTCGGCGAACAGCCGCTCCGCGTGATAGCCCGCCGGCCACGCGAAGTCATTGCGCCGAATCGCCATGTCGATACCGCTGTCGAATGAAAACGGGCCGCCCGCCGCAGCCAGGTGAATATCGACGCCCGTATGCCGAGCCTGAAAATCCGGCCAGCGTGGAATCAGCCAGCGCATCAGAAGCGTCGGTTCGCACGACAGAACCCAGCGCCGCGCCCGGGCAGCCTCGGTACGCAATTCCTGCGCGGCGTGACGCATCAGCCCCAGCCCGTCATGGACGGCCTGAGCCAGCTTGCGGCCTGCGTCGGTCAGGAATACACGGCGGCTGCGCCGCTCGAACAGCGCCACGCCCAGGTCATCCTCGAGCAGTCGCACCGCGCGGCTGACCGCGCCGTGGGTCAGGCACAGCTCGTCGGCAGCGCGGCTGAAATTCTCGTGACGCGCCGCCGCCTCGAAGCACCTCAGGGCCATCAGCGAAGGCAGGTTCGTGCGAACGGATTGTGAGTCAATCTCACCATCCTGGTCAGAAATCATCGCTTTTCCCGATGGAACATGACCCATAAGATTGCGCCATCAAGCCATCAATCGCAAGGACAAGACGATGACCGAACTGATAGTTGTAGTCACCATCACACTGCTGGCCGTGATCAGCCCGGGGCCGGACTTCGCGATGGTCACGCGCAACAGCCTGATGCTGTCGCGCCGCTCGGGCGTGCTCACCGCGCTCGGTATCGGGCTCGGCGTGACGGTTCACGTGAGCTACACGCTGCTGGGCGTCGGCCTGCTGATCCGCCAGTCGCTGTGGCTCTTCAATGCCGTCAAGCTGGTCGGCGCGATCTACCTGATCTACCTCGGCGTGAAGATGCTCATGACGAAGGCCGGCAACGGGCAGCCCGACGCACCGGCCGCACCGCTGTCCGACCTGGCCGCACTGCGCACCGGCTTCCTGACCAATGCACTGAACCCCAAGACCACGGTGTTCATCGTCAGCCTGTTCATGCAGGCCGTGCGACCCGACACGCCGTTGATCGTGCAGATCGGCTACGGCGCGTTCATCGCGGTCGCGCATGCCGGCTGGTTCAGCCTGGTGGCGCTGTGCTTCTCCGCTACGGCCGTGCGTGATCGCCTTCTGGCGCTGCGGCACTGGATCGACCGCACGTTCGGCTGCCTGCTTGTGGGCTTCGGCGTCGCGCTTGCCATCGCGCGCGGCGGGCGCTGAATCCGGCCACCGCGCCGCGTGCCGATGCAACCGCCGGGCGCGCTACGCCGGCACGCCGAATGCACCGCCGGTTGCGCCGTTCGGCAGCGTCAGAACGTGCGCGCGATCGTGCGGGCTTCGTCGATCGCGCGACTGCGATCGACCGTTCCGTTGGCGCCGAACAACGTGCGCTCTACAACGATGCCGGTGACGTCCTGCACGCCCACGAACCTGAGCCAGGTCTCCATGTACGGGCGCTGAAGATCGAATTCGGCCGCCGGCGTAAATGATCCCGGCGACTGATAACCGAGCCCGCGCGCGTAGATCACCGCCGCCTTTTTCCCGGCCAGCTTGCCGGCGAAACCTGCACCGTCGAACGTGAACAGCACGTCCTTCTGCGAGATCGCATCGATCAGGTGCTTGAGTTTGTACGGAATGCTGAAATTCCACAGCGGCACGCCGAACAGGAACTTGTCCGCTTCGTGGAACGGCGCCGCGAGCTGCTCGATCCGTTGCCATGCCGTCGCCTGAGACGGCGTCAACGCCTTGCCGCTCAATCCCGCATATTTCGCGGCCAGCGCGGCTTCGTCGAATTCGGGTATCGCCAGATTCCAGATGTCGAGCTTCTGTATCTCGTGATCGGGATGAGCGTGCCGGTACGTATCGAGGAAGGCATTGCACACTTCGATGGATGCCGAATAGTCCTTGTTGGGTGAGCCTTCGATATAGAGCACGCGGGTCATGAAAACGGTCCTTGCCGAAAGTGACGGCGACGCGCGGGATGCGCGATCGCCCACTGCACTTCGCAGCCTATCGGCTCGACCTATAATCCGGAAACGATATGAATTGATTGAATTAACCTGAATTGGTGATCAATGAACCCGCCCCTCGACACGTCGCTGCTGCATACGTTTGTCGCCATCGCCGACGTGCGGAGCTTTACCGGCGCAGGTCGCAGGCTGAATCTCAGCCAATCCGCGGTCAGCGCCCAGATCGTTCGTCTCGAGGAACAGGTCGGCCGGGCGCTGCTCGTGCGCAATACGCGCAGCGTATCGCTCACCGAGCATGGCCAGATGCTGCTCGGCTATGCGCGCGCGATGCTCAATCTGAGCGACGAAGCGAGGACTCGGCTGGGCACCGGCAACGCAGTCGATGTCACGCTGCGTATCGGCGCTTCGGAGGATTTTGCGGGAGGCTGGCTTCCCGACGTGATGCGCCGCCATGGCGTCGCGCGGCGCGGCTTGCGGCTGAACCTGACGGTCGACGTCGGCGACAGCCTGTTTCGACGGCACGCCAACGGCGAATTCGATCTCGTGATCGGCAGCCTGTGCGCGCACACGGGCCAGGGCGCGACGTTGTGGCGAGAGCCGCTCGTCTGGGCGTTTGCGCGCCATGAGCCGCTGCCGGAAGGCGATGTGCCGCTCGCGTGCTTCCCCGATCCGTGCCCGTACCGGGGCGCTGCCATCAAGGCGCTCGCACTCGCCGGCATGCCCTATCGCATTGCCTGCGAAAGCCCGAGCGTCACGGGCATCCGGACGATTGCACGCGCCGGCATCGCAATCGCGCCGCTGCCGCGCAGCGCGATCGACGACACGCTCCGGGAGCTGGGCATGTCCGAAGGCTTGCCGGCGCTGCCTGAAATGGAATTCGTGATGATGCACGACGCAGGAATGCCGGCCGCCGTCGAATTCGCCGCGACGATTGTCGATGAAACCGCCATGCGCAACGGGGCCGGCACGCGTAGCAGGCCTTAGCAGGCATCCTTCACGATTGAGGGTCGATCGAGGCGCTCAACGGCGCACTCCCCTTCGACCGCGCCGGCGCGCTGCCGGCAAAACAGCCGCGCGCCGGTCGCGATGCGTCGCCGGTATCAGCGCTTCGCGCTCAATCCCGCGCGCACGCCCTCCGGTTCCCGGCTGCGCCCAAGCAGCGCCGCCAGCGACAGATCCGCGAGCTTGCCGAACGGCGCGCGCAGCAGGCTCGGCAGGTTCCAGCGCCCCAGCACGAACACGCCCTTCGCATGGCTCATCGCGCGGAATCCCTCGATGCCGTGATACGCGCCCATCCCGCTCGGACCGACGCCGCCGAACGGCAAGTCTTCCTGCGCGACATGCAGGAGCGTGTTGTTGATGCCGACGTTGCCCGACGTGGTGCGCCTCAGCAACGACTCGCAGTCGCTGTCCTGCGCGCCGAAGTAATACAGCGCCAGCGGCCGCGGACGCGCATTCACGTAGTCGACCACTTCGTCGATCGTGCGATACGTGCGCACCGGCAGGATCGGCCCGAAGATTTCTTCCTGCATGACGGTCGTATCGTCGCCGGCCCCGACGATCAGCGTGGGCGCGAGCGTCCGCTTGCGGGTGGCCGCCTGCTGCGGGTTCACGCCCGCTTCGATCACGCGCGCCCCCTTGCTGCGCGCTTCGTCGACGAGACCTTTCAGGCGATCGAAATGCCGGTCGCTGACGATCGACGTGTAATCCGGGCTGGTCGGCCCGTCCGGGTAGAAGCGTGCGACGGCCTCATCGTATTGCGCGACGAACGCGTCGAGGTCGTCTTCATGCACGAGCGCATAGTCGGGCGCAACGCAGGTCTGCCCGGCGTTCGACAGCTTGCCGAACACGATGCTGGACATCGTCCGGCCATCGACGTGCCCCCGCGCGACGATCGCCGGGCTCTTGCCGCCGAGTTCGAGCGTCACCGGCACCAGATTGTCGCTGGCCGCCTTCATGACCTTGCGGCCCACCTGCGTGCTGCCGGTGAACAGCAGATGGTCGAACGGCAAGCCGCTGAAGGCGGCGCCGACCTCCGGGCCGCCGAGCACGACCGCGACTTCTTCGCTCGGGAAGGTTTCCGCGAGCATCCGGCGCATCACCTCGCTGGTGCGCGGTGTCAGTTCCGACGGCTTGAGCATCGCGCGGTTGCCCGCGGCCAGCGCGGTGGCCAGCGGAATGAACGTAAGCGCGAACGGGTAATTCCACGGTGCCATCACACCGATCACACCCAGCGGCTGGTATTCGATGTGCGCCTGCCCGGCCCGATAAAGGAGCCCGACGTGCCGGCGCTGCGGCTTCGTGAAGCGGCACAGGTTGCGCGTCAGGTAGTCGATCGCCTGGACCACGCCGACCAGTTCCATGATCGCGGTCTCGTGTCGCGAGCGATGCCCGAAATCGGCACTGATCGCCTCCTCCACTTCGCGGCGATACGCGAGCACCACGGCGCGCAGCCGCGCGAGCCGGGCCTTGCGCTGCTGCACGCTCGGCGGCCCCTCGCTGACAAACGCGTTGCGCTGGCGAGCCAGCAACACCGCCGGGTCGAAGCTCGAGCTGGATTCTGCGGAAACGGCCATGGTGCACCTCACGAGGTTGCGTCGATGTAGACACTGTCAACTTGCATGCGGCGGATCATAGGACCACAATGTGTTCCCTGTCAACATAGGAGCAACGCGATGTCGTCGGATGTGGATGCGGACGCCGGGCAAAAGGCTTATCACCACGGGGATCTGCGTCGCGCGATCATCGAAACGGCGCTCGACACGCTGCAGGAGCAACAGGGCTGGCAGTTCACGCTGCGCGAAATCGCGCGGCGCGCGAACGTCAGCCACTCGGCGCCCTACCGGCATTTCCCGGACAAGGCCGCGTTGCTGCACGAGCTCGCGCTGATCGGCTTCGATCGGCTGCACGAAGACCTCGCCGCGTCCGTCGATCCCGCGGCGGACGCACCGGACGTGCTGCTCGCGCTCGCTTACGCCCATCTCGCGTTCGGCCAGCGCAACCCGGATCTCTATCGACTGATGTTTGCCGCGGATGCCGGGGAGCCGACGGACATCCACCTCGATCCGCGCGTGCAGGCGCCGTTCCTGCTGGTCGTCGACATCCTGGAGCGCGGCCAGCACGCCGGCACGATCCGCCCGCGCCCGGCGCTCGGCCAGGCGACCGCCTGCTGGGCGCATCTGCATGGCCTGACGATGCTGGCGATCGACGGGCGGCTGGTGCGCGAGAAGGTCGGCGATCACGCGATCGAGGATGCGCTGACCACCTTGCTGGACGGCCTCGTGCTGCCTGCGACCCCCGCGCGGACAGCGAAAACGAAAAGGCCTTGACCTTCAACTTTGCTTAAAGGTTATGGTTTGCCTCGGCAGCGTATCGAGGTCATGGGTATGGGGACTGCCATCCGACAATCCGGCGGTGCGTCGCAGACGCCCGCCCGTGGCCGATGAAAGGGAAACCGCATCATGAGCAAGCGCATCCTTCACGTGGTCAGCAACGTCGCGCATTACGCCGATCCGTCGCAACCGACCGGCCTGTGGTTGTCCGAGCTGACCCATGCCCATCACATCTTCGCGGCGAAAGGCTATGAGCAGCAGCTCGTGAGCCCCAAGGGCGGCGTGTCGCCGCTGGAGCCGCGCTCGCTCAAATGGCCGCATGCCGACGCCGCCGCGAAAGCGTGGCGCGCCGACAAGGCCAACGCGGCGCTGCTGGCCAGCACCGCGCGCCCCGACGAGATCGATCCGGCCGATTTCGATGCGATCTACTTCACCGGCGGCCATGCGGTGATGTGGGACTACCCGGACGATGCGGGGCTGCAGCGGCTCACGCGCGAGATCTATGAACACGGCGGCATCGTGTCGTCGGTCTGCCACGGCTACTGCGGGTTGCTGAACACGACGCTGTCGGACGGCTCGTTGCTGGTTGCCGGACGCCGGATCACCGGCTATTCGTGGGTGGAGGAAATCCTGGCCGGCGTCGCGAAGAAGGTGCCCTACAACGTCGAGCAGCAGATGCAGGAGCGTGGCGCGCGCTACGAAAAGGCGCTGCTGCCGTTCACGTCGAACGTGGTCGTCGACGGCCGACTCGTGACCGGCCAGAATCCGCAATCGGCGAAGGCGACCGCGGAACAGGTCGTCGCGCTGCTGTAACGTGATGCGCCGGCGCGCCGCCTAAGCGCGGGTCGACCGGCGCACAACCGCTTCGTCATGATCGACGGCAGCGGTCGTCGCCTCACCGCCACCGCCCTCCACCGCATTCCCCGGCGGAATCCGCGACAGCAATCGCTTCGCATGGGTTGCACAATCGACCGACTCCGGCTTCGCGGCGATGTCCGCAATCAGCGCCACGATCTGCGCCTTGCTTTGCGCGAGCCGCGCCTCCAGCGCCTCGATGTCCTGCACCTTGCGGCCCAGCGCATCCAGCAACGCATCGCAGGGCCACTGCGCGAGGTCGGCCGGCATCATCGTGCGAATCTCGTCGAGACTGAAATCCGCCTTCTGCGCGGCCGTGATCAGATCGAGCACCGTCACCGCTTCCTGCGGATAAGTGCGATAGCCGTTCGCTTCGCGTTCGACGAGCGTCAACAGACCGATGCGTTCGTAAAAGCGGATGCGCGAAGGGGTAAGGCCGGTGCGTTCCGCCAGTTCCCCGATCTTCATGTTCCGATACTCCCTGGCCGGATCGCGTCCGGCCATCAGCCCCGATCAGCTACGTCGTGATTGTCAGCTGTCTCCCGATGTTGATTCGCAATCCGATCTTTATCGGCTTTCCGTCGAATGGCGAGCGGACGGCGCGCGCTCAAATCACCTCGAAACGCAACCCCGCATGGCGAACCAGCCGCTCGATGTAGCGCGCGTCGAACATCGTCGCGGGCGTCCAGAAACCGCCGCCGCGGCCGGTCTTGACGCCGTCGCCAACGCAATCCAGAGCGAGACTGATCGCGGCCTGGCCGAGCATCTTGCCGGTGGAGCCGTAGCCCGGATCGCGGTCGCCGGTGACTTTCACGCGCAAGGTCTTTCCGTCGTCGGTACGGCCGAAGAAGCGCAGATCGTAGCGGCCGGCCAGCTGCGCCGCGGGGCTCGGCCCCTCGCCGGGCTTCGGCAGCAGGAAGCGCTCCATCAGGCTGCGCACCGGCTTGATGACGACACCCACCATGAACGCGCCAAGGCCGGCCACCATCGTCACCGCGGTCAGGCGCCCCTTGAAGCCCGTGCCCGTCATCACCGCTTCGTCATACGTGAAGCGGCTGCCGTACGCGTTGCCGGCAAGCGCATTGGAGCGATGCACGACACGCTCGTTCACCGCCGCCATCACGAAGGGCGCGATCCATGCATCGAAGTCGCGATCGAATGCGGCGGACCGCACTGCATGCTGGCGCATCGTGAAGCCATGCCCCTTCGGGCACAGCGAATAAGGATCGAGCAGTTCCCGGCGCAAGGCCGGATCGGCCGCGGCCTCCCGGACGACGTTGATCACGCTCGCCACCGTGCCACCCGACGCGCCGCCCTTCAGCGTTTTCACCCGCATCTTCACCTGCGTGGCCGGCACACCCCACTGCTGCCGCGCCTGCTGCTGCAGGAAGAACACGCCCATGTCCGACGGCACCGAATCGAAGCCGCAGCAATGGACGATGCGTGCGCCGGATTGCCGGGCCGCGGGCTCGTACTTGTCGATCATCCGCTTGATCCACTGCGTCTCGCCGGTCAGGTCGCAGTAGTCGGTGCCGGTTTCCGCGCAGATCCTGACCAGCGGTTCCCCGTAAAGCGCGTAGGGGCCGACGGTGGACACGACCACCCGCGTCTGCGCGCAGAGCGCGCGAAGCTGCGCTTCGTCGGCCGCGTCGGCGACGATGATCGGCACCGATTGCCCGGCCGCGCCCAGCGTGTCCCTGACCTGCCTGAGCTTCGCTTCGGAGCGGCCAGCGATGGCCCAGCGCAGCGTCTCGCCGGAGCCCGACAGGTACTCGGACAGGTAGCGGGCAAGGATCTGCCCGACGAAACTGGTGGCACCAAATACGACGAGATCGTGGGTCGGCCGGGTCATGGGCGATTCCTTCGCGCGGGCGTGCCGCGGCGTTGCGTGGCGTCAGCGTTGCTTTCCGGGTTCATCGAAGGCCTTCAACGGGGTCGGCAGGTTCAGCACCAGTTGCGCATCCTTCACCACGTCGAGACGCAGGATCGTGGATGCACCCAGCCCGTCGAGCAGCTGGCTCACCGGGCCGCCGTGCCGCACGAGCTCGACGTTGCGCGGCAGCAGGCGCTGGGCGAACGATAGCGCATTCGTCTGCACCGATGTCTGGTGCCATTCGCCGTCGATGCGATTGATCATCGTCGACGTGCCCATGTGCGACTGCGACGCGACGTCGGTCAACTCGGGCATCGGCACGCTCAGGCTCACGTCCGGCCGGCCGCCCGGGCCGGCAATGCGGGCGCTGGCGGTGGCACCGAGGTTCACGTCGATATCGGCGAGCCACTTGGGCAACTGATAGCCATGCACGCCGCGCACCCGCGCGATTTCCGTGGTGACCGGCAGCGCCAGCACGTGCGCGAAGAAGCTCCGGCGCCGCATCGAGTCGATCAGCTCGAGCGCGTGCGACCCCGTCGCGCCGGGCCGCCGGATCACCACCGCGACCGACACCTCGTCATACGGATCGTTGTCACACACCGAATACGAGAAGAAGGTCAGCGCGACCAGCCCGTACCCGGGGAGCGCGCGCAGCGGCTCGAGCGGCACCGGCAGCGTGGTCCGCAGGCGTTCGAGCGGCGCAAGGAACAGCAGCTGAATGCTGCTGGAACGGTAGTAGAAATTCGGCGCCCAGGTCGGGCCGACCCTTGACGCAACCTGACGCTTCGGAATCCGACGGAAAAAGTCGATGTTCCCCGCCGCGGGATCGCGCGCCACCTCGTCGAGGTCGGGGTTCATCCGGAACCGGTCGTAATACCCGCCTTCGGGCACGTCAATCTTGTGTGGACCGAATTCGACCTGTGTAAACCGCCTGTCCATGTTCGTCGCCTCTCGTCGATGATCGACCGTGGCAGGCAACACCCGATGCCCGCTGACTCACTGCCGTCAGCAAGCACTCTAAGATTTAAGTCAACTTTAAGGTCAAGGCCCCGAGTAGAGGGGCACGTCGGATTGCGTCCGGGCAACCGGCAGGCGCTCGCCGTGCCCGTGTCGGATCATTTGGCGGTCGTGCGACGGTTCTTGCCGGGTGTCAACGCCTCGCCCGGATTGCGCAACCGGTCCATCACCCAGCGCGTCCGCTCCGAGCAGTTCAGTTCGGTCGGCCGGTTCTTGATGCTGTCGATCGCGACGAGCAGTTGCGCCTTGTTCTCCTTGAGGCGCTTCTGCATCGCGTCGATCTCGGCGACTTTCCGTTCGAGCGCATCCACCAGTCCGTCATGCTGCCAGTTGCCGGCTTTCACCGGCAGCAGATGGCGAATCTGCTCCAGCGAGAACCCGGCGCTCTGCGCGCCGGCGATGATCTCGAGCATCCACACCGCATCGTCGCCGTAGTCGCGATACCCATTCGAGCCGCGCTCGACAGCCGTGAGCAGCCCTTCCGCCTCGTAGAAACGGATCCGCGATGCCGTCAGGCCACTGAGCTTCGCGAGCTCCCCAATTCTCATACCTGCCTCGCCAGCGTATTGACATTAAACCTAACTTTAAACCTAGAGTAAGCGCATCGCCAAGGCAGGCTGACGGCCGAAGCGCCTCATACGCAGCGCCGGCCTGGCGACCCTCGCAACCGGCAGGACCGCACGGATCGATATCGCCCACCGAACAGGAGCAGACATGGGATACGTCACAACGAAGGATGGCGTCGACATCTTCTACAAGGACTGGGGGCCGCGCGACGCCCAGGTGATCTTCTTTCATCATGGCTGGCCGCTCAGCGCCGACGACTGGGATGCGCAGATGCTCTTCTTCCTCGCACAGGGCTATCGCGTGATCGCGCATGACCGTCGCGGCCACGGGCGCTCCAGCCAGGTGTGGGACGGTCATGACATGGATCACTACGCGGACGACGTCGCCGCGGTCGTGAATCACCTCGGCGTGCAAGGCGCCGTCCATGTCGGCCATTCAACCGGCGGCGGCGAGGTCATCCACTACGTCGCCCGCCACAGCGAAGAACGCGTCGCCAAGGCCGTGCTGATCAGCGCGGTTCCGCCGCTGATGGTCAAGACGGACAGCAATCCGGGCGGCTTGCCGAAAGCGGTGTTCGACGACCTCCAGGCGCAACTCGCGGCGAACCGCGCGCAGTTCTACTACGACGTGCCGGCCGGCCCGTTCTACGGCTACAACCGCGACGGCGCGAAGCCGTCGCAAGGCGTCATCTGGAACTGGTGGCGGCAAGGCATGATGGGCAGCGCGAAGGCCCACTACGACGGCATCGTCGCGTTCTCGCAGACCGACTTCACCGAAGACCTGAAAGGCACCACGATCCCCGTTCTCGTGATGCATGGCGACGACGACCAGATCGTCCCGTATGCGGATTCCGGCCTCCTGTCGGCGAAGCTGGCGAGGAACAGCACGTTGAAGACGTATGCGGGCTTCCCGCATGGCATGCCCACGTCCAACGCCGAGACGATCAACGCCGATCTGCTCGCGTTCATCCGCAGCTGAACGCCGACAACGCCAGCGCGGCCTTCAGGTGCCTTTGCGGCTGAAGGCCGTCTCCTACCCGCTCTCGAAACCGGCTAGTCGATCTCGCGGAGAAAACCGGGAACCGCTTCCCCGATCGATGCAAGATAGGCGGCCATCGCACCGGCGACCTTGCGCACGGCGGGACGTGCCGTCATCCGTTCACGCCAAGCAAGCAGGCGCGGCGTTTCGTCCGTCATCGGTGCGCCCTTGCGCGCGCCGAACAACTGCGCCATGTAGAACGCAATGTCGGCGTAGGAATACGTTTCGGCCAGAAACTCGCGATCCGCCAGCACGCGCTCCATGCGCCGATAGTATTGGGCCGCTTCTGCACGCGCAGCCTGTGCCGCCGGATCGTCGGGCGTCTCCTCCAGCCCCATCAGCCGGACGACGTGCGGAAAATAGATCTCGTCGCTGCAGTGTTCGAGCTTACGCGCAATCGCGCGCGCCGCCGGGTGCGCCGGCCATAGCGCGGGATCGGGCTTCAGGTCCTCGAGATACTCGAAGATCTGCGTGGAATCGAACAGATCCAGATCGCCGTCGATCAGCACCGGCACCTGCCGCTTCGGGTTGATGCGCAGCACATCCGGATGCCTGGGATCGTAGCCACGCTGCTGGCTGAACGGCACCATCACCAACTCGAAGTCGATACCCTTCTCGTGTGCCGCAATCTCGACCTTCGCCCCGAACATGCTCAGCGGCCCGGAAATGATCTTCATCGTTTGATCCCCTGTGGTGTCATGCTGCGCAACCTGCGTCGATGAAACAGACCAGGAATGCGGCACAGCATAAGCCGTAAAACATGACACCTCATGTCAGGTATTTGAGGTAACGTGTCGCTCATGAAAGCGAGCCGCCTGTTGTCGATCATGATGATGCTGCAAGCGCGCGGCCGGATGACCGCACCGGCGCTCGCCGACGCGCTGGAAGTGTCCGAGCGCACGATCCTGCGCGACATCGACCAGCTCTCCACGGCCGGCGTGCCGATCTGGGGCGATCGCGGCCGCAACGGCGGCTTTCAGTTGAGCGACGGCTGGCGCACCGATCTCACCGGGCTCACCGAGCACGAAGCGCATGCACTGATTCTGGCGGGCTTGCCGGGGCCGGCGAGCGAACTGGGCCTCGACGGCATGGCGACTTCCGCGCGGCTGAAGATGATCGCCAGCCTGCCGCCCGGCTCGCGCGAGCACGCCGATCGCGTCGCCAGCCGGCTGCATGTCGACACCGTCGATTGGTACCGGGCGCAGGAAACGCCGGCATTCCTGCGTGAAGTCGCCGATGCGGTGTGGGGTTCGTATCGTATCGACGTGAAGTATCAGAGCTGGAGCAGCGTGTCCCGCCGCGAACTCGAGCCGCTTGGCCTCGTGCTCAAAGGCGGCGCGTGGTACCTGGTTGCCAAGGTGGTCGGCAAGCCCGGCGCACTCACGTTCCGGCTCGCGAATATCCTCGAATTCGAGGCAACGCGCCGCCGCTTCAAGCGTCCCGCGCGATTCGACCTCGCGACGCACTGGCGCGACGCGATGAGCCGGTACGAAACCGACCTCAATCGACTGACCGCCCATATCGCCGTGTCGCCGCGCGGCGAAACCTGGCTGGCCAACGCGCGGATCAAGACCGAGCCGGCGTCGCGGGATACTGGCAGCGCGCAGGTACCGCCGGGATGGAAGGCATTCCTGATGCCGATCGAATCGATCGAGCACGGCGCGCGGAAACTGCTCGGGTACGGCGCACACGTGAAAATCCTCGGGCCGCAGGCGCTCAAGGATCAATTCATCGAAGCGTTATCGCAGATACAAGCGCTTTATCGACCAAGCGACGATTGAAGCGCGGCGCTGCCGTCGCGTGTGTCGAAGCGGTCGCGCACAGTCACCGCCCCGGTCGGCGTCATCGCGCTTGCACGCATGCGCTGCACAACCGGTTCGACGGTCATCAACCTCGTGAAGCCGGCCGGCACTCGCCCCCTGTTGGCGTGATCGAGCCGCGTGACTGCATCGGGCGTCCGGTGCATATCGATGCAATCCTGGCCGCTTCGTCAAGTGCATGTGTAGCCTGCCGCCGCGCCATCGAACGGTCAATTCCGGATTCCGAATATTTCCGTACATCGAAAGCGCCCACCCTTGCCCCTCCCGTTCGACACAGGGTAAATCCGCACGCCGCCGCCGGATTCGCCGCACTCGAATCGACACTTCGGAAACGCTCAATTGGCTTGCCGTTGACATGCTCTTACCCTGTCCGTCACGAATCGGATTCACTCGAATCCGGCGGACAGGCAGCAGCAAGCGACATCGGTTTCCCCTGATCAAGCGGCACACGTTTCCTGCTCCCACAGGTCATCTTCACGGGCAAGGTGCGATGCCGCCAGTCAACCCGGTGCCGATTCCGTGACGTCTTCTTCCTGATCGCCGTTCCGGTTCGTCCGCGCGTGTACGCAAGCCGGCATGCGGCTCGGCCTCTCCCGATCGCCTGCCCGACGCGCACCCGCACGAAGCATGTCAAGCGAGCGCGACCGTCATCGGCGCGTGCCTGAAAAACGGGCTGCACCCTCGGTGTCGCGAGCAAGACCGTCGCGCCCGTGAGAACCCGGAAGGTCCGCCTGACAATAAAACCGATACAACAAAGGTAAGGAGACAACGTGAGTCAAGCAACGCCGCAGGCCCGAAGCCGTCTATTCGTCATCTTTCTATGTTTCCTGACGCTCGTAGCCGATGGCTACGATCTCATCGTCTACGGTGCAACCGTTCCGCATCTGCTGAGTGAACCCGGCTGGCACCTGAGCCCGGCCGGCGCGGGCATGATCGGCAGCTGGACCCTGGTCGGCCTGATGGTCGGGCTGGCGGTGGCCGGCCCGCTGACCGACCGCATCGGCCGGCGTCGCCTGCTGATGACGGGCGTCCTGTGGTTTTCCGTCGGCTCGATCGTCTGTGCGCTTGCGACGTCGCCGACCTTCCTGGGCGCCGCCCGCTTCGTCACGGGCATCGGCATGGGCGGCGTCGTGCCGTCCGCGGTCGCGATGTCGGTCGAGTACGCCCCGAAGGGCCGACGCCAGTTGTACAACGCGCTCACGCTGACCGGCTATTCGGTGGGCGGCATCGTGAGTGCGCTGGTCGCCATCGCATTGCTGCACGAACATGGATGGCGCACGTTGTACGCGATCGGTGCGTTCTATGCGGTGATCCTGCCGGTGATGGCCTTCTTCCTGCCCGAATCGGTGGACTTCCTGGTCGATCGCGGCCGCGTCGACGAAGCGCGCACGCTCGCGGCCCGGTATTCGCTCGACTTCGACCAGATCCTGCAGGACAAGCAGGCACAGCAAGCGTCGCAAGACGGCGCGCAAGCGGTACGCGGCTACCGGCTGGTGCTGTCCCGCGAATTCCGCACCACGGCGTTGCTGCTGGTGTTCATGACGTTCTGCGTCCAGGTGATCACCTACGGGCTCAACGCGTGGCTGCCGCAGTTGATGCGCTCGGCCGGCTATCCGCTCGGGTCGTCGCTGCAGTTCCTGCTGGTGATGCAGTTCGGCGCGGTCGTCGGCATGCTCGGCGGCGCGTGGCTGGCCGACCGCCTCGGCTCTAAACGCGTGATGTTTCCGTTCCTTGTCATTGGTGCGCTGTCGCTGATCGCACTGAGCCAGAAGCTCGATTTCGCGTGGCTGATGCTCGCCGTGTTCGGCGCCGGGCTGGGTTCGATCGGCACCAGCAGCCTGATCTACGGCTATATCGCCGCGCACTTCCCGACCGCGTGCCGCGGGTCGGCGCTGGGCGGCGCGCAGGCCATCGGGCGCTTCGGCTCGATCCTGGGCCCGATGATCGGCGGCTGGATCGTCGGCGCGAACCTCGGGCTGCACTGGAACTTCTATGCGTTCGCGATTCCCGCCATCATCGCGGCGACCGTCGTGCCGCTGATTCCGTCATCGCAATAAGACACACCCTCATGGAAATCTACGACTACATCGTGGTGGGCGCCGGCTCGTCGGGCTGCGTGGTCGCCAGCCGGCTGTCCGAGGACCCTGCCGTGCGCGTGCTGCTCGTCGAGGCCGGCCCGGACATGAACAACTTCTGGGTACGCACGCCCGCCGGTGCGGGCAAGCTGTTCATGAACAAGCGGTTCAACTGGGCGTTCGATACCGAGCCGGTGCCGACGCTCGGCGGCCGCACGGTGTACTGGCCGCGCGGCAAGGGGCTCGGCGGCAGCAGCGCGATCAACGGCATGATCTACATGCGCGGCCAGCCGAGCGACTTCGACCATTGGGCCGCACTCGGCAACGACGGCTGGGGCTGGCACGACGTGTTGCCGTTTTTCATCCGGTCGGAAACGAACCAGCGCGGCGCGAATGCGTATCACGGCGGTCAGGGCCCGTTGCACGTGAGCGATGCGGCGATCACCCACCCGACCGCCGACGATTTCATCGCCGCCGCGCAACAGGTGGGCATTCGACGCAGCGACGATCTCAACGGGCCGCCGCACGAAGGCGTCGCCTATCGGCAATACACGATCCGCAACGGCCGCCGCCATACGTCGTACAACGCGTTCATCGAGCCCGTCCGCCATCGCCGCAACCTGACGGTCCGTACCGGCGTGCGCGTAACGCGCGTGCTGCTGGAATCGGGCCAGGCCACCGGCATCGAGGTGCTCGACAACGACGCGCGGCGCCGGATCGTCGCCACGCGGGAAGTGATCCTGTCGGGCGGCGCGCTCGCGTCGCCCCATCTGCTGATGCTGTCGGGCATCGGCGATGCCGGCGCGTTGCACCGGCACGGGATCGCGGCGACGGTCGAATCGCCCGACGTGGGCCGTCACCTGCAGGATCACTGGTTCGGCTCGTTCGCGTGGCGCGTCACGCCGGAAAGCTCGTACAACCACCAGCTGCGCGGGCTGCGGAAGTATCTGGAAGGCGCGCGCTACCTGCTCACCGGCGGCGGCTATCTCGCGATCGGCGCGGCGCCCGTGACCGCCTATGCCCGCAGCGAGGCCGGGCGTCCGGAAGCGGACCTGCAACTGACGGTGAGCCCGATGACGTTCAAGTTCGATGCGTCGGGCGACCCGGTCGTCGACGACTATCCGGCCATCGGCGGGTCGATGGTGCTGCTGACACCCGATTCGCGCGGCCATATGGCGCTGAAGTCGCCCGACCCGCTGCAGGCTCCCGCGTTTCATCCGAACTACCTGAGCGACGCCGGCGACATCCGCCGTTCGCTCGCGGGCTTGCGGATGCTGCGGCGCATTGCCGACGCCGCACCGCTCGCATCGCGGATCGTCCACGAGCTCGCGCCCGGTGCCGCCGTCACGACCGACGAACAGTTGCTCGCGCACCTCAAGGCGAACGGCAACAGCGGCTGGCATCAGGTCGGCACCTGCCGGATGGGCGTCGATGCACAGGCTGTCGTCGACCCGCGGCTGCGCGTACGCGGCGTGGCCCGGCTGCGCGTCATCGACGCGTCCGTCATGCCGCGGATCGTGGCCGGCAACACCAACGCGGCCTGCATCATGATCGGCGAGAAGGGCGCCGACATGATTCGCGCGGATGCCACCGCGCCCCGGGCCGTTTCCGTCTGACTCCTCACACAAGGACGACCTCTCCTCTCATGCAAGCAAACGACCGAACCATTCCGCTGGACCATCCCGACTGCTTCTACATCGACGGCCAGTGGACGCCCGCTCCTTCCGCCGAAACCTTCGAAGTGCTCGACTGCAGCACGGAGCGCGTGGCGGCGCGGGTGGCGCGCGCCGACGCGGCCGTCGCCGCGCGCGCGATCGATGCGGCACGCCGCGCGTTCGACCAGGGACCGTGGCCGCGCATGACGCCGGCCGAGCGGGCCGCCTGTCTCGAACGGATCGCGCAACACCTCGAAGCGGCGAACGACGAGTTCGCGCGCGGCTGGAGCATCGAGTCGGGCATCCTCCAGCGGATCGCGAAGCCGCGCATCGGCCAGTTTCTCGGCGCGGCGTTTCGGCAGTACGCGGCCATGGCCGACACCTACCCGTTCGTCGAGCCGCACCGCTCGGTGACCGGGCACCAGGCGTATGCCGTCAAGGAAGCGGTGGGCGTCGTCCTCGCGATCGTGCCGTGGAACGGCCCGGCCGCGCTGATCGCGTACAAGGTCGCGCCCGCGCTGCTCGCGGGCTGCACGGTCATCATCAAGCCGTCGCCGGAAGCGCCGACTTCCGCGTACCTGTTCGCGCAGATCTGCGACGAGATCGGCTTGCCGCCCGGTGTCGTCAACGTCGTGACCGCCGATCGCGAGGTGTCCGAGGCGATGGTGCGAAATCCGTCCGTCGACAAGATCACGTTCACGGGTTCCACCGCAGCCGGCCGCAGCATCAGCGAGGCCGCGGCCGGGCGGATCGCGCGCGTCACGCTCGAGCTCGGCGGCAAATCGGCGGCGCTCGTGCTGGACGATTACGACCTCGACGCCGCCGCGCAGGTGCTCGGCAAGTCGTACTTCAGCTACCTGACCGGGCAGGTCTGCCACAGCCTGACGCGCATCATCGTGCCGCGCGCGAAGCACGACACGATGGTCGAAGCATTGAGCGAGGCGGCACGTGAGATGGTGCTCGGCGACCCGTTCAGCGACGCCACGACGGTCGGCCCGCTGGCCACCGCGCGGCAGCGCGACACGGTCGAGCACCACGTGGCCAAGGGCATCGCCGAGGGCGCGACGCTCGCCGCCGGCGGCGCACGTCCGCGCCATCTGTCGCGCGGCTTCTTTTTCGAGCCGACGGTGTTCGCCAACGTCGACAACCGGTCGACCCTCGCGCAGCAGGAAATCTTCGGGCCGGTGCTGTCCGTGATCGCGGCGGACAGCGAAGCGCATGCGATCGAACTCGCCAACGATTCGATCTTCGGCCTGAATGCGGTGGTGTTCACCTCCGACGCCCAGCATGCGTTACAGGTTGCGCGGCAACTGCGTACCGGCAGCGTGGGACACAATGCGTCGCGCACGGACTTCTCGATCGGTTTCGGGGGCTTCAAGCAATCGGGTATCGGGCGCGAGGGTGGCGTCGAAGGACTGAATGCGTTCGTCGAATCGAAGACGATCGTGCTCGATCAGCCGCTTGCGTAGTCCGCGCCGAAAGCGCAAACCGCCCGGTCGACGCGGTCGAACAGGCGGTTCAGGTTCAGGTTTCGATTGACGCACGCAGGATGCCTGTCCTTCCCGAGACCCCATGCTTCGCTCACCCGCGCGGCCGGGGTCTTCCGCATTTCGTCATGCCACGGGCGTGTCTTCAGGCAGGTCGAGCAATTGCTCGATCAACGCACGCGCGATCGGGTTCAACTCGCGACCGCGTGCCGTGGCGACCTGAACGCGGCGCACGGCCCACGGCTCCGCCAGTTCCAGCACGGCGACCCGGCTGAACAATTCGTGGCTCACCATGCATTCCGGCTGGACCGTCACACCGAGCCCGGCCTGCACCAGGCTCACGGCCACGCCGGTGCTGCGGACGTCGTATCGCGGCTGGAAATCCACGCCGAGCCGGCGCGCCGCCGCCCGGATCGCACCGACCATCGCCCCGACGACGATCAGGTTCTCGGACAGCAGATCCTCGGTCGTGACGCTCGTGCGCGTGGCAAGCGGGTGCCCCTGCGGCACGACCGCGATGAGGCGATCCTCGCGATACGGCGTGACGTCGACACCGCCGAGATCGAGCGCGTGAGCGGCCGCGAACACGCCGACGTCGGCTTCGCCGCGTGCGGCCGCCTGCACGATGCCGGCATTGTCGAGCTCACGCACGACGATATTGACGAGCGGATACGCACGCTGGAATTCGCCGATCTCGCGCGCGAGAAACGGCACGATGATCGAGCGCGCCGACGCGATCGTCAGCTCCCCCCGCATGCCGTCGGTAAACGCCGCGATCTCCGAGCGCATGTCGTCGAGGTTCGCGAAGATCCGCCGGAGATAACGGACGAGCACCTCGCCCGCCGGGCTCGGCAGCACCCCTTTCGGGCTGCGTTCGAGCAGCTTGATGCCCGCGATGTCCTCGAGATCCTGAATCCGCTTGGTCGCCGTCGATGCGGCCACGTTCTCGCGGATCGCCGCCAGGCCGATTTGCTGCTCCTCGACCGCCGACAGGAACAGCTTCAACGTAAGCAGATCGACCTGCCGAATCAGGTGCAGGCGATTGAAAGTACTCATGTCTCCCCTCATGCACGTCTTCAGGGCGTCGGCGGACGGCGCGGCTGTCGCCACGCGTCGCGCGAGCGCCCAGTCAGGGTCATCCGATGCAATCCAGGACCTCGGCGCCGCTCCGGACATCCGGGACACTGGCATTCGATACCGATCGCGTCCTGCCGGCCACGCAGTGCATCGCGTTAACGTGCGACTCGCCGGCACCTCGACGGTGCCGGCGATGCACGCCCGGTGGATTGACTCTCAGGTTTTCGTCCGGCCCCGGATCGCGCGAACGCTGTCGCGCCGGCGACGATTTTCCGGGCTGTCGAGCGCCACCGACCGCTTCCGCTACCGCGCTATGCCTGCCGGCTCGCGTTGAGCAGCGCGTCGAGCGACGGATTGTCGGCGCCGATATCCCTCGCCGCATGCAGGGGCGGGGTACGCTTGCCGTCGAACGACAACGGCAGCCCGACCAACCCGATCTCGTCGTCCGACGGCTTTTCGATGATGCCGAGCGCATGCGTCTGCGCATGGTCGACCACCTCTGCCGTCGTCTGGATCGGCGCGACGGGAATGCCGGCCGCCTGCAAGCGTGCCTGCCATGCCGCGCGGGTGTCCGTCGACAAGCGCTCGCCGATCAGGCGATCGATCTCCGTCCGGTTCTTCAAGCGCGCCGCATTGGTCGCGAACCGATCGTCGAGCGCCCATTCGGGGCGATCCAGCGCCGCGCACAGCTTCGCGAACAGCGTGTCGTTCGCCGAGCTGACGATCAGGTGACCGTCCGTGGTCGAATACGCGCGGTGCGGCACGATGAACGCGACGCCGGAACCATGGCGGCCGCCGGTATCGCCGTCCGCGTTGTAGTTCGCGATGCTGACGGTCATCCACGCCAGCGCGGTTTCCAGCAGCGAACCGTTGACGGTTGCGCCGCAATGCTTGACCTGGCGACGATACAACGCAGACAGGACGCCGATGACGGCCCACAGCCCCGAGCCGAAATCGACGATCGACACCCCGGCGCGAACCGGCGACTGCCCTTCTTCGCCGGTAATGCTCATGATCCCCGAGAACGCCTGCATCAGCGGATCGTAGCCGGGCAACGTGTTCATCGGGCCGAGATGGCCGAACGCACCGATCTCGCAGTAGACCAGTTCCGGCTTGGTCACACGCAGGCTGTCGGAATCGAGACCGTATTCGGCGCTGGAGCCGGGTCGCAGGTTGTGCAGGAAGACGTCCGCCCGCTCCGCGATCAGCTGGTGCAGCGTCTCGAGCTGTTCGCGATCCTTGATATCGATGCAGATCGCGCGCTTGCCACGGTTGAGCCCGTGATACGCAGCACCGCTGCCCTTCCATTCGCTCGGCCCCCAACCGCGGGCCGAGTCGCCCGTCGGGCGCTCGACCTTCCAGACCTCGGCACCCAGCGCCGCCAGAACCCTTCCGGCGAACGGCGCCGACGCGCTATCGCTCAGTTCGACTACCACGACACCCGACAGCGGCAGATCGCGTAACATGTCGCTTCTCCTGATTTCGTATTTATTGCGGTTGCGGCACGCCGTCCGATTCGGGCGCATACACGCCGCCCGAACGCAGCATCCCGTCGATTTCGTTGCGATCGAAGCCGTACTCCGTGAGCAGCGCCACCGAGTGCTCACCGAGACGCGGCGCCGGATAACGCAGCGCCGGCACGCTCTCGCTCCATTGCTGCGGGATGCCGAGCGTACGAATCCGCCCCTCCGACGGGTGCTCCTGCTCCGCGAAGAACCCGACCGCCGTCATGTGCGGATCGTCGATCAGCGTTTCGGGCGTATTCATCTCGATCACCGGAATATCGGCTTCGGTCAGCGTGTTCACCCATTCGGCCGTGGTCCGCGTCTCGAACACGCGCGCGAGAAACGCGTGCAGGTGCGCGATGTGCTCGGTCCGGCCGCCGATGTTGTTGAAGCGCGGATCCTCGGCCATCTCGGGATGCCCGGACAGCAGGAAAAAGCGCTTCCAGTGATGGTCCGCATAGACGTTCACGCCGATGTAGCCATCGAGCGTGCGATACGGGCGCCGGTCCGGATTCATCATCCGGGCATAGCCCCAGTCGCCGAGCGGCGGGACGAACGTGTGTCCGTACAGGTGATCGCCCATCACGAAATGCGCGAAGGTCTCGAGCATCGGCACGAACACCTGCTGGCCGACGCCCGTCTTCTCGCGCCGGTACAGCGCCATCGCCACCGCATTGCTGGTCGCCATCCCGACTACCCGATCGGCAATCGCGCTCGCGACATAGGTCGGCGGGCCATTCTTGCGGCTTTGCAGCACCGGCATGCCGACCGCAGCCTGGATCAGGTCGTCGTAGGCCGGACGCGATGCATACGGCCCGTTCTGCCCGAAGCCGAATGCGCCGCAGTAGATGATGCGCGGGTTGAGCTTGCGCACATCCTCGTACGCGATGCCCAGCTTCGCCATCGTGTGCGGCCGCATGCTGTACAGCAGCACGTCGGCGGTTTCCGCCATCCGCTTCAGCGACGCGATGCCGTCCGGGTGCTTCAGGTTCAGCACGAGGCTGCGCTTGTTTCGATTCAGATGCAGGAAGATCGGGCCCATGCCGGGATGCCGGCTCGGCCCGATATTGCGCGTCGTGTCGCCGTCGCGCGATTCGATCTTGCACACGTCGGCGCCCATGTCCGCCAGCAGCAGCGATGCGTAGGGGCCCATGAAGTTCGACGTCAGGTCGAGGACGCGCACGCCGTCGAGGGGTCCGGCCATGTCAGCCTCCGTCGACGGATTGGAAATGCAGGTTCACGATGTCTCCTCCGTGAATGAACGGCCGCGCGGGCGCCGGTTGCTCCGGCGCTCCGCACGCGGCCGTCAGGATGCCGACAGCACGAACACCGGCAGCTTCTGTTCACCTCGCTGGATGATCCGCGCTTCGACGCGCTGGCCGATCCGGATCGCTTCGGGCGCTTCGTCGATCTGCGCGAACAGGTAGTAGCCTTCGTCCATCCGGATGAAGCCGACCGTGTACGGGACGATGTCGGCCCAGACCGGCGTCGGCCCGCGCATGATCGTGCTGTGCGAGTAGATCTCGCCACGGCCCGACGCTTCGGTCCAGTTCAGCGACTTCCCGCCGCAGTGCGTGCAGAACGAATGGGCCGGCCACACGGCCTCGCTGCAGTCGGTACAGCGCTGGTAGGTCAGCCTGTCTTCGGCCAGTGCGTCCCAGTACGGTTGGGCGTCGAGCAGCCGGTACGGCTGCGGCCAGGCATTCGGCAAATGGGTTTCGGTCATGGATGCTCCCGATCAGGGTTCACGTTGCGGACGACAGCAGCAGCACGGCGCCGGCGGCCAGCATCCCGCCCGCGCCCTGCACCAGCACGGTTTCAGGACGGCGCGACGGCGCCAGTCCCAACGGTTGCCCGCGCAACTGCCTGACCGCTTCGATGATGCTGTCCATGTTGCAGGAAATGCCGGGCTGCCCGAACGACAGCCAGCCGCCGTTCGTGTCGGTCGGCAGGTCGCCGTCGACGCCCGTGCGGCCTTCGCGATAGACATCGATACCGCGCCCCTTCTTCGCGAAGCCGAGATCCTCCATCACGATCGGCCCCATGTGCGCGAAGTTCACCGAGAGCTGCGCCATGTCGACGTCGGAAGGCGTCAGCCCCGACATCGCATAAGCCTGGCGCGCTGCCTCGGCGGTGGCCGTGGTCGTCAGGTTCGGCAACACACCGATGCTGTCGAACCGGCACGTGCGCAGGTTCATCCGGTCGGTCAGATACTCGTGCGTCGTCGCCGATCCGTAGCCCATCAGGTACACCGGATTGGGCGCGTGGCGTGCGTTCTCCGGCGACGTCACGACCAGCGCGCCGCCCGTACCGCCGCCCCAGGTCGAACACATCCAGCGGCGCAGCGGCGTCGCGACATACGGCGACGACAGCACCGCCGCACGGTCGATCTCGCCGAACTTCGCCTTCGCCGCATGCGGGTGATGGCGGCCCCAGCGCTGGTTCGCAATCGCGACATCGGCGAGGTCGCTTTCGGTGATGCCGAACTCGTGGAAGTAGCGTTGCGCGGCCTGCGCATAGAGCGCCGGAATCGTCGGGCCGTATGGCACCTCGAACTGCGGATCCGCATCGGCCTCGGCACCCATCGCGACCGCGTCGACGAACAGCTCGGTCGCATCGCTCTGCAGGCACAGCACGTATTCCGCGCGCCCTGCCGCGATCATCTGCGACGCGATCGCGAGCGTCGACGTCAGGCCCGCGCCGTGCATCGTCAACTCGCTGGTGATCGTCACCGGCATCTGCATGTGCGAGATGAAGATGTTGCTCCACTGGGAGCGCTTGTCGGCCCACGGCGAACGGCCCGTGAACACCGCGTCGACCTGGTCCTTGCCGATGCCCGCGTCGGCGAGCGCATTGAGCGTCGCCTCGGCGGCCAACTGCAGCGGGTCCTTGCGATTCGCGCGCGACGCATAGGCGTCGCCCATGCCGACGATCGCCGCAACCGGACGGGGAGTCATGGTCATGCTCCTCAGACCTTGAAGTCGGGTTGCGCTTCGGCGATCAGTGCGTCGAGATCGGCACGCTTGCGCAGCATCAGCAGGCTCCATTCGCTGCGCTGCAGGACTTCGCCGCGCTGGTTGTACGCCTGGATCAGCATCGTGCCGACGCCGAACTTGTCGTCCTTCTCCTTCTTCGCGATCACCTCGGCGCTGGCGTAGACCGTGTCGCCGATCTTCACCGGGTTCAGGAAGCGCATCTTGTCGACGCCGTAGTTCGCCTGGATCGCCGGGCCGAACTGCAGCAGCCCCGAAATCAGCGAGAACGTCAGTTGGCCCTGCACGATACGCTCGCCCCAGCGGGTCTTCGACGCGTATTCCTTGTTCGAGTGAATCTCGATCCAGTTGCCCGTGAACATGCAGAACATCACGACATCGCTCTCGGTCACGGTGCGACCATTCGAACGGAACTTCGTGCCGATTTCCAGCTCGTCGAGCGGAATGTTGACGCTGTTGTTGATGACGCTCATTACTGTGTCTCCGGTTGAATTGGGATGGTGGCGGGCACCGCGTGCCCGCGCGCTTCGTTCGAGGAAAAGGCGTGACCGTTACTGACGCATCGACTTCGCGATGATCGTGCGCTGGATCTGCGACGTGCC
Source organism: Burkholderia lata (assembly GCF_000012945.1). NCBI lineage: Bacteria > Pseudomonadati > Pseudomonadota > Betaproteobacteria > Burkholderiales > Burkholderiaceae > Burkholderia > Burkholderia lata. The sequence continues at coordinate 1,106,949 of NC_007509.1, forward strand.
GCCGCCGATGGTCGACTGGATGCTCTCGCGCAGGTAGCGTTCCATGTCGGCTTCCGGCAGGTTCGCGTAACCGCCGAGGATCTGCATGCCGGCCAGCGCGCATTCCTTCAGCGTTTCCGAGCCGTACAGCTTCGCCATCGACACTTCACGGCTGCACGGCACGTGATCGGCCGCGAGCTGCGCGGCGCGATAGCAGAGCAGGCGTGCTGCATCGACCTTCGTCTGGCAGTCGGCGAGCAGGTGGCGAATCACCTGGAAGTCGTAGAGCTGATGGTCGAACTGGATACGGTCGTGCGCGTAGCGCGTGGCGGTCGTCACGGCCTGCTGTGCGTTACCCGTGTATGCCGCTGCCACCGCGCAGCGTTCGAGTTCCAGGTGTTCCGTGATGATCTTCCAGCCCTGGCCTTCCTCGCCCAGCAGCGCATCGCCCGGCACGCGCACTTCGTCGAGGAAGATCTCGGTCGTGCCCGTGGCATGACGCGACAGCGTCGGCAGCTTGTTGATCACCATCCCCGGCGTGTTGTTCGGGATCAGCAGCACCGACAGGCCCTTGTGCTTGTCGTCGGTGCTCGTGCGCACCAGCATCGCGATCACGGTGTCCTTCGCTGCGGCGCCGCTGCACCACAGCTTCTGGCCGCTGACGATCCAGTCGCCGTTGGTGTCGCGGCGGGCGCGCGTCTTCGTGTTCGCGGCATCCGAGCCTGCGTCCGGTTCCGAGATCGATACCGAGAAGCGGATCTTGCCGTCGATGAACGGCTGCACGTATTGCTTCTTCTGTTCGGGCGTGCCGAACTTGATGATGTTCATCGCGGTGAACGTCGGCACCAGCACCGAACACGCGAAGTCGAAACCGAACTTGCCGAGACCTTCGGCCATCAGCGAGTAATCGAAGATGTCGCCGCCCGAGCCGCCTTCTGACTCCGGAATGAGGATGCCGAGCCAACCTTGCTTCGCAATCTTGTCGTACGCCTCGTACGGGTAGTCGCGATTCATGTCGCACTTGCGCACGTATTCGACCGTGATCTCGTTGTCCATGAACTTGTTCACGGTGTCGAGCCACATCGTTTGCGATTCGTCGAGAAAGTTAGCCATGTGTCTTCGCTCCAGTTGTTGGCGTCTGCTCAAGCAGCCGCGTTGTTCGTCGTGGAATGAGCTTAGGGCTTCGAGCCTGGCAAACCAACTGACCATTTCTGAAGTGCCGATTCGGATTTCCCGAAATCCGCAATGGCCTGCGAAAGCGATGGCGACCGCTATCGCAGCCACGAACAGGCGCGCAAAAGAAAACGCCGCGCAGGGCGATACTTCGCCCTGCGCGGCGGTCATTGAAGTCGGTGTGAAAAGTCAGGGAGACGCTTGCATGCTGCGCGAGCGTCGATGTCACTCACCGCTCACATCATGCGATCGCGCCGGCCTCCCGTAGCGCGGCCAGTTCGGCGGCGGTGAACCCCCAGTCGCCGAGAACTTCGTCGGTATGTTCGCCAGGTAGCGTCGGCGACGATTGAATTTCGCCAGGTGTCCTGCTGAAGCGCGGCGCGGGTGCCGGCTGGACCACGCCGTCACGTTCGATGAATGTCTGCCGCGCGCGCAAGTGGGGATGATCGGGCGCTTCCGCCATCGACAGCACGGGCGCGATGCAGACGTCGCGGCCTTCGGCGAGCGCGCACCATTCGTCGCGGGTGCGCGTAAGGAACAATGCCGCAAACTTCGCATGGACCTCGGGCCAGCGCGAACGATCGTGTTGATCCGGCATCTCTTCTTCGGGCAAGCCGAGCATCTCCAGCGTATTGCGCCAGAAACGCGACTCGTTCGACCCGATGCTGATCCAGCGCCCGTCGCGGGTTTCGTACACGTTGTACCAGGGTGCACCGGAGTCCAGACGATTGCTGCCGCGCTCATCCTTCCAGTAGCCGCTCGCCAGCATGCCGTAGAAGAGCGTCATCAGCGACGCAGAACCGTCGACCATCGCCGCATCGACCACCTGCCCCTTGCCCGACCGCTTGCTCTCGAGGATCGCCGACACGACGCCAAGCGCGAGATACAGCGAGCCGCCACCGAAATCCCCGGCCAGATTGAGCGGGATCACCGGCGGGCCGCCGGCCGCGCCGACCGAATGCAGTACGCCGCTCAGCGAGATGTAGTTGATGTCGTGGCCCGGTGCCTGCGCGAGCGGGCCCTGCTGCCCCCAGCCGGTCATCCGGCCATAAACCAGCGACGGGTTCGCCGCGAGGCAGGCGTCCGGCCCGAGACCGAGTTTCTCCGCGACACCGGGGCGAAACCCTTCGACCAGCGCGTCGGCCTGGCCGACCAGCTTCAGGATCGCCGCAGTCGACGCCGCTTTCTTCAGGTCGAGTGCGGCACTGCGCCGGCCACGGTTCAGCAGGTTGAAACGCGGGTCGCCGGGCTGGCCGCCGTCATAGCCGGGCGGGCGGTCGATCCGAATGATTTCGGCGCCGAGATCCGACAGCAACATGCAGCAGAACGGCACGGGGCCGACGCCCCCCAGCTCCACGATCCTGATACCGGCAAGCGGCCCTTTTGCGCTGTGCATCCTGGTTGTCTCCATGAGAGTGTTTTTCAGCTTCGGCGTGCCGGGCATCGTGCGTGCGGCACGCGGACGCGATCGTGTGATCGTCGATCCCGCTACGTGATGGTTCGCGCCGCAAGGTGCCCTTCGCGAAGCGCGGGCCCGTGTGTCGAGCTTTTCCGCCGAGCGCGCGACCGACAGGAGATGCAGACCTCACGCGCGCATGCGCGTGCGATCCCTTCGCCGATGCCTCGATACGCACCGGTATTCAGCACACGCTTCTCGTCTCGGATCGGTGTCGCGGCTCACGTGCCGGCCGGTCTCACGACATCGCCACACCCGTCACATCGCAAACGACTGCGGAATCCGCAGACCATTTCATTGTGGGATCTAGGCTACCGTCGTCGATTCCTCGATCCAATTGATCATTTTCGAAGTGCCGCCTTCCCTGCGTCGAAACGGCGGGCAACGCGCGGCACAATGGCGCTCAGGCAGCGAATGATCAAACGGACGGGGACTAGCGCGCGATCAGAGGACACGGCGGCCACGATCCGCAGTGCCGGCATGACTCTCATGGAAATTGCGCGTCGACGATGCCGTCGGCGACCACGCACGCGGATTTCGAAGTACGGAATCGATGCGCGTTAACCCTTGATCTCGCGAGAGGGCAGGCCGAATATCCGTCGGATTTCGCCCGGAGTCCACGTGTTCCATCAGCCTCACATCGGCGCCACGCTTCATGCGCGCGTCCTGCCCCCCACCCGATTCGTCCGCCGCCACCGGCCGCCGGCGCGCACGCCCGACGGTGCCGCGTCATGAAACTCACGCCAGCCCGCGCCCGCCTGTTCACGCTCAGGCATCTGCGCAGCGACCTGCTGCCGTGGGCGATCGCGTTGTCCGTCGGCATCGATTACTTCGACAACTCGATCTTTTCGTTCTTCACGAGCTATATCGCGGGCGGCATCAATGCGTCGCCGGACGAGCTGGTGTGGTCGTCGACCGCCTACGCGACCGCCTCCGTGCTCGGCATCGTGCAGCAGCAATGGCTGATCGAGCGCCTCGGCTTCCGGCGCTACCTGAGCGGCTGCCTGCTGATGTTCGCAGCGGGATCGCTCGCCGCATCGCTCAGCGAATCGTCGATGTCGCTCGCGATGGCCCGCGGCTTCCAGGGCTATTTCATCGGACCGATGCTCGGCACCTGCCGCATCATGCTGCAAACCGGCTTCACACCCGAGGAACGCGCCCCCGCCACGCGCATCTTCCTCGTGATGATCCTGCTCGCCAGCGCGCTCGCACCGATGGCGGGCGGTTATCTCGTCGCGCACTTCGACTGGCGCGCGCTGTTCCTGTGCTCGACGGTCGGCGGGGCCGCGCTGTCGGCGTTCACCTTCCTCGTGGTGCCGCACATCGGCCGCCGCCCGATCGAGCGCCGCAGCGACACCCATCTGTGGCCTTATCTGGTGTTCGCGATCGCGCTCGGCGCACTGCAGATCGTCGCGCAGCAGCTGCGCTTCGAAGTGTTCAGCACCACGCCGCTGATGCCGCTGGCCACCGTCGCGGGGCTGACCGCGCTCGGCTGGTTCGCGTGGCATCAGTGGCACGATCCGCGCCCGCTCCTTCGCGTGAATGCGCTGCGCGAAGGCCCGTTCCGGCAAGGCATCGTGCTTTACGCGTTCTATTACTTCATCAGTAATGCGATCGGTTTCCTGATCTCGCGGCTCCTGCAAAGCGGGCTCGGCTATCCGGTGGAAAATGCGGGCCGCCTCGTCGGGCTCACTTCGCTCACGGCGATTCCGATGGCCATCGCGTATTTCAAATACGCGCGCCTCATCAAGCGCAAATGGCTGATCGTGCCGGGCTTCGCGATGGCGGCCGCGATCGGCATCTGGGTGCTCAACCTGCCGCCCGACGTCAGCATGGGCTGGCTGCTGCCGCCGCTGGTGTTGCGCGGCTTTCTGCTGATGTTCATCGCGCTACCGACCGCGAGCGCCGCGTTTCAGATTTTCTCGAACGACGAATTCACGCACGGGTACCGCTTCAAGAACGTGGTCAAACAGCTGGCCTACTCGCTGTCGACCGCGACGTTCATCATCGTCGACCAACATCGCACGGCCGTGCATCAGACGCGTCTCGTCGAGTTCGCGAATCCGTACAACCCGGTGTTCGTGAACACGCTCGACACGATGACGCACGCGTTCGAGGCGCAGGGGCTGGGTGCAGCCGAGGCGCGCGGCCTGTCGTTGGGTCAGATCGCGCATATGGTCGCGCATCAGGCCAGTTTCCTGAGCGCGCTGGACGGCTTCGAGATGATCGTGGGGCTGGCGCTGGTGGGGGGAACGATTGCCTTCGTGCAGCGGCAGATCCGGTAGTCTCGGGTTCGAAGCCGCGCTTCTCGGCGCGGGTTTCCCGAGCCGGGCCGAGCCACGCCGGTGGGTCTTTGCGCATTGCCGCAACCGTAGCCGATACCGCCACCGGCTCACAACGGACGATTGACAGCCGCCGGCAGACGGCCGACAGTTCCGGCATCGCAGCTCGATCGTGCGGGCCGGAATGCCGGGGATCGGCCGCCGCGAGCGCGAGTGCCGCGCCTGTCGCAAGCAAGGCGCCAATGGACTGCTGGCCAACAATACCGAGAGAACAGCATGCCGCTTCAGTCAAACTACCCCAACACGCTCCACTACGTCCGGCAGAATGCGCGCCGGCTGACTTATGACATCGGTTACTACCTGAGCCCGCAAAACGATGGAGCGATCACCGTCGGCTACGAGATCGTGCAAGCGGCGCACAACGGTCGCATCAGCTGCGCTGCGACCACGCTCGACTTCCGGGGCTCGCTCGAAGAAGCGGAGCGGTACCTGATCAAGATGCTCGAAGCGATGGTCGAGGGCTTATCCGAGTCGTGGGAATCGGATCAATACAGAAACCGCAAGGAGACGGACGAGAGCGCGGTCGAGCATGCATGGCTGATACGCAGCGTCTACGGCTACTGGCCGAAATTCCACGATGCCGGGGTGCTGGCCATCACGCTGCGCCGGGTCAATGTGAACGGTGGATGGCAAACGGATATGGAACTCACGATCCGTCATGCCGGGCAAGACAATCCGGCCTGGAAGGGGCCGCAAACGCCTTGCCGGATTACGTTCCTGTTCGAGGACGTCGAGGGAAGCGAGTTCGAGACGGAAAATGTCGCGTTCCCGTCGTGGATTTACGATCTGCGGTTTTCTCACTGCGACGACGGCCGCATCCAGATCGACCTGTATCCGTCGACCGGCTTCGGGATCCTGCTCTACTGCCGTGCCGCGACCGTCATCCGCATCGAGCCGTGCGCATCAGACAACCACGGCATCTGAAGGCCGCATCGGCACCATCAGATCTCGTCGGAAAACTCGTCGAGAAAGCGCTGCAATCGATCGCGGCGAACGATCGCCATGCGCGTACCCGTGACGGTCTGGAAACCGGTTGAAAGCCGCAGCAGTTTCGTGCGGAAGTGATCGATCGCGAATCGCGTGTCGTCGAGCGCCCGTTCCGATGCGTGCGGATCGACCGGGTCATACAACGCGCTGCCCATCCGGCCCGCGACATAAAAACACCGTGCGACGCCCACCATGCCGATCGCATCGAGCCGGTCGGCATCCTGCAGCATCCTGGCTTCCAGCGTCGTCGGCGCGATACAGGCCGAAAAACTGTGCGCTACGACCGCGTGCGCAACCGCATCGATCTTCGCATCCGGCCAATCCAGCGACTTCAGCACCTGCCGGGCCTTGTCCGCCGACAGCCGCGATGCCTGCGCGCGAAGCGGGGAATTTTTCTCCACCGCCACGCAGTCGTGCAGCAGTGTCGCCGCAAACAGCACCTCGGCGTCGCCGCCCTCCTTCGCCTGGATCGCGGCCGCGTTCTTCCACACGCGTTGCAGATGCGACGTGTCGTGGGAGCCATCGCCATTGGCATCGCTCCAGTGAGCGAGCAAGGCGTTGGCCAGATCCTGAAAGGGTGCGAACGCTGGGAGAGTCATCGGGGAAAGCAGTGGAGGTCGGGATGCCGATTATCGCCGCAAGTGCCGCGCGGCATACGATCCGCGATCCGATCCGTCCTTAATGCCGGCAGATCAAGCAAACCGTTACCTCCGGCGATACCCGGTTGGCTTATAGTGCGGGTTGCCAATTCGACGAGGAGCGCTGCAATGACACTGCTGGCCAATGGTCCGTTTGAAGTGAAGCTGAATCCGGAATCCCTGAGTCCCGTCGCGGAGCAGACCGGGCTCGGCCGCATGTCGCTGGACAAGCAGTATCACGGCGACCTGGAGGCCGTCAGCCAGGGAGAGATGCTCGCGTTTCGAAGCAGTGTCCAGGGCTCCGCCGGCTATGTGGCGATGGAAACCGTGCAAGGCGCGCTGGGCGGCCGCCACGGCAGTTTCGTCCTGCAGCACAGCTCCACCATGACGCGCGGGCAGCCGCAGCAGTCGATCACCGTCGTGCCCGATTCCGGCACGGGAGAATTGCTGGGGCTCACCGGCTCGCTGATCATCACCATCGACAACGGCCAGCATTCTTACCGCTTCGACTACACGCTGCCGGAATCGCCTCGGTAAGCCGACTCACGGGGATGCGGCGACTTCATCGCGTCGCCGCACCGGTGCGATAACGCGCCCCGGGCGGCATTCACCTGCCCGATACCCGGCACTAGCACTTCGACGAAGGCATTGCCGGGTTCGCTCATGATCGCGTGGCGGCATTCGACCGCCGCGACGCGCTCAACTCGCTCATCGCCGAGCCTTCACACCCCGATCGCCACGCATTCAATTCCACGCGTGGCGCGCCGGCCGCACGCCGTTCAGGTAGTAGTTGCCGACGAGGTGATATTTCCAGCGCACCGGATCGTGCAGCGTATGCGTGCGAGCGTTGCGCCAATGCCGGTCGAGGTTGTGCTCGGCCAGCGTCGACTGCGTGCCGGCCAGCTCGAACAGCTTCTCGCCCGCCAGCAGCGCGATCTCCGTCGTCAACACCTTCGCCTCGCCCACCGCCACCGACGCGCGCGCGACATCGTCCTCGGTCACGTTGCCGCGGGCCGCGATCTCGTCGAGCGTACGCGCCGCGCGCTCGAGCAGCGCCTCCGCCGCATGCAGCTGAATGTGCAGATGGCCGATCTCGCGAATCGTCAACGGATCGTCGGCCGCCCGTTCGACGCCGCTGTCGACCCACGGCCGCGTGCGCGAGCGCACGAAGGTCAGCGTATCGTCGAGCGCGGCCTTCGCGATGCCCGCGTCGATCGCGGCCTGGATGATCTGTGACAGCGGGCCGTTCAGCGTCGGCAGATCCGACACGCGCTGGGCCGGCAGCACATGCGAGGCAGGCACGCGCACGTTGTCGAGCACGACGGTGCCGCTCGCGGTGGTCCGCTGCCCGAACCCCGACCAGTCGTCGATCACGGTCAGCCCCGGCGTGGGCTGGCGAATGTACGCGAGCCACGCGTGGCGCGCGTCGTCGAGGCCGAGCACCGGCACGTAATGCGCGAACAGTGCCCCGGTCGAATAGAACTTGGTGCCGTCGACGACGTAATCGTCGCCGTCCCGCCGCACGCGCGTCTTCAGGTCGAGCACGTGCTTCGTGCCCTTCTCCGAAAAGCCGTTGCCGAACCGCTTGCCGCTCAGCACTTCCGAGAACAAGTGGCGCTTCTGCGCGTCGGTGCCGGTCAGCGCGATCACGTCGACCAGCCCGAAATGATTCTGCGGCAGTTGCCCGAGCGACGGATCGGCCGCCGCGACGATCTTCACCACCTCCGTCAGCGTCACATGCGACACGCCCGCGCCGCCATAGGCCTTCGGCACCGTGATGGCCCACAGCCCCGACTGCGAGAACCATTCGATCTCGTCACGCGGCAGCCGGCGCTCCCGGTCACGTTCGGCCGCGCCTTCCGCGAGCCGCTGCGCAAGAGCATGCGCGGCCGCGATGGCTTGCGCGTCGTCGGCGATCACGCGGGCCGCCTGCGGTTGCGTATCGGCCGGCCGTTCCTGGATCGTGGCGCTCGTGTCTGACATCGGGCTCTCCTGCTGATTGACGGAAACATTCAATCTAGCAGCGCACTGCACGCCGGCAAACCGAGCGATTCGCACAACGATATTCCTTCGCATGACAAACGATACGGCACGCTGCCTGCAAGCAACCGCGCGTCAGCGGCGACATCGACGCTCCAGCATCGACGCCGCGCCGCCTCGCCCGCGTAATGCCCGATGGCGATAACGATGTACGAATCCGTTATTGGATCGTCCGCAGCGTGCTTCCTATACTGGCCTGCCGGCATCGACGGCCCCGCCTTTCAAGGACCCCGCATGACTTCGTCTCCCGCAGCAACCGAACTTTCCACCGGCACCGACTATGACGCGCTTGCCAGCCGCTTCAGGCCGATCTTCGAACGCATCGCGGCCGGCACCGCGGAACGCGAACGCCGCCGCGAGCTGCCGCACGAGGCGATCGGCTGGCTGAAGGCCGCCGGCTTCGGCGCCGTGCGGCTGCCGGTGCGCGATGGCGGCGCCGGCGCATCGCTGCCGCAGCTGTTCCGGCTGCTGACCGAACTCGCCGCCGCCGATTCCAATCTGCCGCAGGCATTGCGCGGGCACTTCGCGTTCGTCGAAGACTGGCTGAACGCGCCGCCCGGCGCCGATCGCCAGACATGGTTCGACCGTTTCGCGAGCGGCCAGCTCGTCGGCAATGCGTGGACGGAAACCGGCGACGTGGCGCTCGGCCAGACCATCACGAAGGTGTCGGAAAAGCATGGCCGGCTCGTGCTGAACGGCCGGAAGTTCTACAGCACCGGCAGCCTGTTCGCCGACTGGATCGACGTGTTCGCGCAACGCGCGGACGACGGCAGCGACGTGATCGTCGCCGTGGCAACCGCGCAGCCCGGCGTGATCCGCGAGGACGACTGGGACGGCTTCGGCCAGACGACGACCGGCAGCGGCACCACGCGCTTCGAAGATGCAGCGGTCGACGCCCGGGACGTGATCGACTTCGCGCGACGCTTCAAGTACCAGACGGCGTTCTACCAGCTCTTCCACGTCGCGACGCTGGCCGGCATCGGCCACGCGATCGTGCGCGACGCGGGCGACCTGGTGCGCCGCCGCACCCGCGTATACAGCCACGGCAACGCGCCGCGCGCGGCCGACGACGCGCAGCTGCAACAGGTGATCGGCGAAATCGCGTCGTGGGCCTATGCGGCCGACGCGCTCGCGCTGCGCGCCGCGCAGCCGCTGCAACAGGCCTACGAAGCGCACTTCGGCGGCGACGCCGCGGCCGAGCACGATGCGAACGTCGCGGCCGAGATCGAGTCCGCGCAAAGCCAGCTCGTCGTGTCGGAACTCGTATTGCGCGCGGCGACGCGCCTGTTCGACGCGCTCGGCGCCTCCGCGACCCGCAGCACGACGGCGCTCGATCGTCACTGGCGCAACGCGCGCACCGTGTCGTCGCACAATCCGCTCGTCTACAAGGCGCGGATCGTCGGCGACTGGGTCATCAACGGGCGCACGCCGCCGTTCGTCTGGCAGATCGGCAACGGCCCGGGGGCGAGCACGAGCACGCATGCAGATACAGGAGCCGCCCAATGAGCAAGACCATCCGCTTCAATGCGTTCGAGATGAACTGCGTCGGCCACCAGTCGCCCGGGCTGTGGGCCCATCCGCGCGACCGGTCGTGGCAGTACAAGGATCTCGACTACTGGACCGACCTCGCCCGCGTGCTCGAACGCGGGATTTTCGATGCGATCTTCATCGCGGACGTGATCGGCTACTACGATGTCTACAAGGGCAGCAATTACCACGCGCTGCACCAGGCCGCGCAGATCCCGGTCAACGATCCGCTGCAGCTCGCCGCGCCGATCGCGATGGCGACCGAGCATCTCGGCATCGGCATCACCGCGTCGACGACGTTCGAGCACCCGTACACGTTCGCGCGCCGGCTGTCGACCGCCGACCATCACACGAAGGGCCGGCTCGCGTGGAATATCGTCACGTCCTACCTCGAAAGCGGCGCGAAAAACGTCGGCGATAACGGCCTGCGTACCCACGATGACCGCTACGCGGTCGCGGCCGAGTACGTCGAGGTGCTGTACAAGCTGTTCGAGGGCAGCTGGGAGGACGGCGCGGTGGTCCGCGATCGCGACGGCCGCGTGTTCACGCATCCGGAGAAGGTGCACGAGATCGGCCACAAGGGTCGCTTCTTCGATGTGCCCGGCTACCACCTGTGCGAACCGTCGCCGCAGCGCACGCCCGTGTTGTTCCAGGCCGGCGCGTCCGGCCCCGGCAAGGCATTCGCCGCGCAGCACGCGGAATGCGTGTTCGTCGCCGCGCCGACCCGCCCGCAGCTGGCGCGCTACGTGGCCGACGTGCGCGCGCAGGCCACGGCCGCCGGGCGCGACGCGAGCAAGGTCCTGATCTACAACCTCGTCACCGTGATCGTCGACGAAACCGACGAGAAGGCGCAGGCCAAGTTCGACGAATATCGCAAGTACGTGTCGTACGACGGTTCGCTGGTGTTCATGTCCGGCTGGACCGGTATCGACTTCGGCCAGTACGCGCCGAACGATCCCGTCCGGCGCGTCGAAACGAATGCGATCGTGTCGGCGGTCGAACACCTGGCGGGCGGCGACACCGCATGGACCATCGAGGAACTGGCGGCCTGGGGCGGCATCGGCGGCCTGGGCCCCGTGTTCGTCGGCTCGGCGGCGACCGTCGCGGACATCCTGCAGGAATGGGTCGCCGCCACCGACGTGGACGGCTTCAACCTTGCGTATGCGGTTGCGCACGAAACCTTCGAGGATGTCGTGCGTTATCTCGTCCCTGAGCTTCAGCGGCGCGGCGTGTATCCGACCGGCTATGCGCCGGGCACGCTGCGCGAGAAACTGTTCGGCGGATCGGCGCGGCTGCCGGACGAACATCCGGCCGCGCAGTACCGCGACATCGAGCAGGTCAAGCGCGAGGCCGAACAGGTGGCGGCCTACGCGTGACGGCCATGCAGCGGCTGGTCGGCCCGCATGCGCGGGCCAACCGGCCGGCTTCACGATGAGCAGCAACCGGTGCGTCGGGCCACCACTCGCCCGACACCCTGCCGCCTGATCTCCCCGCTCCCGTCACTCGACACCCGGTGCAGCCCCGATGCGGGTTCTGCTGCCGCGCTCGTACATCGAGAGGGCGAACATTGTGGTTGCAGCAACGAAAAAGCGCGCACTGAGCGTGCGCGCGCTGCCCCAACGATGAGCAACCTCGACCGTGTTCAAACCACGCCGTCGTCGTCGATATCACGCGCCGTCGGCTCGTAACGCACGATCAACAGGAACACGATCGGCGTAGCGGCGCTGATCGCGACAACCCAGAACATGTCCGTACCGAGCCGCGCCTGCAGGATCGGCAGCACGAACAGCGCAAGCGCCTGACCGATGCCGCACAGCGAACGCCCGAAGCCGACGCCGGTACCGCGGATCGCCGCCGGATACGACAGCGTCGGGTAGATCATCATCTGCGCGCCCGGCCCGAACCCTTCTGCGAACAGCCAGGTGCCGAGCATCAATAGCACGAAGCCGATCGCGAGTGCGCCATGCGGATGCCCCGCCAGCGCGAGCGCCACGAGCGCGACGAACTGAAGCGCGAACCCCGCGATCGCGACATGACGCGACGCATGGCGATGGGCGAGGCGCATGCCCAGCAAGCCGCCGGTGAACGCAAACAGCACGTTCAGCGCCAGCGATGCGGCGATCGTTTCGAACACGCCAGCACCGAGAAACTGCGACAGGATCGACGGCAGGAAGAATGCGATCGCCGTGTATTCGAACGGGATGCACAGGTTCATCACGCTGGCGACGATCGTGCGCCCCAGGTACGGGTGCTGGAACAGCACACGAATTCGCACGGGCGGCGGGCTCGGCGCGCGCCCGGCATCCTCCGCTTCGTGTGCATGAATCCCGTACGACTCGCGCAGAATCCGCGCGGCGTTGGCCAGGTCACCCTGGTTCGCGGCCCACAGCGGCGATTCGTTCATGAACCGGTTCCTGAACAGGATGATGACGAGCGCGGGCACCGCGCCGAAGATCAGCGACGCGCGCCACAGCCATCCCGCGTGCTCGGCGGGCAGCAGGAAATACAGCCCGAAGATCAGCAGGAAGCAGACCGAGGACGCCACGTACCACATCGGGCACCACGCCGCGAGCCGCGACGCCTTGTTGCCGCGACCGTTGAACTTCGAGAACTCCGCGAGAAACGCCATCGCGACGGGCAGGTCGATGCCGACACCGAGCCCCATCACGAAGCGCGCGCCGATCAGCACCCAGACGTTCGGCGCCAGCCCGGCCGCGATCGCCGCGACCACGAAAAACAGCATGTCGGCCATGAACACCTGATAGCGGCCGATCTTGTCGGTCAGCCATCCGCCGATCAGGCTGCCGAAGATCGTGCCGATCATGATCGCCGACCCGACCAGCCCGGTCAGTGCCGGCGTCAGGCCGAACTCGCGCGCCACGTCGTCGATCCCGTAGGACAGCGTCGTCAGATCATATGCATCGAGAAAGACGCCGCCGAGCGCCAGCAGCACGATCATCCGGGCATGGCTGACCGAGCTGTCCACCGTGTTGATCAGGCGCGCGACGTCGCTGGCCGAGCGAATGGGCGAGGAAACCGGGGTGACGGCGTTCAGGTCGATCGAACTCATCGCATTCCTTAGTGTTTCGCCGCATGATCGGCGATGTCCGCATGGCGCCGGAAGTCGCGCGTCTGGCATTCGCGCCCAACAGGGATCCGATGCAACCGCGATCCCCTCGTGTTCCGGCAGCAGGCATTCTGTTCTCCCGATCCGGTTATCCCAAGCGATATAAATCGATAAATTAATCGGCCCGCGTCATTAAGTTGCTCGCCGTCCGCGCTTAGCAGCGGCGTGCATGTTCAATCGCGGATTTCTTCGTTCGCGGAGCGCCGATGCTTCGTTACATTAGCCGGTCACCCTGCCCGTACGCGGCCCCTTGCCGCCCTTCCGGAGAATCCCCGATGAAGCTGTCCTGGTCCCGCGCGTGGCAATCCGCGGCCCTCGTCGTTGCCGCGTTCGCCAGCCTCGTCTCGGTGCACGCGCGTGCCGCGACGCCCACTGAGATCCGCGTCGACTACGCGTACTACTCACCGGAAAGCCTGGTGATCCGCCACTTCGGCTGGCTCGAGGACGAGTTCAAGGCCGATCGCACGTCGATTCGCTGGGTGCTGAGCCTGGGCAGCAATCGGGCGCTCGAATACCTGAACAGCGGCGCGGTCGATTTCGGTTCCGCCGCGGGTCTCGCGTCGGTGCTCGCGCGCGCGAACGGCAACCCGATCCATACGGTGTACGTGTTCTCCCGCCCCGAGTGGACCGCGCTGGTGGTCCGCAAGGATTCGCCGATCCGCTCGCTCGCGGACCTGAAGGGCAAGAAGATCGCCGCGACGCGCGGCACCGATCCGTTCCTGTTCACGCTTCGCGCGCTGCACACGGTCGGCCTGACCCGCGACGATGTCGAGATCGTCAACCTGCAGCATCCCGACGGACGCACCGCACTCACGAACGGCCAGGTCGATGCGTGGGCCGGCCTCGATCCGCACATGGCCGCGGCGCAGCTCGACGACGGCGCTCGCCTGCTCTATCGCAATGTCGCGTTCAACACCTATGGCTTCCTGAACGTGCGCGACGCGTTCGCCAGCCAGTACCCGCAGGCGGTCACGCGCGTACTGAAGGTCTACGATCGCGCGCGCCAATGGATCGTTGCGCATCCGGCCGATACCGCGCAGATTGTCGCCGACGAATCGAAGGTATCGCTGCCGGTGGCGAAACTGCAGCTGCAGCGCAACGACTTCAGCGATCCCGTTCCGGGTGACACCCAGCGCGCGGCGCTGAAGGCGGCGGCGCCGGTGCTGACGGCCGAACAGCTGACCAGGCCCGGCGTCGATCCCGCGAAGATCGTCGATACGCTGATCGATCCGTCGTTCGCGCGCCCGCTGGTCGACGCATCGCGCTGAGACTGCCGCCCATGACCGACACCGCTGCCCGCGACGACACGCTCGCACCCCGCCGCCCCGCCTCGTCACGCGCCGTCCGGCGCGATCCGCTTCGCAGATGGCGGATCGCGGGCCTCGCGCTGCCGTTCGCGGCGCTCGCGTTGCTGGAGGTCGTCGTGCGGCAGGGCTGGCTGCCGAGCCATCTCGTCCCGGCGCCGAGCGAGATTCTCGACACGCTCGCCCGCCTAGGCGTCACGCGCGTGGCGCGCCATGTCGGCGCGAGTACGCTGCGGGTCGCGGCGGGGTTTGCGGCGGGCGCCGGACTCGCGCTCGTCGTCGGCGCGGCGATGGGCCTGAGCCGCCGGATCGACGCGCTGTTCGAGCCCACCTTCCAGGCGCTGCGCGCGATTCCGTCGCTCGCCTGGGTGCCGGTGTTGCTGCTGTGGCTCGGCATCGATGAAGCCCCGAAGATCACGCTGATCGCCATCGGCGCCTTCTTCCCGGTCCACCTCGCGGTGGTCGCGGGCATTCGCGACGTTGACCGCAAGCTCGTCGAGCTTGGCGCGGTGTACCGGCTCGGCCCGCTCGCGCTGTTCCGCCGCATCCTGTTGCCGGCCGCGCTGCCGCAGATCGTCACCGGCTTGCGCACCGGCCTCAGTCTCGCGTGGATGTTCATGGTCGCCGCGGAGCTGATCGCGGCCACGCGTGGCCTCGGCTTCCTGCTGAGCGACGGCCGGGAAACCGGGCGGCCGGATCTCGTGTTCGGTGCGATCCTGCTGCTGGCGTTGCTCGGCAAATTGACCGACGGCGCGATGGCGCGCGTCGAATCGCACTGGCTCGGCTGGCGCGACGCCTTCGATCACACGCCACGCAAGGTGTCGACATGAGCCCCCCTCCTTCTGCACACACGGCGGCGAGCACCGCTACCCCGCTGCTCGACCTGCGCATCACCCGCAAGCTTTACGGCGATCGCACGATCCTCGCCGACGTCCCGCTGCAGGTCGCGCGCGGCGAGATCGTCTGCGTGGTCGGCCCGAGCGGTTGCGGCAAGAGCACGCTGCTGCGGATCGTTGCCGGCCTCGACACGGATTTCCGCGGCAGCGTGAAGCTCGGCGGCATCGCGCTCGACGGCCCCTCGCCGCGCGCCGGCGTGATCTTCCAGGAACCACGGCTGCTGCCGTGGCTATCGATCGCCGACAACGTCGGCTTTGCGGCCGGCCCGCGAGGCGGGCGTGAGCCGTCCGTCGCACGGCTGCTCGACGAAGTCGGCCTGGCCGGCGTCGCCCGGCAACTGCCGGCCACGTTGTCGGGCGGGATGGCCCAGCGCGCCGCAATCGCGCGCGGGCTGTTCGGCGAGCCGGACCTCCTGCTGCTCGACGAACCGTTCAGCGCGGTCGATGCGATCACACGGATGCGGTTGCAGACGCTGCTGCTCGATGTCGTCGAGCGGCACCGGACGGCCGCGATCGTCGTCACGCACGATCTGGACGAAGCGCTGTATCTCGGCGATCGCGTGCTGATGCTCGCGCCCAACCCGGGCCGCATCGACGACGAGATCCATGTCGAGGTCGCCCGGCCGCGCGATCGCCGTGACCCGACGCTGGCCGTGCTGCGCGCGCGGCTGCTGGACGCATTCCAGCAACTTCAGGATCGTGCCGACGAGACGAAGCGCCGAACGCTCGACCTTCAAGGCGCTGAGGCCTGACTTCGCACCGGCTGGTGCACGACGACCGGCGTCGCCCGGCCCCGAGTCGGCACGCGCTCAGCAGCTGGATGACGCATCCGTCATCGAATACCGGTGCGACAGGAATCGTCGTCATATCGGAGCCCCGACAGGGCGCTCGGCGTTTCAACCGCCCGCTCACCCCGCAGCGACGCGACATGGTGCAACATGCCGGCGCACCTCAACCGTGCGTATGCCGCAACTCGCCGTCGATCGTCTGCGGCAGCCTCAACAGGTTGAAGATCGGGCACACGGCCTCGACTGCTTCATGCAGTGCACGAATCGTCTCCGGCGGTTCAGGCGAGACGATATCGAGCGTGTAGCGAAGGTTGTGCGGGAACACCGGCACATGCTCGAACCCCGGGTGCTGCGCAAGCGGGTGCTGGTCGCCGGTCACCTCGACTTCGATCGAGTCGATCTTCAGGCCGCGCTCCGCGGCCTGGATCAGCGTGATGTGCGTCAGGCAACTGCCCAGCACGCCGAGTTGCAGCTCCGGCGACGCCGGCCCGAGGTTGTAGCCCGCGAAATCCGGCGGGCTGTCGCTGATCACCTGGAAATCGCGAATGCGGATTTCCCGCACGCCGCTGCGGCCCAGTGCGCGCACCGTCGCTTTCAACGGGGTGGCCTTGAGTTCCGGATTGCCGCGGGCGGCTTCTTTTTTCGCGAGCCAGGCGTCGCGTTTTTGTTGGAGATAGTCGTTCAGTGTCGTCATGTCGGGCCGGTACGGTCGCAATGACTGGCCATGCATACGGCGGCCAATCGAGAGGGATCTTCATGCTATTCCCTTCCGTGACAGCCACGAAACGATCATTCCGGCAAAGCAATTCGCGGTATGTGATGTCGCATTGCGACACGCGTGTCGAGGAACCGTCGGCGCTCCTCCATCCTCCACGAGTTATCCACAATTTCCGTGCATAACCCTGTGGAGAACCTCGCCGCAATTGCGCCGCAGCCCCTGCCGACAGGCGTCACGGCGCTACCTTCGTCGCATCGCAGGCATTGCACGCCACCACATCGCATCGGGTTCGGCGATCGAGCTTCACCGAGTCGGTGCATGGAGCGCGTCGAGATCGGCAGTCAGGCAGTTCGCACCAGAAATGTGCCGCGCCGACATCGGCCGCGCCGCGTCGGCCACAAGCCCGGCCCGACGCGCCAGCTCCGGTCGCGAACATCGGCGCATCAGGCAAGCGCTTCGTCACGCAGACGGAACTGCGCCACCGCCGCGCTCAGCCGCGAGCCTTGTTCATCGAGCGACAGCGCCGCGGCTGCGGCCTCCTCGACCAGCGCGGCATTGCGCTGCATCGTCTGCTCCATCTGGATGACCGCGGCGTTCACCTGCTCGATGCCCGACGATTGCTCCTCGAACGCACTGCTGGTGTCGTTCATGATCGTATTGACGCGCTCGACCGCCGCGACGAGCTCGGCCATCGCCGAGCCGGCCAGGGCGACGAGGCCGCTGCCGTCTTCGACACGCTGCGCGGAATGGCCGATCAGTTCGCGGATCTCCTTCGCCGCCGACGCGCAACGCTGCGCAAGCCCGCGCACCTCGGTCGCGACGACCGCGAAGCCGCGCCCCTGCTCGCCTGCGCGCGCGGCTTCGACGGCGGCGTTCAACGCAAGGATGTTGGTCTGGAACGCGATGCTCTCGATCACGCCGACGATCCCGGAGATCCGCGTGGAACTGTGCGAAATCGCCGACATCGTCTCGACGACGCGCTGCATCGCCTCGCCGCCGCGCGACGCGATGCCGGCCGCGCCTTCGACGTAGGTGCGGGCATCGCGCGCGTTGTCCGCGTTCTGGCGCACGGCCGCCGTCAGCTGCTCGACGCTCGCCGCCGCCTGTTGCAGCGAGACGGCCTGCTGCTCGGTACGCGCGGACAGGTCGACGTTGCCGCTCGCGATCGTGCGGACGTCGCCGACGATCGTCTCCGTGCTCGCGCGCACCTGGTTCACGGTATCGACGAGGCCGTCCTGCATCCGCTTGAGCGCATGCAGCAGATAGGCCATCTCGTTCTCGCCGGGCACGACGATCGTTCCGGTCAGGTCGCCTTTCGAGATCTTCTCGAACTGGTCGACCGCGAGGTTGATCGGCTCGATGATCGCCTTCGCGAGCACGCGCTGCGCAAAGAAGCCGACAACGAGTGCGAAGACCGCGACCGCCGCCATCCCCCACACGATCCGGTGGAAATGGACCCCGGCCGCCTCAAAGCGCGCCTTTTCGCGCGCGACCTGGAACGATTCGAGCACATCGATCGCCTCCTGGTAGGCGACGAACAGCGCGGGCGGCGCGGTACGCTGCGTGTCGAGGAAGCCGAAACCGTCATCGCCGTCGAGTTGCGAGAGCGCCTTCACGAACACGCCGTCAAGCAACGCCCGACGGCGATTCTGCAGCGTGTCGAACAGCGCCTGCTCGTCGGCGTTGCGCGCGTGCAGGCCCGCATAGGCGTCCAGTTCGTCGTTGCTTTGCTTGAGAAGCGTGCGGAGTTTCGCGATCTCTTCCTTGCCCGAGCGACCGGCGCTGATGATCTGCGCGACGTCGCTCATGCGTTCGCGCAGCACGAGCATCCGCTCGGAGCTGGTCTTCAGGTGCAGCAGCGACGCGGTGTCGTCGCGGTACATCGCCTCGAGCGAAGCGTTGCCCATGTAGAGGGCCGCGATACATGCGCCGACCACCAGTACGAGCAGCACGGTGTAGCCGGCGATGGTCGCGACGAGACCACCACGGATAGTGAGTTGTTTTCGCATGACGTTCCCTTGCGCCGGCCGGGCGCGGCCAACGACGGATGTGGATTCCGGATCACGAAAGACGCACGCCGCGTCACAACGCGGGGCGCATGGGCTGCGAACGGGTTAACGGCGGGGGGAACGGGGAGGTTTTATCTGCACGCGACGTGAATCTTGACGATTGCGACAGGTGTCGGTCGCCCCGCGCCTGTTTCGAGCGCTCACTCCGCGACCGGCTCCTGCGTGGTCGGGCTCAGGACGTGCAGCGATGCAAGCATCGACGGCGGAAACTGCCTGAAGCGGGCCCTGACGTCAGGAGCGACGGCGTCCGATGCGACTGGCTTCCCCGATGCGTTTATCGGGTGGGCCACGATCAAACTGAAGGGGGTCGCCGGTGCTTCGCGCATCGGATGAGGGCCGATCGCGGCGCGCTGGTGAATCCCTCGAATTTCATTTTCGATCATTGCTCTGCATGCCGAAAATTTTCCGGAGCGCGTCTCGATCAGTCATCCGCGGCGATTTTTATTGCCTGAATCTCCTATGAATCGAATGGTCTGCATATATCAGACGATGCATTGACAGGCAGCACCAGAGCGATCAACACGCTATACCTTTGACGAAGCTTGATAAATCAATACTGGATACACTCATGCGGCACTATTCAATAAATCCGGTAAATTCATCACTGGTTCTGTCATTCCGATTTATTGCAGACTGACTACACGTGACGCAACAAAGACTTTCTCACACACGTAAACAATCGAGCTTCTTTTCATTTCATTCAATAATCGACGACGCGTGCAACTGATATTTGCGTGATTCACGGTTCAACGCATCCGTCGACGAATCGGATAGCCCCGTACATCGCCGGATGCCCCGCAATGGGGTGGCATCGAAAACGGCATACCTGGTTGCGGTTTCCGCTGTTTTTCGCCAATTCACCGCGAATCATCCCGTGTTCGCGCGTTCCCTGCTCAACGTTGCGGCCAGTAACAGCAGCCGACCGTCTCGCCACTGCCCGCCCTCACTACAACGCCGATTAATTCTGAATTTGCATCAATCCGGAGAGACGCACCGCGCGCGCCACTGCTTCAAAAGAAAAGTCTCGGCACAATGCCGTCGCATGCAGGCGGTCGATGCTCGCGAATCCATCGCTGGCCAGCCGCATCGCCGACCGGATCGATTCGTCGATATCTCGCGCGCAGCCCGTTACACACGTCCGACTCTCGAACAAGGACGTGCCCCACCCCGGTTCCAACATGGCTCAGACATCCACTCACCATCCGCCCCTGGCTGGCGGCCAACTCGTCGTCGCAACTTTCGTGGTGGCGCTCGCCACGTTCATGACCGTCCTCGATACGTCGATCGCCAACGTCGCGATTCCCAACCTGTCCGGCAATCTCGGCGTCTCGGTCGACGAGGGCACGTGGGTCATCACGATGTTCGCCGCCGCCAACGCGGTGTCGATTCCGTTGACCGGCTGGCTCACGCAACGCATCGGCCAGATCCGGTTGTTCGTCGGCTCGATCCTGCTGTTCGTGTTCGCGTCGTGGCTGTGCGGCATCGCGCCGACGCTGCCCTTCCTGCTGGCCGCGCGCATCCTCCAGGGCGTGGTGGCCGGCCCGCTGATTCCACTGTCGCAATCGGTCCTGCTCAGCTCGTATCCGCGGGCAAAGTCCGGCACCGCACTGGCGCTGTGGGCCATGACCGCGACCGTCGGCCCGATCGCGGGCCCGCTGCTGGGCGGCTGGATCACCGACAGCTACAGCTGGTCGTGGATCTTCTACGTCAACATCCCGGTCGGCCTCTTCGCGGCCAGCGTGATCTGGGCGATCTATCGCAACCGCGAAACGGAGACCCGCAAACTGCCGATCGACGTCGTCGGCCTGGTGCTGCTGATCGCGTGGGTCGCCACGCTGCAGATCATGCTCGACAAGGGGCGCGACCTCGACTGGTTCTCGTCGCCGGTCATCATCGGGCTGACCATCGCCGCGCTGATCAGCTTCGCGTTGTTCCTGATCTGGGAATTGACCGAAGCGAACCCGATCGTCGATTTGCGATTGTTCACCCAACGCAACTTCCTCGGCGGCACGATCGCGATCTCGGTATCGTATGCACTCTACTTCGGCAACCTGGTGCTGCTGCCGCAGTGGATGCAGGAAGACCTCGGCTATCGCGCTTTCGATGCCGGGCTCGTCACCGCGCCGGTCGGCATTTTCACCGTGCTGCTGTCGCCGTTCATGGGACGCGTGCTGAAAGCGGTCGACGCGCGCATCATCGCCACGCTGTCGTTCATCGGGTTTGCCGGCGTGTTCTACATGCGCGTGATGTACGTGACCGACATCGACACGTGGCATCTCGTGATTCCGACGCTGCTGCAAGGCATTCCGGCCGTGCTGTGGTTCGTTCCGCTGATCGCGATCATCCTGTCGGGACTGCCGCCGGAACGCATCCCCGCAGCGGCGGGCCTGTCGAATTTCGTCCGCATTTTTTGCGGGGCCGCGGGCACGTCCATTGCCGGCACGGTATGGAACAACCGAACGATCATGCACCACGCGCATCTGACCGAGCAGGCGAACGTCGGCAACCCGATCTTCAATCGGCAGATCGACGCGCTGCAGTCGTCGCTGCATCTCGACATGTCGTCCGCGCATGCGCTGTTCAATTCGCTCGTCGATGGCCAGGCCGCCATTCTCGGGCTCGACGATTTCTTCTATGCGTCGACGTTCATCTTTATCTGCATCATCCCGCTGATCTGGATCACCCGGCCGCTGAAGGGCGAATCGTCCGACGCCGCATCGGGCGCGCACTGACGCGTCCGGCGCAATCGGAACGCCGTCGGCGCCCCGGTATCGGGTGCGTCGACGGAGCGTTCGGGACGGTGGCGGTAATTGCGACGCCTCCTCATCTCGATGCGCAACGCATGACGAGGCTGTCGCTCGTCGTCAGTCTCATGTCGCTGCCTTCACGCATGCTTGACGCGATCTTGCCGCACACCACGTGGAGCAACACGTCGACGAGATCGACCCGCACTCGCTTCCGAGCATGCAGCATGTCATGCCATCTCAAGCAGTGCAGACGATCACTCGGGAGAATCTCTGCGAACCTTGGGCGCGAAACGACACATCCTGAATGCCCGACACACCGCCACCGGCACCTAGCCGCCGCTGGCCAGCCTTGAACGGATCTCGTCGGGCGAGAGATCGCGCCGATGCGTGGCGATCTGCCATACATTTCCCCACGGATCCTTCACCATCGCCCGCCTGTCGCCGTACGGCAGGTCGGCCGGCGCTTCGAGCAGGGTCGCATGCGCTGCAAGCGCCCGCTGACAGGTCAGATCGGCATCCTCGACATAAACGTACAGAAACGCGACCATCGGATCGCGCAGGCCGTCTTCCCCGCTGATCATCACGACCGAATCGCCGATCCTGATTTCCGCAGGCAATCCAGGGCGGTACTCGCCCTGCGCGTGAAATACCGTTCGAATGAATTCGATCAGGCCTGGCGGATCGGGCACGACGATTCGAGGCGTGACGGTATGCCATCCGTCGGGCTGGAATTTGACCATGTCGGGCAGCCTCAGAAGAGATATCCGGGGTATTGTCCTCCCGGTACCCGAGGTCTGCAAAGGATCGACTTCGGCCGGCACGCGGGGTTTTACGCGGCCCTCAGAGAATCTCGACTTCGACAAACACCACTTCGTGGTCCGTCGCGTTGACGACGTTGTGTTCGACGCCCTTCGGCCCCGCATAGCTGCGCCCGGCGTGCAGTTGCGACTCCCGGTTGCCTTGTGCGGTTTCGAGCAGAAGCTGCCCGTCGGTTTGGGGCACGACGACATAGTCATGCTGATGAACATGCCAGCCGGTCTCGGCACCCGGTGCAAATCGCCATTCGGTGACGATCACGCGCTCGTTCGCTACCTGCTGGGTCGGGACGGCTTTCGGACGGTGTTGCATCGTATGTCTCCCACATTATCGGGTGGCTTGGCGGCACCCCAGCGGATGCCGCGATTCGGATGGCTCGCCATGCTCGCCGCCCATTCTAAAGACGAAGCGCATCGTTCGGCACCTTCAGATGGCTTGTGTTTTCCGGGGCATCTGTTTTCGCCGAACGCAGTGCACACTGGCCGGTGCCGCTACTTCTTCGCGATCCGGTACTGGCAGATGAGGCGCCCGTCTCGCAGGCAATGGTCCGTGACCGTGCGCCCCGTCGCCTCGGAAAAGTAGGCGGCGATGGCGCGGCACACGCAGGGCGTTTCGCGCACGGCGCTCGCGACCGGGCAGCTGTAATTGCGGACCATGATCGCATTGCCGTCGGGGACCGCTTCGGTGTGCGCGCCCAGTGCGTCGACGACGGCCATCGCGCCGGCCAGGTTCGTGTCGAAGTCGTCCGACGCCGGCAGGCCGTTCTCGCGCGCCAGGCGCCGGCCCGTATCAACGAGCACCTTTTCGAGCTGGCGTTCGTCGAGATGCGCCTGAAGCGTGGCGAGCAGTGCCAGCAGAAACGCCGGATACGCGCTCGATGCCGCGTCCTCGCTGCCCGGCGCAGCCTCGTAAAGCACGGCCGGCTTGCCCGGTGTCCCGGTCTGCACCGGCTTGTGCCGGCGCACGAGCCCCTCCGCTTCCAGCTGCTTCAACTGCATGTTGATCGCCGTGCGCGTCACATTGAGCGATTCGCAGAGCTGCACGACGGTCAGCGGTTCTCGTTGCAGCGCGCGTAGGACGTCGTTCTTGGTAGTCACGGGAAAAGGGTTCGGATCGGCGGGTGAGCGGTCGATTATAGCCTCGCGCCGGAAGGGCTCGACCGGGCCATATTAACAATAACGACACATCTATTTGTCATTATTGTCGATATGCACTAGACTCGTGTTGCCGTCCCCATCCCCAACCCACCGAAGAGTTCCGATCATGAGACGATCCGCGTCCCATCTTTCCTGGGCGTTCCTGCTTGGCCTCGCGGCCGCGCAGGCAGCGTCCGCCCAAACGCCGGCGCCCTCCGCCGGCCAGAAGTCGTCCCCGACGCAATTGGTCGATGCGCTGAATGGCGTGTTTGGCCGGCATCCCGGCGCGCGCGCCGTGCATGCCAAGGGCATCGTGCTCGAAGGGTCGTTTACGCCGAGTGCCGCGGCGCCCGCCATCAGCAAGGCGCCGCACTTCCAGGCCACCGTCCCGGTGATCGTCCGGTTCTCCGACTTTGCCGGCATTCCCGATATCGCGGACAACCATCCGCTCGCGTCGCCGCGCGGCTTCGCGATCAAGTTCAAGCTGCCGAACGGCAGCGATACCGATATCGTTGCGCATTCGTTCAACGGGTTTCCGTCGCCGACGGCCGACGACTTTCGCGATCTGCTGATCGCGATCGGCACGAGTGGCCCGAATGTGGTCAAGCCGACGCCGCTGGATACCTATCTGGCAAGCCACCCGGTCGCGAAGGCGTTTCTCACCGCGCCGAAGCCGTTCCCGGCCAGCTATGCGACGCTGCCGTACTTCGGCGTCAACACGTTCCGCTTCATCGACGCGAAAGGCGCCGTGACCTACGGGCGCTATCAGATGCTGCCGGTCGACGGCGAGCACTATGTATCGGATGCGGAGGCCGCCAAGGTGGCGCCCGACCATCTGCAAGCGGAAATCCGCCAACGCGTCGCGCAGGCGCCGATTCGGTTCCGCCTCGTCCTGCAGATCGCCCAGCCCGGCGACAAGCTCGACGATCCCTCCATCGTATGGTCGAACACCCATCGCACCGTGGAGCTCGGCACGATCTCGATCACGAAAACGGTGGCCGACAATGCGGCGGCGCAGCGCCGTCTGCTGTTCCTGCCCAACGCACTGCCGGCCGGTATCGAGGCGGAAGACCCGATGATCAATGCGCGTTCGGCCGCCTATCCGGTATCGTTCGCGCGCCGCCAGCAGTAAGTGCGACGATCGTTCTGGCCAACCCCTTCGCTATCAACTAAGTAGTCCATATGAAGCACGGCATGCCGCCTCCGAGAGAAACGACATGCCGTGCCGACACTATCCCGCCCCAGGAGAAAATCCCGTGCCAATGCTCAAATTCGACCTCATCGAGGGCCGCACCGACGAACAGGTGCGCACCCTGCTGGACGCTGCCCATCAGGCGATGGTGCAGGCGTTCGATGTCCCCGCGACCGATCGCTATCAGTCCGTTACGCAACATCGCCCCGGCGAACTCGTGGTGGAAGACACCGGCCTCGGCTATCCGCGATCGCGGGACGTGGTGCTGTTGACGGCCGTGAGCCGCCAGCGCACCGAACCGCAGAAGCTCGCGTTCTACCGGCTGCTGGTCGAGAACCTCCAAACGCAATGCGGCATCTCGCCGGACGACGTCATCGTGTCCATCGTCGAAAACGGTGACGCGGACTGGTCGTTCGGTCGAGGGCGTGCGCAGTTCATCACCGGCGAACTCATCTGATCGCCGGCTGCGCAACGCTGATTTCGATCGCCAACCGTTCCGCCCCGGGTCGAATGTGGCCGGGGCGGAACGATGGTCGATACGGGCGGCGCATGCACATCGCGGGCCGCAGCCCGGTCGTCATGACACGACTTGCCGCGACGAGGCGGCCACGATCAACCGCCGGACGATCCACGCACGACGTGCGCCGGGCGCCCGTCCTCCGCATCAAGCGACCGCGCAACGCGAAACCCGAGATCGTCGATCGCAAAGGTCGGATGACTGCGACGGCGATTCGTCGCAAGGCAACTGCGCTCGACGTCGGCCCAGCCCCCGCCGCGAAACACGCGATACGAACCGTAGACTTCCGGGTCGTATTGATCCGCGCACCACTCCCACACATTGCCCAGCATGTCGTGCAGCCCCCAGCCGTTGGGCTGCTTCTGACCGACCTCGTGCGTGCGGCCGCCGGAATTTTCCCGGTACCACGCGATGGCGTCGAGCTCGCCATATCTCGGGCCCTGCGTTCCCGCACGGCATGCGTACTCCCACTCCGCTTCGGTGGGCAGCCGATAGCCGTTGCTGCCCGGAACCGGCGAGGCATTCGTTCCGTCCTCGTGGATGTCGTAACCGCAACGCAGACCGTCGGCCGTCGACAGCCGGTTGCAGAACCGGACGGCGTCGAGCCACGAGACGTTCTCCACCGGGCGTTGCGTGCCGGCATGTGACGATGGCGCCAGCCCCGTGATTGCCGCGTATTGCGCCTGGGTCACCGGGTAGCGGCCGATCGCAAAGCGTTGCAGATCGACGCACCACGTGCGGCCGATCCGGTCGTCCCTCAATGCAATCGTGCCGGCGGGAACCTGCACCATCGGCAGCTCGAGCGTTTCAGACGGATATTCGATGTTCACCACGCTGGCGCACCTCTTTTACGAAGACAGCCGGACGGAACCGGCCTCGTCATAAGCGACGACGTTCAACCCTTCAGCTGCGGTCGGCGCAACGAAGTACCGCGTGATCCGTTCGAACTCGGCGTCCGACGCCTGGAACGGATGGTCGCCTCGCGCATTGCGCGCGTGCAGTCGCGCCTTGCAAACGGCATCGCTGACGTCGAGGTAGTGCAATCGATGGTCGCAGCCGGCGGCCTGCGAAATGGCGAGACCCCATGCGCGCGCGGCGACGGTATTGAACGGGACATCGAGCACCACCGACACGCCGGCCTGCAGCACCGCGCGGGCGTGATCAGCAATCACGTGGCCAACGCGCTTCGCGTACCGGACATAGTCGTCGATCGACAGGATCTCGCCCGGATAGAGTTGCGCGAGCCACGCATCTTCGCTGATCGAAACGACCGGCCCGGCGCTCGCGAGCCGCGCGACGAGCGTCGATTTTCCGGATGAGATCTTGCCGCATACCATGTGGAGTAACACGGCATCGTCCGATGCCGTCGCGTGAAGTGACTTCCCAGTCTGCATTTCCAGGCTCTCCGTCGAATGCCCAGAAAGCAAAAACCCGCCTTCCGGGCGGGTTGTGACGATATCCATTCAGTCGATCGCTATCCCGCCGGCAACATTGCGGCGCAAATAATCGAGGGGGTTTGCGAATGGGTCATGGGCGTCAGAATAACCAACTGCCCGATCGCGAGCAAGCGGATTGGAAGCGGTGCACTTCGTCCTGCACGCTTAAAACTGATACGCTAGCCGGAAAATAAATGTGGAATTCCGAGGCGCTCTCGCGCCGCCGCCATTCAAATAACAGATAAAAGGTCATTCCAGAATGAAACGTAGTTTTGTCTATGCCGCCCTGCTGGCGATGTCGTCATTGGCCACACAACCGGCACTGGCCCAGGAAAAAGCCGTGCCGCCTGTCTATGCTGGGCTCTCCGAGCGCTTCCAGGGAAACACGCGTTACGATTCCCCCGTATTGACCGTCAGCGATTCGGGATTATCGGCGGATCAAGGCATCGTCAATGCGCAATTGACGCTGGTCCAGACGCCACGCGGTGCCGATTCCGTGCTGGGGCTGGCGGTCGGCTTCCATACGACGGAGAAGTTGAATTTCAGTACCGTGCGCGACTACGGGAAATTCAGCACCCGCTACAAGGAGGCCAACGTCCCGGTCGCGATCCCGACGCTGAACGGCGGCGGCTACAACGACACCGAAAACTGGAACACGGTGGCCGACGGCGGCAAGACCTGGCCCGTCAACGGCGGCCTCTTCATCAAGCTGGACCGCTTCGACCTGAAGGCCTACGAGATCAGCGGGACCGACCTCGTGCTCACCCTCTCGAACTACGACGCGGTCGACAAGGTCTTCCGGATCCGGATTCCGGCCGCGTATCTGGCGCGCTTTCTCGACAGCATTCCGAACGACCGCCGCCTGATACCGGCGGCGATGTTGAACCGTCCGTCGGTCTTCGGCGTGCACTTTGTCGACCTGGACGAAAAAGCGCAGGCCGCCATGAAACTCCCCGGCAGCGCGATGCAAATCCTCGCCGTGCTGCCCGGCACGGTCGCCGATCGCGCCGGCCTGAAGAATTACGACGTGCTGCTGCGGTTCGGCGATCGCCCGCTGAAGCAGATGGACGACCTGAGAGACGCCGTGCTTTCAACACCCAAGGGCACGGTGGTGCCGCTGACGGTCTGGCGCGATGCCAGGGCGGTCAAGCTGCCGGCGCAGTTCTGAGATCGCCGTCGAACCGGGACGCGAACGCGGCCACGCACCACGCCGCAGGCGTCACGCCGCCCCGTCGCGCCCCTTCGGAAACACGCCGCGGCTCATCGCATCGAGCTGCCGGCCGATCTCCGCGTGCAATTCGGCGGATATCTCGAGGCTGTCGAGCAGCTTCGAAATCCACAGCCCGTCGGCGGCGAGCCGGCAGATCATCAGCGTCGCGGCCTGCTCGAGCGGCACCGGGTCGGGCCGTGTCCATTCCCGCATCGGCACCGACCAGCGCTCGCGCGTGTCCTGGTCGGTAATCATCGACGCGACCAGCACGCGCAGCACGTCGGTACTCGCAACCGGATGCGACTCGTCGAGCACCGCATGCATATAGGCCCGCGCCACGGCGCCGGCGCCGCCGGCATCCGCCGCCACCCGCGCAGCCATCTGCTCGGCGAACCGCTCGGTCGCCTGACCGAACAGCGCATCCAGCAGCCCCTGCTTGTTCGCGAAGTGATACTGCAGCGCGCCTTTCGTCACGCCGGCCCGCTCGGCCACCGCATCGAGCGTCAGCGCGGCCACGCCGTGATGTGTCGCGATTTCCGATGCGGCCGCCAGCAACTGCGCACGCACCTGATCCGGCGCTTTTTTTCGACGTACGCCGGCGGTGGGGGCGGCCGGCGCCGATGATGCTTCAGGCGCCTGCGTGCCGGCCGCTCCAGCCGGTTCGACGGGCGCGGGCACGTCGTGCGGCGCGGGTTCGAGGTGTTTTTTCATGGTGCGGATGTTAGCACCCGGGCGTCTCAATATAAACATTCCGGCCGGATGGTATGATCCGCCGCATGACTACACCCACCCCCTCCCCCTGGTCCGCGCTCGACACCGCCATCGCCCGTGGACGCGACGCCCTCGTGCGTCTCCAGCAGCCCGACGGCAGCTGGTGTTTCGAACTCGAATCCGACGCGACGATCACCGCGGAATACATCCTGATGATGCATTTCATGGACAAGATCGACGACCTTCGCCAGGAGAAGATGGCGCGCTACCTGCGCGCGAACCAGCGGCTCGACACGCATGGCGGGTGGGCGCTGTACGTCGACGGCGATCCGGACGTGTCGTGCAGCGTGAAGGCGTACTTCGCGCTGAAGGCGGCCGGTGACAGCGAACACGC
This sequence comes from Burkholderia lata, assembly GCF_000012945.1. NCBI lineage: Bacteria > Pseudomonadati > Pseudomonadota > Betaproteobacteria > Burkholderiales > Burkholderiaceae > Burkholderia > Burkholderia lata. The sequence continues at coordinate 1,136,152 of NC_007509.1, forward strand.
GCCGCACATGGTCCGCGCGCGTGACGCGATCCTGAAGCTCGGCGGCGCGGCCCGCGCGAACGTATTCACGCGCATCCTGCTCGCGACGTTCGGCCAGGTACCGTGGCGCGCGGCGCCGTTCATGCCGATCGAATTCGTGCTGTTCCCGAAGTGGGTGCCGATCTCGATGTACAAGGTCGCGTACTGGGCGCGCACGACGATGGTGCCGCTGCTCGTGCTGTGCTCGCTGAAAGCGCGCGCCCGCAATCCGCGCAACATCTCGATCCGCGAGCTGTTCGTCACGCCGCCGGACGAGGAACGCCAGTACTTCCCGCCCGCCCGCGGCATGCGCAAGCTGTTCCTCGCGCTCGACCGCACGGTGCGCCACGTCGAGCCGCTGATGCCGAAGGGCCTGCGGCAGCGCGCGATCCGCCATGCCGAGGCGTGGTGCGCGGAGCGCATGAACGGCGAGGACGGGCTCGGCGGCATCTTCCCGCCGATCGTGTACTGCTATCAGATGATGGAAGTGCTCGGCTACCCGGACGACCATCCGCTGCGGCGCGATTGCGAGAACGCGCTGGAGAAGTTGCTGGTCACGCGGCCGGACGGCAGCATGTATTGCCAGCCGTGCCTGTCGCCGGTGTGGGATACCGCGTGGAGCACGATGGCGCTCGAGCAGGCGCGCGGCGTGGCAGTGGCGGAAGACGGCGAGCCGGGCGACGCACGGCGCGCACTCGACGAACGCATCACGCGCGCATACGACTGGCTGGCCGAACGCCAGGTGAACGACCTGCGCGGCGACTGGATCGAGAACGCGCCGGCCGACGTCCAGCCGGGCGGATGGGCGTTCCAGTACGCGAACCCGTACTACCCCGACATCGACGACACGGCGGTCGTCACCGCGATGCTCGATCGCCGCGGCCGCACGCATGCCAACGCGGACGGCACGAACCCGTATGCGACGCGTGTCGCGCGCGCGCTCGACTGGATGCGCGGGCTGCAATCGCGCAACGGCGGCTTCGGCGCATTCGACGCCGACTGCGACCGCCTGTACCTGAACGCGATTCCGTTCGCCGATCACGGCGCACTGCTCGATCCGCCGACCGAGGACGTGTCGGGCCGCGTGCTGCTGTGCTTCGGCGTGACGAAACGCGCGGACGAACACGCGTCGCTCGCGCGCTGCATCGACTACGTGAAGCGCACGCAGCAGCCCGACGGCAGTTGGTGGGGCCGCTGGGGCACGAACTACATCTACGGTACGTGGAGCGTGCTGGCCGGCCTCGCGCTCGCCGGCGAGGACAAGTCGCAGCCGTACATCGCCCGCGCGATCGAATGGCTGCGCGCACGGCAGCATGCGGACGGCGGCTGGGGCGAGACGAACGACAGCTATATCGACCCGAAGCTGGGCGGCACCAATGGCGGCGAAAGCACGTCGAACTTCACCGCATGGGCGCTGCTCGCGCAGATGGCGTTCGGCGACTGCGAATCCGATTCGGTGAAGCGCGGCATCGCGTATCTGCAGTCGGTGCAGCAGGAAGACGGCTTCTGGTGGCACCGCTCGCACAATGCGCCGGGCTTTCCGCGCATCTTCTACCTGAAGTATCACGGCTATACCGCGTACTTCCCGCTGTGGGCGCTCGCGCGCTATCGGCGGCTGGCCGGAGTGGCAAACAAGCGCGTATCGACTGCGGACAAGACAGCGGACGCAATGGCGTAAGGGTCCGTTTCGTCAAGGCAAGTTCAGCGCGCCGGAGGGTCATCCGGCAGATCGGACGGCAACCGAGTCCGCGGAACGCGCCGTGCATGCCGGCATGGCGCGCGAACCCGACTCGGGTGCGACGGAAGTCCCTCAGCAACGCATGAATGCGGTCAACGACCCGGCGGCGTTTGCCCGGATCGCCACCGTGTTCGGTACGGCGCGCGGCCATGCAACGCGCGTCGATGTCGCTCAACGTCGCCATCACGATCGACATGGACCACTCGTAGTCTGCGCAGCGGGTGGCCACGCAATCCGCGCATCAATGAAATCGTGGCGATCAGCGGTAGTCATTGCGTAACGTCGTGGATGTTTTCGCCAGCCGGGATCGTAATAAGCGGCGTACCGCTGGCATCGGTGGAGATGGGGTACCTGGGGCCGCGCGCAATCGGCAGGGCTGGGTCCAGCTTCAGGCCCGCCCCGACAGCACGAATTGATGTGAATCAACGAAGGCGCGCGAGAAGCCGATCAGGTCTGCCCGCCGCGCGCAATTTCGCGAGCGGCAACTCGCGTAGACAGCGCCACACGCCGGCTGCCTTGCAATCGCCTAGCCGTCGCCAACATGCCAAGTCCAGGCAGCCCCCTCTCGGCGCGCAGGTCGTGCCTACACAGCCCGGTGTCTTGAGCACGAACAAGATGCCTGTCAACTGCGCGCGATGAAAACGGGCAAGCGGCCTGGATCCTTCTCGCACCGTGGATTGAATAGTGGAAGCAACGACTCGATTCGTGTCGTCAGTTCGTCGTCGATGACAGGTTTGCCCACCTTCTCGGTTTCAGGTGTTCCCATACCCACGGTTAGCCACTTGCGGGCAAGGTGATTCGCCCGAGAAACCTGTCTGAAACCCTCTCTTACCCTCGGATCACATGCTACGCGGGTCCTCAATGCATGCAGTTCCAAGTGATTGACTCGATCACCACACTGCATCGGAGGAAGCATCGTTGCATACATCGCGCACCGGCTCCCGCGATGTCCGTTTGGTCATGCTCTCAATTCAGATTGATTGGCGCGGCAAGACTGATTTCTCTTCAGCGCCCAGGCACGGATCGTTGTGAAAAAAACTCACAACCACACCCTCATCGAATCAATCAGGAATCACTTCGCCGGCCCTCTCCTGCCATCCAATTCACAAAAATAACTCCACAAGCAATGAATTGCGAATCAATGACCCTCGATTTAATCCAAAATTGACTTTTGTTATTTACCGCACCGTTCTCAAAAAATATTCCCGAACCTCAAAATCAACACGTACGATTGATCGTGCTCGCGCCCCTTTACACAACCTGAAGAACAGTGCGCCGAGCGCGTAATTTCCACTATCACCCCCAGCACCAACCAAGATAAAAGCCAATGGATTTTAATTATCCATCGCTCGATGGATTAATTTCCATTTACCAAAATTACCATCAATTTTCGATATACGAGGCGCTCAATGACTACCGAATTTCCGGCCACATTCATCGTTGGCACCGCAACGGGTCTGACCGCTCGCACGCTCCTGCAGGAACTGGTCGATCTGCCGATGAGCGTGAGACGGTTTGGCGTAATGGGCGACGGGGTGACTGACGATACGGCGGCGCTCCAGGTGGCCTTGAATGCAGGGATTCCCCTTTACTTTCCGCCTGGGACCTATCTGTACAGCAATACATTGACCGCAACCGCGTCAATAATAGGGGCCGGGTGGAATTCGATTCTTCAGTGCACGACCTCACAAGGTCAAAACGCATCCATTTACTGGAACAACGCAAGCAATTTCAAAATCCAGAATTTGCAGTTTTATTCAAAGAATGCAGCAGGGTACTACAGCAGCGAGAGCGCCGGCCCGGTCAATCTGGAATCCTGCAGCCTGTTCGAGATATCCGGATGTCAAGTCAACAACGCCGCGAGTCAAGCCGTCATGATGCGTGCATGCGTCAACGGGAAGGTGTTTGGAAATACGCTACGCAATCTCTGGCATGATGGCTTTCACGTCACCGGAGCAAGCTCCGACATTACCATCACGAACAACGAAGTAATAAACGGCGGCGATGATGCATTTGCCGTCGTCGGATATCAACAAGACGGCATTCGCCCGCGACGCATCATCATTTCCAATAATCGCGTCGACCAGACAAAATACGCCCGAGGAATCGCCATCGTCGGCGCCCAGGAGATAACGGTCACGGGGAACCAGATTTATAACTCCCAGTGTGCGGGCATTTATATTGCATCGGAAGCGAGCTACGCGACGTACGGCAATGCCAATATAAAAGTTGCCGACAACATCCTGGATACATGCGGCATTTCTTCCAATATCAGTGCGTTTCCTGATTTTACGAACGGTTCAGACGGTTATGCAGCGCTGCAAATCAGCGCAGCAACCGGGTTCAACAACTCCCACATCGACGTCACCAACAATACAATCAAGAATTCGGCGGGAGGGCCAATAGCCGTCATCAGCAACGGAGGCACTCATACCCAGATCAGCATTTCGCAAAACAAGTTGATAAACGGATGGGATCCAAAAAATAAAAACGGATTCCCGTTGACGACAATCAGTGCAGCTTCGGCCACCCGCACGCTGAACTTCGCCAATAATCCGGGCGTGGTCGTCGGCATGACGGCGTGGTATTTCAATGGCTCGACGAGCGTGCAAATCGGTACGGTTGTTTCCGCTACTGCATCGACGGTCACGCTGAACCAGAATGCGACCGTCCCTGGCGGTGGGACCGTGATCTTTTCTGGTGTGGGCTTGTTCGGGGCAACGATCGCGACAACGGCCTCGGCCTCGGGCGGCGCCACCTCGCTCACCTTCGCCACAACGACCGGGGTTGCCTACAACGACAATTACGGCTTTGGCTCGCCGGGCGATGAAACGACCGGTGTGTCGATTGGACAGGGTGTCAGCGGTACCAATATCGCGGCCGGAACCTTCGTGATCGGTGTGACCGCGAATTCGGTGACGCTGAGCCAAGGTACGACGAGCGCCATCGCAAGCGGTGCGTCTATCGTTTTCACGCCGATGGTCTGCATGGCATCGCAGACGCTCGCGACCTCGATCGCTGCAGCATCGGGAACCAACACCTTGACGTTCACGCCGTATCCGTCGGCGCGCGGGTGTGCGGTGGGACAAGGGGTATCCGGAACGAATATCCCGATCGGCACTTACGTGACCTCCGTGTCCGGCAATGGAAATGGCCCGACCGTCACCCTGTCCAATAACTTTACCGGTAGCGGAATTGCCAGTGGCGCCTCCATTACCTTCACCGGGACGGGCTCATTGAACAACACCAATGGAATCGAGCTGTTCAATACCAGGGAATGCCTTGTTTCGAAAAATCATCTATCCGGCATCGCCAAGGCCGGAATTTACCTGGACCCTTCCTGCACATATTTGACGGAGATCAGCGGCACTATCGGGGAAAATATCGGTTGCTGCAACGCAGACGCCTATCTGATTGCGGCGGGCGCACTCGTGACGGGTGCATCTCTTAAATTACGAGGAAATTATATGGCCCAGCCGGTCAATTATCCTCGGGCGGTTTCCGGTCTGATTTTTTCGAGTTCGTGGAATTACACGTCGTGGAGTGAAGACAATTTCGCGCAAAACGGGTTCGTTGGTCCAGTTGTCCCGCTAACGCCTATCGTGGAGACGGTCGGTGCTTCGCCGTGGACGTTTGCCAACAGCAACCTGAGCGCAGTCAGCATGTCGGTTGCCGGTGGCACCGTGACGTCAATCAGTGTCTCGCGGAACGGACAAACGGCTTTTGCAACCGGATTGACGAACGGCATGATCGATCTCAAACCGGGAGACGCCATGACGATCTCCTACAGCGCCGCCCCCACCGTCACAATGATTCCGAGACTGGGGCAATGACACGGACGTGACGGCGACACGCACGCGGGGAGATCGACGATGATGATTGCGTCACTCGGCTCCCCGCGCTCCGTCCGACATCGATGCCGGGCGCCGTAGAGGGTAGCGGCCCTGGCAAATATCGCGAGAGCGTCGAACGGACACATGCGTGGTCGCCCCCTTCCGTCGCCATCCTGTTCGTTCCAAGCGTCGTGCCGATATGCACGGTGCGCGCCTCGAATCCAGTCCTGCCTGGTCGGTCGGCATACCCTTCGGCCTGCCCGACAGCCTTGATGAAGCCAACGCCAGGCTTGCCTCGCGCGGCGACATCCGTTGCCGCGCCTACACGAACCCCTCCTCCACCAGCGTGCTCCCGTCCGCCGTGATCTCGTGCCGCTGGCCCGACCCGCCGGCCACGCGGCTCCAGCTTTCCGACACGAGCACGGCCGCGGCGCCGTCGTTGCGCAGCGCATAGCCGAACCCGCCGTACATGCCCGGCACCGCGAACCACACGCGTTCGGCTTGCGCGTCGAGTTCGAGTAGCGGCTCGAGTTCGGGCAGGCGCAGCGCGTCGACGCGCAGGTGCGCGATGCGGCCGCGAATCATGTCGTGGAAGTGGTGCTGGATGTCACGCAGCGTCCCGTCGGGCACAAAACGCCGCGGCTGCGGCGTCAGCAGGTCGACCAGATGTCGATGCCCGCGCTGCTCGGCCAGATCGACCGGGCGCGCACCCTGTGCATCGCGCAACATGCGCCATGCACCGAGCTGCAACAGCTCGACGACAACCTCTTCCGGTGCGCCGCCATATGCAGCCTGATGCAGCGGCGTATAGCGCGACGTGCCGCCCAGCCGGGTCGCATTGACGAGACTCGACTGTTTCGCAACGAGACCCAGCATCGTCGCCCAGTCGCCATCGCGCGCCGCATCGGCCAACGCGTGCCGGCTCGCGACCTGTGCGTCGTCGAGCACGTCGGCGCCCGTGATTCCATCCCATGTGATGCTCAATCGGCTCTCCTGGTGTATCGGCCAGCGCTATCGTAGCGCGCGATCACGCAATGCCTCTCCGCGCCGACGACGCATCGAGCACGTCATGATCCAGCAGCAGGTTCAGCAACTGGCGGCGTGATTCGATGCCGAGCTTCGCAAACGCGCGCCGCGCGTAGGTATCGATCGACGACGGCCGGATGCCGAGTTCGTGCGCGATGTCCTGCGTCTTCCTGCCGCGTATGAGCCGCGCACACACCTCCGATTCGCGCGACGTCAGCTTCCCGAACACGTCGTTCAGGCGCTGCGCAGCACCGCTTTCCTGCGCGCGTGGCGCATCCGCGTCCGCATCGGCAGGGCGATCGCCGACGATGCGCCGATGCGCGACCGCCAGCGGCAACACGATCAGCGCGACATGCCGGACGATGCTCAGCTCCTTCAGCGAAAACGCCGGCAGCCGTCGCGCGCGGCACACCGACAGCGCATAGGTCAGTTCGTCCACGCGATACGTGACCACGCACTCGTCGTGGATGTCCTCGGTGTCGTAAAACGCGCGGCGGATCTCGGGGTTCAGCCGCAGCGTCGAGAGCTGCAGCAGCTGCGTGTCGCGTTCGCCGCGGATGCAGTCGAATGTCGTGTCGATCCGTGCGAAATCGCGGTAGTAGCGCGTCATCGTGCGCTCGATCTGGTCCGGATAGGTGCCATAGCTGCCGATCCAGCCGACCCGGCGATCGTGCAGCGATTCGTCCTCGTAATCGAGATGAATGGAATCGCAATCGACGATGCGCGTCAGGCTCTCGAACACGACCGCGACGAAATCCGGCGAGCCGATCGCGGCGGCCACGGCCGACAGCGCGTCGGACATGAAGACGAGCTGGCCCAGCTGGATATCGATCGTCGTATCGGCGTCATGGTCGGTCATACGATGCACGGGAGAACGGGACGCTTACCGTTACCACGCCAAAAGTGCGCTGCCAATTCCCGCGCGCGGGTTTCCGGTGCGTGCCGCGGGTCCGCTGTACGGATTTCATGGACAGACACGCCAACAGCCGCCGCATACAGTCATCCCCGAGATTCGGCGAGGCCCGCCGGTGTGCACACGCAGCACAGCGAACCGCCGCGAGCCTCATCGACCGACCCGCGGCGCGCGTGCGCGATGCCACGCGCCGCCCTCGTTTCGAAAGGGAGTGACCATGATCGTCCGCGCTTTCCGTCTCGCCTTCCCGGTTGCGATCGCAGCCGCCGCCTGTTTCGCGCCGTTGTCGGCAATACCCGCCCATGCTGCGGATGCCGAACTGAACGTCTACAACTGGTCCGAGTACATCGCGAAAACCACGATTCCCGACTTCCAGAAGCAGACGGGCGTACACGTCCGCTACGACGTCTACGACAGCGACGACACGCTGCAATCGAAGCTGCTGGCCGGCAGTTCCGGCTACGACATCGTCGTGCCGACCTCGAACTACATGGCAAAGCAGATCCAGGCCGGCGTCTACCAGAAACTCGACAAGTCGAAGCTGCCGAATCTCGCGAACCTCGATCCCGCGCTGATGAAGAAGATCGCGGAATCCGATCCGGGCAACCAGTACGGCGTGCCGTGGGCCTACGGCACCGACGGGGTCGGCTACAACGTGCAGGCGGTCAGGAAGGCACTCGGCGATGGCGCGCCGCTCGACAGCTGGGCACTGGTGTTCGATCCGGCCAACGTGGCGAAGCTGAAAGGCTGCGGCGTGTCGTTCCTCGATGCGCCGGACGACGTGTTCGCCGCCGCGCTCCAGTACATCGGCAAGGATCCGAACAGCAAGAACCCGGCCGACTACCACGCGGCGTTCGACATGCTGAAGAAGGTGCGCCCGTACATCACGCAGTTCAATTCGTCGGGTTACAACAACGATCTCGCGAACAACGACGTATGCGTCGTGCTGGGCTGGTCGGGCGACGTCAGCGTCGCGCGCCGCGAAGCGATCGCGGCGAAACGCGGCTACGAGATTCGTTATGCGAACCCGAAGGAAGGCGGCATCCTGTGGTTCGACGTGATGGCAATTCCGAAGGATGCGCCGCATCCGGAGGCCGCATTGCAATGGATCAACTACATCCAGGACCCGAAGGTCAACGCGGACATCACCAACGAGATCTACTATCCGAGCGCGAACAAGGCGGCCCATCAATACGTGACGCCGGCCGTCGCGCACGATCCGAACGTGTACCTGCCCGCCGACGTGCTCGACAGGATGACGCTCTCGAAGCCGCGTTCCGCGGACATCGCGCGGCTCGAGAACCGCCTGTGGCAACAACTGAAAACCGGCAATTGACCGGGCCCGCCGCCGGCATACAATCCTGCGGACGCGCCGGCGGCGCACTCCGCTCAACCCGAAGAAGGATGTTGTCCATGATCGACGTTTCATCCATTACCGACGCACTCGCCCCGCAAGGCGAGCCGACCACGTATCGCGTCGCGCCCGAGAAGCTGATTGCCGGCGACCCGCTGCAGACGCTCACCCCCGGCTTCACGAGCCCGTGTGGCCGCTTCTCGACCGGCATCTGGGAAAGCACGCCCGGCCACTGGCACGTCGCGTATACCGAAGCCGAATACTGCGAGATCCTGGAAGGCACGTCGGTGATCACCGACGAGGAAGGCAACGCGAAAACCCTTCGCGCCGGCCATCGCTTCGTGATTCCGCCGGGCTTTCGCGGCACCTGGGAAGTCGTCGAACGTACGCGGAAGATCTTCGTCGCCTACGACGAGCAGCCGCCCGAATAAGCGACGGCCGCGTGTCAAGTACGCCACATCGCGCCCCAATTTGCCACGCACATCCACGCCAATGACATGGAATTGACACACGCGGCCGGTAATTTCCGCACGTCTCGTCCCGTGTGTCGCCATGCTTGCCCTGCTTCTCGCCGCCTTCTACGAAACCGCCCGCCAGGGAAGCGTGACCGCCGCCGCGAAGCGCCTCGACGTGAGTCAGCCGACGATCACGACGCGCATCCAGCAGCTCGAACGCCATTACGGCGTCGAGCTGTTCCATCGCCGCGGCAACCGTCTCGATCTCAGTGACGCGGGCGCGTCGCTGATGCCAATGATCGGACAGATGCTGCAGATGGAGAACGATATCGATTTCGCGCTACGCAACGAGCGCGAACTGCATACCGGCAACCTGCGCATCGGCACCACCGGCCCGTTCTACATCCTGCCCGCGATCGCCGCGTTCCGGCGCCAGTATCCGGCCGTGAAGATCAGCATCGAGATCGGCAACTCGCAGCAGGTGCTCGACGCGCTCGTCGATTTCCGCTGCGATGTCGCCGTATCGTCGCAGCGTGACGACGATCCGCGTTTCGTGCGGCATACGATCGCGAACGATCCGCTCGTGCTGGTCGTGCACCGTTCGCATCGGCTCGCCGCGCGCGAGTCGGTCGCGCTCGCCGCGCTGGCCGGCGAGACGCTGCTGCTGCGCGAGGCCGGCTCGCGCACGCGCGCGCTGATGGAACACGTGCTGAAGCACGCGGGCATCGGGCTGCCCGCGAACGCGATCGAGCTCGGCAGTCGCGAAGCGATCCGCGAGGCCGTGCGGCACGACATGGGCTGCACGCTGATGCCGCGCGGCGAGGTCGGCGCGCATCCGGAACTGCGCGCGGTCGCGTTCGCCGACGATCTGCCGCCGATGCACGAATACCTGTACTACCTCGACGCGCGCGCCGACACGCGGCTGATTACCGCATTCATGGCCAACGTCGAACGCCACGACGAAAGCACGCGGGCCTGCGCGTGACGGCGCGCAGGCTCACACCGTTTCGAACAGCTCCACGATCTGCCAGCCGCGTGCCGTCGCCAGCGCGCGCAGCCGCTCGTCCGGATTGGTTGCGACCGCATCGGTGACACGCTCGAGCAGCGGTATGTCGTTGTGCGAATCGCTGTAGAACCAGCTGCGTTCGAAGTCGGACCACGCGAGCCCGCGCGACGCGAGCCACGCGTCGGTGCGCACGATCTTCCCTTCCCGATAGCTCGGCACGCCGGACGGACGCCCCGTATAGCGCGAATCGGGCTGCCCGTCGACGGTTTCGAGCTCGCACGCGATCAGCGCGTCGATGCCGAACGCGCGCGCGATCGGCCGCGTGATGAACGCATTCGTCGCGGTGACGACGCAGCACAGGTCGCCCCGCGCACGATGATGACGCACGAGATCGAGCGCGGCCGGCGAGATCGCGGGCCGCACGACATCGGCCATGAAGCATGCGTGCCAGTGCGCGAGCCGTTCCCGCGAATAGCGGGCGAGCGGCGCGAGCATGTTGCACAGGTGCGCATGGATGTCGAGCGTGCCGGCCGCGTAGCCGGCCGTGAACGCGGCGTCGATGCGGGCGAATTCGGCCGCGTCGATCAGGCCATGCTCGACCATGAAATGGCCCCAGGCCTGGTCGCTGTCGAACGGAATGAGGGTGAAGTCGAGATCGAAAAGCGCGAGTTGCGTCATCGAATGAAGCGTCGTGTGAACAGGAATGAATGAAAAACGCGCGGCCCCGTCGAATCGAGGCCGCGCACAAAACGCCGCCGGCGCGGGTCGGCGCGCCGGCGGCAACCGGTGATGCGACGCCGGCCGCGCGGCCGGCGCCGGTCAGCTGGACACGCCCATCGCCGGATCGCTGATGCTGTCCTTGCCGGTCTCGACACGGCCCGCGAAGCGGCGCATGAGACCGTTCTCGGCCGTCAGCGTGAAGTCGTACCAGCCGCTCGACGCGGCGAGCGTCCAGTACGGCTCGACCTGCATCCCGGCCGGCACCGAGTAGCTCCACGGGCCATCGGTGCGATACGCGTTCGACGTGACCGTGACCTGGCTCGCCGCGTTGCCGACGTTCATGATCGTCAGGTACACGGCGTCGTTCGCCGGGTCGTAGCACACGCGGATCTCCGGCACGGGCCCGCTCGCGGCCTTCGCGACGTTGCCCTGGAATTCGCGCAGGAAGCCGTTCGGCCCGAGCACCCACAGGTCGTAGTTGCCCGCATCGTCGGCCACCGCGCGCCACGAATCCGACAGCTGCTTGCCCGCTTCGACCGTATAGCGGCGCGGCGCGCGATCGAGATGCAGCTTGTCGTACACATGGAACACCGCACCGGCCGTGCCGGTATTGCTGAACGTGAGCCACACCAGCCCGCCCGACACATCGGCGCTCGCGCTCGTGTGCAGCTCGTACGGCAGCGCACGCGACGGGCGCGTCCCGGCCGGCTGCGCCGGCATCTGCTGCGTGCTGACCGACGGCACCGGCACCGCGCCCTGCAGGCTTTGCTGCACGTGCTGCGCATCGGCCGCGGCCTTGGTCGGCGCCGGGAACGACGTCGTCGGGTTGCCGTTCGGGTTCTTGAAGTTGAAGGCCGACGTCAGGTCGCCGCACACCGTGCGGCGCCACGGGCTGATGTTCGGCTCCTGCACGCCGAAGCGCTGCTCGATGAAGCGCAGCACCGACGTATGGTCGAACACCTCGGAGTTGACCCAGCCGCCCGTGCTCCACGGCGACACGACGAACATCGGCACGCGCGGGCCCGGCCCGTACGGGCGGCCGTCCGGCGCGAGCGGCGACGAATCGCCGGACGGGTTCGGCACGGTGAAGTACTCGTACTGCGTGGTCACGGTCGACTTGCCCGCATACGTGCCGTCCGCGTTGCGCGACGGCGCGTTCGGCGGCGGCATGTGATCGAAGAAGCAGTCGTTCTCGTCGTAGTTCACGATGAGCACGGTCTTGCTCCACACGTCCGGGTTCGCGGTCAGCGTGTCGAGCAGGCGCTGCAGGTAGTACGCGCCCTGCCCCGGCGTCGACGCGCCCGGGTGCTCGCAGTACGCGGTGGGCGACACGATCCAGCTCACCTGCGGCATCCGGTTCGCCGCGATGTCGTCGGCGAGCGACTGCAGGAAACCGCCGTCGGGCATCGTGTTGCCGATCCCCTTGTACAGCGGCGACAGCGCTTCCATCGCCGGCGTATAGGGCGCATTCGGCGAACCCGGCACCGTCTCGTTGACCTTGCGGAACGCCGCGAAGCCCGCGAGCGGGTTGTCGGTATAGTTGTCCGGCATGTTCTGGTAGACCTTCCAGCTCACGCCGGCCGCCTGCAGGCGCTCCGGGTAGGTCGTCCACGTCAGGCCCGTCTTCGACGAACCGAGGCCGTCCCAGCCGTCGTTGTTCACGACGGCCACGTTCGACGATGCCGTCGGGCCGTTCGTGCCGGTCCACAGGAAGATCCGGTTCGAGTTGGTGCCGCCGTGCAGCGAGCAGTGATACGCATCGCACAGCGTGAACGCGTTCGCCAGCGCGAAGTGGAACGGCAGGTCGGACTGCCGCAGGTAGCCCATCGACGCATCGCCCTTCGACGCGGGCCACGCGGTCATCCGGCCGTTGTCCCACGCCGAGTGCGAATCGGTCCACGAGTGCGCGCCGCCGACGAGCAGCGCATTGCCCTTCGTGCTGTCGAGGTAGAACGGCAGCACCGGTCGCTTGCCGTCGTTCTGCTGCCACACGGGCGTGCCGCCCGGCTGCGGGATCGTCAGGCGGTCGCCGAAACCGCGCACGCCGGGCATCGTGCCGAAGTAATGGTCGAACGAGCGGTTTTCCTGCATGAAGATCACGACGTGCTGCACGTCGTTGATCGTGCCGGTCTGGTTGTTGGCCGGAATCGCGAGTGCGCGCCGGATCGCCGGCGGGAACATCGAGAAGGCCGTGCCGGCGGCGGCGGCACGGAGAAACGAACGGCGGTCGATGGAAGTCATGGTCGAGAAGGTAGGTCGTCCCGGAAAGGCGCGCGCGTTACGGCGCGCAGCGCAGCTGCGAGTTCAGCGACGGCGATGGCAGCGCGGCCGTGCCCGAGGCGGGGCACGGGCCGGCGCCCGGCGCCACGACAATCGGTACCGGCGCGCTCGCGCCGCCCGCGCCTGCCGGCGCGGCGTTCGCCTTCGCAACACTGGCGGCCGTGCCGCCCGAATCGTCGCCACCACAGCCGGCGACCAGCGCGCTCAATACGCAGGCGGCGAGCGCGACGCGCACGCGGCGCAGGTTCGTCATGGTCATGTCGGCACTCCGTCAATGAAGGATCGTCGACAGCGGCTTGCCCGAGCCCGCGACCGACTGCAGTTCGGTTTCGGTCACGACGCGGTTCCACATCGCGACGTCGGAGAAGCTCTCCACGTTCGGCTTGACCGTCGTGCACGCGTTGACCGTATAGCCGCCGCTGTAGTGGCTCGCCGGGTACCCGCACGCGAGCATGTGGTACTGGCCCGTGCCGTCCTCGTTCACGCCGAACGTCTTCGTGCCGAGGCCCGGCAACGCGGCCGCCGACACCGTGAGCGGCGTGCTCTGCTTCTGCTCGCCGAGCACCGGGTCGAACGTGTAGGCGGTCATCGTCTTGCCGACCGTGTCGATCACGAACGCCGCATACACCCACTGATTCGCGGTCACGCTCATCGTCTTCAGGTCGTTGCGGGTGGTGCCGTCGCCCGCGTTGTACTGGATGTTGCAGGTGCCCGACGGCGCGCCCGATGCCTGCGGGAACAGCCCGATCGCGAGGCCCGCGTTCTTGCCGCTCTGCCAGTTCTTGTTCGCGAACACCGGCGTGCCGAAACCGACCACATCGGTACACGGCGTCTTCAGCCACATGCCGATCGTGAACTGCGCCTGCGTCGCGATATCGGCGTTCTGCACGAGCTGGTAGCCGTCGTAGCCGTTCGTGTCGACGGTCTGCGTCGTCACCTGCAACGCCTGCCCGCCGAACGGATCGGCGGTCAGCGAGCCGCCGTTCGCGGCGGCCGAGAACGGGCCCATCGTGCTCGCGTTCAGCGCATCGACGGCCGGCAGCGCACCGAACGGATAGTACGACGCAAGACCGTTCTTCAGCGTCGTCGCGAGCGGCGGCGGCGGGGGCGGCGGCGGCACGTATGCGATCCGCGCGATATTGCCGAGCGGCGCACCGCCCGCCGTCACCACGTAGTCGAAGCTGTAGGTACCGGCCGCGGTCAGGCCGAGATTGCTGTCGGTATAGGTCGTCGTGCCGGCCGGCAGCGTCGCGATCTGCTGGCCCGCGCGGTACACCGCGATCGCGCCGCTCGCGGGCGCCACCCACGTCAGCACGACGCTGTGGCCGTCGGTACTCGTCGCGCCGGCGAGTTGCGACACCGGTTGCGTGCCGATCAGTTCGCCGCCGTCCATTTCATACGCGGACGGCGCGGGCAGCGCGCCGAGTTGCGCGAGCACGGTCGGCGCGACATCGGCGATGCTGGCACGCGTGTGCAGGTCGGCCAGCGATGCCGGCTGCGCGGCGCTGCCCAGCCGCCCGTTGTCGGCCTGGTTCATCGCGATGAAGGTCGTCGATTCGGACAGCAGCGGCAGGCCGTCGCTGCCGCCCGCCGCGTTCAGCCCGTGGCCGCCGGTCACGACGACCAGCCAGTTCTCCTTGTTGCGCTTCGCGGTTTCGGCGACGAGCGCGCCGACCGCCGCGTCGAGCTGCTGCAGCGTATTCGCGTACGCCGACGCACCGAGGCCGTAGTTCAGCGCCGCATCCTGCGCCGAGTGGTACTGCGCGACGACGAGCGAGTAACCCTGCTGGATCATCGTGGCGCCTTGCTGCGTGACGCAGCTGTCGACCGCCGCGCAGTTCGCCAGCGTGTCGAGGCTGCCCGCGTTGCGCCCGGCGGTCAGCAGCGACGCGAGCGCCGGCGACCCGACGGCCGCGCCGAGCAAGCCCGCGTTCGCGGTCTTCAGCGCGTCGAAGGTGGTGGGTGCCTGCAGCGCCTGGTTCGGTGCGTCGGACAGCACCTGGTGACGGTTGGCCCACGCGCCGGTGAGCAGCGTGGCCCAGCTTGGCGTGTCGAGGTTCGGCTGCTGCGACGGCAGGCCGTTAACGCCGCCGCTGTAGGCGGGCGCGACGTGCAGCTTCGCGAGGTTCGGCAGCGTGCCGCCCGCGATACCGGCCTGCAGTGCCGCATAGGTGACGCCGTCGAGCTCGATCACGAGCGCGCGGTTCGCGACCTGCTGGCCCGGCGGGTTGCCGCCGTTGCCCTTGCCGTTATCGGTGCCGCCGGATCCGCCGGCCGCGTTCGCCGACGCGCCTGCCGCGCCGCCCGTGCCATCCATGTTGCCGCCGCATGCGCCGAGCGCGCTGACCAAGGTCAGCCCGCACAGCAGCCGCGCGAGTGTGGTCTTCCTCATGTTTCCCCCTGACTGGACTATCCGGACACGCCCGGAGATCTGCCCGGATTCTGCTCAGGGGATGCGATGCACGTATTTCGTTTTGCAGAAGCGCGCCGATACAGGTATCAGTTTTTTTGGGGAGAGCCGGCCACGTGGAACCGCCGGCTCTTCGGTGGAAACGTTACCGTCGGCCGTCGAGCGCCCCGAGGATCCCGTACGCGGCCTTCACGCGATCCTCGTTCGGATAGCTGCGGTTCGCGAGCATCACGATCGCGATCCGTTTCGCGGGGACGAACGCGACATAGGTACTGAAGCCGTTGGTCGAGCCGGTCTTGTTGATCCACGTATCCGCGCTCGGCGCGAGCGGCGGCTTGATCGCGGTGGCCACTACCCCGTTACGCAGCATCTTCATCGAGTTGCCTTCGATCAGCGTCGGCAGCGCGACCGGATACGGATACTGCTCCCAGATCAGGTCCTGCGTCAGCGGCCCCGCGCGGAAATAGCCGGTGTGCGTGCGCTCGAGCGCGCGCTGCAGGCGCGGTGCGGTTTCGATCAGTCCCATGTTCGCCTGCACGAAGCGCAGCAGGTCGGCCGCCGTGGTCCGCACGCCGTACGCCGGCTGCCACAGCATGCCGCCCGTCATCCGGATCGGCTTGCCGTCCTGCGTATAGCCCTGTGCATAGTCGGCCTGGCGTGCTTCCGGCACGTTGATGTACGTGCGCGTCATCCCGAGCGCGGGAAAGAGCCGCTGCTCCATCAGCACCGCGAAATCCTTGTGCATCGCCTTCGCGGTGAGCCACCCGAGCATCCCGATCGCGACGTTCGAATACGTGCGATACGTGCCCGGCGCATACGCGGGCCGCCACGCATCGAGATAGCGGATCAGGCCCGCGTCGTCGCGAATGCTGTCCGGCACCTGCAGCGGCATGCCGCCCGGCGTGTGCGTGCCGAGATTGAGCAGCGTCACGACGCCGAACGGCTTGCCCTGCACCGCGGGCAGGTACTTGCCCGCCGGGTCGGCCAGCGACAGTTCGCCGCCCTCCTGCGCGTCGGCCGCGAGTGTCGCGGTCAGCGTCTTGCTGACGGAGCCGATTTCGAACAGCGTGTCGCCGTTGACGGGCTTGCCGGTTTGCGTCGACATCACGCCGTAGTCGAACACGTAGGGCTTGCCGTCGGCGACGATGCCGATCGCCATGCCGGGAATCGCGTACTGCTTCATCAGCGGCGCGATGTAGCGGGTGACGGTGTCGTGGAGGTCGTCCTGGGTGGCGGCGGCCGCGCGGCCGGCCGTGGCGGTGGCGCACGCGGCGACGAACAGGGTCGCGGCGAAGCGTGTCGCGTTGAATCGCATGGTTGCGGTTCCTTTGATTTCTGATGGTTGCGTGGACAACGGATCCGGCCGCGCCACGCGGAAATCGCAGTGGCCGGCCTGCCGAAGCAGGACTATCCCCTGCCTGCCCGCCGCCAACAATCGACGATATGTTGCGCGAGCCGAAAGAAAAACTTATGAGATAAGCGAAGCCTTGATTCGCCGTGAGGCCATTCCCTGGCCATTCGTTGTTTGGCTTGAAAAACCTGTCGGTTTTAACAGCGTGCAATCCGGCGGCCGAATCGCACCGCATCGAAAATCGGTGAAAAAGAGATAAGTCTTGTCAGATCCGCATACGCGGGCACACCGCGTGATTGATTCACCGGCGCGGATCGCAGTAGACTCGCGAAAGCAAAAAATAAGATCCATCCTGAGAGAAACAATGAATCGCCATTCGCTGATCGCCCGCTCCCGCGTCATTGGCTGCTGCCCGGTCGCGTGATTTTCACGCATCGACCGCCCCGCAGCGCGAACACGCCACGCCGCCGCGCTCCGCTCGCGCGCCCGTTCGCTGCTTCGCCCGCCAGCCGAAAGAACCGCCAGGGTCCCGCGCGCATCGCCTGCGCACGCCCTGCCTGACCGGAGAGTAACCCCGTGACCGAAACCGTGGCCGCGCCCGCCTATCGGCCGCGCGATGTCGTCAATGCGCCCGACATCAAGGCGGCCATCGCACGCCGCAGCGCCGAGCGCGGCGATCCGGCCGACATCTGCGCGTGGCTCGGCAACCATTTCTTCCGCTGGGTCGTCGGCGCATTCGAGCAGGCGCAGCCGCTCGATTCGCTTGCCGAGTACCGCGCACTCGCCGGCGCCGACCGGCCGGCGCCCGACTGGCTCGTGCGCCGGTTCCGCCCGCAACCGGCCGCCGGCACGGCGGCCGAGCCGGTGCCACTGCCGGCCGACGAGCCGAAGCCGCTCTACTTCATCGATCCCGAGCACATGCTGCTGACCGACCGCGAGCGCGTGCTGGTCGAATTCCTGCGCTCGCGCGCCGGCACGCGGCTCGCGCAGAAGCTGCAGCGCATCACGTGCACGATGGCGCTCGACATGTGGGAGCGCGAGCACCAGCGGATGCAGGCACGCCGCGACAAGGGCTGGGTGCCGAGCAGCGGCCTCGCGCTGCGCGAGGTGCTGCGCACGCCGAACGGGATCGTGTTCGAATTCGCCGGCGATCATGCGGCGCTGCGCGAGGAACTCGCCTACGAGTCGTACTACATGCAGCACTGCCTCGGCCAGTTCGCCGATCGCCGCCGGCTGCGCGGCGGCTACGGCGAACAGTACGCGCAAGCCGCACAGGAGGGCCGGCTGCGCCTGTTCACGCTGCGCGGTGCGGGCAACCAGCCGCACGTGACGATCAGCCTGCAGGTAACCGGCAACGGCCTGCGCATCGACCAGATCAAGGGCAAGCAGAACCGCCATCCGGTGCGCCGCTACGCCGACGACGTCCGCCAGTTCCTGCGTGCGCTCGCGCCGCGCGGCGAACGTCATCCCGATTGCGAAGGCATGGGGCTCGTGTTCGAGCCGGAGACGACCGGCGCGGCGGTCGGCGAATGGACCTTCGTCACCGACGTTCGCTCGCCCGACCATCTGCTGAGCGTGATGAGCGAGAACTTCCACCTGATCGAGCATTTCCCGCAGCCGCCGGCCGTGCTGCAATGGCTGCTGCTGCGCAACGCGCCCTATGCGCTCGGCCAGCTCCGGCAGATCGATCCGGCCGTTGCAGCGGCCGCTCGCCATGCGTTGCCGGCCGACGCGCTGCCAGCCGGGCGCGAGCCGGACGCGCCGCCGGCCAATACGGCAACCTTCGCGATCGAAGGTATTCCAATCGATCCCGCGCTGTGCGCCGCGCTCGTGTTTCCCGCAACGGCGGACGGGAGCCCGTCATGCTGAAACTGCTGATCGGTCTCGCCGTGCTGTGGCTCGTGCGGTACCTGTGGCGCTCGTTCCGTATCGCCCGGCGGATGGTGCGCGAAGTCGACGCCGACCAGGCCGCGGGCGCCGACGCCGCGGTCACGGTCCGGCAGACCGCGGCCGTCAAGCTCGCCCATACGCTCGCCGACCAGGCGCCGCCGAACCGCCGCCGCTGGTCGCTTGCACTCGCCGACATCCTGCTGATCCGCAACGGGCTGCGCTGCGATTGCGACGACCTCGTGTACACGCTGCCCGACGCGCAGCGCGACAAGCTCGCCGCCCAGTTGCGACGCGAACTCGACCTGCCGGCCGACCTGCCCGAGTGGCAGATCGTGCAGCGCGTGCCGGCCATCCTTGCCGGCTGGATACGCGGCGTCGGCCGCTCGCACGAAGGCTTCTACGAACAGCTTGCCGCTGAAGGCCGCGTGCGCGACGCGCTGGCGTTCGATTGCGCGCGCACCGCGTTTCTCGTGCGCTGCATCGCGCTGCTCGGCTGGGCGTCCGAACAGCATGCGTGGGTCGTGCTGCTGCTCAATGCCCAGCGCGCGCAGGACAGCTTCGACAGCTGGGAAGACTTCGGGCTCGCGTATGCACGCGCGCGCCAGCACTGGCTGCGCGGCAGCGGCCAGGACGGCCCCGCGTCGTCACGCGCCACGCAGGAAGTGCGCGAGCACCTGCGCGATCCGTCCGGAAACTGGCTTTCGCTGCCGTGGAAGCGCTACCGCATCTTCGATCCCCAACCCGTTTCGTCATGACCGCCGACACCGACATGTCCTCCGTTCCCGCCGACCTGATTCCCCCCGCGAAATCCCGCTGGTTCATCTGCGACGTCGACGCGCTGCTGCGCGCAGGCGAGTTCGCCGCGCTCGACACGCAGCTCGATGCCGCGCTCGCGGCCAGCTTCACCGACCGCACCGCCGAAGCGCTGTACGTCGACGCATTGCCGGCCGACGTGCAGCCGTGCATCGAAGCCGGCGCCGAAGGCCTCGCGCGCCTGCGCGCATGGCAGGCCGCGAATCCGCGCTCCGCACACGCGTGGCTGTGCGAAGCGCATTACTGGCACCACTGGGCGTACGAGTATCGCGGCGGTGGCTGGGCCGAGACGGTGACCGAAGCCGGCTGGATCGGCGCGCATGCGTGCGCGACGCTGACGATCGTCGCCGCGCTGCGCGCGCTGGTGCTCGCACCGACGATGTGGAGCGCGCCGAAGGTGATCTTCACGAGCGTGTCGTCGTTCGGCGAGCCCGAGTGGCTCACGCAGCTCGTGCGCGAGCGCCGCTGGCCCGTCACCGAACTGCACCTGAACATCGGCGCCGAAGACGAAGCCACGCGCGCCGAACTGCAGCGCATGCTCGCGCGCTCGGGATTGAATCCCGACGTGCCGGTCGCCTGCCCGGCGGAATTTCCCGACGCGCTGCCCGGCCCCGTCCAGGGCAAGAAGCTGCGCAAGGAAAAGTGGTACTGGATGGAGGCAACGCTGCACATCCACCCGCACCAGTACTTCTCGATGCGCACGTTCATCTGGTACATGCAGCCGCGCTGGGGCGGCTCGCACGACCACGTCCGCGCGTTCGTCGATTCCGACGCGTGTGCGCACCTCGACGCGGTCGAGAAGGACCGGCTGCTGCACGAGATCTGGCGCGACGAGTACTACGGCGAGACGCTGGAGCCGAACGACGACTCCGAGGACGCGCGGCGTGCAATGGCCGTCACGCTGGCGCGGGCCGAAGCGGCACTGCATCCCTACCATCGCTGGGAAACGCTGTACTGGCTGGCCCACGCGCACTACATGCGCGATGAATTCGCACAGGGTTACGCACGCCTGCAGGAAGCCGAGCGCAACGAGCCGATCAACGACAACGCCGCGATGGCGGTCGCGATACGGCTGATGCTCGACACCGATCCGCAAGGCACGTGGTTCACCCGCGCGATCGAACGGGCATCCGACGCACGCGCGTGTACGGCGGCGATGATCCTGCGCGGTTACGGGCATCGCGCCGGCGCATTCGGCTTCGCCCGCGACGACGCGCGCGGCGTGGCCTGGCTGGACGCCGCGCGCGTCAGCGATCCCGGCTCGCTCGCATGGAACCAGGTGGCGTACGCGCTGTGCAGCGGACATCGGCGCAGTGAGGAATCGTTCGCGATCTGCCAGCTCGGCTACGAGGCCGGCGGCGATTCGTGCGAGTACCTGCTCGGGCGTTTCTACGAGGAGGGCATGCACGTCGAGGTCGATCTGTACAAGGCTGCGCACTACTACCGCCTGGCGATGGACGACGACGGCAACATGGGCGCCTACAAGCTCAGCTACGTGTATCACCACATCGCGCAAGCCAGCAAGGACGAAGCCGAACGCCAGCGCATGAAGATCGAGGCTGTCGAGGCGGCGCGCAAGGCGCACGAGATGGGGCACTCCGACGGCCTCGAATGCCTGCTGATGTTCATCGGCGATCTCGACGACATCCCGTCCCGCCATCGCTATATCGACGAACTGCGCCGGCACGCCGAAGGCGGTCATCCTGCGGCAATGGCCGCGCTGTCGGGCTTCCTCTGCGACGGTCGCGACAAGTCGCTCTACAACTACCGCGAAAGCGTGCGCTGGATCATGGGCGCACAGGCCGTCGCGCCCGACGACGAATACGTGGTCAACATGACGCGCTCGCACCACGAGGACGGCATGCTCGGCAAGCTGCTGTACAAGCTGCATCGCAAGCAGATCAAGGCGCACGAGATTCCCGGCGCCGACAACGCGATGGTGTGAGCCCCCGGGCGGTGAATGCGCGCGCCCGCGGCCGGGCCGCGCGGGCCGTCCGAATCCCGACCGGAAAATCAGCCTGTGGTCGTCCCGCGTATTACCCGGGCAGCCGCTCGAGAAACCCCAGCATCGCCGCGTTGAACCGCTCAGGCCGCTGCAGCGGCGCGAAATGGCTCACGCCGGGCAGCGTCGTCAGCGTCGCGCCCGGAATCGTGCGCGCCAGGTACGCCGCGTGCTCGGGCCGGATGAATTCGTCGTGCTCGCCCAGCACGATCGTGACCGGCACGGCAATCGCCGCGAGATCCTGCGCGCGGTAATCCGGTTGCGTGCGCATCATTTCGCTGACCGCCGCGACGAAGGCGTCGAACTGGTCCGGCGTCGCGGACAGTGCTGCGTAGTCCTTGCGGTGCCGCGCGAAGCAGCGGTCGAGCAGCGGGCCCGGCACGATCTCCTTCGTACCGCTCGGGTCCATGTTGCACGCGAAGAAGAACACGCCGGCCGCCCGTTCCGGCGCGCGATCGGCCAGCACGAGCGCGATGCACGCGCCGTCGCTCCAGCCGACGAAGCGCGCACGATCGACGTGCAACGCGTCGAGCACCGCGAGCACGTCCGAGGCCATGCGTTCGTAGGAATAGGGTTGGTCGTCGCGCGTGCTGCGGCCGTGGCCGCGGCTGTCGATCACGATCGCGCGGTAGCCGGCCGCGAGCAGCGCCGGCACCTGGTTGCCCCAGTTACCGCTGTGGCCGAGGCCGCCATGCAGCAGCACGACCGCCGGGCCGTGGCCGAACGACGCGTGCCAGATGCGCGCGCCGTCGTGTTCCAGCCATCGTTGCTCGTCGGCCGCCGGCAGCGGCGTGCCGCCTTGCGACTCGAAGCGGGCGAGATCGTCGTCGTTGAGTTCCGCATTCATCGTTCAGCCGTCCTTTCGAGGGAGACAGGCTTACGATTGTAATGCGTACGGCCGACGCGGCCGTAACGGGTCAGGCCTGCGTCGACACCAGGCCGCCCGCCGTCGAGCCACCCGACTTCTCGAGCGCCGCGGCGAGTTGCGAGATCGCGGTCGAAAGCGCCCCCGAGATCGTGCTGGCTTCGGCGCTCAGCGACTGCTGTTCGATCGCCGCGGCCGGGTCGTCCTTCGCGCGCTGCGCCGCGCTGGCCATCTGCTGCTGCAGTGCCGCGAGTTGCTTCTGCAGCCGGTCGATCAGCGCCTTCAACTGGCTGACCGCCGGGTCTTCCGACGACGCGCCCGATGCGCCGAGCGTTTGGCCGGTAGCGCCGGTCGAATCCTTCGTGCCGGTGGTGCCGGTCGTGCCGCTGGTGCCGGTCGTGCCGGTGGTGTTCGTGGCATTCGTGGCGTCGCCGGTGGACGATGTCGCGGCGGGCCTGGTTGCGGTCGCGCTGCTGTCGGCCAGCGGGGATCGCGTGGTCGTGGAGAAGTCGATCTGCATGATGTCGGTCCATGTATTGGAAGGCGTCGTGACGGAATAAGGAACGCCTTCCAGATTGTTTACGGCATTCGTCACATGAAACTTGAATATCGGGGTCGGACTGATTTGGCCGCAGATCACCGTGTTTTAGCCGCGAAAGGGCCAGATTGGCGGCACCACGGCGCTGGTAAGATTGCCGCTTCGCCAGCGAAACTCGCGCGCCCACCGCCTTCGGGCACGCGCGCGCAACGCCGCCGGTCTCGACCCCCGCCCCTCCGGGCGCGGCACGCAACGGGTGCCGGCGCCGCGGATGCCGCTGCGCGGGTCGTCTTTGCCGTCCGCCTGCGTACCCCGCTCGCCGATTCGAGCGGCGAACGCCATGCGGCGCGCACGCACTTCATCACGCATTCGAGGAACCCACGATGGCCCGCATCGGCGCCTTCTGCATCACGACGTGGCTTGCCGCCGCGATTCTCTACTTCGGCCAGCACTCCGTCGCGATGATCGCGTTGAGCGGTGTCGTCGTATTCGGCGGGTTCGATCTGCTTCGTCCGTAGGCGCGCCTGGCCACGCCGCCGCGCACGGTCGCGACGGCCGATGCGACTGTGATAGCCTCTGCGGCACCATCCGTCACACGCACGCCTCGCTGGCGAACAGGAGAACGGGATTTGAGTCACGACCTGAATCGCCACCCGGCAGCCCTTGCCTGCAAAGTGTGTGCGGCCCACGCCCCCATCTGCGGCCTGGTCGATTTCTCGCGCTGCGGCGCCGACATCATTGCCGGGAAGAAAGTCGACCCGTATGCGGGGGTTCCGGTCTACTACCACGCATGCGGGCAATGCGGCTTCACGTGGGCCCCGATGTTCGACAACTGGACCCACGACGATTTCGCGCAGCATGTCTATAACGCCGACTACGCGCGCCACGATCCCGAGTATCTCGAGATCCGTCCGCAACAGCATGCCGACCTGATCTGCACCAGCTTTCCGGAAATGCGGGAAGGCCGGATGCTCGATTTCGGCTCGGGGCTGGGCCTGCTGGAACGGAAACTGGCATCGCGCGGTTTCACGAACGTGACGTCGTACGATCCGTTCTCGCACCCGGCTCCGCCGGAAGGCAAGTTCGATACGATCCTGTCGTTCGAAGTGTTCGAGCATCATCCGGCGCCGTTCGACCTCTTCGACGAGATCATGCGTTACCGGAAACCCGACGGCGCGCTGCTGTTCCAGACGTCGCTGATCACCCCGGAAATCATCGAGCACGGCATCGATCAGTGGTGGTATTGCGTGCCGCGCAACGGGCACATCTCGTTTTACACGCCCCAGTCGCTGACGCTGCTTGCCCAGCGCCACGGGCTCGAATACGGCACGTTCGGCACCTCTCTGCAGGTCGTCTTCGATCGCGCGGCGACACCGCGCTGGCTCGCCAAATTCCTCAATCCGTAACGGCTTGCCGGCCATCCGGCAGGCAACGAGCGCCGCGCGCATTCACGCGGCGTTTCACCGGCTCGCTGCCGCTAGCGCGGCATCATGCAGCACTTACACAGCACTTGCGCAGCACACGCCACCATCAGCACGCCGCGAACGTCGGCACCGCCGGCGCGACCGCCAGCGCGCGCTCGTTGAACACGACCGGCACGCCGCCTAGCCCCAGCCGGCAGTTCGGGCGATCGAGCCGCCACCCGTCGACGCGCAGCGCGACGCGCGGCACCGGCGCGCCGCCCGCATGCGGCAGGTCGATCGTAACCTGCCGCTTCGCGCCCGGTACCAGGTTCAGGTAGTTGTCGCTGTAGAACGCAGGCAGCACACGCACGCCGGTTGACGGGTCGAACACCTGCAGGTGCGTCATCAGCGCGACGGCGGTGCCGATGTTCGCGACGTCGACCGTGATGCGCGTCGTCGTCGCGTCGGTCTCGGTCGATGTCGCACTGACGGAAACCGCCGCACCGGGCATCGTGTCGAGCGACGTGTATGCGTTGTCGCCCCCGTCGCGCTGCCGCCAGTAGACGTTCTCGGCCAGCGTCGTGCCGCCCGAATCGGTCAGCGCAAGCGCGACGATGCACACGTCGGACTTCGCGGCAGCCAGCGCCGACGCAAGATTCGCCACCACACGATACGACGCCTTCGCGACGCCACCGACATCCGCGGTCGTCCGGCTGCTCAGCGTGCCGTCGAGGTTGTACACGCGCATCTCGACGCGGCCGGTGACGGCTGCCGCCGTGTGATTCGCGATCGTCACGTCGGCCGTGCCGGCATCGAGAATCGCATTGACGCGACGGCACCCGTGCTGCACCGCGAAGAACGACGCATGTTCCTCGAGATCGTGGCTGTACATCTGCCACACGAAGCTCGGCTGTGCGGGGTTCGTCATCCACATGATCACGCCGGTGGCCGGCGACGTGATCCTCCCGGCCACCGGGCCGATCATCACGGCCGCGTTCGCCTCGTAGATCGCGCGGATGCATTCGTAGTTCATCATCTGCGCCTTGCGCACGAAATCCGCGAGATTCCGGATCGCGCCGTAGCGCAGCGCCGTCATCGCGATGTACCCGGCACCGCCCTGCTTGCCGACCGCCGGGTAGTACGCACCGTTGCCGTTCATGTCGCGATCGGCCCAGAAATCGTCGGGGCATTCGTACGAGCCGGGCGGCAGCATCGATTCGACGAATTCGAGCGTCGGGATCGAATGCGAGCCGACTTCGTTGTGAAACGCGACCGACGTCGTGCCGTAGCCGCGGCTGAACGCGGCCTGCGGCGAGGCCCAGTTGTACGGACCGCCGGACGAATACCCGTTCACCGCGCCGGCGCCCGTATCGCCGGCCGAACTCGTGAGGCACAGGCGTTGCGGGTCCAGCTCGGCGACGAGCGCGTCGAGCCCCTTGACGAGTGCCGGCGGCGGCGACCCTTCGTTGCCGCCGCACCAGAGCAGGATCGACGGACGATGACGGTTGCGTGCGATCACGTCGCGGATGTTGTCGAGATCGCGCGGCACATTGGCCGGGCCCGATCCGTCTCCTTCGGTCGAGAAGAAGAAATCCTGCCAGACGAGGATCCCGTAGCGATCGCATGCGTCGAAGAAATCGTCGCTCGTGCTCTGCCCGTTCCAGTTGCGGATCAGGTTGAGGTTCGCGTCGCGATGGAGCCGCACCTGGTTGAACAGCCGGGTGCGCGGAATGCGCTTCAGCGCTTCGTCGAGCCCCCAGTTGCCGCCCATCACGAGGATCGGCAGGCCGTTGACCGTAATGCTCAACTGCTGGCCCATGCCGATGTCGCGCGCGTATTCGATGCGGCGCAGGCCGATATTCAGCGTGCGCTCGTCCGAGCGCCGGTGCGCGACGTCGACACCGACCTTCACCGCGTAGAGATTCGGCTCGCCATACCCGTTCGGCCACCACAGGCGCGGTTGCCTGATCGACAGCGCCGCGATATCCGACGACGTGAGCGACACCTTCGTGGTCGTACTCGATGCGGGAATCGCGATGTCGTGGCGGAACGGCACACCGTTGCCGATGGTGCCGACGACAGTGGCGACGAGATCCGCACCCGAGCCGTTGTCCAGTTCGAGATCGAGTCGCAGCTCGGCACGCGACAGGTCGGTGGACAGCGTGTGCGCGACATTGATCGCCGCGATGCGCACCGCGCCGGTCGTGAACCAGGTCACCGGCTGCCAGATGCCGAGCTCGCGATCGGGGATCGTCGGCAACCAGTCCCAGCCCGCGGAGCAGAAGAACGTCGGCCCGTTCTTCAGCGTGACGCCGGTCGGGCCGCCGTTGCGACCGCCGCGCGTGACGCCGCTTTTATAGCTCGGCAGCAGCGGCCCTTCGGAGAAATCCAGCTTGACCACGCGTACCGCGAGGTTGGCCGCGCCGCCCGCCTGCGGCACGAGCCGCGAGATATCGAACGCGCCCTGCTTGAACGCGCCTTCCAGCCGGCCGACGAGCGCTCCGTTCAGCCAGACCTCGGCGCAGTAATTGACGCCGCCGAAACGCAGCCACAACCGCTGCCCCGGCTGCCGTGCCGGCGCCGCGAAGGTCGTCCGGTACCAGTAGTCGGTGTCCTTCAGCGTATCGGGGATGGTGTCCGTGACGATGCGGCCATAGAGCGGATCGGGATACTTGCCGTTGACGATCATGCTGTTCAGCACGGTGCCGGGCACCGTCGCGGGCATCATGCCCGTCACGCCGGCCGCGCCCGACAGTTGCGCACCGCCGGCGCCCGGCAGGCTGCTCGCCGAGGCGAACGTCCAGTTCGTCGCGAGCTCCTGCGCGGCCAGCAGGCTGTGTTCCGGGTCGCTCGGCACGCCCGGCACGGTGGGCGCGACCGTCGCCGGGCCATCGGCGCCTGGCGTGCCGACGGCGCCCGACGTCGAATCGATATCGCCGTTGCAGCCCGCGAGCCAGCCCGAGCCGGCGAGTGCTGCGCTGTAAGACAGGAATTTCCGGCGCGATTGCGATTTCATGTTGTTCTCCCGGATTGCGTCGTCTCGACGGGCGCGCAGGGTGGCCCCTGCGCGTGCCCGCTTGCGTTTATCGCGTTTATCGCGCGCCGGCCTGGCGCATGCGCATCGCGGCCGACGCCCCGCCAGCCGTCATCTGCGTGTAGTCCGCGTTCGGCCCGGACGGCGGCGTCAGGTTGTCGGCGGCCGCCCACTGCGTCGGCGTCGCCGACAGCGCGTAGTTCATCGTGCCACCGTTGGCGATCTTGCCCAGCGGCAGCCATGAACCCGCGTAGTCCGCGCCGTTGACCTTCAGCGACTGGATATACGCAAACGACGGGCGCCCCGCACTATCCATCGCGACCTGCTTGTCGCTTTCGAGCCGCAGCGTCTTGCCGTTGCCGAACCAGACGGTGATCCCGCTGAACTGCGGCGTGGACAGTGCCAGCCCCGCCTCCGACGGAATGACCGGGAACATGCCGAGTGCCGCCCACACGTACCAACTCGACGTCGCGCCCATGTCGTCGTTGCCCGGCAGCCCGTCTCGGCCGGTCGTGAACGACTTCGACATGATGATCGGGAGAACGTACTGTGCGCCGCTCGGTTGCCCGGCCCAGTTGTATCCCCACGGCGACTGAAACGATGGCTCGTTGCCGATGTACAGGTTGTTCGACGATTCGCCGCCGTTCAGGTCGCCGGTGGACGGCACGGTCGAGAACGGCGTCGTGATCGCAAACAGGTTGTTCAGCCGTGTGACGGCCGCCTGCTTGCCGCCGATCGCGTCGATCAGCGCGCTCCAGTCCTGCGCAAAGGTCCAGAAGTAGTTCGGCTCCGTCGACTCGTGGAACGAACCCTGCACGAGCGTGCCCAGCGTGCCGGGTGCGGAGCCGGCCGGCGGCGCGTTGCGCGCGGCAATCACCTTGTTCGTGTAGTCGAAGATGTTGCGCCACCACCCGGCCCGCGTGTACAGCGTGCCGATGTTGTCGGTCGTCACGCCGACCGACGGCGCGTTCAGCACGCCGGCGGGCAGTGCCTGCAGGAATGCGGCTGCGGAACGGTCGCTCAGTACGCGCTCGATGGTGGCCGACGACGAGTGACCGTCGTCGCTCTGCGACAGGTAGTGGGCCGTCAGGAAATTGGCGAGCCCCGCTGCGCTCGTGCGGTCGTTGCACGCGCTGGACGGATCGAACACGGACTGCTTCGTCAGGCGTGCGGCCGATACCAGGTCGAAATCGGTCGCGCCGAACTTGTACGCGCCGGCAATCACGTTCAGCGCGTTGTCGCCCGCCATCGGCGTCGAATCATCGCTGCCATCGACCCAGTGCGGGAATGCGCCGCATTGCAACGCGTCGACGACGAGCGACTGCATCATGTCGCTCGATTCCTTCGGCGCGAGCAACGCCAGCAACTGTGCCTGCGACCGGTATGTATCCCACAGCGAGAAACCCGTGTAGTGGTTGCCCGCGCCGCCCTGCGATCCATCGGCACGCCGGAAGGCGTAATCGCCGACCTTTGCGGTCGCGCGCGGCGGAATGGTGCCGGTCTGGTCGACCGACTTCGGATAGCTGCCGTCCGCGTTCCTCGGCTGGCGCATGCTGCGGAATTCGCCGTTCGTGTCGCTGTAGAGCGTCGGCGTGCCGAACACGCGATAGAGCGCGGTGTAGAACTTCGTCAGATTCGACTTCTGCGTCGCGTTCAGCGCGGCGGGTGTCGCGGCCTGGTCGATCTGGATCGTGTTGAGCCGGTCGTTCCACAGGCCGGACGCGTTCTTGCGTGCGTCGTCGAACGCGAGCTTCTCGCCCTCGGCTTTCAGGTTCGCCTGCGCATTCTGGACGCTGACGGACGACACCCCGACTTTCACGGTGACGGTCCGGTCCGCGTCGGTCAGGTCGAACTGCAGCGTTGCCGCGCCGTTGCTGGCGGTATTCACCGCCGAGGTGCCCGCCTGCTTGCGCAGCGGCTTGTCGAAGGTCGCGTAGAAATACACGGGGGCATTCCACACCGTGCCGTACGGCGTGCAGAACGCGGGCGCCACGGCCTGCCCGCTCATCGACTTGCCGTCGCTCGCGAGCGCCAGCGCGACGTTGTTGGCCGTGACCTTCGTGCTGCCCGAATCGCTGTTGCCGTTCAGCTTCGCATCGATCGCGAAGAAACCCTTGTCCTTGTTCGTGTACGTGAAGCGCGCGATACCGGAGCGCGCGGTCGCGCTCAGCTCCGTCACGATGCCGTTCGCGAGACGCACCTTGTAGTACCCGGGTTCGGCCGTTTCGTCCGCGTAGCTGTACCCGATGCCGATCGGCCGCCCGCCCGACGCCACGGCCGTCGCCGCATCGGTCGGCAGCATCGCGACCGTGCCCTGACCCGGGCACCCGACACCGCTCAGGTGCGTCACGCTGAAGAAGTCGATCGTGCCGCCCGACCCGCCCGACGACAGGTAGCCGCCCGAGCCGTTGAAGTTGTAGCGCGGCGTGTTCGGCCCGAAATTCACCATCCCGAACGGCACCATCGCGCCCGGGCTCACGTTGCCCGCGTAGCCGGAATCGTCGTTGACCTGCGTGCCGATCAACGGATTGACGAACTGCGTCAACGCCATGTTGGTGCGCTTCGGCGGAGCCGGTTGATCCGGCTGGGACGGCTGGGACGGCTGCGATGGTTGGGACGGCCCCGAAGTCGGCGGCACGGTCGACGGCGCGTCGCCCGCGCCGTTGCTGGCCGTCTGAACACCGTTCACATCGTCGCCACCACACGCGGCGAGTGCCGCGCAAGTCAGTGCGGCGACGAGCAAGAGTCGTGGATTTTTCATTTTTTCGTTTAGTACCGTTAATTAAAACGATTGATCCGGCGCCGACGATTTTCGGCACGCCGCCTGGCTTGCGGCCCTGCGCGGCACATCGATGCCGCGCGGCGTGACGTCGACTGGTCCCCCCAAGCGACGCCGCGCTGACTTGTCACATGCGAATACCCGGCGACGGTCGTTGCCGCTGCAACCGTCGCCTCCACCGCCCTGTCTCCGGGAGCGTCACATGCTTCCCAGGGGCTTACAGTGCCGCAACGACTGTTTATTCACTACAAGAAGTTTCCCGAATTTTCAGTTTGTTTAACTAAACACGCGGGGATTATTTTCGCTGTGACACGGAAGTCATGCGTTTTCCGTGCAGCGCTCGCGTAGCGCCGAGGGACTTGTCGCCCAAATACCATCGATGCGCTCGGCGCATGGGGAAATTGATCCGCGACACGCAAGATCATCGCGCCGACGATCTGTTTCAAATCGAGACTTGGGAAAGGTCCACGCAGGGGCGGCTCTTGAGAAACTGATCCATGGTCGAGACTCGTATCCGGTCAAATCGTCCCTTTCGGACGATCAGCGAGAAATCTTCAGCAGGATATTTCTGGAAAAACTGCGCGCCGACGAGGGTCCGGTCGAGGGTAAGCGCGTCTTCCTGGTCAGTTCCGGTGGATTCGGCGATCGGATCGAGCCATATCGCAACATCGAGCGCCTGGCGGCAGAAGGCGTGATCGCCTTGCTTGCCTGGAGAGATCGCTTCGATTCTTTTCTATACGTCGTCACTCGGCAGCGCTCGAATCAACCTGCGCCATCATGCTCCATTGAGCTCAAAGGTCAGGCCGCACGCTCGCGCGAAAGCGTTCATATGCCAGCATTCCCAGGCGGTACTCCGGCGAGGTTTCAAGCGGGGCCGAATACCTTTCCATCTTCGCCTCGAGTTCCGTCAGGTCGAAGCCATGGTCGCCTGCGAACAGGAAGCGCCGAAACAGGCTGACCCATTCGGTTGGTACGGGGTCGAGCAACTCGGACGGAGCATGATCGATAGTGGATGATGTTTCACTGTGCGGTGTCGCCAGAAACGGGATGCATATTTTTCCTTTCAGCTCACCGGCGTCAATCCAGCGTTTATACAACACATCAATTGAGACGCCGGGTTGATCACGCTGGGCTGAAAAAAGACGGCGCAGAGTCTGCTTTCCTACGGGAGTCACAATGTAGGCCGCAGAGGACCATGAATAGATTCCTTTGGCATCGAGGAGGTCGACGGTGGATAAGTTGTAGCCTCCGGAATCGTCATTTCCAGATGGCGACAAGCGCCAGGTCATTCGGCTATCCGCTTTCGCCAGCAGAAGCGGCAGAAATCTCCACTGGAATCCACACTCGAGGAACACGATGTCTACTGTCGGCTCGTCGTCCGTGAATTTCCGCATGACTTCGTCGGTCACGATATCGGAGAAAGCCTGGCTGATTTCAATATCATCTTCCAAAATGATGGTCGTAGACTTCGCATCCCCGCCATCTATTATTTTTTCATGGGACTGCCGACATGCCCATGTTCTATTTTTCAGTGCCGCATCGAATGGGCCGGCCGTCCCGCCGTCTACGGCAGCGAATCGCCTTATCATCGATTCGAGACCGAGCGCGTGAATCTGTTTCTCGATGCGGATGCGCCGCGCAACCGATCGATCAAGGTTGATGTAGTAGCCGTCCAATGACATCCAAACTCCCGTTACGATTCAACCTGCTGACCAGGCATGTCGCATTTCGTGAATGGTGAGGTCCGCCCGTTCCAGTCCATCGCCGAAAGCTCGGCCCTCCGACACCTACCGTCTTCAGGAGTGCCCGGCTTTAGAGTCGCGGATTAATGCGATTCGTTCTCTGTCGGCTTCCGAGCGTAGGATGCAGGCGAAAATCCGTCCATCGATTTCTTCGGTCGTTCCTCGTTGTATTCCCGACGCCATGTCTCGATCGGGACCTTGCCATGCGGCAGGCGGGTGAACGCGTGTTCGTTCAGGCATTCGTTACGGATTCCCGTCAGGACGATGGCGCAGGACGAGCGGCATCGGACCACGGGGGCTGCGTGCGGTTGATTGATTACCGCACGCAGTCCTCTCGTTCTCGCCCACACCTCACCGCGGCAACGTCCTCAACGACGACGGCCCGCCCGTCAGCGCGATGCGCTTGCCCGTATCGTGCAGCTTGCCGCCTTCGACCGAATAGAGCGCCAGTTGCCGTTCGACGTTGAACTGCACGATCACGTGGCGGCTGTCGGCCGTGAACACGATGCCTTGCGCGGCTTCGCCGCCGGGCAACTCGCTCACCTTCACGGCCTGCCCGTTGCGGATCTCGAACAGCAGCACCTTGCCGATCTTGTGGCGGCCCGGGTTGTCGGGCGTCAAGTTCGAGCCGTCCATCGCCTGCACGGCGATCCACTTCCCGTTCGGCGAGATCGCGACGCCTTCCGGCAGCGACGGCACCGTCAGGTACTGGACCGTGCGGAACGGCACGCGCGACACGTCGATCAGTGCGACCGAATCGGCGTCGCCCGCCAGCGTGCCCGTATAGCCCGGCAGCCCCGCGAGCCCGACGTTGCTGACGACCGCCCAGCGGTTGTCGCTCGACACGTCGATCGTGTAAGGCGCGACGCCGGTGCTCAGGCGCGACCCGCTGTCGGTCACCTTGCCGTCGTCGACGTTCAGCACCGCGATGCCCTGCTCGTCGCGCAGCGACACGAGCGCATGCTTGCCGTCGTGGGTGAAGCTGATCCCGGCCAGCCGCTTCTTGCCGATCTTCAGGTTGCCGTCGAGCGTCACGTTCGTGCCGTCGATGCGCAGGATCGACACGCTGCCGTCGACGTTTGCAACCAGCGCGAGCTTGCCCGAGCGGTCGATCGCGATCCCTTGCGGATGCGATCCGAGCTCGATGCGCGTGATCGACGGCGGCGCGGCGTCGAGATTCACGACCTGCAGGAACGTGTCGAACACGAGCTGCTTCGCGGCCGTGTCGTAGCGCGTCGGCGCGCCGACGAGCGCGAGCTTCGCGTCGGGCGTGATCGCGACGGCTTGCGGCGGCCCCTGGATGCCGTTCTCGACGTCGACCTGCAGCGCGACCTTCGGCGGGAACGTGCTGGCGTCGAGCAGCGTCAGCGTGTCGGCGGGCGGCGAAGCCAGATAGGTGTCGCGGCCCTCGACGCGCTGGTACTTGCCGTCGTTGCCGGACACGATCCAGTCGGCGGCGTGGGCGGCAACGGCCGTCGTGGCGAGGGTCAGCGCGGCGAGCAGGCGCGCGCTGCGCGGGCGGAAAGGATTCGAATGCATGGCGGTCGGTTCTCCGGATCGGTTGCGGACGCAATGGATGGATCGACCCGGCTGCTCGACGGGTCGATGCCACCGCATGATGCCCGAAAGCCGGCAAATCCGGCGTCTCGCGCCCGGTTTGTTTCCGTCAATCCGCCCGTCGCGCGCCGGACGACCACTCGCCGACGTCGTCAAGCGGATACACGGGCCGCGCAAGCCGCTCGTAACGGAACAACCCGTAGTCCGAACCCGTCACGCCACGGCTGTCGCACTCGACCAGCGCGGCCGCGTTCGGCACGAACACCGGCCGGCAATACATCCGCGATTTCAGCAGCAGGAAGCGCGCGCGGCGTGGATCGACGCCGACGCTCTCGAACACGCCGAGATCCCACGGCTCCTGGGTACGCTCGCTGATGACCAGCGTGGCCGCGCCGATGTCGAGCACGGCCGTGCGGCCCATGTACGCGCGCTGGCCCGTGTAGGTCGGCCCCGCGATCACGTATTCGCCGTCGGTGAGCGCGCGCACGATGCCGGTCGCGCGAAACGGCGTGCGCCGCACGCCGCCGTGCGACGGCAGGCGGTTGCCGACCGGCACCGTAACGGTCGCGCCGACACCCGCGTCGATCAGCGCCGCGACGGCCTGCGGGTCGCACAGCGGCCCGCTGACGATGCCGTCCAGCCCGTGCGCGAGCGCGGCCTCGAGCAGATCCATCGTGTCGCACGGGCCGCCCGACATGCAGTTGTCGCCGTGATCGAGCATCAGCACGGGGCGATCCGCGCCACGCGCGAGCGTTGCAGCGTGCTCAACTGAATCGGTGAGCGTTGCGCTGCGGTAAACGAAGTCGTCACGCGCGTCCCAGATCTGCCCTGCGATGCGCTCGGCCACCGCATCGGCCGCGGCCCGGTCGCCATCGGCCACCACGACGATGCTGATGCACGGCGCGGGAATGTCCGCGAGCGAGAAGCCGGGCAGCACCGATACGGCGAGCATCCCGTCGGCCTCGGCCGCGCGCGCGGCCTCCACCGCGCGCCGCATCGCGCCTTCCGCACTCGCGCTGCGCAGCGTCGACGTCATCAGCGGCGGCTGCCGCCACGCGAGCACGGGCCGCGCGCGGCCGTGCAGCCGGTCCAGCAGCACGCGCGCCGCATGCTCGCCGGTTTCATACATATCGACGTGCGGGTAGGTCTTGAAACTGACGATCACGTCCGCGTGGTCGATCATCTTCTGCGTGACGTTCCCGTGCAGGTCGAGCGCGACCGCGATCGGCGCGCCAGGCAGCGCCGCGCGCACGCGCTCGAGCAGGTCGCCCTCGCCGTCCGCGCTTTGTTCGGCAACCATCGCGCCGTGCAGGTCGAGCATCACCGCATCGCAGCCGGGCGCTGCCGCGACGATCGCGTCGCAGATCGCCGCATACGCGTCAGCCGCGACGGGCCCGCTCGGGTTCGCGGCCGCCGATACGGGCGTCACGATCTCGGCGCCTTCACGCTCGGCCGCGTCGAGGAACGCGGCCATCGCGGTGCGCATGCCGCGATTCGCGCGATACGCGTCGTCGCCCCAGTCCGGGCCGTTGCGGCCGAACGCGGCAAGCGGCGTCGGCACCGGCGAGAACGTGTTGGTCTCGTGGTTCATCCGCGCGATCAGGATCTTCATCGCACCCGGCCCTCCGTGCGCGCCGCCGTGCCGCGCGTGCCTTCGGTCGTCTCCATCGTCTGCATCGTCGAAATCCTCGCAATCAGTCCATCGATCCATCGATGAAAAGGGGCGCGGCGTCCCTTCCCGCAGGACGCCGCCGCCCGGTCAGCGCATTCGCGCGTCGCTCAAGCGTACCCTGTCGTGCCCTTCGTCTCCAGATACTCGACGAGGCCGAACTCCGCATATTCGCGGCCGTTGCCCGAGCGCTTGTAGCCACCGAACGGCGCGGCCGGGTTCCACGGCGGGTAATTGATGTGGACGTTGCCGACCCGCAGCCGCGCCGCCACCTTGCGCGCCCGCTCGGGATCCTTCGTCTGCACGTAGGCCGCGAGCCCGTAGACCGAATCGTTCGCGAGCGCGACAGCCTCGTCCTCGGTGCGGTAGGTCATGATCGCGAGCACCGGCCCGAAGATCTCCTCGCGTGCGATCGTCATGTCCGGCGTGACGTTCGAGAATACCGTCGGCCGCACGTAGAACCCGTCGCCGAGCCCGTCCGGCCGCCCCGGGCCGCCGGCGACGAGCATGGCGCCTTCTTCGATCCCGAGCCGGATGAAGTGCTGGATCCGGTCGAACTGCGTGCGGCTGACCACCGGCCCGATGCCGGTTTCCGTCGACCGCGGGTCGCCGACGACCGTGCGTTCCGCCTCCCGCCGCGCGGCCTGCTCGGCCAGCGCCAGATGGTCAACATGCACGAGCATGCGCGTCGGCGCATTGCACGACTGGCCGCTGTTGCTGAAACAGCTGCGCACGCCGCGCGTGACCGCATCCTCGATGTCGGCGTCGGGCAGGATCAGGTTCGGGCTCTTGCTGCCGAGCTCCTGGTGCACGCGCTTCACGGTATCGGCGGCCGCCTTCGCGACTTCGACGCCCGCGCGCGTGGACCCGGTGAACGACACCATGTCGACATCCGGATGCCGCGACAGCGCGTCGCCCACTTCGTGCCCATAGCCGTGCACGAGGTTGAACACGCCGGGCGGTACACCGGCCTCATCCAGGATCTCCGCGAACAGGATCGCGCTGAACGGCGCGATCTCGCTCGGCTTGAGCACCATCGTGCAGCCGGCCGCGAGCGCGGGCGCGACCTTGCACACGATCTGGTTGATCGGCCAGTTCCACGGCGTGATCAGCGCGCACACGCCGATCGGCTCGTGGGACACCAGCAGCGAATCGGTCTGCGTGCTGAAACGGAACGACTGCAGCGCGCGGATCGTCTGTTCGAGGTGCGCGGTGCCAACCGCCGCCTGCGCCGCGCGCGCAAATGCGATCGGCGCGCCCATCCCCTGGCTGATCGTCTGCGCGACCTCCTCGTAGCGGTGCTGGTAGATCTCGAGCACGCGTCGCAGCAGCGCGACGCGCTCGTCCACCGGCCAACGCGAATACGTGTCGAAAGCCTGCTTCGCCGCGCCGACCGCGCGATCGACGTCGGCCGTGCCGCCAATCCTGAGCTGCGCATACGGCCGCGCCGTGCTCGGGTCGATCACGTCGATCGACCGAGAATCGGCCGGATCGAGCCACTGGCCATCGATATAGGACTGTTGTGACGTTCGCATCGAATGCTCCTGAAATGAAGGACGCCGCGCTCAGCGCGTTGCGCGTGCATAGGTGTCGACGAGGATGTCGCGGATCTTCGCGACGAACCACACGATCTCGTCGCGCGACATCACGAGCGGCGGCGAGAACTGCACGATCGGCGTGCCTTCGTGATCGACGCCCGCGCGGCACAGCAGCCCCGCGTCGAAGATCGCGGGTGCGAGCAGCGTCGACACGAACGCCTGCGCGCTGACGCCGGCCGCCCAGCGGCGCGCGGCCTTGTCGGTCACGAGTTCGAGCGAGTAGTGATAGCCGTCGCCGCGCACGTCGCCGACGCACGGCAGTTCGAGCAGGCCGTCGAGGGTCTGGCGGAACACGGCCTCATTGCTGCGGACGTTTTCGAGCACGCCTTCGCGCTCCATGATCGCGAGGTTCGCGAGCGCGGCCGTGCACGCGACCGGGTGGCCGCCGTAGGTCGCACCGTGCAGGAACATCTGCTGCGGGCCATTGAGCACCGTGTCGACGACCGTGTCGCTCGCGATCACGCCACCGAGCGGCACATAGCCCGACGCGATGCCTTTCGCGAACGTGATGATGTCCGGCTTCAGCCCGTAGCGCGCGGAGCCGAAATATTCGCCGAGCCGGCCGAACCCGCAGATCACCTCGTCGGCGACGAGCAGCACGCCGTGCCGGTCGCAAATGTCACGCAGCCCGGCCGCATAACCGGCCGGCGGCGTCAGGCTGCCGCCCGCGTTCTGCAGCGGCTCGACGACGAGCGCGGCGACGGTATCCGGCCCCTCCTGCACGATCAGCGATTCGATCTCGTCGAGCAGGTGGCGCGTGAACTGCGCTTCCGTCTCGCCCACCGGGCGGCCGTAGCGCTTCGTGTTGCCCACGTGCCGCACGCCCGACATCAGCGGCTCGAAATGCTTGCGGAAGTTCGTCATCCCGTTCAGCGCGAGCGCGCCGAACGACGTGCCGTGATACGCGACGCGCCGCGCGATGAACTTGCGCCGCTGCGGCTCGCCGCGCGACTGGTGATATTGGCGCACCAGCTTGATCGCCGATTCGTTCGACTCCGACCCGCTCGACGTGAAGAACACGCGGTTCAGGCCCTCCGGTGCGAGCGCCGCGAGCTTGTGCGCGAGCTTGATCGCCGGCTCGTGGCCGACACCCCAGTTGGTCGCGAACGGCAGCCGCACCATCTGCTCGCGGATCGCGTCGCCGATTTCCGCGCCGTGGCTGTAACCGACCTGCACGCAGTACAGCCCGGCCAGCCCGTCGAAGTAGCGCTTGCCGTTGCGGTCGACGAGCCAGCAGCCTTCGCCACGGTCGAACACGGTCAGCGCGTGGTCGCGATACGCATCGGCGTGCGTGAAATGCATCAGCAGGTGGCGTTTGCCGATGGCCTGCAGGTCCGCATCGAGATTGACGTCAACAGCGTTCATGGGTCGTTCCTCCTTCAGGGTTTCAGGGCCGGCGGCCGGCAGTCGGCCACCGGTCATTCAATTCATCGACAGCGTCGGCGCCGGGCGCGTGAAGCCGCGCGTCAGCCACACGAGCTGGCAGAGTCCGAGCACGAGCCAGCCGGTGCCGACGTAGAACGTCTGGCGCGACAGGCCCGACCAGAGCCACACGTTCATCGCGAAGCCGATCGCCGGCATCACGCCGAACGTGATCCAGCCCGCGAAGCGGCGATGCTCGGGGCGGCACAGATAGCTGCGCATCACGCACAGGTTCACGACCGCGAACGCGACGAGCGCGCCGAAGCTGATCATCGTCGACGCGAGATCGAGCGTGATGAACAGCGCCGACAGCGACACGATGCCGACCGCGAGCGTCGCGCGCACTGGTGTGCGCAGCCGCGCATGCAGGTGGCCGAATACGCGTTCGGGTAGCACCCGGTCGCGGCCCATCGCGAACAGCACGCGCGTCACGCTCGCCTGCCCGGCCATCGCGCTCGCGAAACAGCCTGCCACGTACACCGCGACGAAGAACGCCGACAGCGTGCCGCCGCCGATACGTCGCATCAGTTCGAGGCTGGCCGAATCGAGATCCTTGAATGCGTGCCAGTCGGGAAACACCACTTGCCCGACGTAGGCGACCAGCATGAACAGCACGCCGCTCGCCAGCGTGCAGAGCAAGATCGCGCGCGGCACCGTACGCTTCGGCTCGCGTGTTTCCTCCGACAGCGTGGTGACCGCATCGAAGCCGAGGAACGACAGGCACAGGATCGCGGACCCGGCGAAGATCGCCCGCGCATCGCCCGACGACGGCAGCGCGACAGCCATCGACAGCCCTTCGCCCGCCGCGACCCGCGCGGAAGCGACGAAGAAGATCGCGATGAACACGAGCTGGCTCGCGATCAGGATCAGGTTCACGCGATTGACGAGCCGGATGCCGACGATGTTCAGCCCGGTGATCAGCACGATGCTGCCGACGATCCACACGCCGGCCGGCACGCCCGGGAATATCTGCTTCATGTAGATGCCGATCGCGAGGTAGCTGATCATCGGGATGAACAGGTAGTCCATCAGCAATGCCCAGCCGACCATGAAGCCGGCCGACGTGCCGAAGTTGCGGCTCGCGAACGTATAGGCGGAGCCGGCGCTCGGCATCAGCCGCGCCATGTGGCCGTAGCTGCGCGCGGTGAACAGCATCGCGACCAGCGTGACCGCATACGCGGCCGTGAGATGCCCGTTCGTCTCGCTCGTGACGATCCCGTAGGTCGTGAACACCGTCATCGGCAGCATGTACGCGAGGCCGAAGATCACCAGCGTCGCGAGCCCGAGCAGGTGCGGCTTGCGGCGTTCGTCCGCGTCGCCTCGCATTGCGTGCGCGCCGAAGTCATGCGTCGCGGCGGCTGATGCGTATCGACCTGGGCTGTCGTTGTCCATGCTGTCCTCACGTGGGTGGCGTTCACGGCTTCAACACTCGTTCGCCCGGTACGGCCGGCGGCGCACGACTGGAGGAAAGTGTGGTGCGCCAAAAAAACGACCACGAATGAGAAAAGCGGACGTAATCAGGGGATATTTCCGGACATGCCGCCGCATGGCGCGCCGGCGAGCCATGCATGCTGCGGTGCCGCACTGGCATTTTTCGGACATTCCGGCTATGTTCTACGCGACCCCGTCGCCCCGTCAGCCCCATGAACAGCCGCTCCCATCCCAACCAGAGCCGGGCCGAACGCAGCCTGCGCTCGTCGCTCGGCCTCGCGCGTCCGGCCGGACGCCAGGAGGACATTCCCGCCACCGTCCACGCGATCGCGGTCGCGCTGGACGAGTGCCGCGTGCGGCATATCGACGGCGCCGCGCTGCTCGAAGGCACGGGGCTCGGCGCGGACGAAGTCGCGTCGCCGAACCTGCACGTGAATCGCGGCCAGGAGCAGCGCTGCTTCCACAACCTGCTGCAGTGCAGCGGCGTGCCGTCGATCGGGCTGTCGATCGGTGCGCGGCTGCACGTGTCGACGCTCGGCCTCGCCGGCTACGCGATGCTGATCAGCGGCTCGGTGATGCAGGCATTCCGGTGCATGGGCCAGTTTCCGCTGTTCATGGGGCTGTATTTCGACGTGCGTATCGATGCGCACGCGGACGGCATGAGCGTGACCATCAGCCGCTACAACGGCGAGCCCGATCTCGAGGTGTTCCAGGTCGACATGTGCCTGTCGAGCCTGCGCCTGATCGTGTCCGATCTCGTCGGCAAGCCGGTCTGGCCCGCGCAGGTGCAGCTCGCGCGCCGCACGCCGCGCAATGCGGCCGACTACGCGCGCCACTTCGGCTGCAAGATTGCGTTCAATGCGGGCGACAACCGGCTCGTGTTCACGTCGGTGAACGGCACGGAGATGCCGCTGCTCGCGAACGAAGTCAGTTTCAACGCGCTGCACGGGCAGTGCGAAGCGCTCGAGCGGCAGTGGGCCGCGTCGGTCGGCACGCGCTTTGCCGATCGCGCGAAGGAGTTGATGGCGCGCGACCTCGCGCGTTTCAAGTCGATGACGGCGCTCGCGAATGCGCTGCACCTGACGGAGCGCACGCTGCGCCGACGGCTCGACAAGGACGGCCTCACGTTTCAGACGCTGCTCGACGACGTGCGCCGCGACGAGGCGGTGCGGATGCTGGACGACCCCGAGCTGACGGTCGCGGCGATTGCGGAGCGCCTCGGCTACAGCGAGCCGCGCAGTTTCCGCCATGCGTATCGGCGCTGGACCGGCAGGACGCCGCGCGCCGATCCGGACGTCAGCGAATGAGCCGGACGCGCCACGGCTTCGTGCGGATACACGGTGGCGCATGACCTTCAAGCATGACGCGAGGCCGCTCGCGAAATCCGTTTCGAGACGACGGTCGCGCCGATCAATTCGGAATTCGAATCATTTTCCATACGCCTGATCCGCCGCTGCTTCAGCGCACCCACACGATCGGCGGTGCGCATTCGCGATCGCCTCCAAGGTAGACGCGATCATTCGATTACTCTATACTCGCCCCAACTTCATCACAAAATGCATGATCTCGTGCGCAACGTGATGTCATTTCGCAATTCGTTGCGCATGCATCCGTTTCGCCACGTCAAGGGGGCCTCCGGCCCCAGCGGCAGGCTTCACGCCAGCCGCATCCATGCCGTCTTCACAGGACGGTGCCCTGCTCGAACGCGCCTCGCCGTTACGGCGCTGCCGGGCTGAACATGACAATCAGACGAACGCAGCGTTGCGTTCACTCGAACGCCAGTCGCACATCGTTGCGGCCGGCAGGACTGTTTCCGTCAGTTCAAATCGCGGCCATGCCGGGATCACGAACTTCCATCGCGGCGCCATCCGGCGTCAACGCGGCGCACGCCTGCGCGTGTGCCGCACCGAGATTGAGGGGGTGTATCTTCATGACTCGACGCACTGTCCAGCTGTTGGGCAGCCTGATAGCCATCGTCGCCATCGCCTGGGCGCTCGCGCGCGGCATCGGCGCCGACACGTTCAGCCAGCGCGCGGACGATCTCGCGTACTACGCGGGCCAGCACATGCTGCTGGTCGTCTATTCAATGGCGCTCGCGATCGCCGTGGGCGTGCCGGCCGGCGTGCTGCTGAGCCGGCCGCGATTCCAGCATCAGGCCGAGCGCTTCATGCAGGTCTTCAACATCGGCAACACGATCCCGTCGCTTGCCGTGCTCGCCATCGCGCTCGGCATCTTCGGCATCGGCAACGTGCCCGCGATCGTCGCGCTGTTCCTCGCGTCGCTGCTGCCCATCACGCGCAATACCTACGAAGGCATGAAGAACGTGCCGGCCGCGCTGCGCGAAGCCGCGAAGGGCATCGGCATGACGGGCTGGCAATCGCTCGTGCGCGTGGAGTTGCCCGATGCGCTGCCGATCATCGTCGGCGGCGTGCGCACCGCGCTCGCAATCAACGTCGGGACGGCCCCGCTCGCGTACCTGATCGGCGCCGACAGTCTCGGCTCGCTGATTTTCCCCGGCATCTATCTCGACAACCAGCCGCTGCTGCTGCTCGGCGCATCGCTCACCGCGATCCTCGCGCTCGTGCTGGACGGCATCGTCGCGGCCGGCAGCCGCCATTGGCTCGCACGCCACGGAGGTGCGGCATGACGCTCCATCGCACCATTCGATCGATCGCGCGCCTGTGTGCCGCAGCCGCGTTGTGCATGGCGGCGAGCGCACCGGCATGCGCGACGAAGCTCGTGCTGGGCGCGAAGAACTTCACCGAGCAATACGTGCTGGCGGAAGTCACCGCGCAATACCTGCGCTCGCGCGGCTACGACGTGGAAGTCCGTTCGGGTCTCGGCAGCACGCTCGCGCGCAGCGCACTGGAGAACGGCCAGTTCGATCTCATGTGGGATTACACGGGCACCGCCGCGCTCGTCTACAACAAGATCAACGACAAGCTGTCGCCCGAGGAGATGTACCGGCGCGTCAAGGCGCTCGACGTGCCGCGCGGGCTCGTCTGGCTCGACGCATCGCCGCTCAACGACACCTACGCGATCGGCCTGCCCAGCCCGCTCGCGCAGGCCACCGGCATCCGAACCGTCTCGCAGCTCGCCGAGCACCTGAAGACCGATCCGGCCGCGAAGCACTACGTGTTCGGGATGGACGCGGAATTCGCGAATCGCCCCGACGGGCTGAAGCCGCTGCTCGCCGCGTACGGCATGCAGTTCAGCCGCGCGCAGTTGAAGCAGATGGACCCGGGGCTCGTCTACACGGCGCTGCACAACAACCAGTTGAAGATCGGCCTCGTCTACACGACCGACGGACGCGTGAAGGGTTTCGGCATCGTGCCGCTCGAGGACGACAAGCACTTCTTCCCGCCATACAACGCAACGCCCGTGGTGCGCAAGGACGCGCTCGAGCGCAATCCGAAGCTCGCGACGCAGCTCAATGCGCTGTCGGCCGCGCTCGACAACGACGGGATGCAGGCGATGGCCAAGGAGGTCGACCTCGACGGCAAGTCGCCGCGCGACGTCGCCGACGCGTTCCTGCGCACGCACAAGCTGCCTTGAAGGAGAAGCAATGAGCGTATTCGACTATCTCGCGTCGAGCTGGCCCGAACTGCTGCAACTCACACTGCAGCACATCTGGCTGGTCGGCATCGCCGTGGGCTGCGCGATCGTGGCCGGCGTGCCGCTCGGCATCCTGATCAACCGCCACGACTGGCTCGCCGGGCCGCTGCTCGGTATCGCGACCATCGTGCTCACGCTGCCGTCCATCGCGCTGTTCGGCCTGATGATCCCGTTCTTCTCGCGCTTCGGCCAGGGCATCGGCGCCGCCCCCGCGATCACGGCCGTGTTCCTGTACTCGCTGCTGCCGATCATGCGCAACACCTACCTGGCGCTGCACAACGTGGATGCGGGTATCAAGGAGGCCGGCACCGGCATCGGCATGACCTCATGGCAGCGCCTGCGGCTCGTCGACCTGCCGCTCGCGGTGCCCGTGATCCTCGCGGGCGTGCGTACCGCGGTCGTGATGAACATCGGCGTGATGACGATCGCCGCCGTGGTCGGCGCGGGCGGGCTCGGCACGCTGATCCTGCGCGCCATCGGCC
Source organism: Burkholderia lata (assembly GCF_000012945.1). Lineage (NCBI taxonomy): Bacteria > Pseudomonadati > Pseudomonadota > Betaproteobacteria > Burkholderiales > Burkholderiaceae > Burkholderia > Burkholderia lata. The sequence goes on from NC_007509.1 coordinate 1,180,096, forward strand.
AGAGCAGCATGATGAAACTGCTGGTGGGCGCGGTGCTCGTGAGCCTGCTCGCGATCGTCGCCGACCGGCTCCTGCAGATGCTGCAGCGTGCATTGACACCGAAGGGAGTGCAGAAGACATGATCGAACTCGACAAACTGACCAAGACCTTCTCCCGCAAGGACGGCCAGGCCGTGCGCGCCGTCGACGCCGTGAGCCTGTCGGTGGCCGAGGGGGAAATCTGCGTGTTCCTCGGCCCGTCGGGCTGCGGCAAGACCACCACGCTCAAGATGATCAACCGGCTGATCGCCCCCACGTCCGGCCGCGTGCTGATCAACGGCGAGGATACGGCGCAGCTCGACGAGGTCGACCTGCGGCGCCACATCGGCTACGTGATCCAGCAGATCGGGTTGTTCCCGAACATGACGATCGAGGAAAACATCACCGTCGTGCCGCGCCTGCTGGGCTGGGACAAGAAGCGCTGCGCCGAACGCGCGCGCGACCTGATGGCGATGGTCGCGCTCGATCCGAAGCTGTACCTGAAACGCTATCCGCGCGAGCTCTCGGGCGGGCAGCAGCAGCGTATCGGCGTGATTCGCGCGCTGGCCGCCGATCCGCCGGTGCTGCTGATGGACGAGCCGTTCGGCGCGGTCGACCCGATCAATCGCGAATCGATCCAGAACGAGTTTTTCCAGATGCAGCGGCAACTGAACAAGACCGTGATCATGGTGAGCCACGATATCGACGAAGCGATCAAGCTGGGCGATCGCATCGCCGTGTTCCGGCGCGGCCAGCTCGTGCAATACGATCACCCCGACACGCTGCTCGCACGCCCGCGCGACGAGTTCGTCGCGCAGTTCGTGGGCCAGGACAGCACGCTCAAGCGCCTGCTGCTCGTGAAGGCCGGTGACGCCGCCACGCAACCCGAAACGGCACGGGTCGATACGCCGCTCGCGCACGCGCTCGCCGTGATGGACGAAACCGACTGCCGCTACCTGACCGTGCTCGACGACGCGGGCCGCGCGCTCGGCTACGTGACGCGCCGCGCGGCGCGCTCCGACGGCGGCGTGTGCGGCGAGCGCGTGACGCCGTTCCCGGCCGGTGTCGCGGCGGACGACAACCTGCGCATCGTGCTGTCGAAGATGTACCAGTACAGCGCGTCGTGGATGCCGGTGCTCGACCCCGACGGCGCATGGCTCGGCGAGATCACGCAGGACTCGATCGCCGCGTACCTCAGCTCGGGCCGCTCGCGCCGGCAGACGGGCCAGCCGCCCGGCAGCCCTGCCGAAGCGGTCGTGGCAACCGCCACGCACTGATTCGTCTCCGGGCCGGTGCGACGTCGCACCGGTCACACGCCGATTTCGACCCCGCGCGGTCTCTCAACCCGCTACCCGACAGCAACCGGGCTCGCTGCCACGACCTTGCTCGCGCGTCGCAGCAGCTGCCAGCCGAACCACAACATCCGCAACCGCAACACCAGGACGGCGACCATCTCGCACGCGGACGCGAACGCGAGTGCGTCGAGTTCCGGGAAAAGCCGAACAGGAAAAGCAGCGCGAACGCCCATGCGGCCATCTTCAACAGGAACGATCCTCTCCACCCCGCTTTCTTGAGCCGATTGGCGGCAATCGGCGCCCAGAAGAACCCGGCAGGCCCCTCGATCCACCACAGTCCGTTCCGAGTCGCATTGGCGATGGTCGTCCATGCGGCGGCCGCAGCGGCTCGGTGGGCGCACCGTGAGGACGATATCGCTGCGGCCCCATAGATCAGCGGCCTTCGGCACGACGTCGGCGTCAGCCGTGCGATAGTCGTCATCGCTGAAATTCGCGCCAGTGCCGGCGCCGCTTTGCACGGCCACCGAGAACCCGAGCTTGATCAGCTTTTCGACGACGTCGGGAACGGTTGCTACGCGCCGCTCCTCGTGGGCCGCCTCCAGAGGGCCCCCAATCTGCAATGTCATGTCCTGAACTGTCGGTAGTGGCCGTCGCGAGGCGTTACGGCCTGCGTTTCAGGTCACCCCATTCGATCCATCCGTGTACGACTTTGCTTCGCGCGCAGCTCGGCACTGCCGCGCGGATTGCACAAACGGTCCATCCTCCAAACGATCGTCTGCGGCGGATGAACCGGTTCACTGTCTTGCCCGACCTTCCTGCCGAATATCCGACGCATGCTTCGATCGGGCCCGAACATTTGGCAGAATGGCGCATCAGTGAAACCGGAAATCGACACCCCATGCTTCCTAAAGCGGAATCTGGACGGCAACCCAAGCAACATCGCTCGCACGTCACGCGGGAGCGGATCGCCCACGCCACCATTCAACTGCTGGGCGAAATCGGCGAAGCCGGCCTGACGCATCGTGACGTCGCCGCCCGCGCACAGGTACCGCTTGCAGCCACGACCTACCACTATGCGTCGAAGTTCGATCTGCTCGAACATGCGTCGTCGGTACTCCTCGATGATTACGTGACGCGCTTTCGCGGCTTCGTCTCGCGGCAGGCGGCACTGACGTCGGGTCGCGTCGCGTTCGACCAGTTCCTGGTCGACCTGTTACGCAATGCCGTCGGACGGGAGCGGCTGCGATCGATTGCCTGGTGCGAAATCATGCTGATTTCCGCTCGCAACGACAGTTCCAGAACGCTGGCGACCGCCTGGTATGCCAAGCTCCGCGAAATCTGGACGGATATCGCCGCGCTTCTCGGTGCCGACAGCGAGCCGCTTTCCGTCCAGGCAACCATCGACCGGACCATCGGCTTGCTGTTCATCAGCCTGTCACTCGGCCTGACCCCGGATGAGGTGTCGGCCTGCCTTTCAACGGGCCTCGACATACCGGCCGCCGTACCGCCGCCCGACGCCTCCACCGCGCCGGAGGAGGCCGCCAAGCGCAGCAAAGGGCGGGAGACCCGCGAGCACTTGCTGAACGCGGCCATCCAGCTGATGGCTTCGCACGGTGCCGGTGCCGTCACAGGGCGCTCCGTCGCTTCGCAAGCCGGCGTCGCCCCCGCCGTTCCGTCGTACTACTTCAAGCCCGTCAGCACGCTGATCCACGCAGCGCGCGAACGCCTCTACGAAGCCGCGAAAGCACGCTACCGCGAAAGCGTGAGCGGAATCGATCTGGCAACCGCATCGCTGGATCAGATTGCCGACCTGACCACCGCGACCCTTACCCGGGAGATCACGCAGTTCAGCGATTTCAACCTGGCCACACTCGCCGTCGAAGTGGAAGCCGCACGACAACCGATGCTCAGGCCCATGGTCGGTCAATGGATCAGCGACCGGAGCCGGGCCTGGCTGCGGCTGCTCGCCAAGTTCAATGCCGACGCTTCGACAGCAAACGGACTACTGATTTCCGGCCTCTTCACCGGCATGCAGATCCGCTTGCTGGCGACCGGCGCCGGCGTCGCGGCACTCAGCGAGCTTCGCCCCACGTTCATGGCGGCGTTCAACATGCTGGGGTATGCCGGACGACCTGCCGAGTAAATTTGTACAAGTGATCGAAAAACGATTGACGCAGTTCTTCACGCCTCCTATCATGGGTTCAACTCGCTCCATTTGGCGTCTGGTCGACTGCATCTGGATCGAACCAAATTCGTACAAATGTACGATTTAAGATTTCCCTGCAATGTGCGGCGTCAGAGCCACCATCGCGGCTGGCACCGTTCCGCGGGAACGCGCCCGATCGCGCGTCGCCCCGGGATTCCACCGCGCACGTTCGCAGGCCACGACAAAATCACCCTGAACGAGACAACCCATGAAAATTGACCTGACCCATCGCGTTGCGATCGTGACCGGTGCCGGCGCCGGACTCGGGCGCGAGCATGCGCTGTTGCTCGCCCGGCTAGGGGCGAAGGTGGTGGTCAACGATCTGGGCAGCGATGTGAACGGCAGAGGGGGTTCCGCCACGGCTGCACAAAGCGTGGTCGACGAAATCGTCGCCGCCGGTGGCGAAGCGATGGCGAACAGCGCATCGGTGACCGATGCCGAACAGGTTCAGCAGATGGTCGATCATGTGCTGTCGCGCTGGGGGCGCATCGACATCCTGGTGAACAATGCCGGCATCCTGCGCGACAAGAGCTTCAGCAAGATGACGCTCGACGATTTTCGCGCGGTGATCGAAGTTCACCTGATGGGCGCGGTCAACTGCACGAAGGCCGTGTGGGAAACCATGCGGGAACAGCAGTACGGGCGCATCGTGATGACCACCTCGTCATCGGGCCTGTACGGCAATTTCGGGCAATCGAACTACGGCGCGGCGAAAATGGCGCTGGTTGGCCTGATGCAGACCCTCGCCATCGAGGGCGAGCGATACAACATTCGCGTGAACTGCCTGGCCCCGACGGCCGGTACGCGCATGCTCGAGGGCCTGATGTCGGCCGACGTGCTCGACGCGCTGTCGCCTGAGTCCGTCAGCCCAGCGGTCGCGGTACTTGCCGGCGAGGACGCACCGAATCGAATGGTGCTGTGCGCCGGCGCGGGAAGTTTCGAGGCCGCCCATATCACGTTGACGCCCGGCATCCATCTCGGAACCGGCGACCAGGTGCCTCACCAACTCGCCCAACGCCTGGACGAAGTGGCAGATCGAAGCGGCGAGACGGTTCCCGTATCCGGCGCTGCCCAGGGCGATATCGAATTGAAGAAAGCCCGCCTCGCGTCGACAAACGCAACGGAACAGGCTCATGAATGACGCGTCGAACACGATATCAGGCGACGCACACTGCGATGCCGACGGCCATCAGGTGGACGATCGGCACAGTGCAGGCGTCTCGCCTGCCCTATCCCGGCTATCCACTCTGGTCGGCAAGGAACTCGGCGTATCCGAATGGTTTGCCATCGAACAGAATTCGATCAATGCCTTTGCCGACGTCACCGGTGACTGGCAATCGATTCATGTCGACGAGGAACTTGCACGTTCGGGGCCATTCGGCCGCACGATCGCGCACGGGTTTCTCACGCTTTCGCTGCTGTCCGCATGGGCTTTCAACATCCTCCCCGCGGTTGAAGGGCAACAGAATTCAGTGAACTACGGGTTGAACAGCGTGCGCTTCATTACCCCGGTTCGCTGTGGAGAACGCATTCGTGGACGCTTCACGTTGAAGCAAGTCACGCCGCGAAGCGCCACGAGCCTCCAGCTGACGTTGAGTGTCGTCGTGGAAATCGAGGATCACCCCAAACCCGCCCTTGTCGCGGAGTGGCTGACGCTGATCAACACATAGCATCCGGTGATGCCTTCCGGGATCCGTTGTTTCGATTTCATTCATATGGATTCCTCAATTTAAACCATGCTTCGCGACATCCGTGAAGGTCGCGGCACACTCATCCATTCGATTCCATGACTAGCGAACTCACCCTCTCCCGTCGCGACGTGGAGTTCATCCTTTTCGACTGGCTGCAGGTCGAATCCCTTGCCGGCCGCCAACGGTTCGCCGGGCAGGATCGATTCGACTACACGTCCGTTCTGGATGTCTACGAATCGCTCGCCACGGATCTCTTCAACCCTCACAACAAGAAGAACGACAGCAACGAACCCGTATTCGATGGTGAACGCGTCACCATCAACCCCGAGGTGGGTGTCGCATTGCGCGCATTTGCAGATGCCGGCCTGGTCAGCGCCGCGTTCCCTGCCGAGTGGGACGGCATGAGCTTGCCGAGCACCGTGGAGCGGGCCGGCATGGCGTATTTGCTCGCGGCCAATCCGGGAACCGCAGGTTACCCGTTTCTCACCATCGCCAATGCGAACCTGCTGATGGCTCACGGGGAACGGGCCCGGGTGGAGCACTACGTCAAGGCCATGTCGGAAGGGCGGTGCTTCGGCACGATGTGCCTGTCGGAGCCGCAAGCCGGGTCGAGCCTTGCCGATATCCGCACGCGCGCGGTCCCGGGTGTGGACGGTCGCTACCGGCTGTTCGGCAACAAGATGTGGATCTCCGGCGGCGATCACGAGATCGCCGAGAACATCGTGCACCTGGTGCTGGCGAAGATCCCGGACGAGAACGGCCAGCTTCCTCCGGGCATTCAGGGCATTTCACTTTTCACGGTTCCGCGCAAGCTGATCGACGCCAATGGACTGCCGGGTGAGCGCAATGATGTCGTCCTGGCCGGCATCAATCACAAGATGGGTTACCGCGGCACCGTCAATTGCCTGCTGAATTTCGGCGAGGGTCGCTTCCGCCCGGACGGCGAGGCAGGCGCGATCGGAGAAATCGTCGGCGAGCCCGGCAAAGGGCTCGCCTACATGTTCCACATGATGAACGAGGCGCGAATCTCGGTCGGCCTCGGCGCTGCCGCGATCGGCTATACGGGCTACCTGCACGCGCTGGATTACGCAAAAACGCGCCTGCAGGGACGGACACGCGGCGAACGTTCGCCGGCCGCCCCCCAGGCGCCCATCATTCGTCACGCCGATGTCCGGCGCATGCTGCTGGCGCAGAAGGCGTATGTCTCCGGCGCACTCGCGTTGTGCCTGTATGCGGCGCGTCTCAGCGACGACGTTCATTCGCTTGAAGGCACCCACACCCGCGAGGAGGCCCAGTGCCTGCTCGATCTGCTCACACCGGTCGTCAAGAGCTGGTCGTCTCAATGGGGTCTCGTCGCCAACGATCTCGCCATTCAGGTTCACGGCGGCTACGGGTACACGCGCGAGTACAACGTCGAGCAGTTCTACCGTGACAACCGGCTCAATCCGATACACGAAGGCACGTTCGGCATCCAGGCGCTCGACTTGCTTGGCCGGAAGACGCGTGCGAACGGAAGTGCGGCCATGACGCTCCTCGACAGGAAAATCTCCGGCACGGTCTCCCGCGCGCGGTCGAACGATTCGCTCCAGCGCCATGCCAGCACGCTCGATTGCGCGTGGGAGCGCATCCGCATCGTCACCGACAAGTTGCACCGGCTCGACGACCCCGAGCTCCAGCTGGCGAATGCGGCCGCCTATCTTGAAGCGTTTGGGCATGTCGTCGTCGGTTGGCTTTGGCTCGATCAGGCCATCGTCGCGCACACGCTCGAGAACGGCCCGACCGGGAGCGACTTCCATCGCGGCAAGCTCGCCGCCTGCGACTATTTCTTCGGATGGGAAATGCCGAAAGTGGCTGGATGGCTGGCCGTCCTCAATCCGGTCGAGACAACGCCGCTGAACATGCAGGAGCAGTGGTTCTGAGCGACACATCGCGATTCCATTTCATTTTCGCCATTCCATTCACAAGGAAGTCAAATGACTGATGCCGTTATCGTTTCCACCGCGCGCACGCCGATCGGCAAGGCGTATCGCGGCGCATTCAACGCGACGCACTCGCCCACCCTCCTCGGCCATGCCATCCGGCATGCTGTCCTGCGCGCGGGCGTCGAGCCCGACCGTATCGAAGATGCCGTGATCGGATCGGTGCTCAACGCCGGAACGGCCAGCCTCAACATCGCCCGCAACGGCGTCCTGGCGGCCGGCTTGCCCCATTCAGTCGGCGCGCAAACGCTCGACCGTCAGTGCGCATCCGGCCTGATGGCAATCGCGACTGCCGCCAAGCAGATCATGGTTGACGGGATGGAAGTCGTCGTCGCGGGCGGACAGGAAAACATCTCTGCCGTACAGAATCGCTACTTCGAATGGATGCGTGCCGAGCAGGATCCCAATGTGCTGACCGCGCAGCCCACGGCTTACATGTCGATGCTCGAGACCGCCGAGTTCGTTTCCCGCAAGTACGGGATCTCACGGGAAGTACAGGATCAGTACGCGCTCGATTCGCAGCTTCGTACTGCCGCCGCGCAAGCGGAAGGCCGCTTTTCGGACGAGATCGTCCCGATCACCACGCAGATGCTGGTTGTCGACAAAGCCACCGGCCAGACGTCGCTGAAGGAAGTCACGCTCGCCCAGGATGAAGGGAACCGTCCCGGCACGACGCTTGAATCGCTCGGCGCCCTCGCGCCGGTGGTCGACGGCGGCGTCGTGACAGCCGGCAATGCCAGCCAGCTTTCGGATGGCGCCAGCGCCTGCGTGCTGATGAACGCGAAAACCGCGCAGCAACTCGGCGTGACACCGCTCGGCATCTATCGTGGCATGACCGTCGTCGGCAACGCGCCCGAAGAGATGGGCATCGGCCCCCTCTACGCGATTCCGAAGCTGCTGAAACTTCACGGACTGACGATCGACGATATCGGCTTGTGGGAGCTGAACGAGGCATTTGCCTGCCAGGTACTGTACTGTCGCGACAAGCTCGGCATCGATCCGGCCCGGTACAACGTCAACGGTGGCGCCATTTCGATCGGGCATCCGTACGGGATGACCGGCGCGCGCCTGGTCGGCCATGCGCTGATCGAAGGCAAGCGACGTGGTGTGCGCTACGTGGTCGTCTCCATGTGCGTGGGAGGGGGAATGGGCGCAGCCGGTCTGTTTGAAGTCGCCTGACACGTCGCGCCACGAGGCGGCGGTGCCATTCGCCCGATACCGCCTCCTCTTGCTTTATCGATCAAGCGAGCGTCTGTCGAACTCCCAGCCGGCAAGCCCTCGCTTGTCACTCATCCCGCAGAAGTGCGCATTTCAATCCGGATCCCGATCCGGTCGCAACGCATCTCTTTCAATCGCCCCCCGGCATACGCATCGATCACGCATCTGACAATCCGCCACGCGGAATGAAGATCGCATGGAACCGACTCGCGTAGAATGCCCGCGACAATCAAGCATCAAGCCGAGCGGGGCCGCTTCGCCATTCCACTCGCACCGGCGCAACGCGAACAAGACAACACGAACAAGACCCGTGGCATCCGCAAACGGCGCCGCGCCGCCTCGACCGCGCGCGCCATCGCGACGATCGCCCGCCGATGACGCTTCCATGAGCAAACCGATCCTGTACCTCCTCGCCGGCAACGGCAGCGCGGCCGACTGGTGGGACGATGCACTGCCCCACTTCCGGCATTACCGGCCCGTGCCGCTGGAACTGCCGGGCTTCGGCGACAACCCCGCACCGCCCTGCGAAGATCTCGCCGCGTACGCGCAAGCGCTGCTGGACGCGACCGAGCCGGGCCACGCGATCATGGCGGTCGGCGTGAATGCGCTGCTGGTGCTGCACGCATTGCAGCGACGCCCCGGCCACTTCAGCCGCAGCGTGCTGCTCGCGCCCGTCGGCGCATTCCTGTGGGAACGGCGCCTGCCGAAACTGATGGCGCCGAAACCGCTGCGCAAGACGATCCACTGGCTGCTCGCGCACTACCCGACGCTGTTCGCCCGCAAGTTCTCGAACCTCACCTGGACACATGCGCAATACCGCCGCATGGGCGCCGGCTATGCGCGCTGCCGCGCGTTCCTGCCGCACTGGGATCTCGTGCGTGCCGATACCGCGCTGCCGCTGCTCGAGTGGGTCGCCGATCGGATCGAACTCGTGTGGGGCGACCAGGACAACGTGCTCGGCGTGCGCCAGGCCGCCGCGTGGTCGGCCATCCTCGCACGCGCCAACCTCACCGTCACGCTGCAGGCCGGCTGGGGACACTACCCGTGGATCGACGCACCGGCGGCATTCGTGCAATGGCTCGAAGCGGGCGATGCCGGCTTCGTCGCGCACACCAAGGGCGGGCGCCTCGCGCTGGCCACGATGGCCGGCCTGCCCGTGCCGCCCGCGCTGTCGCTGACCCGCGCGGACGATCCGCGCCTGCCCGGCTTTCTCGCGAGCCAGCCCGATGCCGAGTGGGCGATCCGCTCGTCGAGCCACGGTGAGGACCAGGCCGACGCGGCCAACGCCGGCCTGCACACGACGTTCCTGCGCGTACCGGCAGCGCAGGCGGCCGCCCGCGTGGCCGAGCTGCTCGATGGCGGCCTCGAGGAAACGGTCGTGCAGCGCTTCATCACGCCGGTGCTGTCCGGCATTGCCTTCGTGCGGCATCTCGCGGTTGAGGTCGAGTGGGTGGAAGGCCACCTCGAAACGCTCGCCGACGGACAGGCCAGCCCGCAACGCGCGATCCTGTCGCGGCTCGGCGAGCCCTGGCAGCGCGGCACGTTCCCGGCCGCGCACGGCCTGAGCGCGACGCAGCTGTGGGCCTTCCTGCAGCGCGTGCTGCGCGCGTTCCACTACGTGCCGGGCGACGTCGAATGGGCGTGGGACGGCCAGCAGCTGTGGCTGCTGCAGTACCGTCCGATCAGCAGCTACGGCTGGCATCGACACCTGACCGCCGCCAACATCGCCGAGATCCTGCCGCCGCAGCCGAGCCGGCTGGTCGAGTATGCGCAACGACGCGCGGCCGGCAGCATCCCCGCCATCATGGCGCGCTGGGATGCACGCGTACTGCAGGATAACGAACCATTCACCGCGCTCTATGGCGGTGCGTCGTACATCAACAACGACCTGTTCCTCGCCCGTCTCGCCGACTGGGGCGTGTCGGCCGGCAACTACAGCGGCGAGATCGGCGGCGCGACGCCGCCGTTGCGCTGGCGCCCGCTGCGGCTGCTGCGTTCGCTGCCGGTGTTCTGGCGCATGCTGCGCGTCGCGCGCGGACATCTGCCGACACTCGAGCGCGGCTTGCAGCGCTTCGACCAGGAACTCGCGACGCTCGTCGCGCAACGCGCCGACGGCCAGCAACTGGCCGACTGGTTCACGCGCTTCTACGTGTTCGTCGTGCAGGGCAACCTGTGCATCGCGTCATCGCTGGCCAGCAGCGGCGGCGCACTGTGGGGCCGGCCACCGACCGCATACGGCCAGCTCGACCACAGCCCGCATCGGCTGCCGTGGGAAACCGACCCGGGCACCGCACGGCCCGCACCCACCGACCTGCCGCTGCAGGCGTTTCCCGACTGGCCGCTGCCGGTCCGCATGCTCCACACGCTCGGCGCGCCCGGCATGCGCGGCTGGTATCTGCAGGTACGCGAGTGGTATCGCGACAACCTGATGCGTGTGTTCTTCCGCCTGCATCACGCGATGCCGGCTGCCGACCGCGACGCGTGGTTCGCGCCCCATCCCGATCGCCGCGAACGCAACGGCAGCTTCTGGCAGGACGGCAGCGAAGGCACCGACGAGGCAGCCGGCTTCATGATTTATCCGGGCCACACGCAAGGTGTGCTCGGCCACGACATCCTGCTGGAAGACACGCTCGATCCGGGCCGGCACGCGCAATACCAGGCCGCTCGCGCCGTGATTGCGCGCATGGGCGGCCGGCTGTCGCACGGCGCGACGCTGCTGCGCGAGCTGCGCAAGCCGTCAGCCGTGCTGCCGCGCGTCGATGCCGCGTGGATCGGGCGCGAGGTGCGGCTCAGCGACGGCCGGCTGACGCTGGTCGAATGAGCACGGCGCGGTTGCCGCGCGCCTGGGACTGGACTGCTGCTCAGCGTACCGGCGTGCGGACGACTCCGTCGACCTTCAACGTGCGCCGGTCGTGCGCGGCTTCGTATTCGACCGTTTGCGCGGGCGTGACGGCGCCGTACGAACGGCCGTTCACGTAGACGGTGCCGTCCCGCAGTTCGACCCGGTCGCCGTTGACTGTCGCGGTGGCCCGTTCGCCCTGCAGCACCGCGCCCGAGCAACCGGCGGTCGAAAAGCTGCGGACCGACGTGCCCGGCATCGCGGCGATCCCGCCCTGATCCGCCGCATGCGCCGCGCTGCAAGGCGGCGCATCCATGCTGCCGGCAGCGTAGGCCGCGCCGGCGCTGATGCCGCATCCGGCAAGCAACGCAATCGTGATCGGCTTCAGATGGTTCATGGTGAGCTCCATTGTCCGCGGCCGCGGATCGATGACCGGCCGACGCCCACGTTCGCATCGCAGGCCGTCCGGATACACCCAGTATGCGACCGGTTCGCGGCACTCCGCCATCCGCGCCAGTACCACTCGCCGCCGCGTCGCTTCACGCCGACTCCGGGCGCCGGAAACACCGCGCCCGGCACAACCCGTCCCCCTGAAAATCCGCCTTGATCAAGTTGCGACTCGCAACTATTATTGATTGCGATCCGCAACCTTTTCGGGCCAACCATGGACCTCATCGACGCTCCCGCCAAGCCTCGCGAAGCCACCATCCTCGAGCTGCGCGACTTCTCCCGCAAACTGGTTCGCGAGCTCGGCTTCATGCGCGCGACGCTGGCCGACAGCGACTGGGCGCCTTCGGCGGTCCACGCGATCCTCGAGATCGGGATGGCGCCCGGCATCAACGCCCGCGATCTGGGCAACATCCTGCGGCTGGACAAGTCGAACACGAGCCGGCAACTCGCCCGGCTCGAAGCGGCCGGGGTCGTGGAGCGGCGCGTGTCGAGCGACGATGCGCGCGCGATCGAGCTGTACCTGACCGCCGACGGAAAAAAGCTCCAGAAGCGAATCGACACGTTCGCGACGGATCAGGTGTCGAATGCGCTGCGCCGCATGGTGCCCGCCGACCAGCAGGCACTGCTGCGCTCGCTCGCGCTGTACGCCGATGCACTCGCGCAGGACAACGCCGCCAAGGCGCCCGCCGCGGCACTCGATGCGCCATCGATCCGCGAAGGCTACCAACCGGGCTGTATCGGCGATATCGCGGGCCTTCACGCGCGTTTTTATTCGGAACACTGGGGCTTCGGCGCCTTTTTCGAAAAGCGGGTGGCGACCGAGTTGGCCGAGTTCGCCGGTGCGCTGCCGGCCGACGGCAAGGCGCTTTGGCTATGCCAGGAAGACGGACGGACGCTCGCGTCGCTCGCGATCAACGGTGACCCGGCAACGGGCGTCGCGCACCTGCGCTGGTTCATCGTGAACGATGCGCTGCGCGGGTCGGGCATCGGCCGCCGGCTCATGACGGAAGCCATGCGCTTCGTCGATGCGCAGCGGTTTCTCGAAACCTACCTGTGGACGTTCAAGGGGCTGGACTCGGCGCGCCATCTTTACGAGTCGTTCGGCTTCACGCTGACCGACGAATCCGCGGGTACGCATTGGGGAACCGAGGTGGTCGAGCAGCGCTTCAGCCGGCCGGGGCCGTCGAGCGGTTGAGGGTCGACGGGACGTTGCCGTTTTCGCTGCGCGTGCCCTTATGGTCTGTCGACACGACCGTCTCGCGCTGCCGGCAATCGGCCCACGATTTTCAATGGGCGCTGCGAAACGTGTATGGCAACCCACCCACACGCTTGTCGCGCTACCCCATCCCGAAGAGCGAATCGGATACGTTCTTGATCCACGTCTTGACGTCACCCCAGGTGATTTGCTTCTTCCTGAATATTCTTGTCAGAAAAACGATCGACCACCCGACGACAAAGGTGATAGCGACACAAATGCTTAAAAATGAAAATGTACTCATCGAAATCGTACGGGCGGATCGGCTGCAATTAGGACGTCACTCCAGGATTTCATCGGGATTTGCGGCAGACGACGTCGTCGGAACAGGATGAACGCGTCGCGCTCGATGTAAAGGGCGAACGCATAACGCGACGCGCGGCAGACGCATCACTTGACACGCTGCACGCGCACGATGCCCCAGACGAGCATTGCGGTCACGACGGCAGTCACCACGATTGCGAGCCAGATCGACTTCGTCGTGATCCACGTTCCGATGAACGCGGCCGCAAACACGCAGGCCGCGCCCCATTCAAGCACGTTGTCCAGCCGGTTTCTCGGCCGATAGCGCGGCTTGTCTGCCACATCGTGCGGGATCGGCGCCGCCGACCTCGCGCGCGGCGCGCACGCAGGAAACGCATCGGCCAGCGCATGGCTCGGCCACGGGTGGACATCGGCGTGCGCGTCGCCCGATCCCGTCACCCGCCATACGGCGTCGGCATCCAGTGCACGACGCAGTTCCTGGATCTCGCGGGCCAGGCCCGCGTCCGGTTCCTTCTGCCGCTCCAGCATCGCGACCTGCGCGAGTTCGGTGGCGAATGCGTGCGTGTCGTCGTGCGCGATCGGCAATCCGCTCGTGCGAACCAGCACGAATTCCCCGAACGCGATCGCGACGTAGTCGACGAATGCGTCGTAGATCGAACGGTAGCGCTCACCGAGCAATTCGACGAGGTTGTCGCGGCGTGCGGCCGCACGCGCCAGCGCGCTCGCCTTCGTCGTGACCAGATACGGATAGCGCGCGTCGCGCTCCTCGGGCGTCGCGCCTTCCAGATATTCGTCGAGTTCGTCGGCCTGGTCTTCCGGATCGAAATCGTCGATGCGATAGGCGAAGCGCACGTCGTCGGGTCCGAACAGCACGCGCCAGAACAGCGGCACGAACGCGTTCGCTTCGAGCGACGGGCCGCCCGCCGCGAAATAGGCGGGCAATTCGCCTTTGCGGCCTTCAGGCATGCGCGGCCACGGCGGGCTCTCCAGAAACACGGGATGGGACATATCGCGGGCCCCCAGTCGGGATGATCGGATGGTTGTTTTTTTCGGAACGACTTTCACCAACGCACGACAGGCCGACGCATTCTGTCCGACTTTACAAACCTTGTCATCAGGGTCTTTCGGCTGCCTTTCCGGCCATCGTCCGGTGCAATTCGCGCCGCAAGCCGTCGAATATTCTCATCACTTCGAGCGTATCCACACCGGCAAAGCCCCCTTCGCGAGCGCGGTTCGACCGGCATCGCCATCGCACCACGCGCCTTCCACGGCCTTCGAATGATTAGGGAAAATCCTGAGACATCCTTACAGTGATTTACCTGATGATTCATGGAAGCGTCATTTTCAGGCGATTCAGGTGTCCGCCAAGCTTTCAATTCGCGTCGCAAAGCCGATGCCGCCGCGCGGCAAGTGCGATGACCGAAACCTGAAACGGCAGTCGCTGGCGAATCGCCAGGTGTTCAATACTTTCAACAACCCGGTCGAGAGTAATCGTGAGATTCCGTGGCCCGCTGGTGCGGTGGAGACGAGGCGATGCGCGAAACCTGCGCGCGACGATCGCGTCCTCCGACGACAGTGACGGCTGGCAAAGCCCTCGCCTGTCTCTGTCGATCTACACCATCCTGTCCCGACGCTCCGTTCGCCGTCACAACGCCGTCGCCGCGCGTGCCTACGTCGCGATCCATACCGACGACGTGGCATCGCTGCTGCCTTAGCGCCCCGCCCCTTTCCCCGACTCCGTTCGATCTGCTCGCCGCGTCATCCGACCGGTGACGGGAACGGCTCGCGCTTCGTTTTCGCGCGATCCGGATCGCAATCGAACGGACTCCTGATCGCCGTGCACCACGCTCGCACACCGCGAGCGGCGGTCGCGCACGCCCGCTTCATCCGATGAACCGTCGCACAACGATCCGCCCCTCGCGGATCGACACGCGCACTGAAATGGAAGACTACGTCATGCGAATCCGCACGCTTCGCCGCGCCATGGCAACCGCCGCCATCCTGTCGGCCGCCGCGGCTGCCGGCACGACCGCCCACGCGGCCGGCGAACTGAACATCTACAACTGGTCCGACTACATCGCACCGGACACGATCCCGACCTTCCAGAAGCAGACGGGCCTCCACGTCCGCTACGACAATTACGACAGCGACGACACGCTGCAGGCGAAACTGATGTCGGGGAATTCCGGCTACGACATCGTCGTGCCGACGTCGAACTACATGGCCAAGCAGATCCAGGCCAGCGTCTACCAGCCGCTCGACAAGTCGAAGCTGCCGAACCTGTCGAACCTCGATCCGCTGCTGATGAAGATGGTCGCCGATGCCGATCCGGGCAACCAGTACGGCGTGCCGTGGGCCTACGGCACCGACGGCATCGGCTACAACGTGCAGGCCGTGAAGAAGGTGCTCGGCGACAAGGCGCCGGTCGACAGCTGGGCGCTGGTGTTCGATCCGGCCAACATGGCGAAGCTGAAAAGCTGCGGCGTGTCGTTCCTCGACCAGGCCGTCGACGTGTTCGCGGCCACGCTGCAGTACATGGGCAAGGATCCGAACAGCACGAACCCGGCCGACTATCGCGCGGCGTACGAGGTGCTGAAGAAGGTGCGCCCGTACATCACGCAGTTCAACTCGTCGGGCTACATCAACGATCTCGCGAACAACGATCTGTGCGTGGCGTTCGGCTATTCGGGCGACGTCGGCATCGCGCACCGTCGTACCGCCGAAGCGAAGCGCCCGTACGAGATCCGCTTCGCGAACCCGAAGGAAGGCGGGCTGCTGTGGTTCGACATGATGGTGATCCCGAAGGACGCGCCGAACCGCGACGCCGCGCTGAAGTGGATCAACTACGTGC
Source organism: Burkholderia lata (assembly GCF_000012945.1). Taxonomy (NCBI): domain Bacteria; kingdom Pseudomonadati; phylum Pseudomonadota; class Betaproteobacteria; order Burkholderiales; family Burkholderiaceae; genus Burkholderia; species Burkholderia lata. Next base: position 1,196,161 of record NC_007509.1, read on the forward strand.
AGGATCCGAAGGTCAATGCCGGCATCACCAACGCGGTGTTCTATCCGACCGCGAACAAGGCCGCGCGCCAGTACGTGAAGCCCGCGATATCACGCGATCCGTCGGTGTATCCGGCCGACGAGGTGCTGAGCAAGATGACGCTGCTCAAGCCGATGCCGCCCGAGATTCGCCGGCTGCAGAACCGGCTGTGGGCGCAGTTGAAAACGGGCCGCTGAGCGCCATCGCATGAAGGGACGCGACGCCGCGCCTCCGGCCGTCCAGGCCGGAGGCGCGTACGGTCACGCTCGCATCAGAACCGGTGGATGATCCCTGCGCCGAATCCGAACTGGTTGCCGGTCGACGACGGCGCCGTGTTGAACCCGTCGCCCAGCGTCGCGGTCGCGTCGACGATGCTGCCCGCGCCGCTCGTGCCGAGCGTCTTGCCCTTCGCGTGCTGGTACGCTTCGAGCAGGTACAGCCCCGTGCGCTTCGACAGCGAGTAGTACTGCGACAGGTTGAACTGGTGATACTGCGCGCTGTCGGTGATGCCGTTCGATTCCGTCGCACGCGTGTACGCATAGCCCGCGCCGAAATCCCAGACCGCCGACGGCTTCCAGTGCAGCACCGCGCCGGCCGTGTTGAAGACCGCGGTATTGAAGAACTTCGACGCTGCACCCGGGATGTACTCGGTGTTGGTGTACGTCGCCGTCGCGTCCCACGCATCGCTGAACCGGTAGCTGAGGCCCACCGCGAACCGCTGCTGCGCCTTCGCGGTCTGGTAGCCGTTCGTGACCGCCGACACGCCGATCTGCGAACCGCCGTTCGACGTCGTCGAGTTCGCGCCCCACGCGCCGCCGGCCGTGTTCGCGTTGTTCACGCGCTCGAACGCGACGCCGGCGCCGAACGGGCCGGCCGCGTACTGGATGCCGGTTGCCCACGTCGAGCCGGCGTTCGTGCTGCCGGCTACGCCGCCGAGCGAGTAGGAACCGCTCAGCGTCACGCCGTACCATTTCGGCGACGTATACTCGATCGTGTTGTTCGCGCGGTAGATCGTGTCGAGCCCGTCGACGTCGCCCGGGTGCGCGCCGTAGTAGCCGGTGATCCACGTGGTCGGGCTGAACGGCGACATCGTCTGGTAATACGACGCATATTGCCGGCCGGCGGTCAGCGTGCCGTACGTGGTGTTGGTCAGCCCGACCCACGCCTGGCGCCCGAAGATCGCGTCGGTGTACTGCGCGGCGCCCGTCGCCGAATTGAAGCCCGATTCGAGCGTGAAGATCGCCTTCGTGCCGCCGCCGAGATCCTCGCTGCCCTTCAGCCCGAAGCGGCTGCCGGCCCACACGCCCTGGTTCATCCTGACGACCGACTTCCCGCCGCTCGTCGAGCCGACCGTCGTCGCGTTGCTCTGGTAGCCGATGCCGTTGTCGACGATCCCGTACAGCGTGACGCTGCTCTGCGCGAACGCCGGCGCGACAGCGGCCAGCGCGACGCCGGACGTCAGCGCCATCCGCAATGCCTGTTGCTTCATGTATCTGTCTCCTTCCTTGTCTTCTCGAGTGAATGAATTGTCTTGATGGTTGCGTGCCGCCTGCTCACGGACGTTACGGACGTTACGGACGTTACGGACGGTACGCACGCCAGCCGTTGCCGCCCGTGCAGACGAGCTGCGAACCACTGACCCGGCACTGCGCCTCGTAGCCCGGCGAGTACAGCCATTCGCCGGCCCAGTGCAGGTCGACGTACGGGTCGGCCTTCGGCGTATCGGCGACGAAGTTCGCCGCGTCGTCGGTGCTGCCGCTGCCCGTGTAGCGCGCGGTGGCCGGATACGGAAACACCGGACGCGTGCGCGTCGTGTTGCCGTTCGCATCGACGATCGACGCGACGATCTTGCCGGGCGTCGCGCCCGTCTCGGTCCACGCCATCAGCGGCGTGAGGACGTCGAACACGTCCGGCCCCTGCCCGCCGCCGCAGTGCGCGACGCCCGGGAACAGGTAGAAGCGTGCGAAGCGATCGACCTGCGCATCGCCCATGGTCTTCTTCATCGCTTCGTAATACGCGATGCTCGAACGCGGCGAGATGTGCTGATCCTCGAGCCCATGCCACAGCAGCAGCTTGCCGCCGCGGCCCGCGAAGTGGCCGAGATCCGGATCGGTCGCGGCCAGGTAGTTCGACACCGGCACCGTCTTCGCGAATGCGTCGAGCGTGAACTTCAGGTCGTCGATCGTCGCGGACGGGTACGACGCGTTGTAGTAGTCCAGATAGCGCAGGAACGGCAGCACGAAGCTGATCGTGCCGCTCGGCGCGGTGGCGGTTGCCGGCACGAACAGGCTCCAGTTCAGCTCCGAGCCCCATTCGCGCGACACGAGCGGTTCGAGACGCGTGCCGTTCGCCGTGGTCGCGCCGTCGTGGATGCGGCGCACGACGTCGGCTTCCTGCGGCGTCAGGCACGTCGCGGTCGATTGACCGGCCGCGCACACCAGCGTCGAGGGATCGAACCGGCACGCGCGCGGGTTGTCGATCACGCCGTCGACCACGCCATCGAGCCCGTCGCACGCCTTGAGCACCGCCGCATGCAGCATCGGCAGCTTGCCGGCGAGCAGGATCGCATTGCCCGTCTTCGGGTCCGTGTTGACCGCGGCCGGCCATGCGTGATGGAACGTGTTCTGCACGATCACGTCGTTCGCGGGCGCGCCGGCCGCGATGCCGTCGAAATCGTCGGGAAAGCGCTGCGCTTCCATCAGCGCTTCGCGGCCGCCGTCCGAGCAGCCGTCGAAGTACGCATAGCGCGCGGGCCGCGCGTAGAACTTGCCGATGATCGCCTTGGCCACCTGCGCGGTGGCATGCTCGGCGCGATACGCGAAGTCGAGCTTCGCCTTCGGGTCGAGCGCCCATGAACCATCGTTACCGCCTTCATGGCCCATGTCGGTCGCGGCCATCGCGATCGTCCCGTTGGTCACCGGCACGCAGGTCGACGCCATCGGCGCGTTGACCGACAGGTTGCCGCACAGTCCGCCGCAGCCCGTCTGCAGATAGCGTTGTGTCCAGCCCTGCGTCGGCAGTTGCAGCTCGAACAGCGACGCGCCCGGCCCGATCGTGCCTTTCACGTCGCACACGGGTGCCGGCAGCGTGTTGTTGCCGACGACCGTGCCGGCCGGCAGCAGCACCGCCGACGTAATCGTGACGGTGCCGTCGGTCACGCCGCTCAGGTCGAGCGCCGCGACAGCCGGGCACGACATCGCGGGCATCACCGCCGGAAGATTCGCGAGGCCGCCGGCCGCGCTCGCGGCACTGGCAGCGCTCGCCGCGCTCGACCAGCCGGCCAACATCGCGCACAACGCCATCATGCCGATCGCCAGCATCCGGATCAGCGCATCGCGCCGCATGCCTGCCGCGCGCACGCTCCACCCTGCCCTGCAGTTCGTCTGCATTCCTGTCTCCTGTCGTTCTGGTTGGCTTGCCGCATCGTCGTCAGGTGGCGATGCGGCGATTTCACGAAACGTCTGCGATACCTCGAGTGAATCGAACCTTCATGCGACCGCCCTCTTCATCAGCATAACTAAGCTCACTGCGTACACGCGTTGCGAAGAAAACCGATTCCCATCTGATCCGTTTATCGATTCCGGCGCGCCGCCGCCGCGCCGGCACCGTTCCGCCCTACGCCGGCTCCATCCCGTGTTCGCGCTTGGCGCGATCGGCCTGCGGCGATGCCAGGTAAGCAAGAAACCGTGCGGCAGCCGCGCGATCGTGTGCCGTACGGCACACCGCTGCGGAAAACACCGTGACGGCCTGAACGGCTTCCGGCAATACGCCGACGACGTCGAGGCCCGGCACATGCATCAGCTCGCTCAACTGCTGGAAGCCGAGATCGACCTCGCCCGCCGCGATCAGCTCGCCGACCGGCACGCCGGGCGGCGCCTGGACGATGCGCGGCGCAATCGCGTCCGCGATGCCCCAGCGTACGAACAGGCGATTCAGGTGCGCGCCGCTCGGCCCCGTCGAATAGCCGATCCGGTCCGCGCGCAGGATCGTGTCGCGCACCTCCGCTTCGGTGCCGATCTCCGGCCGCGCCGCGCCTGCCGCCACCGCGACCGCGATGCCGGAACGCGCAACATCCACCCGGGTGCTTCCGTCGACATGGCCATCGGCCGCAAGCCGCTCGATCGCGTCGGCTGCAAGCACGACGAAATCGAACGGCTCACCGGCCCGCACGCGCCGCGTCGCGTCGACACCGCCGACGGATGTGATCGACACGCGGCACCCCGTTTCGTCCGCATGGGCGGCCGCCAGTCGTGCCAGCACCGGCCGCGTCGCCATCGACGAAATGCCGGCGACCGTTGTCGTCGCGCATGCAGTCCGCGTCATCTCCGCCGCCCCCATCAGTCGATATAGCGCAGGCCGGCCTGGCGCAGCGGCTCGCGCATGTCGTACATGTCGAGGCCCAGCACGCCCGACGCGAGCTTCGCGCGCTTCGCGGCTTCGTTCGTCTCGCGCGCGATCGCCTTGTCGAGCACGTCAGCGGCTCGCGCGGCAGGCACCGCCACCACCCCGTCGTCGTCCGCGACGATCACGTCGCCGGGATGGACGAGCGCACCCGCGCACACGACCGGCACGTTCACCGAGCCGAGCGTCGCCTTGATCGTGCCTTTCGCGGAGATCGCCTTGCTCCACACCGGGAACTGCATCGCCTCGAGCACCGCGACGTCGCGCACGCCCGCGTCGATGATCAGCGCCTGCGCGCCGCGCGCCTTGAAGCTCGTTGCGAGCAGGTCGCCGAAATAGCCGTCGGTGCAGTCGGCGGTGATCGCCGCGACGACCACGTCGCCCGGCCTGATCTGCTCGGCCGCGACATGCATCATCCAGTTGTCGCCCGGATGCAGCAGCACGGTGACGGCCGTGCCGGACGCGAGCGCGCGCGGGTAGATCGGCCGCATGTATGGCTTCATCAGGCCGGTGCGGCCCATCGCCTCGTGCACCGTCGCCGAGCCGAGCGCACCGAGCCGCGCGGCGACGTCCGCGTCCGCGCGGTGGATCGTGCGGTAAACCACGCCGAGTTCGTTCATGATCACTGCCCCTTCGCTTTCAGTTGTGCATCCAGGCGCGGATAGACGCGCCGTGCATTGCCTTCGTAGATCTTGTGGCGCGCGTGCGCATCGAGCGACGACGCATCGATGTAGCGCTTCGTGTCGTCGTAATAGTGGCCGGTGTCGGGATCGATCCCGCGCACCGCGCCGATCATCTCGCTCGCGAACAGGATGTTGTCGACCTGGATCACGCCGGTCAGCAAGTCGATGCCGGGCTGGTGATACACGCACGTGTCGAAGAACACGTTGTTCAGCAGGTGATCCTTCAGCAGCGGCTTCTTCAGCTCCTGTGCGAGCCCGCGAAACCGTCCCCAGTGATACGGCACCGCGCCGCCGCCGTGCGGAATCACGAAGCGCAGCGTCGGGAAATCGCGGAACAGGTCGGAAGTCAGGCACTGCATGAACGCCGTCGTATCGGCATTCAGGTAGTGCGCGCCCGTCGTATGGAAGCACGCGTTGCAGCTCGTGCTCACGTGGATCATCGCGGGAATGTCGTACTCGACCATCTTCTCGTAGACCGGGTACCAGTAGCGGTCCGACAGCGGCGGGCTCGTCCAGTGGCCGCCGGACGGATCGGGATTCAGGTTGATCGCGACGTTGCCGTATTCATCGACGCACCGGACCAGCTCCGGAATGCAGGTCGCGACATCCACGCCCGGGCTCTGCGGCAGCATCGCGGCCGGCACGAAGTGATCGGGAAACAGCTGGTGCACGCGGTGGCACAGCTCGTTGCACACGGCGGCCCACGTGCTCGACACGCTGAAATCGCCGATGTGATGCGCCATGAAGCTCGCGCGCGGGCTGAAGATCGTCAGGTCGAGGCCGCGCTCGCGCATCAGTCGGAGCTGGTTGAGCTCGATCGATTCGCGCAGCTCGTCGTCGCCGATGTGCAGCTCGGAGACTTTCGGCCGCTCCGACGGGCTGTTGATCGCCGCGACCTGGCGATTGCGCCACGCCTCCAGCGCCTTCGGCGCGGTGGTGTAGTGGCCGTGAATGTCGATGATCATTGCAACTCCTGCGTGTGAATACGTGTTCCGCCGCCTGCCGGCCGCCGCGCCGGTTCGGCGCGACGCGGCGCGCTCAGTGCGCCGGGTTTTCCAGTTCCTGCGGTTCGGGCGCGGGGGCGCGCTGCGACGTCATGATCGCGATCGCGGCCAGCGTGGCCGGCACCGCGAGCATCGACAGGATCGCGTCGAACTTCCAGCCGAGCCCCAGCAGCGCACCGCCGATCGCGGAGCCGAAGATGCTGCCGAAGCGCCCCATCCCGAGCATCCAGCTCACGCCGGTGGCACGCGCAACCGTCGGGTAGCGTCCCGGCGCATAGGCGTTCAGCCCCGTCTGCGCGCCGCTCATGAAGAAGCCGGCCGCGAACACCAGCAGCGCGAGCGACGACGACAGCGCACCGGCCCATGCGAGCACGGCCACGCACAGCCCGCCGCCGAGATACGCGGCGCCGATCACCGGCGCCGGCCGCACCTTGTCCATCAGCCAGCCGACGCCGATCGCGCCGATCGTGCCGCCGATCTGGAACATCGCGGTCACGTTCGCGGCTGTGCTGACGGACAGGCCCGCATCCTTGATCAGCGTCGGCAGCCAGCCCGTCAGCAGGTAGATCACGAGCAGGCCCATGAAATACGTGATCCACAGCGACACGGTGACGAACCCGTAGCCTTGCGAAAACAGCACGCCGATCGGCCTGCGCGTCGGCAGCGGCGGTTCGTTCGACACGAATGTTTCGTTGCCGGCGAACTGCCCGCCGCACACGCGGTTCAGCAACGCGGCGATGCGCTGCGACGGCGCGCCGCGCACGGCCAGCAGCCGGGCCGATTCGGGCAACAGCCACAGCTGCAGCGGAATCAGCAGCAGCGGCAGCGTGCCGCCGAACAGCAGCACCGCGCGCCAGCCGTGCAACGGAATCAGCCAGCCCGCGACGAACCCGATCAGCGCCGAGCCGAGATTGAAGCCCGTGAACATCACGGTGATCATCAGCGCGCGCATCCGCTTCGGCGCGTACTCCGACAGCAGCGTCGTCGTGTTCGGCATCGCCGCGCCGAGGCCGATACCTGTCAGCAGCCGCAGCATCGCCATCTCGAACGGCGTGTGTGCCTGGGCGGTCACGATCGTGAACACGCCGAACAGGAACACCGACGCGATCAGCACGCGCTTGCGCCCGAACCGGTCCGCGCTCGGGCCGGCCACCAGCGCGCCGATCACCAGGCCGATCGGCGCCGCGCTCATCACGAGCCCGAACTCGGGCCGCGAGATCGCCCAGTCATGGATGATCGACGGCGCGACGAAGCCCATGATCGCGACGTCCATCCCGTCGGCGATCACGACGAGGCAGCACAGCACGACCAGCAGCCACTGATAGCGTGTCACCGGCCGGTCGTCGATGAACGACTTGATGTCGATTACCCTTCCGTTTCCCATCATGTCTCTCCTGTCTCCTTGGCGACGATCGATCATTTCGATTCGTCATCCTATTTATATGACTTGATACGGCGCCGAATTCGCGAGACGAAGGCGCATAGCCACGCGCCTTCGTCACCCGTCACCCGTCACGTGTTGTGCGGCTGCTCCGCACCATCCCAGCCGAGCGGCCCCGCGCTCTTGCCCGCGACCGAGTACAGCGCGCCGGGCGCGTTCCGGGTGCGCTGGAACGCCTCCAGCGATTCGCCGCGCATCGCCGCGTAGATGTGCAGGTTCGAAACGCCCGTCACCGCGCCGAGCTTTTCCAGCAGGAAGAAGATCACGCCGTAACGCAGCAGGCCCGGCCAGTCGCGCCGGCGGATCAGGTCGCGCTCCTGTTCGCTGAGGCCGGCCGCGTCGAAACTCGCTTCGGGGTCGCTCAGAAACAGCGCGCGATGCGCGGGCTCGATCATCCGGTGCAGGTAGTTGTTGATCCGGTACGCGTCGACGGCCTTCGCGATCGTGAACGGATAGGTACCCGGCAACTGCTCGACGCCGGCGAGCTCGGCCGCGATCCGCTGCCGGTGCCGTTCGGCCGCCGCCGTGTCGATGTCGGTATCCGCCGGCTCGTAGACGGCCGTCGCGATGCCCGTCATCGACGGCAGGTAATAGCTGCGATGCCGGCACACGACACCGGCCGGCAACGCGCCGCGCATCGTGAGCCACATCACGACCTCGGCGCCTTCGTAGCCGCCGAGCGTCGCGTATTCGGCGAGCGGCATGCCGGCGAGACGTTCAGGATCGCGCTCGAGCAGGTCGAGAAAGCGGGCGTCCCATTCGGGATGGTTGAAGCCGGCGCGTTCGCCGTGCACCTGGTGCGACAGCCCGCCCGTTGCGACGATCGCGACGCGCAGATCTTCCGGATAGCTTTCGATCGCGCGGCGCAGCGCCTGGCCGAGCCGGTAGAAGCGGCGCGCGGACGGCACCGGCAACTGCAGCACGCCCATCTGCAGCGGCACCAGTCGCACCGGCCAGTCGGGCTGGTGCGGGCACAGCACCGACAGCGGCGAGAAGCAGCCGTGATCGAGCGGCTTGTTCTGGAAGAACGACATGTCGAACTCGTCGGCCATCAGCGACTGGCCGATGTGCGCGGCAAACGCCGGGTGCCCGGCGATCGGCGGCAGGTCGCGCGCGCCGCCGCCTTCGTCGGCCGGATGCCACTGCGGCCCGACGCCAAGGGCGAACGCCGAGTAGTGATCGAAGAAGAACGACGTGACGTGGTCGTTGTAGATGAACAGCAGCACGTCGGGGCGCCGGTCGGCGAGCCACGCGGCCAGCGGCGCGAAGTTCTCGAAGATCGGTGCCCACACGGGGTCGTCGCGCTTGTTCTTGTCGAACGCGAACCCGATCGTGGGCGTGTGGGAGGCCGCGATGCCCCCGATGATGCGTGCCATGCCAATGCTCCTTCGTGATGCTCGATTGCGGCCCGGCCCGCCTGGCCGTCCGCGACAGAATGAATGGTGCGCGCCCGTGGCTTACGCGTAGCCGCGCGGTTGCGGCGCGAGGCTGCGCTTGACGACCAGCGCGAGCGGGACGGTGAAGACAAAGTGCGACATGAACCCGCCGATGATCACGTTCGGGTCGAAGTAGTTCGGGTGGTTGCTCGACGCGATCATGATCATCACGTGCATCACGATCCACGCGACGATGGCAAAGAACAGCGCGACGAACGTCGCTTCGAAGCCGCGCCGGCGGAACCACGGCCAGATCGCCGCGAACACGATGCCCCACGCCATCGCGAACGCGAAATGAATCGCGGTGCCGATGAAATACGACCCGATGCCGAGCGCGTCCTGCACGCCCTTGCCGAACACGAGCCCCGTCGCGTTGCGCGGGATGCCGGCCAGCGGCATCAGGTGCTGCGCGCCGACCCAGACCAGCGCCTCGTAAACCCAGATCAGCACCGCGCCGGCCAGGCCGCCGCGAACGCCCGCGCGCACCGTATCCGCCCACACGGCCCGGTCCGGCGATACATCGGCGTGCATGCCGCCCGCCGGCTTTCCGGCTCCCAACGTCTGCTGTCGTCCCATTGCACTGCCTCGCTCGTCAGATGGGCGCATCGCTCGCGGAACGCCCGGGGTGGTCGGACAAACAATGAATCAGATGGCGGTCCGCTACGCCGGCAACTGCGCCGATGCGGCTGCCGGGATCGAAAGTACGCAACCGCCGATCGCACCACGTAGTCGGGGGAAACCCTTAAATTTCGTCGAATTGGCATGACGTCTGCGCCGTTCGGCACGACGCCATTCATCCGACGGATCGCCGGAACGCCCGCCGGATATGGCGCCCGCGCCCGGGCTCGCACCGGGCCGCCGGCCCCGCCATCGGCCCCCGCTCGCCGAACCCGATAAACAAAACAGATAGGCCGATAAGCACGATGCAAGCTGCTGCGCCGCCGTTCCGGTAAAGTCGTTCGACATCTGCCGCCGGTGCATTGCGCCCCCACCGGCATGCCACGCGGCCCGTCCGCACCCGACCGCCCATGGACGACACCGAACTCCCGAACCTCGCCTGCCTGTACGCGGTGCAGCGTGTAGCCGACACCGGCAGCGTGAGCCGCGCGGCCGCGACGCTGTTTCGTGCGCAATCGGCCGTCACGCGCGCCGTGCAGGAAATCGAAACGGCGCTCGGCGAGCCGCTGTTCGACCGCAAACCGTCGGGCATGCTCGCGACGCCGGTCGGACGCGCGGTGTTGAAGCGCGGCGAGCGCGTGTTCGCCGAACTCGGCGAGCTGGCGAACTGGTGCGCGCTGCGCCAGTCGCGCCGGCGGGCCTCGGCCGAGGGCGGGCTGCCCGCCTACCTGCTCAACACGCGGCGGCTTCAACTGTTCTCGACGCTCGCGCGGCACCGGCACATGCCGAGCGCCGCACGCACGCTCGGCGTCACGCAGCCGGCCGTCAGCAGCGCGATCCGGATTCTCGAAAGCGGCGCGGGATTCGCGCTGTTCCATCGCCATCCGCGCGGCCTGCTGCTGACGACCGACGGCGAAACGTTCCTGCTGCACGTGCGGCGCGCGCTGAACGAATTGCGGCATGTCGCCGACGACGTCGCGGCGCTGCACGGCAGCATCCAGGGCGTCGTGACCGTCGGCGCGCTGCCGCTCGGCCGCACGCTGATGCTGCCCGAGGCCGTCGCACGCGTCGTCACGCGCTTCCCGAAGGTGCGCGTGATCACCGACGAAAGCGCATACGAAGCGCTCGTCGCGGGCGTGCGCGCGGGCGATATCGACTTCATCCTCGGCGCGCTGCGCGCGAGCGACCCGACGAACGACCTCGGAAACGAACGGTTGATGTCGGAGAGCCTCGTCGTGCTGGCGCGGCGCGATCATCCGCTCGCCAGCGTGCGCAACCTCGGCATCAAGAGCCTCGCCAGTGCGCAATGGATCCTGCCGCGCATTCATTCGCCCGCACGCGGCCTGTTCGAAGCGCTGTTCCGACGGATGAAGCTCAGGCCGCCGATGCCGACGGTCGAGACGGCCGACCTCGCGGTGATCCGCGGCCTGCTGCTGCACACCGACATGCTCGCGGTGCTGTCCGCTCAGCAGCTGCGTTACGAGTGCGATTCGGGCTTGCTGGCCGTGCTCGACGTCCCGCCGATGCGCGAGACGACGCGCGATATCGGGTTGATGACGCGCACCGGCAGCCCGCCGTCACCGGCCGCCCGCGCGTTGATCGACGCGATCCGCATCGTGGCGACCGAGGTGGCGCGCGCGCCGCATGCTGCCGTCGGGCGATAAGGAAAGCGCATGGCTGTCGCGGCGGGTTCGCATTGCATGCGCTTCTGCGACGAACCGACAATATCCCGCAGTGGCCGGTCGGCGCGGCATCGATTCGCGGCGCCGTCATAAGCGCGCCGGATACCGTCCGTCGTGACGGCCGCTATCCCCAATCGTGAAGGAGCGACACGCATGAACGATTCGACGATCGCATTCATCGGATTCGGCGAAGCCGGCGGCCTGCTGGGCGGCGCACTGGCCGCGCGAAACGTGCGCGTGACGATGTACGACCGGCTGCTCGACGACGCGCACGCCGCGCCGGCGATGCGCAACAGGGCCGCGCGCCTGAACGTGCGGGTCGCACCCACCCTCGCCGATGCAGTCCGCGATGTGCGGTGGATCGTCTCCGCCGTCACGGCGTCGTCCGATGCCGACGTCGCCGACGCCGTGGCCGCGTGCATCCGGCCGGGCCAGACTTTCATCGACATCAACTCGGTATCGCCGGCGATGAAACAGCACGGCCAGCAACGGATCGAAGCCGCCGGCGGCCACTATGTCGAAGCAGCCGTGATGGCGCCCGTGCCGCCGTACGGGCTCGCCGTGCCGATGCTGCTGGGCGGTCCGCAGGCCGAAGCGATTGCATACGAGCTGAAGGCGCTCGGCTTCAATGCCCGGGCCGTGTCGGCTCGGGTCGGCGTCGCGTCGGCGGCCAAGATGTGCCGCAGCGTGATGATCAAGGGCATCGAAGCGCTGACCGTCGAATGCCTGAGCGCCGCTCGCGCGTACGGCGCCGACGCGCTCGTGCTCGCGTCGTTGCGGCAGACATTCGACCAGTTCGCGACGTCGCCCGACCTGCCCGGCTACCTGATCGGCCGCGTCGCCGAACACGGCCGCCGGCGCGCGGCGGAGATGCGCGAAGTGTGCGAGACGTTGCGCGAAGGCGGCATCGCGCCGGAGATGAGCGCGGCATGCGTGCGTGTGCAGGATCGCTTCGTCGACAGGATGGCCGAGCGCGGGCTCGACTACGACGCGCTGCTGCCGTTCGACTGGGCGCAGACGCTCGACCTGCTGGACGGCCGGCAACGGTAGAAACCGGCCACGCCGCCGCGCCGACATCGCGACGAACGCGGTCGACGCCGTTCAATCCGCTAGCGAAGCGCCTGCTCCGCCGAAAACGCGTGTTCCACGAAGCGGATCACGTCGTCGAGCGACGACGTGCAGGGGGCCCCCACCGCGAGCTCGCGAAACGCACCGTCCGGCCCGAAGCAGATGAGCGGCTTGCCCCAGCGCTGCGCGAGCGCAATCTCCTCGGCCGTGCCATGCCCACCCGGCAGCGCAACGATCAGGTCGCTGCTCAGCACGTTCACGTAGTTGCGGTTGATCGTATCCGGGGCGGCGTCCGGCTCGCGGCGCGGCAGCGGCGTGAGGATCGGGATGTCGACGAACGGATGCGGATAGCCGTCGAGCGGCACGAAACCCGCGAGCGGATCGGCGTGCGTCGGCAGGATGCCGATCGAGCGGCCGGCCCGCCCCGGCACGCCGGCGAACGCGCGTGCGACCGCCAGCATCACGCCCTGCCCGCCGCCGGTCAGCAGGTTGAAACCGGCCTGCGCGAGCCAGGCGCCGAGCGGCTCCGAAAACGCGAGCCACGGCTCCTTGCCCGAGCCCATCACGCCGATCGTCCTGTTCTGCTGTTGCATCGTGGTTTCCGGTGAAGTCGTTGGGTGACGCGCGATCGCCGCACTCATTCGAGTTCGACGCCCTTGAGCTCGGGAATCAGGAACAGCGTCGCGACCATGTCGAGCACGTAGAGGCCGGCGAGCAGCGCGATGGCCGTCTGGAACGAGTAGTGCGCGGCCAGCGCGCCGACCGCAACCGGGCCAAAGCCGCCGACCGCGCGGCCGATGTTCCACAGCACGTTCTGCGCGGTGGCGCGTGCGGCCGTCGGATAGCCTTCCGACATCAGCGTCCCGTAGCCGCCGACCATCCCGTTGACGAACATGCCCATCAGCGCACCGGCCCACAGCATCGCGGTCGGGTCAGACAGCTGCGCATACGCGATGACCGTCACGACCGCGCCGAGCTGGTACAGCAGGAACGTCGGCTTGCGCCCGATGCGGTCGGCCAGCTGCCCGAACACCCAGACGCCGATCATCATCCCGACGACCGTCGCCGCCGTCCACAGCCCCGACTTCGTCAGCGAGAAGCCCATCTGTTTCGACAGGAAGGTCGGCAGCCAGATCATGATCCCGTAGTAGCCGAAGTTCTGGACCGAACACAGAATCACGATGCCGAGGCTCGTGCGCGCGGTGCGGCCGTCCGCGACGAGCAGGCGGAACGCGTTGGGCTTCGGCTGCGCTGCGCGCTGCACGAACGCTTCAGGCTCGTGCAGCTTGTTGCGCATCGCCCAGGCGAGCAGCGCGGGCAGCACGCCGACCACGAACATCCCGCGCCAGCCGATGTGCATCAGCAGGAACGGCGTCAGCAGGGCGGCCAGCAGTACGCCGGCCTGCCAGCCGAGCGCGACGTAGCACGACACGCGTGCGCGCTTGCTGGCCGGCCACGCTTCCGCCGCGAGCGCCATGCCGATCCCGAACTCGCCGCCCAGCCCGATGCCCGCGATGGTGCGGTACACCAGCAGATCCTCGAAACCCTGCGCGAACGCGCACAGCCCGGTGAAGATCGCGAACAGCAGGATCGTCCAGGTCAGCACGCGCACACGCCCGTAACGGTCGCTCAGTGCACCGAACAGGATGCCGCCCGCGACGGCGCCGATCAGCGTCCACGTGACCAGCGCGCCGCCCTGCCCGGGCGTCAGGTGCAGCGCCGCCGTGATCGCCGGCAGCATGAAGCCGAGGATCAGCAGGTCGAAGCCGTCCATCGCATAGCCGATCGCCGATCCGGCCAGCGCTTTCCACGCGTACGCGCCGACCTGCTCCACGCGCGGGGCCGACGGGCCGCCGAGCGACGAAGATTTCATGTTTGCTGCCATGGTGTCCTGCCACGATTGTCCGGCGACATTCTAAGGCCTGTGCCGGTGCCCGACGGGCCGGCGGGCCAGCCCGCGGCAAGGGTCCGCGCGCGCGTCGACACCCGCTTGCGGGACGGCGAGCGGGAATCTGCGGGTCATGAACGGGAGGGAAAAACGGCGATCCGGTGTCGGCGGCAAGGCCGGCGATGTCGCGGTCAGGCCCGACACCGGATGAAAAACAGCATGCTGCCGGAGTGTTACCGGCCGGCCCGCTTGTGCGAACCGGACGGCGCCGGTTGGCCTCGCGGCCCGGCCGGCTTCAGCCCTGATCGTCTCCGGGCCACCAGGTCTTGGCCTCGCGGTCGACGGCGAGCGTATCGAGATCCTTGCCTTCGAGCCATTTCGGCCGCGGGCCGCGGCCCGACCATGAGCGGCCGGTCGTCGGATCGTAGAATTTGGCAGGTGCCTTGCGTTTTCGCTGGACGATATAGCCAAGCGCGCTCAGCACTTCCTGCTGCGAAATTCCCAAAAGCTCGACCTGTTCCTTGAATGCCGCGAGCGCGGCTTGCTTCTCCTTCTGCTTCGCATCCGACAGCTTGATATTCAGGTCCCGAAGTTGTGCTTCGAGTTCCTGCAGGGCCTGGGTCATGTATTCATCCTCTTTGGGCATGTTTTCGCAAAAAGCTCCGATGGCGGAACCTACCACGAAGTTCCGCCGATGGGGGCTGTCAAATGTGTGAATCGTTTGTTTGAGCCGGCATGGCTTGCGCGATACGCACTAAACGACGTCGCGCGTCAATCAATGACAGACAGGACCGGGCCGGCAACGCGCAGCTCACCATGTACGAAAGCACGGCGAACGGCTGCGGAAAATAAGCGCCGCCCCTGGCACGGGCGCGGCATGGCGCGAATGATAGCAGTGCTCGGCGTCGTGTTGCAGAAGACGGCGGCCGGCGTCGATGCGGATACGTCCGATTACTGGCCGACGTCGCAGGCGTCCCACGCGATCCGGTCGAACAGCGCGCGCAGCTTCGCGCCGCGCGCCGCGTTCAGCGCGGCCGCATGCGCGACGCGCCCGGCGAGATGCGCGCGGAAGTCCGGATGCGCATCGCGATTCTGCGACGCCGGCCCGCTCCGGATGCAGTTGGTCAGGATGGCCTTCAGGAGATCGAACTCATCGCGCGCCAGATTCGGATGACGATTGACGACCACGCCGGCCAGTTGCTGCCGCATGCCGCGCCGCATCACGCGTGTCTTGCGCAGTTGCAGCGCAAAACCCTCGTCGAGCGCGATCGCGGCAACCCGGACCTGCAGCCGCTCGACGTCGCGTGCCAGCGCGCCGCCGCCGGAAAAGGCGAGATCGTCGGCATAGCGCGTGTAGGTGGCACCGAGCGAACGCGCGAGCGCGGCGAGCCGCATGTCGAACCGGAACGCGCTCAGGTTCGCCAGCGCCGGCGACGTCGGCGCGCCTTGCGGCAGGTGCCGCTCGCGATAGCGCTGGCGAGCAATCCAGTCGAACCGGTCGCGCAGGTCCGGCGCGAGCAGCCGCGCGGACGGCACGCGATTGGTGCACAGCCCGGTGAGCGTGCGCGCGACTTCGACCGGGTACCCGAGCGTGACGAACAGCGCGTGCACGCGCGCGGCGCGTATCGATACGAAGAAATCCGCCAGATCGAAACGGACGACGACATCGCGATCCGCATGCGGCGCCGCGAACGACACGATGCCGTGCCCCTTGCGAAAACCGTGCACCGCACCGTGCGGCGCGATGCGATCGAGCAGCCCGTGCAGGATGCGGCGCTGCGCTTCGCGCAGCCGGCCTTTCGGGATTTCGACGAGGCGGCTGCCGCCGCTGCGCTTGTCGTGCGCCACATAGGTGTAGTGATGCAACGGCGTGGCGCTGCTGCGTGCGTCGACGCGCCAGTGGTCGGACAGCCAGTCGAGTTCCGCCGCGCTCACGCCGAGCCAGGCGGCAAGATCGCCGGGCGTCGCCCATTGCGGCACGTCGCAGCCGGCGAGCGGCGCCGGCAACGGCTGCTGGACGAGTGGGCGTCGCACGACGCGGATCGCGGCGGGCCGATCGCTGCCGTACCAGGCGAGCACGAAAGCCGGCGCATCGGCGAGGTCCGCCGCAAGCGTCTCGATGTCGACGTCGGCCCAGCGCGCACCGAAGCGTGCGAGCGCGGCATCCGCGACTTCGTGCGTCCACGGTGGCGCGCCGCCGAGCACGGCCGCCATCCGGGCCAGGACGCCGGGGCGTTCAGGTTCGCCGGCCAGCATCGCTTCGGCAATCGTGCGGGTGGTGTCGAACAGGGAGCCGGACATGGGAATCGATGGGCGGGACGATGAGCCAACGTGACTGGTGCTGCGAGGAGTCGCGTTGCGCAACGCGCAACCGTGCTCCTTGCGACGCATCGGGGTGTCGATCTGATCCACGGGGTAGCCCCGTAGTCCTGGAACATCGGCTGCCTGTTCCGGGCGTGTGCTTGACCCACCGGCCCGCGATGCGACTTTAATGGCCGCGAACGCGGCGTGTCAAACCAGGTGGCGATCCGGCGCCGCCGCGGCAGGCCGGATCGCGACGCGCGCCCTACGCGTGCCGGGAGAACAGTTCGCGGTACGCGATCGGCGCAACGCCGACGCCGGCCATGTTGTTCAGCATCGTGGCCCAGGTCGCGTTGTCGACGCTGACCGGAAACGACCGCACGCGGTTGGCGAGCAGCCAGAAGGTGCGCGTCATGCCGTTGCTCATCGCGACTTCGTACCCGCTTCCCTCGAGCCAGTAGCCGACCGGCGGCAGTGCCACCGGTTCGAGGCGGCCGGCCCGGAACGCGGCGGCGGCCGACGCGTACTTGCCGTCGAGCGGCATGACGCGGCGCGGCACGCAGTCCTGCGAGTTCAGTTGCGGAAACGTCGGGCTCGTGCCGAGCCAGAGGCCGTAGAAGGTCTGCGCGTCGAGATGGACGACGTAGCGCTCCGTCTCGGCGGGCGTCGCCGCCATGTAGCAGTCGGCCTGGCCCGGCACGGCAACGCGCCACATCGCGCGCTTCGCGCTCAGGTCGACCAGCTCGCTCGCCTGCGGCCGCGGCTGGATGGGAGACGGACGTCCCGCTTCGCGCAGGTCGCGCGCGCGATCGAGTCCGATACGAAGACGTGTCAGCATGGGCCCTCTCTTTCTCTCGTCACTTGTTCGAATGAGTCAGGGGACGGGCAATCACATCGTCACACGTTTGCAATATGCGGGCCCGCTGTCCTGACGCTCCCTGCATGGTCGGGAACTCGCGCAGTGTAGCGTCTTTCCGGGCCGGGGCGAGCCGACCTGACCCGCCACACCATCAACCATCGAATCAATATTCGTCGTCGATTATTTAAATATCGAAATAATCAAAAAACAAAAACAACAGTCCGCAGAATTCAAGAAAATCACATTCAAACAAAAATTATCAAATCTTATTAACGATAAATTAATACGATTGGCGCCCTCAAATTCAAATAAATAGTCTGTGTTGTGCGCCGCAACACCGTGATTCAAAAATCAACGAGATACGGAGGCGCAGCACGAATCATTGCATTCGTGCTTTGTCGCAAAGTTTCCACCTTGTCAGGCCACCGTTGATTTCCAGACACTTGTGAATCGGCAATCCGGAAAGACAGACACGTCTTCCCGGGCGTGACCAACGTCGTCCGTTCGCTTTAATTCATTCAATATCAAAGGAAAGTCATGAAGAAGATTGCAACCGTGCTGTTTTCAGCACTGATGCTCGCCTCCACGTGCGCGTCCGCCCAGGCGCTTTGCAAGGCCGGCAAGATCGACAAGATCGAAACCGACACCACCGGCAACTTGCTGGTGACCATTAACGACGGCATCTACTCGTTCAGTGCCAAGGAAGTTTATTCAATTATTTACCAGGCGTATTCGGAAAACAGGAATCTGTTTATCTATGGGAATAATTGCTCGAATGGTTCGCCGGCAGCCCGCTTTGCCATTCGCTAATCGACATTGAAACGCTCGACGATTATCAATACGTGGAGCCCGGGGCTGGATTGACATGCTGGATCCAGCGCCATCGCGGGCTGCGGTGTCGGCGCTGCGCATCACGACACCTGAAGGCCCGCTGCCTGGTCAACCGTCTGTCAGGTCCACCCCGGCACCAATAAAGCGGGCCATGCTTACCATGACGGGACAGGCGCCCAACACTTCGTCGCCCGTTGACCTCATGCTAATGTGCTCGTCACTGTCACCGTGCATGAGCGAAAGGAAATGGGAAAGTGGCTTGCAATTGGCATGGCTGTCGGCGCTGCGGTTGGCGCAGCAACTGAAAGCATGGGCCTGTGGTTGAGCTTGGGAACGGCAATGGGCTGTGCAATCGGAGCCGGCGCCGGCGCCAAAAGGCCGCGCCGGTAGTCACGCGTCGATCGCGCAGCCGTTCGGCGCACATTTGCCCGGAGAGTCGAAGACCGCCTTGCAGCGCCGTATCAAGCGGCCCCGTCACCGGCCGCCTGCGCCCAGGCACGACGCCCGGGCGCAGCCTGCCTGACGGCACCTTCTTCGCGCCGCAGCACTTTCACGCCAGATTGCCCCCTACGACCGCGTGAAAGGACAGCCCCCACCCGCGACTTCCCTGCCCGCTGCCGCGGCCAGCTCCGGCCTCAGGACGAAAGGCAACGACACGATATGCCGCCGCACCGTCGCTTCATCGACGATCGGCGGATGGTCGCGATCCAGATCAACCCCCAGTTCGAGCAACGCATGGGTGATCATGTGAAGCGTGCCGAATTCGGTATCCTCGTTGTCCGCGTTCTCCGCCGTGATCGGCACCCCCGCCGCCAGCACCCGGCCCACACACGCATGCGGCCCCGCTCCGAAAGAAAGCCCGGGGGCGGCAATCCGGCCGGGCGGCACGCGATACGGATTGAACGTGTCCGCGTCCGGCCCGAAGATGTCCGGGTTGCGGTTGGCAGTCGCCATGTCAAACTCGATCACGTCGCCCGCGGCCACCTCGCCGCCGTCCGGGATATGCATCGGACAGGACGCCCGGCGCAACGAGACAACCTGCGGCGGATGAAGCCGTATCGCTTCCCAGATGAATTTCTGCAGCGTGGCGGGTTCGGCCAGCAGCGTCTCTCGCGTGCCGGGATGATCGCGACACCACGTCAGGATGTCGAGCATGATGAAGCACAGCGTATTCGCCTGTGTGGCCGCGCTGGCCAGCAGAAACAGCGCGGCATCCTTGACCATGACGTCGTGAGGCAGTTCGCCGTTCGGGTAGTTGACCAGCATCACGGTCATCACGTCTTTCGGCAGTTCCGCACCCTGATCGATCAATGCCTGCCGACGCCTGGCCGACGGGACATAGAAATCGCGCTCGAACTCCACGAGCGCTTCCCGGATTTTCCGGTTCGCGTCGTCCACGCTCCCGGACAATAATTGTTCGACGGTCGATACGTGGGCCAATCCGCGAATGATCTTGAGGATGCGGTTCGTCTCCTCCTCGGTGCCGACCCGGTCGATACCGGTGACGTCGGAGGTCAGATTGACCAGCGCCTGAAACGCCAGGATGGCCACGTCGCCCCGCCCTTCGGCGACGACGGGCTTCAGCACCTGATCGAGCGCGGCGGGCAACACACGGTTCTGGTAGTCGCGAAAGAATTCACGGGTGAACAGGCTGTTGAGCGCCTGGCGCTTTCTCAGGTGCGCGTCGCCGTGAAGGTTGACGACCGTATCCTTCATGAAGAACAAGGCCGGGTCGTACATGGCCTGTCGAAGGGTCTTGTCCTTCATCGTCTTTTCCGCATCGCGATAGGTATCGATTCTATGTTTCATGACTTTCTCTCACTCCCTATAATTTCGTTGTCCGAATACTTTCTGAACCGGGCATCCGCATGAACACCCCTCATCCTGCTACTCCAGACCGATAACGATCATGTCGTCGGCTGCCCTCGAACAGCACGGGATGAACGACTTGTTCGCCACGCGTTCCGCGGCGGTCAAATATTGATCCCGGTGATCGATGGCGCCCGACACGACCATCGTCTGGCAGGTTCCGCAGTTGCCGGCCTCGCAGGAACTCGGAATGTCGATGCCGGCCTCGACGAGGGCATTCAACGCGGTCTGGTCTTTCCCGACATGGATGATTTGCCCCGTTTCAGCGATCTCGACGTCGAACGCCCGGTCGCCGTCCTGCACCTCGACGGCGGTACCCGTAAAGGATTCCGAATGGACGTGCGTATCCGGCCATCCCGATTGCGTCGCGGCCTGCTTCACCCATGTCACGAAGCCCGACGGGCCACACACGTACAGGTGCGTTCCTGCGGCCGGACTCGACAACACGGCGTTCAGGTCCAGGCGTCGATCGTCAGGCGCGTCGTCGAAATAGAGGTGCGCATTCTGCCGCCATCCGGACTGCCCGATTCTCGTCTGGAAAGCCATGCGCTCCGCGCTTCGCGTGCAGTAATGGAAATCAAAGCTGGCGCTGCGCGACGCCAGCGCTTCCGCCATCGCCAGGACCGGCGTGACCCCGATCCCGCCAGCCAGAAGAAGACTGTGCGTTGCGCCTTCCGCCAGCGGGAAATGGTTTTTCGGCGGGGAAATATCGAGGGTGTGGCCCACCTCGACCGTCTGGTGAATCGCGCGCGATACGCCACGCGATTCCGGTTCGAGGAAGATACCCAACTGATAGCAGTCGGTTGGGCCGGGCGTGTTGCACAACGAATACTGTCGCGACGGCAATCCACGCAAATGGACTTCGACGTGCGCGCCGGCCTCAAAGGCCGGGAGTTTCTGGTCTTCGCGAACGGCGTGCAATTCCAGCACGCAAATGTCCGGCGTTTCATTCCACTTCCGCGTGACTTTCACTGCAAAGGTAGCTGGCATTTCAACGTCTCCCCATTCCTGTTCGATACACGGCCGTCAGGCCGGCGATGCATGTTCGACTCTCCGATGGTTTGCCTTTCGTCGGGACCCATTGAAGCGCCGCGCGCAAGTTCCGGGCAAACCTGTCGCTCGGGCCTCCTCGTACTTTGGAATCGAAACAGGGTTTCCCCGAACCGCCGCAGGGTCGCAACAAGCGCAGCGCTCGCCACGCATCATCCGGCGGAACATGCGCCGGATTGCGCGCTTGCCATGCATGCGGATTCGGCGCCGAGGCTAGTCGCGTTCCGGAATTTGACAAGACGCATGACGTCTCGTCGCAACGCGCATGACTGCGCTTTAAAGGGATTTCCCCGGCGCGTCCGCAAGCCGCTTGTTGCTACACTGAAAAACGCAGCCAGCAGCGCAATGCGACGGACCGCGGATACCGTCCGACAGGCGCGCGGCCAACGGAGACACGATGCAGCCCGGAAAACTTTCCTCCTCGCCTGTCCGTACGCGATGTCGCAACGGTCCATCCGGCATCGATACCGTGTGGCCCAAACCGCAGCAGGGGGAACGGATCGCAAACAAGGCCATGATGACGCCGCTCGCGCGCGGCCTGTCGATCCTGTCGGCCTTCGATGGCCGCACACCGTCGCTGAGCAACCTCGACATCGCACACGCGACCGGCCTGCCGGCGCCAACCGTGCTGCGGCTGTCGCGCTCGCTCGTGACGCTCGGTTATCTCAACCACGATGAAGCCACCCGCAGGTATTCGCTTGCGCCAGGCTCGCTGGCACTCGGCTATGCCGCGATTTCCGACGCGGACATCCAGCGCGTCGCCAGTGCGGAAATGCGCAAGTTCGCCGAAGAGACCCACACGCTCGTATTACTCGGTACGCGGGATCGGCTCGAAGTGATCGTCCTCGATGCCCAGCGAAGCAGCGAGGCGATCTTCGATCTGCAACTGACGGCGGGAATGCGCGTCCAGATCGCGTATTCGCTGATGGGCTGGACCTTGATGGCCGTTCTTCCCGAAGCCGAACGCACCTATTTGCACAGGAAAGTGGAACGGCGGGCGGGCCAGCTATGGGCGCCGATCCGGCAACGCATGCTCGAGAAAATCGATCAGGTCCGGGACCTGGGCTTTGCGACCTTGCACGGACACTGGGAACCGGAAATCGCGGGCGTCGCCGCGCCGATCCTGCTACCCGGCCGGCCGCCGGTCGTCCTCGCCTGCGTCAGCCGCGCGGGCGCGCAGTCGAAGGTTCAGGTCGAACGGGAACTCGGCCAGCGGCTCGCCGCGCTCGCGCGCACGCTCGAAGCGGTGTGCCGGACGGCGACCGATTCGAACCACGGCGAGATGCCGCCCGAGCATCCATCGCTTCATCTCGAGGCCGCGACGCGTCGCCCGGCTCAAATCACGATGACACTGGATCGCGGGCTGCAACTCCTGCGCGCGTTTCATGCCGAGCGAGCACCCCGAACGATCCGGGAGCTCGAATGCGAGACCGGGATGTCGAGATCGGCCGCCGCACGCCTGACGTCGACACTCGTTCACCTGGGCTTCCTCCGCCGCATCGCGGGCAGCCCGCATCTCGAACTGGCGAGCGGCGTATTCTCGATCGGCCAGGCGTTCGTCGAAACGAATGCGGTCAGACGGCTCGCCGGCCCGGTTCTTCAACGGCTGGCCGATCGGCTCGGCGTCTGCGTTGCGCTCGCCGTGCCCGACCGGCTCGACATGCTGTATGTCGCGCATCGCACCAGCAGCCGGATTTCGACGTTGCGGCTGGGCGTCGGCTCGCTGGTGCCGATGAGCACCACGGCGATCGGGCGAGCCTGGCTGTGGGCGCTGCCGGATCACGAACGCGCACGCTACATGATGCCGTTGCTGGAGAAGGCTGGTGCGCAAGCCGTCGAGATCCGGAACCGCATCGAACGCGCATTCGACGAATTGCGCTCCACCGGCGTATGTACGTCGGTCGGCGAGTATCAGCGGCACTCGTACGGGATCGCACTGCCCATTCGCGTCGGCCGCTCGGCCACGCCGATGTCGCTCGCTTGCAGCGCGGTCGACGTCGATCCCGATATCGAGGCGATCAGGCGCCGGATCGCGCCGGAGCTCAGGCGCGCGGCGCTCGAGCTGACGGCCGTGCTCAACCACGCGCACTCGGCACCGTAACGATGCCGATCGCGGTTGCGCGACGCAACATGCCGTGTCACGCCGTTACGGCGCTGAGTACGCAACAAAACTGACAGCCGTCATCGCAACGCCGTAGCATCTCCTTGCCTTGCTTCGGTCAATCATTCAGATTCGTAGTCCTCATATTCCTCTCGCCTGCCCCTTCCAGTGCCTCGCCGGTTCGCGATGCGCCGCGCCGCATGTGTGCCCGACATCGAATATCCCGTGCTCAACGCCTGCACGAGTCCAATGTACGGAAAGCCTTCATCGAATCCGTTGACGCTCGCGCAATGTGCTTCGAAGATCGACCGGCACTTCAGGGTAATAAAACAGGAGACAGATCCAATGAGCATACCTGCCCGCAGCAAGTTGCAAGCCGCCGATTTTGACGTCGTGATCCGGTCGGGCACGATCGTCGACGGCAGCGGTGGACCATCCTACGTCGCCGATCTCGCGATACGCGACGGCAAGATAGTCCGGATCGGCCGGATCGCCGAGCGCGGTGTCGAGGAAATCGATGCGACCGGCCAGATCGTGACGCCCGGCTTCGTCGATATCCATACGCACTACGATGGCCAGGTCACGTGGGAAACCCGGCTGTCGCCCTCCTCGAACCACGGTGTGACGACGGTCCTGACCGGCAACTGCGGCGTCGGTTTCGCGCCATGCCGGTCGACCCAGCGCGACACGCTCGTCAAGGTGATGGAAGGTGTCGAGGACATTCCCGAGATCGTGATGACGGAGGGCATCCCGTGGAACTGGGAGACCTTCCCCGAGTATCTGGATACGCTGAAGGCACGCCGATACGACATCGATTTCGCGACCCAGGTGCCGCACAGCGCGATCCGCGTGTATGTGATGAACGATGGCGACGGGCCGCCTGACGCGGCCCAGCTGCGGCAGATGACCGAGATCGTGCGCGACGCGATCCGGGCGGGCGCGTTCGGCGTCAGCAGCTCGCAGCATGCGGGGCATCGTACGGTCGAAGGCGATCTCGCCCCGAGCGTGAAGGCCGCGACAGACGAACTGTTCGCCCTTGCGGAGGGCCTGAAGGAGGCCGACGGCGGGGTCTTTCAGGTCATCACCGACGGCTACAGCGCGAAGTCCGACGCGGCGAAACAAATGGCCCTGATCCGCAGGATCGCGGAAATCTCTGGCCGCCCGGTCAGTTACTCGCTCCTGCAGAAGGACCACTGCGTCGACCTGCCGGAAGCGATGCTCGCGCTCAACCGCCACGCACAAGCCGACGGGCTCCCTATCCGGGCCCAGGTTTTTCCGCGTCCCGTCGGGCTGATGTTCGGTCTCGGCCTGTCGTTCCATCCGTTTCGATTCCGCCCGAGTTACGAAGCCATTCACGCGCTGCCGCTCGACCAGCGTGTCGCCGCGATGCGCGACCCGGCCCGCCGGCGGGCGATCCTGTCGGAAACGCCGGCGCATCCCAATCCGGTGTTCGTCAACATCGTGAAGGACTTCGAGGATTCGTTCGTGCTGGGCGACCCGCCCAACTACGAACCCACGCCCGACCAGTCGATCCGGGCACAGGCACGGCGCACCGGCACCCCACCCGCCGAACTCGTGTATGACCTGCTGCTCGAACGCGACGGAACCGCGATCCTGCTCGCCCCGTCTTCCAATTATTCGGAGGGCGACCTCGAGGCCGTGCGTCGCATGATGGTCGACGACAACACGCTACTCGCGCTCGGCGACGGCGGCGCGCACTACGGAATGATCTGCGACTCGAGCTATCCGACGACAGTGCTGTCGTACTGGACGCGCGACCGGCCCGAAGGCCGCGTGTCGCTCGAATGGGCAGTCAACAAGCTGTCGCGCCGCAACGCGCTGGCGATCGGCCTGACCGATCGCGGCCTGCTCGCCGAAGGGATGAAGGCCGACATCAACGTGATCGACTACGCGAACCTGACGCTGCACGCGCCGCACCCCGTTCACGATCTCCCTGCCGGCGGTCGGCGGCTCGTCCAGTCCGCGGACGGCTACACCGCGACGCTCGTGAACGGCGTCATCACCTACCGCGACGGCCAGCCGACCGGCGCGCTCCCCGGCCGCCTGCTGAGGAGCGGCGACTATGCGTGATGCCACGATCGATCAACGCAGCACTATGCGCCTGGACGGCAAGGTCATCGTGGTGACGGGCGCGTTCGGGCAACTGGGACGCGCGGTCACCGACGCACTGCTGCACCTGCACACCAGGGTGGCCATGCTCGACGTTCACGACGGCCGCGCGCCGGACGGCGCGCACGCATGGCGCGTGGACCTCGCGTCGCTGGACGACACGCGCACCGCGATGAACGAGATCGCTGCACAGTGCGGCCGCATCGACGGCCTCGTGAACATCGCGGGCGGCTTCACGTGGACAACACTCGAAGACAGCGACGACCTGTCGGAATGGAAGCGAATGGTCGCGATCAATGCGCTGACCTGCGTGACCGCATCAAAGGCCGCGCTACCGCATCTCGTGCAAAGCGGCGGCGCGCGCATCGTCAACATCGGCGCGGCGAGCGCCGTGCGCGCGACCGCCGGCATGGGCGCCTACGCGGCCGCGAAATCGGCCGTCGCCCGCTTCACCGAAGCGCTGTCGGAGGAACTCAAGGTCCGCAACATCACGGTCAATGCGGTGTTGCCCGGCATCATCGATACCCCGACGAACCGCCAGGACATGCCGGATGCCGACTTCGACGCGTGGGTGACGCCGCGGGACGTCGCAGGCGTGATCGCGTTTCTGTTGTCCGATGCGGCGCGGCCGATCACGGGTGCATTGCTGCCGGTAACGGGAGGATTGATGCGCACCTGACGCCGCCGGCCTCCGGCCGCCATGCGGCTGGAGGCCGGCATTACGCTCGCTTGCAATAATTAGCCATACGAATCAATCAACACACGAAAGGAATCGACCATTCAGCCGCCGCTCACCGGCTCGGTCATGCCGGGCGACGGCGCGCGCCCACGGAACGACGTCCGTGACGACCAGGAGGAGATCATGAAACATCCGACGCAGAACGCCATCCCCGAACCCGGCCCGCTCGACGGCCCGATTGCTCACGCGCCTTCCCGGCATGCAGTGCTCGACAGCCCCTACGCCTGGTATGCACTGATCGTCATGACGGGAACCTGTGCGCTGTCGTACATCGACCGGCAGTTGCTGAACCTGCTCGTCGACCCGGTCCGCCATTCGCTGCGGATCAGCGATACGCAATTGAGCCTGGTGCAAGGGGCGGCGTTCGTGGCTGCCTACCTGATCGCCGTCCCGCTCTTCGGGCGGCTTGCCGATACCGCGAATCGCCGCAACGTGCTGGTCGCGGGGATTGGGGCGTGGAGCCTGTTCACCGCACTGTGCGGGCTGGCCGACAGCTACGAAAAGCTGTTCGCCCTGCGCTTTTGCGTCGGGGCCAGCGAAGCGTGCGTCATCCCGGTCTGCTACTCGCTGATCGCCGATCACTTCTCGACCCGACACATTCAGCGCGCCGTCAGCATCTTTCATGTGGCACCGCTGTTCGGCAGCGGATTCTCGCTCCTCGCGGGCGGCGCGGTCTTCATGCTGGCCGGCGAGATGCGCACGTGGCTGCCGATCCTGAACCCGCTCGCCACGTGGCAGATGGCGTTCGTGCTGGTCGGGTTGCCCGGCCTGCTCGTCGCCGCCATCGTCGCCCTCACGGTGCGCGAGCCCTCGCGCCAGCAGGTGCGCCATTCGGCTGCCGGCGACCGGACCTATTCGCTGCGCGAAACGACGGCGTTCATCTGGCTGCATCGCGGCTTCTACGTCCGCATCTATCTCGGCATCGGCATGCTCGCGATGATGGTGCTCGGCATGCCCGCGTGGCTGCCGACGTTCCTGGTGCGCGTCCACGGCGCCGCGCGCGCGACGGTCGGGTTCAACTTCGGCCTCGTGGTGATCGTCTTTGCGACGGTCGGCACGCTGATCGGCCCCTGGGTCAGTGCCGCCGTATTCGAAAAGCGCGGGTACGCGGACGCGCCGCTGCGCACGGCTGCCTGGTCGATCGTCGGCGCCGTGTTCTGCTGCGCGGCGATACCGTTCATGCCGGACATGCGCGGCACGCTCGCGATCACGGCGGCCGCCGTGTTCTTCTACAGCCTGCCGACGGGCGTGATGGCGGCGACACTGCAACTCGGCACGCCAGGGCGCATGCGCGGCACGATCGGCGCGCTGTACAGCCTCTGCGGGCAGTTGATCGGCTTCGGACTGGGCCCGACCACCATCGCGCTCGTCACGGACAAGGTCTTCAAGGATCCGAACAGCGTCGGCTATTCGATCGCGATCGTCTGCCCGATCGCGTCGATCGTCGCATCGTGGCTGCTGTTCACCGCGCTGCGCCACTACCGGGCGCTGCTTCAGGCCACGCGGCAGCACGGCGGCGAACCGCACCGCCGCACCTGACCGAGCGAGGCCGCTCCGCCGGTCATCCAGACGACCGGCGGACGGCCCCGCATTCGCCCACGCGAAAAGCGACGGCCCGCTCAGCCCTTGCCGATCGCCGCGCGCGTGCCGCCATCGACGGGCAACACGGCGCCGTTGACGTATCGCGCAGCATCGCTGACGAAATAGAGGACGGCACCGGCCACGTCATCCGGCTGCGCGATGCGTCCGAGCGGCGACGCACCGTACGGCCGGTAGCCCGACGCGGCGGTCGCACCGAGCACCTGCCCGAGCATCGGCGTCTCGACCGTGCCCGGCGCGACCACGTTGAACGTCACGCCGCCCGGCGCCAGCTCGACCGCAAAGGCGCCCGACATCACGTGCAGCGCCGCCTTGGTCGCGCCGTAGAAACCCGAGCCGGCCTTCGGGCTCATCCCGGCCACCGAGCCGACAAACACGACGCGCGACGGATCCGCCACGCTCGCGCCTCGCCGCAACCCCGGCAACGCCGCGCGCACGCAAAGCCACGGCCCCATCACGTTGACGCCGAACATCAGCTGCAACGCGTCAGGCGCATGATCGGCGAGCGGGCCCGGCCGGATCACGCCGGCAGAACAGATCAGCGCGTCGATGCGCACACCGTCGCGCAGGATGGCGGCAAACGCCTCGTCCACGCTGGCCGGGTCGGACACATCGCAAACGGCATGCCGGAAACGATCGCCGGCCCCGAAGGCCTGCGCCTGTTCCCGCAACCCGTCGGGCGACAGGTCGAGTCCCCATACGTGCCATCCCTGCGCGAGCAACTGCGCCACCGTGCAGCGCCCGATGCCCGACGCGGCACCGGTCACGACGGCAAGTTTTCCGATCGATTGGGTCATGTGCGGTCACTCCATGCTCGTCGAACCGGTTGCATACGGTCCGCCGCAGCCGGCGCGCAGCACATCGAGGGTTCGGTTCATTCGGCTTGTCTCCCGGAAATTGAAGGGTTTTTCTCGGGAGACATTGAATATCCGCGTGCAGGCTTGCATCAACGGCGACGGCAACGTGTTGCCGTACATTGAAATCGGCGCGGCCTGCTCGTGCACGCTGCGGCCATCAGCTACGCCGCAGCCACGCCGCATCAATGCCCCGCGTCGGCAGCGACCTGAGACTGACGCCGATATTGCGTCGGCGAGCACGACATGATTCGCTTGAACGCAGCACTGAACGAGCTTTCCGACTTGTAGCCCAGCGAGAATGCAATCGACGCCACGTTCTCGCTGCCGTCGCGCAGTCGCCCCGCCGCCATCAGCATGCGCCAGCGCGCCAGGTAGTCCATCGCCGTGCTGCCCACCAATGCCTTGAAGCGCTGCGCAAACACGGTGCGCGAAATGAGTGCGACCTCGGCGAGTTCTTCCAGCGTCCACGCACGGTCGGGCTGCGCGTGCATCGCGCCGATCGCGAGGCTGATGTGTCGATCGGTCAGTGCGAGAAACCATCCCTTCGGCAGCGCGTTCGATGTGCCGAGAAACAGCCGCAGCACCTGCACGAGCATCACGTGCGCGAGGTAGGTGGACATCAGCACGCCACCCGGCTGCGGCGTGTGCAATTCGGCGACCAGTTGATCCAGCGACCAGCGCAACACCTCCGCCTGGCTCGATGCCCGCGGGATGTTGATGATGTGCGGCAGCGCATCGAACAGAACGGCGGCATGGTTGCCGGAGAACACGAAGTGTCCGCAGACGAGCAGCACCTCGCCGCCGCCGTTGTGCAACGCCACCTGGTTATGGGTGATCGCGTCCATGAGGTGTTCCGCGTTCTGCGGCGGCAACGCCGGATCGGACGACAGGACGAAGCGGCTCCCGCGGTTCAGCAGGAAGCAGTCGCCCTCGTCGAAGCGGATCGGGTGTTCGAGATCGTCCGACACACCCCAGCACGTGCCGCGCATCAGCGCGGCAAATTTGACGCCCTCGTGCGGCGGAAAGTCGAACGACCACGCGCCGGCGGCATCCAGGCCCGCGTAGTACTGGCTCCGGGGCTGGAGCAGCGAGAGCACGTCTGAAAGGGGATCCATCACGAAATCCGTACGATCGAATAAGAATTAGGTACTTTAAAGCATGGTTCGTACGCATCTCAAGGACTAACATGCCGCTATCGATTCACGATCGAATCACCGCAGAGGACCCCGAACATGAAATCCGTGACGTTCAAGAACAGCTCGATCGACATGGCCGCGACCCTGTATTTCCCCGCCGGCTTCGACGAGAACCACACGTATCCCGCCATCGTCGTCACCCATCCGGCGGGCGGCGTGAAAGAGCAAACGGCAGCCATCTACGCGGGCAAGCTCGCGCCCGAAGGCTTCGTCACCCTCGCCTTCGACGCGTCCTTTCAGGGCGAGAGCGGCGGCGAGCCGCGCCAGCTCGAAAACCCGCATGCGCGTGTCGAGGACATCAGCGCGGCCGTCGACTACCTCACGACGCTGCCCTATGTCGATCGGGAGCGCATCGGCGCGATGGGCATCTGTGCGGGCGGCGCCTATACGGTGACCGCGGCGCTGTCCGATCGCCGCATCAAGGCCGTGGGCGCCGTCAGCGCGACCAACTACGGCGCGATCCTGCGCAATGGCTGGGAAGGCCGCAGCGACCTGAGCGGTGCGTTCGCGATACTGGAGAACGCCGCGAAAACCCGTACCGACGAAGCGAACGGCATCGACACCGTCTACTACCCGATCGTGCCGACGACCGCGGCAGATGCACCGAATGCGGACCTGGCCGAAGCGGTCGAGTATTACCGCACGCCGCGCGCGCAGTGCGCCACGTCGCCGAGCACCGCGCCGGTGCGCAGCCTGATGCAACTCGTGACGTTCGACGCGTTCCACCTGGTCGAACTGTTCCTGACCCAGCCGATCCAGCTCGTCGCCGGCGAGGAAGCGGGCACGCGCTGGATCAGCGAAGACCTGTTCCGTCGCGCCGCGAGCAAGGACAAGCATCTGCACATCGTTCCGGGCGCATCGCACGTCGGCCTGTATGACAAGCCGGACTGGGTCGGCGAAGCGATGTCGAAGCTCGGCCCGTTCTTCAAGGCCAGGCTCTGAGCACACGCGCCGTCCGGACAATCGACGCCGGGCGGAGTCACGTATGGACCCGGCTGGATCAGCCGGCACGCCGGAGCCCCGAAGGCCCGGGCATGACGCATCCCTCCAGCCTCCATTCATCGCCAACCATCTGGATACCAAAGCAATGTTCAGCCATGTCAACCTGGGCAGCAACGACCTTGCACGATCGCGGAAGTTCTATGACGCCGTGCTCGCCGTCGTCGGTGCGCCGCCGGGCGCCGATATCGATTTCAACTCGCCGCGCATCGTGTACCAGCACGACAATTGCCTGCTGGTCATCACGTCGCCGATCGACGGCAAGCCGGCCTCGATCGCCAATGGCGGAACCATCGGGTTTGCGATCGGCAGCATCGAGCAGGTCGAGGCCTTTCACGCCGCCGCCCTGGCGCACGGCGGCAGCACCTGCGAAGATCCGCCGGGCGAACGGAGCACGCCGTTCGGCGCGTTTTACCTCGCCTACGTGCGCGATCCGGACGGCAACAAGCTTTGCGCGTTCCACAAACCTGCGTGAGCAGGCGGGATTCGGGCTGCCGGCGTTGACAGGCGGCACGATCGCCGTCGCATGACGGCCGATCCGGCTGCCGCCCGAGCCGCTCCGAGCCCGATCCGTTCCGCCGGCCGCACGCCGCACGCCGCTCACCGTGAGTGGCGCGCACCGCCGGCTACATCCCCATGTACGCCCGCCGTACGTCGTCGTTCGCCGCGAGGTCCGGTGCCGGCCCGTGCGCCACCACCATGCCGCCTTCGAGCACGTAGCCGTAGTCCGCGATGCCGAGCGCGATCTCCGCGTTCTGTTCGACCAGCAGCACGTCGACGCCGTCCCGGCTGACTTCGCGCACCACCCGTGCGATGTGGTCGACGACGGCCGGCGCGAGCCCGATCGTCGGCTCGTCCAGCAGCAGCAGCTTCGGTTCGGCCATCAGCGCACGCGCCACCGCCACCATCTGCTGCTGGCCGCCGCTCAGCGAGCCGGCCGGCTTGTCGAGCTTCGCGGTCAGGTCCGGCAGCAACGACAGGCAGCGCGCCATGCTGCGTGCGATGCCCGCGGTGTCGCGTCGGCTGTACGCACCGAGTTCGAGGTTCTCGCGCACGGTCATCGGACCGAACAGCCGGCGCCCTTCGGGCACCATCGCCAGGCCATGCCCGACGAGTGCGTTCGGTGGCAGCCCGCCCACCGGCCGGCCGAACAGGCGAACCGCGTCGCGCGTCGCGGGCAACAATCCGCTCACGCATTTCAACAGCGTGGATTTACCGGCGCCATTCGCGCCGATCAGCGTGACGACCTGTCCGCGCATCACGCGCAGGCTCACGCCATGCAACGCGGGCACGACGCCGTACGCCGCGTTCAGGTGGGTCACCTCGAGGGTGGGCGCGTCAGTCGACATTCACGTTCCCCAGATAGGCGGCCAGCACTTGGGGATCCTCGCGGATCTCGGCCGGCGTGCCGGTGGCCAGCAACTGACCGTGATGCAGCACGTAAAGCCGGTCGCAGGTTCGCATCACGGCTTTCATGTTGTGTTCGACGAGCAGGATCGACGTGTCGAAGCGATCGCGAATCGTGCGGAACGTCTCAAGCACCGCGGCCACCTCGGTCTGGTTCAGGCCCGTCAGCGGCTCGTCGAGGCACAGCAGCCGCGGTCGCGGCGCGAACGCGATCGCGATGCTCACCAACCGCTGCAGCCCGTGCGGCAAGTCGCCGGCGGTGTCGCCGAGCACCTGCTGCAGCCCCACCAGCTCGGCCGTTTCCCGCACGCGCCGCGCGCGTTCGCGGTGACTCGTCCCGCGCATGCCGCCGATCGCGCCGATCAGGATGTTGTCCTCGACCGTCATCGTGCGCATCAGGCTGCCGTGCTGGAAGGTCCGCACGAGCCCGTGCCGGCTGATCGTCTCCGGGGAGCGGCCCGTCATGTCGTGCCCGCCGATTTCCAGCCGGCCGCCGCTCGGCACGAGAAAGCCGCTGAGCAGGTTGAACGTCGTGCTCTTGCCCGCGCCGTTCGGGCCGATCAGCCCGAGAATCTCGCGCTCGCGAATTTCGAGGCTCAGGTCCGACACGGCCAGCAGCCCGCCGAAGCGTCGCGACAGGCCCTCCGCACGCAGCCGGACCGACGGCGTGTTCATCGTGGTCATCGCACGTCTCCCGTCACCGACGGCAGCGCCGTCTTCACGCGCACGGTGCGGCGGCGCGCCAGCCATCCCGTCACGCCATCGGGCATGAACAGCACGCCGAACACGATCGCCGCACCGTAGAAGATCTGCTCGCCGCCGCCGAAGCGCTGCGCGACGCTCGCGAGCAGCACGAGCAGCACCGCGCCGACCACCGGGCCGAGCGCGTGCCGTTCGCCGCCGACCTTCAGGTACGCGAGCGCGAACGTCGACAGCATGAAGCCGAAGTCGAGCGGGCTGATCACGTTGTTCGAAAACGCCTGCAGTGCGCCCGCCATGCCGGTGACGAACGACGCGATGCAGAAACACAGCACCTTCATCGCATGCACCGGAATGCCGACCGAGCGCACGACGTTGTCGTTGTCCCGAATCGCGACGAACACGCGCCCGACGTGCGAGTGCTCGATCCACGCGAGCAGCAGGATCAGCACGCCCGCCACCGCCACCACGAAGGTCGGGAAGCAGTCGCCGAGCAGCGCCGGCGGAAAGATGCCCACCATCCCCGAGTTGCCGCCCAGCCATTCGGACCGCGTATACAGGATGCGCAGCGCCTCGGTGAACGCGAACCCGATCAGCAGGAAGTACGGGCCCTTGACGCGCAGCGTCACGTAGCCGAATACGGCGCTGACCAGCAGCGCGACGACCCCGCTCGCGAGCAGCGCGATCGCGAACGGCAGTTGCCACAGCGTCGTCGCGGCGCCGCTCGCATACGCGCCGAGGCCGAAGAACGCGGCGACCGCGAAATTGAGCTCGCCGATCAGCAGCACGAAGCGCAGGCTGCTCGCCATCATCGCCGCGATCGCGATCCAGATCACGAGGTTCCCCGCGTAGCCGGAGCCCGCGGCGACGCTCAGCACTGTGGCCAGCACGACGGCCGGCAAGCCGAAACGAAAGCAACGATCATTCATGGCCGAGCAGCCCCTTCGGTCGAACCAGCAGCACCGCCATCACGAGGACGAAGATCGCGAGGCTCGCGACCGACGGATCGAAATAAAAGCCGACGAAACTCTCGACGACCGCGATGAACAGGCTGCCGAGGATCGCGCCGGCCACGCTGCCCATCCCGCCGATGACGACGGCAATGAAGCCCTTGACCAGGTACGCGTCGCCGAGCGTCGGCGTAACCGCGGCCACCGGCGCGATCAGTGCGCCCGCGACCGCGCCGATCGCGGTGGCCGCGACGAAGCCGCGAAACGCGATGCGCCGGTACGGAATGCCTTGCAGCATCGCAGCCTCGTGGTCGATCGACACCGCGCGCAATGCCTTGCCGAAGCGCGTGCCGCCGAGCGCCAGCGTCACAAGCAGCGTGAGCGCCGCGGCCACGCCGCACAGCACGAGGCGCTGCGCGGCGATGCTGACGCCGAGCACGTCGACGTTGCCGTCGATCAGCGGCGGCACCGGGCGCACGCCGCCGCCGAACAGCTTCATGAAGCCGCCCTCGACCATCAGCACGAGCCCGGCCGACAGGATGAACGAGCCCGTCATGTCGCGCTCGACGCGCTTGAAGCCGGCCTCGTAGACGAGCGCGCCGAATGCCGACGTGACGATCACGCCGAGCGCGCAGGCGATCGCGTACGCGAGCCACACGGGCCGGCCGCCGCTCGCGAACCACGGCACCGTCACCGACACGACCAGCGCCGACAGCGTGAAGAACTGGCCGTGCGCGAAATTGACGATGCGCAGCACGCCGAAGATCAGCGTCAGCCCGAGCGCGAACAGAATGTAGACCGCGCCGATCTGCAGCGCGGTGAAGATCAACTGGAGAAGCGTCTGCATGAAACCGCCCGCATCGAAAGGTTGGGTGCGGCGACGCTCAGCGCAGCTCGCCGGACGCGATGCGCGTGACTTCCACGAGCTTGCCGTCCTTGAGCTGCGTGACGATCACCGGCAACAGCATCTGCTGCGGCGAGCCGTACACCGCCTTGCCGCCGAATCCCGACTGGCTGCCGTAGAACGACGTGAACGTCACGCCGCCCATCGCCTTCGCGACGTCGGCCGGTGCGGTGCTCTGCGCCTTCTCCATCGCCGCCTTCAGCGCATAGACCGCGTCGTAGATGCCGATCTGCACCGCGTTGATGGAATCGCCGGTCGCCTTGCGCACGCCGTCGTCGAGCGCGCGCTGATGCGCGGTCGCGGATGCCCCGTCGAGGCTCACCGCCGCGCCCAGGTAGACGCCCTGCACCGCGCTGCCGCCCGTCGCGATCAACCCGCTCGCGCCGGTGCCCACCTCGACGATCTTCACGCCGTTCCAGCCGAGGCCGCCCAGCTCCTTGAACACGATTCCCGCATCGGCCGGCGGCGTCGAGCACAGATCGATGCCGTCCGGCTTGAGCGCGCTCAGCTTCGCCGCGACCGGCTGGAATTCGCTGCTGCCGCGCTCGTACCAGTCGCTCGACACCACCTTGACACCCACCGCCTCCCACGCCTTGCGCGCGATCTTCTCGGTTTCCTGCCCCGTCGCGTCATTCGGGTTCAGCAACGCGACGGTCTTGATCGGGTGCGTCTTCGCGATGAAGCCGGTCAGCGGCCGCGCGATCTCGAGCGTGGTGTTCATCTGCGTGAACGTCAGCGGATAGCTCGGCCCCTTGATGCTCGCGCCCCATGCGGTCGTGAACAACAGCACGCCCTTGCGCTCGGTCAGCGACTGCAGTGCGCGCACCGGCGCCGTGCCGATGCTGCCGGCGACGAACTTCACGTCGTCCTTGTTGACCAGCGCCTGCGCGACCTTGGCGCCGTCCGCCGCGTTGTACTTGTTGTCGTAGGTCACGCACTCGAAGTTGACCGTCTGACCCTTGACCCGCACGCCGCCCGACGCCGCGATCTCGGCGGCCGCCTTGCGGCACAGCCAGTCCGCGCCGACGCCCCACGGCGCACCGGAGCCGGACAGCGGCACCGACAGCCCGAGCTTGATCGTCTCGCCCGCCGTCGAGAATGGAACATGCGCGCAACAGGCGATGGCGATCGAAGTGCGCAGCAGGCGGCGAATGGTCGGGTGCAACATGGCGGTCTCCTCCGTGAATGGGGCTGTTTGTGGAAAGCATTAGATTCGCCCTCCGAAGGAAGAACAACGCGCATGCCGGAACGGTTCCGTACATCAAAAGCGAAGGACGCGAAACGATCTGGACAATCAGGGGAAATCCCGACGAACGGCGCACCGGGCGACGGCTTCTCAGCGCTCCATCGGGAACACGTGCAGACGGATGACGATTCGCCGTGCGGTGCCCGCTGCCCTTTTCCGTACGCGGCACGCGGTGCGTCACGGCATGCCACCTTTGCAGTCCGAACCAGCCGTCCCGTTCGCCGACGACAACGCATCGTCGCACCGTCGGCGCCAATGTACGGAACGCGCAACCGCTCGCGATTGACCGCTCGACGTGGCGCTCAGTAGCATCGGCCGCGCTGCGTATCGCCGCATTCGGGTTTCGGTCATGCCCTTCCGCCGCCGCCGCGACGAACGCGCATCGCATGCAACCGGACGGGTCGGGGCCCGTGACGACCGGTACATCGACAACAACGAGGAGATCTCACGACAATGAAGCTGTCATTCAAGCAGCGACTTGCGTTGCCGCTGGTGCTGAGCCTGCTTTGCCTGGTCCTGCTGTCCGTCACCGATGCGTACCGGAGCCGCGAAATGCGCCTCGAAGAACGCAAGCTCGATCTCGTTCATGCCACGCAGATCGCGCTCGCGACGGTCGACACGTTCGCGAAGCGGGCCGCCTCGGGCGCGCTGAGCGTCGACGACGCGCAACGGCAGGCAATGGACGTCATCCGGGGCATGCGCTACGGCGAAGCGGGCTACGGCTACTTCTCGATCGTGAATTCGAAGGGCGTGGTGCTGATGTATCCGTTCGACGCGTCGCTCCAGAACAAGTCGCTGAACGAACTGAGCCCGAAGGTCGCGTCGATCATCCAGGCGCAGATCGACGCGACGCGCCAGACCGGCAGCGCCTTCCAGCGCTTCGATTATCCGAAGGAAACCTCCGGGGTCACGACGGACGCTGTACGGGTCGCGTTCATCGACACCTATCGGCCGTGGGACTGGATCATCAACACCAGCCTGTTCGTCGACGACATCGATGCCGCGTTCTACGCGAGCCTGGCGAAAAGCCTCAGCATTTGCGCGGCCATCGCGCTGGTGATGGGCAGCATCGTCATGGTGATCAATCGCGGCATCGTCCGCACCATGGGCGGCGAGCCCGGCTATGCGGTCGAGATTGCCGGCCGCATCGCGGCGAACGACCTGACGGCCGCCATCG
Organism: Burkholderia lata; assembly: GCF_000012945.1. Lineage (NCBI taxonomy): Bacteria > Pseudomonadati > Pseudomonadota > Betaproteobacteria > Burkholderiales > Burkholderiaceae > Burkholderia > Burkholderia lata. The sequence goes on from NC_007509.1 coordinate 1,233,314, forward strand.
TGACGGCGCCGCACGATCGCGGCAGCGTGCTCTATTCGATGAAGCGGATGCAGGCGAATCTGTCCGGCGCGATCAACGGCATCAAGACGAGCGCCGATTCGATCGCGTCGGCGGCCGCGCAGATTTCGGCCGGCGATCTCGATCTGTCGCGGCGCACCGAGCAACAGGCGGCGTCGCTCGAGGAAACGGCGGCGAGCATGGCGGAACTCTCGTCGCGGGTCAACCAGAACACCGACAACGTGCGCCAGGCGAGCCAGGTCGCGGTGCAGGCCGTGCAGGTGGCCGAGCGCTGCAACGGGGTCGTCTCGCAGGTCGTCGACGCGATGGGCAGCATCGACGCCAGCTCCGGCCGGATCGCCGAAATCGTCGGCATCATCGAAAGCATCGCGTTCCAGACCAATATCCTCGCGCTCAATGCCGCGGTGGAAGCGGCGCGGGCGGGCGAACAGGGGCGCGGGTTCGCGGTCGTCGCGTCGGAGGTGCGTTCGCTCGCGCAGCGTTCGTCGGCGGCGTCGAAGGAGATCCGCGGCCTGATTCACGAATCCGTGGATCGTGTGCGGGGCGGCGTGGCGCTCGTGAACGCGGCGGGCACGTCGATGGCCGAAATCATGCAGGCGATCTCGCGCGTGACCGACCTGATGGAGGAAATCGCGGCCGCTTCGACCGAGCAGGGCCACGGCATCGACCAGGTCAATCAGGCCGTGTCGGAGATGGATCGCGCGACGCAGCACAACGCCGCCTATGTCGAAGAAGTAGCCGCCGCCGCGCAGTCGCTGGACGACCAGAGCAGGCAGCTCGTCGCGATGATCTCGACGTTCATCGTCCGCGACGACGACGACGCGCCGCCGCAACTGGAAGCGCTCGATGCACGCCCGCCTGCCGCGTCCGCGTTCGGGAAGCACGCCGCACCGGTGCGCGAATCGTATGCGGTGTAGCGCGCGACCCATCGGCTGAGCGAGACCGCGCGGGCCGGATCGCGGAGGACCGGCGGCCCGCCGCAGGCGGTATCAGCGATCCAGCAATCGCCCCAGCCGCATCATCGTGACGTTCACGCCGAGATGGCGCATCGACGGTTGCACGATCACGCAGTTGTCGTACGGCGTGACGATCACGTCGTCGCCGTCGCGCGCGATCTCGGTGCCGGCTTTCTCGATCACTTCGAGCCCCGTGAACGGCTGCGAGAACCGGAACGCCATCGATCGCGCGATGACCGGCTCCGTGATCTCGACGAACTTCTGCCGCACCGGCGCGGCTTGCGTAAGAAACGTCGCGACGTCTTCGCGTGTGACGACGCCTGCATGCAGCAGGAAACGCGCCGCGCTGTCGAGCGCGACATCGCGTGCGCTCGCGGCGAAGTGCTGGCCCGTCTCGATCAACAGCGCATTCTTCGCGCTCGCCGGATCGCCGAAGCCGCCGTAGTCGCGCAGCCGCGTGCCGTTCGCATGGCCGCGATCGATGATCACGTGCTCCGGCGTGCCGATTGCGGCCGCCAGCGCGATCGCCTTCTCGAGCGGCCCGGTCATCATCAACGGCGCGGACGCTTCGTGCATCGAATGAATGTCAAGCAGCAGGTCGACCGTATCGAGCAGCGGACGCATCGCGCGCGCACGCGCAAGCTCGCGGCTGTCGCGCGCGCCGTCGAGCGCGGCCGGCGTCCACACGCGATTCATGTCTTCGTCGAGGTAGCGCGTCGCATCGGCGTTCTCCGCACTGAAGTGCTCGTACGCGCCGACGTTGCCGAAGCCGAGCGACAGGCGGCCCGCAACCGGGCGCAAACCCGCGGCCAGCAACGTGTCCACCGCGATCGCGCCGCTGACTTCGTTGCCGTGCGTCAGCGCGAGGATCATCACGTGCTTGCCGGGCCGGCCGCTGTCGAACGTGTGCAGATAGTCGATGCCCGTATTGCCCGCGCGCCAGCGCGAGATGTCGGGGAAGGCCACTTCGATCGGATAGGCCGGCAATGCGGCGCGGATGGCTTCAAGCGTGGTCATGTCGGAAAGGCTCAACAGGGTTCGGGAAAGGCGCAGCCGGCGTGGGCCGGTTGCGCCGGATTCGGGCCAGGGGCCGGCGCGTCACGCCTCGGTCGCGCGAGTCGACGGCGCGGTAGCGGCGGCCGCACCGCGCATCCGGCGGCCGAGCGAGATCACCGACGTGATCCCGAGCACGGCTGTGGCCATCACGTAGAAACTCGGCGCCAGCTTGTTGTGCGTCGCGTCGATCAGCCAGGTCACGATCAGCGGCGCGAAGCCGCCGAACAGCGTCACCGAGAAGTTGTACGACAGCGCGAGGCCCGTGCCGCGCGTGCTCGTCGGGAAGATGTCGGCGAGCAGCGCCGGCAACGGCGCGAGACTCACCGCGATCAGCAGGCCGACCAGCGCCTGCACCGCGAGCAGCGTCTCGACCGTCGGATAGCGGTTCAACATCACGAACAGCGGCCACGTCGTGACGCCGACCAGGATCAGCGCGATCAGCATCACGCGGATGCGGCCGAAACGATCCGACAGGTGCCCGACGACCGGCGCGGCGACCATCAGCATCGCGCCCGTGACGACCGCGCCGAGATACGACGACGTGGCCGGGATATGCAGCTGCTTGACCGCGTAGGTCGGCATGTACAGCTTGTGCACGTAGTTGAACGCCGTGGCCGTCGCGACGACGCCCGCGCCGAGCAGCAGGTTCGCGCGATCGCGGGCGAACACGTCGCGCAGCGGCGACTTCGCGCGCCCCTTCTCGCCGAGCCGACGGAAATCGGCCGGTTCGTCGATGTTGCGGCGGATGTAGAGCCCGACCGGGCCGATCAGCAGCCCGACCGAGAACGCGACGCGCCAGCCCCATGCATGCAGCTGGTCGGTCGTCAGCAGCAGGCTCAGCAGCGCGGACACGCCGGCCGCGAGCACCGTCGCGAGCCCCTGCGTCGACATCTGCCAGCTCGCGAAGAAGCCGCGCCGTTTCGCATCGGCCTGCTCGACCATGAAAGCGGTCGCCGCGCCGAATTCGCCGCCGGTCGAGAAGCCCTGCAGCATCCGCGCGACGATGATCAGCAGCGGCGACGCGATGCCGATCTGCGCATACGTCGGCGCGAACGCGATCATCGCGGTGCCGAGCATCATCAGCCCGATCGACATCGTCAGCGATGCCTTGCGGCCCGCGCGGTCCGCATAGCTGCCGAGCACGATCGAGCCGAGCGGGCGCGTGACGAACGAAATGCCGAATGTGCCCACCGACAGCAGCAGCGAAGTCGCCGCGTCGTGCGTAGGGAAAAACAGCTGGCCGATCACGATCGCGAAATAGCCGTAAATCAGCAGATCGTAGAACTCCAGCGCGTTGCCAATGCTCGCGGCGCAGATCTCGCGCCACGGGTTGTGCGGGGCCGGCGTCGCGGCGTGCGTGTTGCGGGTCATCCCTTGTGCTCCTCCGGTAATGCTGGCCGTCAGGATTTTGAAAGACGGCGCGCGGCGTGGCCGGCGGCCGTTCGGGCCAGTCAAGCGCGGAGTGTAGGCAACGCGGGGCGGGCGTTCGTGCCGTTTCGGCACGCAATCGTGCCGATCGGCGCGCGGCCCCGCCGCCGCTGCCTGCGGAGGCTATGCCTCGCCGTCTTCGCGTGACGGCGCGGTGCGCCAGATCGCATCCAGTACCGGGTGCGGATCGTTCCGGCGCCGGTACAGCGCGATGTCGAAGCCGATCTGCCAGTCGGCGCCGCCGACGATCGCAAGCTCGCCGCGCCGCACGTCGTCGGCGACGAGCCGCTGCGGCAACCACGCGAGGCCGAGCCCGCGACGCGCCATCGCGAGGATTGCTTCGTACGAATCGGCCTGGTACACGGGGCGCAACGTCGGGCGGTTCGGCATTTCGGCCAGATGGCGCGCCAGCACCGCGCGCAGCGTCAGCATGCGCGCGAACGCGAGCCACGGCACCGGCGCCTGCCCGGCCGGCAGCCGGTAGCGCACGCTGCCGCGCGCGTCGAATGCGCTGACCGGCACCAGCACCTCGCGCGCGACGGACAGCCAGTCGAAGCGGTCGCGATCGATCAGCAGCCGCGTATGCGGGCTCGAATAGACGATCAGCATGTCGGCATCGCCGGCCGTGAGCTGCAGGATTGCTTCCTCCGCGCTGCCGGTCGATATGGTCGCCGTGAAGAAGCCTGCGCGCGCAACCGTTTCGTCGTACCAGTCGGGGAAGAAGGTGGCCGAGAGCGTGCGGCCGGTCGCGATCCGGAGATTGTTCTCCAGCACCGGCGCCGCTTCCTGAAGTTGCGTGCGGGCGCCGTGCAGGATGTCGAGCGCGTTCGACGCCGCATCGAGGAACACGGTGCCGGCCGCCGTCAGTTCGAGCGGCTTCGTGCGTGCGATCAGGCGCGTGCCGACCCATTCCTCGAGTGACCGGATGCGGCGGCCGAACGCCGGGTGCGTGACGAAGCGGTTCTCGGCTGCGCGCGTGAAGCTGCGCGTGCGCGCGAGTTCGACGAAGTCTTCGAGCCATTTCAGTTGCATGGCTGGGCTCCTGGGTGGGCGATGAGGTGCGGGTCGGGCTCGCTCGCGAACGGCATGCGTGACGCGAGCGGCGCGGGCCGCGAGTGGCGCCCGATCCTACAGCACCTGCGGTGCATCGCGCAGCACGGCGCGCAGCGCGGTATCGAACGGCGTCGCGTGATCGATCCCGGCCGAGCGCACGCGCGATGCGTCAAGGTGGCAATCGTAGGGGCGCGGCGTCGCGTCGGTCGGCTGGTCGATCCGCTTGAGCGCGGCGTCGATGCCGAGCGCGGCCGCGATCCGCTGCGCGATGTCGTACTTCGTCATCGGCGCCTCGCCCGACCAGTGACGGAGGCCCGTGATCGACGCCCCCGCGAGATGGCGCAGCGTCAGGTCGCGGATGACGTCCGCGACGTCCGGCGTATAGGTCGGGTAACGAATCGCCCATGCGTCCATGCCGACCGCGTCGGCGCCCGGCCGGGCGGAGGCGACGATCGCCGGCACGAGGCTCGTGACCGCCGATTCACTCCAGTCGACGATCGGGCCGAAGAGCAGCGGCAGGCGCAGCACGCACGACAGCGGCGACGCGGCGAGCAGTGCCGCCTCGCCTTCCAGCTTCGTGCGGCCGTAGATGTTCAGCGGATTCGGGGCGGCGTCCTCGCGGTACGGGGCCGCCTTGCCGTCGAAGACGTAGTCGGTGGAGATGCCGAGCGTCCATGCGCCGTAGCGCGCGGCGAGCGCGCCGATGCGGGCCTGGGCGGTGACGTTTATAGCGCGGGCGCCGGCAGGGTCGCGTTCGCAGACGTCCGGGCGGCGTTCGGCCGCGCAGATGATCACGGCAGCCGGTTGGCGGGTGGCGAAGAGGTGTTCGAGGGCCGGCTCGTCGAGGACGTCGAGTTCAGCGAGGTTCTCCGGGGGCAGTGCGAGGCGTTTTGCGCCTGCGCCTTGCGGGTTCCGGATCGTTGCGACGAGGTTCAGCGACGATTCGCGGGCCAGGGATGCGGCAACCGCGCGGCCGAGGAGGCCGGCTGCGCCGATGAGGAGGATGGTCGGGTGCGGCACGGTAGCTATCTATGAAAGGGGAACGGGGATCCCCAATCTATACAAGAACGGGCAACTGATGTCGACTCCCCTGCCAGGTCGGCTGCGTTTTATCGAGTCGGTTGCAAGCATGTCGACCGTCGGCGTCCACGGATCCTTTGGAGGCAAGCCGGTCACTACTTCGCGTCAATAGGCATTTGCCGACGCGTCGTCGCTCGTCGCGGTGCCCGCGTTTTTATCCGCTCGATCAACGACGCCTCTCGGGGTTCAGAACCTTCAGGTAAAAAGACGATCGATTTCGAACACGCGCGTGAACAACAACCAGAACAACACGACGTCCAGCGCCAGCATCACCACGACACCCATCGCGACGCCCACGCTGTTGTCGGTCGCTTTCTTCTTGGGTTGTACAGTTGCATCATCCGGTGACACCCGACATTGCGCCTCCACCTCCGCCGGCCAGCGCGGCAAGCTGCTCATTCGTATGGCCAGCCAGCGGAACAGGCCCGCGAGCGTCGTGACCGGTGCGAACAACACCGCGAACGGGCCAAACATCTGCCATAGGCGGTACACACCGTAAAGAAACGGTTCACGGCGGTTTTCGATGGGCAACAACAGATCCGGCACCGGCACACTCGTCGCCCCTTCCTCCATGTAACGACGGATGTATTCCCAGTGTGCAAGCAATGGTTCGTCCGGCCCGATACCCTTCGGATGAACCGGCATGACGGCGCCCAGGTAAAACGCATGCGTCACTTGCCCGTTTGCGTCGGGCAAATAGCCGAGCACGCCCCAGTTCAATCCGCCCTTCTTCAGGCAGAACACCAGTTTGTCCCAGTCGAGTGACCACACCCCGTCGGGGCCGTTGTGCTGGAACACATGAACCTTGCGTGTGGCGCGCACCAGCCGGATCGGCTTGTAGGTATAGCCCAGCATGTCCTGCTTCCACTGATAACCCATCAGGATAACCAAAGGTGTCCCGATCGCGCCCGCAAAAATTGCAGCCGATACTGCCGCCACCAAATTATCGATAGTCTTGAAGTTGAGAATTACATCAATCAATGCAGCATATGAAATAACCAGGATCGGCAACGCCATCAGCGTATAAACCATCCCGCCAAAGCCACGCCGCATATAGCTACCGTCTGCCACTTCCATATAGGTGTCATTGCGAGCCACTACCATCTCCAGCGATACCGGTTCACCTTCGATGGACGTCGGCCGCGTTTTATCGAGTCGGTACGCAAGCATGTCGACTGTCGGCGCCCACGGATCCTTTGGAGGCAATCCGATCACTACTTCGCGCCAATAGCGCTTGCTGAACAATTGGCTCCAGTAGGCCTTTGCCGACGTGTCGTCGCTCATCTCGGTACTCGCGTTGTTATCCGCTTGATCAACGACGCCTCTCGGGGTTCAGGACCTTCAGGTAAAAAGACGATCGATTTCGAACACACGCGTGAACAGCAACCAGAACAACACGACGTCCAACGCCAGCATCACCACGACTCCCATCGCGACGCCCATGCTGTTGTCCGTCGCTTTCTTCCTGGGTTGCACGGTTGCATCATCCGGGGACACCTGACATTGCGCGGCCACTTCCGCCGGCCAGCATGGCAGGCTGCTCATTCGCATGGCCAACCAGCGAAACAGGCCCGCCAGCGTCGTGAGCGGAGCAAACAAAATCGCGAACGGGCCGAACATCTGCCACAGTCGCCGCACGCCATAAAGGAACGGCTCGCGACGATTCTCGATAGGCAGCAGAAATTCCGGAACAGGCATGCCCGCCGGACCTTCTTCCATGTAACGACGAAAGTATTCCCAGTGTGCAAGCAACGGCTCATCCGACCGCATACCGCCCGGGTGGACCGGCATGACGTTGCCGAGATAGAAAGCCTTCGTCACCTGACCGTTCTCGTCAGGCAAATAACCTAGCGCCCCCCAGTTCAGCCCGCTCTTCTTCAAGCAGAACACCAACTTGTCCCAATCGAGCGACCAGGTGCCGCCGGGGCCGCTGTGCTGGAACACGTGAACCGTGCGTGTCGAGCGCACCAGCCGAATCGGTTTGCAGGTATAGCCCAACATGTCCAGCTTCCACTGGTATCCCACCCAAACAAACAAAGGGATGAACATTAGAAAAATCAGCAAGGAAGCGAAAACCAGAGGGAGTGTCACTCCGTAATTTGAAAAACCATAAAAAGGGATAGCCAAGAAGGCAATAATCGGCAATTCAAACAATGAAAACACCATTCCACCGAATCCACGCCGCGCATACTGGCTGTCGGCTACTTCCATGTAGGTTTCGTTGCGTACGACTACCATGTCCAGCGAAGCCGGTTGGCAATCTACTTTCGCTGGCTTTGCTTTACTGAGGACGTAAGCAAGCATCTCCCCCGTCGGCGCCCAAGGCTCCTTCGGAGGCAATCCAATCACCACCTCGCGCCAATAGCGCTCGCTGAACAGTTGTCCCCAATAGGCCTTCGCCGACGCGTCGTCGCTCATCTCGGCATCCGCGTTGTTATCCGCTTGATCAACGACGCCTCTCGGGGTTCAGGACCTTCAGGTAAAAAGACGATCGATTTCGAACACGCGCGTGAACAGCAACCAGAACAACACGACATCCAGCGCCAGCATCACCACGACACCCATCGCGACGCCCACGCTGTTGTCCGTCGCCTTCTTCTTGGGTTGCACGGTGGCATCGTCCGGGGACACCTGACATTGCGCGGCCACTTCCGCCGGCCAGCGCGGCAGGCGGCTCATTCGCATCCCGATCCAGCGAAACACGCCTGCCAGCGTCGTGACCGGCGCGAACAGCACTGCGAACGGGCCGAACATCTGCCATAGGCGGTACACCCCATAAAGAAACGGTTCACGGCGGTTTTCGATGGGCAGAAGCAGATCCGGAGCAGGCACGCTCGCCGGGCCTTCCTCCATGTAACGCCGGAAGTATTCCCAGTGCGCAAGCAACGGCTCGTCCGGCCCGATACCCTTCGGGTGAACCGGCATGACTGCGCCCAGGTAAAACGCATGCGTCGCCTGGCCGCTCGCGTCAGGCAGATAGCCCAATATGCCCCAGTTCAATCCACCCTTCTTCAGGCAGAACACCAGTTTGTCCCAGTCCAGCGACCACACCCCGTCGGGGCCGTTGTGCTGGAACACGTGAACCTTGCGCGTGGACCGCACCAGCCGGATCGGTTTGTAGGTGTAGTCCAGCATCTCCAGTTTCCATTGGTAGCCGATCATGAAAAGCAAAGGGACGCCCAAGATCACAAGCAACGCCAGAAGCACCAGCGACAGCGCAATCGAGTCGAATCGATTGGTAAAGACCGAGATCAATACCAGCGTGTCGACAAACAGAAGCGGCATCAGCAGAAGCGTGAACACCATCCCGCCGAAGCCACGTCGCATGTATCGACTGTCGGCGACTTCCAGATAGGTGGCGTTGTGCGACACGGCCATATCCAGCGACGTCGGCTGCCCGGTGATCCGTGCCGACTTAGTCTTGCCAAGTTCGTACGCGAGCATTTCACCCGTCGGCGCCCAAGGATCCTTCGGTGGCATGCCGAACTCTACTTCGAGCCAATATCGCTTGCTGAACAGTTGGCTCCAGTAGGCCTTTGTCGACGTGTCGTCGCTCATGTCGGTGCCCGCGTTGTTATCCGCTTGATCAACGACGCCTCTCGGGGTTCAGGACCTTCAGGTAAAAAGACGATCGATTTCGAACACGCGCGTGAACAACAACCAGAACAACACGACATCCAGCGCCAGCATCACCACGACACCCAAGGCGACGCCCACGCTGTTGTCCGTCGCTTTCTTCTTGGGCTGCACGGTTGCATCTTCCGGGGACACCTGACATTGCGCGGCCACTTCCGCCGGCCAGCGTGGCAGGCGACTCATTCGCATCCCGATCCAGCGAAACACGCCCGCCAGCGTCGTGACCGGCGCGAACAGCACTGCGAACGGGCCGAACATCTGCCATAGGCGGTACACCCCATAAAGAAACGGTTCACGTCGGTTTTCGATGGGCAGAAGCACATCCGGTGCCGGCACGCTCGCCGGGCCTTCCTCCATGTAACGACGGAAGTATTCCCAGTGTGCAAGCAACGGCTCGTCCGGCCCGATACCCTTCGGGTGAACCGGCATCACGGCGCCCAGGTAAAACGCATGCGTCGCCTGGCCGCTCGCGTCGGGCAGATAGCCCAATATGCCCCAGTTCAATCCGCCCTTCTTCAGGCAGAACACCAGTTTGTCCCAGTCCAGCGACCACACCCCGTCGGGACCGTTGTGCTGGAACACGTGAACCTTGCGCGTGGACCGCACCAGCCGGATCGGTTTGTAGGTGTAGTCCAACATCTCCAGTTTCCATTGGTAGCCGATCATGAAAAGCAGGGGCATACCTATCAGCAGAAACAGCGCCGAATAAAGCAACGACCACCATATCGACCCGTCCGGATCAAAAAAAATGACCCAAAGGACGATACCCAACGCGAACAGGAACGGCGCCAAAAGCAATGAAAACATCATCCCGCCGAAACCGCGTCGCATATAGCGACCGTCCGCTACTTCCAGGTAGGTTGCGTTGCACGCAACAGCCATACCCTGGTCAGTTGGCGCACCTTCAATACGTGCCGGCTTGCTCCTGTCAAGCCGGTACGCGAGCATCTCGGCTGTGGGTTCCCACGGATCTTTCGGCGGCAATCCAAACTGCACCTCACGCCAATAACGCTTGCTGAACAGCTGCCCCCAATAGGCCTTTGCTGACGAATCGTCACTCATATCGATTACCCTGCAGTTGCCTTGTTGAAATCGGCTTGCTCTTCCGGACCGTCATGATAGCTATTGGCGGGCCCCCATAGGCAGTTGCGCGTCCACGTCAGCGTGGGAGGGTCCTTGAAAATATCGATCACTACGGAAATGATCAAAACGATTGCCGTGACAATCCAGGCAGGAGGTCCTAACGCTTCCACTTCACTGCCGCTCAGAATCGCAACAACAAGTACTCGCGTGAGACCGAAGGCCAGATAAGTCTCTCCCGCGAGTCGCATGAAATAAAGGCCCGCAACGCCCAATTCATGATTTTTGACCGCTGCGTCATACAAATTAACCGCGTCGATCCCCACCGCAATCCACATCACGACCGCGCCCGCCCCCGAGCCACCCACCTTTATAAAGCGCAGAAAACCACCCCCCAAACTCTTCGCCACCGGCCCCAGCAACGGCAATCGCCGCACGCCGGCCGACTTGATGCCCGTGCTGACCAGATCCAGCATGCCGCCCATCAGACCGACCGTCGCAGACCTGAACGCCCATCCCACACGTCCCTCCTCGCTCTTCAGCGCCTTGCCCATCGCGTCCTGGGCGGTCGCCCACCCCAGCGTCGAAAACACCAACGACACCGACGCGAGCATGCCGGGCGATCGCGCATAGCGCAGCACCGTGCCCATATAGCTGCTGACCGAGACCTTCGTGACCACCTCCGCGCCCGGCGCCTTCCCGAGCGACAGCAATCGGTCGGCCGCGAGTTTGCCCTGCGCTTCGGAAGGCAGCCGATACAACGCGTCCTTGTCGGCCTCGCTGGCGTCCAGCAGCAGGTTCCACGACCGGACTTCCTCGTCGAGGCTGTAGCCGGCCTTCTTCGCCTCCTCTTCCAGGATGGCCATCCGCGCCTGCACGATCATCGCCCGATCGGCCTTGTCCGGACCGCTCGCGGCAGGCTGCAGGGTTTCCAGCGCCTGGTGCATCTCGGTGAACACGTCGCGCCGCGTGCCCACCACCTGCAACCGCTGCACCGGCATGCCTGCGTGCATCCCCAGTACCGTCTTCAGGTCTTCGGACGCCGGGTTGCGTTCCTTGATCACGGCCACCATCCGCGGCCCGAGTTCCACGATCAGTTCCGGCAGCGTATTCTTGCTGTCGATCGTCTTGTACGCATTTTCCCCGGCCATCTTGAGCTTGCTGATCACGGTCTTGTACAGCGAAAACAGCTTCGACCATTTGCCGGGGTTCGGCAGATTGTTGGCCGTATCAGCCGTCTTGCCGTCATTCTTCTGCGCGCCCGCGCTGACCTCTGAAGCATGGGCCTTCAGCTCGGGATGGTTGAAGAACAGCGATCGCCATATCAGGTTGTGAGCGGCCATGCCGCCTTGCAACCATTCATCGTAGAGCTTCACGCACGGCGCATAGCCCCCCGTCCCCATCACGCACGCCGCAAACAACGCGGTAAAGCCAACCCCGGTGTTGATGTCCTTCGCGTCGAAGTGGTAATCGAACACCGTCGTCATGCCGGCGCTTCTCATCCAGGCCACGTGGGCTTTTGCGAGCGGAAGCATGATCCGGTTGTCGTAGTCGTCGGACGCCTTTTCATACTGCTCCCGATACGTCTTGCGCAGGTTGGGATTGATCAGCTTGTCGTACTTGCCCCACTCCTCCTTGCGCGCGTGCTCGAGGTCGGCCGCCGTGAACTTCACTTTCTTGGCCTCGTCGAGCAGCGGCTGCATCTGCTTGCGATAGCTTTCCAGCAGGAAAGCCGTCCCGCCGCTATTCACCAGCTGGTTGTAATCGTCCTGCGATTTCCGGACCCGGCTGTTGTACAGATTCATCTCGGCCTGACGTTCGACCGCGGCCTGCAGGTTCGTCAGGTTCGTATCCAGGTCGGTCGGCCGTTTCCACTGATCCGAGAATCCCTCCCATCGCGCATTCATGTACGCCGGAATTTCCTGCGCGATGCCGGCCGGATCCTGGAGCGCCAGCACCAGCCCCTTCGCGGGCGCCAACCCGTCGCATACCTTCTTGAGCGTCGTGGCGGACAGGATGTCGCGGCACAGGAACGGACTCCAGCGCAACGCGCTCACCTCGTCCAGGAGCGTCATCGCATATTCAGCGACGATCATGTCGACCTGGTAAATCTGGAACGCGTGCTCGGGTTGCGGCGCCCCCGGCGTGCCGTGGTTGTACCAGGCGCCGATATCGACGAGACGCATGAACTTCTTCCGCTCTTTCGCGGACAATCCCGCATTGTTGTCGCGAATCGCCTTGGTCCACCACGCGTCGGAAAACCCGAACCACACCTTGCCCGCGCTGGCGGGATCCTGGATCGTGATCACCGACGCATTGGCCAGCTTGTTCGCATCGCGCTTGCAGTCCTCGTGGAAACGATCGCCACCGGGCGGCTTGTCGTCGACGAGCGGCACGCTCGACAGGATTCCCGATTCATCGACGGCATACGCTTCCCAGTGCTGATGCGTCTCGTAGAACAGGTACAGGTAGCCTGGGCGCAACGTGCGCCCCGTATAGACGGTTTCGTTGACGTCCAGCGGCACCTCGGCCGGCCCCAGCAGCGCTGTCGCGTCGGGTGGCGGGTGCGGGACCTTGTAGGTCCCGAACGTCTTCGTCGGCGCGATGCCATAGCGGATCGGCAGGATCGGCAATCCTTTCTTTTCACAGAAGGGGCAGGGTGTCGTCATCAACTCGCTCCTTGCGTCGAGTGATCGGTATTCGCCGGTGCAACACGTCTCGCGTCGGCCGCTCGCTCCAGATCCCGAACGATGGCCCGCCAGTCGTCATCGCTCCAGAGCGACGTGAGACGCCGGTAACGGGTGGGGTGCCCCGCGCACTGCTGCAACGTCGCAATGACTTCGGGGTGCGTATCGAACCCCGGATGCTTCAACATTCCGTGCCGTGCGAACGCCACGACGTCGTCGCGCTCGCTCAGGCCATGCGCTTCGGCCCTGACGAGCCACGCTTCGACCTGCGGCCCGTACAGCAGCGGCTCGGCACGCCACGCGGGCTCGGTTTCAAGTGCGGCGTGCGCCGTACCGATACGCCCGATGCGACGCCACACCGGCTCGCCTGGCGCGAAACGCACGTGATGCGATCCCTGCAACGGCGTCGATTGCGCAAACCACGCGCCGTCCGACGGGAACGTCCACACCGACACGGGTCCGAACAGCACGGACCGCTGGCCCGCGTCGAGCATCCAGCCCAGATGCAGGAATACAACCGGGTCGTAGAAGCGGAATATGCCGCGCGCGCCATCGGGAAAATGCGGCACGAGCAATTGCCGCAAATGCGCGCGCACGTATGCGGACGCCGCGTCGGACTGCAGCAGCCCGACGCACAGCGATGCGGCGATCGCCTCGTCGCGATCGGTCAGCAAGCGCAACGCCTGCGTGCGTTGCACGTCGCCCAAGTCCTGCCAGGCCAGCAGGGACGGCAACTGCCGCGACTGCGCGTCGAATCCGGGCGGCGCCAGCGCACGCAACGGGAAGTCTTGCCACGACAGCATCGCGTCCACGTCGCCCTGCAACGGGTCGAGCAGCAGGTGGTGGCGCGCATCGAGCGCGTGACCGTCGAAGTCGATGCGTTCCATCGTCAGCCCGCCGGCAGCATGACGACGCTGTCGTGGCTCGCGGCCGCGCCCGACAGGCGCAACTGGCAATCCTTCGCGCTGCTGCTGCCCAACGAGGTTTGCCCGCCCGCGCCTCGCGGCCCGGTCAGTTCGCGCTGCGCCGACTTGAATTCCACCCGCCCCGGCGCGCCGACCTCGATATTGCCGCCCTCCATCTTCAGGTACGCTTTCGCGGCATTCAGCAGCAGACGCTTCGGTGCCTGCAGATTCGCCGCGCCCTGGCTGCTCGACAGCACGACCGCCTGCTGCGCGGCCGCGCCGAGCGTGCCCGCATTCTGCGCCTGCAGGCTTACCGCGCCGGAGGCCGCGTGCAACGCGATGCCTTGCCCGGCGACGGGCCGCTCGCCCGCGGCGTTGCCCTGTGTATAGAACGCGACGCCGTGCGTCGCCGCCAGGGTTGTCTTGCCCTTGGCCGTCCATTGCAGATCCTGGCCGGCGCTCAGCACGGTCTCCGTCCCCGACACCCAGACCTGGCTGCCGGGCGTCACGGCGGCGAGACCGTCCGCGCCATGCGCGACGACATGCGGACGCGACCATGCGGCAGCGCTACCGCTTCCGCCGCCGGCCTGGGCAGACGTTCGGCCGTCGCGCTTTTCGGCCAGCGCCTGCTCGCTCTGCTGCAACCCGGTCACGGCGGCCGATTGCGTCGACGTGCCGGGCCCCGTCGCATGCCCCGCGTCATCCGCCCCCGCGCCGACGCTTGCCGCGGGCTGTGCCGGCTCGGCACCTTGCGCGCGCGCCGCCTCCGCGAGGCCGTCGAGCAGTTGACGGTTCTGGGTCAGCACCTGGCCCGCCGCACTCGCGTCCATCTGGCTGGCGCCACGCGCCGCGCTGACGAGCATGCCCGAGCCGCCGCGCAACGCAGCGGCAGCGTCGGTCGTCAACTCCATGCCATACCCGCGATCGGCTTGCCGCTGGTTGTCCTGAATCTGCTTGAGATGACCCAGCGTCAACCCGCTGTTGTGGTCCGTCGTATAAAGACGCGCACTCGCCTCGCCGGCCGTGTCGTCGAGCAGGAACTGCCGATAGCCGCCCGTCCCTTGCTGGCTCAGGTTCAGGTCCTGCGTCTTGATGCCCGTCAGTGCCGCGGGGTGGCCATTGCCTGCGAACCACGCGGCCGCATTGCCGGTACTGCTGGCCGGACCGCCCGCTTGCGCGTTGTGCTGCGCATCGGCATTGCCCTGGCCGTTGTACAGCGAACCCACCACCACCGGCCGGTCCGGTTGCCCCTCGAGCCAGTCGGTCCACACTTCCTGCCCGACGCGCGGCACGGTCACGCCGCCCCAGTTGTCGCCGCCGACCGGCGTCAGCACGCGTGTCCATGTGCCGGCATTCCGGTCGGCCGGCGCGTTGGCCGCGTGCGGATGATCCTCGAGACTCGCGGCCTTCTGCCCGCGCTGCGCATGGTGCTGGATCCGGACCCGGTGATCGCGATCGGTGTGAACCGGATCGCCCGCGCCGACGACGATCGCCGTTTGCGCACCCTGTACGGCCACCACGGGATGCGAGCGTGCGCCGTGACCGCCTTCGCTCAGCGGCCGGTACGTCTGTCCGGCCGGCAACGCGACGAAGCTGTTCGCATAGACCGCTTCGTTGCCCACCAGCGGCGCGCCATCGTGCGTCCCGCTGCCGAGCGCGGCGTGCAGCGCATGGGCGACGCCGTACTCGTTCACGTCGGTATCCAGCATCGGCGGTATGTCGCCGAGCGTCTGCTCGATCGCGGCGTGCACGTCCGCATCGACGTTCGCGCGCACGCTGTGCTGAACGCGCAGGCACACGAACGCGTCCGACGCCTTCAGCGCCGGATGCCCGCTGATCGCGAAACGCATTCCCGGATGCAGCGCCATGCAGGTGCTGCGCCCTTCGCTGCACAGCGCGGCGACGCGTTGCGCGTCGAGTTGCTGGCGCGCGCGCTGATCGCCGAGTGCGGCGGTCTGGAACGCATACGGGCCGGCAACGTCACGATCTTCGCCAGCCATCGCGACGCCGTCGGCCTGCGCGCCGGTCAACCGGTTCGACAGCGTGCGGTGATCCCAGCTCGCGCGTGCGACCCGGCCGATCCGCCAGCGACGCGCGGTCATGAAATGCTGGATGCTGCCCGCCGGATCGCCGTCGCTCGTCTGGTGAAAGCCGATGACCTCCGGCTTGTCCGGCGTGAAGTGCTGGTTCGAATCGGCGAGCACGAGCGTGTGCTTGCCGAGGCTGGACGTATGGGCGTCGCCGGCATGCTCGAACCAGTAGAAGATGCCCTCTTCGGCCCACAGCCGCTGCAGGAAATCGAAGTCGGATTCACCGGCCTGGGTGGTCAGGCTGCGCTTGCGGTATCTGGCGGGATCGGCCAGCGCCCAGCGCCACGCGGGTGCCACGGTGCCCGCGGTGTGATAGCCGAAAATCTGCTCGCTGATGTCGAGCACGCTGGCGTTCTGGAAATTGTAGTGATCGACGCGCTGGCGGAGCACCGCGAGCCACGGCTCGACTTCGAGACGAAAGCGGGCCAGCCCGCCGTTGTAGCCGATCCGCTCCGCCGCAATGATGTGACCGTGAACGGGGCGGCGGACGTCGCTGCCTTCACGCGCACGCCATTCGACCAGGATCGGCGCGCCGATCAGGCGCTCCAGCGGCAACGCCGCGTTCCCGGACAATGCCGTCAACTGAAACCGGTAGCCGCCGTGATCGACCGCCTCCCACCCGTGCAGACTCTCGGCGACCAGCGCGTTCGCGCCCAGCGGCGTGGTGACCCAGAGAAACCGGTCGTACTGCGACCAGTCTCCGGCGAGTTTTTTCAGAACGTCCATATTCGTCGACATGAATGTTTTCGCTTTCGTTACGACGCGCGCAAGCCGAGCGCGCTGCTTCGGAACATCGCCTGCATTCCCTGGCTCCTCCCGGAACGGCACCAGAATGTGATCAATCGCCGGTACGCCACGACTCGGAGCCCATTGCACCGCTCAGTGTCCCGCCGGCGCGCACGGGTTCCCTTCCTGCCCCGGCGTCGCAATGCGGACACCGCCCCCCGCTTGCCTGATCACGCAAAACACCGAGCCGTACACCGGGCCATAGTCCCCACCCGGTAAGATCGAGATGCTGTAGAACTTGTTGATGTCCAGCGCCCTCGGCGCCGCACGCACAACCGCCCCGGCCACGGTCTGGCCATAGACGAGACACTCGCCTCGCTTCAGATAAACCGGCGGCGCACGCTCCGGAACCTCCAGCTCCCAATACGTGACAACGGGACTGACCAGGCCGGTTTGTCTCGTCACACCGACCCCGCGGATCTGGATCGGGTCGGAACCCGTGTCGTCACTTGCCGGCAGGCAAGCAGCCGGTTTTCCGTCGATCTGCCTGATGTCCAGACGGACGGGACCATGCGACATCGCGTCTGCACGGGAGGCGAGCAGGCAGCAGGACACGCCCACCATTGCGCAGCTTCGCAACATGCTCCTCATGCTCCGTATTCATCCGTGGCTGCATCGACGCCACTCGAATCAATCAGGAACTCGAACATATTCACCATGCGCCGCTCAGTGATTGGCGGCACATGGATTCCGGTCGTTCTGTGGCACCGCGATATTCACGCCGCCACCGGGCCGCTTGAGCATGCAGAACGCCGCGCTGTAGACCGGCCCGGAATCCCCGCCCGGAATGATCGAGATGTAGTAGGTCCGATTGAGATCCAGCGGCTTGGGCGGCGTCCGGACGATCGCGCCGTTCACGCGCTGCCCATACACGATGCACTCGCCGCGCTTCAGGTAGACAGGCTTGGCCTCCGCCGGCACATCGAACCACCAGTAGGTCACGTCGGGGCTCGCCGGGCCGGTTGGCCTGGCGACCCCGACCGTGCGGATCTGGATGACGCTCTCGGCCCGTTCGTCATTCAGCGGCAGGCAGGCAGCAGGGTTCCCGTCGATCTGTTTGATTTCCAGCTCGATGGGCGCTTCCGACGTCGCCATCGCGCGCGACAGACAGAGCAGGCACGCGAGCACACCCAACACACTACTTCGGAAGATTGTCTGCATTCTTGGGATCCTCGAGGAGCGGAGCAAGGACATGATCGAGCTCGAACGGCGTGCCGACGTAGCCACGATGAAAGACGGCGAAAGGCGCCTTCAGCACCTGCACGGCGTAGTAATCCGCGACCAGGTTGCCCTGCTGCTCCATGTTGTAATCGTGAAATACCGCACCTGGCGCGACGGTGTATTCGTATGCGCTCTGTCCTCGAATCGTGACGGTCAGCGCATGCCATCGCACCGCATACCCAAGCTGGTACTGCCAGACATGGGTCATTTCGTGCATGAACAGGCTTCTTTTCCAGATGTTCGGGCCGTTCATTGCCGAGAAATCGTCGACGTACAGGTCGTCAAGGAAATACATCTTCCCGTTCGGCGTGACGGCGGTGTTCTTGTTTTGCAGGTTGAACCAGAAGTAACTCCCTTTGTGCACCCGCACCTTGTCGTAGTCGATACCGTCCTTGAAGACTGTCCGGGCCATTTCAATTTCGCCCGCGGTCAGCACCCGCTCATGGGCGTCGACCTCGACCGACTTCTCCGATTCCCCCAACTGAAACTGGTTCGTCTGCACGCCCTTGATCTTGACTTCGACCGGCGCTGGCGGCGTACCCGACGTGCGTCCGCAGCAGTCCACCATCTGGGTCGGGGTCAGCAGCGCCGACAGGATCCCCAGCGGGCTCGCCGACGCCACGCGCTCGGTCTTGCCCGCGTCATCGGTCACGCCCGACGCCGTGGTGCCGTCGGCCAGCTTCAACTGATAGGCAACCTTCGACAGCGGCACGCCGTCCGCGTTGACGAAGCGCAGTTGCTCGTCGTAAAGCGCGAGCGGCACGGGAATCGGGAAGGCCGGCAGCACCGGCGACTGCGCACCCGGCCCCATGAACGGATGGGCACCCGCCTTGACGGCAAACGATCCGGGCGTCTCGACCAGGATGTCCGCGCCCTTCAGCGTGATCCGGCTCGGCCCTTGCTGAAGCACGATCGCATCCTTCGCGAGCACGTCGATCCGGTCATCCGACGACGTGATGCACACCGACTGGTCGGCCAGGATCTGCATCGACGACGCATGCGCCTCGACACTGACCGGCCCGTGGCCGGCCACGGCCTTGATTCCGCCTGCGGCCGCGTACACGCTCGCCGCATCGCCGGACGCACCGGCGACCGTCGCGCCGGCAGCCAGATGCGCATCGCCCTGCGCGGTCAGGTGCACGTGCTTCTCCGCATAGGACACCGCACTGTTGCCGGTACTCATCACGACGTTTTGCGGCGACTCCAGCACGACGGCCGGCACCGCGAAGCGCTCGACCGGATCCCCGCTGCCGCCGGTTCCGCCGGCAGCCGGTTTGGTCGCGCTCTGCCCGTTCACCGCACCCGTGTACTTGCCGTCCTGCGCGGGATCGATCGCCTTCAGGAAATCCGCCTGCGCGGCGTTCGCCGTCAGCCGGCCGGCCGTTGCACGCGCCGCCGCCTCGTCGAGACCCTGTGCGGTCTTCACCGCCTGCTTCAACTGGGCAACGCTTTCTCCCAGATCCATTTGCGTCGAAGCCGCTTCCGTGCGCGCGGTGCCCGACACGAGCACACCGTCGCCCGCCCGCACGACGCCCCAGCCTTCGGTCGCGAGATCAAAACCTTCGCCACGATAGGCACCGCGAACCGCGCCCTGCTGATCGATCAGATAGCCTTGCGCAAGCCGGCTGTTCGCGACGCTGTTGCCCAGTTCATGACGCAACTGGCCCGACGCATCGTCCATCACCCAGCGGCTGCCCGCCGTGCCGTCGAGTGTCTGCGTCTGCATGCCGGTCAGCACGCCCGCGTGATTCGCGCTGCTGCCTTCACCGGCCGCGAACGGGGGCTGCACGCGGCCGCCGTAAAGCTGGCCCAGCACGACCGGCATGTCGATGTTTCCCGAGTCGAAGCCGACCACGACTTCCGCGCCGATGCGCGGCGTAAAGCTGTGGCCGAAGTTCGGGCCCGCCGCCTGTTCGGCGATGCGCGCAACCACGCCGGATCGATGGTCGCCGGGCGCATGCCCCTGCGGGTTCGACCGGCTCGCGGTGTCGGTCAGTCCGCCCGGCAGCGGCGCCGTGCCGCGCATCCACGGAAACTGCACGCGCACCTGGTGGTCGCGCGTGCTGCTCACCCGGTTCGACGGCTCGCCGACGACGATCGCGGTCTGCACGCCCTGCACGACCGGCCGGTCGCGATGAGGCGGCACGATCGGCACGCCCGGCGGCACCGCGGCAAAGCGGTTGCGATAGAGCCCCTGCTCCAGTTCGCCGTGCTCGAGCAGTTGCGCGATATCGGCACCGAGATTGTTGACCGCCTCGTGCTCGAGCGTCAGCGGGACGAACGAAACCGTACCGTCCGGATAGCCGGTCAGCGTGTGAACCTTGCCGATCTCCAGCGTACGCGACGAGCCGGCGCCATAGTGAATCCGCTTCGACAGGCGCAGCGCGTCCAGACGCTGCGACGCGTAGCGCTGCGCCTGGTCCGACGTCTCGAAGCGGCCGGCACGCTGCGCGTCCAGCACTTCGCGCGCGGGCATCGCGGGTGCATCGCGATCGGCCTCGCCCTCGGCATGCCCGGCGAGCGCAACGAGATTGCTGGCTTTCCAGCTCGCGGCCGTGACGCGATCCGGGACCAGTTGGTGCCGCGTGGTGAAATAGGTCAATACGCCGTCGGGGTCGCCCACGTCCTGCCGGTTATAGGCGACGGTGCTGCCTTTGGGCGGTTCGGCGCGCCGGTCGAACACCACGACGGTATGGTTGCCGGACGGTTTCTCGCCGGCGTCCTGTGCATGCTCGATCCGAAACGACAGGCCGGCCTCGGACAACTGGCGCATCACGAAGTCGAAGTCGGTTTCGCGATACTGGCCACGCAGATCGAACGTGCGCAACGGCTCCTTCAGTTCATAGCGCCGATGCGCCTCCGGATAGTCGCCGAACACGCGCTCGCAGATGCCCTCGGTATCGAGGCCGACGAAATACAGGCAGTTGCGGCGCAGCCGGAGCAGTTCGAGCCAGGAGGCCATGGTCAGCCGGTAGCGCGTGATCTCGCCGTCGCTGTCGCTGTACGCGGCCCGCACGACGTACCCGTTCCAGCAGCGCTCGCCCGCGCCGGTCGCGAGACGCAGGCGGATCGCCGTGCCGAGCAGCGGATTCAGGTCGAGGAACGGCGTGCTCGACAGCACGTCGATCTCGAACCGGAAGGACTCGTCCATCGCTTCCCGGCCATGAAACCGCTCGACCGCGAAAGCGCCCGGCATCGCCGTATCGATCTGGATCTGGCGAGTCGCCTGCGAATAGCCCTTCAATGCAGCAGCAATGTCCATTCCGTCCTCTTGCGTCACGCCGGCCGCGATGCTCGCCGCCGGTCACGCGGAATCGCTCAGTTGATGGCGTCGGCCTGCTTCCTGGCCACTCGCGCATTCGCCTCGTCGACCAGTTCCTGGATCGAGCTGTACGTAGGATTCCTGACGCCCGATTTTTCCTGCTTGCCCTTGCCGCGCAGGAACATCCATTCCGGCCACTGCCGGATGTGATCGAAGGCGCCCACGACGAACTCGCCGCACGGCGGAACGTGCAGTTCCTCGGCGGACTTTTCGCCGGCGAGATACGCATCCGACTCCGGACCGAACACGCGGTCCTGACACGACTCGTGCCAGAAAACCATGACGCGGCTGCGATCCGACTCGGGGAAATCGTCGAACACGAAACCGTCCTTCCGGTCGGAAACGGCGATGGTGCGCAGATTCCCCTGCGCATCGCGAATTCCGACCTTCCAGTGCGGATCGTCGTTCCGGTCGTAGTCCTGCCACGGGTTGATCGCTTCCTGGAGCACCTCGCGGCTGCCGTCGCGCTTCTCCAGCTCGAACACCACCGTGCTCTTCGGAAACGCCTCCGAATGGCCGAGTTTCGGGTTGCCCTTTATCTTGACGATGCCGTTCGCGGGCACCCGCACCTCGAGCCCGTCCTTCGCATGGAGCGGCTCGACCCCGTCACGCTGGTCGAACAATGCGACCACCGGGCCGACGTAGCCTTCCGGAATCACGTAAATCAATGGCATGCGCCGACTCCTATCCAGTCCGAACACGATTGCCGCGAGCAGCACGACAACCAGCAACACGACGTAACGCCACCTCACGCGACGCGCCGACGACGGCGTTGGCACTACTTCTTCCATAGCTTGGGATCCAGGTCTTCGCTATCGGGCGCGCGGCCCTCGTTGGGATTTCGATGAAGGTGGTAGTCATTCCAGGCCTGAACGGTCGTGTCACGGGTAGCCGGCGGTCGCTTGAAGCTGTCCTGCAGACGTTGCCAGACGGCACCCACGTCCTCGTATGCGGAAATATGCAAGGGCTTGCCCAGCCCGCCGCTCACGCCGTCGCCGATCTTGCTGAGCGGATCGGCCGGCCACGAGACAACGTCCATGCCCGGCAGGATGACGGGCGGCCCGTCGCCCGGCACACCGGACCACCCCGACGGATCCGGGTCGCTCATGTGACGCGTCGGCGTGCCCGGCGCGGTCTTGATGTCGCGGATCGCCGGGTAGTCATCGCGCCGGTCGGGCGTGCCGCCGAGCGCCTGTGTGAAGATCCAGAGTTTCGATCCGAAGTTGCCGTCGAGCGTCAGTTCCACCCGCAATACGTTGGCAAACATGATGCGCTTGTTGTCGCCGGCGAGGTGGGTGGCGGGCGTGCCGATCCGCACGTGGGTACCGAGGAACAGCTTGTTCCCCGCGGGGTCCTCGATGAACGATTCGCAGTTGGGGAACCCGTCGCCATAGACCAGCATGCAGATGTCCATCCAGCGGCGCACGCGCTCGACCCGGATCCACACATGCCCACGCGCGTCGAGCGTCGGAACGACGGTGGTGTGAAGCGTATTCCAGTCCAGCCGCGATCCCAGGAACGCAAAGTTCTTGCCCCCGTACCACGACGTCACTTCGGCAATCTGTTCTCCTGCGTGCCCCTGCTCGAAGGCGTTCGCATCGGCGGTTCCATCGGGCTGGTATTTCTTCTCGGTATAGGGCTCGGGACCGTCGGAGGCCCACCACGGCCCCGACGACGTGTTGGATCCCGCGTACTTCGTGCGTCTCAGCCGGTCCTGGAACTTGTCCTTGCTGCCCGCCGCCAGATTGCACGCATACAGCTGCCACACGCGTGACGTCACCTTGCCGGTCTGGCGAGCCAGGTAGCTTGGGTGAAAGCTCTCCTCCAGCGAAAAGCCGCGCGTGTCGCCGTGAAAGCGGAAACCCAGCCGCTCGAACTTCTTGTTCGGGTGAAACGAACGGATATTGACCGTGTATTCCACGAGCCTGACCAGCTCGACCGCGACCGGATGCCCGTCCTGTTGCGCCATCGGCGTGCTGTCGGTCTGGGTCAGCACCTTCGGGACGGCGACCGTATCAGCTCCAGCCATGATCGATGTCCTCGTTGCCGGTGTATTCGACCCGGATCGGTTTCGCCGCGGCCTGGGTCGAATAGGTCGCCGTCCGCCCGTCGCCGGCGCTGCTGCGCGCAGCCAGCGCATCGCCATGCGTGCCGACCATCCGGTAAGGCAGCCCCTTCACCGCGCCGCCCGTCTGCGCGTCGCGCAGCCAGTAATACTCGTTGTAGAGCCCGTGATCGCCCCACGCGCCCTTCGCCTTGTCCAGGTCGGTCGGCCCCTGGAACTGATGGTCGGCCGCGTGAACCGTCAGGTTGCCCGGGCACTCGAACGTGACATTGCCGCCCTCGATCAGCAGCGACGCGCCGCCGCTCACGGCGAGCCGCAGTGCCTGCCCGGCGGCCAGTTCGACGTCGCTCTTCGTCGCGGCCACCGTCAGGTCGTCCTTCGCGCGCAGTGCCAGCGTGCCGTGCTGTGCCTGCAGGTCCAGGTTGTCCTTGCCCGCAATCAGGCTGAGGCCGGCCTCGCTCGCCGCGCCCGTCCCGTTCGCGCCGGCCAGCCAGCCGATGCCCTGGCCGCTGTGGACCCGCAACGACCGGCTGACCGCCAGGTTGGTATCGCCCCCGCTGCCGATCGTCAGCGTCTCGCCCGCAGCCCACTGCAGCGCCTGGCCCGCGAACAGCCCCTGGCCGCCGCGAGCGGCGATGCCCAGCAACGCGTCGCCCGTATGCGGCAGCGCGTTGCCGGTGCCGCGTTGCGCTGCGTCGGCCGTGGCCTGCTCGAACCCGTTCGCGCTCACCGTAGTCGCCAGGCTGCGCGACAGCGCGTCGAGCGGTGCGGCTTCGCCGTCGAGCGACGACTCGCCCGCCTTGCGCACGCCGCGCTGCGCGGCAAGCGGCAACGTGCGGTGGGTGTCGGCCGCCTTGTCGAAGGTGCGCGCCAGCGCCAACTGTTGCGCCAGCAACGACTTCAGCGCGGCGACGTCGCCGGCGGGTTGCGCCGGATCCGGCGCATAGCTCGAAATCAGGACGCCGCGCGTCGCGCGCACGGCGCCATATGCATCGGAACGCAGCTCGACGCCCTGGCCGCGAAAACTGCCGAGATAGTTGTCCGCCTGGTGACGCAGGTGACCGAGGTTGAACTGGGTCGCGGCGTGCGTCGTCGCCATCTGCAGGCGCCCCATGCCGTCGCTGTCGTCCGTCACCAACTGATTGTGGCCCTGTGCGTCGAATCCCTGGCTCTTGAAGCCGGACAGCGCCCCCGCGTGGTTGTGCCGCTGCGTGCCCGCGCCGCCGCCGTGCCACGCCGGGCTGTACCCCCCGACCTGGTTGCCCTGCGCGCTCGGCGCATGATCGGCCGCCTTCGCGTAGATCGACTCGTCGAGCGGCTGGCCCGTCTCGCCGCCCGGTGTCGGCGATTCGCCGCCTTCGCCGCGACCGTTGAACAAGCCGCCGAGGATCACCGGCCGATGCACGAGGCCGTTCATGAACTGCACCAGCACTTCATGGCCGATCCGCTGCGTCTGCTGCAGGCCATGACCGTCGCCGGCCAGTCGCTGCATCGCGCGCGTCGCGAACACGCCCGTGTCGCCATCCGCCTGCCAGTGGTAGCGCAGCTTCAACCGGCCCTGCGCGTCCGTGTGAACCGGGCCGGTGGCGCCCGGTTGCGACTCGCCCTGCGGGCCGACCACGATCGCGGATTGCGCGCCCAGCGCCGTCGGCACCGGATTCAGCCGCTGGCCCGTCCCGTCCTCGAGGATGGGGCGCCAGACCTGCTCGCGCGGCACGCTCGTGAAACGGTTCGCGTAACCGCCGATCCCCGCCTCCTTCAGCACGCGCGGATCGAGATCGTCCGGCGGCAGCGTGCCAAGCGTCTGCTGCAGCGCTTCCATCACGGTACGCGGCAGGTTGTTGATACCGACATGGGTCACTTCGGTGACGAGAAAGGTGTCCGGCGTTTCCGCCGAGCCGCGCACCTGTTGCCATGGCGCGTTGGCGACGCGCAGCGCCCGGCCGGCCCGCGCCGTATGCAGCGTGCTGCAGCCCGCCCAGCAGCGCGCCTCGGACAGGATCGCATCGGCCTGCCGGCGCGCCGTGTCCTCGGCCGCGCGCAGCGTCGCGAACGCTTCCGGCCCGACGTCGTCGTACAGCTCGCGAAAGCCGGCCGGATTGACCACGCTCGCCGTCGCCGTCACCGACTGGTTGCCGCGATAGTCACTGCTGATCAGCGTCACCCGGTCGGCCGTCAGCGAGACGACCTGGCCCATGCCCAGGATCACGTCGCCGGTGCCGACCGCCATGCCGTTCAGGCGAAGCGGCAGGCCGCCGAGGCGCCGAGAGGTGTCGTCCTCGGGGAGCTGCGCGCTGTCGTCGAAGACGAGCAGCGTATGGCCCGCCGGCGCGTCATCGTCCTCGACGAAGCAGAAGCCGAGGCCGGCTTCCGCCAGCACGTGGCACACGAAATCGAGATGCGTGTGGGTGCGGTACTGCACGCGGTATTCGCACGGCCCGAGCGCGTCGATACGCTGGTTGGCATCGGCGGTGAAACGCCAGCGGGCGCTGCTGCGGTAGGCCGCGAACACAGTGTCGAGCACCTCGGCAACCGTCCGGTTCACGAACGTGCGCTGATCACGGCCGTGCGCGAGCGCCTCCAGCCATGGCACCAGTTGCAGATGGTAGCGTGCCAGCGTGCCGTCATAGCCGACGCATCCGGCCTCGGCCACGAGCCCGCTACGGGTCGTCGTCGATCCGTTCGCCAGCGTCGTGGTGAGGGTGACGCGCTGCCCGACCATCGCATCGAGATCGAGCCCGGGGTCGGTGGAGAGTGCGTAGACGTCCCAGCGATAGATCTCCGACAGCGCTTCGCGGCCGCTCCAGCGTTCGATCTGCAAGGACGAGATCGAACCGGGCCCGTCGAGTACGTGAAGACGATTCAAAGCACTGAACAGAGACGACAGTTGCGAGTTAACATCCATGCGGGTCTCTCTCACCTGTTACGTTTTTCTATTAAATGCGCCGCAGCGCAAAAACCTGCCCTCTCGAAAGCGCGATAACGAATACCAATGAAGCCGGCCCGGCATTCGTTTTTAAAATGACACAAAAATGTAAAATCATTCTGCGCCAATTGATATAACCCTATTTTATGGCGCCTTGGCCACTAGAATATCATCAGCTTGATAGCGAGTGCCAACCGGGGATTGGAACTCGGATAGAATGGCACACCAGCCCTGATTTGATTTTCGCCCTCGATCCGGCGTACGCCGGACATAATCAGCGGTGACGGCGGCCACTCGACGGCATTAATTACCGATTTCAACATTCGCCCACCGAATACTGCGAATTAAATACCGATCGCTCGAAGCGGCACATTCAAAATAGCAGGAGGCCTCTATATGACTCGCCCGTTTATTGTTCTCGGGGACAAGCACAGTCATGGCGGCGTCGTGACCAGTGCGTCAGGCATCGCCAAAATCGACGGCAAGGGAATTGCCCGTCGCAACGACACGGTTACCTGCCCGCTTCACGGCGTCAATTACATCGATGAAGGCGACGACACCGCGATTATCGAAAGTCGCGCCGTCGCCCGGGATGGCCACAAGACGAAGTGCGGCGCGATCCTGATCGCCAGCCAGTCGAATACCGGCAGCGAATGAGCACGGTACCCGACTCTCCGGCCGATCGCACGGGCGGGCGATCGCCGGTTCGCGCGGCCATCCGGGTGGCCATCGCGTTCGTCGCGGTCTGGCTGTTGGCCGCCGGGTACTGGAAAGCGACCGGCCACGTGCCGAGCGTCAAGGAACTGTTCATGGCCGGCGTCGGCGTGCCGCTTTTGCTCGTCATCGGGGTAGCCAGTATCCGCAAGGGTTTCGCGCCGGTGCCCGCCCCGGCACCGAAACCCGTGCCGCAAGCGGGTGGCGCGCCGGCCGCAACGACCGACGACGATCCGTCGCTCACGTGGACGATGGCGCTGCTGGATGCAAGCCTGCGCCTGCCGGCGGGCATGCATGTCGAGGACGTGCTCGCGCTTGCCGGCGACGGCCAGGTCGTCGGGCTGCATCCGACGCTGCAGCGACTTGACGGCACGAAGGTATTCGCGGCGACCGCCGCGTCGATCTGGCGCGACGATCCCGATGACGGCATGCTCGCGCTCGACGTCATGCCGAGCGAAAACGACGAGCAGCGCCGCGCGATGATGCTGGCCGCCGAAGCGATCGACGAGCTGATGGCGCGCCATGCCACCACCCCTGTCACGCCGCCCGGCGAAACGTCGCGGGGCGCCGTACCGCCATTCGTGCTGCACCTTCTGCTGCCGGAGCGCTGGCGCGCCGATGCACCGGCACTCGCGGCCTGGCTCGACCGGCACCTCGAACGCGGTCGCTGGCGGCCGGCCGTCGAGCCGGCACAGGTCACGTTCGTTGCGCACCCGGTTGACGCACTCGCCGCGCTCGATGCCCTGAACGTCGAGCTTCACCGGACGCACGCGACGGCCCGGCATCTCGTGCTGGCGTGCGACTCGACGCTGAGCCAACCGACGGTGAACGCGCTCGACCAGGCCGGCCGGTTGTTTGCGCACAATCGTCCCGACGGCCAGGTGCTCGGCGAAGGCGCATGCGCGCTCCTGCTCGCGCTGCCGATGGCGGCCGGCACGCCGGACACGCCGCGGATTCATCGGCTCGCGATCGCCGAACAGCGCACATCGACCGGGCAACCGGACGGCGATACGGTTGCCGGGCTGCTTCGACAGGCCGTTGCCCGAATGACGGACGCCGAACCGGCCCTGGCCGGCTGCGCCCTCGTGAGCGACGCGGACCAGCGCAGCAGCCGTCGCGCGGAGATCGGCGATGCGGCCCAGCGCACGTGGCCCGACGACCCCGACATCCGGCTGCGTTGCCGGCACCTGGGCATCGCGAACGGCGATGGCGGCGGCGCGCTGGCGCTCGGGCTGATCGCCGCGGCCAGCGCGCACGCAGTCGACGCCCAACGGCCGGCACTGGTGGTTTCGATCAGCGACCCGCTGATGCGCGGCGCTGTCGTCGTCAGCCATCACGTCGCGCTCGACGCGAATGCCAGTTCGCCGCCCGCGTAAGGGCCGTCGGCTTTCGTCACGCGTGGCGGTACCGACGACGGCACGCCAGTCCGCTCAAGTCAGGAATCCGTTGCCGGCGCAGCGCGGGCAGCGCAACAACATGTCGCCGGTGCGGCTGGAGAAGACGATCAGCTGGGTGAAACTGCTGGTCGTCACGTGCAGGCGCAGCAGCCTGTCCATGACCTGCGCAAATGCATGAATGCCGGTGCCCGTGCCGACGAACGCGTCTTCGTCGACGGTCAGGTGAAGCTCGATCCCGCGGACGATGCCCGCGAAGTCTCGCTCGGTCACCCAGGCCGTCACCGCCTGCTGCGTCAGTTTCACCACGCCGTCGATCAGCCGGACCGACGGGGCCGACCGTTGCAGGTCGTGCAGCGCAAGCAAGTCCCGAACAGGGCCCGCGCCGCCCGTCAGCGACACGGCATTGAGCGACAGTTGCGAAATCAGTCGCCACTGCGCACCGCGTTCGTGCCGGGGATGCAACGAGCGGGTCGGCCGGTGCAGCAACGCAATCCGCCGTGCCAGGCTGCCGCCCTCCATCATCAGGTCGCCCATCGGCGAACCGTAGCCTAGCCGCTCGGGCAGATCGCCGTTGCTGCAGGTGAGCCGGATGTCGAGCGCCGGCGGCGGCGCCCGGCGCGCGAGATCGCCGCTCACGAACGTCAGCGTCACGTCCTCTCCGGGACGCCCCGGCGTCGCCCGGTGATCGAGGCCGGCTTGCCAGTAGAGTGCCGCCGCCCCCGCATGCCGACCGTGGCGCAGCGAGTGCAGCGGATCGATTGCCACGGCCTGGTTACCTTGCGGCGACGCTTCCACCTGCGCGACCGAATCGACCGAATAGATCGCGCACGCATGGGCGCTCTGCTCGTCGGCCTCCAGCGCGTATGCGTCGGCGGCGTCCGACGTGCTCGATCGCTCGCCCAGTTTGCCCACCGCCTCGAACAGGTTGACGACCGGCGTGCAGCCGGGCACCAGGTGACTCGCATCGAGCGCTGCCAGCGCCTGCGCGGCCGCGGATTCGGCCGGCATGTCCTTCAACACGAGATGCATGCTGAACTGCTTGCCGCCCAGGCGGCCGGCCTGGCGCAGATCGCAGTCGAAGAAGCCGAACTTTTCCGGGTACGCGAAGAACTCCGTCAGCAGCAGGTAGGCCGGGTCCGCCGACTCGGGATAGGGGACGAGACTGTCCGCGCGGTCCATGCCTGCCGATGTGCAAGGCGTGCCGTCGAGTTCGATCCACCGGCCGCCGTGCTCCGGCTCGACATAAGCGCGCAGTGTCTTCATCGACAGCGCGTCGCGAAGCATCGCGGTAAAGACGGGCGTGCCCTGCGTATAGAGCCGGACCGAGTCCACATTCAGCTCGGCGATCGACAAGTGGGCCGATTGAATCGCAAACGTCAGCGTGATCAGCGCCGTCGCACCGGCGGGCAGGCGCAGCGTTCGCGGCACGTCGGCGAGGGAGCGGAACTGCGCCGCCGTCAGTTGCAGCGGCGACAGCGTGACGTCGTACGCAGTCCGGAACAATATCTTGGATCCGTGCAGCGGCCGGCTGTACAGCTGCGTACCGCGTGGCACGGTAACAGCGGCCGACATCTGGGCCGCCCGGGCGCCGTCCATCTCGAAGTGCGCGATCGAGCATGACGGAAACGCGCGCAGATAGTGCGGGTACAGCGTCTCGAACAATGCCTCGGTAAACCGCGGATAGTCGTCGTCGATGCTGCGGGCCGTACGTGCCGCCATCAACGCAAACGACTCGACCAGGCGCTCGACGTGAAGGTCCATGCTGCCGCTGTCCATCCCGCCGGTCAGCGACAGCCGGCTTGCGATCTTCGGATAGTGCGCGGCGAATTCACGCACGTACTGCCGCAGGAAGGTGAGTTCCCGTTCGTAATAGGACAGCAGGTCTTCCGGACTCATACGTCGTCGTTCTCCGTCGGCAATGCCCTGAAGCAGACGAGATCTGCGAGACGCTGCGGACGTCGGCCCGGCCGGAGCCGACGCGCATCGAACGCAGCATTGCGTCTGCCCTGCGGCCCCTTGCACACCATCGGAAACCGCCGAATGCCGGTGCGGGACACGTGCGAGGCATTGAAACGCGATGCGAAAGCACGCCGACCAACGCGGCGCGAACAGCGTCATTGTGCACGTGCAATCATGTCCGGAACCAGTTCGCTTCGCAACGAAGTGCCCACGCCGCCAGCACCGCGCGACCGCCCTGCGTCATGCCCACCAACAAGAACGAAGCCCGGCGCACTTTCATGCGCCGGGCTCCCGAACCTGCACGGTAACGCTGCCCCGCCTTACTTCCGGTCGAGCGAATACCGCCCCGGGCCAGTCAGCGCGAGCAACAGCAGCCCGCCGATGATGCTCACGTTCTTGTAGAAGTTGATCATCGCCATGTATTGCTCCATCCCCTGCAGCGCCCAGTAGCGATGGCCGATCAGCGCGGTCGCGAGCGTATAGGCGGCGAACACCAGTGCGAGCGGACGCGTATAGAAGCCGATCGCGATCAACAGGCCACCGGCCAGTTCGACCCCGACCGCGATCGCGGCGGCCAGCTCGGGCGCCGGATTCCCCGTCGACGCCATGTACGCGACCGTGCCCGAGAAGCCGTTCAGCTTCTGCCAGCCGAACAGCACGAACAGGATCATCAACAGTACGCGAGCCGCCAGCAGCAGCTCGTCCTTCTTCGACTCCAGTGAAACGTAACGCATGGCAATCACCCTTGAATTGACGGTTTGATGCATCCGGTGCCGATATGCGCCGAATCGGCGCGCCTGGTCGGCAACGAACCACTCCTCGCACAATCGGACAGCAGGCCGGCTGGCCTGCCGCCGAAGAATCCGCTCGGTCGCACCGTTTTTTGGTGCGCTCCGGATCGGTTCTGGCGAAGCACGGATGCAGTCTACTGTCTCCTCAAAAATCATCAATCCGTCAAAACAAGATTCGCTGTCACGATCAAGTGGACAATCGAGCGAAACAAGGCCGTGAAGCAGCAGCAATGAATCCGGTCAAATGGCCCTGCCCTCATGTTTCGAGAACATGAAAGCCGTCCATTCATATCCGGTTTCCGTATCCAATCGATATTGAAGCACCAATTATCATGAGCAGGCCACATCGATGCATCTCAATCGTTATTCGACGATACGTTATGTGTACAAACCTGCCATCAGTGAATTAAGTTTCACACTCGACTTTCTTTTCAATTTTCGAAGGCCCCTGTTCCGGGTAAAGACGTCTGGCCTGGAATGCGTATTGGCAAACAAAAAACGTTTCGCGGGCAAGCGGGTTGATGTCGTCCGCAACGCGTTTCGCCCAGTGGACAGGGGCTTCAGCCCGATAGCTGCCGGGAAGAACGCCTCCCGCACATTGCCGATCGATCCGGTGTTTAGCAGAGCAAGCGAAAAAACCGGATCAAACATTCACGGCGCCAGCAAGTTTTAAATGCCGGCAAAAAGCCTTGAATAAATGCAATCTGAACGGTGTGTTAACGGCAAAAAATCGCAAACCTTTAACCCCCACTCCACCACCACATTTCCATCTACACTTTTCACAACAATAATTACAAAAAATTACTAATTAATACGGATTTAAATATACGATAGCGCGCGTCCTTACGTTTTCCCGACACTCCCGTGACTCCCGGAACGCGTCGCTCCGGACACGGCCCGCACGCGCATCGCCGCAGGCCGTCGACAGCCGCTCGTCAAGGGATCGCTTTTCAACCGGAAACCACCCATGACAACGAACATGCCTGTGAACAGCAGCGCGAACACGAACAGCCTGTTGCAACAGGCGGCGCAATCGATCATCAACGGCTCGACCGGCAATGGGTCGATGGATGTCGGCTTGCTCGTCACGACGCTGGTGAACGCGAAGACGGCCGGCCGGGCCGCGGCGCTCGCCGCGTCGCAGCAGACCGGCACCACGCAGATTTCCGCATTCGGCGCGCTGTCGTCCGCGCTGGGCGCGCTCGAAGCGGGCCTCGCCACGCTGGCGAATGGCGGGCTGCAGTCGACGTTCACCGCGGTCGCGAGCGGCAAGGGCCTGACCGCGACGCCGAGTGCAGGCGCGGTTGCCGGCACCTACGCGGTCGGCGTCACGCAGATCGCGACCGCGCAGGCGCTGGCTTCGTCGGGCTTCGACGGGAAGAAGGCGCTCGGCACCGGCACACTGACGCTGTCGCTCGGCAGCCAGTCGTTCAAAGTCGACGTCAACGGCACGAACAACACACTGTCAGGCATCGCGACCGCGATCAACTCCGCAGCGAACAACCCGGGGATCAGCGCGACGGTCATCAACGGCACCGACGGCGCGCACCTCGTGCTCGCGTCGTCGAAGACGGGCTCGGCGAACACGATCAGCGTCGCGGTCGGCAACGTGGCCAACGACAACGGGCTGTCGAACCTCGGCGTCACGTCGACGGCCGGCACGACGGGCGGCCCGTCGACGATCGACTCCGCGAACAGCGCGGCCGCGTGGCGGCAAAGCGCCGTCGCGCAGGACGCGAAGTTCACGGTCAGCGGCATCCCGTCGACGAGCGCGAGCAACACGGTGTCAGGCGTGCTGAACGGCGTCACGCTGAACTTGTCGGCGGCTGCGGTCAGCGCAACCGATACGCAGACGCTGACCGTCAGCCCCGACACGAAGTCGCAGGCGGCCACGATCACGAATTTCGTGAACCAGTACAACACCGTCGTCAAGACGATGGGCGCGCTGTCGAGCTACACGCCAGGGGCGAGCACGCAGGGCACGCTGATCGGCGATTCGACGCTGCACACGATCCGCAACGCCCTCGCGTCGATCGTCGCGCGCGGCGTTCCCAACAAGAACGGCGACGGGCACACGAACCTGACGGCGATTGGCGTCTCCCTCGAGAAGGACGGCACGCTGCGGGCCGACAGCGCGAAGCTCGACAGTGCGCTGAACAACAACTCGTCGGGGGTCGCGCACCTGTTCAACTCGACGAACGGGGTAGGCAAGCAACTGACCGACCAGATCGAGACCTTCACGAAGCGGGGCGGGATGATCGACCTGCGTACGAACGCGCTGGGCGCCGACCTGAAGCGCGTCACGCAGCAACAGACGAATCTGGCCGACTACGCCGCGCAACTGACCAAGCAGTACCAGGCGCAGTTCACGGCACTCAACGCGCTGATGGCCAAGATGAACTCGAACACGCAGTACCTGACGCGGCTGTTCGGCGGGGCCAACAGCAACGGCACGCTGGCGAACAAGTGACGAGCGTGCGGGCCGACCGACGATCGTGGCGGCGGCCGCCGGTCAATGGATCGACCGGCTCGCGCCGCCGCGCACGGTGTCCCGCCTGGAAACCTCACTCACGCGCGGCGGTGCGCGAGCATGCGCCGGGTTCGGTTCCGCGTCTCGCACCGTCAACCTCGGACGGCAGCGCACGCCCGATTACGCAGCAATCCGCCGCCGGAAATGCTCGGTCCCGGCCACGATCTTGTCGAGCACCGCATCGAGCGCCCAGAACCGTTCACGCACGTCGTAATCGATCGCGCGGCAACGGATCGACGCAAACGTGCCGATCCGCTGGTGATAGAGCTTCGCGAGCGCCGGGTAGCCCAGCGCCTCCGACACCGCGGAGACGACGAGGAATGTCGAAAGCTCATCCGCCAGCGCCGGATTCGACGCCCCTTGCGTACGCAACCACCGGTACAAGTCCGGATGGAAGTTGGTGAACACGCCGTTGAAGCCGGCGGAACCCGCCTTCATCGCGTCCCAGGCAATCGCGGCGTTCGCGTTGAGGATCTTCAGCGGCGAGCCCTCGGCGAGCGCGACCCGCCGCTTCACCGTCGCCAGGTCGCAGCTCACGTCCTTGAGCATCACGAAGCGGCCCGTGTCGATGCACGCACGCAGTTCGTCATCCGACAGCAGCCGCCGGTAGGGCGCCGGACACTCGTACAGCCCGAGCGGCAGATCCGACGGCAAGCGCGCGAGCAGCCGGTGAAGATGGTCGAGCAACGCGGCACTGCCCTTGCGCTGCGGATCGAGGCGATTGGTCACGAGCACGACGCCCTGTGCGCCCGATTCGGCCGCCGCGCACAGCTCCGCGACCTGCGCGTCGAGATCGTCGCTGATGTGCCCGGACGCCACGACCGGCACGCGCCCGGCCACGCGCTCGACCACGAAGCGCGCGAGTTCCGCGCGTTCGGCCAGGCTCAGGAACTGCATCTCGCTCGACTGCGCGACCGCGAACAACGCATCGGCGCCGTGCGCCAGATACCACTCGATGAGCCGCTCGAGCCCGGCGTAGTCGATCGCGCCGGCATCGTCGAACGGCGTCAGCATCACCGGGACGATGCCCTCGATGGTCACGTTCGATTGCTGCGGGTGTTGCATGTGTTTCTCCTTGCTTCAGTGAAGGCGTGGCGCATACCGCGCGCTCAGGCCGGCAACGGCCCGGGCGCGGCGTTCGCGGCCTGCTCGGGAATCGGCTTGCGCACCAGCAGCAGGTACGCCATCGCGCCCGCAAACGCGATCGCCGCGGCCGTCAGCAGCGCCGGCACGAACGACCACTTCTGCGCAATGATGCCCGTCAGGATCGGCGCGAGCGCGCCGCCGATAAAACCGCCGAAATTCTGGATCGCCCCGAGCGACGCGATGCGGCTCGGCGGCGCGGCCGCCGTCGCGAGCGCCCACGAGCAGGCCGACGCCGCGTTGGCGAGAAAGATCACGACCGAAATGCACGCGAGCGCCACCGTGTTGCTCCGCACGAGCGCGGCGGGAATCGTGAACGCGACCATCCCGAGCATCGCGACCACCACCGCATTGCGCCGGCTCACGACCGGCGAACGGCTGCGGCGCGTGACCAGATCCGACAGCCAGCCGGCCAGCAGCGACCCGACGAACCCGCACAGGAATGGCACCGACGCGGCAAAGCCGGTACGGATCAGGCTCATGTGCCGTTCCATCGTCAGGTAGCCCGGCAGCCAGGTCAGGTACACCCAGTTCAGGTACACGGATCCGAAGAAGCCGATCAGCATCCCCCAGGTCGTGCCGTGCGAAAACAGGCTGCGCCATTCGGCGAACGTCAGTTTCGGTGCGGCGACCGCGCTTTGCGCGTCGGCATCGAGATAGCTGCGCTCGGTGGCCGTCAGTTGCGCGCGCACCGGATCGCGATACAGCGCGAACCAGACGACGGCGACGACGAGACCGAGTGCGCCCGTCGCGATGAACGCCCAGCGCCAGTCGAACGACGCGACGAGGATCGACAGCAGCAACGGCGCGAGCGCGGTGCCGAGCGGCGACGCGGCGTTGAAAATGCCGGTCGGCGTGCCGCGCGCGCGCAACGGAAACCAGTTGCTCACCACCCGCGCGGCCGACGGGAACTGCGGCGCTTCGCCGATGCCGAGCACGATGCGCGCGACGATGAACCAGCCGAAGGTCGACACGATGCCGCCCGCCGCCTGCGCGAACGACCAGACGATCAGGCCGATCCCGAGCAGCCGGCGCGGGCCGATGCGGTCGACCAGCCCGCCGACCGGGAACTGGCACAGCGCATAGCTCCACGAGAAGGCCGACAGCAGCAGCCCCATCTGCGCGAGCGACAGGCCGAGATCGCCGCGGATCGCCGAGCTTGCGACGGCCAGCGTGCCGCGATCGAGGTAGTTGACGATGCCGCTCACCATCAACAGCGCGAGCGCGATGCGTTGCCCGCGCCGGATACGCGGCGGTGCGGGCGGAACAGTCGGGGTTTCGTTCATTGCGGTTGTCTCCATGTCACCGATATCGGCCGGTTCCGGCCTGTCCGTCTGATGCGGAATTCAGGGTTCCAGGCGCGCTACTTCGTCGCGCGTGGGAATCGAGGTCTGCGCGCCGTAGCGCGTCACGCTGATCGCGGCGGCGCGCTGGCCGAAGCCGATTGCGTCGTCCATCGACGCACCGCCCGCGCGGGCAGCCGCGAATCCGCCGACGAAGGTGTCGCCGGCCGCGGTCGTATCGACGGCGACCACCGGCATCGCCGGCAGGCGGCCGTTGCCCGCACCGCCGCGCCAGCACACGCCGCGCGCGCCAAGCGTCACCAGCACGTTGCCGACGCCCTTCGCGCACAGCGCATCGGCGGCACGCACGGCCGACGCGTCGTCGCCGACGGCGATGCCGGTCAGCGATTCGGCTTCGGTTTCGTTGACGACGAGGTAGTCGACCCGTGCGAGCAACGCGTCGAACAGCGGCTGCGCGGGTGCGGGATTGAGCAGCACCGGCGTGTGATGCGCGGAGGCGCAGGCAATGGCCCGCGCGACGGTCGCCACCGGCACTTCGAGCTGGCACACGAGCATCGCGGCGCCCGCGATCGCGTCGCGTGCCGCGTCGATCCGGTCGGCATCGAGACGCGCATTCGCGCCGGGCACGACGACGATGCTGTTCGCCCCGCCCGCGTCGACCGTGATCGTGGCCACCCCGGTCGCCGTGCCGCCGATCCGGTCCAGGTGCGTCACGTCGATGCCCTCGGCCGACAACGCGTCGTGCAGGCGCGCACCGAACGCGTCGTCGCCGACGCAGCCGATCATCGCAACCGACGCGCCCAGGCGCGCGGCCGCGACCGCCTGGTTCGCCCCCTTGCCGCCGTGAGCGGTCTGGAAATCCGTACCGAGCAGCGTCTCGCCCGGCACCGGCAGGCGCGGCGCGCGCGTGACGAGGTCGATGTTCACGCTGCCGACGACAGCGATGCGAGGTGGATAGGTGTAGCTCATTTTCGAATGTAATCGCTTACATTTGCGACGGACAAAATGGCCGGAGTGGCCGTCGTCGATGAAAATCTCACGATGTGGATAGAATATGGGTCTGACATAATACGGAAGCACGTCAAGATAGCGCTTACATTCTCACAGGGTCGAGCGGGAATGCAAGCGGCGCCACCATGAATCGAGGGTAAACATTGACGCATTTGACAACTCGTAGCGCCGCCATCGCCGCTACGCCGGGAGACAGCCGATGAGCTCGCCCCCGTCCCGCGCCGGTGCGCCCCGCGCGCGCCGCGGCAGCGGCCGCTCGGTGCTCGGCGATGTCGCGAAGCTGGCCGGCGTATCGACCGCGACCGTCTCGCGCGTGTACAACGATCCCGGCAAGGTGTCGGCCGACGTGCAGCAGCGCGTGCGCGACGCGGCGCGTACCCTGAACTGGATTCCGAATGCGGCGGGCCGCGCGCTCGCGTCCACGCGCACCCACATCACCGGCGCGATCATTCCGACGCTCGACGACCAGGTGTTCGCGTCGCAGGTCGCGGGCATGCAGGCGGTCATGGCCGAGCACGGCATCACGCTGTTCCTCGGCTGCTCGAACTACGATCCCGCGCAGGCGCTGGCCCAGGTGCGCGCGATGCTGTCGCGCGGCGTGGAAGCCGTGTCGCTCGTCGGTGAAGCGTATCCGCCGGAACTGTTCGAACTGCTCGCGATGCACCGCGTGCCGTACGTCGTCACGTATGCGTATCGCGACGACAGCCCGCACTGCTGCATCGGCTTCGACAACCGCGCGGCGTTCGCGCGGCTCACCACCCACCTGCTCGACCTCGGCCACCGCGATTTCGCGATCATCATGCAGCCGTCAGCCGACAACGACCGCGTGCAGGCCCGCCTGCGCGGCATTCACGACACGCTGGCCGCGCGCGGGCTCGCGGTGCGCCCCGTCCATCAGCACGAAGGCGCGGCCACGATCGCGTTCGGGCGAGCGAGCCTGAGGGCGATCGCCGGCAGCGATGCAGCCACACGGCCGACGGCCGTGATCTGCGGCAACGACGCGCTCGCGCTGGGCGCGTTGCTCGAAGCGCAGGCGCTCGGCATCGACGTGCCCGCGCAATTGTCGATCACCGGCTTCGACGATATCGCGCTCGCGCGCGAAATCCAGCCGCCGCTGACGACGATGTGGGTCGATACCGATGCGATCGGACGTCAGGCTGCCCAGGCGTTGCTCGATGCGCTCGAAAACGGCGCGACAGGGCCGGGGCATGCGGTGCTGCCGGAGTTGCGCACGCGGGAATCGGCGGCGGCGCCGGCGCAGGTTCAGGTAGCGCGCAAGAAATGAAGACGCGCCGGGCGGCTGCGGCTGCGGCTGCGGCTGCCCGGCCCGCCCGCCCGCCCGTCACTGCATCACGTCGACCGGCAGCGTCTTGTCGAGATTGTCGTGCCACGCCTGGATGGTCTTCGGCACGCGCTTGTTCCACGCCGGTACGTTCGTGTAATAGCGCATCCGGACATCGTTCTTCGCGTCGAACACGAGCAGCCCGATCCACAGATCGTGACCGCGCCGCATCACGATCGCGGCATTCGTCGTCGCGATGCCGCGCACCCAGTACGAATTCACGTGCGCGTCGAGCCCGTCGAGATCCTTCTCGTCGGCGCTGTAATTGACGTTGTCGACGAGCGTCTGGTAATCGGCGCCGAGCAGCTTGTGCGCGGTCGCGTTCTGCGTCGCGTCGTCGACGACCTTGAGGCTCAGCAGGTCGGCCGCCGGTTTGGCCTGGAACTGCGACGCGGTCACATACTTGCCGCCGTAGAAAACACCCGAGCCGGCACCGCAATCGAAATCCGCCCCGTGTTGCGTGACGCCGATACGCCCGCCCTTCCGTTCGAAATCGAGCCGGCATTTGTCCTTGCGGTAAGTGCCGCTATCGCCGTGCAGCACGATGTCGCCGTCGAGCCCGCCCGTATTGGCGCCGTTGTTGCCGCCCAGCTCGAAATGCAGACGCGGCGCCGTGCCGGTGAACGTCAGCACGCCGCCGAACGACGGGTTGTCGCTCGTCATGTACCACGTCTGCTGCCAGCGGTCGGCCGCCAGCGGCGTGCCGTTCAGGCTCGCGAGCCGTTCACGGTAGCGATCGCCGAGGCACTGCTCGTCGCCGCCGCATCGGTCGCGCTGCTTGAGCCACTTCAATTGCGCGGCCTTCAGCGCGGCCGTATCGCCGCCTTTCGCGAGTGCCTGCTTCCACGTCGCCGCGAGGTCGCCGTCGAGTTTCGACAGCGTGGCATCCGCGCAGATCGCCTTCTCGGTCGGCGACGCGGCTTTCGCACAGTCGAAGCCGGCGGCATGCGCGGCGATCGGCAGTAGTGTCAGCAACGCGGCAGCCGCGACGGATCGCAGACGCATGTGCGATGCATCACGTGCGGGAATCGCGGTTTGCCCGCGTGCATTCGATCGGTTCTCGATGGTCATCGGCTTGGCTCGTCGCAGAATCGCACGCCTGTAGAAGCTACCTGCACGCGGCATTCGAGGTAAAAACGCCCGGCCCGGCACGTGGCGCGTGCCGTTGCTCGCCGAAGCCTAACCCGAATGCGCGGCGCCGATCAATCGACAGTCGATGTCAGCGCAACCGTCGAGGCAGCCACGCTGCATTGCACGATGCCTTCACGCAATGCAGCTTCCACGGCGGTATCGATGAACCCGATGAACACCATCACGCCGTCTCCGTCGTGCGCGGCCAGCCCCTCGTTCTCCATCGACGAAAACCGGATGCGCCGCGCGGCAACCTGACAAACGCGCGTCGCGACCGTGCCCTCCGCGTCGGCCACGCGCACGATGCCCTTCGCGCGCAGGATCGTGCGCGGCAACGCCTTCAGCCATGCACGCAGCCGCGCCTTGTCGAGCACGTCCGGCGCGGCGACGGTAACGCTCGCGAACGGCGGCATCGCGTCGTGTCCGATCGCCCGGTGCGCGCACGCAAGACCCGCCGGCATCGCGCCGCGATCGGGTACGACCGCATCGAACAGCAGCGCAAGCGGAATCTCGCCATGTCGCGCGGCGACGACGACATCGGTCGGCGCACACGCGCGCACGTCGTCGAGCACCGCATCGCGCTGTGCCGGAGTTACGCGGTCGAGCTTGGTCACGACGATCGCGCCCGCGCCGTCGAGCTGGCGTTGCGCCATCGCGCCGACGAGCGGATCGGCGAGCGTGTCGCGCCACGCGAGCGCATCGGCGACGACGAGCACCGACGTCAGCCGGAATGCACCGTTCAGCAGCCCGATCTGCGCGATCTTCGCGGGATCGGCCACGCCGCTCGCTTCGACGAGCAGCAGTTCGGGCCGCACGTCGCGCGTCGCGACGCGTGTGAGCGCATCGACGAGCGCGCCGCCGATCGTGCAGCAGATGCAGCCGTTGTCGAGCTCGATCACGTCGTCGCCGCGCGCACGCACCAGGCGCGCATCGATGTTCACCGCGCCGAAATCGTTGACGAGTACCGCGATGCGCCGGCCATGCGGCGCCTGCAGGATCGCGTTGACGACTGTCGTCTTGCCCGCGCCGAGATAGCCGCCGATCACCGCGAGATCGATCGGCGCGGGTGTGGAAGCAGTGGGCACAGCGGCCTCGGCCTGCGTACTCATCGCGGCGACCGGAACACGCGCCCGCCGAGCACGGTGCCCCACACGGCGAGTTCCTTCAACCGTGCGGGCGCGCAGACCGACGGATCGTCGTCGAGCACCGCGAAATCCGCGAACTTGCCGATCTCGATGCTGCCGACGAGATGGTCCATCCGCAACGTATAGGCCGCGCCGAGCGTGATCGCATGTAGCGCGTCATCGACTGAAAGCCGCTCGCCTTCGCCGAGCACGCGGCCGGACGCCGTCTCGCGCTGCACCGCGCACCATGCGGTGAACAGCGGATTCAGCGGCGTGATCGGCGCATCCGAATGCAAGGCGAACGGAATGCCGAGCCGCTGCGCCGAGCCGGCCGCATC
Source organism: Burkholderia lata (assembly GCF_000012945.1). NCBI lineage: Bacteria > Pseudomonadati > Pseudomonadota > Betaproteobacteria > Burkholderiales > Burkholderiaceae > Burkholderia > Burkholderia lata. The sequence goes on from NC_007509.1 coordinate 1,274,407, forward strand.
CATCCGGTTCGCGCGATCGGGGCCGATGGTCTGGCTGTAATGCGCATCGCCCCAGTAGTACAGATGATTCGCGAAGAAGTTCACGCACATCCCGAGCGCGCGCACGCGCTTCAACTGCGCGGCGTCCGCCATCTGGCAATGCTGCAGCGTATGGCGATGATCGGGGCGCGGATGGCGCGCGAGCAGCGTCGTCATCGCGTCGAGCACGACGTCGGTCGCTTCGTCGCCGTTGGTATGCACGTGCAGTTGCAGCCCCGCGCGATGAAACGGCTCGAACACGTCGACGAGTTGCGCGGGCGGAATCAGCCACAACCCGTTCGGCTGCCCGCCCGCATAACCGGGCCAGCGCACGCGCGCCGTGAAGCCCTGGATCGAGCCGTCGACGATGAACTTCACAGGGCCGAAATGCAGCTTGTCGGTATTGCGCTCGATCTCCGCGAGCACGCTGTCGGCCGAGCGCGCCGGATTGCGCTGCGGCGCGAACGCCGGCACGATCCGCACCGGGTAATCGGGATCGGCGGTGACGTCGCGCAGCGTGCGGTTGCCGTCGGCCGACAGGTCGTTGACGAGATCGGTGGCCGTCGTCACGCCCGCAAGCTGCGCGACGCGCCCGAAATTCCAGACGGCGTGCGGCTTCTCGCTCGCTGAAATCGCGAGCTTGCCGCCGATCGTCTGATACACCGGCAGCATCGCCGCGAATTCCTGCAACTCGCCGGTCGGACGGCCGTCGGCATCGCGCGTCACGCCGTCGATGTCGGTGTCCTCGTCGATGCCCGCGCGCGCGAGCATCGCGCCGTTCACGTTCATCAGGTGCACGCTCGCATGCAGGATCGCGATCGGCCGCTGCGCGGACACGCGGTCGAGTTCGCGCGTCGTCAGCCGCGCGGTGCCGAAGAAGATCGGATCGAAGCCCCACGCGAGCAGCGGCCCGTCGTCGGTCATCGCGCGCTCGGCCTCGGCGAGCCGTGCGAGCACCGCGTCGAGCGAGCGCAGCCCCGGCCACAGCGTGCCGTCGGGGCCGCGCCGGTCGTAGTAGCCGACGTACACGGCGTCCCACATCGCGCCTTCCATCAGGTGGCAATGCCCTTCGACGAGCCCCGGCATCAGCACCTTGTCGCGCAGCGTGTCGTCGGTCGTGCAGGCGCCGAACCGCGCGTGCCACGTGGCGGCGTCGGCAGCATCGCCGACCGCGAGGATGCGGCCGTCGCGCACGGCGACGTGCGTGGCCGACGGCTGCACCGTGTTCATCGTCAGGATGCGGCGCGCCGTGAACACCGTCACGGGCACGGCCGGGGTTGCGGATGCTGGCATGGGATGCGGTTCTCCTTGCGGCGGAACGCCGATGGCTCAGGATACGGCGTATTGCTTCACGGGGCGGCCGTGCAGCATCGCATGCACGGCCGCGACGACGAGCACGTTGACGACGAGGCACACGAGGCCGAGGTTGATGCCACCGAAGTCGACATGGAACACGTAGAAGATCATCGCGAGCACCTGGCCGCAGATCATCCCGGCGCCCACCGCGACGGGCCGCACCTGGCGCCCCGCGAGCAGGATCAGCACGCCCGGCAGGAACTGCGTGACGCCGTAGTACGTGGTGTTGATCAGCGTGAGCATCAGGTTCGGCGTGAGCATCGTCGTTGCGATCGACAGCAGCAGGTAGCCGACGATCACGTATTTCGCCGCACGCTTCTGGCGCGACTCGGGCAGGTTCGGCATCAGGTTGCGCGTGACGATCGGCCCGATCGCGAGGCAGATGCCGGCCAGCACGAGCAGCCCCGACAGCGCGGCGCCGGCCGCGACGAGGCCGATCAGCCAGCCCGGCAGCAAGTGCGTGACGGCGGCGAAGAACGCGTCGTTCGGCGATGCCAGCTTCAGGTTCGCGGTGATCGCGTAGTACGACGCGATCACGAGGAACGGATACATCAGCATGTACAGCGGCATCACGACCTGCGTGCGCCGGATTGCGTTCGGCCCGCGTGCGGTGAAGAAATTCTGCGCGGCAAACGGCATCAGGTAGAAGCCGAGCGACTGGAACAGCATCGTGCTCATCGAGAAGCGGAGCTGCGATCCGCTCATCGTGTTGCTGACTTGCCGGCTCGCCGCGTCGAACACCGGATGCACGCCGCCCACCTGCCACGCGACGGCCACGCCCGTCACGACGATCGCGAGCAGCATCAGGATGTCCTTCAGGATCGCGATGTACGCCGACGCGCGCACGCCGGAGATCGCGATATAGGTGAATGCGAGCGCCGCGCACACGAGGATCAGGTACAGCGGCTCGACGTGCCAGCCGAGTCCCTTGAGCGCCGCGACGAGCCCGGTGAACTGCAGCTGCCCCCACGGGATCAGGAACAGGATCGATGCGCACGCAACGACCAGCTCGAGCCCGCGGCTGCGGAAGTGGCCCTTGAACAGGTCGGGCAGCGTGATCGCGTTGTGGCGCTTGCCGGCCTCCCAGATCTTCGGGCCGACGAAATACCCGATCGGGTAGGCAAGCAGGATGTAGCCGAGGAACCACACGCCGTAGGTCGGCCCTTTCGCGTAGATGCCGCCGGGGAAGCCGACCATCGTGCCGATGCTGTAGATCTCGCCGGCGGTCAGGAAGAACACGAGCGCCGTGCCGAACTGGCGCGACGCGACGAAGAAGTCATGCACGCTCTGCTTGCCGCGGCCGCGGCCGGAACGGATGGCGAGATAGAGCGACAGCGCGATCAGCGCGGCGAAGACGACCGTTGACATGCGCACCTCTGCGAAGGAACGGAAAGCGTGGGGTTCGCCGGAAAGCGCGGGCGGCCGGCGGTCCGCAGGAAGCGGGATGCGTGCGCTACGCGGCACCGCTCGCGCGGCGGTCGAACAGCATCCAGCACGCGAACAGGCAGCCGGACGTCAGCACGAACCACGCGAAGATCCACATGAAGATGAACGGCACGCCCAGCACGTAGCGGTCCTGCGCGGCCACCCAGGGCAGCACGCCGATCACGCCGAGATACGGAATACCGATGCCGATCAGATACCTGAGCATGCGTGTCTCCTCGAAAGCGGGTTCGTACGGAAGGGCCGTACGCGGGGCGGCGGATGTCGCCTGCACGACATCCGGCGTCGAATCCAGTATTCGAAGACAAAAAGGCGCGGGATAGTGCCAGACGCGGGCAATCGCTTGGGCCAGTGGTCCACTGCCCGGCGCGGCACGGTGCTGCTCGATGCCGCTCGATGCCGCTTGGTGCCGCTCGGTGCCGCTCGGTGCCGCTCGATGCCGCTCGGTGCCGCCCGATGCCGCTCGGTGCCGCTCGGTGCCGCTCGGTGCCGCTTGGTGCCGCCCGATGCCGCTCGGTGCCGCTCGGTGCCGCTCGGTGCCGCTTGGTGCCGCTCGGTGCCGCTCGGTGCCGCCCGATGCCGCTCGGTGCCGCTCGGTGCCGCTCGGTGCCGCTCGATGCCGCTCGATGCCGCTCGGTGCCGCTCGGTGCCGCTTGGTGCCGCCCGGTGCCACTCGATGCCGCTCGGTGCCGCTCGATGCCGCTTGGTGCCGCTCAGCGCTGCCCGCTGCCACTCGGTGCCGCCCGGTCAACGCGGCAACGATCGACGCGGCAACGCGCCCCCGCCCCGTCGCGCTCGACGCTTGCCGGTCATGACCCGCGCCGGCATCAGCCGTCGAACGGCATCAGCTCATAACTCGTGCTCCGCCCGCCGGACGACGACCGACGCAGCACGCCATGCTCGACGAGTTCGGTGATGTCCCGCAGCGCGGTGTCTTGCGAGCACTTCGCCAGCGCCGCCCACTTGGTGGAAGTCAGCTTCCCCTCGAAGCCGTCGAGCAGGCGATTCATCACCTTCACCTGGCGTTCGTTCATCGCGAAGCCCGCACAGCGCTGCCAGAAACGCGCCTTGACCAGCACCGCGTCGAGCGTCGTGTGCGCGTGATCGATGGCCCGGCCGAGCGCGGTCAGGAACCACGCGAGCCATTCCGTGACGTCGAGCGAGCCGCGCTGCGTCCGCTCCAGCACGTCGTAATACGCGTTGCGCTCGCGCTGGATTTGCGCCGACAGGCTGTAGAAGCGCTGCGGACTGCGGTCGGCGCGCGCGAGGACCAGATCGCCGAGCGCGCGCGCAATCCGGCCATTGCCGTCGTCGAACGGATGAAGCGTGACGAACCACAGGTGCGCCAGGCCGGCGCGGATCAGCAAGGGCTCGACCGGTGCGGCATTGAGCCACGCGAGAAAACGCGCGATCTCGCCGGCGAGGCGCGCGGCGGGCGGCGCCTCGAAATGCACGCGCTGCCGGCCGATCGGCCCGGACACGACCTGCATCGGCCCGGTGGCATCCGTGCGCCAGCCGCCGACCGTGATCCGCGCCATCCCCGAGTAGCCGGTCGGGAACAGCGCCGCATGCCACCCGAACAGACGGGCGTCCGTGACCGGTGCCGCCGCATGGGTTGTCGCGTCCAGCACCAAGTCGACCACGCCCTCGACGTGACGATCGACCGGCGCCAGCGCACCGATGTCGACGCCGAGCCGGCGCGCGATCGACGACCGGACCGATGCGACGTTCAGGCTTTCGCCCTCGATCGCGCTGGTCTTGACGACGTCTTCCGTCAGCGCGGCCAGGCTGGCCTCGTCGCGCAACGCCAGGCCGACATCCGCCAGCCGCCCGGCCAGCATGCCTTGCGCACGGCTGACGTCGGCGAGTGGCGTCGCCAGTGCCGGGAGGTCGAAGCGCCACGCGGGCCAGTCTGCCGATTCCCAGATGTAGGTGTAATCTCCGCTCATGATGCGGAGATTATCCCACCGATTCACCGCATGGCTCAATATTCTCCGCAAATTCTGCGGAGAATAACCCCCTCATTTCCCGCAACCGCGTGCGTTACCGCGCCCGGCCCGCCCCGCCCTTCCCCGCCGGCGCCGCCTCGCCGAGCCGTTCCGCGAGAAACCCGATGAACGTGCGCAGCGTGACGAACCCTTCCCGATGCTGCGGAAACACCGCATTGAGCGTGATCGGCGACGGCGCATACGCGTCGAGCACCGGCACCAGCGCGCCGCTGTCGAGCGCCGCGCCGACGATGAAATCCGGCAGCAGCGCGATGCCGAGCCCCGCGATCGCCGCGTCGCGCACCACTTCGCCGTTGTTCGCGACGAGCGGCCCCTGCACGTCGAACGTGCGCGCCGCGCCGTCGACGCGGAATTCCCAGCCGATGCGCCGTTCGCGGCCGTACAGCACGCACGTATGGCCGGCGAGATCGGCCGGCGTCTGCGGCGTGCCTTGCCGCTTCAGGTAGGCAGGGCTCGCGCACGCGACCATCCGCCACGCGCCGAGCGCTCGCGCGATCAGCGTCGAATCCTCGAGCGAGCCGATCCGCAGCACGAGATCGAAGCCCTCGCCGATCAGGTCGACGCGGCGGTCGGTCAGGTCGAGGTTCAGCCGCACGGCAGGGTGCGCGGACAGGAACTCGGCGATCAGCGGCGACACGTGCGTGATCCCGAACGACAGCGGCGCGCTGATTTTCAGCGACCCGTGCAGCTCAGTGCTGCGCACCGACATCGCCTGCTCGGCGTCGGCGATCTCCGCGAGGATCCGCTGCGCGCGCGCATAGAACTCGTGCCCCGATTCGGTCACCGCGAGATTGCGCGTGTTCCGGTGCAACAGCCGCACGCCGAGCGACGCCTCCAGCGCCATCGTGCGCCGGCTGACGAACTGCTTGGACAGCATCAGTTGGTCGGCCGCCGCCGTGAAGCTGCCCGCATCGACCGTCGCGACGAAGATCCTGAGATCGTTGAGTTCCATATTGTCCACTCCATAGCGACAGTCATTATCTCTACAGCCATTTATTTGTCAAATCGATTGACCTAAGATTCATCTCAACGAACGGCCGGGCCCACTTCCGAGGTCCGGCGTCTTGAGGAACAAAAATCATGATCGAAATCCGTGCAGCAAACCAACGTGGCCGTGCGGAGCATGGCTGGCTCAGCTCCCGTCATTCGTTTTCGTTCGCGAATTACTACGATCCGAAGCAAGTCGGCTTCTCCGACCTGCTGGTGATCAACGACGACCGCGTCGCCCCGGGCCGCGGCTTCGGCACGCACCCGCACCGTGACATGGAGATCATGTCGTACGTGCTCGACGGCGCGCTGGAACACAAGGACTCGATGGGCACTGGTTCGGTGATCGTGCCGGGCGACGTGCAGCTGATGAGCGCCGGCACCGGCGTACGTCACAGCGAGTTCAACCACTCGCCGGAACTGCCGGTCCACTTCCTGCAGATCTGGGTCGGGCCGTCGGAAAAGGGGGCCGAGCCGCGTTATCAGCAGACCAATGTCACGGCCGGCGACAAGCGCGGCAAGCTCGCGCTCGTCGTCTCGCCGACCGGCGACGCCGGTTCGCTGAAGATCCGGCAGGACACGCGGATCTACGCGGGCCTGTTCGACGGCGATGAACGCGCGACGCTGGAACTGGCGCCGAACCGCTTTGGATACGTGCACGTGGCACGCGGCAGCGTGACGGTCAACGGCGTGACGCTCGGCGAAGGCGACGGCGTGCGCATCCGCGACGAACAGGCGCTGACGTTCGCCGACGGGAAGGATGCCGAAGTGCTGGTGTTCGACCTGCGTCCGGTCGAAGTAACGGCCGAGTGGGCATGACGCCCGTTCGGGAAACCGGGCCCCGCTGAACGCGGGGCCCTTTTAATCGGAGATTCGCAACATGGCCAAGGTACTCGTTCTTTACTACTCGTCCTACGGGCACGTCGAGACGATGGCGCAGCACATCGCGGAAGGCGCGAAATCGGTGGCGGGCGTCGAGGTCACGCTCAAGCGCGTGCCGGAGACGATTCCCGTCGACCAGGCCCGCGCGATCGGCGTGAAGGTCGACCAGGCTGCCCCGGTCGCGACGGTGGACGAACTCGCCGACTACGATGCGATCATCTTCGGCACGCCGACCCGCTTCGGCAACATGGCCGGCCAGATGCGCACCTTCCTCGACCAGACCGGCGGCCTGTGGATGAAGGGCGCGCTCGTCGGCAAGATCGGCAGCGTGTTCGCGTCGACCGGCACGCAGCACGGCGGCCAGGAAACGACGATCACGTCGTTCCACACGACGCTGCTGCACCACGGGATGGTGATCGTGGGCGTGCCGTATGCGTGCAGCGGCCTGGTCAACATGAACGAAATCACCGGCGGCACGCCGTACGGCGCGACCACGCTCGCCGGCGCGGACGGCAGCCGCCAGCCGAGCGCGAACGAGCTCGACATCGCGCGCTACCAGGGCAAGCGCGTCGCGGAACTCGCGAGCAAGCTCGCGTCGTAACGCGGCGGCCCGGCCGTTCGGGCAGCCCCGCACACGCACAAACGGCGCCGGTCGATCCGGCGCCGTTTGCGCTGTGCCCGGGTTCCGGCCGTTACTGGCCCGATGCCGGGGCGGCCGGCGCCGCCTTCGTCCCGGGCGCCTTCTGCGTGGCGTTCTGCGGATAGTTGCTCTGGTCGTTGGTCAACCGGTAGCCGCTGCCCGTGCCGATCGCCTTCAGGTCCGACGCGTGCCGCGCCCGGGCGGCCTTGCGGGCCGCCTTCTTCTGCGCCTTGTCGACCTGCTTCTGCGTCGGCGCGGACGCCGGATCCTGCGCGTATGCCGCCGGCGCGGCGGTCAACAGCAGACCGAACGACGCCGTTACTGCTACTGCCACCGATACCACGCGAGACTGCTTCATGGCCGGATCTCCTTGTCGATTGTTGGTTGTGGGTCGGACACCAGCGCGCACACGACCGCTTGCGGCAACGGCGCCGATGCAACGTTAGCCGATCAGTATTCAGTTGTCCGTGTGCGTTCCTGAATTCTCCCGATAACGGCCACGATACATGCGTACCGCGCGCGCCGTCGTTTCGGCGCCGCGCCGGCGCCATCAGGGAAACCGATAACCCGGCCCCGCCCGCCCGGCGCTCAGACCCAGCGCGACAGCACCGGCAGCAGGATCGGCACGACGAAGGCCGTCAGCACGCCGTTCAGCCCCATCCCGAGCCCGGCGAACGCGCCGGCCTCCTCGCTGACCTGGAACGCGCGCGCGGTGCCGATCCCGTGCGACGCGACGCCGAGCGCGAAGCCGCGCACGGCCGGTTCGTCGACCCGCAGCGCATTGAGGATCCCGCGTGCGCACACCGCCCCGAAAATCCCGGTGGAGATCACGAGCACCGCGGTGAGCGACGGAATCCCGCCGATTTCGGCCGCGACGGCCATCGCGATCGGTGTCGTCGCCGATTTCGGCGCGAGCGACGCGATCGTCTGGTGCGACGCGCCGAACAGCGCAGCGATGCCAACCGCCGACACGATCGCGGTCAGCGAGCCCGCCAGCAGGCCGACCAGCAGCGGCACCGCGGCGCGGCGCAGCTTCGACCACTGGCGGTACAGCGGCAGCGCGAGCGCGACGGTCGCGGGGCCGAGCAGGAAGTGGACGAACTGCGCGCCTTCGAAATACGTCGGATACGGCGTATGGGTGAGCGTCAGCAGCACGACGATCAGCGCGACCGCAATCAGCACCGGGTTAGCGAGCGGGTTGAAGCGCGCCCGTGCATAGACGGCCTGCGCGAGCAGATAGGCGACCAGCGTGATGGTCAGGCCCAGCAACGGGGTTGCGGCGAGATAGACCCAGATCGCGCCGAGTTTCGGGAAGGCCGTCATCGCGTGCCCTCCGCCGCACCGCCCGCGCGCCGCTGGCGGCGCAGCAGCGCGCGCGTGACGAACGCGGTCACCGCGATCGCGAGCGTGGTGCTGACGGCCAGCGCGACGACGACCGCAACCGCATCGCCGCGCACGCGGTCGGCCGACACCATGATGCCGACGCCGGCCGGCACGAACAGCAGCGACAGGTGGCGCAGCAGCTCGAGCGCGGTCGGCTCGATCGCGTCGGCCACCTGCGGGCGCAGCATCACGAAGCCGAACAGCAGCAGCATGCCGATCACCGGGCCCGGCACCGGCAGGCCGAACAGGTAGGACACGCCTTCCCCGAGACACTGGAAGGTCAGCAAGACCGCGAACGCCTGCAGCATGAACGGCTTCTCCCGAACGGGGCCGTGCGGCCGGACGGCCGCGCGACCGATGGCCGGCGGCTTGCGACGCCGGCGTGAACGATACGGGCGATCGTACCAACTTCACGCGCGATCGGACATCGCCGCGTGCGGGTGCGGCCGGGAGACGCCGCCGGGAGCGCGGCGCGCCCTGTACCCCGTCACTGCCCCGGCACGTGAACGCCCTCGCGCCCGGCCGCCGGCTCGGCGCCCTTGCCGCGATACCACACCGCATAGACGACCGACAACACGATCATGAACGGCACGCCGCAGAACAGCGTCATCCGGAACTCGCGCGTGAAATACGTCGTCACCAGCGCCGCGAACATCAGCGCGGCGCCGAGCAGCGACGTGACCGGGAAGCCCCACATCCGGAACGCGAGCACCTGGCCGCGGTGGTGCCGGCGGAAGAACAGGTGCGTGACGAAGATCATCAGCCACGTGAACATCGCGCCGAACATCGACACCGACATCATCATCACGAACGACGTGTCCGGATACAGCACGTTCAGCACGGTCGCGAGCGCGATCCCGATCGCGGACAGGCCGAGCGCCGCCGCCGGCACGCCGTGGCCCGTCAGCCGGCCGAGCGCCTTCGGCGCGTAGCCGGCGCGCGACAGGCTGAACATCATCCGCGTCGTGATGTAGAGCTGGCTGTTCATCGCCGACAGCGCGGCCACCAGGATCACGAAGTTGATCACGCCGGCCGCGCCCGGCACGTGCGTCGCGGCCATCACCTTCACGAACGGGCTTTCGTCGGCGCCGGCCGCCGTCCACGGGACGATCGCCAGCATCAGCGCGAGCGTCAGCAGGTAGAAGAACACAAGGCGCACCATCGTCGCGCGGAACGCGCGCGTGATCGCCTGGTGCGGGTCGCGCGCCTCGCCGGCCGCGACCGCGATCATCTCGATGCTCAGGTAGCTGAAGATCGACACGATCACCGCGACCCACATCCCCCACACGCCCTTCGGAAAGAAGCCGCCGTGCGCCGTGTAGTTCGCGAAGCCGATGCCGGAGCCCGCCGGCGCACCGAACACGACCACCGCGCCGAGCGCGATGAATGCGACGATCGCGGCAATCTTCAGCATCGAGAACACGTACTCGACCGCGCCGAACACCTTCACGCTGACCAGGTTGATGCCGATCAGCGCGGCCGAGAAGCCGACGATCCAGTACCAGCCCGGCACGGCCGGAAACCAGTACTTCATGTACACCGCGATCGCCGTCACCTCGGTGCCGACCGCGAACACGATCGACGCCCAGTACGCGTAGCGCACGAGAAAGCCGGCCCACGGGCTCACGTAGTGCTCGGCATACGCGCCGAACGAGCCCGACGTCGGGTGCGCGACCGTCATCTCGGCGAGGCAGCCCATTAGCAGCAGCGCGATCAGCGCGCCGATCGCATAGCTGACGAGCACGCTCGGCCCCGCGAAGCCAATCGCGAAGCCGCTGCCGAGGAACAGCCCCGTCCCGATCGCGCCGCCGATCGCGATCATCGACAGCTGCCCGGTGGACAGCCCGCGATGCAACCCCTTCTCACGTTCGACGATCGCGTCGAATCCCTGCCGCTGGTTCATGCCGTGTCTCCTTCGTCGAACGCGCCCCGCGTGGTGCGGGACGTCGTCCGATCTCGTTCTGCGTTCTGTTGCGTCGTGTTGCGTCGTACTGCGTGCCGGATTGCGCGGGCCGTCAGGTCACCGACTTGCGCGCGAGGAATGCGTCGGTGTTCCATGCACCGCTCGTCACCACGTCCTTCAGCGCGGCGATCGTGTCCCACACGTCGACGTAGCGCACGTACAGCGGCGCGAAGCCGAAGCGCAGGATGTCGGGCGCGCGGAAGTCGCCGATCATGTTGCGCGCGATCAGCGCCTGCACGATCGCGTAGCCCTGCTCGTGCGCGAGCGACACCTGGCTGCCGCGCTGCGTGGCGTCGCGCGGCGACGCGAGCGTGAAGCCGAGGCCCGCGAGTTCCTGGTCGACGAGCGCGATGAACAGGTCGCCGAGCGCGACGCTCTTGTCGCGCAGCACGTCGAGATCGACGCCGTCGAATGCGTCCAGCGCAGCTTCGAGCGCGATCACGCCGAGCTGCGGCGCGGTGCCCGTCAGCATCCGGTCGATCGCCGGATGCGGCGCGTAGTCGTGCGTGAAGTCGAACGGCTTCGCATGGCCGTGCCAGCCCGTCAGCGGCTGCCGCACGCTCGCGAGATGCCGCGACGCGACGAACACGTAGGCCGGTGCGCCGGGCCCGCCGTTCAGGTACTTGTAGCCGCAGCCGACCGCGAAGTCCGCGTCGCACGCGTTCAGCCCGATCGGCATCGCGCCGGCCGAGTGGCACAGGTCCCACACGCTCAGCGCGCCCGCCTCGTGCGCCTGGCGCGTGACGGCCGCCATGTCGTAGCGCTTGCCGCTCTTGTAGTTCACGTGCGTCAGCGACACGACCGCGACGCTGTCGTCGATCGCCGCGACGATGTCGTCCGGATCGACGCAGCGCAGCTCGCAACCGGTCATCTCGGCGACGCTCGCCGCGATATAAACGTCGGTCGGGAAATTGGTGCGCTCCGCGAGGATCACGCGGCGCCCCGGCCGCATCCGCGTGGCCGCCACCAGCACCTTGAAGAGATTCACCGACGTCGAATCGGCGACGATCACCTCGCCGTCGCCCGCGCCGATCAGCTTCGCGATCTTGTCGCCGGTGCGCTGCGGCGCCGGGTACCAGTCGGCGTCGTTCCACGAGCGGATCAGCCCGTGCGCCCATTCGTGCTGGAGCGCGCGCTGCATGCGCGCCGGCACGTTCGCCGGCATCGCGCCGAGCGAGTTGCCGTCGAGATAGATCGTGTCCGCGGGCAGGTCGAAGCGCGCGCGGCAGTGGGCGAGCGGGTCGGCCGCATCGAGTGCGGCGCAGTGTTCGCGTGTGGTCATGAAATCAGGTTTCCTTCTTGAATGGAGTTCGTCGTAAGGGGCATCAGGCCGCGCGCGACGCCGCGGCCGGCGGCAGGTCGAAGAAGCGCAGCGCGTTGCCGCCGAGGATCTTGGCTTTCGCGGATTCGGAGAGATCGGGATGCTGCTCGACGAGCGAACCGATCCGTTGCTCGCCGAGCGGGAATGGATAGTCGGAGCCGAGCATCACGCGGTCCTCGCCCATCGTGTCGACCAAGAGGCGCAGCGCGCCGCGATCGAATACCGCGCTGTCCACGTGGAAGCGGTCGAGATAGCTGACGGGCGGATGCGGGCAGTCCTCGCGCACGATGTCGCGCTGCTCCCACGCGTTCTGCACGCGGCCGAGCAGGAACGCGAAGCTGCCGCCGCCGTGCGCGAAGCACAGCTTCAGCGTGCGCGGAATCCGCTCGAACGCGCCGGACAGGATCAGCGACACCATGCTGAGCTGCGTCTCGGCCGGCATCGCGACGAGCCACGGCAGCATCCATTTCTTCATCCGGCCGTCGGTCATCATGTCCCACGGATGCACGAGCACCGGAATGCCGTCGTTCGCGCAGTGCGCGAGGAACGTGACGAGGTGTGCGTCGTCGAGGTCGAGCGGCCCGAGATGGTTGCCGATCTGCACGCCGCGATGGCCGGCGCGATGCGCGCGCGTCGCTTCGCGGCACGCGAGCTCGACGTCCTGCAGCGGCACCTGCGCGAGCGCGAGCATCCGGTCGGGCGCATGCGCGCACAGTTCGAGCGCGCGGTCGTTCATCCGCATCGCCCAGTCGTGCGCATCGTGCGGCGCGCTGTCGTAGCCGAACATCACGGGCGTCGCGCACATCAGCTGGATGTCGATGCCGAGCGCGTCCATCTCCTCGAGGCGCGCGGCCGGGTCCCACAGCGCGCGGTAGACCGGGCGAAACGCGCGCTCGCCCGTCATGATCATCCCGTTCTGGCCGTCCGCGTCGATGCGCAGCCACGGCGCGCGCTGCGCGTCGAGGCGCGCGGCTTCTTCCCGCGTAATCGGCGGGAAGAAGTGCGAATGCATGTCGATTCGAAGTGTCATCGTCGTTCTGTCGGTGAAAGGGCGCGGCGGGTCAGGTCGCCTTGCCGGGATGCATATGGCCGCAATGCGCACAGCGGCGCAGCGTGTCCGACGCATAGAACGCGTCGAACAGCGGCGGCAGGTCGTCGACGATGCTCTTGAGCTGCACCTCGACGCGATGGACGAGATGCCCGCACGCGTCGCAGTACCACTCGAACCCGTCGACGACGCCGGCCGGCCTCTGCCGCTCGATCACGAGGCAAGCGCTGCCGGCCTCGGGGCGTTGCGGCGAATGCCGCACGTGCGGCGGCAGCAGGAACATGTCGCCTTCCTTCAGGTCCACGCGTTCGCGCTTGCCGTCGATCCACAGGTGCAGGTACGCGTTGCCGCGCAACTGGTAAAAGAATTCCTCGAACGGATCGTCGTGATAGTCGGTGCGATGATTCGGGCCGCCGACGACGGTCACGATGAAATCGCTGTCCTGCCACACCTGCTGGTTGCCGACCGGCGGCTTCAGCAAGTGCGCATGCTCGTCGATCCAGCGCGAGAAATTGAACGGGGTGCCGTACTTCAGCATGGTCGTCTCCTCCGGGCGGGTGACGCGAAACGCCCCCTCGCCGTGCATGTCATTTTTTCGGCGCGTACGCGATCGCCTTCATCTCGATCAGCAGATGCGGATGCGGCAGCTGATGCACCGCGACCGTCGTGCGCGTCGGGCCCGTTTCGTCGAAATACTCGCCGTACACCGCGTTGTAGCCGGCGAAATCGTTCATGTTCACGAGGAACGACGAGATCTCGACGAGCGACGACAGATCGGCGCCTTCGCTGCGCAGGATGTCGCGGATGTTCTCGATCACCGTGCGCGTCTGCTCGCGGATGTCGAGCTGCACGGTGCCGAGTGCGTCGGCCGACGCGCCCGCGATCGTGTTGTCGGGCCGCCGCGAACTGGTGCCCGACACGAACAGGAAATCGCCCGCACGCGTGATGTGCGGAAAGCGGCCGCGCGGCGTGGCCTTGCCGGGCACGACGCGGCCCTGGATCGAATGGTCTTGGCTCATGATGGTCGAGTGGTGGTGAATTCGGTGCTGCCGAGCCCGTGCACCGTGCAATGCACGTGCGCGCCGGCTGGTAACGCATCGGCGGCCGTCGCCGCCCCGGCCATGATCAGCGAGCCGGCCGGCAGCACGAGCCCGCTCGCCGCGATCAGCCGCGATGCCTGCACGACCGAGCGCAGCGGATCGCCGAGGATCGCGGCGGTCGAGCCGGTCTGGACCACGCGGCCGTTGATCCGCATCACGACGCCTGCATTGCGCAGCCCGTCGAAACGCGTGCTCCACGGGCCGATCGTGAGGCCGGCCGAAGAGCAGTTGTCGGCCACCACGTCCTCCAGCGTGAAGCGGAAATCGCGGTAGCGCGAATCGATGATCTCCATCGCCGGCGCGACGGCTTCCAGGTAGCCGGCTGCTTCGAGCAGCGTCAGCGGCCGGTCGATGTCGCGGCGCGTGAGGAAGCACACTTCCGGCTCGACGCGCGGATGGATGAAGCGCCCGAGCGCGACGTGCCCGCCGTCTTCTTCCAGCATCGTGTCGGTGAGCCAGCCCCAGATCAGGCTGTCGACGCCCATCTGGACCATCTTCGCGCGGCTCGTGAAGCCGAGCTTCACGCCGACCATCGTCTCGCCGCGATCGATGCGGCGCTCGATCGACGCGCGCTGGATCACATAAGCCTCGTCGAGCGAGAACGCGGCGCCGGTCGTCAGTTGCGCGATCGCCTCCGCGTGGCGCGCGGCGTCGTCGACGCGGGCGGCCAGCCTGTCGAGATCGGTCATGCGGCCTCCCGTGCCTTCAGCATGTCGAGCGCGACGTCGACGATCATGTCCTCCTGCCCGCCGACCATCCGCCGCCGGCCGAGCTCGACCATGATGTCGAACGCCGACAGCCCGTATTTCGCGGCGGCCGCTTCGGTGTGGCGCAGAAAGCTCGAATACACGCCCGCATAGCCGAGCGCGAGCGTCTCCCGGTCCACCCGCACCGGGCGCTCCTGCAACGGGCGCACGATGTCTTCCGCCGCGTCGATCAGCTGCTTCACGTCGCAGCCGTGATGCAGCCCGAGGCGGTCGACCGCCGCGACGAACACTTCGAGCGGCGCGTTGCCGGCCCCGGCGCCCATGCCCGTCAGCGATGCATCGATGCGGTCGCAACCGTGTTCGAGCGCGACGATCGAGTTCGCCACACCGAGCGACAGGTTGTGGTGCGCGTGCATGCCCGTCTGCGTGGCCGGGTCGAGCACGGCCTTCAGCGCATCGAAGCGCGCGGCGACATCGCGCATGCCGAGCGCGCCGCCCGAATCGACCACGTACACGCACTGCGCGCCGTAGCTTTCCATCAGCTTCGCCTGTTGCGCGAGCGCGTCCGGCGACGTCATGTGCGACATCATCAGGAAGCCGACGGTGTCCATCCCGAGTTCGCGTGCATACGCGATGTGCTGCTTCGAGATGTCGGCTTCCGTGCAGTGCGTCGCGATCCGCACGATGCGCGCGCCGGCGTCGTACGCGGCGCGCAGGTCGTGCACGGTGCCGATGCCCGGCAGCAGCAGCGTCGCGACCTGCGCACGCTTCACCGTGCCGGCCACCGCCTCGATCCACTGCAGGTCGGTATGCGCACCGAAGCCGTAGTTGAAGCTCGACCCCGACAGCCCGTCGCCGTGCGCGACCTCGATGCTGTCGACGCCCGCGTCGTCGAGCGCGCGCGCAATCGCGACGGCGCTGTCGAGCGAATACTGATGGCGGATCGCATGCATGCCGTCGCGCAGCGTCACGTCCGATAGATAGATCTTGTTCGTCTGGTCGGTCATCGCCGATCTCCCGTCACGCTGCGACGCGGCTGGCCGCGATCTGTTCGGCGGCCGCGAGCGCGGCCGACGTCATGATGTCCAGGTTCCCCGCATACGACGGCAGGTAGTGCGCGGCGCCTTCGACTTCGAGGAACACGCTGACCTTCAGCCCCGCGCGGCGCTCGCCCGCGTCGAACGCGAGCGGCTGCGCGGCCGTGTAGCGGTCGAACTGGACGGCCTGCTTGAGCCGGTAGCCGGGCACGTAGCTCGCGACCGCGTCGACCATCGTGCGGATCGAATGCTCGATCGCGGCGGTGTCGGCGTCTTCGTCGGTCAGGCAGTACACGGTGTCGCGCATCATCAGCGGCGGCTCGGCCGGGTTCAGCACGATGATCGCCTTGCCGCGCGCGGCGCCGCCGACCGTCTCGATCGCCTTCGACGTCGTTTCGGTGAATTCGTCGATGTTCGCGCGCGTGCCGGGGCCGGCCGAGCGGCTCGAGATCGACGCGACGATTTCCGCGTAATGCACCGGCGCGACGCGCGACACCGCGTGCACGATCGGGATCGTCGCCTGGCCGCCGCAGGTCACCATGTTCAGGTTCGGCGCGTCGAGATGTTCGAACAGGTTGACCACCGGCACGACGAACGGCCCGATCGCGGCCGGCGTCAGGTCGATCACCTGCACGCCGTGACGGCCGAGCACCTCCGCATGGCGCGCATGCGCGCCGGCCGAGGTCGCGTCGAACGCGATCCGCACGTCGGCGAATCCGGGCATCGCGACGAGGCCGTCGATCCCGCCGGCGGTGGTCGGCACGCCGAGCCGCGCGGCACGCGCGAGCCCGTCGGAGGCCGGGTCGATGCCGACCATCGCGGCGACGTCCAGATGCTTCGCATGACGCAGCACCTTGATCATCAGGTCGGTGCCGATGTTGCCGGAGCCGATGATGGCCACGGCGAGCTTGTCGAGGTCTTTCATCATTCACGCTCCGGTTGGGTGGAGAAATACGCGCTCACGCTGCCGAGCCCTTCGATCCGCGCGGTGAACACGTCGCCCGGCTGCACGCCGACCATCGGCCCGAGCGCGCCCGTCAGCACGATGTCGCCGGCTTGCAGCGGCGCGCCGACGCGCGCCATCGTGTTCGCGAGCCACAGCGCCGCATGCAGCGGATTGCCGAGGCACGCGGCACCCGCGCCGACGCTCACCGGCTCGCCGCGCCGCTCCATCGCCATCCCGCACTGGATCGCGTCGAACGCACCGAGCGTGACCGGCCGGCTGCCGAGCACGAACAGGCCGCTCGACGCGTTGTCCGCGACCGTGTCGGTCAGGCGGATGTCCCAGTTCGCGATCCGGCTGCCGACGATCTCGATCGCGGGCAACGCATACGCGGTCGCGCCGATCAGGTCGGCCATCGTGTGCCGCTCGTGCGGCAGGTCGCGTTCGAGCACCAGCGCGATCTCCGCCTCGACTTTCGGCTGCTGCGTGCGCGCCAGCGCGATCTCCTCGCCGTCGGCCACTGCCATGTCGTCGAACAGCATCCCGAAGTCGGGTTGATCGACGCCGAGCTGCTTCTGCACGGCCGCCGACGTCAGGCCGATCTTGCGGCCGACGAGGCGCCGCCCCGCGGCGCGCTTGCGTGCGGTATTCGCGCGCTGCACCGCATACGCGGCATCGAGCGCATCGCCGCCGAGCGCCGCGATCGCGTCGCGCACCGGGGCACACGGCACGCCGTCGCGCTCGGCCGCCCACAACGTGTCGGCGATCGCCTGCACCGCATTCCGGTCGAATTCGCTCATGCTCATGCGACCCTCACGCAGACGTTGGTGGTTTCGGAATAGAAATCGAGCGAGTGACGTCCGCCCTCGCGGCCGATGCCCGACAGCTTGGTGCCGCCGAACGGCGTGCGCAGGTCGCGCACGAACCATGCGTTCAGCCACACGATGCCGGTCTCGATCCGTTTCGCGACGCGATGGCCGCGCGCGAGGTGCGTCGTCCACACGCTTGCGGCCAGGCCATACGCGCTGTCGTTCACGCGACGGATCACTTCGTCCTCGCTGTCGAACGGCGCGACGTGGCACACGGGCCCGAAGATCTCCTCGGTCACGCAGCGCGCGGTGTCGGGCAGCCCGGTCCAGATGGTCGGCTGCACGAATGCGCCGTCGTCGCGCGCATCGCCGAACGCCGGCACGCCGCCACCCGTCACGACCGTCGCGCCTTCGTCGACGGCCAGCCGGAAATACGACAGCACCTTGTCGCGATGACCGCGCGAGATCAGCGGCCCCATCGTCGTGGCCGGATCGTCGGGCGCACCGACTTGCAGCGCCTCGGTGCGCGTTTTCAGCGCGGCGACGAAGCGCTCGAAGATCGGCCGCTCGACGTACACGCGCTCGCTGCACAGGCACACCTGCCCGGCATTGGTGAAGCTCGACTTGACGATGCCGTCCACCGCCGCGTCGAAATCGGCGTCGGCGAACACGACCGCTGCATTCTTGCCGCCGAGTTCGAACGAGATGTCCTTCACGCCGTCGGCGACGGCCTTCATGATCGCGCTGCCCGTGCGCGATTCGCCGGTGAACGTGATCGCGTCGATGCCCGGATGGCGCGTGAGGAATTCGCCGGCGGCGGCCGGCCCGTGGCCGTGCACGAGGTTGAACACGCCGCGCGGCAGGCCGACCGCGTCGATCACTTCGGCGAGCAGCGTCGCGGAACCGGGCGTCTCTTCCGACGGCTTCGCGACGACGCAGTTGCCCATCGCGAGCGCCGGCGCGACCTTCCACGTGAACAGCAGCAGCGGCAGGTTCCACGGCGAGATGATGCCGACCACGCCGAGCGGCTTGCGCGTCACGTAGTTGAGATACTGCGCGCCGTCGGCCGTCTGCGATTCGAAGCAGTCGTCGCCGGCCGTACGGACCAGGTCGGCGAACGTGCGGAAATTGGCGATGCCGCGCGCGATGTCGAGCGTGCGGGCCTGCGCGAGCGGGCGGCCGGTGTCGGCCACTTCGGCCGCGACGAAATCGTCGAAGCGTGCCTGGATGCCGTCGGCGATCCGGTGCAGCCAGTCGGCCCGCTGCGCGGGCGTCGTGTCGCGCCAGCCGGCCGCCTGTGCGGCGCGTGCCGCGCGCACGGCGGCGTCGACGCTCGCTTCATCGGCCTCGCAGACGCGGGCGATTTCGCGGCCGTCGACCGGGCTCGTATCCGCGAACGTGCGCGCGGTTTCGACGAACGCGCCGTCGATGTAGTGTCGCAACAGCCGCGGCGTGCGCGCGGCGTCAGTCGTGTCTCGATTCACAGCGTCTCCTGCTCGTATGGACTGTCAGCAGGAGTCTAGGGAAGCCGCGCGAGAAGCGACAATCAAACATTCGGCGCTGGCTATGCTAAACCGGAATACCCGCGAGAGCCTTGCTCCGAAAGGGTTTCCGGCCGGTACTCAGTTACCCGGCTCGTGCTCCTGCACCGCTTCCTTCAGGCATTCGATGAACGCGCGGCACGCGGCGCTCTGCTCCTTGTTCGAGCGCACCGAGAAGCCGACCGTGCCGAACGCGCCCGTTTCGGGCAGGTCGAGCATGCGCAGCAGCCCGGCCTGCGCGAACTGCCGTGCGGCGACGCGCGGCATCAGCGCGATGCGCGGCGTGTCGAGCAGCAACCCGATGTTGGTGAGCAGCGACAGCGATTCGACGATGTCGGTCGGCAACGGCAATCCGGCCGCGCGGAACAGGTGCTCGGCCGCGAGCCGCGACGGCGAATCGGGCGTCGGCAGGATCCACGGCGCATCGACCAGCTCGCGCAGCGACGGTGCCGGGTCGGGCACCGGGCCGTAGCCGTTGCCGACCACCGCGCACATCGATTCGTCGAACAGCGCCTCGTGCGTAAGCGGGAACGCGCTCGCGATCGGCAGCTCGCGCTCGGGCAGACGGCCGACGACGATATCGAGATCGCCGGTGGCCAGCGCCGGGAACAGGTGCGCGGTCGTGCCTTCGCGCACGGTGACGAGCACGTGCGGCGTGCGTGCTTTCAGCATCGCGATCGCGCGCGGCAGCAATCGTGCGGATGCCGAGATCAGCGTGCCGACGATCACATGCCCACTGGTGCCGAGCCGGAAATCGTTCAGCTCGTCGGTCATGTAGCGCAGCTCGGCCATCAGCGATTTCACGCGCCGCCCGAGCAACAGGCCGAGCTCGGTCGGCACCACGCCGCGGTTCGAGCGCGAGAACAGCGCGCCGTCGAAGCACGATTCGAGCTCGTGGATCACCTTCGTCACGGCCGGCTGCGTGAGCCGCATCTCGTTGGCTGCACGCACCACCGAACGCGTTTCCAGCACGCGCTCGAAAATCATCAACTGGTTCAGCTTGAGCCGGCGGATCAGGGAGATCTCGCTGAGCGGATTCGCGTCCATGTCTGCTTCGTCGTCGAAAGGGGGATGCCGGACCTTAGCAACTTTACGGTTGGCGCGCATCGGGAGATGCACGGCCCGTACGGCACCCGCCCCTGCGTTCGCCTTTGTATCAGTAGACGCCCATCATCGCGGACAGCTCCGCCACATACTCGCCATAACGCGGATCGCGCTTGATCTCGTCGGGCTGGCGCGGCCGCGGCAGGTCGATCCTCACGTCGTGCAGCACGCGCCCCGGGCGCGCCGACATCACGAGCACGCGATCCGACAGGAACACGGCCTCGTGAATGCTGTGCGTGACGAGCAGCACCGTCAGCGTGCTCTGCTGCCAGATGCGCAGCAGCTCGACGTTGAGCCGGTCGCGCGTCAGTGCGTCGAGCGCGCCGAACGGCTCGTCCATCAGCATCACGCGCGGCGCCAGCAGCAGGATCTGGCCGATCGCCGCGCGCTGCCGCATCCCGCCCGACAGCTCGTGCGGATAGCGGTCGACGAACTGCGTGAGGCCGAGCGTGTCGAGCAGCGCGGGCAGCCGTGCGTCGACATGCGCGCGCGGCAGGTTGCGCAGTTTCGCGCCGAGCCGGATGTTCGCGCCGACGGTCAGCCACGGCAGCATGTTGCTGGTCTGGAACACGACGCCGATGTCCGGATGGGGGCCGGCCACCGGCGTGCCGCCGACGCGGATCGACCCCGCATCGCACGGCACGAGCCCCGCGACCATCCGCAGCAGCGTGCTCTTGCCGCAGCCGCTCGGCCCGAGGATCGACACGAATTCGCGTGGTTGCACGCGCATCGACACCTGGTCGAGCGCGTTGAACGCCTCGGCGCCGCCGCGCGCGGCGAAGCGCTTGCCGGCCTGCTCGACGGCGATCAGCGCGTCCGCGCGGGCGCCATCCGCGCGGGCACCATCCTGCGCGGGCGCCGAGGTCGCGCCTTCGGAAACGGAAGCGCGCCGCACCGGGCGCGCGAGATTGACGATCGTCATCAGGCCGTGACTCCTCTCCACCAGACTGCACGCGAAACCAGCTCGACCGCGCCGTAGAACAGCATCGCGAGCGCGGTCACCATCAGGATCGCCGCGAAGCACAGCGGCGTTTGCGCATTCGACGTCGCGAACACGATCAGGTGCCCGAGCCCCGCTTCCGCGCCGATGAACTCGCCGACGATCGCACCGATCACCGCGAGCGGCATCGCGATCTTCAGGCCGTCCATCAGTGCCGGCAGCGCGGCAGGCAGGCGCAGGTGCCAGAACGTGTGTGCGGCCGATGCGCCGAGCGCACGGAAGTGCTCGTCGAGATGGCGCGGCACACCAGCAAGGCCGCCCATCGTCGCGACCACGATCGGGAAGAACGCGAACAGCACGGCCGCCGCGAGCTTCGACGCGAAGCCGTAGCCGAACCAGACGATCAGCAACGGCGCGAGCGCGATCTTCGGCATGCTCTGCAGCGCGGTCACGAACGGCAGCAGCGTGCGCCGCACGAGATTCGACGCGCTCGCGAGCAGCCCGATCGCGAGGCCACCGGCCACCGCCAGCGCGAAGCCCGCGAACACTTCCCAGGCGGTCGTCAGCGTGTCGGCCAGCAGTTGCGCGCGCATCTCCCAGCCGGCCGCGAGCACCGACGACAGCGACGGCAGCACGTACTCGCGCGCGCCGGTCCAGCGCACGCCGACCTCCCATGCGACGCCGACGATCGCCCAGAACGCGACCGTCTCGATCAGCCGCTTCATGCCGGGTCTCCTTTTGGCGCTTCTCGCCGCGCACCCGCACCCGCATCGTCGTCCGAAGCAGCAGCCGGCGCGTTGCCGCGCGATTTCTCCGCGACGAGATGCGGCGGCGGCGGCACGACGAAGCGCGCGAAGCGGTACTGGTCGAACGATTCGACCGTGCGCTCCCACACCTGCGGCTCGCGCGGATCGCGTTCGCCGATCTGCTCCATCGCGCAGTACACCTCGACGTTGTTGCCGTCCGGGTCCTTGAACACCAGGAAGAAATTGTCGCCGGGCCCGTGCCGCCCGATCCCGCGCACGATCTCGACGCCATGCGACTGCAACACCTTCACCGAGCGCTCCATCTCCTCGACGCTGTCGACCAGGTACGAGAAATGTTCGAGGCCCGGGCGCGAATAGCGCGGCAGGTCGTCGAAATCGGGCGAATCCTTCGGCAACTGCGCGAGCGCGAGATCGTGGTGATCGGTGCCCGCGCGCAGGAACACCATCTGGTCGCCGATCCAGTCGGACACCTTCAGGCCCATCACTTCCGTATAGAACTTCGCAGACCGATGGATATCCCGCACCATCAGCACCATGTGTCCGAGCCGCCTGGGACGCAAGCTGTTCATTACCGTTCTCCTGTGTGCCCGCGCGCCGCGCAGGCCGGGTTGGACCGCCGGCGGCGGCGCGCTGCCGCCGCCGCGATCCCGATCGGGTTAGTCGACGAAGCGATTGGTGTAGAGGCTGTCGGCCTTGACCTTCGAACCGAGCGCGAACGCGCGCGACACGAAGCCGAGCGTCGCGTCGATGCGTTCGGGCCGCAGCCAGCCGAGCCGGTGGCCGGCCGCATCGTCGGTAATCAGCGCATTGGTCTCGTCGATCTGCTCGCGCAGGATCGCGCGGTCGAGCAGCGGATTGCGCGCGACGATCGCGTCGACCGCGTCCTGCGGCCGGTCGCGCATCAGCGCATAGCCGCGATACGTCGCGTCGACGAAGCGCTTGACGACGTCCGGATGCTGCGCGACGGTCGCATCGGTCGTCACGATCCCGCTGCCGGTCATGTCGAGCCCGAGATCGCGATACGTGACCTTGCCGAGCTTCTGCCCCGCGCGCCGCGCGAACGCGGCCTGCACGGGCAGGCTCGCGCCTTCCCAGCATTCGGACAGGTCGATGCGTTTCTGCAGCAGCGCGGTGTTGATCACGGCCGGATCGAGCCGCACGAGGCGGATCGCGCCGGGCGCCATGCCGTTCTGCTTCAGCCACGCGGGCACGATGTTCTGCACCGCCGACGCATTGCCGCCGCCGAGCGACAGCCCCGCGAGATCCTTCAGCGACGCCGGCCGGAAGCCGGGCCGCTCCAGATAGCACATCGCGCCCGGCCAGCGCGTGTTGATCGCGCCGACCAGCACCGTGTGGCCGCCGTGCGCGCGATTCAGGATCACGCTCACCGGATCGCCGTAGCCGAACTCGAACAGCCCTTCGTCGACTTCGTTGACGGTCCGCTGGCCGCCGTAGCCGCGCTGGACCGTCACGTCGAGGCCGGCGTCCTTGTAGAAGCCCTTCGCCTGCGCGACCAGGATCCCGCCGGTGCTGCCCTGCGGCAGCCACGCGAGATTGACCCGTACCGCGTCGGCCGCGTGGGCGGCCGACGCCGCGGCGCACAGGCTTGCGGCCAGCACCGCGCCGCGCGCCAGCGCCTGGATACGCTCAAACATGTCCTCCTCCTGTCTTTGTCGAGTTCGGGTTCGGGTTCGGGTTCGCCTTCGGGCCGGCGCGGCGCGCGCCGCTTACCCGCGCACCAGCGGGTTTTCGATCGAGCCGATGCCGTCGATCGACGCGACCATCACGTCGCCCGGCTGCAGATAGATGCCGCGCCCCATGCCGACGCCCGTCGGCGTGCCGGTGGCGATCAGGTCGCCGGGCTGCAGCGTCAGGATCGACGACAGGTAATGAATCTGCTCCGCAATACTGAAGATCATCTCGCCGGTATTGCCGTCCTGCATCATTTCGCCGTTCACGGCGAGCCGCATCCGCAGGTTCTGCGGTTCGGCGATGCACGCGCGCGGCACGAGCCAGGGCCCGAGCGGACCGAAGGTATCGAAACTCTTGCCGCGAAACCAGTCGTGCTTGAACGGATAGTCGGTGCGGCGATTCAGGTCGCGCGCGCTCACGTCGTTCAGGATCGTGTAGCCGGCCACGTAGTCGAACGCGTCGGCCACCGCGATATGGCGGCCCGGCTTGCCGATCACGACGGCCAGCTCGACCTCCCAGTCCACGCGCTCGGCATGCGGCGGCATCACGACCTCGGCGAGCGTCGGCACCACGCTCGTCTCGGCCTTCATGAACATGTACGGCGTACTTTCCTCGCGCGGCGCAAGCTCGGTGCCCATCTCGCGCGCATGTTCGTAGTAATTCGACGCCGCCGCGAAAATCCGCCGCGGCGCATACGGCACGCGCAGCCGGTAGCCCGCGAGCGGCGCGGCGTCGAGCCGGCCGGCGGCGATCTCGCGCGCCGCCGCTTCGAGGCGCGCGACGGTCTGCGCGCCGCGCAGCGGCCAGTCCGCGACCAGCGTGTCGACGTCGAGCGGCGCATCGTCGCCGGTTGCGCGTTGCAGTACGGCCTGCGCGTCGTACAGCGCACCCTCCATCGCGAGCCCTGCCGCGACGCGGCCATTCAGTTCATACGTTGCGATACCGAACCAGATCACGGTTGTCCTCTTTTGTCGTCGTCAGGCGGGGACGAGTGACGCGTATACAATAAATCACTCGTGTATTCATTTGATATTTCTCGTATACTCCTATCGGGTCGGAAACGAATTCCGCGTACCCTGCGCGGCGGGTCCGGTCCGGCGCCGCGCCCCGCAAATTGAGCGGCCCCGGCGGCTGGCGCATAATGGGCCGGCCCTGCGGCCACGCCTTTTCGCGCGGTTCCCGGCCGGCAGGTACGGCCGCCGGCGCTGTCCACACCACACACGACACGATGACCACGCTCTCTTCCAAGATCTATCGCCTGCTGTTCGACGAGATCATCGACGGCACGCTCGAACCAGGGCAGAAGCTCGAGGAAATCGCGCTTGCCGAGCGGTTCAACGCGTCGCGCACGCCGATCCGCGAAGCGCTGCGCGAGCTGGCCGCGCGCGGGATGGTCGAGCTGACGCCGCGCAAGGGCGTGGTGGTCGCGCAATTCAGCCTCGACGAACTCGCCGACATGCTCGAAGCGATGTGCGAGCTCGAGGCGCTGTGCTGCCGGCTCAGCGCGCAGCGGATGAGCGTCGTCGAGAAGAAGCAGCTCGAAGAGCTGCAGGTCGAGATGAACGAAGCGATCGCGCGCGGCGACGAGGCCGAGTACTTCCAGCTCAACCGCGAATTCCACGAACTGATCTGCAAGGGCGCGCAAAGCAAGTCGCTCGCGTCGATCATCGCGGTGCAGCGGCAGCGCCTTGCGGGCTTTCGCGCGGCGCAGCCCGCGTCGCCGAAGCGTTTCGAGGCGGCCACCGACGAGCACCGCGAGATCGTCGACGCGATCCTCGCCGCCGAACCCGAGCGCGCGTACAACGCGATGCGCGACCACACCGCGCGGCTGTCGATCGTCGTGCTCGGCCGGCTCAAGCGCCAGCGCAACGAGCGCGAATCGATCTGACGGCACACCGGCGCGGCCGCGCGTCGCGTTGACCCGCGTCATGCACGTGCCTCGTCGATCGACGGCATCGTGAAACCGAGTGCGTCGAGCTGCGCGAGCAGCGCGCGCACGTCGGCCGGCGCATGCGGCGTAAGCGGTGCGCGCACGCGCGCCCAGTCGCCGTGCCGCGTGAAATGCGCGACCACGGCCTTCAACGCGGCAATCATCGACGGCGATTGCAGCGCGGTGCGCACGGTCGACACGCGCCCTTCCCACGTTGCGCGTTCGACGGCCGTCGGCGCTGCGAGCAGTTGCGCGATCGCGTGCGGCTGCAGGTTCGCGGTCGCCGAGATGCAGCCGGCCGCCCCCAGCGGCAGCGCCCGCCCGAGCAGCGCCTCCGACGCGGGAAACACCGCGAAGCCCGGAAAGCGTTCGAGCATCGTCACCGTATTCGCCCAGTCGCCCGAACTGTCCTTGATCCCGACCACCGTGCGCGGATACGCGGCGACCAGCCGCTCGATCAGCGTGTGCGTAATCGGCACGCCCGTCAGTTGCGGGATGTGATACAGCAGCACGCGCAGCCGGTCCGAGCCGACCGCGTCGATCACGCCCGCGTAATACGCGAACAAGCCGTCGTCGCTCACGCCCTGGTAGAAGAACGGCGGCAGCATCAGCACGCCCGCGCAGCCGGCCTCGACCGCGTGGCGCGTCAGCGCGATCGCGTCCGGCAGCGCGCATGCGCCGGTGCCGGGCAATACCTGCGCGGGATCGATGTCGGCGGCCGCGATCCGGTCGAGCAGCATGCAGCGCTCGGCAACGCTCAGCGAGTTCGCCTCGCTGTTGGTGCCGAACGGCGCGAGGCCCGCGCCCTGCCCGACGAGCCAGCGGCAAAACGCGACGAAGCGCGGCGCGTCGATCGACCCGTCGGCGCGAAACGGCGTGAGGACGGGCGCGAACACGCGCGGCGTGGCGAAGGCGGACATGCGGGAGTCTCCGGTTGGATGAGCCGGTCGGCGGGCGGTCATGCGCAGGCGCTGAAGAAATCCAGCATCGCGTCGCCCAGCAGCGTTTCGCCCGAATCGAAATGGGCGACCACCGACGTGTGGTTGTGGCGCGGCATCTGCATGAAGCGCGGCGCGCGCCCCGGGCGGCGTTCGCGCTGCCGCGCGCTCGCGACGCGCTCGAAGAACGCGGCGCCGTACGCGTCGAGATACGGGTTCTCGTATTCGGCGACCACGATCATCAGCGGCACGTCGACGCGCTCCGCGTACGCGAGCGGCGAGCGCGCGGCGTAGCGCGACGGGTCGTCGCCGAAATACGCGCGCACGCCGGCCGCGTTCGGGTTGTCGGGGAGTGTGTCGGCCGCGAGCCGCGCGCTGACCAGCACGGCGCCGGCCACGCGTTCGCCGCGCCGCGTGTCGAGCAGCGGATCGCCGAGATACGTGGCGACATGCGCGCCGCCCGCGGAATGCCCGACGATGAAGATCCGCCCCGGATGGCCGCCGTATGATGCGACCTGCGCACGCGTCCACTCGAGCGCCGCGGCAAGGTCCTGCGCGCCGGCCGGATACGGCGCATCGGGCGCCAGCCGGTATTCGACGTTGATCGCAACGTAACCGTGGCGCGCGAACCAGCGCGGCACGTTGTCGTAGATCAGCCCGTTGATGCTCTTGCGGCCGCGCACGAACGCGCCGCCATGCACGAACAGCACGACGTCGGCCGGCGCACCCTGGCGGGTCGCGTGCTGCACGAACACGTCGAGACGCTGGCGCGCGTCGGGCCCGTACGGAATGTCGCGCTCGATCTCGCAGCCGAGGTCCGTCGCCGCCCGCGCGGCGACGAGCGGCGTGTACGTATCGATCACCCAGTCGCGATGCGCGTCGATGTCCTGCCCCCAGTCGGCGCCGATCTCGGCGAAGCGCGCCCTCAGCGCTTCCGACAGATTCCCCAGCGGTTCCTGCCAAGCGTGCATCCCCTGCCTCCCTGCATGACGGCTAGCGGCCGGCGCGAGCCGGTGTTTCGCCGGTCGACCGGCGATGGGGACCATTCTGGTATATAAATCTCATTTTGTGTATACACAATCACTACGTAGTATACCCAATGAGATTCCAGGCATTTTTGCGCGACAGTCACGCCCACGCACTCATCCGTCGCACGCCGACACTCTTCAAGGACATCCATGGACAAGCTTCGCCACATCGCGCTTTCGGTCGACGATCCGGAGGCGGCCGCGCAATTTTTCGAGCGCGCGTTCGGCATGCGCCGCGCGGGCAACGCGATGCGCGGGATCTACATGACGGACGGCACGATCAACGTCGCGCTGCTGAACTTCAAGGACGAGACGGTGCCCGGCTACGCGGGCCTGAAAGACGTGCGCGGCGTGATCCATTTCGGGATGTGGGTGGACGATGTCGATGCGACCGCCGAGCGCGTCGTCGCGGCCGGCGGCACCTACCTGACCGGCCGGCACGAGCAGGACCCGAACGTGTTCTACGAAGTGAAGTACCGGATGCCCGACGGCACCGTGTTCGACATCACGTCGAACGGTTGGAAGGGCGCGGTGAAGGAAGTCGTGCCGGCCGGCGCGGCGGGCACGCAGCCGTGACCGCGCGGCCCGGGGTACTCGCGCTGGTGCCGTTGCCCGACACGACGCGCGATGCGCTGCGGCGCGACTACGTGCTGCACGATCACCCGGACGGGATGCCGGCCGATTTCGCGGAAGCCGGCACGATCCGCGCGGTCGTGACCAACGGCACCTGCGGGCTCGACGACGCACGCATGGCGCGCCTGCCCGCGCTCGAAATCGTCTGCGCATTCGGCGCCGGCTACGAGAACGTCGACGTCGCGGCCGCCGCGCGGCGCGGCATCGTCGTCGCGCACGCGCCGGGCACCAATGCGTCGACCGTCGCCGACCACGCGATCGGCATGCTGCTCGCGCTCGCGCGCGGCTATGCGCCGCTCACCGGCGCGGTACGGGCCGGCCGCTGGCATGCGTCGCGCGCCGCCCGGCCCACGCTGACCGGTGCCGCGCTCGGCGTGATCGGCATGGGCCGCATCGGCCGGCTGGTGGCCGCGCGCGCGCAGGGCTTCGACATGACGCTCGGCTATCACGCACGCGGCCCGCACGGCGACGCGCCCGGCCGCTACTACGCCGACCTCGTGCAGCTCGCGGCCGACAGCGACTTTCTCGTGATCGCGTGCCACGGCGGCCCGGCCACCCGGCATCTGGTCGACCGCGCGGTGCTGCGTGCGCTCGGGCCGCACGGCTACGTCGTCAACGTCGCGCGCGGGTCGGTGCTCGATACGGCCGCGCTGCGCGATGCGCTCGACGCGGGCGACATCGCGGGCGCCGGGCTCGACGTCATCGAACACGAGCCCGACGTGCCGGCCGCGCTGTTCGACCATCCGGACGTGCTCGTCACGCCGCACGTCGCGGGCCGCTCGCCCGCCGCCTGGCTCGCGCAGCGCGACGCGCTGCTCGCGAGCCTCGCACAGCACTTCTCGCGCCTGCCCGTCGAATTCGCGGTGCGCGCCGCGTAGGCACGAGCGGCGCGCACCCACGCCGATTCGTTCGCCGCGCCGCCGCGCGCCGCTTCGGAGCCCCACCATGAAGGTCCGATCGTTGTGCACCGCCGCGCTGTGCTGCGCGGCCGCCGGCCTGCTGGCCGGCCGTTCGTCCCACGCTCAAACGTCCGCGACGCTGTACGGCCTGATCGGGCTCGACGTCGCCAGCACGAAGCGCAGCGGCGGCCCGCCGGCCGCGATCGCGATGCAGAGCCCCGGGCTTACCGCGCCGTACTGGGGCCTGCGTATCGCCGAGGATCTCGGCGGCGGTTACCGCGCGCTCGCCGTGCTCGAAAGCTTCTTCCAGCCGGTCAACGGCGGCATCGGCCGCACGTCGGCCGACCCGTACTGGGGACGCAACGCGTATGCGGGCATCGAAGGCCCGTTCGGCACCGTGACGCTGGGGCGGCAAACCAACCTGCTGTATCTCGCCGAACAGGCCGTCAATCCGTTTCGCGCGTCGATCCTGTTCTCGCCGCTCGTGATGCAGACCTTCGTCGCGTCGTACGGCGGCGCGATCGCCGGCGACACGGTCTGGAACAACGCGATCCAGTACACGAGCCCGACCGTCGGCGGACTGACCGCGAGCGCCGTCTATGCGCCCGGCGGCCTCGCCGGCGCGAACGGCGCGGCCAACGCGGGCCTGTCGCTGCGCTACGCGAGCGGCCCGCTCACGGCGGTCGCGGCCGCGCAGCGCACGCGGATCGTCGCGGGTGCGGCCGCGCCGACCCAGCACGCGTATCTCGCCGGCTTTGCGTACGCGTTCCCGCGCATCACGCTGTACGGCGCGATCCAGGGCACGCGTACGACCGCGACCGACACCGGTTCGCACACGTTCGAAGCCGGCGTGTCGGTACCCGTCACGTCGCGGCTGTCCGCGCTCGGCGAATGGGCGTACACGCGCCGCACCGCGGCGCGCACGGCCGTGTCGCGCAACACGGGCGTCGCCGGGCTCGACTACTCGCTGTCGCGGCGCACCGACGTCTATGCGCTCGCCGGATACGACCGGCTCGGCGGCAGCGGCGTCGCGGCGACCTGGGCGCTCGGCATCCGGCACCTGTTCTGACGTCGTGCGCATCGCGTATCCGGGTCTACCCGCTATAACCAAACCGCTGTTTTGTATAAAAAAGAAGTGCTTCGAATTCATCAACGTCCGTGCGTATAATTTTTTCCAGTTCATGTATACACAAACGCGATTCATGAACCGGCACGGCCCGCGTCCCGCTCGCGTCATGCGAACCGGCCGCCGCCCGCGGGATCGCCTCGCACGATGCCCGTCCGGCGCAAGCCGCTTCGCCCCGGAAAACAACGACGACTATTTGGAGACCGAATGAAAAAGAAGCTGATCGCGTCCAGTGTCATGCTGCTCGCCTGCGCCGGTGCGCATGCGCAGTCGCGCATCTGGCTGTCGGGTTACATGGACCTGAACATCGAGCACCTGATTTCGTCGGGCCCGGGCGGCAACATCACGCGGATGTCGAGCGGCGGTCTGAACAATTCGCGCTTCAACCTGAGCGGCGTCGAGGAGCTCGGCGGCGGCAACAAGGCGGTCTTCACGATCGAGCCGATGTTTTCAGCGAACACCGGCGTGCAGTCGACGCAGTTCCGGCAATCGTTCGTCGGCCTCAAGGGCAACTGGGGCGAGCTGACGATGGGCCGCCAGTTCACGCCGTCGTACTGGCTGGCCGGCTATGCGGACCCGACGTGGGCAGCCGACTTCAGCATGGTCAACGACATGCAGTTCTTCTACGCGACCTATCGCGTCGACAACGCGCTGCAGTACAAGACCCCGACCTTTCACGGCTTCACCGGGCGCGTGATGATCACGACCGGGCTCGGCGACGGCACGCGCGCCGGGCGCTTCTTCAGCACCGGCATCGAATACCGCAACGGGCCGCTGTTCCTCGGTGCCGTGAGCGAGCTGCAGTACACGCGCGACATCTTCCGCTCGTCGCAGATCCATTCGTCGCGCGACAACTATTTCTCGGCCGTGTACCGCTTCGGCGGCTTCGAGCCGACCGTGATCTACCACACGTACAACGGCTATTACGCGTATCCCCCGTACGTCGCATTCAATTCGCAGGGCTGGGATGCGCAGATCGGCGCACGCTGGAACATCGACGGCATCAACCGCGTGTACCTGAGCGTCGTCCATCGCCACGACGACAACAACACGAGCATTTCGAGCGCGACCGGCGGCGTGATCGGCTACATCTACGGGCTGTCGAAGCGCACCGACCTGTACGTGACCGCCGCACACGTGAAGAGCCAGCATCGCGTGCCCGTCGCGTATCCGGTCACGTTCCAGGTGTATCCGGACGGCGGCCAGAACCCGTCCGGCTTCCAGATCGGGATCCGCCACGCATTCTGATGTTCCGAACCCGCGCGCCGCGACCGGCCAGCCGGGCGCTCGCGGCGCCACGACACAGTCATGACAAGGAGACGTTCATGCTTCGACCACGCAACAGTCGCACCCCGCAGGCCCGGATCGTCGGCCCGGCTGCCGCATCGATCCTGATCGCGGCGTCGGCGCTGGCCAGCGCCGCGCAACCGGCGGCGGAAGCGCCCGCCGCCGCCAGCACCAGCGTTGCCGCATCCGGCACGCCCGGCACGCCGAGCGTCGCCGATCCGTATCTCGCCGGCTGGCTGCGCCTCACGCCCGAGCGCCGGCCGGTGCCGCTGAAGCCCGGCGTCGACTACGGGATGGACCCGGCCACCGGTCAGTTCGTGTGGCCGAAGGCAGCGCCCGAAGTCCACCAGGGGCAGCGCTTCCCCGGCGAACTTTCGACGTGGGACAACAAGCGCTACGCGAAGAACGTGAAGGTGCTCGCGTTCTACCCGGGCGTCGATTCGCCCTTCCACGCGTGGAACAACATCGCCGACTTCGACGGCAAGCGCTACCTGTACATCCACGATCGCGACTACCTGCGCATCATGGACGTCACCGATCCCGCGCACGGCAAGGTCGTGTTCTCGAAGGGCGGCGTGTGGGGGCCGAAGGGCTCCAGCGAACACTTCGATCCGAACAACGTGCACGACTACCTCGGCGGCGCGACGATCGCGTGGAGCCGCAAGCTCGGCAAGCCGGTGCTCGTCGCATCGTTCGAGATCGGCCGCTACGGGCTGATGACCGAGAAGATCGACCAGCCCGACAAGGTTGCCGCGCAGCGCCGCTACAACTCGCTGAAGGGTTTCCGCGTGTACGAGATGGACGGTCCGCTGCCGAGCCAGTGGAAGCTGATCGCGACGCGCACGACCGACTACCGGCATCCCGATGCGCCGATCGGCCAGCAGCAGGGTTCCGGCTCGCTCGACGCGCCCGAGTACTACGGCGGCAAGTACATGATCGTATCGGCCGCGCCGGACGACAGCTACGCGCTGACCGAGTATCCGAACTACCTGTACTCGCCGGGTTACCAGGTATGGGATATGTCGGATCCGGCGAACCCCGTGTTCATGTCGCAAATCGCGGTGCCCGGCCAGATCCTCGGCAACGAGGAACACGAACAGGCGTACCTGATGAATCCGCGCGCCGGCAACCGCACGTCGTGGATGGGCTCGCGCAACCCGATCTTCCTGCCGAAGCCGCTGGAGAACGGCGGCAAGATCGGCTTCGGCGCGATGGGTGGCCTCGGCTTCTATTCGTTCGACCTGAGCGACCCCGCGAAGCCGAAGATCCTCGGCAACGTGAACACGCCGCCGAGCTTCGCGGGCACCGAGTTCGACAACGCGGACGTGAGCCAGTACGCGCGCACCGGCTACGTGCTCACGAACGGCTACCCGATGAACCGCGACTGCTACGAGCCGTACAAGGACATCTTCGTCGTCGACGCGCGCGACCCGAGCCACCTGAAAGTCGCGGCCAAGCTGCCGGTTCCGGAAGTGCCGGCCGGCGCGCCGTTCACGAGCTTCTGCCAGCGCGGCGGCAACTTCGGGCCGAAGCGCGCGAACGCGATCGGCCAGCCGGGCACGTGGCGCCAGGGCATCGTCCCGTATTCGTTCTACAACGCGGGCGTGCAGATCTACGACGTGAAAAATCCGGCGAAGCCGACGATCGCCGGCTACTTCGTGCCGGCGCTCGCCGACGAGAAGGAACTGCCGTCCTATACGCTCGGCAAGGGCGTGTTCGCGATCTACACCGAGTACGACCGCAACATCATCTGGGCCTTCACCGAGAACGGCGCGTATGCGTTGTCGACGCCGCTGCTCGGCGAGCCCGTGCTCGGCAAGCCGTCGAAGCCCTGGCCGCCGCGTTGAGTCGCACGGGGCCGGACGGGCCACCGTCCGGCCCGGTTCGCGCGCCATGCCGCGTGTTGTCGCGGCCCCGGCGCGCGCCGTTCGCATCGATGCCTGCCGGTCGGCCGGCAGGTTCACGTTCAAGGATGTTCCCGATGAGGTTCAAGCCATTCGCCGCACTGCTGCTGGGCGCGTTCGCGACGATTGCGACAGTTGCGACACCCGGCCACGCCGCGACGTCGGCCAGCGAGCAGACCTGCCGCGCGTGCCACACGCTCGATACGACGAAAGTCGGCCCGCCGTTCCGCGCGATCGCCGCGCACTACCGCAACGATGCCGATGCGATCGCGAAGCTCCAGAAGAGCATGCTCGAAGGCAGCACCGGCAAATGGGGCAGCGCGACGATGCCGCCCAATGCGATTTCGGCCGACGATGCGGCGCGCTTCGCGAAGTGGATCATGTCGCTGAATCAGCCGGCGAAGTAGCCTAGCGATGTGCGGGTACGCGGCGGCGGTAACGACGGCCGCACGCGTCATCCGAGCGCCGGTTCGGCCGACATCGTCCGGTCCGGGTCGTGCGCGTGGCCGGATGCGCCGGCCGCGGGCAGCGTGAGCGTCACGGTCGTGCCCTGCCACGGGGCGCTGCGCACGCTGATTTCGCCGTGGTGCCGGTCCACGACCGCCTTCGCGAACGCCATGCCGAGCCCGACGCCCTTCGTGTCGGGCTGCCCTTTCAGGCGAAAGCGCCGGTAACGCTCGAACAGGCGCGCCTGATCCTCGGCCGCGATCCCGTAGCCGTAATCGCGGATCACGCAGCACACCGACGCGCCGCCGTCCGCCAGTTCGACGCGGCACTCGATGCGCGTATGCGCCGCGCTGTATTCGACCGCGTTCCCCAGCAGATTGACCAGCGCACGCGACAGCAGCGCCGGATCGCCGTGCACGAGCGCGTCGTCGCACGGCGGTACGTCGTCGACCGCGATGTGCTTTTCCCGTGCGCGCAGCCAGATTGCATCGCGTGCCTGATTCATCAGGTCGACCACGTTGACGAGTTCCGATGCGTACTCGCCCGTCTCCGCCCGCGACACCTGCGCGAAACCGTCCGCCATCGCGAGCGTATGACGCGCCAGCCCGTCGATCTCGTGAAGGCGCTCGCGCAGCGTGCAGTCGGGCGGGCAGGCGGCAGGCGCGTTCACGAGCACGATGACCGAGGTGAGCGGCGCGCGCATGTCGTGCGAGAACAGCGTCAGCATGTCGTTGCGCTGCCGCTCGAGCAGCGTGCGATGGACATAGGCGCCGCGCAGCGCGTCCAGTGCATCGTTCACGTGCCCGATCTCGGGGCTCGTGCCCGGAATCCGGACGATCGGCGATACGTCGCCCTCGCTCAACGCGACGATGCGCCGGCTTAGCGCATCGAGTGGTTTCGACAACGTCCGCTGCGTGCCGCGCACGAGCAGCAACAGGATTGCGATGCAACACGCCGCCTCGGCGGCGGACAGCGTCATCCGGACGCGCGCCGCATCGCGCAGCGCCACCGCACGCGCACGCGTGAGGTCGAGCACGTGGTCGCGCAACTGCGCCGGTGCTTCGAGGTCCCGCATGACCCGCGATGCGAAATCCTCGGCGTTCATCGCATAGGCGCCCGTGCGGCCCGCGCGCAGCGTCGCGGCAACCAGCGGCAGGAAGCTGCCGTCCATCGTGTCGTTCAACCGCGCCAGGTCATTCGACAGCATCGCGTCGTCGAGCGGCGGCGCGATCGCGCCGGCGATCAGTGCGCGGAGCTGCACGATGCGCCCGCGCATCTGGAGGATGCGCGCCAGCCGATCGTTGTCGAGCGCCTCGCGCCTGACCAGCGGCGCGACGAACAGCGAGCCGAGCCGGCCCGTATATTCGCGCAGGTCGCCCAGCAGGCGCGCGAGGACCAGCGCGCCGGCCGTTTCCGGATGACGCATCGCCGTACCCGCCATCACGCCGCTGGTCAGCGCCGCCAGATCGTCGGCGGCCGAGAACATGCGGTCCTGCGCGGCCTGCACCTGCCACGTCGCACGCGCCGCCGCAGGCCGCGCAGCGAGCGCGTCGACTTCGCCGCGCGCGCCGGCCAGCTCCGCGCGTATCGACTCGAGCGCGTGCAGCGCCGACCCGCGCTCGGACGCACCGAGCGCCGCCGCCTGCGCGAGATCGTCTCGCAGCGCATCGAGCGCCTGATCCGAACGCGCCCTCGCGTCGCGCACCGCCTGCACCTGCGTCGCGGCATCGCGCCGTCGCAGCGCCAGCCACTGGTTGGCCGGCCAGCGCTCGGCCGAAATCCGGTTCGACGCGATCATCGCGCTTTCGACCAGAGCGAAATCGCGCAGGTCGAGATAGCCCTGCCGGTATTGCCGATAGCTTTCCCGCAGATTCGTCCCGCACGCCACCGCCGTCAGCATCACGACGAGCGCGAAGCCGGCCCGCATCCGCTGCCGGATCGAGAGGCCCCGGAGGTTCACGTTGCCGGCCCGGTGCGCAATGCGCGCGCGAAGCGTTCGCGTTCGCCGCCGTCCGGCGCACAGCCCGAACCGCCGCCGGTCGTTGCGGGCCGCGCGGCACCCGCGTCGGCCGCACCTGCCCCGCTAGACTGCATGCCGTTCTCCCGATGCGCCGCCCGTGGTGGTCGAGCCATCCCGACAGGCGACGACGGCGGTGCGTGCATCCTGCCGCCGAGCGTGACGTGTGTCGGCGGTCGCGCGCTGCGGCGCCGCGACGGCGCGCTTGCCGGCACGCGCCGGCAACCGGCAGGCGACACAGACGGGATGGCGGCGCAATGCGTGACGATAGGTGATGAACGCCGCGCCGCAATCGCGGCACCGGGCGATGTCGAGCACGCCGGCGTCGACGAAGCGCACCAGCATCCACGCACGTGTGAGGTCCAGCGGCAGCGCGCGTGTCAGGTCCAGCGGCAACGCACGACGCGTGGCATCGCCCTGTTCGGCGTACAGCGTATAGGCCTTGACGAGCGCCTCGAGTCGTGGGCAGCCCGCCTGGTTGCGCAAGAAGCGGTAGATGTTGTGGAACAGCGATGCATGAATGTTCGCGAGCCACGTCATGTACCAGTCGATGGACGACGGCAGCAACCCCTTCGGCGCGGCCACGCCGCGCACTTCGCGATACAGGCGCACGAGATGCTCGCGTGGCAGCGCACACTCGATCTCCAGCATCTGCAGCCGCGCGCCGAGCCGGATCAGCGCCGCCGCGTGCATCGTCAGCTGCGCGTCGTCCGCGAGGCCATGCCGCCCGGCCCGGCCGCTCACGATGTTTCCTCGTCTGGAAGCGCGAGGCCGGCCAGCGCCATCGCGGTATGCACGCGCACGAGATCGACCGGCGGCGTCGCGCGGGTCAACGCCGACAGCACGCCGTACCGGCTCGGCCGCAGTGCGCAGATCAGTTGCCCCGCCGACGCAAGATCGTTCATCTGCTTCATCGACAACGCGGCCAGCGCAGCGGCAACGTCAGCAGTCACGCCCAGGCGGAACATGCCCGATGCGCGATCCGACTGCAGCAGTCGCTGCGCAAGCCACAGATAAGACATGTTCAATTCCCACATTGCATCACTGTCGTTGGCAACCTTCATCGTTCACCTCGATTCCTGCGCGATCAGGATCAATGATTCGCCGTCAAATTGCGTGCCGATAATCCGGATATTACGAACCGTTATTTCTTTTGTCTGATGCGAACGTGCGAAATCGATCATGGCGATATGACGCGCATTGCACGCGTGCATCGCGCTGCCACGCAACACGGGCACGGCCGCACGTGTCGCCGTGCGCATTGCAGCGATGCTGCGCGATGCGTCGCACCGCGCGCCCGGGCCAGCCTGCATTGCAAACTGTCGTGATTGAGTCTCGGCGATATTTCGTCGAATGTAAACGCGACGTTAGACGCAAGACAATTG
This sequence comes from Burkholderia lata, assembly GCF_000012945.1. NCBI lineage: Bacteria > Pseudomonadati > Pseudomonadota > Betaproteobacteria > Burkholderiales > Burkholderiaceae > Burkholderia > Burkholderia lata. The sequence goes on from NC_007509.1 coordinate 1,311,691, forward strand.
CCGGATAAACACGACTTTAGTATTAAGACTTTCGTCTTGTACAATCCGGTACATTCTTGCCGGGCCGGTCCCGGCTGTCCTTATTTAATCGTCCTCATGAAAATCCTGATCGTCGACGATCACGCCATCCTGCGCGACGGCGTGGAGATGCTGTTGCGCCAGGGTGATGGCGACATGGTCGTCGTCCAGGCAAGCAGCGCCGATGACGCGGTGCGGCTGCTCGACGCGCACGCCGACCTCGACGCGATCGTGCTCGACCTGAAGCTGCAGGGCATGGACGGCCTCGACGCGCTCGCCGTGTTCGCGACGATGCGCCCCGGGCTCCCGGTCATCGTGCTGTCGTCGTCCGAGGATCCCGGCGCCGTGCGTAGTGCGTTCGCGCAGGGTGCGATGGGTTACGTGCCGAAATCCGCCAGCCCGCGCACGCTGCTGTCCGCCATCCGGATCGCACTCAACGGCGAACGCTACGTTCCGCCGCTCGTGCTCGACGACCCCGCGCTGCAGCATCCGGACGGCGCCGCTGCGGCACGCGGTTCGATGCTGACGCAACGCCAGATCGAAGTGCTGCGCTATCTCGCGGAAGGCGTGCCGAACAAGGTCATCGCCGACAAGCTGGGGCTGTCCGAAAAGACCATCAAGGCGCACATCACCGCGATCTTCAAGGCGCTGAACGTCATCAACCGCACCCAGGCCGCGGCGGCCGGCAGGAAGGCCGGTCTCATCTGATCCGGCGCCTGCTCGCGTCGCGACATTGCCTTGCCGGCGCGGAACGCCTAAATTTCCCTCATCTTCCCCGCCCGTTCGAGGAGCGTGCGCATGACGCGTGTCGACGAGACGCCGGAAGCGCCGGCCGACCATGAAGTCCCGTTCGACCTCGCCGCCGACGTGATCGCGCGCTGGCAGCGCCTCGTCGACCTGATGGCGGAAATCGTCGGCGTGCCGGCCGGGCTGATCATGCGCAACGTCGGCCGCGACATCCAGGTGCTGGTGGCGAGCCGCAACACCGGCAATCCGTTCTATCCGGGCGAATCGGCCGAACTGCACGGCTCGGGACTTTACTGCGAAGCGGTCATCGAGAGCGGCGCCACGCTGGTCGTGCCGGATGCGCGGCAATCGGCGCAGTGGCGCAACAATCCGGACCTGCGCGTCAACATGGTCTCGTATCTCGGCCTGCCGATCCGCTGGCCCGACAACACGCCGTTCGGCACGATCTGCCTGCTCGACTGCAAGGAGAATGCGTATTCGGAGCGCTACATCCGGCTCGTCGAGGAATTCCGCGACCAGATCGAGATGCAGTTGCAATTGATCCGCGCGCAGCGGATCGCCGAACGCGAACGCCAGCGCGCCGCGCAGCTGGCCGAGAACTTCCGGCGCCAAAAGGATCTCGCCACCGAGGCCGTGCACGTCAAGTCGAGCTTTCTCGCGGCCGCGAGCCACGACCTGCGCCAGCCCGTCCACGCGTTGAGCCTGTTCGTCGGCGCGTTGCGTCACGTCCCGATGCCGGCCGACGGCACGCTGCTCGTCGATCGCATCGACCAGTCCGTCAACGCGATGGACGCGCTGTTCACCGCGATCCTCGACATCTCGCGGCTCGACGCGGGCGTCGTGCCCGTGCATCGCCGGCCGTTCGCGATCGGCGCGGTGCTGGAGCGCGTATGTCGCGAAGTCGCCGCCGATGCGCACGGGAAAGGCTTGTCGCTGTCATACGTGCGCAGCACCGCAGTCGTCGATTCCGATCCGGTGCTGATCGAGCGCATCGCGCGCAACCTGCTGTCGAATGCGGTGCGCTATACCGACGCCGGGCGCATCGTCGTCGGCTGCAGGCGCACGCACCAGCACGTGCGCCTGCAATTCATCGACACCGGGCGCGGCATTCCGGCCGACCAGCAGGCCCGCGTATTCGACGACTACTACCAGCTGCGCCATCGCGGCAGCGAATCCGAACAGGGCGTGGGCCTCGGGCTGGCGATCGTGCGGCGCCTCGCGGGGCTGCTCGACTGTCCGCTGACGCTGCGCTCCGAACCCGGGCGGGGCTCGTGCTTCGAGCTGCAGCTGGTGCGGCTGGACACGGCCGTGCAGCCGAGCGTCGCCGCCGACGAGATCGCCGTCGACGAGGCCACCGCCGCTGCGCACCTCGTGGTCGTGATCGACGACGAAAGCGCGATTCGCGTCGGCATGTCGATGCTGCTCGAGCGCTGGGGCTACCAGGTCGTCACGGCCGCGTCGGTCGACGACGCGATCGCGTGCCTGGCATCGTGCGACGTCCGGCCGACCCTGCTGATCTGCGACCTGCACCTGCACGGCGACCAGAACGGGATCGGTGCGATCGCGCGGATTCGCGACGAGTACAACACGGCGATTCCCGCGATGCTGATCACGGGCGACACGACCGCGCGACGGCCCGGCCGGCTGAAGCACGGCGGGTTCGTGCTGCTGCACAAGCCGGTGCCGAGCGACAAGCTGCGCGCGGCGATGGCACGCCTGCTGCATGCGCAGGCCCCCGGACAGCCGCGCCGGACCGACGCGGGATAGTCGCCGGCGCGCGGTGTCGCTTTCGCATTCCGCCTGCCAGCCGCATGCGAAAACGGCGGGCATCTGCCCGCCGCCGAGTCTTCGCCCGCGCACCGCCTCAAGCGCGGCGCGCGGGCGGGCCCTCGCTTACTTCAACCGCGTCGCGATTTCATTCGCCATCGCCTTCGTCGCGGCCTTCGTCGGCGCATCCATGGCCAGTGCGTTCAGCAGGCCGAAATCGTGGATGGTGCCGTCGTAGCGCGTGGTCGTCGCGTCGACGCCGGCTGCGTCCAGCTTGCGGCCGTACGCTTCGCCTTCGTCACGCAGCACGTCGAACTGTGCGACCTGGATCAGCGCGGGCGGCAGGCCCTTCAGCTGCGCGGTGCTTGCGCGCAGCGGCGACGCGTAGATCTCGTTGCGTTGCGCTTCGTTCTTCGTATAGGCGTCCCAGAACCACTTCATCATCGGCCGCGTCAGGAAGTGCCCTTGCTGATACGCGTTGTACGACCCCGTGTTGAAGTTGTGGTCCGTCACCGGCCACATCAGCCCCTGGAAGCGGATCGCGGGGCCGCCCTTGTCCTTCGCCATCAGCGCCACCACGGCCGCCATGTTCCCGCCGACGCTGTTGCCGACCACCGCGAGACGGCTGCCGTCGACGCCGATCTCCGCGCCGTGCGCGGCCACCCACTTCGTCGCCGCATACGCCTGGTTGATCGCGACCGGGTAATGCGCTTCCGGCGACGGCGTGTAGTTCACGAACACCGCGACGGCCCCCGATTGCACGACGAGGTCGCGCACGAGGCGTTCATGCGTCGGGAAATCGCCGAGCACCCAGCCGCCGCCGTGAATGAACATGAACACCGGCAGCGTGCCCGTCGCGCCTTGCGGGCGGACGATCGTGACCGGCACGGACAAGCCGTCCTGTTCGATCGTGCGGTTCGACACGTCGATGCCCGACAGGTCGACCTTCGTGCCGTTCTGCGCATCGACCAGCACCTGGCGCGCCTTCGCGGGGCTCAGCGTTTCGAGGCCCGGGCCTTTCTGGCCGTTCAGCGCGGCGAGGAAGGCGCTCGTCGTCGCATCCGGCCGGACGGCTTCGACGCCGGCGCCGGCGCCCGCGGCGAACGCGGTGGTCGTGACGGACAGTGCGGCGGCGACGGCGGCAGCGATCAGCAGCGGCTTGACGATCTTCATGGTGTAACTCCTTGGCTCAATCGGTGAATGACGATGTGACGTTGGGTGATTCGGAATGCGTACGATCAGACGAGCGTGAGCGTGACGTCGATGTTGCCGCGCGTCGCGTTCGAGTACGGGCACACGAGGTGTGCGCGATCGATCAGCGTCTGCGCGACATCGCGATCGAGGCCCGGCAGCGAGATCTTCAGTTCGACTTCGATGCCGAAGCCGTTCGGGATCGCGCCGATGCCGACGCTGCCTTCGATCGCGGCATCCGCGGGCATCGCGATCTTGTCGCGCGCCGCGACGAACTTCATCGCGCCGATGAAGCACGCGCTGTAGCCGGCGGCGAACAGTTGCTCGGGGTTCGCGCCTGCGCCGCCCGCGCCGCCGAGCTCGCGCGGCGTGGTCAGCTTCAGGTCGAGGCCGCTTTCGGGCACCGTCGCACGGCCGTCACGGCCGCCGGTGGCTTTTGCATGGGCGCGGTACAGCACTTTTTCGATCGACATGACAGACTCCTTTTCAATTAATGAGAGAAACAGCCTTCCAACCCGGGACCGCTTGCCGGCTGCCAGGCGGCCGGCTTCGCATTTGTTTATCTACTCATAGATAGATAAACATCCCCAAAAAATGCAGATGGTTGATCCATCTGCCCAAAAAATCTATCTACTACCAGATAGATACCAAAGCCCAACAAAAGGCGGCGAACCGCCTGACTGCTTGCGCCGTCCGTCAGGACCGCGTTTTCCAGACTGCCTCGACATCCTCGAGACGCGCCCGCGTATGGAACAGCCGGCTGGCCAGCACGCTGCCCTGGAACGCCGCATACAACGTGCGCGCGGCCGTGTCGGGCTTGCCGCTGAACTGCAGCGTGCCTTCCTTCGCGCCCTGCGCCAGCAATTCCGCGAGCCAGCTCTCGTTGGCCTTGAAGAACGCCTGCACGGCCTGCCGCACGTTCTCCGGCAACGATTCGATATCGGCTGCCAGCATCCCGCACAGGCAGATCATGTTGCCGTCGCCGAGCGTGCGGCCGAACATCTTCGTGTACAGGCTCAGCTTCACGTCGGCCGGCAGCGCCGGATCGATCGCCCGCATGGCCGAGAGGACGTCGTCGCTGTAGACCGACACCGCTTCCAGTACGAGGTCGTCCTTCGACGGGAAGTAGTAGTGGATGCTCGACGTCTTCACGCCCACCAGGTCGGACAGGTCTCGATAGCTGAAGCCGTTGTAACCGCGCAGCATCATCAGCGTGATCGCGTGGTCGAGAATCTGTTCGCGGACGGTCGGTTTCGTTTCCATGGAGCGAACTTTATCTACTCATAGATAGACAGTCAAGGGGTTTTTTAAGGGCGCGATCTGTGCCCTGCCCGGCGCCCCGTCCGCGCTCGCCGCCCAATGCGCGCGCCCGGTTCGGATAACGCCCGAACCCGGCGTCGCGTGCGCCAAACCGGCACCGCCATGCCTACTGCGACTTCAGCATCCGCTGAATGATCGTCCGCAGCATCGCCCGGTGCGCACGCGGCTTGAATCCCGGCTCGAACACGACGCGGCAGACCGCCCCTTCCGCCAGCGCGAGCACCCACGTCGCGACGAGATCGGGCTTCAGGCTGCCGTCGATCTTCCCTTGCGCGACGCCGCGCTTGATCAGCGCAACCATTCGCCCTTTCACCTGCGCCTCGTTCGCCGCGAACAGCGCGGCGACGTCCGGATTGCGCGTCGCCTCCGCCGCGGTCTCGACGCTGATGCGCGCATAGACGGGATCGCTCGACAATTCCATCAATGCCAGCGCGATCTCCTCGATCGCGGCCAGCGCGTCGTCGGCATCCGCATGCCGCGCGAACAGTTCGGCCATCTCGCGCTGGTCGTCCTGCGCGATCGCCTCGATGATCGCCGCCTTCGTCGGGAAGTAGTGGAACAGGTTGCCGGGGCTCATGCCGGCCGCCTTGCAGATCGCGGCGGTGGACGTTGCATGGAAGCCGTCGCGCGCAAAACAGTCGATCGCGGCATCCAGGATCTGGCGCCGCTTCGCTTCCACTTTTTCAGGGTCGATCTTTCTCAACAGGAACTCCGTGCTCGACGTTTGCTCAAATCTTTATTAGACTGATTAGTCGATCTATTATCGTGGCGACGTCCTGCAGGCGTCAAGGCATCGTTCCCGCATGGGTATGTGCCGCCTGCGACCTCCGCTCACGCCACCGCTCCGAGGGCCTCTTGAAGCGTATCGTCATTGCCGGCATTGCGCTCGTCCTGCTCCTGCTGGCCGCGGTGGGCGCAGTCGTGTTGCGCGGCCTGTCCGATTTCGAGCTGAAGAATGCGGACGTGTCGACGCTCGTATTCCGCGCCGGCGACGCCGACCTCGTCGGCACGCTCGCGCTGCCGGCCCACGCGCCCGATGCGCCGATCGTGCTGCTCGTCCACGGCGACGGGCCGCGCACGCGCTTCTCGGACGACGCGATGCTGCCGCTCGTCAACAGCCTGCTCGACGCCGGGATCGGCGTATTCGCGTGGGACAAGCAGGGCACCGGCCGCAGCGGCGGCGACTGGCTCGCGCAATCGATGCAGGACCGCGCAAACGAAACGATCGCCGCGATGGCGCGCGTGCGCGCCGCCGTCGGTCCCGCGCCCAGGATCGGCCTGCTCGGCTTCTCGCAAGGCGGCTGGGTGATTCCGCGCGTCGCGAATGCGGTGCGGCCCGCATTCTCGGTGATCGTCGGCGGCGCCGTCAGCTGGCGCCGGCAAGGCACCTACCTCACGCGACAGCAGCTCCAGGCAACCGGCCTGCAGCCGGATCGAATCGATGCGACACTGGCCGCCGAGCGACGCGTCAACGACGCGATCTTCGGCCAGGCGGACGTGCCGGCCGATCCGCGTCGCCGCCCCGACATCGAGCCGCGCCGCTTCGGCTTCATCGCGCGCAACTACCTGGAAGATTCATCACAGGCGCTCGCGAGCATGCAGGGGCCCGTGCTGGCCGTGTGGGGCGCGCAGGACCGCAATGTCGATCCGGTCGACGAGGCGAACACTTACACGCACGCGTTCGCGAACCAGCCCCACCGGCGCGTGGTGGTCGTGCCCGATGCAACGCATGCGCTGCTGCGCGCCGGCTGGTTCGACTACCAGCTCGAGTCCGACTGGCCGACGTGGAAGCAGTGGCTGTACACGGCGCTCGGGCGCGATGCGTATGCACCGGGCACGCTCGGCCCGATCGAAGCGTGGATCCGGGCGCAGTGAACACGTGTGCAACGCGCCGACGCCTTCGCAGGCGTCGCGCATGAAACAGGCAATACGGGCCGCGCCGGTCGGCGTGGCCGCATCAAGGAGAGGTTTCAATGTTTTCGTGGTTTGAACGGCGCCTGCCGACTTTCCCGCTCGAAGATCCCGTCACGCCGCCGCGCGGATTCTTCTCGTTCGTCTGGGCGTGCACGAAAGGCGCGCGCAGCTGGATCCTGCTGATCGCGCTGACGTCGGCCGCGCTGGCCGCGTACGAAGCCGCGCTGTTCGCGATGATGGGCCGCGTGGTCGACTGGCTCGCGTCCGCGACGCCGGCCGAGTTCGGCGGCCGGCACTTCGGCACGCTCGTCGGGTTCGCGGCGATCCTCGCCGGCAGTACGCTGCTGATTGCGCTGCATACGATGGTCAAGCACCAGGTGCTGGCGATCAACTTCCCGATGCGGCTGCGCTGGCTGTTTCACCGGCTGATGCTCGACCAGAGCCTGTCGTTCTACGCGAACGAATTCGCCGGCCGCGTGACGACCAAGATCATGCAGACCGCGCTCGCGGTGCGCGATGCGCTGTTCATGTCGGTCGACGTCGTGATCGGCGTCGCCGCGTACCTGATCGGCATCCTCGCGCTCGCGGCCAGCTTCGACTGGCGGCTGATGATCCCGCTCGCGCTGTGGGCGCTCGGCTACGGCCTGGCATGCGCGTATTTCGTACCGCGCCTCGGTGCCGTCGGCAGCCGCCAGGCCGATGCGCGCGCGCTGATGACGGGCCGCATCACCGACGCGTATTCGAACATCACGACCGTGAAGCTGTTCTCGCACACGCGGCGCGAAGCCGACCACGCGCGCCGCGCGATGGAGGCGTTCAAGGCGACCGGCGACGCGCAGATGCGGCTCGTCAGCGCGTTCGAGGTCGTCAACCACCTGCTGTCGACGCTGCTGCTGGTCGGCTCGACCGGCCTCGCGCTGGTTCTGTGGATGCACGGCGAAGTGAGCGCGGGCGTCGTCGCGGCGGTGATCGCGATGGCGCTGCGCCTGTCGAGCTATTCGCACTGGATCATGTGGGAGATGACCGAGCTGTTCGAGAACGTCGGCACGATCCAGGACGGCATCAACACGCTGACGAAAGTACACAGCGTGGTCGACGCGCCCGATGCGAAGCCGCTTGCGGTGCAGCGCGGCGGGATCGTGTTCGACAACGTGCAGTTCGCGCACGAGGACAACGACCGCGCGGTGTTCGACGGGCTGAACCTGACGATTCGGCCCGGCGAGCGGATCGGCCTGATCGGCCGTTCCGGCGCCGGCAAGTCGACGCTCGTGAACCTGCTGCTGCGCTTCTACGACGTGGGCGGCGGCACGATCCGGATCGACGGGCAGGACATCGCGCACGTGACGCAGGACAGCCTGCGCAGCGCGATCGGGATGGTCACGCAGGATACGTCGCTGCTGCACCGGACGATGCGCGAGAACCTGCTGTACGGGCGCCCGGACGCGACCGAGCGCGAGATGCACGACGCGGCCGTGCGCGCGGAAGCGTCCGAGTTCATCGACCGGCTGCGCGATCGTCACGGCCGCAGCGGTTACGACGTCGAGGTCGGCGAGCGCGGCGTGAAGCTGTCGGGCGGCCAGCGGCAGCGCGTCGCGATCGCGCGCGTGATGCTCAAGGACGCACCGATCCTCGTGCTCGACGAGGCAACCAGTGCGCTCGATTCCGAAGTCGAAGTCGCGATCCAGCGCAGCCTCGACGGCCTGATGCACGGCAAGACGGTGATCGCGATCGCACACCGGCTGTCGACCATCGCGGCGATGGACCGGCTGATCGTGCTCGACGAAGGGCGCATCGTCGAAGAAGGCACGCACCAGCAGCTGCTGCAGGCCGGCGGCATTTATGCGGCGCTGTGGACGCACCAGAGCGGCGGGTTCCTCGGTGAAACGCCGGATGTGGAGAAGGCGGAGCAGTAAGCCGCCCATCCGGATGCGTGCGACGCGCGGCCTCATTGGCCTGGCCGCGCGTCGCGCACGACATTACAACCGCACGACCGTCGACTTCAGTTCGGTGTACTTGTCGAGCGCATGCAGCGACTTGTCGCGGCCGTTACCCGACAGCTTGTAACCGCCGAACGGGAAGTTCATGTCGTCGCTGCCGTCGCCATAGCAGTTGACCCACACGGTGCCCGCTCGCAGCCGTCTTGCCACCGCATGCGCGGTCGAGAGATCGGCCGACCAGACGGCGGCGGCCAGCCCATACTCGGTGTCGTTGGCGATCCGCACGGCCTCGTCGACTTCGTCGAACACGATCACCGACAACACCGGCCCGAAGATCTCCTCGCGCGCGATCTTCGCGTCGGGCTTCACCTCGAACACCGTCGGCTCGACATAGAACCCGCCCGTCTCCTCGCGCACGCGCGCGCCGCCCGTGACGAGCTTGCCTTCGTCGCGCCCGGCCCCGATATATCCCATCACGCGATCGAGCTGCGTGCGATCGACGATCGCCCCCATCGTCACCGACGGATCGAGCGGATGCCCGGGCGCGAAACGCCGCGACGCATCGACCAGCTTCGCGACGAATGCGTCCTTGATGTCGCGATGCACGAGCAGGCGCGAGCCGGCCGTGCACACTTCGCCCATGTTGAAGAAAATCGCGTCGGCGGCCGCCTGCGCGGCGCGGTCGAGATCGGGGCAATCGCGCAGCACGATGTTCGGCGACTTGCCGCCGAGTTCGAGCCACACGCGCTTCAGGTTCGACTGCGCGGCACACGCCATGATCTGCTGCCCCGTGCGCGTCGACCCCGTAAACGCAATGCAGTCCACGTCGCGATGCAGCGCAAGCGCCTTGCCCGGCTCCGCGCCGCCCGGCACGACACTGAACACGCCCGGCGGCACGCCCGCGTCGCACGCGAGCTGCGCCACGCGAATCGCGGTGAGCGGCGATTTCTCCGATGGCTTGAGCACGACGCTGTTGCCGGCCGCGAGCGCCGGCGCGAATTTCCACGCGGCCATCAACAGCGGGAAATTCCACGGCACGACGGCCGCGACGACGCCGATCGGCTCGCGCGTGACGAGCCCGACCAGATGATGGTCGACCGGCGCGACTTCGCCGCCGACCTTGTCGATCGCCTCCGCATACCAGTCGACGCAATGCGCGGCGGCCGGCACGTCGATCGCCGTGGTATCGGCGATCGGCTTGCCGGTGTCGAGCGTCTCGAGCAGCGCGAGCTCGTCGAGATGCTCGCGCATCAGCGCGGCCCAGCGCTGCAGCACCGCCTTGCGGGTGCGCGGGTTCATGCCAGCCCAGCTCCGGGCGTCGAACGCGCGGCGTGCGGCCGCCACCGCGAGGTCGACGTCGTCGGCGCCGCAATCGGCCACGTGCGCGAGCACGCAACCGTCGATCGGGCTCACGCAGGCGAAGGTCGCGCCGGTGTGCGCGTGGCGCGCGTCGCCGTCGATGAACGCGCGCCCTTCGACCCGCAACACGGCCGCGCGGGCCTGCCAGTCTTCGAATGTCGGTTGATTCATGCGTTTCCTCGTGAAAAGTTGCGGATCACGACCCGGTGACCGGATCGATCGGCGTGAAGATGCCCGCGCGTGCCTCGATCGCTTCGCCCGCGGCGAGACACAGCGCTTCCTGGAAGCGTCCGGCGACGAGCTGCACGCCGGTCGGCACGCCATCGCGAATGCCGGTCGGCACCGACAGCCCCGGCAACCCGAGCAGCGCGGTCGCGAGCAGCGGCCCCTGCCGCTCGACGATCGCGCGCATCGCGTCGTCGCCGTGCTGATCCGCGTCGATCGCGAACGGCTGCGCGCACGACACCGGCATCAGCAGCAGCGGATAGCGTACGAAGAACTGCTGCCAGTCGCGCAGCAGCGCGGTGCGCCGCGCGAGGCCGTTCATGTAGCCCTCGAGGTCGAGCGGCGTCGCGAGACGGCGCTGGCTTGCGAATGCGGTGCGGATCGACGCGTCGCCATGCTGCATGATCACGTCGCCGAGGCCGCTGCGTGCTTCGTTGGTCACCAGGTCAAGCCACAGATCGCACGCCTCGGCGATCCGCGGCGGCGCCACTTCCTCGACGATGCAGCCGGCTTCTTCAAGCCAGCGCGCGGCCTGCCGGATCGCATCGACCACCACCGGATCGGACGGCACGCCGGGCAGCGCCGTGCACACGGCCACACGCGCGGGGAACGCGGCTTCGTGTGCATCCGGCGCGACCGGCATCCACCATGCGTCGCGCGCGTCGCCTGCCGCCATCGCGTCGAGCGCGAGCCGCAGGTCGCCGACCGTGCGTGCGAGCGGGCCCTGGACGGATGCGAGCTGCACCGCAAGCGTGCGGTCCTTCGACTGCGTCGGGTTGTACGCCGGCACGCGCCCGGTGCTGGGCCGCAGCCCGGCGACGCCGCATGCGTAGGCCGGGTAGCGGATCGAGCCGCCCAGGTCGTTGCCGTGCGCGATCGCGCCGATCCCGGCGGCCACGGCCGCGGCTGCGCCGCCGCTGGAACCGCCCGGCGTCAGCGACGGATCCCACGGATTCGACGTGCGGCCGTGCAGGTCGTTGTCCGTGAACCAGCGATACGAAAACGCCGGCGCATTGCTGCGCCCGATCACGATCGCGCCGGCCTTGCGCAGGTTCGCGGTCACCGGGCTGTCCTCGTGCGCGATCAGGTCCGAAAACGCGCGCACGCCGTTGGTCGTCGCGTATCCGGCCGTGTCGACGTTGATCTTCACGGTCAACGGCACGCCGTGCAGCGGGCCGACCGGTGCGCCGCGCGCGATCGCGGCGTCGGCATCGGAAGCGCCCTGCAACGCGCTGTCGGCCATCACGTCGACGATCGCGTTGATGCGGGGGTTCACCGCGTCAAGCCGCTGCAGGCAGCTGCGCGTGAGTTCGGTGGCCGACACGTCGCGACGCGCGACGCGTTCGGCCATCTCGGCCGCGCTGAGACGCCACAATTCCTGGGTCATGGGTTACTCCTCGTTGATCTCGATGGTTGTCCTGAACCGGCCGCGCGTTACGCGCCCGGCTGTGCGGCCTGCGGTGCGTGCGACGCATAGATCTTGCGGCACGTTTCGACGACTTCCCACGTGCCGCGAAAGCCCGGCGGAATCACGAACCGGTCGCCCGCGCGCAGCACGCGCTCGCGACCATCCGCATCGCGCACGATCGCGACGCCACTCAGCATCTCGCAATACTCCGACTCGTCGTACTCGATCGTCCAGCGGCCGGGCGTGCATTCCCAGATTCCGCAGCTGAACTGCCCGCACGGGCTGATGTAGTGATGCGACAGCGTCTGCAACGGATTGCCGTCGAGCAGCAGCCCGCTCGGCACGCGGCTCTGCGTGAGCTTCGCCGGTGCCCGCATCAGGTCGACGACATTCGTGATGTTGGTCATGATTGCCTCCAGGGCATGAGTAATTCGAAACGTTTCAGTGCCGCGCGGCCGGACGAGCCGCCCCGCGCGGGTCAGAGCAGGTCCATCATCCGGTGCCAGGTCATCGCGAGCGCCAGCATCGACGTGCGCAGCGCGCGCCCGCCCGGAAAGTCGCGATGGCGAATCCGGCCGAACAGGTCGAAGCGCGCGGCCTGTGCATCGATCGCTTCCGCGATCAGCCGCCCCGCGAGGCCCGTCACGTTGACGCCGTGCCCGGAAAAGCCCTGCGCGAAATACACGGTCGGCTCGAGCCGGCCGAAATGCGGCGCGCGATTCATCGTCGCGTCGATCAGCCCGCCCCACGCGTAGTCGATCCGCACATCGGCCAGCTGCGGGAACGTCTTCAGCATGTCGCGCCGCATCGCGGCCGCGAGGTCGCGCGGCGTGTTCGTCGAACTGCTGGCCTTGCCGCCCCACAGCAGCCGGCGGTCGCGCGTCAGCCTGAAATAGTCGAGCGCCGAATTGGTGTCGCAGATCGCCGCATCGGCCGGCATCGTCTCGGCCGCGCGCGCGTCGCCGAGCGGCTCCGTCGCGATCAGGTACGTCGCGACCGGAATGATCTTGCGCGCGAGCGCCGGCGCCAGCTGCCCCAGGTATGCATTGCAGGCCAGCACGACATGACGGGCATCCACGTGTCCGCGTGCGCACGTCACGCGGTGATTCGGCGCGGCGCGATCGAGCGAAATCGCGGGTGTGTCCTCGTGGATCGTCACGCCGGCTTCGCGCGCCGCCCGCGCGAGGCCGAGCGTGTAGTTCAGCGGATGCAGATGGCCACTGCCTTCGTAGCGGAGGCCGCCGACGTAGCGGTCCGACGCGACGAAGCGATGCATGTCGGCACGCTCGATGAATTCGTAGCCGCGATAGCCGAAGCGGCTCGCCGCGGTATCGCGCCACGCACGCAGCCCATCGAGATGGCGCGGCTTGTTCGCGGCCGTCACGAAGCCGGAGGTCAGGTCGCAATCGATGCCGTACCGCTCGACCCGTTGCCGGACGATCTCGACCGACTCCAGCCCCATCGCCCAGACGCGCCGCACGTCGTCTTCCGGCAGGTAGGCCGAGAACGTATCGATGTCGCACGCGTACCCGGCGATCAGCTGGCCGCCGTTGCGCCCGCTCGCGCCCCAGCCGATCCTCGACGCTTCGACGAGCACGACCGAATGGCCGCGCTCGGCGAGCTCGAGTGCCGCGGACAGGCCCGTGAGCCCGCCGCCGATCACGCAGACGTCGGCCGTCACGGCCCCGTCGAGCGACGGATGCCGCGCGCGGTTGTTGGCCGTCACTGCATAGTAGGACTGAACATGTTGCTGGTTTTCGAACTTGAGCATGTGCAAGACTCGCGAACGGCGTCGCGTCAGAACGCGTAGATAAGTTGGGTGGCGAGCAGGTCGTTCGACTTCTCGTACGACCCGTCGTGACGCAGGAAAACCTTGTTGCTCGCCCAGTCGTGCCGGTATTCGACCTTCACCGTCACTTGCTGGGTCGGGTAGAACAGCAGGTCGAACGCGGCAGCCTGCCGCGTCGCGCCCTTGCACTCGAAGCCGACGCCGCCGTTCGCCTTCGACATCGCGAGGCAGTCCGCATCGATGCCGAAGCCGTTGTACGGATCCATCCCGTTGCCGTTCAGGCCGATCGACGATCCGCCGCCGCCGTTCTTCCGGTTCACGAGCAGGTCGTAGCGCAGCGTCGCGCCCATGCGGCCGACCACCGGTGCGTTGAACTTGCGGTGCGCGAGCAGCGACAGCCCGAACCACTGCGCGAGCCCGCCGTTGAACGCGCCGTGCTGCTGCTGGCCGTAGTCGAACTCGGCGTTGTACTGCGCGTCGGCGAGCGTATAGGTCGCATCGGCTTCGCCGAAGAAGAACGCGCCGTATGCGCTCGGCGCATTGCCGCCCACGCCGTAGCGCACGTTGCCGGTCGCCGGATCGACCGCGCTCGGCAGCGTCTGCCGGCCGATGCTGATCGAGCCGCCGACGTCGAGCGCGCTGCCGTGCAGGTAGTCGACCCGCGCGGTGAAGGTCGGCACCTTGTTGCTGGTCGTGATCGGGTCGCCGAGCGCGTTGACGCCGGTCTGCGTGACCGCGCCCGCGCTGCGGAACTGCTCGTTGCCGACGAAGAACTTCCAGGCCCAGTGGCCGTCCGCGCTCTGGTAGTTGAGGCCCGCGCCGATCGACGAGCCCGGATCGGAGAAGTCGTACAGCAGGTTGTGCGTGAGCGTGAGCATCTGGCTCGACTGCTGGTACTCGTAACCGGCGAAGCCCGTCACGAGCCCGCCGGTGAGCGCCGTCGTGCCCGACAGCGGCACGGTCAGGACGGCCGTGTTGATGATGTCCAGGCCGCTCGCGCCGCTGCCCGTCATCATCGACAGGCCCGCGCCGCGGTTCGGCATCAGCGTGATTTCCGCGGACGGCGCGGTCGGGCCGACGCCGAATGTCTTCTTGATATCGAGGAACACATCGCCGAACGTGCTGTTGTAGTAGGTGTACGCGTTCTCGTGATTCGCGAACTGGAACGACGACGTGCCGCCCCCCCGGTTGTATACGTAGGTCGGGTCGAGGTAGCCCGTCACCGACAGCCCGGCGATCGGGCCCGTGCGCGCGGCATCGGTCAGCGAATCGACCTTCAGCTGCTGGTTCGCGACCTGTTGCCGGATTTCCGACAGATCGTCGTTGGTCAGCACGGCCGGTGCCTGCCCGTAGCCGGGTGTGGACGGGTCAGCCGCTGCACCGGTCGTCGCGCTCGACACGTTTGACGCGATCGGTACGGCCGAAGGCTTCGTGCCGAGCTGCGACTGCAGCGCGCTCATCTGCCGTTGCAGCACCGCGATCTGTTGCTGCAGTGTCCGGATCTGGTCGGCGCTCGAGTTCGCGGCAGCCAGCCCCGGCAGCGCTCCGGCAATCAGCGCGCAGAGCATCTTCTTTTTCATGGAATGTCTCCTGGTCGTTCGTCTCTGTTCGTCACTTCGTGGGATGCGGGATGCGGTCGTGCAGCGGCGGCGCGGCAGGCGCGCGCGCGGGTGGGATGGCGGACGGCGACGCGGGGGAGCCGGATACCTCGGCCGAGGACGCCGCGTGCCACATCCGCGTGTCGCGCGCCTGCCGCCGCTCGCGGGCCAGCATCGCGCGGTTCACGACGACGACGCCGATCGTCACGACGGTGATGAACACCGTGGCGAGCGCATTCATTTCCGGGTTGAGCCCCATCCGCACGCGGGAGAACACGACCAGCGGCAGCGTCGTCGATCCGGGGCCCGACAGGAACGCGGACAGGATCACGTCGTCGATCGACACCGTGAACGCGAGCAGCCAGCCGGACACCAGCGCCTGCGCGATCAGCGGCAGCGTGATCACGAAGAACACCTTCCACGGCCGCGCGCCGAGATCGAGCGCGGCTTCCTCGATCGAGCGATCGAGCTCCTTCACGCGCGACTGCACGATCACCGCGACGAACGACAGGCACAGCATCACGTGGCCGATCCAGATCGTCAGCCAGCCGCGCCCGGCCGGCCAGCCGAAGGTCTGCTGCATCGCGACGAACAGCAGCAGCAGCGAGATGCCCTGGATCACTTCCGGAATCACGAGCGGCGCGTTGATCATCGCGGCATACAGCGTGAAGCCGCGAAAGCGCCCCATGCGGGCCAGCACGAAGCCGGCCCAGGTGCCGATCGCGACCGACGCAGTGGCCGTCAGCAGCGCGATCTTCAGCGACAGCCATGCGGCCGTGAGCAGTTCGTCGTCGTGCAGCAGCGCGCCGTACCACTTCAGCGAGAAACCCGACCACACCGTCACCAGCTTCGACGCGTTGAACGAGTAGACGACCAGGCTGACGATCGGGATGTACAGGAACAGGAAGCCCGCGCCCAGCACGCACGCGGACAGGATGCGATTCGCGCGGTTCATGGTTTGGCCTCCGCTTCGGTCTGGCTGTAATGGAGCAGCGCCATCGGCACGAGCAGCAGCAGCACCATCGTCACCGTCACCGCGGACGCCATCGGCCAGTCCATGTTGTTGAAGAACTCGTCCCACATCACGCGGCCGAGCATCAGCGTGTTCGCACCGCCGAGCAGCTCGGGGATCACGTATTCGCCAACCGCGGGGATGAACACGAGCAGACTGCCCGCGACGATGCCGTTCCTCGACAGCGGCAGCGTGATGCGCCAGAACGCGGACCACGGCGTCGCGCCGAGATCGTTCGCGGCCTCGAGCAACGTGAGGTCCATCTTCACGAGGTGTGCATACAGCGGCATCACCATGAACGGCAGATACGAATAGACCATCCCGATGTAGACGCCCGCGTCGGTGTGATACAGGCGCAGCGGTGTCGCGATCACGCCGAGCGCCGCCAGCGCGTGGTTCAGCAACCCGTCATCCTTCATGATCCCGACCCACGCATAGACGCGGATCAGGAACGACGTCCAGAACGGCAGCATCACGGCCATCATCAGCAGGTTGCGGCGGGCCGGCGCCGAGCGCGCAATGAAATACGCGATCGGGTAGCCGGCCAGCAGGCACATCAGCGTCGATGCCGCGGCCATCTTCAGCGAGCTGACGTAGGTGTTCAGGTACAGGTCGTCCTGCAGCAGCAGCGCGTAATGTTTCAGCGACAGCACGACCTGCACGGTGCCCGCCTCCATCCGCGCGAGCGCGGTGTACGGCGGGATGCCGAGCATCTGGTCGGCGAAGCTGATCTTCAGCACCAGCACGAATGGCAGCGCGAAAAAGATCACGAGCCACAGGAACGGCACGCCGATCGCGACGGTGCGGCCCGAAGGCACGAAGCGCGACAACATCGCGAAGCGTCCCGGGCGGGCGCGACCGGTGCCGGTGCTTGCGGCACCGGACGATACCGGCGCGGACGGAGTGGTAGCGGAGGTTCTCATCGTTGGCCCCTCACTGCGTCAGCACGACGCCGCTGGCCGGCGACCACGACACGAACACGTCGTCGTTCCACGCCGGTGCGTTGTCGGTCATCAGGTGCGAGCTCGACAGGTTCGACACCACCGTCTTGCCGCTCGGCAAGCGCACGTGATACAGCGAGTAGCTGCCCATGTACGCGATGTCGGTCACGACGCCGCGCGCCCAGTTGTGTTTCGAACCGGGTTTCTCGCGCGACACGTGAATGCGTTCGGGGCGCACCGAGATGCCGACCGGCATCCCGAGCGGGCCGGTGACACCATGGTTCACATGCATGCGCGCTTCGAGGTCGTCACTTTCGACGAAGATGTGATCGGGCTCGTCCTCGACCACACGCCCTTCGAACAGGTTCGTCGAGCCGATGAATTCGGCCGAGAAGCGGCTGTTCGGAAACTCGTACACCTCGCCAGGCGCACCGATCTGCACGATCTTGCCTTCGCTCATCACTGCGAGGCGGCTGGCCATCGTCATCGCCTCTTCCTGGTCGTGCGTGACCATCACGCAGGTCACGTCGACCTGCTCGATGATGTTCACGAGTTCGAGCTGGGTCTTCTGGCGGATCTTCTTGTCGAGCGCGGACATCGGCTCGTCGAGCAGCAAGAGCTTCGGACGCTTGACCAGCGAGCGGGCCAGCGCGACGCGCTGCTGCTGGCCGCCGGAGAGCTGGTGCGGCTTGCGCTGCGCGTACTTGCTCATCTGCACGAGCGCGAGCGCATCGGCCACGCGCTCCCTGATCTCGTGCTTCGGCGTGCCTTCCTGCTTCAGGCCGAATGCGACGTTCGATTCGACCGACATGTGCGGGAACAGCGCGTACGACTGGAACATCATGTTCACCGGGCGGCGATACGGCGGCAGCGATGCGAGATCTTCGCCGTCGACGAAGATCTTGCCGGAGGTGGCCGTCTCGAGCCCGGCGAGCATGCGCAGCAACGTCGACTTGCCGCAGCCCGAGCTGCCGAGCAGCGCGAAGAGTTCGTTCTTCGCGATCGTCAGGTTCACGTTGTCGACGGCGGTGCTGTCGCCGAATTTCTTCACGACGTTTTCGATGCGCACGAATGCGCCCGCATCGCGGCGAGCGTCGGCCGCAACCGGTGCGGCAGGGAGCGTATGGATCATCGTCGTCTCCCTCAACCGCCCGACTTCAACTGCAGCCACAGACGGTTCTGCATCCGCGCGATGTCGGCGCTGCGCGGCATCGCGAGCGACGTCTTCGCGATCGTCGCGTCGGACAGGTAGATGCTCGGGTCTTGCACGATCGCCGGCGTCACGAACGTACGGGCAGCCTTGTTGGCGCTCGGGTAGAAAATCTCGTTCGTGATCGCCGCGTTGGTCTTCGGGTCCTCGATGTAGTTGATCCACTTCAGCGCGGCTTCCGGATGCGGCGCATCCTTCGGGATCGCCATCACGTCGAACCACAGCAGGCCACCTTCCTTCGGGTTCACGTAGCGGATCTCGTACGAACGCTTCGCATCCAGCGTGCGCCGCCGCGCGATGCCGACGTCGCCGGACCAGCCGAGCACGACGCACACGTCGTTGTTCGCCAGGTCGTCCGCATAGCCGGCCGAGCTGAACTGCGTGACGTACGGGCGGATCTTCTTCAGCACGTCGTAGGCAGCCTGGTAGTCGGCCGGGTTCTTGCTCTCCGGGTCCTTGCCCATGTACTGCAGCGCCGCCGCGAACGCGGCGTCCGGTGCGTCGAGCAGCGAGATGCCGCAGCCTTTCAGCTTCGCCGCGTTCGCCGGGTCGAACAGCAGCGCCCAGCTGTCGGTCGGTGCGGCGTCGCCGAGCCGCTTCCGGACCGCCTCGACGTTGTAGCCGATCCCCGTCGTGCCCCACGCCCACGGCACGCCGTACTGGTTGCCCGGGTCGGCCTTCGCGACCATCTTCATCAGCACCGGGTCGAGGTTCGCGAGATTCGGCAGCTTCGACTTGTCGAGCTTCTGGTACACACCGGCCTGGATCTGCTGCGCGAGATAGTTCGACGTCGGCACGACGATGTCGTAGCCCGAACTGCCCGCGAGCAGCTTCGTCTGCAGCGTATCGTCGCTGTCGTAGCTGTCGTAGCGCACCTTGATGCCCGACTGCTTCTCGAAGGTGGGGACCGTGTCCTTCGCGACATACTCCGACCAGTTGTACACGTTCAGGTTGGTGTCGCCGGCATGGACGGACAGGCTGGCCGCGACGGCCAGCGCCGCCGACGTGACGCGCGCGGCGCGCAACGCCGGTTGACGACGGATACGGATACGCATGGGGATTCTCCTTGTGATGGGGATCGGCCGTTGCGCCCGGTCCGGGTCCGGACTCGCGTCAACGCCGTCGAGCGGTGTTCAGCACAAGGGTCAATGTAGAGATCGCGACCGCCAGCGTCAGTCCCGAAAACCGGGACAAACGGCGACGTCGATTCCCGCCGTTTGGGTAGATTCCCGCGTAGGCAGTCGAAAATATTCGTGATACCTGTAGCGCCACCTGAAAATCTTCGACATCCGACGTCATGAGCGCTGCGCTGCCCGCCCCCGATCTCCCGTTGAGCCACGTCGCGTTCGTGACCGAAACGCTGGGCGACATCGCACAAGCCGTCGGCACGCCGCAGTTCATGCGCGCCGTCTACGACACGCTCGTGCGCTACGTCGATTTCGACGCCGTGCATCTCGACTACGAGCGCAGTGCGTCTTCCGGCCAGCGCAGCGTCGGCTGGATCGGCAGTTTCGGCCGCGAGCCCGAGCTGGTCGCGCAGGTGATGCGCCACTACTACCGCAGCTACGCGAGCGACGATGCAACGTACGCGGCGATCGAAACCGAAAACGACGTGCAACTGCTGCAGGTGTCCTCGCAGCGCGTGGCGAGCGAGCTGCGCCATCTGTTCTTCGATGCCGGCGACATCCACGACGAATGCGTGATCGCCGGCGTGACGGGCGGCACGCGCTACTCGATCTCGATCGCGCGTTCGCGGCGGCTGCCGCCGTTTTCGCTGAAGGAGCTGAGCCTGCTGAAGCAGCTCTCGCAAGTCGTGCTGCCGCTGGCATCCGCGCACAAGCGCCTGCTCGGCGCGATCTCGGCGGACGACACGCCACGCGACGAACTCGATCTCGACCTCGTCGCGCAATGGCTGCCGGAATGGCAGGAACGCCTGACCGCGCGCGAGATGCACGTCTGCGCGTCGTTCATCCAGGGCATGACGTCGGCGGCCATCGCGCAATCGATGGGGCTCAAGACGTCCACCGTCGACACGTACGCGAAGCGCGCGTTCGCGAAGCTCGGCGTCGATTCGCGCCGGCAACTGATGACGCTCGTGCTGAGAAACGCATCGCGGCGGCACGACGCCTAGCGTCCCTGCGCGCCGGCCCCCAGCCGGTTGCGCGCGCACCCATCCCCGCGCCGCCTCATAACGATCCGACAATTTATTGGTTCCCTTGACGATGCGCTGTCCGTATCGTTCACCGACTCGTCAGACCAATCGACCAACGGGGGAATCCAACAATGAAACAGGTCCGTTCACTCGCACTGCTCGCGCTACCGGCCGCGCTCTACGCCGCCGGCGCGCACGCACAAAGCAGCGTCACGCTGTACGGCATCGCCGATGCGGGCATCGCGTACGTGCACAACGCGCAGAACGCGAACGGCAGCAATGCGTCGAGCCTCGTCAAGTTCAGCAGCGGCAACCTGTCGGGTAGCCGCTGGGGGCTGCGCGGCACCGAGGATCTCGGCGGCGGCCTGGCCGCGCTGTTCCAGCTCGAGAACGGCTTCAACATCGGCACGGGCGCACTCGGCCAGGGCTCGCGCGAATTCGGCCGCAAGGCCGTCGTCGGCCTCTCGAGCAGCACGTACGGCACCGTGACGCTCGGCCGCCAGTACGATCCGGTCGTCGATCTCGTGCAAGGCCTCACGCAGGACAACTACTTCGGCGGCGTGTTCGCGACGCCGGGCGACCTCGACAACTACGACAACAGCCTGCGCGTCAGCAACTCGGTGAAGTACACGAGCCCGCTGATCTCGGGCTTCCAGTTCGAAGGCCTGTACGGCTTCGGCGGCGTCGCGGGCGCCACCGGCAGCGGCCGCACGTACAGCTTCGGCGCAAGCTACGCGAACGGCCCGCTGTCGCTCGGTGCCGGCTTCTTCTATGCGAACGGCGGCTCCACCGTCGCGAACGGCGTGCGCAACTGGTCGAGCAGCTCGGACACGCTGTTCAACACCGTGATCAACCAGGGCTTCTCGAGCGCGAAGTCGATCCAGATCGTGCGCGTGGCCGGCCAGTACGTGGCCGGGCCCGCCACCTTCGGCCTCGCGTATTCGAACACGCAGTACGGCGCGGACACGCTGTCGGCATTCAGCCAGAACGCGAAGTTCAACAACGGCTCGGCGTTCTTCAACTGGCAGTTCTCGCCGGCGCTGCGCGCGGGCGTCGGCTACAACTACACGTCGCTGACGGGCCCGTCTTCCGCGCACTACAACCAGGTCAACCTCGGCGCGGACTACGCGCTGTCGAAACGCACCGACCTGTATGCGCTGTTCGGCTACCAGAAGGCGAGCGGCAACACGCTCAACGCGAACGGCGCGGTCGTGAAGGCCGCCGCGTCGGTCGGCTCGTACGGCGTGAACTCCGGCACCGATACGCAGGAACTCGCGATCGTCGGGATTCGCCACAAGTTCTGATCGCATCGCCGCACGGCGACAACGACAACGACGACAGCCGGCAGGCGCGCACCGCGGTGCGCGCCTGCTGCGTTTACACTCTCGCGATCCCGTTCCGCACGACACAAGGAGGCCGGCATGCTGACCGTTTGGGGGCGCCGCAATGCATTCAACGTCCAGAAGGTGATGTGGCTCGTCGACGAGCTCGCGCTCGCGCATCGGCACGTGCCGGCCGGCGGGCAGTTCGGCGTGCTCGACACACCGGCTTTTCTCGCGATGAACCCGCACGGGCGCGTGCCGCTGATCGACGACGGCGGCACGGTCGTCTGGGAATCGCACAGCATCCTGCGCTACCTCGCCGCGCGTTACGGGCGCCCCGGCTTCTGGCACGACGACCCGGCCGAACAGTCGCGCGCCGACCGCTGGATGGACTGGTCGCAAACCACGCTGCAGCCGACGTTCCTGAACGGCGTGTTCCGGGGCTACTTCCGGACGCCGCCCGAGCAGCGCGACACGGCGCGCGTCGAGCAAAGCATCGCGCAGTGCGCGCAGCACTTCCAGGCGCTCGATGCGGCGCTGGCCGGGCAGCCGTTTCTCGCGGGCGATTCAATCACACTCGCCGACATCGCGGCCGGCACGCACCTGTATCGCTACTTCGAACTCGACATCGCACGGCCGGACATCCCGCACGTGCAAGCGTGGTACGAACGGCTGAAAACGCGGCCCGCGTATCGCACGCACGTGATGATTCCGTTCGACGACTTGCGCGGGCGGCTCGACTAGCAAGTATCTCGGCGGCAGCGAATCCGCCCGGAAACGCCGCCTAATGTCGCCGCATTCCACCGAATCCGCTCATGCCGCCGACCGGATGCGTACCGCCGAATTCGTGACCGGCGGTACCAGCCGGGAACGCGCCGTGGTGAAAACCGGCGCCGATCGGCACGCCGAAGCGGCGATGCTCCGTCCCGTTGAAGTGGACGACGTGATCGAAGTGGTGGAAATGGTGGAAGTGGTGAAAACGATCGACGAACACGAAACCCACGCCCGCGCCGATGAAAAGCGGCGGGCCCCAGTACCACAGGTCGGCATACGGATAGTCCGCCGCCGGATACCATAGAACGCTACCATCGGGACTCTGCACGAACTGCCATGTGCCGTCGTCCTGCAGGCACGCACGCCCGACGATTTGCTGCTCCGTGCCGTCGATGTTCGCTCGCGCGACGACCGCCCGGCAGTTCGTCGTCTCGTCCGCCAGATCGTCGTACGTTTGCGCAAAAACCGCCGCGGAACAGCCGAGACAGACGATGCCTATCCCGGATCGAAACCAGTTGCACATGATCGGCTCCTGCCTGATTGCCCCCGACCACTCGATCGCGCGCGCCGCTGGCGGCACGCGGCCGATCGGATTGCCCGCGCACGATTCACCACGCGGCGCTCACGTGCCGCCGCTTCGTACAAGGTCTCCTGACGGCTAAACGATGCGGCGCACCGGCTTATTCCAGGGGTCTGGTGCGAATGATCGACGCGGGAACCCGCGACGCCCGACCTAGCGCCGGGCGAAGCGGTAAGCAGCCGCTGCCGTGATCCCGAATACCAGATGGGCGACGAGCGTGATCGCGCCACGAACCGGGATGAACCACGGGAAGATCGCGGTGAACGCGTACAGGTTGACGCCGTACAGGATGAGGCCGAACGCGCCGCCCGCGAGGAGCGCGGCTGCGAGCGACAGGTTGCGAATCGCCTTCGCCAGCACGGCCGCGTAGATCAGCGACAGTGCCATATGAACGAGGGTCGCGACCGCCATGACGAGCGGATCGAAGCCGGCGGACGCGCCGAGCACGCCGCGCCCCATCACGATGGCCGCCGTGAGGCGTGTGTCGCGCAACAGGTTCCCGATCGCGTCATCGCCGGCGATCGGCCAGAGCAGCAGCTCGACGACGGTCGAACCGACCGCCGCACCGAACGCGGCCCAGAGAACCGGGACCAGGCTGACTCGTTTCAATGGGCGCCCCTGTTGCCCCTATTGCCCCCGTCGCAACCGGCCGATGCATCGAGGCGGCATGCACCCCACCCGCTCCGGCGCCGGTCGCCCCGCGTATGCCCGCAATACCGCACCGGGCGGCCACGCAAAATTACGACGCCCCTTCGCAATCCGACCAGTACGCGAAAGGATCGCGATGTTTCGGATAGTTCTCGTCCAGCCATTTCAGCAACGTCGCCCGCGCGTTGTCCATGTCGGCTTTCAGCGACGAGGTCGTCAGTTCGTGCACTTCGATGGACTTTTCGCGATCGATCACGAAGCAGTTCCAGTCGGGGCCGTCGAGATCCGGATCGTCGGATGCCTTCGACGACTTGCCCCAGCCAAATCCCTTGCGTGCGTCAATGTAGTACCGCGGATGCACTTTCAGATACGACATCTCGCCGCCCTGCAGGCTGCTCTCCGCGCGCAGCACGTCGTGTCCGTCGACGATCTGCGTGACTTCCGGAAGCCGGCGCGCCCGCCACCCGACGGGCAGCGTCGCGATGGCCTTGACGCTGTCGTACATCCCCCACTCCAGCCCCCAGGCTTCGGCCATGCGCTTCATGAATGCATTCGCATTCGGATAGCCGCGCAACTGGATTCGGGTCGAGAGCGTGACTTCGATCCCGCCGCGACCGCCCGTGCCGGCGGATGCTTCGTCTGCACTCGCTTCGAACGGATTGCCCGGACGCTCCGCGCGCGTTGCATCCGCGGGCGCCATGCCCGAAAACAGCTGGTCGAGCGCGGCACGCGCTTTCGACGACTTGTCCGGCTTGTTCATTGCTGACCTCGCTTGCATCCGCACGGATGCATACCTTTTTGAATCTGGTTCATCTCTCCACCTCATCGTTTTTCGCGGTCGCATTGTCGTCGATCCGGCGGCCCGAGCCTAGTGCCGCGTATCGCACAACACTTTCTTCGCCCCCACGCGCGTTCCGTGGCGGGGGTCGTCACGATACACCGGCCGGGGCTAGCTGCTAGCCGCCAGCCCCCACCGCCGCCCGCATCCGCTCCATCAACGCCAGCACCTCAGGCCGATTCTCCCCCTTCGCGTGCACGAAGTAATACCTGAGCACCGAATCGACCTCGTGCCGGCTCACGCGCACGAGTTCGCTGCGCTTGAGATAGGTGTCGGCGAGCGGTACCCGTGCCAGCGCCACGCCGAGGCCGGCCTCGGCGGCCGCCAGCACGAGGTTGTAATCCTCGAAACGGCGATCCTGCGCGCGCGGCTTGAACGGCACGCCCAATGCATCGAACCACGTGCGCCAGCCGGTCACATCGGAATCGTGCAGCAACGGCAGGTCGAGCAACGCGGCATCGCCGCGCCGGCGGCGCTCCTTCGCCAGTTGCGCGGCGAGCCGCGGATGCGCGACCGGATAGAGCCGCTCCTGCATGAACGCGCGGGTTTCGAGCTGACGCCAGTTGCCGCGCCCGTACCGGACCGACAGGTCCGCTTCGCCACCGGCGATATCCACGTTGCGCAGATCGATGCCGAGTTCGATCCGCAATGCGGGCGCCTCGCTCTCGAGCGCATGCTGGCGCTCGAACAGCCAGAGCTGCGCGAAGGCAGGCACCACGCTCATCCTGACCAGCCGCGGCGCACGCGGCGAGCGCCACTGATCGGCCGCACTGTCGATGATCGCGAACGCCTGCTCGATCCGGCCGACGAAGCGCTGGCCGTCCGGCGTGAGACGCACGCCGCGCGCATGACGCTCGAACAACCTCAGGCCGAGCCAGTTTTCGACAGCGGCCACCCGCCGGCTGATCGCGCCATGCGTCACGCCGGAGACGTCGGCCGCAGCCAGGAACGAACCCTCGCGCGCGACCGTGCACACCGTCTCGAGGCTCGCGAGCGGCGGCCGCGAACCCGGCACCGGCACGGCGGCGGGCGACCCCGCTGGTGCGCGCTTTGCGCGGGTTGATGCATCGGCCGGCCGCCGGCTCGAGCTGTGAGTCATAGTCATATCTGCGTGCTGATCTGTGCGCTAGCTTAGCATCTTGCCACGCCGCATCATTGCCGCATGAACACGCTCTCCACCCCGTCGTCGCGCCATGCGCGACAGCCGCTGATCGCGGCCGGCGCGGTCGCCTTCACGATCGTTTCGTGGGCGTCCGCTTTCCCGTTCATCCGGATCGGCCTGCATGGCCTGACACCGCTGCAACTCGCGGCGGCGCGCTTCGCGACCGCGGCCGTGCTGATCGTCGCGTGGCTGATCGCGAAGCGGCCGCGCGTGCCGACACGCGGCGACGCGCTGCGCTTCCTGCTGTGCGGCTTTCTCGGCATCGCGCTCTACAACGCGCTGCTCAATACCGGCGAGCAGACGGTATCCGCCGGCGCGGCGAGCTTCATCGTGAACACGCTGCCGATCTTCACGGCGCTGCTGGCCGCCGTGTTTCTTGGCGAGCGCTTCAATCGCTGGGGCTGGCTCGGCTCGCTGGTCAGCCTCGCCGGCATCGCGGTGATCGCGCGCGGGCAACCGGGCAGCCTCGTCCTCGGCGCGGGCAGCACGCTGATTCTCGGCGCGGCCCTGTGTTCGGCCAGCTATTTCGTGCTGCAACGGCGGCTGATTCCGGTGTACGGCGCGCTGGCCTGCACCGCGTACACGCTGCTGGCTGGCGCACTGCTGCTCGCACCGTGGCTGCCGGGCGCACTCGTGGCGCTGGGCAGCGGGTCGCGCGACACGACGCTGGCCGTGCTGACGCTCGGCATCTTCCCCGCCGCGCTCGGTTACGCGACCTGGACTTTCGCACTCGGCTACTTCGGCGCGGCGCGCGCCGCCAACTTCCTCTACCTGACGCCGGCGGTCGCGACGGTCCTGTCGATGGCGCTGACGGGCGAGCGGCCCGGTATCGAGACGGTGTGCGGCGGCCTGCTGGCGATTGCCGGCGTGATCTTCGTCGCGTTGCGCGGACGTTCGTAGGATCGCGGGCGCTTCGGCCCGGCGCGATCGGCCCGGCGATCCGCAAGCGAGCCGGCCCGAATGAACCCCGGCATCTGCAAAGCGGAATTCTTCACGAGGGCTGTCGACTCGCACCAGTTCGCCGACGCTGCCGGACTTGACCGTTAGTTGCGTTAAGACAAGGACATCGATCCCGATGAAGCATGGCCCCGCAACCGGATGCGCAATCGAAATCGTCCAAACTGTGCAGACAAATCGACCGAACAGTTCCGGATTGACCGCACGTCAGTGTGCATGGCTTCGCCCCGGCCACCGGCCGAATAATGGATGCGGCCGTAAGGCCGTCGACAGCGAATCGCAGCCTGTGGCCTGCCGCGGCGCACGATTTCCGGCATCCGGCGCCTTCGAATTTCACGCGCCGGCCGTGCTGCGAACGCCCCGCTACGCGATTCGCTGCAGCGCGCAAAATCGGCTTCATATATATTCATACGAATTGCACCGTATCAGGCCCCGATTCGCCCGCTCGTCCGGGCGACATATCGAGGTGCCGGACGCGATGCAAGTGAAGCCCATGATGGGTATGGAGACTCGTCCGATCGCCCCGACCTCGCCGTCGGCCGGTCGAGACGTCAATAGAAAGACATTCAAATCGGAGATGGCAGATGGAACGAAGCACTGTCGGCATGCGCTGCAAACCCCTGATCACCGTCGCACTGGCTGCCGCCGCATTCGCGGCCGCGTCGACCGCGATGGCCGACCAGGTCGTCAAGATCGGCAGCGTCGAACCGACGACGGGCGGCATCTCGCACCTCGGCAAGGACAACGAGAACGGTGCGCGCCTCGCGGTCGAGGAAATCAATGCGAAGGGCCTCACGATCGGCGGCAAGAAGATCACGCTGCAACTCGATGCGCAGGATGACGCGGCCGACCCGCGCCAGGCCACCCAGGTCGCGCAGAAGCTCGTCGACGACAAGGTCGTCGCCGTCATCGGCC
The DNA here is from genome assembly GCF_000012945.1 of Burkholderia lata. Classification (NCBI taxonomy): domain Bacteria; kingdom Pseudomonadati; phylum Pseudomonadota; class Betaproteobacteria; order Burkholderiales; family Burkholderiaceae; genus Burkholderia; species Burkholderia lata. Next base: position 1,339,475 of record NC_007509.1, read on the forward strand.
ACCTGAACTCGGGCACGTCGATCCCGGCGTCGAAGATCTACAGCGACGCGGGCATCGTGCAGATCTCGCCGTCGGCCACGAACCCGACCTACACGCAGCAAGGCTTCAAGACGACCTACCGCGTCGTCGCGACCGACGCGCAGCAAGGCCCGGCACTCGCGAGCTACGCGCAGTCGAAGGGCGTGAAGACCGTGGCGGTGATCGACGATTCGACCGCGTACGGTCAGGGCCTCGCGAACGAGTTCGAAAAGAAGGCGAAGGCGCTCGGCCTGAAGGTGCTGTCGCACGACGCGACCAACGACAAGGCAGTCGACTTCCGCGCGATTCTGACCAAGGTCAAGGGCGAGAACCCGGACGCGATCATGTACGGCGGCATGGACGCGACCGGCGGCCCGCTCGCGAAGCAGGCGAAGCAGCTCGGCCTGCGCGCGAAGATCCTGTCGGGCGACGGCGTGTGCACCGACTCGCTGGCCGACCTGGCCGGCCCGGCGGCCGACAACGTGACGTGCTCGCAGGCAGGCGCTGCGCTCGAGAAGATGCCGGGCGGCGCGGACTTCCTCGCGAAGTACCAGAAGCGCTTCAACCAGGGCATCAAGTTCGACGCGCCGTTCGCGTATGACGCGGTCTACATCGCGGTCGACGCGATGAAGCGCGCGAACTCGACCGATCCGGCGAAGATCCTCGCCGCGATGCCGGCGACGAAGTACGACGGCGTGATCGGCACGACGACGTTCGATTCGAAGGGCGACCTGACGCACGGGATCATCTCGATCTACGGCTACAAGAGCGGCAAGAAGACCTTCGTCGACCAGGTGAAGATGTAACCCGCCGCGGCGCCGGCACGACGGGGACGCCACCCGTCGGCGCCGGCGCCGCGCGGGCCGATTTCTGATTCACGGAGACGAAGCATCATGTGTGCAATGGCGTATGCGGAATTTCAACAGGAGTTGAAGAAGGCACAGCTGACGGCGCGCGAGTTCGCCCGCCTGATCAAGATGAACGAAAGTTCGATCACGAACTATTCGAGCAAGGGCACGGTCCCGTCCCACCTCGCGGTCATCGCGAAACTGATCGGCACGATGGCTGCGCACGAGATCGATTTCCGGCGCGTGATCCGGCAGATGCGGATCGAACCGAAACGGCCGCGCGGCGGCGGCACGTTTCCTGCGGTGGAAAAAACACGTTCCGAAACGACCCGCGACGACGAGTCGTAACCCGCGGAAGGTTGGTTCCGCGCCGATGGCCGTCGCCGGCACCCGGTTACCGCGCGTCACTTGATCGCGTGTCGCCGCAGGAATCCCGGCACCGCCATTCGCGTCGAACGCGATCCTGCGACCGCACCGTCGCACCCTGCCGCGCGGAAGACGCGAAACCGCGCCTCCGCGCCGCGCCGCCCACTCGCCTGCCTGCGTCGAACCGCTGCTAGTGCGCAGCAAGATACGCTTTCACCGCCGGTAGCGCCGGCTTGCCGTCGAACGTCGTGACGCCGGCCAGCCACGTGTCCAGCATCGACGTGTTCCGTTTCAGCCATTCCGTCGCGGCCTGGTTCGGATCCTGGTGGTTCATGATCGGAATCATCAAATGATTCTCGAGCTCGGTCGTGAAATGCAGGTTCGACGCGAACTTCGCAACATTCGGGCACCGCGCCTCGTAATCCGGCGGCTCGACCGTGAACACCTTCGCCTCGCCGTAGTTCGGGCCGAACACGTCATCGCCACCGGACAGGTAGTTGATCCTGTGTTGCGCATTCATCGGATGAGGCTCCCACGCAAGAAACACGATCCACTGCTTGTCGCGAACGGCCCGGTTGAGCTCGACGAGCATGCCTGCCTCGCTCGATTCCACCAGCTTGAACTTGCCGATCCCGTCCTTGTTCTCCCGGATCATCTTGCCGATCAGCTGGTTGCCGTCGTTCCCCGGCTCGATCCCGTAAATGCGGTACTGCAGCTTGTCCGCATACTTCGGCAGGTCCGCGAACGTCCTGAGCCCCGCCTGATACACGTAGTCCGGCACCGCCAGCGTGAATTTCGCGCCTTTCAGGTTCGGCTCGGGAAGGACCTTGATCGAGCCGCTCTTGACGAACGGCGCGATGATCGGATCCATCGAGGGCGACCAGTAGCCGAGGAAAATGTCGATCTGCTTGCTCTTGACCCCGGCAAACGTAATCGGCACCGATGCGATCGTCTTCGACGGGTTGTAGCCCAGCGCGGACAGCATCGTGGAAGCCAGCCCGGTCGTGGCCGCGATGTCGCTCCAGCCGACATCGGCCATACGCACGTTTCTGCAGGCCGCCGGCTCCGCCGCGCCCGCGGAATGGACTGCCGCGGACATGCACAGCGCGGCGACCAGCGCCGCCATACCAGTTCGATTCATGGTGATACCTCGGGTTGCGTCGTTGAAATGATCGGGATCAGGCCAGCGCACCGGCGGATTCGCGGGCCCGGCGTTCGTGACTCGGTGCGTGTCCGAAGAAAGTGCGAAAGGCCTTGCTGAAATGCGTGACGCTCTGGAATCCGCAGGTCTTCGTGACGGTCGCGATCGACATGTTCGAGTAGCGGATCAGTTTCCGCGCACGCTTCAAGCGCAGGCCGACGTAGTACTCGTGCGGCGTCACGTCCAATGCTTCCCTGAAGACGCGCTGCAGGTGGCGCATCGACACGCCGGCCAACCGGGCCAGGTCCGGCACCGTGAGCGGCTCCTCGATATTCGCCTCCATCAGCCGCACCGTCTCGATCAGTTCCTCGCGCGAAAAGCCCACCCGTGACGCAATGGGAATCGGTTGCGGGTCGGTCACGGCCCTGACCCGCTCGATCGAGAATTGCTCCGAGATATGCCGAGCCATCGGCGGACCGAGATCCGACGCGATCAGGTGCAGCATCATGTCCAGCGGCGCCATTCCACCGGTGCAGGTAAGGCGATCGCGGTCGATGGCGAAGAGTTCGTCGACGAAGCGGACGTCCGGAAACTCGTCATGCAGCTCGGACAGCACCTCCCAGTGAACCGCGCAGCGATAGCCGTCGAGCAGGCCGCTGGCCATCAGCGCATAGGCTCCCGTGCACAGCCCGCCCACCGCGACGCCGCGCGCGGCCAGGGTCCGGAGCAGTCGTTTGGTCCCGTCGTCCACGGCGTCGCGTACGTCCCATCCGCCGCAGACGAACATCACGTCGGGCATTCGCGCGGCAGGGTCCAGCGGGCACGCCGGCCCCGCGACGATGCCGTTGCTGGCGCGAATCGCCGTTTCGTCGACCGAGTAAATGGTCCAGTCGTAGCGGGAGAAGCCGAGCAGCTGGTTGGCCATTCGCAATGCCTCGATCGCACTCGTCAGCGCAATCATCGAATACTTTTCCAATATCAGGAATCCGAAATGACTGAATGTCGATTTCATCGCATCGATCCTCTCAACCTCTATTCAACCGGCATCATGCCCGCCGGTCGGCGCCCGCTTTCACGCGCCGCCGGCCATCCCTATTCCGCGCATTGCCCGACGATCCAGTCGCAGAAGATCCGCGCCTCCGGGCTCAACAACGTATCGCTCGGATGCAGCAGATAAAACCCGCGGCCGGTCCGCACCGAGGTCTCGATCGGCCGCACCAGCACCCCGGTCGCCAGCATGTCGTCGGCCAGATAGCGCCATCCCATCGCGATGCCCTGCCCGCCCATCGCGGCCTGCAGGACCGCCGGATAGTTGTTGATGTAAAGGTCCTGCCGCGGCTCGGTCAGCGCGATGTCGTGATGCGCGAACCAGGTTGCCCAGTCCATCCAGTCCCAATGACGCGTCTCGAGATGGATCAACGTCGCGCGCAGCAGATCCCGCGTGTGCGCCATCGGCGCGAGTCGGGCCAGATACGCCGGCGTGCACACCGGGAAGATCTCTTCCTCGAGCAGGAACCGCGCGTTGCAGGCCGGCCAGTAGCCGTCGCCGAACTGGATCGCCAGGTCCGCGCCTTCCCGGATGTTGCGCGTGTCCTCGTCCGACGCATCGACGTGAATGATGATCTCCGGATGCTCGGCCCGAAACTTCGGCAGGCGCGGAATCAGCCAGTGCGACGCGATCGCGAGATCCGCCGACACCGTGACCGTCGACGTCGACGCCTGCACGCGCAATTCGTACGCGGCGGCGGCAAGCAGATCCAGCGCCGCATTGACGGTCCGCTGGAACTTCCGCCCGCCGTCGGTGAGCGACACCGCCTTGTGAGACCGCACGAACAACGCGCAGCCCAGCGTTTCCTCGAGCAGCCGGATCTGCCGGCTGATCGCGCTCTGGGTCACGCACAGTTCCTCGGCGGCACTCGTGAAACTCTCATGCCGGGCCGCTGCCTCGAACGCGGTGAGATACGACAGCGGCGGGAGGTGCTTCAAGCGGCTAACCATGTCGGGGGCTTCTCTCGGGACGGAAGTCGGTCGTATTGCGGCGCGTCGAAGCGGGCGGGCCGCCGGACCGGCGCAACGTGCATTGCCGCCTGAGTCGAGCAGGTTCGTCGACGCGAACATCACTGCCCTTTCACCAGTGAAATGCCTCGACCCGCTTGCACCGGCAACGGGGCATCTCGCTGCGCGGCAAACAGCGCGTCGAGCCGCGCCAGCGTCTGCTCGCGAAACGCCGTGCTGCGCCGAAGCGTCATGTCCACGTGCAGCAAAAGGGCTTCCATCGTAGCAAAGTGTTCGGCGTCGATCGGGTGCCGCATGGTCAGGAAAACCCGACATTTCTTGCTGTCGTGCTCGAGCACGCGGGCCGTGACGACGAACGGCGCGCCCAGCCCGATTTCCTTCAGGTAATGAACGACGGTCTGCAGCGTATAGACCGACACCCGCTCGCGCGATCGGAACGCATCGTCCATCCCGATGCTGTCCAGCCACCGGTCGATCGACTCGCTGAACACGCGCACGTAGCACGCGTCGTTCATGTGCCCGTTGTAGTCGATCCACTCCGCGCGTACCTGCCCTTCATGGACCGCGAGTTCCGCTTGCATCTGGCGCCATCCTTCGACGTGTCGTCGACGTAGGCCGGGCGGCGGCTTCGTGCCGGCGCCCGGCGGGTTTCATCGGGCCGCGACCTTCCGCTCGCCCACCACATCGATCGCGCGGGTCGGGTACGCCGCATCCGTGATCGCCTTGCTCGCTTCGACGATCTTGCGGTCGCGCTCCGCCGCCAGGTCGTGGAATTGCCGGCCGTCTTCTTCCGCCTTCACGCCGTCGACCAGCATCCGGATCGTCTCCGGATCGAGCGTCGGATGGCCGAGATCGTCCCACCAGCGATGGAACGACGGCGCAAAACGCTCGCAGAAGACGCCGAGCCCGTGGCCGCCGCTGCCGAGGTTGAACAGCATGTGCGGCCCCATCACCGACCATCGCAGGCCCGGGCCGGCAGAAACGGCCTTGTCGACGTCGCCGACCGTCGCGACCCCTTCGACCACCAGATGAATCGCTTCCCGCCACAGTGCCGCCTGCAACCGGTTAGCGACGTGGCCCGGCACTTCCTTGTTGACCCGGATCGTGATCTTTCCGCAGGCGGCATAGAACTGCTCGGCGAGTTCCAGCACGCCGGGCTCGGTCTTCTCGTTGCCCAGCAGCTCGACCAGCGGAATCAGATGAGGCGGATTGAACGGATGCCCGAGGATGAAGCGGCCCGGGTTCTTCCAGCCCGCCTGCATTTCCTTCACGAGCAGGCCCGATGCGCTGGAGCAGACGATCGCGCGAGGATCGAGATGATCCTCGATACGCCGGTACAACGCGTGCTTGATCTCGATCCGCTCGGGCACGCTTTCCTGCACGAACTGCGCGCGGGCCACGGCTTCCTCGGGCGTCGCCACGAAGCGCAGCCGTCCCGGATCACCCCGCCGGGCCAACCCGAGCCGCTCCAGGCTCGGCCACGCGTGACGCACATAGTCGCGAACGAACGCCTCCCCTTCCGGCGACGGATCGTATACGTCGACCTCCAGCCCGGCCGCCAGAAACAGCGCGGCCCAGCTTGCGCCGATCGTGCCGGCCCCGAGAATGCCAACGACTTCGATGCCATGGGGCATGTCATGCAGCGTGCTCATCGTGCTCTTCCATCCTGAATTCGAGTATCGGGAGACCGGCGGTCGAGATCCGCCCGCCGGGCGTCATTACAGGTCCAGCACCAGTCGAGGCGATCTCGACCGGGAACAACACACCGCCATCACGTCGTTCGCGCGCTTCTCTTCGTCGGTCAGGATCTGATCGCGGTGCTCCGGCACGCCGTCGACCACGTCGGTCAGGCATGCGCCGCACACGCCCTGCTCGCAGACCGTGCTGATGTCGAATCCCGCGTGCTTCAGCACCTGCAGCACGCTCTTGTCGGCCGGCACGTCCAGGTCCAGGCCGGATTTGCACAGATGAATCCGGAAGGCCGTGTTCTCCGCTGCGTCCGCCGTCTCGGCGGCAAAGCGCTCGAAATGCACGGTGCCCGCCGGCCAGTGCGATGCCGCGGCTTCCACCGCGTTCATCAGGCCGCCGGGGCCGCAGCAATAGAGATGGCGGCCCTCCGTTACGTCCGAGAGAAGCGACCGGACGTCAAGCCCCTTGCCCGGATCGCCTCCGTCGAAATGCAGGTGCACGTGCGCCGCGAACGGCACACCGCGCCGCAGGAGATCGACGAACGCCGCGTCCTGCTCGCGCCGCGCGCAGTAATGCAACGCGAACGGCTGCCCTTCGCTGAACAGGCGAGCCGCCATCGACAGGATCGGCGTGATCCCGATGCCGCCCGCGATCAGCAGCGACGACGTCGCGCCGGCCGTCATCGGAAAATGGTTGTACGGCCCGCTGATCCGCACTCGCTCACCGACGCTCACCTGTTCATGCAGAAAGCGCGATCCGCCACGGCTTGCCGGATCCTTCAGCACGGCGATCCGGTAGGTTTTCCGGAGCCCGGCTGCTTCGTAGAGCGAATACTGTCGCGTGATGCCGTTTTCGAGGTGGACGGCCACGTGCGCGCCCGGCTCATAGGCCGGCAGGTCCGCACCGTCTTCCGTGGCCAGTTCGTAGCTGCGGATACCGTTGGCCTCGTCGGCCACGTCTCGCACAATCAGCACTTGCCGGTCCAGCGCACCGCTTTGATGTTGCGTCATCGTTACCTCTGGATCTGGTGAGTGGATGCCGGGTCGCCGCCGGTCCGTCGGCAGGCGCTACCCGCGCGCCGAAAATCGTCCGCTACGCGTGGGCAATCTGGACGTGCCGCACGGTCGTGTAGTTCTCCAGCGCGTAGACGGACATGTCGCTCCCGTATCCGGACGCTTTCATGCCGCCGTGCGGCATCTCGGCGGTGGCCACGCCATGCGCGTTGATCCACGTGATGCCGCAACGCAGGCGTGACGCGACCGTCATCGCCTTGCCCACGTCGCGCGTCCAGATCGACGACGCGAGGCCGTACGGGCTGTCGTTCGCGTAATGAATCGCCTGTTCCGCGCCGCTGAACCGCGTGACGGAGATGACTGGGCCGAACACCTCGCGCTGAACGATCTCGTCGTCCTGCCGCGCATGCGCGACGATCGTCGGCTCGTAGAAGTAGCCGCCGCCGGCGACGTCACGCCCGCCGGTCAGGATCTCGACATGGCGCAGGTCACGCGCGCGGTCCACGAACCCGGCGATGCGCCGCCGATGGCCTTCGGAGATCACCGGCCCCATTTCGGTACGTGTATCGTCCGGTGCGCCGAGCCGGATCGACGCGACGCGATTCGCCAGGTTCGCGACGAAGGTGTCGTAGATCCCGTCCTCGACATAGAGCCGGCAAGGCTGCGCGCAATCCTGCCCGGCGTTGAAGAACGCCGCGTTGCGAATGCCTTCGACGGCCGCGTCCAGGTTCGTGTCGTCGAACACGATGACCGGCGCCTTCCCGCCCAGCTCCATGTGCGTATGCATCAGCTTGCGCGACGACGCTTCGAGAATCCGGCTCGCCGTCGCCGGGCCGCCGGTCAGCGACACGAGATCGAGCTGACGATGGTTGATCAGCGCATCGCCCGTCGTCGCGCCACGGCCGACGACCACGTTGACGACACCGCGCGGAAAGAGCTCGGCCGCCAGTTCCGCAACGCGCAGCGACGTCAGCGGTGTGAGCTCCGACGGCTTCAGGACGACCGGGCAGCCGGCCGCCAGCGCCGGCGCGAGCTTCCACGCCGCCATCATCAGCGGGTAGTTCCAAGGCGCGATCGATCCCACCACGCCGACCGCGTCGCGCCGGATCATCGACGTGAACCCGGCCACGTACTCGCCCGCGCTGGATGCCGACACGCAACGCGCGGCGCCGGCCATGAAACGGAACACGTCGACGGTCAACGGCAGCTCGTCCGCCTTCACCGCGTGCAACGGCTTGCCGCAGTTCAGCGATTCGAGCGCCGCGAACTCGTCCGCGCGTTCCTCGATCGCATCCGCCAGCGCCAGCAGGCGCGCCGCCCGCGCGCCTGGCGGCGTCGCGGACCACGACGGGAATGCCGCGGCCGCCGCCGCGACGGCCGCATCGACCTGCTCGGCCGACGCATCGCGCATCGTGACGACGGTTTCGCCCGTCGCCGGGTTGACGACCGGAAACGCTTCCCCGTCGCCCGCTACCCGCTCACCATTGATCAGGTTCATCGTTTGCATGACTAATCGACCTGTTTGAGATCCGGAAAGTTGTTCTGCCGCGCTCAGAACCCGACCTGGTCGCGGCCCTTCAGGCCCAGCCGCGCCCGCGCCTCGGCGGGCGTCGCGACCGTGAAGCCGAGCTCCTCGACGATGCGCCGGATCTTGCGGACCTGGTCGGCGTTCGACGCCGCCAGCTGGCCACGATCGATGTACAGGTTGTCCTCGAGCCCGACCCGCACGTTCCCGCCCATCACGGCCGACTGCGTCGCGAATTTCATCTGGTTGCGCCCGGCCGCGAGGACGGACCATTCGAAGCCGTCGCCGAACAGCCGTTGCGCGATGCTGTGCAGATGGCTCAGGTTGTCCGTATCGGCCCCCATCCCGCCGAGGATCCCGAAGATCATCTGGATGAAGAACGGCGGCTTCAGCAGCCCCTTGTCGACGAAATACGCGAGGTTGTACAGGTGGCCGAGGTCGTAGCACTCGAACTCGAAGCGCGTCCCGTGCGTCTCGCCGAGTTCGCGCAGCGTGTATTCGATGTCCTTGAACGTGTTCTTGAACACGAAGTCGCGCGTCATGTCGAGAAACGCGGGCTCCCAGTCGTGCTGCCATTCGGCGTGCTTCTGCAGCATCGGGAAGATGCCGAAATTGAGCGACCCGCAGTTGAGCGACGCCATCTCGGGCTTCGCGACGAGGGCCGCTTCGAGGCGCTGTTCGAGCGTCATGCCGAGGCCGCCGCCGGTCGACACGTTGATGATCGCGTCGCTGTTCGCCTTGATGACGGGCAGGAACTGCATGAACACTTTCGGGTCGGGCGTCGGCCGCCCCGTTTCCGGGTCGCGTGCATGCAGATGGATGATCGATGCGCCGGCTTCGGCCGCCGCGATCGATTCCGCCGCGATCTGCGCGGGCGTGATGGGCAGGTGGGGCGACATGGTCGGCGTGTGGATGCCGCCCGTGACCGCGCACGTGATGATGATGCTGTTCGACATGGTGATGACCTTGACTTGTGCAGGTTGGCCGGTGTCGTCGCGATCGCGTTCGCGTTTGCCTCGACACACCGGTATTCGCAAGACGATTCGAGCGCGCCGCCATCGGTCCGGCGAGGTGCCGGCGCGCGCCGGCATGCCACGACCGCGTTACCTCAGTGCGTCCTGATAGGCCTTCAGCACCAGCCCGTGGAAGTGATGCAGCGCGTGCTCGCTCATGCCCGACTGCTGCGGATCGCTCACGATCCGGCCGCTTTCGAACGCGGGCGTGCTCATGCCGCGCTGCACGCTTTCGACCAGGTCGATGTCCTCCTGCTGCAGCACGTCGCGGACGTAGTTGATCGCCTCGATCTCCTGCGGCGTCGGCTCGGCGGATTCGAAGTAGAAGTCGTAGGTCTCGATCGTGCGATCGGGCGCCACCGGGATGATGTTCAGCACGAGGAAATTCGCGCGGCCCGGATAACGCAGCAGGCACGTGTTGGGCCAGACCCACCACACCGCGTGGTCGTCGCAGGTCGCGCCTTCCACGCTGTACGCGGTGTTGCCGGCGTTGCCGCCTTTCGCCATGTGGCTCGAGTAGATCCCGTGCGTCGTCACCTTGTAGGTGTCGAACTGCAGCAGGCTCACGAAATCCTTGTGGGCGGTCGGGCAGTGGTAGCACTCGAGGAAGTTGTCGACGACGTTCTTCCAGTTCGACCGGATATCGAACTGCAGACGACGCGCGAACGTCAGCGTGCCGACGTCCGGCGCGAACCGGTCGATCTCGGCTTTCAGGTCCCCGCTTTGCGACGCGAGCGACGCGGCGGCCGGGTCCATGTTCACGTACACGAACCCGCAGAATTCCTCGACCTGCACTTGCGACAGGCAGATCTCCTCTTTCCTGAAGTCGATCAGCGTCTCCGTCATCGGCGCCTGGCGCAGCCCGCCGTCGAGGTTGTAGCTCCACGCGTGATACGGGCACGTGATCACGCGGGCCTTGCCTTCGCCGGCAAGCAGGTGATGCGCGCGGTGCTTGCAGACGTTGTAGAACGCGCGCAGGCTGCCGGCCCGGTCGCGCACTACGGCGATGCTCCGGCCGGCCACGTCGGCCACATAGTAGGCGCCCGGCTCGCGCACCTTTTCCGCATGACACACCCACTGCCACGACCGGCGGAAAACGGCGTCCAGTTCCGCGTCAAAGTACTTCGGGTCCGTGTAGCACTTCGCATTCAGCGTCGACGAGGCGGCGACGTCCTTCGCATTGAATGCACGGCCGGCGATCTCGAGGTCCTGCTGCGCGAGACATTCGCTCATTGCATGCTCCTGAAAGGGGGACGGGATTTTCGATTCGGCAAATTGCGCTTCGGTGCTGAAGTTACGCATCGGTGATGGCCTTCGCAAACGATGAAAAAAAAGCCATTTGCCCCAAAAAAACTTGGGCTGGACCCCCGCATGCGCGGCAGCGGCACGAGCCGGCCGATTTTCATAACTTGATGTCGCAATTGGCGGTTTCCCGTTCCGGCGGCTTCGCTAGCATGGTGTGCAGCGCGGTTCCACTTTTCACACGTGAACCCGGGTGCCTTTCGAAACCCTTGCCCCCTCACCCCTTTCTTCCGGCCCGAACATGAAATCCAGAATGGCTCGCATGCTCACGACGCTGGTCATCGCGTCGTCGCTGCCCGGCATGGCTTCCGCGCAAGACGACGCAGCGTGCCGACCGGTGCGGCTCTCGAATATCGGCTGGACCGACATTACGGTCACCACGGCGCTGGCGTCGCTGCTGCTCGAGAGTCTCGGCTATCGCCCGACGACGACGCTGTCGTCCGTACCGATCTCCTTCGCCGGACTGAAGAGCCGGCAGATCGACGTGTCGCTCGGCTACTGGTGGCCCATTCAGGACAAGCAGATCCAGCCGTTCCTCGATTCGCATGCGTTCGTCAAGCTCGAACCGCCGAACCTGTCCGGCGCGAAAGAAACGCTCGCCACGGTCGACTACGCGTACCAGGGTGGGCTCCGGTCGTTCGACGACATCGCGAAGCACCGCGCCGAACTCGACGGAAAGATCTACGGGATCGAACCGGGCAGCAGCGCGAACGCCACGATTCAGCGAATGATCGACAACAACGAGCACGGCCTGCGCGGGTTCAAGCTCGTCGAATCGAGCGAAGCGGGCATGCTGGTCACCGTCCAGCGCGCGGTACGCGAAAAGAAATGGGTGGTATTCATCGGATGGGCGCCGCACCCGATGAACATCCAGGTGCCGATCCAGTATCTCGCCGGCGGCGACGCGTCGTTCGGCCCGAACTACGGAGAAGCCCGCGTGTACACGCTGACGGCGAACGGCTTTGCCCAACGCTGCCCGAATGCGGGGCGGCTGGTTTCGAACCTGCGCTTTACGACCGACATGGAAAACCGGTTGATGCTCGACGTGATGAACAAGACGCGGCCCGATGACGCGGCAAGGGCGTACCTCCGGCAGCATCCCGACGTGCTCGACGGCTGGCTCGACGGTGTCACGAGTTTCGACGGCAGGAACGGGCTGGCCACCGTGAAAACGGCGCTCGGACTATAGAGGGCGCGGGCGACACACATCGCCCGCTTCGCAAACGGGACACCGGAGAACACGATGGCCGATCGATGGAAGGGTTTCCTGCTCCGCTTGCCGGCGCTTGCGATTCATTGCGCAGCGCTGCTCGCCCGGCATCCGCTGGAGCGATGGTGCTCGATGGTCGATGAAGCGAGGAACCAGCGATAAGGCGGGGGAGCAACGCGGGGGCGGCATCCGGAGCCGTGGCGAATATCCCCTTCCTGCAGGCTCCGGAATATCAAGGCCCGACGTGAATGCGCGGCCGGCCGGCAGCCGCGTGTCTGCGACGACGCACAGCTCGCCCGGCCCTCACCCCGCCGCCCGCACGTGATCGAGCAGCGCCTGCAACGGATGGCGCACCTGCTTCGACGACATCCGCTTCACCTGGCTGCGGCACGAATAGCCGGTCGCCAGCGCCTCGCCTTCGTCCTCAGGCCCGTCCACGTGCGCCGCCCACGACTGCGAGTAGATCGTCTTCGACGTCGCGAGATTGCGCGCCTCGTGCCCGTAGGTGCCCGACATCCCGCAGCACCCGGTCGCCTCAACCTTCAACCGCAGCCCGCGTCGCGCGAACACCTGCGCCCATTGCTTGCCGCTGTCGGGCGCATTGGTTTTCTCCGTGCAGTGCGGCAGCAACCGGTACGACATAGGCACGCCGTCGCCACCGACACCGGCTTCCGGCAGTGCCTGCAGCAGCCATTCCTGCGGCAGCGCGACCTTCGGCACATCGCTGAGCCCGGTCACCTTCAGGTATTCCTGCCGATACGTGAGCGTCATCGCCGGATCAAGGCCGACCAGCGCAACGCCCGAGCGTGCCAGCGCGGCCAGCTGCGTCGCATTGCGGATCGCGGCCTGCTCAAAGGCGCGCAGGAAACCCTGCACGTGCAGCGCCTTGCCGTTCGACGCGAGCGGCGCGAGCCACACCTGAATGCCCGTGCGCGCCGCCAGCTCGATCAGCGTCGCCAGTTGCTCGGTATCGAAAAAGCGCGTGAACGTGTCCTGCACGATGACGACGCTGCGGGCGCGCTGCGCGTCGCTCAGCGCGGCGAGCGCCTGCGGGTCGGCCGGCTTCACGTGCCACTGACGGATCACGGCCGCGAGATCGAAGCGGCTCAGCAGCGGGCTGTCGACCATCCCGACGTGCCGCTCCAGCACCGTGCGCACCCATCCCGCCCGCATCAGCCCGTTGTACAGCGCGGGCACCCGCGCCATCCACGGCATCGTGAATTCGAGCGAGCCGATCAGGTAATCACGCACCGGCCGCAGGTAGCGCTGGTGATACAGCTCGAGGAAGCGCGAGCGAAACTCCGGCACGTTCACCTTCACCGGGCACTGCCCCGCGCACGACTTGCACGCGAGGCACCCGGCCATCGCGTCGTACACCTCGTGCGAAAAATCGGCTTCGCCGCTGCGCGCCGCGCGGCTGTTGCGCCAGCGCGTCGCGAGGCCGCTCAGGAACGGCTGCCGCGCACGCGCCGCCGCGACGACGTCGACGCCGGCCTGCCCTTGCAGGCGCAACCATTCGCGCATCAGCGACGCACGCCCCTTCGGCGATTGCACGCGTTCGCGCGTCGCCTTCCACGACGGGCACATCGCATCGTCCGGATCGAAGTTGTAGCACGCGCCGTTGCCGTTGCAGTGCATCGCGGTGCCGTAGCTCTGCCACACGCGCTCGTCGATCTGCCGGTCGTGGTCGCCGCGCGTCGGCACTTCGTCGATCTTCAGCAGCCGCATCGTGTGGTCCGGCGGCGTCGCGATCTTGCCCGGGTTGAACTGGTTGTGCGGATCGAACGCGGCCTTCAGTTGCTGCAGCGACGGATACAGCTCGCCGAAAAACGCCGGCGCATATTCGGAGCGCACGCCCTTACCGTGCTCGCCCCATAGCAGGCCACCATGCCGCTGCGTGAGCTCGGCCACCGCATCCGACACGGGCCGCACCAGCGCCGCCTGCTTCGGATCCTTCATGTCGAGCGCCGGCCGCACGTGCAGCACGCCCGCATCGACGTGCCCGAACATCCCGTATTGCAGCCCGTGGCCGTCGAGCAGCGCGCGGAATTCGGCGATGTACGCGGGAAGGTTCTCGGGCGGCACCGCGGTGTCCTCGACGAACGGCTGCGGGCGCGCCTCGCCCTGCACGTTGCCGAGCAGGCCGACCGCGCGCTTGCGCATCGCATACACGCGCTTCACCGCGTCGTCGCCGGCCGCGAGCGTGTGGCCCAGGCGCTCCACGCTGGTATCGGTGCGCAGATGGTCGACGAACGCGCGCACGCGCGCATCGACGTCATCCGCGTCGTCGCCGCTGAATTCGATCAGGTTGATGCCGAGCGTCGGCCGAGCGTCGTCCTGCGGAAAATACTCGGCCACGCTGCTCCACACGAAGTCCTTCATCGCCAGCATCAACACCTTCGAGTCGACCGTCTCGATCGACAGCGGCTCGTGTGCGAGCAGCGCGCGTGCGTCGCGCAGCGCGTCCATGAAGCCCGCATAGCGCACGTTGACCAGCACCGAGTACTTCGGGATCGGCAGCACGTTGAGCTTCGCCTCGACGACGAAGCCGAGCGAGCCTTCCGCGCCGCACAGCACGCTGTTCAGGTTGAAGCGGCCGTCGGGTTCGCGCAGGTGCGCGAGGTCGTAGCCGGTCAGGCAGCGGTTGAGCTTCGGAAACTTCGCTTCGATCAGCGCCGCCTTGTCATCGCTGATGCGCCGCGCGGTGCGGTAAACCTTGCCGATGCGGTCCTCGCGCGCGCAGCGGCGCTCCAGTTCGTCGTCCGCGAGCGCGTCGCTGTGCAGGTGCTCGCCGCCCATCAGCACGAAATCGAGCTCGAGCACGTGGTCGCGCGTCTTGCCGTACGTGCAGCTGCCCTGCCCGCTCGCGTCGGTGTTGATCATCCCGCCGACGGTCGCGCGGTTCGACGTCGACAGTTCCGGCGCGAAAAACAGCCCGTGCGGCTTCAGCGCCGCATTGAGCTGATCCTTGACGACGCCCGCCTGCACGCGCACCCAGCGCTGCTCGACATCGATTTCGAGGATCCGGTTCATGTTGCGCGACAGGTCGACGACCACGCCGTCGGTCAGCGACTGCCCGTTGGTGCCCGTGCCGCCGCCGCGCGCAGCCACCGCGACGTCGCGATGCGCGGGCTCGGCGAGCAGCCGCGCCAGCAACCGGACGTCGTCCGCATGCGCGGGGCAGATCACCGCTTGCGGCAGGCGCTGGTAGATCGAGTTGTCGGTGGCTTGCACCGTCCGGTTCGCATGGTCCGCGCGGATTTCCCCGGCGAATCCGGCGGCCTGCAGCGCGGCGAGAAAGTCACGGTACGCATGCGCGGGCGGGCTGGCGGGACGGGGCAACGAGGCGATCGACATGGGGCAAAAGCGGCAATGTGGGTGGAACCGGCCGGCTCGCGTGGCCAAAACATGATTTTTTAGCAAGTTTCCACGCGACCGGGAATTCCAGTATCTTTGGATACTTCGCGAGAAACAAACGAATTCTGCTCCGGCGAATATTGCATAAAACTCATGAATTACCGTCGCCTCACCCCGTCGATGTCGCTGCTGCTCGTGTTCGAGGCCGCCGCGCGGCATGAAAGCTATACGCGTGCCGCCGAGGAACTGTCGCTGAGCCAGAGCGCGATCAGCCGGCAGGTTCAGACCCTCGAGGATCAGCTCGGCGTGCCGCTGTTCCGGCGCGAAGGCCGCTCGGTCAAGCTGACCGAGGTTGGGCGCCGCTACTTCGCCGAGCTGAGCGGCGCCCTGGGACGCATCCGCGGCGCGACACTGCAGGCGATGTCGCACCAGGCGGGCGCCGGCACGCTGCGGCTCGCGACGCTGCCCACCTTCGGCTCGAAGTGGCTGCTGCCGCACCTGCACGACTTCTACACCGCGCATCCGGGCGTGACCGTGCACCTTCATTCGCGGATCGGCGGCGTCGATTTCCTCAACGACGACCTCGATGCGGCGATTACCGTCGGCGCGGGCGACTGGCCGGGCCTGCACGCGCACCGGCTGTACAACGAGTTCCTGATCGCGATCGCGCCGCCGGACACCGGCAGCGCAAGCCGCCGCAAGGCCGACGCACGCACGCCGGCGTGGGCCGCGAAGCAGACGCTGCTCGGCGTGACGAGCAACCAGCAGGCATGGGCGGAATGGTTTTCGCACTACCGCCTCGACCATCGGCAGATGCGCATCGGTCCGAGCTTCGAGCTGACGTCGCACCTGATCCAGGCCGTGCGGGCCGGGATGGGGATCGGGCTGGTGCCGAAGGTGCTGGTGGAAGACGAACTGAGCCGCAACGAGCTCGTGTCGATCGGCGACGCGATCACCAGCCAGCGCAGCTACTACCTCGTCTACCCGCCGGGGAACGAGACGCTGCCGTCGCTCGTCGCGTTCCGCGAATGGCTGCTGAAGTCGTGCTGATACGCGGCCGCTGGCGGGCCGCTCAGGTGCGCCATTCGCCGAGAATCTGTTCGGCCAGGTAGTCGCACGGCGGGCGCGCGGACTGCGCGCTGCGCGCGAGCACGACCTCCATTTCGCCGAGCGGCGGCAGCCCGTGGCTTTCCGACAGCTGCACGAGATGATCGGGAACGCAGCAGCGCGCCAGCGGCGCAACCGCGAGCCCGGCCTCCACCATGCTGAGCAGGCCGAGGTGGCTCGGGCTTTCGTACGACATCCGGTACGGGATCTTCTGCCGGTTCAGCGCCTTGACCGCGTGATCGCGCGCCGCGCTGCCGCCGTGCGTGAAAAATGCCACCGGCAGCGGCCGCTCTTCCCAGACGTTGCGCTTCGGCGACCCGGCCCAGACGAGCGGTTCGAGCCGGATCAGCTCGCCGGTCACGCCCTTGATCCGCGTGAGGCACGCGAGGTCGACCGTGTTGTCCTTCAGCATCGGCACGAGCGCGCTGCTCGGCTGGCCGATCACGCGTATTTCCACACGCGGATGCATCGCGGCGAATTTGCCGAGCACCTGTGGCAGCAGCGACGAGATGTAATCGTCGGGCACGCCGATCGTCACGCGGCCGCGGATCTCCGGGCGCACGACCGACGCCCAGGCCTCGTCGCGCATCGCCAGCATCCGGCGGCCGTATTCGGCGAGCATCGTGCCGTCGTCGGTCGGCGTCACGTTGCGCGTGTCGCGGATGAACAGCGGCTTGCCGAGCGCATCTTCCAGCGCCTTGATCTGCATGCTCACCGCCGACGGCGACCGGTGCACGGCCTGCGCGCCCTGCGCGAACGATCCGGATTCCGCCACGGCCACCACCATCGCGAGCACATCGAGGTCGAGCTTTTTCATCGCATTCAGAAAAACTGATTAATCGATTCAGTTTATCCCGTTTTACTGTTCTCCTCCACGGTCGGACAATGCATTCCGTCAGCTCTCACTCGTTGCAGGAATCATCAGACATGCATACGTCCGGATCGCTCTACGGATTTCTCGTCATCGGCGGCATGCTCGCGGTCACGCCCGGGCCGAACATGGTTTACGTGATGTCGCGCTCGATCGCGCAAGGACGCACGGCGGGGCTCATCTCGCTCGGCGGCGTGATGATCGGCTACCTGTTCTACATGTTCGGCGCGGCGTTCGGCATCACGACGCTGTTCATGAGCGTGCCCTATGCGGGCAGCGGGCTGGCCGTGGTCGGGGCGGCATACCTGTTGTATCTCGCGTGGCAGGCCGTCAGGCCCGGCGGCCGCTCGCCGTTCGAGGTGCAGGCATTGCCGAGCGAGCGCCCGCTGCGGCTGCTGGCGATGGGCGCGACGACCAGCGTGCTGAACCCGAAGCTCGCGATGCTGTTCATTTCGTTGCTGCCGCAGTTCATCGACTACCGGAACGGCAGCGTACTCGGGCAATCGCTGTTTCTCGGTTCGCTGCTGATCGCCGCGTTCGCTTCCGCGAACGGGCTGGTGGCGATCTGTTCGAGCAGCATCGCGACGTTCCTGCACGGCCGCCCGATGTTGCTGCTCGCGCAGCGCTGGGCGATGGGGCTCATTCTCGGCGGGCTCGGCGTGCAGATGGTGGTCGATGCGTCGAGGATGGCGGGGATGGCATAGTGCGCCAATCACGCCATCGACCGGATACCGTTCAACGCAGTGCGCGGAAACTCGCGCGCAGCTCTTCAGACAGCGCCTGAGGCTGCTCCCACGCCGCAAAGTGGCCGCCCTTGGGCAAGCGGTTGTAGTGGATCAGCCTCGGATACGCGTTCTGCGCCCAGCGCTTCGGCGCCGCGTAGATCTCGTCCGGAAACACGCTCACGGCCACCGGAATGGCCACGTGCTTCGGCTCAAAGAAGTTGAGCTTGTTTTCCCAGTACAGCCGCGCCGACGAGATGCCCGTGCGGGTCAGCCAATAGAGCGTGACATTGTCGAGCACGTCGTCCCGTGTCAGTCCCTCGGTGCGGCCATCGAAGACACGCGTGATGAGCGCGAGGCCACTGGCATCGTGGTCGAGCATCCACGCGGCGAGACCGATCGGCGAATCCTCGATGGCATACAGCGTCTGCGGGCGGTTGGCCATTTCCTGCGCGTAACCCAGGCCATGCCGGTAGAAGGAGTCCAGTTGCTCGAACGCGTGCTGCTCGTCGGGTGGCAAACCGGCGGGCGCGGGTTCGCCGAACTTGAGCGCCTTCGCGATGTCGTCCGGTACGGTGGCCGGCATGTTCGTGTGAATGGCGAGCAATTCCGGCGGCGCGACCAGCGCCATCTGTTCGGTCACTGCATTGCCCCAGTCACCACCTTGCGCGACGTATCGCCGGTATCCGAGACGCTTCATCAGAACGATCCATGCTCGCGCGATGCGGGCAGGATCCCAGCCGGTCGCAGCCGGCTTGCCCGACAACCCGTAGCCCGGCAGCGACGGGATCACCACGTCGAAAGCGTCCGACGCCGTTCCGCCGTATGCCGTCGGATCGGTAAGCGGGCCGATGATCTTCAGTTGCTCGATGATCGAGCCCGGCCATCCGTGCGTGACGATGATCGGCAGTGCATCCGGATGCCTTGAGCGAACGTGGATGAAATGAATGTCGAGCCCGTCGATCTCGGTGACGAACTGCGGGAGCGCGTTCAACCTCGCTTCCATCTTGCGCCAGTCGTAGTCGGTCGCCCAGTAGCGTGCGAGCTTGCGCATCGTCGCCAGCGGCACCCCCTGCGATGCATCTGCGACCGTTTCCGGTTCGGGCCAGCGCGTCGCGTCGATCCGTCGCCGCAAATCGACGAGTTGCGCGTCCGTCGCATGCACCCGCAGCGGACGCACGGCGGCCCCCGCGCCACCGGCCGATCGCGCGATACCGGTGACGGGCTGCGCCGCTTCCGCTTCTGCAAAGGCAAGACGACTCAGCGAACCCGCCATGGCGGCCGCGGCGGCGACGCCCATGAATTGACGCCGCGACGGCACCGGCGGAAGGATATCGATTGGCATACATGCTCCTGTTTTCGAGGTTTTTCATATCAGTACTACTGATTTGTAGCCACCCATGAGAAGCGGGAACCGGAACCAGGTCAGCCGCGCGCCGGTTTTACGCGAGATAGCCGGAAACGCCGTCCCAGAGCAGCTTCAATGCGGTCACCGCCAGCAATCCGTAGCAACTCCGGTAGATCAGGCGCTGATCCAGCTTGCCGTGAAGCCGCCAGCCGAACACCACGCCGGCAGGAATGGCAAGCAGGCACACCGCCATCAACGCCCAGACGTCCGCGGTCGGCTGCACGATCAGCAGCCACGGCACCGCCTTGATCGCATTGCCCACGGTGAAGAACAGGCTCGTCGTTCCCGCGTACACTTCCTTGCTGAGGCCGAGCGGCAGCAGATACATCGCGAGCGGCGGCCCGCCCGAGTGCGCGACCATCGTCGTGACGCCTGATGCAAGACCGGCCGAGACTGCCTTCGGCGACGAGCGCGGACGAACCGTTGGTTCCGCGCCACCCCTCACCCACAGCCCGACGAAGACCAGCGTGACCACCGCCATCAAAAGCTCGATGGCGCGATGGTCGAGAAACCGGAAGGCCAGCCAGCCGAACCCGATACCGATCACGAGCCCCGGCAGGAGCAGCACGAGGTCGGGCTTCGACCATGTCGACGGCCTCCAGTACCGCAGCGCGAACAGGTCCATCGCAATGAACAACGGGGCAAGCAAGCCGCCGGCCGTCACCGGGTCCATCACGAGCGACAGCAGTGGAATGCCGATGATCGCGAACCCGCCACCGAACGCACCGCGCATGAACGCAATCACGAACACGCCGGCGAACGCGATCAGGATCGTGGTCAGCGTCAGCTCCAGGCCCATCGCTGCAGGCGTCGCCATCACGACCTCCGTGCCGGTTCGAATCGCGGCATGGCGGACAGCCACGGAATGGGTCGCACGCGCGGCATCGCCGCACGGTGGATCCGGGTTGAACGCGTTGCACCCATGCTGCTTCTCCAATGAGGTGCCGGGGCGACGCGGTACACCAACGCACCGCCGGCCGCATGGGCCGCACAAGCATTTCGGCCCCGGTACAATCGACTTGATGAAAGCAGAATGCACCGCCGCCTATCTCAGTGCAATTAAAACATTGACCTCGGTGCAATAATCATTGTTATCGGTGCAATCCATGTCGAACTCCGAATATCTGCAGCTGGCCGACACGATCGCCGCCCAAATTGCCGACGGCACGCTCAGGCCGGGCGACCGTCTGCCTCCGCAGCGCCATTTCGCCGACCAGCATGCCATCGCCGCATCGACGGCGGGACGGGTTTACGCGGAACTGCTGCGTCGCGGCCTGGTGGTAGGTGAAGTCGGCCGGGGCACGTTCGTGTCGGGCGAGACGCGACGCGGGGCCGCCGCGCCAGGCGAGCCGCGCGGCGTTCGGATCGATCTCGAGTTCAACTACCCGACCGTCCCGGCCCAAACCGCGTTGATCACCAGAAGCCTGCGCGGATTGCACCGACCTGCGGAGCTCGACGCCGCGTTACGCGAGGCGACGAGTACCGGGACCCTGGCCATCCGAAGCGTTGCCGCCGCGTATCTGGCGCAGCATGAATGGGCCCCGTCGCCCGACCAGTTGGTGTTTACCGGCAACGGGCGGCAAAGCATCGCCGCGGCCGTTGCCGCGGTCGTGCCGACCGGTGGGCGCTGCGGCGTGGAGGCACTGACCTACCCGTTCATCAAGGGCATCGCCGCCAAGCTGGGGATCTCCCTGGTGCCACTGGCGATGGACGAAGACGGCGTTCGACCCGATGCCGTGCAAAAGGCCCACCGCGAGGCCAGGCTCTCGGCGATCTACGTTCAGCCAGCCATCCAGAATCCGCTGGGCACGACAATGAACGCCGCTCGCCGCGCCGACCTGCTGCGTGTCGTCGACAAGCTCGACATCCCGGTCATCGAAGACAACGTGTACGGCTTTCTCGGCGACGAGCCGCCCCTCGCCGTCCTCGCCCCGGACGCCTGCATCGTGATCGACAGCCTGTCCAAGCGGGTCACGCCAGGCCTGACCCTCGGCTTCATCGTGCCGCCGCCGCGGCTGCGCGAAAGCGTGATGGCGTCGGTACGCTCGGGGGGATGGACCGCTTCCGGGTTTGCGTTTGCAGCCGCTCAGCGCTTGATGCGCGACGGCACCGTGGCCGAGCTCGCGAGATTGAAACGCATCGACGCAAGCACGCGTCAGGCGCTGGCGATCGAGCGTCTGGCGGGTTTCGATGTCCGGACCAACGGCAAGTGCTATCACCTGTGGCTGACGTTGCCGGCGCACTGGCGTTCGCAGGCCCTCGTCGCAGCCGCAGCCCGGCGCGACATCGGGCTGACGCCGTCGACCACCTTCGCCGTGTCGTCCGGCCATGCGCCGAATGCAGTCCGGCTCGCACTGGCCGCGCCGAGCATGGATCAACTCGACGCCGGCCTGCGCACGCTGACCGCGATGCTGAACGGCCGCGAGGACGATTTCGACGCGACCGAGTGAGCGGCGCGGATGCGTCGGTGCGCACCGCCCGCCTGATTCGGTATCCGGATCAATATCAAGCCGTCACCGCGGACAACCCGCCAGCGGTGCCATACCGTCACTTCGTCAGCAACTCGGCCTCCAGCTCGCGCAACCGTTCCGGAAACCGGACGCGCAGCACCAGGAACCACCCGAGCCCGATCGCCAGCAGCGCGACGAACACATAAGGCAGCCACGCATAGACGCCCGCCGACACCGGATACACGCTGCCGGCCAGCGGAATCGCGAGCAGCACGACCGCGACGAAGCTGATCGCCACATGCCGCGCGCGCAGCCGACGCTGCCGACGCAAGTAAAGCGGCGCGCCGATCGCCACCAGCACGTACGCAAGCAGCCAGCCGTACGTCGCGATCGAGCTGAGATAGCCATACGAATCGAGCAACGCGGTGCCGCGCGCGGTGAACACCAGTGCAGTGACCAGCGCCAGCACCGTGATCAGCGCCACCGCGACATGCGGTGTCGCATTCCGCTCGTGTGCTTGCCCGGTCGATGCATGCAGCACACCCTGCCGCCCGAACGTATAGACGATCCGCGCCGCCGCATTGATCGACGAGAAGAACGCCGCGAAGAAACTCAACGCCACGCCCGCGTCGATCAGCACGCCGACCCAGCCGGCGCCGAGCCGATGCGCGAGCACCGCGAGCGGGCCGTCGACCTGATCGAGCGGCGGCTTCTGCCCGTGAAACGCGCTCACCATCCCGTACGCGCCGATCACGAACAGGATGGCCGGCCCGACGACGCTGATCAGCACCGCGCGCGGAATCGCGCGGAACGGGTCGCGCGCCTCGGCGCCGAGCACGGTCGCACTCTCGAACCCCGTGAAGCTGAAGAACGCGAGCACCATCCCGAGCTGCAGTTGCGTCGGCTTCACGCCTTCGAGCGTCAGTTGCGCGCGATCGACCGGATGCCCGCCGAACGCGATCGTCCCGATCACGACGACGGCGATCAGCAGCAGCGTCGCGAGTTCGACGAACAGCGTGAAGCGCGTGGACAGCCGGATGTCGCGAAACGCGATGTACCACGCAGCGAGCGCGGTGACAACCGTCAGCCCGAGCACCGCGCCGAGCGGCGTCACGCTGCCGAGCAGCCCGGTTTCGCGGCCCAGCACCAGAAACGTGTTGATCGTTCCCTGCAGGATGCCCGCGGCGGCCACCGCGTAGGCGATCAACAGCGACCAGCCGCAGATCGCGCCCCAAACTGGCCCGATGCCGGCCGACACGTACGCATACAGCGCGCCCGGCGACGCCGAGTCGCGCGCGAACACCGAGATGCTCCACGACGCGAACAGCAGCGCGACGATCGCGAACAGGTACGCGAGCCAGGTCCCGTTGCCGGCCGTCGCGAATACGGCGGGAATCAGTACGCCGATCCCGCCCGACACGCCGACGAGGCCGATCGACTGCGCGATCAGTTCGGGCAGGCTCAGGTAGTTGCGCCGCAGGCCGCCTGCCTGCGGCACGGCGCTTTGCGCAGGGAGTGCCTGCGCGGTGCTGGCTGGATGACTCATTGGTTTACCTCGTCAGGAATGAAGCGGTGACGCATGGGCCAACTACGCGGCGGTGGCGGCTGCCGGTGCGGCCACCCGAATTCCTTGCCCATGTTTCGTTGCGTTGAATACGCCGGCGCGGGCCGGTCAATTCCAGGAATGGCGCGCGGGCTTCACGCCGTTGAGGTAGTAGTTGCCGATCGCGTGATACTTCCAGCGCACCGGATCGTGCAGCGTATGCACGCGGGCGTTGCGCCAGTGACGATCGAAGTTGTATTTCGCGAGCGTCGACTTGCTGCCGCCGAGCTCGAACAGCTTGCTCGCCGCAAGAAGCGACACCTCGGTCGTCGCGATCTTCGCCTCGCCCACCGCGATCGCGGCCTGCGCGACCGTTTCCTCGCTCGGCTCCCGCTTCGCCGCGTCGACGAAGCGCCCCGAGCGCGCGAGCAGCGCTTCGGCCGCGTGCACGCGGTACGCGATGTCGCCGATCTGCGCGACCGTCAGCGGATCCTCGCTCGCGCGTTCGACGCCGCTATCGATCCACGGGCGCGCATGCTGCTGCACGAATGCGATCGTGTCCTGCAGCGCGGCGCGCGCGATCCCGAGATCGATCGCGGCGGTCGTGATCTGCGCGAACGGGCCCGCGAAAGTCGGGCGGTCGTACGAACGCTGCGTGTGGAAGATTTCGAACGGGCTCACGAGCACGTTCTCGACGATCACCGTGCCGCTCGCGGTCGTGCGCTGCCCGAAGCCGCTCCAGTCATCCACGACGGTCAGCCCCGGCGCGCCCTGCCGCACGAATGCGAGCACGGCCTGGTCCGACTCGTCGAGCGCGAGCACCGGGATCCAGTGCGCGAACAGCGTGCCGGTCGAATAGAACTTGCGGCCGTTCAGCACGAACGCATCGCCGTCGCGGCGCACCCGCGTCTGAATGTCGAGCACGTTCTTGCCGCCCGCTTCGGAGAACGCGTTCCCGTAGCGCGTGCCCTTGAGAACGAGATCGAAGAAGAAGCGTTTCTGCGCGTCGCTGCCTTCGAGGCGGATGTCCTCGATCAGGCAATAGTGGTTCTGCGGGATCTGGCCGAGCGACGGGTCCGCCTGCGAAACGATCGCGATCACTTCCGCGAGCGTCACGTTCGACACTTCCGCGCCGCCGTATTCGCGCGGCACGGTAATGCCCCACAGGCCGCTCGACGAAAACAGCTCGATCTCGTCGAACGGCAGCTTGCGCTCGCGGTCGCGCAACGCGGCGTGCTCGGCCAGTCGGGCCGCGACCTGGTGCGCGACGTCGAGTGCCTCGGCATCCGAGCCGATGACGGGAACGGGCGTGGCGCCCGCTTGCGGTTGCACGTTTTCTTCGATGATTTCCGTAGACATGGTTTTTCCGGCAAAGCTCATGAACCGGCCGGCGGTGCCGAGAAGCATCCGCCGGCCTCCTGTTTCGGTATCCGAAACGTAAAATATGGATGACCCGCAAGAATCGTCGGTGTCACCCCTGCGACCAGCCCGCGCTCGGCAGGATTGACTTCCCGCCGCGCACCGGCCTCTGCGTTACGCGGCAACCGCCTGCCGCTGCGCCTCGAGTTCGCGCACCAGCGGCAGCACGCGCTTGCCGAAGTACTCGACTTCCTCGATGAAATGCAGGAACCCCGTGAGCACGAGATCGACGCCGATCGCCTTCAGCGCGACGATGCGCTCGGCGATCTGCTGCGGCGTGCCGATCAGGTTCGTGCGGAAACCGTCGTTGTATTGCACGAGATCCTCGAACGTCGACTTCGCCCAGTTGCCTTCGCCCTCCGGCGACGCGCTGCCGGCCTGCTTCACCGCATCGCCGAACGCATGCACGGCCTCGACGTGCGCGTGCCGGATGATGTCGTCGAGCACGGCCTTCGCCTCTTCCTCGGTATCGCGCGCGATCACGAACGCGTTGACGCCGATGCGCACGCGATGGTTGTTCGCCGCCGCCTTCGCACGAATGTCGTCGATCTGCGCCTTCAGGTTCTCCGCCGTATTGCCGTTCGTGAAGTACCAATCCGACACGCTCGCCGCGTTGTCGCGCGCCGCCCGCGAGCTGCCGCCCTGGAAGATCTCCGGATGCGGCTTCTGCACCGGCTTCGGGCTCAGCGTGTAGTCGTTGAAGCGATAGAAGTCGCCCTTGAACGTGAAGTTGTCCTGCGTCCAGATGCCCTTCAGCGCCTGGATGAATTCCTTCGAGCGCCGATAGCGTTCGTCGTGCTCGAGCCACGGCTCGCCGATCGCGGTGAATTCGCCCTTGAACCAGCCGCTCACGACGTTGATCGCGATGCGCCCGTTCGAGATGTGGTCGATCGTCGCGAGCTGCTTCGCGACCACGGCCGGATGCCACGGCCCCGGCAGGATCGCGGCGAGCACCTTGAGTTTCGTCGTCGCATGCAGCAGCGCCTGGCTGAACGACACCGACTCGTGCTGGTATTCCGCGCCGTAGCCGGCCGTGAAGCGGATCTGGCTCAGCGCGTACTCGAAGCCGGCCGCCTCGGCGGTGCGCGCGAGCTGCTGGTTGTATTCGAGGCTCCAGTCGGTGCGCTGCTCGATCGTGCTGACGACGAGGCCGCCGCTGACGTTCGGCACCCAGTAGGCGAACTTGACGCCGTCGGCGGAAGAATCGGTATGGCTCATGAGTGTGTCCTGGTCGGGAGAGGAAACGCAGGCGGCCTACGCAGCCGCGACGGAAAGCGCATGCGGGCGCAGTTGCGGCACCGCGCGATCGACGGCGAGCGCGATACGCGCGCGCAGCGCCGGGTTCGTGATCTGGTACTGGTCGAAATCGCTTTCGGACGCGTACACGCCGATCGGCAGCGTGCGGGCCTGGAAGAAGCTGAACAGCGGGCGGAGCTGATGGTCGATCACGAGCGCATGACGCTCGCTGCCGCCGGTGGCCGCGAGCAGCACGGGCACGTCGATCAGCGCTTCGTGATGCACGAGGTCGAACAGGTGCTTGAAGAGGCCCGTGTACGACGCGCGATAGACGGGGCTCGCGACGACGAGCGCGTCGGCCGTCTCGATCGCGCGGATCTGCGCATCGAGGTCGGCCGGCACCTGCGCGCGCGTCAGCGCACCGGCCAGCCGGCCGCCGATTTCACCGAGTTCGATCAGCCGTGTTTCGATCGGCAGTGCGGCGCCGAGTGCCGAAACGATCGCGTCGGTCAGCGCCAGCGTGCGCGACGGTCGTTGCAGGCCGCCCGATATCGCGACCACGTTGATTGCATTGCTCATCGATTGCATTCCCATTGTCGAGTCGGGTGCCGATGCACCCGTTTCGTCATGGGTCAGCAAGGAGCGTGCCATTTCGATGATCGAGAGCAAAAACGATCGTCTGCATGACGAAATGCATCGCGATCGACGGCCTGTCATGGCGTTCCCGACGATCGCCGCACGTTGATAAGCGTGCCAGCCACCGCATCACAACCATATTCCGCAGCGCGATGAACTGGGGGAAACAACGCTGCTGATGCGCTGCTGCGTGATCAGCAGCACGGTGTGCGGCACTCGCGCCTTTCCGCTTCAACACGGATTCCGGCAAGTGCGTGGCGTCCATTGGCATGCATTCGCGCCAGGTTTTCGCGTTCATGCGCCAGCGTGACGCGTCCCGCACTTGCAATAGCGCCGACATGACTGCTGCATCGTCACCCTGCGTGCCGCCGATCGCTACGTCGCGCGACATCTCCGTGCCCGGCTGCGTCCAGCGCAGCATTCCCGCATTGGTTATCAGAAATCGATGTTTCCTGCGTTGCGCAAAACGTTGAACACTCTGCTGATCACGCAGCACCCGGTCAGCAACGCGCTATGCAACCTGACCGTTTTCGTGCAGCAACCCGACGCATTCATCGCCATGACACCCATTTCCGTATCGCCCCGCGCGGAAGGCCTGCGCGTCGTCGCGCCGTCCCGCGACGAACCGGCCCCTCCTGACGCCCTGCAAACCGCCGAGCGCCTGGCGGCCGGCTTTGCCCGCACCGCGGCCGAACGCGACCAGCAGGGCGGCACGCCGAAGGCCGAGCGCGACCAGCTGCGCGACAGCGGCCTGCTCGCGCTGAGCATCCCGTCTGCCTACGGCGGCCTCGGCGCGAGCTGGCGCACGACGCTCGACGTCGTCCGCGTGCTCGCGGCGGCCGACAGTTCGCTCGCGCACGTGTTCGGCTTCCATCACCTGATGCTCGCGACCGTGCGGCTGTTCGGCGCGCCCGCGCAGTGGGAATCGTGGTTCGAACGCACCGCGCGCCAGCAGTGGTTCTGGGGTAACGCGCTGAATCCGCTCGACGAGCGCACGCTCAGCCGCTCGCACGGCGCGTGGCACGAATTCAGCGGCCAGAAGAGTTTCTGTTCGGGCGCGCTCGATTCGCAGATGCTGATCGCGTCCGCGCACGACGCCGACACGCGCGCGTTCCTGATCGCGGCCGTGCCGACGCAGCGCAGCGGCATCTCGATCGCCGACGACTGGAACAACATCGGCCAGCGCCAGACCGACAGCGGCACGGTCACGTTCGAGAAAGTGCGCGTCGAGGACCACGAGCTGCTGACGGACCCCGGCCCGCTGTCGACGCCGTTCGCGTGCCTGCGCCCGCTCGTCGCGCAGCTCGTGCTGACGAACGTGTATCTCGGCATCGCCGAAGCCGCGCTCAACGACGCGCGGCACTACACGCTGCACGAAGCGCGGCCGTGGCCCGGCGCGCAGGTCGCGAGCACCGGCGACGATCCGTACATCCTCGGCCAGTACGGCGAATTCTGGGTCGGGCTCGAAGCCGCGCGCGTGCTCGCCGACCGCGCGGCGGACCGGCTCGACGCCGCATGGTCGCGCGATGCGGCGCTCACGCAGGCGGAGCGCGGCCAGGTTGCGCTCGCCACGGCCGCCGCGAAGGTGTCGGCCGCGCGCACCGGGCTCGATCTCTGCACGCGCATGTTCGACGTCGCCGGTGCCCGCGCGACGCACGGCGCGCTGCGACTCGACCGGCACTGGCGCAACCTGCGCACCCACACGCTCCACGACCCGCTCGCGTACAAGATTCGCGAGATCGGCGAATGGGCGCTCAAGCGAACCTATCCGACGCCGGGCTTCTACTCGTGAACCACTCCCCTTCCGATGCGTGGCCCGACGCCGCGCCCGTCCTCACGCTGCCCGACCGGTCCGCGCTGGCGACGTCTATCCGTGCCCGCGCGCAGGTGTTCGTCGATCCGCGCTCGGTCGCGCTGCTCGAACGGATTCGCCTGGTCGCACCGAGCGATGCGAACGTGCTGATCGTCGGCGAGACCGGCACCGGCAAGGAACTGATCGCGCGCCATGTGCATGGCCTCAGCCGCCGCAATGGCGGGCCGTTCATCGCGGTGAACTGCGGCGCGTTCTCCGAAACGCTCGTCGAGAGCGAACTGTTCGGCCACGAGAAAGGTGCGTTTACCGGCGCGTTCAGCGCGAAGCCCGGGTGGTTCGAAGCCGCGAACGGCGGCACGCTGTTTCTCGACGAGATCGGCGACCTGCCGCTGTCGATGCAGGTCAAGCTACTGCGCGTGCTGCAGGAGCGCGAGGTCGTGCGGCTCGGTTCGCGCACGGGCGTGCCGATCGACGTGCGCGTGGTCGCCGCGACCAACGTGGATCTGCAGCAGGCCGTCGCGAACGGGCAGTTTCGCGGCGACCTGTTCTACCGGCTCAACGTCGTGCAGCTCGCGGTGCCGACGCTGCGCGAGCGCCCGGGCGACATCCTGCCGCTCGCGCGCCACTTCTTCGACGACTACCGGAGCCGCCTCGGCTACGGGCCGCGCAGCATCGACCCGCGCGCCGAGCGCCGGCTCGAGGCACACGGCTGGCCCGGCAACATCCGCGAACTCGAGAACGTGATCCATCACGCGCTGCTCGTGAGCCGCAACGATTCGCTGCAGGAGGCCGACCTGCACATTGCGTCGCCGGGCGTGCCGACGGCCGCCTTGAATACGTCAGCGCCGGAACCCGACCCAGCCGCCGGCGCACAGGCCGCGCTCGAACGCGCGCTGCGCGACCTGTTCGACGAAGATCACGGCAACCTGTTCGAACGCATCGAGGACACCGTGATGCGCGTCGCGTTCGAATTCAGCCACCGCAACCAGATCCAGGCCGCACGGCTGCTCGGCATCAGCCGCAACGTGCTGCGCGCACGGCTGATTCGCGCGAAGGAAATCGCGGCGATGAAGTAGCCACGTATGGGAGCGCGTCACCGCCCCGCTCCGGCACGATCGCGCCGCGATCCGTACAGCAACGTTCGAACCTGATGTATCGTGACGCGAGGCGTGCGCCTCGTCTCGCCCCTGCATACGGTCATCCCATACATGGCCACCTGCCCCCGACGACAAGGCGCCCGCACGATCCTCCGCAACACGAAAGGCCGTCCGGCGCCCGTGCGGGCCCGGCCGAGCCTCGTTCACCCGTCCGGAATCCGTCGCCATGAAAAAGCTTGTCAACCGCCCGTCCGATGTCGTGCGAGAAATGCTGGAAGGCATCGCGCGGCAGTCGCCGCATGTCGCGATCCTCGGCGACGAGCACGTGCTCGTCCGCCAGCCGCTGCCCGAGCCCGCGCAACGCCCCGTCGCCATCCTGTCCGGTGGCGGCAGCGGCCACGAGCCCGCGCACGGCGGCTATGTCGGCGAAGGAATGCTGAGCGCGGCCGTCTGCGGCGAAGTGTTCACGTCGCCGTCCACAGACGCCGTGCTCGCCGCGATCCGCGCGAGCGCCGGCCCGAACGGCGCCTTGCTGATCGTGAAGAACTACACGGGCGACCGGCTCAATTTCGGGCTCGCCGCCGAACTCGCACGCGCCGAAGGCATTCCGGTCGAGACGGTCATCGTCGCCGACGACGTATCGCTGCGCGGCCGCGTCGAGCGCGGCCAGCGGCGCGGGATCGCCGGTACCGTGCTGATCCACAAGCTCGCCGGCGCGGCAGCCGCGCGCGGGCTGCCGCTCGCCCGCGTCGCGGCCATCGCGCGCGACGCGGCGGCCGAACTCGGCACGATGGGTGTCGCACTCGACGGCTGCACGATCCCGGGCGCCGACAAGTCGGGCTTCAGCCTCGGCGATCACGAGATCGAACTCGGCCTCGGCATCCATGGCGAGAAAGGCGTCGAGCGCCGCGCGCCGCTGCCGGCCGATGCGCTTGTCGACACGCTGCTGTCGAGCATCGCCGCCGATCTCGTGCTCGACCGCGGCGAACGCGTTGCGCTGTTCGTCAACGGCCTCGGCGCGACGCCGGACATGGAACTCGCGATCGTGCTGCGCGCCGCGCACGACAACCTGCACCGGCGCGGCATCGTCGTCGCGCGTGCGTGGGCCGGCACGTTCCTGTCGGCGCTGAACATGCCCGGCTGCTCGATCTCGGTGCTGCGGCTGAACGACGAACGCGCGGTGCTGCTCGACGCACCGACGCAGGCGCGTGCATGGCCAGGCGGCGGCGCGGTGAATACGCAGATCCGTGTGGCCTCGGCCGCCGTGCAGGAAGCGCCGTTGCCGCCGCTCGATGCGGCCGGCCGCGCGTGGGCCGCGCGCCTGCAACCGGCATTGCACGCGGTCGCGCAAACGCTGATCGATCACGAGCAGACGCTGACCGACCTCGATGCGGCGGCCGGCGACGGCGATCTCGGCGCGAGCATGCTGCGCGCCGCGCAGGCGATCCTCGCACTGCCGGAAAGCGCATACGGCACGCCGGCCGGCGCGCTCTCGGCGCTCGGCGCCGCGTTGCGCCGCGCGATCGCCGGCAGCTCGGGGCCGTTCTATGCGACCGCGCTGCTGCGCGCGTCGCGCCGGCTGGCCGATATCGCCGAGCCGTCCGCACGCGACTGGGCCGCGGCGTTCCGCGGCGCGGTGGATTCGATCAGCGAACTGGGCGGCGCGCACGCCGGCGACCGGACCATGCTCGATGCGCTGGTCCCGGCCGTCGCGGCATTCGAGCGGGCGCTCGACAACGATCGCGATCCCGCCGGCGCATGGACGGCCGCGGTCGAAGCCGCCGAGCACGGTGCGCAGGAAACCGCACGCATGACGCCACGCGCCGGGCGCGCGAGCTATCTCGGCGAACGTGCGATCGGCACGCCGGACGGCGGCGCGGTCGCGGTGTCGTATTGGCTGCGTGCGTTGCAGGCACACATCGGGTGAAGGTGGAAGGCGCGCCGTCGACGTCGCGCCTTCCATGCATCGGCACGCAAGACGCCCATTCGCGTCACGTGCCGATGCCGCGGATCGTTGCGGTGCCGCGCGGCTTCATCTCCGTCGACATCCGCATCGAGCGTCCGCAATCAATCAGCGCGCCCTCGTCCGTCCAGGCAATAACGCCGCGCCGACCGACGCTACAGCGAAACTCGCGAGCCAGCACCAGTAGCCGATCGCGTCGAGATGCACGGGTTCGACGTCCCCCGCTTCGTTGACGGCGATCTGGTGCTGCGACAGGAAACTCATCCCGAACAGCAACGCCAGTACCGCCAGCACGACCGCCTGCGCTCGGTAGCGCTTCACCGTCAGCAGCCAGGCGGCGAACACGAGCGGATTCGCGAGCCATGCATAGATGCCGCCGAGCACGCCCATCCAGCCCGTCAGCAGCACCTGCCAGCCGTCGGCCCACGGATGCGGCGCGGGCGCGCCGGTGCGGAACGGCGCGGTAAACATGGCGATCAGGTAGAACAGCACGCTGATTGCGAGCAGCCCGGTGGTGGCGCGCCCCATCGGCGGGCGAACGGGCGCGGTGGCGGAGATCGATGGCTTCATCGGCGGGCCGGGCGTCCGATGCCGGTCGTTCAGACGCCTTCGACCAGCACGGCGCGATAGCGCGCGCCCTTGAACCGGTGCTGGGCGACGGTCTGGTATTCGGGGCCGTGATACCACGCGTGCGCGGCTTCCTTCGACGGGAATTCGACGATCACGACGCCTTCCGGGCCTTCACCTTCCAGCGTTTCCTGCGGCCCGTAGGCCGCGAGCACCTTCACCGGATGCCCGGCGAGCGTCGCGCCGACCTTGCTCTGGTAGAGGTCGAATTCGTGCGGGTCCTGCATGCTTTCACGTGTAAACACAATATAGGTGGCCAAGATGCGTGCTCCTGATGCGAGGCGTGGAAGGTGGAAGGGCCGGCCGCGCATCGCCTGGTCCGGCGAACGGCACGCGACCTGCCAGCAGCTTACAGGGGTTTGCCGACGAACGTCGGGGCTGGCCGAGTGCAAACCCGACCGGCTTGCGGCGTGCGACAACCGCCACCCGCATAGGGATCTTGCCGCGTCGCGCATGAACGGAGCGGCGCCCGTTACGCCAGGGTCGCGGTGGCCTGCATCGTCAGCCAGCCGTCGCGATCCTTTGCCCACAGCTCGATCGTCTTGCCGTCGTCCGACGGCTTGCCGCACAGCGTGAACGGCTCCCCGTCGAACGTCGGGCGCACCGCGCGGAACGCGAAGCTCGCGAGCGTCGCGTCGGGCCGTTCGCGGTGCACGAGATCGACGAGCAGCGTCGCGATCAGCGGGCCGTGCACGACGAG
This sequence comes from Burkholderia lata, assembly GCF_000012945.1. Taxonomy (NCBI): domain Bacteria; kingdom Pseudomonadati; phylum Pseudomonadota; class Betaproteobacteria; order Burkholderiales; family Burkholderiaceae; genus Burkholderia; species Burkholderia lata. The sequence goes on from NC_007509.1 coordinate 1,372,565, forward strand.
CCCCGGATAGCCTTCCTCCTGCGTCACGTAGCTGCGGTCGTAGTGGATGCGGTGACCGTTGAAGGTCAGCGCCGAATAGCGGAACAGCATCACGGCGTCGGCCGTGACCGTGCGCGACCACGTCTCGCCCGCCGGCGCCGCGACCGGCTTCGGCGCCGGCGAGCCGGGCTGCGGCGCATCGCGATAGACGATGTCGTGCTCTTCCTCGACGCACAACGCGCCGTCGCACTCGATCCGGTGCTGCACCGTCACGAATACGAGCCGGCCGCTGCGGCCCGTCTTGTCCTCGATGTTCTCGATCGTGGATTCGCGCGTCGCGCGCCGCCCGGTGCGCAGCGGCGCATGGAACGTCAGGCGGCCGCCGGCCCACATGCGGCGCGGCAGCGGCACGGGCGGCAGGAAGCCGCCACGCTTCGGGTGGCCATCGGGGCCGACTTCGGCCAGCGGCGCGACCGGCAGGAAATAGAGCCAGTGCCACATCGGCGGCACGACGTCGCCGGGCGACGGGCGGTCGAGCGTGGCGGCCAGCGCGTTCAGCGGGAACGCGGTGATGTCGTCATCGAGCGTTTCGGTCTTGCCCAGCCACGCGTCGAGCGACGCCTGGCCAGGGGGCTGCGAGGATGAAGTGGACACGTGCGGAATCTCCGGGAGGCTTGCAACGGCCCCAATATGCACGCAGTGCGCCGTTTCGCGAAGCCGGATTTCCCGAACCCCGTCTTCGAACCTGCCTGACCTGCCGAGCGGCCCTGCCGGACGGCTATCGTCTGACCATTCGATCGCGACCGCCGCACGCGCCCGCGGCGACAACCTTACAGCTTGACCATCGCCGGCACGCCGCCTAAATTGCTTCAAACGGGCTGGCCGAACCGCGAGCGACGTGTCATCAGGGTGACAAAAACGATAGTTTGCTATCGAATTAATTTGCCCCTATCATCTCGCCCATGACCAATCTGCACGACCTCCGCCTGGCCGTCAGCAGCCTTCTCGTGCTGTCCGCGCGCAAGTGGCGCCGCACCAGTGACGGCGTGCTGACCGCGTACAACGTGTCCGAGGCCTGCGCGACGCCGCTGCTGATCGCCGGGCGCCTCGGCGAAGGCGTGCGGCAGGGCACGCTCGCCGAATACGTCGGCATCGAAGGGCCATCGCTCGTGCGCCTGCTCGACCAGCTGTGCGCGGCCGGCCTCGCACGCCGCGACGAGGATCCGCACGACCGCCGCGCGAAAACGATCTCGCTGACAGCCGCCGGCCGCGCGGTCACCGCGACGATGGAGGAAGACCTGCGCGTGCTGCGCGCGCAGGTGCTCAAGGGTGTCACGCGCGCCGACCTCGAAGCGACGCTGCGCGTGCTCGACGCATTCAATGCATCCGAGTCGCACACGCCCGCCGCGCGCGCATCCCACACCGGCAACGCCACGTCATGACCTATCCGAGCCTTCGCGACTGGCTGTTCTCGGGCAAGACGTTCGCCGCGTCGATGCTGGCGCTGTACCTCGGCCTGTATTTCCAGTTGCCGCGCCCGTACTGGGCGATGGCAAGCGTCTACATCGTGTCGAACCCGTTCGTCGGCGCGACGCGCTCGAAGGCGCTGTATCGCGCGCTCGGCACCGCGCTCGGCGCGGCCGCCGCGATCTTCTTCGTGCCGCCGTTCGTCGAGACGCCGCTGCTGTTCGCGATCATCGTCGCCACCTGGTGCGGCACGCTGCTCTACCTCGCGATCTCCGACCGAACCGCACGCAGCTACGTGTTCATGCTCGCCGGCTACACGATGCCGCTGGTCGCATTGCCGACCGTGACCGATCCGTCCACCGTGTTCGACGTCGCGATCGCACGTACCGAGGAGATCGTGCTCGGTATCGTGTGCGCGAGCGTGGTCGGCAGCGCGATCTTCCCGAACCGGCTCGCGCCGACGCTGATCGAGCGCACCGATGCGTGGTTCAAGGACGCCGCGTTCTACGGCCGCGAGACGCTGTCCGGGCACATCGCCGGCAAGGCGCTGTCGGCATGCCGGCAACGCCTCGCGGCGACCATCACGGGCCTCGAATTCCTGCTGAGCCAGCTGAGCTACGACCATGCGCACCCGCGCATCCTCGCCCGCGCGCAGGCGCTCGCGGGCCGCATGCAGCTGTTCCTGCCGCTGATGTCGTCGCTCGCCGATCCGTTGATCGCGCTGATGCGCGACCTGCACATCCGCCCGGCCGGGCTCGACGAGCTGCTGGCCGATGCCGCGAAATGGTTCGACGCGCCGCTGCCGGCCGTCAAGGCCGGCACCGACGGCGACATGACCGACGACCCGGTCGCGCAACGCCTGCGCGAACGCATCGCCGCGCTGCAGCCGGCCGACGATGCGCTCGCGAGCTGGGACGGCGCGCTGCTGTCGAACGCGCTGTGGCGGCTGCGCCAGGTCATCGACATCTGGCAGGACTGCCGCTCGCTGCGCGCGCTGATCGGCAACGAAGCGGGCGTCTGGCAGCCGCGCTACCGGCACTGGCGGCTCGGCGGCACCGAACGCTTCTTCGATCGCGGGATGATGCTGTTCTCGACGCTGACCGTCGTCGCCGCGATCGTGTTCGCGAGCTGGATGTGGATCGCGTCCGGCTGGCACGACGGGGCCGGCGCCGTCACGCTCGTGGCCGTGTCGTGCAGCTTCTTCGCCGCGCTCGACGAGCCGGCGCCGCTGGTGTTCAAGTTCTTCCTCGCGACGACCGCGAGCGTCGTGTTCGCCGGCCTGTACCTGTTCGTCGTGCTGCCGCACGTGCACGATTTCGCGATGCTCGTCGTGATGTTCGCGGGCCCGTTCATCCTGATCGGCACGCTGCTGCCGCGCCCGCAGTTCAACATGGTGACGATGCTCGTCGCCGTGAACACGGCCACCTTCATCAGCATCCAGGGTGCGTACGACGCCGACTTCTTCGTGTTCCTGAACAGTAACCTCGCGGGCGTCGCCGGGTTGCTGTTCGCGTATGTATGGACGCGTGCGACGCGGCCGTTCGGCGCGGAACTCGCGGTGCGGCGCCTGCTGCGCTCCGGTTGGGAGGATGTCGCACGCTCCGCGTCGACGCAGCCGCTCGACGACCAGCGCAACCACGCATCGCGGATGCTCGATCGCGTCACGCAGCTGCTGCCGCGCCTCGGCGCGTCCGACGACCACCGCCACCCGTCGATCGAAAGCTTCCGCGACCTGCGTATCGCGCTGAATGCGCTCGACCTGCGCCGCTCGCGCCGCCGGCTGTCGGGCGACGTGCCCGATGCCATCGACCGCGTGCTGGCCGGCGTGACCGACCACTACGAACGCTGCGCCGCCGCGAACGCGCGCCAGCCGGCACCGCCCGCGCTGCTCGCGACGATCGACGACGCACTGCAACGCGTCGCCGGCCGCAACCTGCCGGGCGCCGCACCGGCCGACAACGGCACGACGCCCGCTGCGCCGGCCACGCCCGCCACGCATCGCCGGCTGCGCGACACACTGCATGCGCTCGTCGGCCTGCGCCTGTCGCTGTATCCGGCCGCGGCCGGGCAGCCGCCGCGGGCGCCGGACGGAGCACGCGCATGATCCCGCTTTCCCAATCGTCTTTCCGACCGCGACCATGATCGGCGAAATCGACATCTTCGGCGTATTCGTGCCGGCCCCGCTCGTGCTGATGCTGATCGCCTACCTGATCAACATCGTCGTGCGCGCCGTGCTCGAGCGCGTCGGCTTCTACCGCCTCGTCTGGCACCGTTCGATCTTCGACCTCGGCATCTACGTATTCGTGTTTGCCGCCGTCGTGATCGTTTCCCACCATCTCGTGGCTACCTAACGTGAAAAAAACCTGGCTCTCGGCAGGGCAAATCCTGCTCACCCTGATCGTCGTCGTCGTGGCTGCCATCGTGCTGTGGCGCATCGTCAACTACTACATGTTCTCGCCGTGGACCCGCGACGGTCACGTACGCGCCGACGTGATCCAGGTGGCGCCGGACGTGGCCGGCCTCATCACGTCGGTGCAGGTCGCCGACAACCAGGAGGTCAAGCGCGGCCAGGTGCTGTTCGTGATCGACCAGGCCCGTTACACGCTCGCGGAGCGGCTCGCCGAAGCCACGCTCGCGCAGCGCCGCGCAACGCTCGCGCAGGCGAAGCGCGAGTACGCGCGCAACCTGCAGCTCGGCAACCTGGTCGCGAGCGAACAGGTCGAGGAAAGCCGCACGCGCGTCGAACAGGGCGAAGCCGCCGTCGCCGATGCGCAGGTGTCGCTCGACACCGCGAAGCTGAACCTGCAGCGCACGACGATCGTCAGTCCCGTAGACGGCTACCTGAACGACCGCGCGCCGCGCGTCGGCGAATACGTGGCGGCCGGCCGCGCGCTGCTGTCGGTCGTCGATCGCAATTCGTTCCGCGTCGACGGCTACTTCGAGGAAACCAAGCTGCGCGGCATCCACATCGGCCAGCCGGTCGACATCATCGTGATGGGTGAACCGCGTGCGCTGCGCGGCCACGTGCAGAGCATCGTCGCCGCAATCGAGGATCGCGACCGCACGCAGGGTGCGAACCTGCTGCCGAACGTGAACCCGGCATTCAGCTGGGTGCGGCTCGCGCAGCGCGTGCCGGTGCGCGTCGTGCTCGACGAAGTGCCCGACGATTTCCGGATGATCGCGGGCCGTACCGCGACCGTGTCGATGCGCGAAGCCGACACGCGCCGCAAAGACAACGCGAAGGCGGCAGCCGGCGCATCGTCGGTGGTCACGCCGGTATCGACGGCTTCCGGCACCGCTGCCAGCGCAGCAGGAGCATCGCAATGAAGCGGCACGGTCTGCGCCTCGCCGCGACGCTCGCGCCGCTTGCGCTCGCACTCGGCGCGTGCAAGTCCGTCGGCCCCGATTACACGCTGCCGCAGCAGGCGTACGTGAATGCGCCGCTCGCGAACCATGCGCTCGACGACGCAAACGGCACGCTCGTGTCGCGCGACGCCGTGCCCGGCAACTGGTGGCAACTCTACGACGACCCTGTGCTCAACGGGCTCGTGCGCGATGCACTGAAGTCGAACACCGACCTGCGCGTCGCCGCGGCCAACCTCGCACGCTCGCGCGCGGCGCTGGAAGTCGCGAGCCAGCAAGGCGGCTTTTCCGGCGGCGCGGAAGCCGCCGTGCAGCGCGCCCAGGAATCGGCCGAGCAATACCTGCTCGAGAACAAGCTGCCGGTCGTCAACGAAGGCACGGTCGGCATCAACGTGTCGTACGAGATCGACCTGTTCGGCAAGCTGCGGCGCGGCGTCGAAGCCGCGCGCGCCGACAGCGAGGCAGTCAGGGCCGCGGGCGACCTGGCGCGCATCACGGTCGTCGCCGACGTCGTGCGTGCTTACGTCGAATCGTGCTCGGCCGGCGACGAGCTGGCCGTCGCGAAGCAGTCGCTCGCGCTGCAAAAACAGCGCGTCGCGCTGTCGCAGCGGCTGCGCGACGCCGGCCGCGGCAACCAGACCGACGTGACGCGCGGCGTGACGCAGGTGCGCACCCTCGCCGCCGATATCCCGCGCTTCGAAGGGCGCCGCAAGGTCGCGCAATACCAGCTCGCCGCGCTGCTCGCGCGCTCGCCGGCCGACCTGCCGAAAGCCGTCGCCGAATGCGAGCACCTGCCGAAGCTGCGCCAGCCGATTCCGATCGGCGACGGCGCCGCGCTGCTGCGCCGCCGCCCCGACGTGCGCGCAGCCGAACGGCAACTCGCGGCCGCGACCGCGCGGATCGGCGTCGCGACCGCCGCGCTGTACCCGTCGATCAGCATCGGCGCGTCGGCGGGCTCGGTCGGGGTCGCCGCCGACCTGTTCTCGTCCACGACGAATCGCTGGTCGTTCGGCCCGCTGATCAGCTGGTCGTTCCCCGTCAACGGCCAGCGTGCGCGTGTGCGCGAGGCCGAAGCCGCGACGGGGGGTGCGCTCGCGCACTTCGACGGCGTCGTGCTGAACGCACTGCGCGAAACGCAGTCGAGCCTCGCGACCTATGCGGCCGACGTGCAGCGCACGGAAGCGCTGCGCACGGCGTATGAATCGGCACGCAATTCCGCCGACGAAACGCATCGTCTCTATCTGGCCGGCCGCGAATCGTTCATCTCCGATCTCGATGCGACGCGCACGCTGACGAGCGTGCAGGCGCAAGTGGCGGCAGCCGAAGGCCAGGTCGCGACCGACCAGGTGCGGCTCTTCCTCGCGCTCGGCGGCGGCTGGGAATCCGAGGGAACGGTCGCCACACCGGATGCCCGTCCCGACGCCACGCGGGCTGCCGCGACGCCCGCGAAAAGCGAGTAATCACGGCGGCGTTATCACCTTCAGTACATAACGCATGCCTGGCGAAACACCCGGTGGTGGCGGGTTTTCCTGATTCGCACCATAGCATCGGAAGGACGACGAACATCCCCGTTGACGGTAAACTGGCTGATGCATTTCCATTCATCTTTCGCCGCTGAACCCGCAGCGGCATCCACACGGAGATCCATCATGCGAACCAGCGCCCGCAACCACTTCGCCGGCCAGGTCAGCGCCGTCAAGACCGGTGCCGTCAACGACGAAATCACGCTCCGCACGCAGGACGGCCTCGACATCGTCGCCGTAATCACCCACGGCAGCGCGGCTTCGCTGGGCCTCGCGGCCGGCACGAAGGCGTTTGCACTCGTGAAGGCGTCGTCGGTCATCGTGATGGTCGACGTCGACAGCAGCAAGGTGTCGGCCCGCAACTGCGTCGCGGGCACCGTCTCGTCGGTCGCGAAAGGCGCGGTCAATTCGGAAGTCGTGATCAAGGCCGCGGGCGGCGCCGAGATCGTCGCGATCGTCACCAACGACAGCGTTGATCGCCTCGGTCTCGCGAGCGGCACGGCTGCATCCGCGATCTTCAAGGCATCGAGCGTAATCGTCGGCGTCGAGTGAACGCGTGACGATCGCGATGGCGATCCGTTCGGCACGGCGCATTCACGCGAATCGCGCCGTGCGGCTGTCGGTCGGATGCACGCGATGACAGCCGCGTTCGATCACGCTCGGCAACAGGCGCTGCAATCGTTGCTGTCCGCAGCGGCCGGCGCCGACACGCCCGACGCACGCCTGTTCGGCGCACTCGTTGCGGCACGCGCGCGCCGCAATGAACTCAAGCTGCTCGGCCTGTCTCATCCGCAACTGACTGGCCTGCTGGCACGGCAGTTTCCGCGCCTGCCCGCGGCCGATGTCGCGGCACTCATGCCGACGGTCGCGATGGTACTGCTGCCATCCACCCACGCGACGTTCGTCGAGACGCTGCACGCACGGCTGATGGGCGACGCGAATCCCGCCGCCAACCGCGACGACGCCGGCTGTCTCGCGTCGATCATCGCGCATGCCTGCCTGCGCCCCGATCATCTGTGGCGCGATCTCGGGCTGGACCGGCGCGACGCGGTATCCGCGATGCTCGATCGCTATTTCCCCGCGCTTGCCGCGCGCAACGTCGCTCACGTGCGCTGGAAGAAATTCCTCGCACAGGAAGTGGCCGCCTCGCTCGATGCGCCGCCGGGCCCCGCCCCCGGGTGCCCGGGCTGCGAGGATTTCGACTTCTGCTTTCCTCACGCGCGATAACCCGCGACAACCAGCACGGCTGGCCCGGTCTACCCATTCGATCCGTCGCATCGCCATCCGGAGAAACCGCCTTGACCGACATTGCGAGCCCCAACCTGCCGTCACGCGATTTCGAGGTCACGTCCCGCTTCTACGCAAAGCTCGGGTTCGCTGAAACCTGGCGCGACGACGGCTGGATGATCCTCAAGCGCGGCAACCTGTTGCTGGAATTCTTTCCGCACCCCGAACTCGATCCCGCGACGAGTTGGTTCAGTTGCTGCTTCCGGCTCGCGGATGTCGGCACGTTCTTCGACGACGTGCTCGCAGCCGGCATTCCGGAGCAGGCAACCGGCTGGCCACGCGCGCACCGGCCGACACGCGAAGCCTGGGGCGGCACCGTCGGCGCACTGATCGACCCTGACGGCTCGCTGATCCGGTTGATCCAGACCGAAGACTAGGCTCGCAGCCGCTGTTGCGTCCGCGATCGGGCGGCGCTGCAAACAGATGCGCGCGCGATGCGGCGCACGTCCCATAAATGGCCACCTTGTGATCCGTATAGTTCGCCGTTCATGACGCGATCAATGCCGGTGCCGGTGATGAATGTCCGGAAAATGTGCATGGGTGTGCGTGATCGGCAGATGCACATGCGGATGCGAGTGCGGTTCGTTGCCGTCGTACGCAAAATCGTGCGCATGCTGGTGATGTTCGTCGTGCCGATGCCGATGCGTGTGCTCGAGCGGCTCGTGCGTGTGCGTGTGTTCATGCCGTTCGCGAACGTGCAGCCAGATGCCGAGCGCCATCAGCGCGGCTGCGATCCAGAACGTCGCGGGCGGCAGCGCGGGCCAGATCAGCAGCGACAGCACGACGCCGAACAGCGGCGCGACCGAGAAATACGCGCCCGTGCGCGCACTGCCGAGATGACGCAGTGCGACGACGAACAGCACGAGGCTGATCCCGTAGCCGCCGAGCCCCGTCAGCATCGCGGCAGCCGTGACCGGGACCGCCGGCAGCGTTGCGCCGGTCGCCAGCGCGATGCCGATGTTCACGGGTCCGGCGATCAGCCCCTTCGTACACGCGATGACCATCGCGTCGTTTGCGGCCACCTTGCGGGTCAGGTTGTTGTCGACCGCCCAGCACAGGCATGCGCCGACGATCAGCAACGCGCCGGCCGGCACGCCGGCTCGGCCCGGCGTCCACGACAGCAGCGTACCGCCGGCGACGATCGCGACCATCCCGAGGAACACCTGCGAATCCACGTTCTCGCGAAACACGACCCACGCGATGACGGCCGTCAGCACGCCCTCGAGATTGAGCAGCAACGCGCTCGTCGCGGCCGGCGTGCTCGACAGCCCGAGCATCAGCAAAGCCGGGCCGGCCACTCCGCCTGCCGCAATCGCACCGGCCAGCCAAGGCAGGTCTGCACGCTGCAGTGGCGCGGCGTCTGCGATCGGCGCATGGCGGTTGCGCAGGCGACGAAGCAGGATCCCGATACCGAGCCCGACGCCGCTGCCGAGATAGAACAGGCCGGCGACCATGAACGGCGACATCGCGCCGATCAGCGCCTTGGCGAGCGGTGTCGCGGCGCCGAACAGCGCGGCCGCAGTGAGCGCGACGAGAATTGCGGAATGTCTCGAGTGCATGATCCGGTTTGAATTGACGTTGAAAGGCGCCGACCGTGGCAGCAGGTCGGATCGCAGCGGGCTTTTCTTACCTTTCGAAACGCAAGCTGCATTGCAGCCGGCCAGTTTGCACGCGCGAACCGACGGCCGCGCCGGGATTATCGCGCGTCATCATGTCACGATGACCGGACGCGATCGTCCACGCGACAGTCGGTGGCTCCGGCATGCCTCTATTTTAGGAAAACGAATTAATTGAATGAAGCGTTGCCGCATTCCGGACAGGCGTATCGTCCACGCGCAAGCGACACGGTCGAAACAACGCGCATGTGGCGCCGATCGGCGAACTTTCGTCGTCCGGTCGCGTGGTCTGTTCGAGGCGGAATGGGTAAAGGCCCGGCACGTCGAGCACCGGTGGGAGCAGTGCTGACCTGCCTCGGTCGAGGCAGGTCAGTCTGTCGTGTCATGCACCGCAGGCGATGTGCATGCGGATCGCGCCGTGCGGTAGGCAGCGGCGCGGTGCCGGTTACTCGTTTCCGGCCGTTTGCTGCTCGACCTGCGGCGCTGCGTCGGCTTGCGCTTCCACGTTTGCCGGTTGCGGCTCGGCGGCGGCCTCGGCTTGCTGCTCGGCCTTCGGCTGCTGCTGCGCGCCCTTGGCCGATTGCCCCGCGCCCTTGCCGGGGCGGCGAGCCTTCAGCCGGCGCGCCCGCGCTGCGTCGTCATGCGTGACGCGCCCCGCTTCGTTGCCCTGCAGATCGACCCGCACGGCGTCTTCGACGAGGCACGACCAGTAACGGTTGCCACGGCACCACGTCGACATCGCTTCGCGCAGTTCGGCTTCGTTGAGCCCGACGGCCTGTGCTTCACGTGCGAGGTCGTCCCAGATACCGACCTTGAGCGGCACTTTGGGGGCCGGATTCTTCGGGAACGCACTCGGAAACTTACGCTGCAGTTTGCCGATCGCAACGATGACCGGATCGACCGGCGCCGACGGCTTCGCCGAAGCAGGCTTCGCGCGATGCGGTGCTTTGCCGCCGGCCGCAGCCGGCTTGGCGCCACGCTGCGGCTGGTCGCCGGACTTCGGCTTCGCGCCGGTGTCCGCCGGCGCTGCCGGCCGCTTCGCGTTGCGCTCCTGCTTGGCCTTCGCTGCGAGCTGCGCCCGCAATTCGGCAAGTTGTTCAAAACCCATAAATTCAATCCACCAGGAATATAAGGTGTGGTTCGTGCGGCCATGCCGCGCGGCGCAAAAGCTTCGCCGCCGTGCGTGCGACCCGTCTGCCGCCGATGCGGAACACTACGGGGCCGCATCGCGCACGCCACTCTGTTTTCGGGCACCCGGCCACGATGCCGGACAAGGCAGGAGTGGAAGTATACCGGTACGCGCGGCGGCCGGTTGACTCACTGGTCTGCATTGGCCCGATTCGGGGTACCGGAAATGCGTCCATGCGGTCGTGTTGCGCATTATATGGATACGCTTCCGGATGTCACGCCGTTCATCCTCGACAACGGAAATCGGGGCCATCTTGCGCGCCGCGATTGCCCCGGCGGCACGGATCGACGCCCGACACCGGGCACGGGGTATTCCGCCGCGAGACGTCGAATGCGATCCCGCCGCATCGGTACGTCGCGGGCCCCGCTGCGATTCCGCATTCCGGACAGCTGCGCCGGCTGCGTGCACATCAACGATCACGTCGATGGATCGGCGCAAGTGCCGTGCCCACTCCATGACATCGGTGCCCGCACCTGACTCGTTGCGTCCGCATCGATCCCGTGGCGCACGAAGAGGCCGGAAAGTGCGTAGTATGGCCGAATCGATGTCGTCGGCCGCGTACCTCGGCCCGTTTCGCCGCGCCCGCGGCGAGCCGCCGACATCCCGCTTGCCTGCCAAAAGAACGAACCGGTTGTACGAAACGGAGCAGATACATGGTTCCCCCACACGACATCCCGCACGACGGCATCACGCGCGAGGAGATTCACCATCGGCAGATCGACATGCGCGGCTATCGGCGCAGCGACGGCCAGTTCGAAGTAACGGCCTGCCTCGCCGATCGCAAGACCTTCGATTTCACGCCGCCGGGCGGCACGCGAACGGTCGCTGCGCTGTCGCCGATCCACGACCTCGGCGTGACGCTGGTCTTCGACGCCGACATGATCGTCCGCGCCGTCTCCACGTTCCTCCGGTCGCATCCGTATGCGCAGTGCCCGGGCGGTGGCGACTCGTTGCAGGCACTCGTCGGACTGAGCATCGGCGCGGGCTGGAACAGCGAGATTCGCAAGCGCCTGCCGTCCTGCGATACGTGCACGCACCTGAAGGAATTGCTCGGCCCGATCGCCACCACGGCCTATCAGACGATGGTCGGCATGCGCAAGTCATCGCTCGACGAGCGCGATAGCGAGGGAAAACCGCTCAAGATCGACAGTTGCCATGCCTATGGCGCATCGCGCGAACTCGTGAAACGTCTTTGGCCCGAATATCACCAGCCTTCGGAGACGGCAAAGGGCAGCTGAGGGCCGTGCATTTGGCCAGCCCCGTGCCCGCAGGATCGGTGCTGCTCGAGAACGCGCGCGTAGCGTGCACAAACGTGCGTTGACCGGTCGTCGCAATCGCGGCGCCAGCGATCAAAAGACACCCAGTGCAAGCCCCGCGGCAAGACCGGCGCCCAATTCGGCGCAGCGCGCGAGATCGTCGCCATCGATCGTCTTCGCCGCGAGGATGCGTTCCGGTGTCTGCGCATGCGTACAGACGATCAGGCCCGGTGCCACGTTCTTCAGCCGCCATCCGGTCGCGATCCGGTCGATCTGGCGCAACGCGTTTTGCCCATCGCTTCCCGCGCAGATCATCACCGCATACGGTCGGCCGTTCACGCGATCGAGCGCCGCGTAGTAGCAGCGGTCGAAGAAATCCTTCATCAGCCCGGACATTGCCGCGAGATTCTCCGGCGTTGCGAACAGATAGGCGTCGGCGGCCAGCACGTCGTCCGCGCTCGTCGCATCCGCGCGCTGCAGCCTGACGTCGACGCCGGTTTGCTCGCGCGCAGCGCCGGCGGCCGCTTCGACCATCTGTTGCGTGCCGCCGGTCATCGTGTGATAGACGATCAACAGCGTCTTCATTCGTCGTTACTCACATTCGGTTTCAGGTGCGCTGACGGTATCGCCGATTTCCGCTGAATGGCTAGAGATCAGAAGCGGCTGTTCCGCGTTCGCTTCCGCAGATCGGCCGGCGTGCCGGCTCGTCGTTGCGAGGCACGCAGCGATGATGCGCGTTGCGCCAGGTTCGATTCGCGCAAATTCGACCGGATCCACGATCAGTCCCGATCAGTCCGTTACCGCACGCGATGCGTCGGTGTGTCCCGGTCGCGCGTAGTAAGCGAGAAACATGTCGGCAGCGGATTCCGCGACTTTTTGTTGCTCCGGCTCCGCGAGCGGCGGCTGGCCCATCGTGACCTGCGGCCAGAACGCGAATGCCTTCACGACACCGTGCAACTGATGCGCGGCAAACACCGGATCGGTGACGGACAGGCGTCCGGCCGCCGCGGCTGTCCGCACCCAGACCGTCATGTCTTCCTCGCGCTCACCGAGGCGCTCGACCATGTCACGCGCACGTTCCGGCGAATGGATGGCCGCACCGATCGCGACGCGTGCGAGCGACAGAAATGCCTCGTCGCCGAGCAAGCGCATTTTGCGATCCAGCAACGCGAGCAATTGCTCGCGCAGCGGCACATCGGCACGATAGGTTGGTGAACTGCCGGTCTGGGTCGCATCCCACAATTTTTGCAGGATCGCGGCGAACAACGTTTCCTTTCCCGGGAAATGGTTATAGACCGTGCGCTTCGACACGTCCGCACGCGCGGCGATGCGGTCCATGCTGGTCGCGTCGTAACCCGACGCGAGAAATTCCTCGATGGCCGCGTCGACGATGGCCGCGCGCTTTCGATCGGTCAGACGTTGAGGGGGAGTAGGGGTATCCATCCAGAAATTTTACACCGGGTAGTTTACTTATCCCAGAAATAAACTACACTGTTTAGTGTACTTTATCCTCCGGACGAACCGACATGGCATCGCCTCTCGTTTTGATTCATCGCATTCTGGGTTTTACGGCCGCCCGACGCGGCCGCTCGCTGTCTGGCGGCTCGCCGCAGCACAATGGCGAGCGCTTCAGCAATGTCGCGCCTCGTCCGGTCGAGGGGTTGAGCAAGACGCTCGGGATCGCCTGGAACATGCTGTTCAACAAGCCGCGCAATACCGTGCCTGCGGGGGCACTGCCCGTCGATTCGCTGACGCGCGCGGAACTCGATGCGGCCCCCGATCGCAGCCTGTACCGGCTTGGGCATTCGACGCTGCTGCTCAAGCTGCGCGGCGAATTCTGGCTGACCGATCCCGTATTTGCCGAGCGCGCGTCGCCGTTCCGGCGCGTCGGTCCGAAGCGTTTCCATGCGCCGCCGATCGCGCTCGAAGATCTTCCGCCGCTGCGCGGCGTGATCCTGTCGCACGATCACTACGATCATCTCGACCGCGACACGGTGCTCGCGCTCGCCGCAACCACCGGTGTGTTCGTGACCACGCTGGGTGTCGGCGACCGCCTGATCGAGTGGGGCATCGACGCGAAGAAAGTCCGTCAGCTCGACTGGTGGCAGAGCGTCGACGTGGCCGGCCTGACGCTGACCGCGACACCTGCCCAGCACTTTTCCGGGCGCAGCCTGTTCGACGGCAACAGCACGTTGTGGGCATCCTGGGTCATCGTCGACGACGACTTGCGCGTGTTCTTCAGCGGCGACACCGGCTACTTCGACGGCTTCCGGACGATCGGCGAGCGACTCGGGCCGTTCGATGTCACGCTGATCGAGACAGGCGCATACGACGCGCAATGGCCGTACGTACACATGCAGCCGGAAGAAACCGTCCAGGCGCACATCGATTTGCGCGGCCGCTGGCTGGTCCCGATCCACAACGGCACGTTCGATCTCGCGATGCATCGCTGGCAGGAACCATTCGAGCGCGTCACGGCGCTGGCGATCGTGCGAGGCGTCGAACTGTCGACGCCCAGGATGGGCGAGCGGCTCGCACTCGACGAGCCGCATCGCGGCGAACGGTGGTGGCGCACGGTCGACGAGCGCGTGACGTCCGTTGCCACGAAATCGCGCCGCTGGTCGCTTTGCGCGTCGCAGGCGACGAAGTAGATCCACCTGTCGTTGCACTTTTTTCCCCGGAGCGCGGCAATGCCGCGACTCCGGCAGGCGCGTTGCCGGCGTACCCGCACGTCGACGGGCTGTCTGTAGACCCGCTTACCTGAGTAGAGAAGTCATGCATCCGGCACCCGTCCGATACGCACCCGGCCAACCAGTCGAAGACGCCACCTTCGCCGCATTCAACCCAGCAGCCTGCCGATCGACGAGCCATAGCCGAGAGAACGACCTGCGGCTGACGCTCGCAGAGCGCGTCGCGAGATGGACGGAAAGCACCGACCACCTCGCCACGGCCATTCCGAACCTGAGCCTCCATCGAAGGGAGGCGACAACGCAGCCGATGGACTGCCTGGTCGAGCCGAGCTTCGGTCTCGTCGTTCAAGGCACGAAGCGGCTTATTCAGAGCGGCGATGTGTATCTCTGCGACGCCAACCGCTTTCTGATCACGTCGCTCGACTTGCCTGGTTCGACGCAGGTCATCGAAGCCAGCCGCGACAGGCCGTTTCTCGGAATCGGGCTCAAGCTTGATTTTCGCGTGATGGCCGAACTGATGGCGCAGGTCGCACCGGAGCACGAGGAAGCCCCCGCAGGCCGCGGCCTCGTCGTCGGCGATATGAACGAACCGCTCTACGACGCGGTGAACCGGTTGCTGGCGTTGCTGGATGACCCTAACGCCATTGCAGTTCTTGCACCGTACGTCGAGCGAGAAATCTACTACCGGCTGCTGACGAGCGACCAGGGTGCCCGGCTGCGTCAGATTGCATCCGCCGGCAGTCAGGGCAACCGCGTGTCGCGGGCGATCCAGTGGTTGCGGACCCATTACGACGAGTCGCTGCGGGTCGACGATCTGGCGGCGCAGGTGCAAATGAGCAGCTCGACTTTCCACCACCACTTCCGCCAGCTCACCGGCATGAGTCCGCTGCAGTACCAGAAATGGATACGGCTCAACGAAGCACGTCGACTGATGCTGTCCGAGCGGCTCGACGCCGCGTCGGCATCGTTCAGGGTCGGATATGCGAGCCCGACTCAGTTCAATCGCGAATACAGCCGGTTGTTCGGAAATTCTCCGCGGAGAGATATCGATAGCCTGCGGAGCGGAGCGGATGTTGTTCTGTCTGTTGCCTCGACGTATTGAGTGCGGAGACGGTACCGGAGATGCAGGATGCTGCGGTTGGCGGTATCCGCAGAATGATTGGATCGCCGCCGCACTCGTGGAGGGGCGATCCGATTGAGCCAGACGAACGCAGCGGGATGCGCGCTTGTTGCCAACTTCTGATTGATTGCCCGGCAACCGTCTGCGAATTTCAATTTAAGTATCGAGCGGTGCTTCGGCGGCTCGCGACGTTGGACCAGCCCCCGAACTCACAAGCATCCATCGGCCAAAGACAAGTCGTCTCATACCGTCCTCATGAACTGATGAGGACTTTGCCCGCTCCTCAACCAAGTCGTCCTTCTGTCTTCCAGATGCTCCGGCCTCTAACGCTCCATTGCCGCGAGTCTTGCGCCACGGTGCAATCCAATGATTTGCTCGGCCAGCGTGTGCGTTGTCACGTGACAACTCGGGCTGATAGTTCGGCGCAGCACATCTCATGAAAGGCTTGGCAATGTGTCCGTAACGCATCGGATTCGCCTCAGCTCGATCCACCTACGGCATCAGATCGACTCGAGAAATTTCATTTACTACGAATTACGTATCAAAAAATACATATCACGATGTATTTGTACCTCCCTCGGAGGGCCGAACGCGAAATGATCATGCCCCCCTATTTACAGGGATCATCTCGTCGATTTCGCGTGAAACAACATGAAGAATATCGCGCAACCCATTGCCAGATAAGGATTTCCACGGACACCGAATTTCTCGGAAATGTTTCACGATCCGACCCGTTTGAGTTGCCAAGTGGTCTTCAACTGCGAGGATTGTCGTAAATCGGAGCCTCACATCCATAATTGTCACGCGGAAGCTCCCTGCTGCACGGGTCGTAACTCGGGTGTGCGCGTGGCAAAGCCCATACCCTCCCCTGCCGACCAAAGAATGCGATGGAGTTGATTTGAATGCTCCATATAAATGGGGCCATATCAAAGCCATCCGTTACGTACATTCGTGGGTGCAGTCCACCAAACCGAGTGGCGCCTTTTCGCTGACACCTGAATGCGAATAGCCAGCGATGAGGCCCGTAGGATCTGCAGGCCACCTGACGATCCAGACTCTTCGATATAGATGTCTCCCGCCCCGTATGCAGTGCAACGCGCCACTTTCACACGCAAAGCCCTGATGCAACGCGCCAGTTGTCACGTGACAACTCCTCAGCCAACTCACCCAGGGGATTGCAATTCGCGACGAGCCACCGGTTGCGAATCTCTTCTGTAGCGATCACCTTGCTCACGATCTATGGAGTCCGATCACAACTCCTCCTGAAGGGCGATTCCGAACTGACGTTGCCTTTCGCTCTGAATCGATTGTCACGTGACAACTCACCGCACGAGAGATAGTCACACCGAGTCAAAAAGCGGAATTCGGGTCTCGAAATGATCTCGCCATAGCCGGAAGTACGATCGAATCAAAGATTTCCTGGCGCCGGATTACGTAGCGAAGGAGCAAACCCCTGCCATTTGTCACGTGACAACCAAGTATTCGGGTGACCCTCGCGGAATTAACTAACTGGAACTGCGACGAGTTCTATCAGGAACACCGCGAGATCAGGCAGCCCGTCGCCATTCTCTCCGCAGCCATCGACATCGAAATCCGTCGATTTTTCTTTCGATCTTCGTACGTATTTTTCAATCGTGATCGTCGATTTTATTTTTACTCGATCGCTAGTCGCGACTGATTCGTTGGCCATTCGGCCCACTTGTCACGTGACAACCACATCAATCACCAAGACATAGATCACGTCGAAGTCTTTTTCTGGACATCTCGGCAATAACTGCATATATTACGCAAAACTCCGTGGAGGAATTTAATGGCTTTCAAGATCGCCGTCAGCAATCAAAAAGGTGGGACTGGAAAGACAACCATCTCCGTCAATATCGCCGCTGCGTTCGAAGCCGGCGGCAACAAGGTCGCCCTGATCGATGCCGACCCTCAAGGCACATCCGTCCGGTGGGTAACGAGCGGCGAGAACACGCTGCCGATGACGGTTCTTTCTCTGGCCCCTGCCGGTCGTGGCATCGGCGGCGAGATCAAAAAACAGGACGCGAACTTCGACGTGATCGTTGTCGACTGTCCTGGCAACCTCGAAGACCCGCGAATTGCATCCGTACTCGAGGTCGCCGACTTCTGCCTCGTGCCGCTGTCGCCGTCGCCGGCCGATCTCTACAGCACCGTTGCGATGATCCGCATGATCGAGTCGATGCGGTCAGTCCGTAACCCTAATCTTTCTTCCGCATTAATGCTGAATAGCGTTAATGGAAAAACTAAAATGCGTGAAGAAATTTTAAAAATTCTAAGAGCTGAAGAAATAGGGGAGCATCTGCTCGACAGCCAGATCGCGCAGCGCGAGGTCTACCGTCAGACGTTTGCGCTCGGCACCACGATCCATCACCACAATCGATATCTGAAGGGCCTGAAAGAAGCCCGGGCGGAAATCGAAAAGCTGGTTACGGAAATGGCCCAATACATCGCGTCGACGCGCGCTACCGGAGCCGCTCATGGCTAAGGACACATCGAAAGACAAGAAGCCGACCGGCAACCTGCATCTCGCAGCCGGCCTGCTGCGTGGGCTCGCGCAGGAGAATGCGGCACTCGAAACGCGGCTGCCCGAACCGGCGGCCGCACCGAATGCCGCCGGTGAGACGGCAACCGCCAGCGCCCCGGCCGAAGCCACGCCCGCCGGCACGCCGGACCTTGGCGCGCCTCAGAAGGTATCGGTCAAGGATTGCATTCCGAACCCGTTCAACCCGCGCGTGTTCTACTCGGAGTCGAGCCTGCACGAGCTCGCCCTGACGCTGAAACGGGAAGGGCAGATCGAGCCGATCAAGGTTACGCGGCTCCCGGAGTTTCCCGGCAAGCTCGTGGTGATCGACGGGCAACGCCGGCTCCGCGCGACGAGCATCAACGGCGACGAAACCATCAACGCCACGTTCCGCACGGATCACACGCCGGAGCAGCTCTACACGATCGCGTATCGCGCGAACCACGACCACGAACGCCAGACGATCTTCGACGACGCGGTCGCGTGGAAGCGTCTCCTCGACGAGAAGGTCTTTTCCGACCAGAACACGCTGGCGGAAAAGATCGGCAAGGACAAGGCATCGATCAGCAAGACGCTGTCGCTCAACGCACTCCCGAACACACTCCTGGAACGGATGGCGAGCGCGAACGACGTGGTCGGCCTGCAGGCGGCGTACTTCCTGAAGCTGATCTTCGAACGCCTGGGCGAGCCGACTGCCGACCGGCTGTTGACGGCCGTGATCGACCGGAAGAAATCGGTTCGTGATCTGGAGAATTTCCTGCGTGCGCAAAGCGACGGCAGCAAGAAAGCGGGACGTACGCGTTACAGCGTCCGCCACGACTTCGCGCTCGAATCGCGCGCGATCGGCCAGTTGAAAACCTATCCGGACGGACGTCTGGATCTGCAGCTCAAGGGGGTCGACGCATCGCACCAGGAGGCGCTCGCCGACAAGCTCAAGACCGTCATCGACACGTACGTTGCCGAACTGGCAACGGCTACGCAACAGTAACGCGCGTAAAGCAGAAGGCCTCGCATCCGCGATGCATCGCGAAGCCGGACAGCAATGTCCGGCGCGCGACGCACACCCGGCTGCGAGGCCTTGTTCAGTTGCCTGCGAGACTGCTTTTCAGCAGGAATTCCAGCAAGTCGTCCGAGGTCGGTTCGCCCCACGTATCCAGCGCGAGCCATCGGAAGAAGCTGGTCTGCGCGAGCTTGCTCGCCTTCTTCTTCGGCGACAGCGTCAGGTCCTTCGAGCCTGCCACCGTCTCGTTGTAACGTTCGATCAGCTTGGTCTGGTCGTCGATCTCCAGTTCACGGAAATACGCGCCGGCTTCTTCGACCTTCGCCGCCAGATATTTGTCGCGAATCTGTTCCTGCTTGCTCTGCGCGGATTCCTTCGCCGGGGCGGCCGCCTCCGATCCCTGCCCGTCGGACAGCGTGTAGCCGTGCGTCAGCGCCTTGCGGAAATATGCGGCCACGTTGTCGACCGGGGCCGCATTCTTCTTCGTAGTCCGATTGAGCGTATAGGCAATCGCCGCCTTGATGCGCTGCACGCCGTATTGCGTAATCAGCCGGCGTGCTTCCGAACGCGGGATGCCGAACTTGGCAACCTCCTCGACCAGCGCTTCGTTCTTGACGTCGCCGTCCTCCACCGTATCGGTGCTCTGCTTGCGCGTCACCTTGAACTGAACGGCCTCCACACTCCGGCCGGACTTGTGTTCAATCAACTCGAGCGTGTGATCCGAAACTTCGTTCACCTCCTGAATACACGGCACCAGGACCTTGCTCTTGAACAGCTTGTATTCCTTGTACGACTGCGACGCCTTGTCCTGGCCGAGAATGAGGTCACGAAATTTCGGTAGCGGGATCTTCGCCGTGATGCCGATCCCCTCGTAGCGCACCGTGTTTTCCCACAACGCGAGCGAGTGCGACCGCCGGAACTCGCGGGCGAT
This sequence comes from Burkholderia lata, assembly GCF_000012945.1. NCBI lineage: Bacteria > Pseudomonadati > Pseudomonadota > Betaproteobacteria > Burkholderiales > Burkholderiaceae > Burkholderia > Burkholderia lata. Next base: position 1,392,528 of record NC_007509.1, read on the forward strand.
CCGCATATCGATCAGGGCGTATATCTCGGGGTTGAGCAACTCGCTGCGAATCTGGTCGGAGAAGCTGTACTTCAGCACCGATTGCTCGAGCTCCGCGCCGGCGAGCAGGCCCGACGCTTTCCAGACTGTCGACCGGTCCGCGGCCAGATAGTCCCAGTTGACGACGGTACTGATCAGCGAGTTGACCGTGTCCTTCACGTACTTCGTGTTGTTGCTGTTCAACCCGCTCTCGTGCGAAAGCGACGCAAGCGAGATCGAGAAGCTCGTCCGGCCTGGCTCGAACGCCTCCTGTCGAAGCGCGTTCTTGATCAGCGAGCTGAACATCTTGCGCTGCTGCAGACCGATCTTTCCGGACTTCGGCGCGATATGAATCGCCTGGACCGCCTTGCGCAGCAAGTCGGGAGGCTCGGGTGTCTGAAACAGTGAAACCTGTTTGTCTGAGCCTTTGCTTGCGGGCTTGCGCGGCATCGTAATGTCCGGATAAGGTGACCTTGTTGAGAGCGGACTTTATACCTTTTCGCATCGAGGAGCAACGCCCTTGTTCCGGCTTTACTTGCACTCTCGCGGCTAACCTATAGATACAAAAGGGAAATTTACAATCGGACGATCTGTGCGGAACCCCATATCCATCTACCTTTCGACAAAAATGCTTCCCACAAGCCGCTACCTTTCATACCCGGACACGGAAACCCGGCATGAGAATTGCCCTTGGCAAGGTAACCATCCATGGGAGGCAAACGTGCAGAATCGAGATCGTTAGGCAAATTCGTGGTGCTCTGCAGCACAGACCGGTTTTCTTCCCATAACTTGCTACCTTTGCCGATTCCCACAGGAGGGTACCTTTCGACCGGCTTCGGTTGCCTTGGCTGCGCGGATTTTAGCCCTGAAGACCGACATCGCTCCCATAACCGGCAACCTATTGTTTTCCCCATAGATGGTTACCTGTGGGTGCCATCGATCCTGTCCATGGGAACCAGCCACCGGGAATCGTGGAGAAATGCTGTCGAGCCGCCCCAAAAGCTACCCATAACCCGCTACCTTTGAGGCGCCCCATAACCGGCTACCAGAGAAAAATCACTGTGCGACCCAACGCTCACGAATCAAAAAAAGCGCCCCATAAAAGGCTACCTACGCGTATTCCCATAGATGACTACCCAACGCGTTCTCAGGCCGATTTCCCATAACCGGGTACGCTTGCCCCATATCCACAACCCAGATTCCCCACAACGCGGTACCCCAAAACCCAAATCCACAGACCTTAACTCCCAAGCCCTTACACCTGTGCTCCCATAAATGGGTACCGAACACCCATCAAACCCTTACCAGATAAGGCTGTGAGCCGTCTAAAAGTAGTTAAAGAAGTAAACGTTGTTAACAAAAGATGTAAACACACGTGCGCTTCCACAGAAAGACGAACCCCATAAACCGCTACCAATGGGAGCCATCTATGGTGATGCCGGCACCTCAAACCGTCGATTCAAGCCTGGAAACATTGACTTGGCGCCCGGTTCTACACAGGCTCCAGGCTCGACAAGGCTTCCAGAAGAGGTGAGTACACACTCACATCGGCTGAAACGTAGAAACCTATGGGAGAAAAACGGGAAGAAAGTCCCGTTTCCGGGCACAGGTTCCCATTTATGGGATCGAAAAACCGGCTCCGTGACCTCTCTGGCGCCTGTAACCGACCGACAAAGCGGACCAATGATCCGGAAACACGAATCTCTTTGGTTTCGTTCACAGCAGTTTGAAATCATCCGGGACAGCAGGCGAAGGGTTTTTTGCACTCGTGCTTCCCTGTCCGTGGACAAGTTTTTCCGATTGGCCGCCCGCGCCTCTCGTCAAATTTAGCCTGTGGGCTGTGTACAGAGGAAATCGATGCCGTTCGTTTTACTGCCCCGGTGGTCTTCCAACTTTCTACCTTTGGCGTCACCAACCGAAGTTCAACGCTGTGCATCCGGAGCACAAGGAGAGGTCCGGGAACGGCTTCCTGCAGATCAGCTGGGCCCCGGTACGCTGTCAGCACGCATCGCCGGCTCCTGGGTCGATCCAATGCACGTCGCGAACCAACGTGAAGATGCGGGCGACCACGAAGCTCACCGGAATCGAATTCGAGCGATGATCCCGAACATTCTCACCTTCCGACAGTTCCGAATCCCGTAAAAGCTCACCAGCCAGACGAGGCCACAGGAATTGACATGCTGTGCGGGGAGCGACACCCCCCTGGATTCCGGGCGACCAAAACCGCAGAATGAAAAACCTGTGATTCGCGGACGTTGCGCGGTGCGTTCCTGAGCAGATTCGGACGGATCACAAGTGTTGCCGCGACATCACAACCCTACGTGTCACGATCGCCGGACGAGCGTGCCGACATCGGTGCGGCGCCGTCGGCGTAGCCGTGAAACGATTCTCCCGGATGTCTTCACCGCACGCTACGTGTCGACGACCTTTCGTCATACGGACCGCGGGATCACAGGACCACGCGGCGACGAGTGTTACCGCTCAGGTAAAGCTCGGCATCACAGTGCCGCGATTGGTTGCCGGG